>NZ_CP114588.1:1402050-2804101 GCF_027286325.1 Salinivibrio kushneri
TACCACCGTCACTACCATCGTCGGTTTGCTCCCCCTGATCCTGGGTAAAGATGTTCTCTTTTATGGCATGTCGGTCAGTATTGCTTTTGGCTTAGTGGGCGGAACAGTTTTAACGTTATTTATGGCACCTGTGCTTTACAGTTTGTTATTTCGTATTGAAATATCTGATCACGAATCGGGGAGCGAAGACACCTGAGGTATTACAGCACCGGCCATGATATACCCCTACATTCTATCCCTTGTTAGCCACAGCCAAGCTGTTACGCTTAAACCATAAAACCAAGGGGGAAGATATGGCAGTATTTGATGGTGAACACATTCGGTTTAGCTTTAGCCAACTAGGCCGTGCTTTTGGCAATCCAGTGAAACCTACACCCCTCGATAATGGCCGGCTTTTAACGTACAACGCCGCGCTGGCTGATGAGCTTGGATTAACGACGGCAGACATTCACAGTGAAACCTTTCGCGCCATTCTGTCGGCAGAGGCGCCCCTAGCAGGCCGTCAACCCTTTGCAATGAAATACACAGGGCACCAATTTGGCCAGTATAACCCTGAACTCGGGGATGGCCGTGGTGTGTTATTGGGAGAGTGGCGTGATGATAAAGGCACACTCTGGGATTGGCATTTGAAAGGGGCGGGAAAAACGCCATACAGCCGCCACGGTGATGGACGTGCGGTGTTACGGTCGACACTTCGTGAATATCTCGCCAGTGCGGCGATGAAAGGGCTTAACATCCCTACCACGCAGGCGCTTGCCATGGCCACCAGCGATACCCCGGTGATGCGCGAGCGCATCGAGACCGCCGCAACGCTACTTCGCGTTACCGAGAGCCACGTGCGTTTCGGCCACTTCGAGTATTTGTTTTACAGCCAGCAGCACGAGGCGCTGGGTACGCTGGCGGACTATGTCATCGCACGCCACTTCCCTGAGCTTGCCGAGGCTGAGACCCCCTATGCCGCATTGCTACAAGAAATTGTCGAACGCACAGCCGAAATGATTGCCCTGTGGCAAGCAGTCGGCTTTAATCACGGCGTGATGAATACCGATAACATGTCGATTTTAGGTCAAACCTTTGACTATGGCCCCTATGCCTTTTTGGATGATTTTAACCCCAGCAATATTTGCAACCACACTGATTACGCTGGGCGATATGCCTTTAATCAGCAATCTGCCATTGCGCTTTGGAACCTCTCTGCGCTGGGGTATGCATTTACTCCGCTGCTTGAAAGTGACGTGATTAACGACATTCTCGGCGGCTACGAGCATCATCTCCAAGTTGCTTACAGTAAGGTAATGCGCAATAAGCTGGGGCTCTCCGATGCCCAGCAAGGAGACAGTGATTTGTTCAACGCCCTGTTCTCGTTGCTCGAATCTCAGCGCGTCGATTACACCCTGTTTTTTCACAGACTCAGCCACATCACTCAAGACGAGTTACTAGGTGCAAAGGCTCTCAGTCAGTTTAACGATCTCGTCTCAGATGCCGATGCCTTGACCGCTTGGTTAAGCGAATACCACCAACGGGTAGCGGATCATGACGACGACCCTCGCCTCGCTTGCATGCAGGCCACCAACCCAAAGTTTGTTTTGCGTAACTATTTAGCTCAACAAGCCATCGAGGCTGCCGAACAGGGTGACATGCAGCCAACGCATGATTTAATGCGCGTACTGGCTGACCCTTTTGGATCACACACCGGATTAGACCATCTTGCCCGACGGCCCAATAATGATGAAAAAGATCTGACGCTAAGCTGCTCATCCTAACGCGTTGTGCGCCTCCGCCACTGCTCTTGCTGAGGCGCATAATGCGCAGCCTAGAAGGCATTCTGATAAGAAAAATCCAACAGATGTCACATTGGTGCTTTCATAGACCGTGTTTTTTGCTATCTTACTGGCTTCGCAACAGATTAAGATATGAGGAAGGCTGTCCTCTATGCCACTGAAAACCGATGAGCTTCGAACACGCGTGGTCGATACCATGCCTACGCCCGCAGAGGTGGAAGCTGCCCACCCCATCAGCGACAGTGTTGCTCACCATATCACCTCCGCACGACAGGCGATCAGTCGTATTCTCAATGACGACGATAAAAGGCTGCTAGCGATTGTTGGTCCCTGCTCTGTTCATGACCCCGACGCGGCCCGTGATTACGCAGCCAAGCTTAAACCGCTTGCCGATAAGTACAGCGATCAATTATTGGTGGTGATGCGCACCTATTTTGAGAAGCCACGCACTGTGGTCGGTTGGAAAGGCCTTATCAATGACCCGCACCTTGACGGAAGCGGTGATATTCGTGCGGGCCTATTTACGGCGCGCGAGCTCCTGCTCGATATCAACAAAATGGGACTGCCGACCGCTACCGAGTTTCTCGACATGATCACGGGTCAGTATATCGCTGACTTGATCAGCTGGGGAGCGATTGGCGCCCGCACGACAGAATCACAAATTCATCGTGAAATGGCCTCTGCTCTGTCCAGCCCAGTTGGATTCAAAAATGGTACAGACGGCAACATCCGCATTGCCGTCGATGCCATTCGCGCGAGCAGAGAGTCTCATCTGTTCTGCTCACCCGATAAAAATGGCAGCATGACCATTTATCGCACCGCTGGCAATCCAGATGGCCACGTCATTTTGCGAGGTGGCCATCAGCCGAACTATTACGCCCAGGATGTGAAAGCGGCCGCGCAAACGCTAGGTGACTTCGGGCTACCTGCCAAGCTTGTGGTAGACTTCAGCCACGGTAATTGCCAAAAACAGCATCGCCGCCAGCTAGATGTGTGCGCAGATGTTGCTGAACAGATCCGTCATGGCGAACAAGCGATTGCCGGCATCATGGCTGAGAGCTTCTTACGAGAAGGCAATCAGACCATGGGTGACGTGCAATCTCGCGTGTATGGACAGTCGATCACGGACCCCTGTCTGGGTTGGGCCGATACCGAGCGCCTACTCGAACAACTGGCGGATGCCGTCGCGGCGCGCAACAACCTGTAATGACTGACGATTTATCGGCGTGACTGACTCACGCCCCAATTAGGAAAAGACTATGCCTTCATTTGATATTGTCTCTGAAATTGACAACGTTGAGCTAAAAAACGCAGTGGATAACGCCAATCGAGAACTTGCAACTCGCTTTGACTTTCGTGGTGTAGAGGCCAGCTTCGAACTCGATAAAGAAACCGTGAAAGTGACGGCTGAAGCGGATTTTCAGGTTAACCAAATGATGGACATGTTGCGCAGTAACCTCGCTAAGCGTGGTGTTGACGCACGCGCAATGGATACCCAAGACATGGTCCACTCTGGCAAAACCTTTTCTCAACAGGTTAAATTTAAAAACGGTATCGAAACGCCTGTCGCGAAGAAAATCACCAAAGCAATCAAAGATGCCAAGATGAAGGTACAAACGCAGATTCAAGGCGAACAAGTGCGCGTCACTGGCAAAAAGCGTGATGACCTGCAGGCGGTGATCCAATTAATTAAAGAAAGTGATTTTGAGCAGCCTTTCCAATTTGAAAACTTTCGCGACTGATCATCACGTATCTTGACCATAAAAAAACGGGCCAACTTAGCCCGTTTTTTCATTCATACAGATGATTAACCTGTGCTATTTGTACTTGCTTTTAATTTCATCGAGCGTGCCATCAGCCGTCGCCTGATCAATGCCCGCTTGCAGCTTCTCTACATAGCTGTCTGGCGTGTTGTTACTAAAGCTATAGTAAAGCTGAGACTCATCCAAGACATGAACCACTTCAAACTGGCTGGTATCAATATTGTTTTGGCTCATGATAAAGGCACTGACGTTTTCCTCGTACGCCCACATGTCTACTCGCCCTGCAGCCAGCTGTTTGGCCAACAAATCGGCTTTGGGTGATAAACGCAGCGCACCTTCATCGACACCCATTGAACGTAACAAATGCTCACCGACGTCATCGCGTACAACGCCTACTTTATAGTTGGCAAAGTCACTCGCACTGTCGATAGTGATCCCTTTGCTTTTAGGAGCCCATACGACAATTTTGGTGTCTGTAATCGGCCCTACCCATTTAAATTTATCTTCCCGTTCATCCGTTCGTGTGGTGGAAAACAGTACCGTATTAGGCTCAGACAGTGCCGTGGCATAACCACGTGCCCATGGCTGAATTTTCACTTGGTCTCGGCTCACCGGATCGCCCGCGGCTTCTGTCGCAGCTTCGAGGAAATCAACCGCAATCCCCTTTAATTCACCACGCTCTTCATAGTTAAACGGCGGATATACCTCAGTGATATAATCAAGATCACCTAAGTTTGCAGCGACTGTGGTGGTTGAGAAAACCAGCAAGCTGGCGGCAATAAGTGACTTCATTGGACTACCTCTTTTAACCTTCCATTAAATGTGCTCAGCCAACATTGTTATTATTAGCTCATACCAAATTGGGGGAGTTGAATAGAACAAGGCGTGGCCTTATCGTTATTAACTCACCTTTTCTAGTGTAGTCAGCTTCCATGCCCCTTGCGCAGTTTTGCTAGAGGTTGTGATCTAACTTCGGTTTTTTCTCTCTACAAGCATTTGAATAAACAAATAAAAAGGAGCCAGGTGGCGCTGGTGACGACTTTAAATGCGCTCTCATCTCTCTCTGCTGAACCCGCACAATCAAGTAAAAAAGTTGAATTAGGTCACCATTCATGCCTAAACTTTGTTCCCAATTACAGCGTAGTTATGGGTTATCTCAGACCAACGCCATTAAAGCGTTTAGCAAGGGATCATTTTTGCCACGAAGGCACCAGATAGTACCCAATACTCATCATCGACCTAATTAAAAGACAATATCGAGTCTGATCATTCATGAATAACCAAAAACGTCCTCTCTATATTCCCTATGCGGGACCGGCCTTGCTAGAAACACCACTGTTGAATAAAGGAAGCGCATTCAGCGTCGAAGAGCGTAAGTTTTTTAATCTCGAAGGCTTGTTGCCTGACGCCATCGAAACGATTGAAGAACAAACTGAGCGTGCCTACCAACAATATCAGCGCTTCGAGAACGATATCGACAAGCATATTTATCTACGCAACATCCAAGATACCAACGAAACGCTTTTTTATCGGTTGGTTTCTAACCACATCACCGAGATGATGCCTATCATCTACACCCCGACTGTCGGGGCGGCCTGTGAGAACTTCTCCAATATCTATCGTCGAGGCCGCGGGCTTTTCATTTCCTACCCTAACCGCGATCGCATTGATGATGTGCTCAACAACGCCTCTCGTCACAACGTCAAAGTGATTGTGGTCACCGATGGCGAGCGTATTCTTGGCCTGGGCGATCAGGGGATTGGCGGTATGGGCATCCCGATTGGTAAGTTGTCACTTTACACGGCTTGTGGGGGGATTAGTCCAGCCTACACACTTCCTATTGTGCTGGATGTAGGAACCAACAACCCACAACGCCTTTCCGACCCCATGTATATGGGCTGGCGTCATACCCGCATTAGCGGACAAGAATACGACGCCTTTATTGAAGAGTTTATCCAAGCCGTTCAGCGTCGCTGGCCGGATGCCTTGATTCAATTTGAAGACTTTGCGCAAAAAAATGCTATGCCGATCCTGGAGCGATATAAGGATCGAGTCTGCTGCTTTAATGACGATATTCAAGGCACAGCCGCGGTAACTGTTGGTTCCTTGATCGCGGCGTGTAAAGCGGCAGGTACCAAGCTCTCCGAGCAACGCATCACCTTCTTAGGCGCTGGTTCTGCAGGTTGCGGTATTGCCGAAGCGATCATCGCGCAAATGGTATCTGAAGGGATTTCTGACCAAGAGGCGCGTGCGCGTGTCTACATGGTCGATCGCTGGGGACTGCTAATCGATGCCATGCCTAACTTACTCGACTTTCAGCAACGATTGGTGCAAAAAAGCGAGGCGCTCAACCATTGGCAGTTAGAAGACAGTAATATTTCGTTGCTCGATGTCGTGCGTAATGCTAAGCCGACCGTATTGGTCGGTGTCTCTGGCGCACCAGGGTTGTTTACCGAAGACGTGGTGAAAGAAATGCATGCCAATTGCCCGCGTCCTATCGTTTTCCCGCTCTCTAACCCTACTAGCCGTGTGGAAGCGACTCCCTTTGATATTTTGCGCTGGACAGAGGGCAAAGCACTGGTTGCCACTGGCAGCCCGTTCGAGCCTGTTCGTTTAGACAATGGCAAGACCTTTCCTATTGCACAGTGTAATAACAGCTATATTTTCCCAGGTATTGGGCTGGGCGTGTTAGCGGTTGCCGCATCCCGGGTGACAGATGGCATGCTGATGGCCTCATCGCGCGCCTTAGCTGAGTGCTCACCATTAGCCAAGCGTGGTACAGGCGCCTTACTACCGTCGCTGGAAGATATCACGCAGGTGTCAAAACGCATCGCATTTGCAGTTGCGAAAGAGGCTATTGCTGAAGGGGTTGCATCAGAACTGTCTGACGAGGCGCTTAAAAAGCGTATTGAAGAGAGCTTCTGGTCACCACAATATCGTGCTTACAAACGAACCTCTTTTTAACGTGAACCTAACAGAAAAAAGCGCCTACTCAGGCGCTTTTTTTGCTACTATTCCACCTACTTGCTCGCACACATGACCCTGAATGCGGCTTCATTCTCGCAAAGGTAATAAACGCACCATGGCTCTCCCGCGCCTTTTTCGTCAGGCGATTTTCACATTAATTGGTTTTACTGTGGTCACCGCTATCGTGATGGCTGCTTGTGATATCGCGATCACGCTTAACGCCAAAGGCCGTGTTTATCAACAAGCGGAGACGCTACCCGCTCGTCAAGTCGGCTTGGTGCTGGGAACCAGCAAATACATTGGTAAAACACCCAACCCTTATTATACCTACCGAATTGAAGCGGCGGAGTCGTTATACCACGCGGGTAAGATTCAGCACCTTTTGCTCAGTGGCGACAACGCGCACCGCTCGTATAATGAGCCCTGGACGATGAAGCGAGATTTACGTCAAGCAGGGATCCCAGAAGAAACGATTCACCTTGACTATGCCGGTTTTCGAACGCTGGACTCCGTGGTCCGCGCGAAAACCGTTTTCAGTTTGGCGCGCTACACCGTGATCAGCCAACAGTTTCATTGTGAGCGTGCGTTATTTCTCGCCGATGTAAACAATATTGATGCCATTTGTTACGCCGTACCAAGCCCGCAAGGCTGGGCAGGGGTAAAAATTCGCGCACGCGAAGTACTCGCAAGAACCAAAGCGGTGCTTGATAGCTTTATTCTCAACGTCAAACCCAAGTTTACGGGTCCAAAAGAGCCAATCAGTGGCGTCTCAACGTCGAAGGACTAACTCCCATATCCACCAGTGCCGCTCCAATCACAATTTTCACATTACTTTAATCATTTGTTTAAAAACCTGCCTGCAATCGATTAACACACTGACAATTTAGGCGTATATTAGCCGTCGCTTGGCGGCCCACTGCCACCCAAACGGCAGCAGCCCTACCCTTATCAAGCACTTAAATACTCAAAGTAAAACATTATAAAAATACTCAATAACGTTTAAGAAAAGGACGCCCTATGGATGTGCAAACCCTTTCCTCCCGTACGTCGGGGCTGGATAGAAAAGCGTGGATCTTGTTTGCTGACATTGCCCTGTTTTTCATCTTGTATAACACCCTGCCGTTTGAAACGAATGTCACAACCGGCCTGAGCTTACTGATATTCATTGCCGTGCTTTGGCTGACTGAAGCGATTCATGTCAGCATCACCGCGATCCTAGTGCCCATTATGGCCGTCGCGCTTGGCGTGTTTGAAACACCGGCAGCGATGTCAAATTTCGCCAATCCCATCATTTTTCTCTTTCTCGGTGGCTTTGCCTTGGCAGCCGCGCTGCAAGCACAAGGTCTCGATCAAGCCATCGCCAATAAAGTGCTCACCATTGCCCAAGGCAAAATGTCGGTTGCCGTCATGATGTTGTTTGGGGTCACGGCCGCCCTGTCCATGTGGATCAGTAACACCGCGACAACCGCCATGATGCTGCCGCTGGTGTTAGGCATTTTACACAAGGTGAATAATCAAAAAGATCACGGCACCTATGTGTTTGTGCTGCTGGGTATTGCCTATTGCGCGAGCATCGGCGGCATCGCGACCATTGTCGGTAGCCCCCCTAATGCGATTGCGGCAGCTGAAGCTGGGCTTAGCTTTGCAGATTGGATGAAATTAGGCCTGCCCGTCACTCTGATATTGCTTCCCGTCGCCGTTGCCGTCTTGTATGTGCTCACTAAGCCGAACCTTAACCATAGTTTTAAAGCCGATGAGCGTGACTTCGCTTGGAGCAAACCTCGCGTCATCACACTGGTGATTTTCGCACTGACCGTCAGCGCTTGGATTTTCAGTAAACCATTGAATGCCATGCTCGGTGGCCTTAGCAAATTTGACTCTATTGTAGCGTTATCCGCGATTGTCTTGCTGGGGGCAACGCGCGTTGTGAAATGGAAAGAAGTCGAAAAAACCGCAGATTGGGGGGTATTGCTATTATTTGGTGGCGGCATCTGCTTGAGCAATGTACTTAAAGCAACCGGCACGAGTTTGTTTCTTGCCAACCACCTGAGCAATGCACTCACCGGCTCGGGGCTGTTTTTCACCATGCTAGGCGTGGTGGCATTCGTTATCTTCTTGACTGAATTTGCGAGTAATACCGCCAGCGCCGCACTATTGGTACCGGTTTTTGCCACCATCGCCGAAGCATTAGGCGTGTCGCCAGTCGCACTGTCTGCGTTGATCGCTATTGCCGCGTCATGTGCCTTTATGTTGCCGGTCGCCACACCACCAAACGCCATTGTGTTTGGTTCTGGACATATAGAACAACGTGATATGATGCGTGTTGGTTTATACCTCAACATCGTTTGTATTGCTGTCTTGGCGATTTTCACTCGCCTGTTCTGGTAATCACTCTCCCACTACCTGGTGTTTGCGCCAGGTAGTGTTTTTCACTCCTTATCGCCCATCAAAATTGTTTCATCCGAGTTTCAGGTTTACACTAGCGCAACGCTAAACAACCCGTAAATAACTATGGCATTTGCAGAAATTACAGGCTGGGGGAAGTGTCTTCCACCCACGGTGTTGAGCAATGACGATCTCAGCACAATTTTAGAGACCAATGATGAATGGATTCGCTCACGCACAGGTATTGAAGCACGTCGAGTGAGTCATGTCGAAACCTCTGAGCTCTCCACCGTTGCCGCTCAACGCGCGTTAGCGGCGGCCGGTATTGAGGCAAGCCAGCTTGATCTGTTGATTGTAGCGACCTGCTCACCAGACACCCTGATCCCCAATATTGCCTCCAAAGTGCAAGGCAACTTAGGTGCACTTCGCGCGGCAGCGTTTGATATGAATGCCGCTTGTACCGGGTTTTTATACGGGTTAGAGACTGCAACCAAAATGCTCCAAGCTGGCCATTATCAGCATGCACTCATTATCGGTGCAGAGCATTTAACCTGGTATTTGGATTGGAGTAAACGCGATACCGCGGTGCTATTTGGTGATGGTGCAGGCGCGGTCGTGGTGAGCAAAAGCGAACAGGAAGTGGGGTTACTTGACGCACAACTTGGTTGTGATCCAGCAGGCCGAGACGTGTTGGCGATCCCCGCTTTTGGCACGGCAATGGATCGATTCGACCCTGACAATGGCTATTTTGCGTTTGATTTCATCGGCCGTGATATTTTTAAGCGCGCAGTCAAAGGCATGGGGTCAGCGGCAAATCAGGTGTTAACACGGAATCAGCTCAATGCCGATGGTATTGACTTGGTCGTACCACATCAAGCCAACAAACGGATTATCGAAACCTTATGTGAACACGCTGGCATCGAGTTAGATAAGGCGTTTATTAATATCCAGCGCTATGGCAATACCTCAGCCGCCACGATCCCCATCGCCTTATGCGAAGCGGTTGAGCAAGGCGCCGTCAAGCCACATAGCCAGCTACTCACCGCGGCATTTGGCGCTGGCCTGACATGGGGCGCAGGCTTAATCCGTTGGGGCGAGCGTACGACGCCAATCGCCGAGTCTGACGCAGCGTTACCGCCAACGGACAAAACAGCGCTTGAGTTACTCGACAACGCCATCCGCCATTGTCAGCATAAAAAACAAGAATAAACTATCTCACCACAAAGCCGACTCGCGTCGGCTTTGTTATCAGCATCAGGTTAAGTGTAAGAAGGCAGCGCCACGCACTCCTCCCGCATCACCGTGCTGCGCTTTGACAATATCAGGGGCTTTAGCCGCAGACAGCAGGTGTGCCGGTAAACGTTCAGGAATCGCTTGATAAAGCTCATCAAAGTTAGATAGGCCGCCGCCAAGCACAACCATGTCTGGATCAAACGCGGTTAACACGCCTCCCAGTGCCATGGCTAACACATCAAAGAAGCAGTCAACAAATGCCACCGCATCCGGCTCACCTTGACGGTACTGTTCGATGATTTCGATCGCTGACAACGGCTGATAAAAGTGAGCATAAAGCTGTTCAAACCCACGCCCAGATAAATAATTGTCCAGGCAGCCTTTATTCCCACAACCACACGCGAACATCGGCGGGTTGTCACCCAACCGTAGCCAAGCATCAATCGGCATACGCATATGCCCGACTTCACCAGCCATTTGGTTTTTACCATTAATGACCTTGCCATTGATCACTAAGCCGCCACCAAAGCCTGTGCCCAAGATTAACCCTAATACGGTTTTCGCCGATTGCGCTTGCTCATCCCATGCTTCCGACAACGCGAAACAGTTAGCGTCATTACTAATACGCACTTCGCGCCCCACACGTGCTTGTAGATCAGCGCGTAACGACTGTCCGTTCGCCGCGGGAACATTCACTGTCAGCACCGTTCCATCTTCTGCTTGAGAGCCTGGGATACCAATACCAATGGTTCCTTTTTGCCCTAGCTCCGCATCATACTTTTCCACCAACCGCACCAATGTGTCGATTAACGCGGGGTAATCTTGTGTTGGCGTTGGGTGACGCTCGGTCGCGACACGATTGAGTTGTTTATCGAAGGCACCAAATTCAATTTTTGTGCCGCCCACATCAAAGCCGTAATACATGGCGAAGCCACCTTAAATTGTCGTTATTTAACCAGATTATCTAGTAAACCAACCCAAAAGTCCGTGATTTTCCCCAAGTTTCGTTGTTTTCCAACCAGACGTTTCACTCAGGTGTCGGCATCATTCACACGGGGTTGGTCATCAAGAAAGCGTGTCAACGCATTGTCTTCCGCAAGGTGTTTTTGTCGTTTGCCTGCGAGGTATCGCTCACGGAAGACATCGAACCATTGGTTTAAGTAATCTGCCGCCTTTTGCTCTTGATTGACAGCAAGCACTTCAGCAGCCACTTCTGCTGTCGCCAGTTGGTTTTCACCGTGAGCATCGCGCACGCGATAACGAGATAATGCCTGAGGTTCAATACTTAAAACCGGAAAGTGATCAAGCCAAGGGCTTTTGCGAAAGATTTTTTTCGCCTCCCGCCAAGTACCGTCAATAATGATAAATAACGGCCGCTTCGCGTTGTCATGGATTCGTGCCGGTGAGGTCATGCGCGTCGGGATCGTGTACTGAGCAGGAAAGACAACATACGGTTGAAACTCTGAACGAGATAACAACGCCAGCATGTCAGGATCAGGTTGCGTTCGCGACCAAATAAATGCGTAGGTATCAGCAACGCAGTCTGCAATCAAGCGCCCTGTATTACTGGGTTTTAGCACCTCATCATCATACATGAGTAACATGAACGCGGCATGGGTCTGGCACGCAGCACGGTACTCACACACGCAGAAATGACGAACTAACATGCATGATGGGCAGCGGTCTACACTGGCGCCACGTGCGAGGTAGGGACGCGTTGCACGTGCCAAGCGGGCGGAGTAAAGCTGATGAATAGCGTGACGCGGGGCGGATTGGCGCATGGTAAAGTCTGAGGTTGTCAATGGGCCGTCTAGTATACCGAACTGAGGTTTGCTGTCAGTATCGAGCGGCCAGATCACAAAAGCAGTGGAATAGAGGCATCAAACGGTTATCGTCAGCGCTTATCACTAGCGCAGCTCGACCATGGCACCATCAAAAAGGTTTTTCACCAAGGCAACGTACTCTTCAAGAAAGCCAACTTGCTCTGCGGTCACTGGTTGCTCCCAACGACCCGCCAGCACTTCTTCCATATCTTCCACCACACGGTCTGCCTCTCGCAATATGGTGAAACGCAGTGCAGACGAAAGCCCAGGATTTTGCTCGCAAATGGTCATAATATTTGAGGCAACCAGATCATGTACAATATCGGCAATGGTATCATCGCCAATGGCTTCACCCGGCTTTTCAAACACAGAGAGATTAAACGCAAAATGTTCGATCAGTGCTTGATACCCGTCTGAGTCTACTACCATGATTACTTGTCCTTAGACTATTCAACTGTCGCTATTGTACCGTGCCCGTCGGCTATTTGCGCCTCTTGAAGGCGAAATTAGAAAGCGAGTCACGCTTCGCAGTGCTTAGCGCACTGTATACTATAAACTGAACATCGTGCTATGACATGGTGACTGCTCACATCGTCATCTTCCCTTTTATTCTGGCTCGAATAAGGAAGACCGAGTGGCAACGTCAAACCATACAAACGACTGAGCCAGTCTCCTTGCAGTATAGTCTGGCTTCACCGTGATGAAAGCAAACAACACAACGCGCAATTTAACACGGATCACGCCCAAATCAATCGTTGACAAGGATGTAGGAATCGTCATGAAGGTAAATCGCCCTCGCCCATTTGGTAAGAGTATCGTCAGCAAGATTGGATTGATCATGACCTTCATCACCTTGATGGTGCTGGGCCTGTCAGTATCGAGCTACATCATGCAGGAGCGCGTAAACCGCGATGTCGGCCTCGCCACTCATCAAGAAATCCCGAGTGCGATCATCACCATGCGCATGCAACGTGCCGCCAGTGATATGAATGCTAGCATGCTCAAATATGTCATGGGCCGTCATGAATCGCTCGCGGTTTTTTTAGAAAGCCAGCAAGACTTTGAGCAATTACTGGCACGCCTTCGTGAGGTAAACCCCGACGCAGAGCAGCGACTTTCCTTGATCAGCCAGCTTTATGAGCGCTTCCAGCGGATCGCTCATCAAAAAGTCTTAACGGAGTTTGATCCGGTCGCTGAGCAATGGGCACGTAAACAGGTGATGCGGCTGTCCATTGATGTCGTTCGCCCTATAGATAACTTGATTGCCGAATTAAAGGCCTCACAAGAGCTGACACAACCCGATAACCTTGCCGTGTTGCAATACTTTGATGAATTGGTCGATGAAAACGGCGATATGCTGACTGAACTTAACCAATATTTAGACGGACGAGAAAGCAGCCGACAACGTTTTATGGAGGACATGGCGACATTCGAGCGCTACCTTTCCTTGGCACAGTTCGAGCTCAACGATCCAGCCTCACTCAAAAAACTGTCGAGTATCCGCCACCATTTCACCAGTTTAAAGCGCAGTGGTATCGCCATTTTTAATAACTATCAGCCCAGTGCCAAAGTTGGCGCCATGACCGCCGTGCGAATCTTGAGTGACCAAGAATACCAAGCGCTTGAGGATGCGCTATCAACGTTCGCACAAGAGACAGGAAAAGTGGTTACCCGCTCAATGGTTGATTTGCGTTCAATACTCCATTCCAATCAACTCAACCTCGGTTATTTACTGGTTTTTATCTTGTTCGTCAGTGGCGCGATGTACTTTTATATTCACCGCACATTCACTCAGCCCATTGCCGAACTCGCCGATTCCATGCAACGCCTTGTGGCCGGCGATATGACACCACCGGCCAGTAACTTTCAAGACCGAACTGATGAAGTCGGCAAAATCGCCCATGGTCTGGTGATATTTCGTGCGCATATCATTTCTCGCAACCAGGCTCGAGCGCAATTAATGGCCGAAAAAGAGCGCGCAGAAAGTGCCTCGCGCGCCAAAGCGCAATTTCTCGCCACCATGAGCCATGAGATCCGTACACCCATGAATGGTGTGATTGGGATGCTCGACATGTTACGTCGCTCGTCGTTAACGCCTTCTCAACAAAGCCTGATTAGCACAGTGCGCGAATCGGCGCTTTCTTTACTCTCCATCATTAACGATATCCTCGACTTTTCTCGCACCGAGGCCGGAAAGCTGCAATTTGAACGTGTCACCTTTTCTTTGTCCGATACCGTAGAGCAAGTGATGGATACCGTCAGCCATCATGCCAACAAGCGAAAGGTGACGCTGTCACTATTTATTGAACCTCACCTCCCGGATCAACTGGTGGGCGATCCCAACCGGTTAAAACAGGTACTGTTTAATCTGGTTGGTAATGCGATTAAGTTCTCTGGCGGTCAGCACCGTCAGCCCGGCTTTGTGACAGTCAATATTGACGCGCTGGATAATCAAGAGACGCAAAAAGCACAGCTGGTGTTTACCATCATCGATAACGGGATCGGCATTGCACCAGATAAACTCGACACTATTTTCCAGCCATTCAGCCAAGCGGAGTCGTCGACCACCCGCGAGTTTGGAGGCTCAGGGCTCGGCTTAGCCATTTGTAAGAATATTATCGATCTCCTCGGCGGTGAGATTGATATTGAGAGTGAGCAGGGAAACGGCACTCGATTTACCGTGCGTATCGATTATGCGGTAAATCCATTAGCGGAACCTGCAGATTTACCGATTACTCGCGAGCATGCGCATCAATTGTCGGTTGAGGTGGATATTCCTCAAGACACACTCAGTCAAGCGGTGTGCCGCTATCTGGAGCACTTGCACATCGCCTATCACATTGGTCCAGCACAGTCGGAGACAGTGAAGCATCGAGCCAAGCACCGATTATTGATAACCACCCACACCGACCCAAGCACATTGATCGCCGATCGCGCTGTCGATCATGTGATTGCGCTCAAACATACCTTATCGCTGGCCACCCATCCTGATAAACGCATCGTCGAGCTGTTTGCTTCACCGTTAACTTATCGTCGTCTCGTCCACGGTCTACGCGTATGCCTTGGACTTGAGAGTCCTGATATTAGTATGCTGGCAGAATCTGACGCTCACGCTATGCTGCCTGTTCCCGGCGAGGTGGAAGCCAACATACGCCATCCCGAACACAGTCGCGGATGTATTTTAGTCGCAGAAGATAACCCCACGAACCAACAGGTACTCACCCAGCAACTTTATTATCTTGGCTATGAGGTGGTGATGGCGGATGATGGTGACCAGGCACTAGAGGCATATCAAAACCACCAGGTGGACCTTGTCCTCACCGACTGCCATATGCCCAACAAAGACGGCTATGCTCTCACCGCCGCTTTACGCGAGATTCAAGGCACATCCGGTTGGGTGCCTATTATCGCCATTACAGCTAATGCGCTCAGTGGTGAAGAAACGCGATGTTTTGAGGCTGGAATGGATGATTATATTACCAAGCCTATTGAGTTGGATCCGCTTAACGAATACTTAACCTATTGGATTAAGCGCCCACACGCAAAGACGCGACCGACCCCCCTCCCTGTGACAGCCAGTGCCCAAGCGCCACACACACTCGATCCAACGGTGGTTGAGCGCTTATATGGTGGACAGCAACATGCCTATCAAGACATTGTTAATGTTTTTCTCAAACGTAGCGTTCCTAGCCTACAAGCCCTCGCGCAATCGCAGCCGCCTTTTGAACACTGGCAAGCTTTAAAAGAGGCAGCACACAAACAAAAATCTGCCGCAGGCAGCATTGGCGCAACGGCTCTCCACCAAGCCTGCCTTGAAGCCGAGCAAGCCGCGAACAATCAACAAGAAGAGGCACTCACTGAGGCATTAAACCGTATCAACACAGCGCTTGAGCATTTGCTGGAGGTCTTACCGCGTGACCCTCAATGACCCAATACACGCCGCCACAGACAGATGAATGTGATCCCTTATCCGGATATCCAGAAAATCAGTGTACAAATCGCGCAATCCAGTGCCACACTGACAGTAAGTTTTATCAACCATAACGGTAGTGAATAATGAGAAAAACCAAAGTAGTCACCTCCGAGGATATTCTGCTCAAACTGTGTCAGTCCGCCACGGCAGTATTAACTAAAGCGACTGACTCTCCCGTGCACCATGCTGCTATGGTACAAAAGATTGCCAAAACCAGCCTTAAGCCTGACCTCGGCTGTTTTGTGCTATTTGATGGTGGCTTCTCTGGCCTTGTTGTGATCAACTTCTCCTCCGCCGCAGCGTTAGAGATTTACAGCAATTACATGCAACATATGGGGATCCCCGAAGAAGAGTTGGCCAGTTTGCACACCGCAGATGAAGTGGGCGATGTGCTCGGTGAGCTCATGAACCAGATTATTGGCGATTTCACCGGTAAGATTAAGCGTTCAATCCAAACCTCGATCACCCAAAACCAACCGAAGATGATGGCGGTTAACAAAAATATTACCGTGTCAGTGGATAGCAACATCGATAAGCCGCAGGCGCGCCGCGTGAGCTTTACCACAGAGCACAACAATATCTTCTATCTTGAGCTTGCCATGGAGCGTACCGAATTTATTCAGCTTCAGGACTTTGAAGAAGGGGAAGAGGTTGATCCTGATTCCATTCTAGAAGCCGAAACGGTTCGCCAATTGGAAGAAAAGTCTAACGACAAAAACGATAAAAAAGACAGCGGCAGTAACGACTTACTTGACGAGCTAGGGATTTAACACCTCTCTCCTTTTACTGTCGCTAAGACATAAACACAAGTTGCTATCGATTTGTAAAGCTTCGCTGCAAAGCCCCATGTAACTTGTGTTTTTTTCCTCTTTGCTTACTTTTTTCTTAGCAATTATTAAGGTAATTCGACGGGCGCAGCACTTCACAGTTATAGGTGCCAAATGTGATTTGTTTCACATGGGTTACAACTTTGATCACATTTGATAGATATTTTGGCCGTCGTTCCCCCACCTCTCACCGTCATAAGTCTTTATCTCTGCCCACTTTTTTTTAGTAGGTGAATAATTCCGCATCATTTAGACTGCGCGGCAAAATCAAAAGGCTGGCGACGATCAGCCAAATACCCTACTGGGCACCCTGCCCACCCACTATCATTCGTGAAAAAGGTCGATTCATGAGTCCAGAAAGCTATCTACTCGATTGGCAAACCAGTCAAACTCACTCTGAAACCATGTATCCGCTGCTTAGCCAGCTTTATCGCCAAAAAGGCGTCGAAATCCAACTGTTCGGTCGTCAACTGATCAATGCGAGCACCATTGATATCATTAAGGCACACCGCGTTGCGCGTCGCTACACTGGGGGAACCTTATCGCCTAGCCAGACTTTGCCATTAATCGAAGTGATGGCTGAGTTGGATCTTGCTCCGAGTAAAATCGATATCGGTCAGCTCGCATGGACTTACTGGCAACAGCATGACAGTGAGAATGGCATCCCTGATTTTCTTCATAACCAGCTTGGTCATTTGCTAGGAACGGGGAACGGCGTTGATCCTAAAGACGTGGTACTTTATGGCTTTGGCCGTATCGGTCGCCTACTCGCGCGCTTACTGATTGAAAAAAGCGGTCCTGGCTACCCCTTACGGTTACGCGCTATCGTGGTGCGTGGTGGAAAAGAAGGCGATCTGGAAAAGCGCGCCAGCCTACTGCGCCGTGACTCTGTCCACGGTCCATTCAATGGCAGCATTACCGTTGATGAATCGCGCAATGCATTGATTGCCAATGGTAATTTTATCCAAGTGATTTATGCCAATAACCCAACGGAAGTCGATTACACCCAATTCGGCATTCATGATGCACTGGTGGTCGATAACACAGGCATGTGGCGGGATGAAGAAGGTCTGAGTCAACACCTTGACAGCAAAGGCGCCAAGAAAGTCCTTCTCACCGCGCCGGGCAAAGGCGATCTTAAGAATGTCGTATTCGGTGTCAATCATGACGTGATTAACGACGATGATCGAATTATCTCTGCCGCTAGCTGTACCACCAATGCCATCACACCCGTTCTCAAAGCCATGCACGATAAATTTGGAATTGATGGCGGACACATTGAGACAGTTCACTCGTTTACCAATGATCAAAACCTCATTGATAATTACCACAAGGGCGATCGTCGTGGCCGATCTGCGTCTTTGAATATGGTTCTCACGTCCACCGGAGCCGCGAGTGCTGTTGCCAAAGCGCTGCCTGAGCTTAAAGGTAAATTAACCGGTAACTCAGTGCGTGTACCCACGCCAAATGTCTCTATGGCGATTGCCAATTTAAACTTGGATAATCCAACCCATAAAGATGAAATAAACGCCTACTTGCAAGACGTCGCCCTGTACTCACCACTTTCTGGGCAAATAGACTTTACCCAGTCGACGGAATTGGTATCGAGTGATTTGGTGGGATCGCGCTTTGCCGGCGTCGTGGACAGTCAAGCGACCATCGCCGAGGGGAACCGTTGTGTGCTTTATATTTGGTACGACAACGAATTCGGTTATAGCTGTCAGGTGGTTCACTGCATGGAGCAAATGATGGGTGTGCGCTATCCGATGGTTCCTGAGCCAGCATCGCTTTCTTAACCTGTATTAACGCCATTAAAAAAGGCCCTGATGGGCCTTTTTTAATACGTGTTTCCCCTCAAATATAAGGTCACGATTGCTCAGCAGCCGTTAAAGGTGACGGTTGGCTAACTGGCTTAAGCACCGCATAAACCAGGCCAGTTACCAGTGTACCTGCGGCAATGGCGGCTAAATACATCAACACTGGGCTGATTGCATTCGGGATTAGCAGCACAAAGAGACCACCGTGTGGTGCCATCAATTTTGCGCCAATCAACATAGAGATTGCGCCCGTCAGCGCGCCACCTGCAATGCACGATGGGATCACTCGCATTGGATCCTTAGCCGCAAAGGGAATCGCCCCTTCCGAGATAAAACACAGCCCTAGCACAAACGATGCTTTACCCGCCTCTTGCTCTGCATCATTAAATTTACGCTTGGCTAAGAACGTCGATAGTCCCATCCCTAGCGCCGGCACCATACCTGCCGCCATGATCGCGGCCATCGGCATATAGGTACCACTCTCAATCAGGCCGACGCCAAAGGTGTACGCCGCTTTGTTGACCGGGCCGCCAAGGTCAAAGCACATCATCGCGCCCAAGACCACGCCAAGGATCACCGCATTGGTCGAGTTCATACCCTGCAAGAAGCTGGTTAAGCTTTCCATGGCAACAGAGACAGGCCCACCCACGACATAGATCATCACCAAACCGGTAAACAAGCTGGCCAACAAAGGGATCACCAGAATAGGTTTAAGGGCTTCCATTGAGGCCGGCAAACTGACTTTGTCCGCCACAAACTTTGCACTGTAGCCAGCGATAAAACCCGCCAGTATTCCCCCTAAAAACCCAGCACCAGTAGACGCGGCAAGCATACCACCAATCAAGCCGGGCGCTAGACCAGGGCGATCTGCAATTGAGAAAGCAATAAACCCGGCCAATACCGGTACCATCAGCGCGAACGCACTGCCGCCACCAATTTGCATTAATGCCGCTGCAAGCGTCCCTTCTTCTTTGAATGCCTCGATACCAAAGACAAACGAGAGCGCGATAGCCAACCCGCCGGCGACGACCAGAGGGAGCATATGTGATACGCCTGTCATCAAGTGCTTATAGACACCTGAACGCTCACCTTGGCTAGCACTGGCGTTCGATGAACTCGCTTGCGTGGTTTGATAGACCTCTGCGTTAGCAAGCGCATCATCGATCGTCTGTGACGCTTTTTTCAGCGCTGTGCCCGTACTGGTTTTGTATAAGCGTTTACCCGCAAACCGGCTCAGGTCGACTTCAATATCTGCCGCGATAAAGACGAGATCCGCCGCTTCAATTTCCTCATCTGTTAATGCATTTTTCGCACCTACCGAACCACGTGTTTCTATTTTGACCTGATAACCTTTCGCTTTAGCCGCTTCTTCAACCGCTTCCGCCGCCATAAAGGTGTGAGCAACTCCGGTAGGACACGCGGTAATACCCACAATGCTGACAGTGCTGCTCTCGCTTTGCGTCTGCGCGTGATAAGGCTGTGCATGATTCGCCACTGCATCCAATACCGCTTGGGTATCGGCCATCACCTCATTCAAACTTGCTTGATAGACAGGCTTGCCGTTAAAGCGATCCGACTCTGTTGGCTCACCGACCAAGAGAACACGGTCAGCGTTTTCAATATCCGATGTCGATACCGCCTGTGTTGGTTGTACACTAGACTGACACTCTATCTGTGCCGTCCATCCTTTTAACATCACGGCCTTTTCTAACAGCCCAGCCGCGATTACGGTATTGGCGACGCCACTTGGGCACGCCGTCACAATCACCAGGTTCATACCTTTTACCCCACTCATGGATTGGTTTTATTACGCGTGCACTGACAGCTCAACAGGCGACACGCTGATTTTTTCGATTAATTGGTTCACGTCTTCATCATTGCGCACACCGACCCCCACTTGGGTAACAGCAAGCGCAGAGATAGCGACCGCGCGACACAGCGCCGCCTCTTTGCTTAGGCCTGCCTGGCATCCTGATACCAGCCCTGCCACTAGAGAATCTCCCGCACCAACGGTACTCACCACAGATTGCGCGGGCGCCACAGCCTTAAGCCAGCCTTCCTTATCACGCCAAAGCACCCCATCGACGCCGCGAGAAATAACCACATTCGCGATCCCCTGGTTAAACAATTGCTCACCGCGTGCCAGCAACACCGCTTGCTCATTACTAATGGGCGCGTTGAGGCATTGAGCCAGTTCAGCTTCATTGGGCTTAACCAACCAAGGGGTTGCCTCAACGGCTGCGCGTAAGGCATGCTGACTGGTATCGACAACCACTTTTTTCCCTGCATCGCGCAAGGTGGTGACCCAAGTGGTCAACTGCTCGGTCGAGACACCGGGAGGTAAACTGCCCGCAAGCACGATCCACTCATGGTGCTCAGCCAGACTAAGCAAGCGCGCCGTCAATGCCTCAATATCGGCCTGTTCAACCGCCATACCAGGAAAATTCAAATCAGTGACACGTCCCGCTTTTTCAACCAACTTGACGTTGGTGCGGCTAACCCCCGGCACACGCAAGAAGTGATCGGCAATGCCGTGCTCGGTAAAAAGGTGGGCAAATGGGTCTTGGTTATCTGTGCCAAGAAAGCCTGACGCTGCGACCGTCGCACCCAAATCCGTTAACACACGTGCGACATTGACGCCTTTTCCCGCCGGGTGCAGTGTATAGTTTTGCACCAAATTGACGTCACCAGGCTGCAACGCACTGACTGAGCCTGTCATGTCGAGTGCGGGATTGAAGGTTACGGTAAGAATGGCACTCATGCGTTCTCTCCCAACCCATCTTTAATGGCATCACCCAGTGCCTCAATCGCTTGTTCGGCGTCGCTTCCTTGGGCGGAAAACTGCAACTGGTGTCCATGTTTCACCCCAAGTGCGATCACTTTCATCAAGCTTTTTGCGTTAACCGGCGCCGACTGGGTGGAAGCATTGGCAACCTGTATATCAGCACTGAATTTTTTCGCCGTATTAACCAACATCGCCCCAGGACGAGCGTGCAAACCATGGGCATTCGTCACCGTATACAGCCCTGTTGGCCCCTCTGTGGTGGGCGCTTCAGACGGCGCCGCTGTATGAGGTTGTGCGGGCGCGGGTTCAGCAGATAAAGCATCAACCAGCGCTTGTGGCGAGTAACGCCCACACGCCTCCAGTTGTTTATCAAGTTTCCATTGCATCAAGGTATTGAGCACAGGAAGGTGCGCACGGTTGTTGGCTGCGACACACCAAAGCGCACTGACCGACTGGGATTGATGAGACAATGACGTCGCAGGCATAACCAACGACAACCCGCTCTGTAGCACACCGTCTCTCACACCGAGCAACCAATGCCCTTCACCAAGGTGCACCGGCTGGCCAGCAACAGCTTGGCTTACGCCATCGCTATCTAAACAATGATGATTTTTGAGCAATCCCGCGCCCACGGCTTGCAAGGTAGTAATATCTGACGCTGGAAAACCGGTTAACACCATGTCGCTGCTAAATGTGAAGGCCTGAGAATCCACCGTTTGTCCATTGAGCAACGCAACCAGCTGCTCTGCCGCCGACGCCGTTTTTAGTTGTTGTTCGATGCCGTCTTGTGACAGCACACGCGTCAACTGACGTAAGATACTCAAGTGTTCATCTGATTTGGCGGCGATACCAATGGCTACGTAAGCGAGGTTTCCCTCTCCCCAGTCAACACCCTGGGGAAAATGAAACACTTGTACCCCTGTTTGTTTAACTTGATCGCGGGTATCCGTTGTGCCATGCGGGATGGCAATACCGTTGCCCAGATAGGTACTGGTTTGGGCTTCACGCGCTAGCATACCGTCTTGATAGCCCGCTTCTACTAGCCCTTTTTGGGTGAGTGCTGCGGCCATGGCTTTGATAGCCTCGTGCTTAGACGCCGCGTGTTGCTGCATATGAATATCGTGTACGTTAAGTGCCAACATGAGGTCGTTCCTCTTTTTTCAGTGCCGCGGCACGGGTTGATGTTGTCGTCGGCCACATCAGTATCACTAAGACATGGCGGACATATTGGTTGGTCGCAAGTCACCGCTCATTGGCAGTGTTTTCGTTTGACTTGCTACATTCGCTTTACCTAAAAACTGAAACGATTCAGCTCTTAGGTAAAGCGAGTGAAATCGCTCCTGGCGTTCGGTCAAAATCTCTTCCACTTATAAGCGCCGGAAGAGATAAGCCGCATCGTCTTTCCAGCATCTTGAGATCAGCCGCCAATAATTGACACAAGCTGAAACCTTTCAGCTTTAAGGCTGAATCGTTTTAGCTTATAATGCAAATATATTTTGGATCTGAAGTGCGTAAACTTTGATCGCATTCACAAAGCCATCAGTAACGATCGGCCTACTTAAGGATCGCTTTATGAAGCTTGATGAAATTGCCCGTCTTGCCGGTGTATCACGCACAACGGCAAGTTATGTGATTAATGGCAAAGCCGACCGTTATCGGATCAGTGAAAAAACGCGAGCACGCGTGATGGCGGTGGTCGAACAACACAATTATCAGCCGAACCGCGCCGCCACAGCCTTGCGCGCGGGTACGACACAAACGCTAGGTTTAGTCGTTCCTGACTTGGCGAACACCAGTTACGCCACGCTGGCAAAACTCTTTGAGCGAAAAGCCCACGATCAGGGCTATCAGGTTATTATCACGGGCTCTGATGACGACCCAGAACGAGAAAAAATAGTGGCTGAGACCCTCGTCTCCAGGAAAATTGATGCGTTAATCGTGGCCTCTTGTTTACCTGCAGATAATACCTTCTACCCCAAATTACAACAGCAAGGCACTCCCATCGTTGCCATTGACCGTGGGCTGGATGCCAACCAATTCGCGAATGTGCTGAGTGATGATGAAAAAGGCGCTTACCAGCTCACCGAGAGGTTAATTGCCCCAACGGATGTCTATCAAGCAGGACTGATTGGGGCCGTCCCATCGCTGGCCATCTCACAAGACAGGGAGAACGGCTTTCGTGGTGCGTTAGCGGCACGAGGCGTAGATGGACAAGTGCGTTACGGCCAAGCTTTCAGCCGTGCTGAGGGACAAAGGCTCATGACTGAGTGGATTGAAGCCGGTGACTTACCCGATGCTTTGCTCACCACGTCCTTCACGCTGTGTGAAGGGGTGCTGGATGCCATCAGGCAAACGGGTATCGCCCCCACTGCACTGTATTTTGCCACCTTTGGTGATAGCCGCATCCTCGATTTTCTTCCTTTTGGCGTGCAGTCTCTCCCTCAACAATTTGAAGCCATTAGCGACGCGGCGCTCAGTCTCGCGGTGTCGGCCGCGCAAGGAGACAACCATCCTGGGGTTATCACGGTTGAACGCCAACCCATATGGCGCCCCCATCAAACACAAGCCTGGGTCGGACTGGGTTAATAGCCGGTCGCTTCCATAAAGCCTCGGCCTGTGGCACTGCCATGCACTTCCACAGGCCCTTCCCAATAGGGAAAACTCAAGTCCATCCAGCTTTGAGGGTTAAGGGGCTGTGTGGTCAAGCTGATGCCCTCACTCGGCACCCTAATCTGCCAACTGACAGGCAGGTTGGCGCCCTCCGCCATCTTGGCATGACTGACCGGCAGCATACGAATATCACCCTGGCTCAGCGTCACGACTCGGCCATCAGGATACAGTAACGATCCAAACATAAACGGCTCCGTGCCGCGTATTTGGGTAACCATTAACGCACGGCCATCATCTAAGTTAAGCCCAAACCAATCCCATCCCGTTTGATTGGCAGCCATCGCACCGCTCGACCACTCCTTATCAAACCAGCCTTTTCCTGTCACGGGAATGGTTTCACCCGCAATGGTCAGCGCCCCCTTGACGGTTAACTGTGGCAAAGAGAAATAATACGAGGCCGACGGCTTAGTGGCATGACGGATACTATATCCTTCTTCACCGTGCTTGACCTGTTGTCCATTTTCGCGCACCTCCAACTTAAAGCCTACTTGCTTACCTTGCGTAGGCCACATTGCACGCACATTGGCAGGAAAAGGTTGTTTACCGCCCTGCCATTGCCAGTCGTCTAGCCAAGCCTGAAAAGGTGACAGCGTCACTCCTGCTTGACCAATCCCGCCACGGGAAAAGCGCTCCGACTCCCATTGTTTATCATCACTCGTGATAGCGACGTGCGCCATATACAGCTGCCGGCTCGCCCATCCTTCTTCACGATCCGGTGCTAATGCGCGGCGAAACAATGTCCATTGCACGCCATACGCGTGTCCATTAGCGTCGGTTAACGTCGCGGTCAAATACCACCATTCAGTGGCAAAGTCTGAGTGTGTCGCCATGTCTTGGGGATAGGTAGGCGTGTGGCCTGGGGTCACTGGGGCAAAGCCACTTTGCGAATCAAAAACGGCAAAATTTCCACTGGGTTCAGGAGACGATGCGGGCTGCTGACCCCACCATACCAGCGCGCCGAGCGCGATGATCACTCCGCCTCCTAACAATGCACGTATCATTTTCCGCTTCCATCGCTGAATCACTTCACTGCCTCTTTTTTACTGCGCATCACGCAACGACGCCGCCGCGGTGCGTTTTAGCATGCGATAAACAGGCCAAGCCCCTGCGACCATAAGCGCCAACATGGACAGCCCGATGGTGGTGGCATAGCTGATCGGGAAGAAGCTCATGGTCATGGTCCACCCAAACGATGCTTTCAGCACAACATGGATCAACATGCCCGCCAGCACAAGCCCCAACGGGATAGCAATCAGCGCACTGGTGAGGCCAAGCAGCACCAACTGTCCTCCCCCGAGCGCAATGAGCTCGCGCCCTGACAGGCCAAGGTAACGTAGCAAGCTATATTGCCGTTGGCGCGATAGCTCGGTCGCCAAGGTCGAAAAGAACAACCCACATATCGCGACAACCAACATCAGTGCACACAAGCTTTCGGTCACAGTAAACGTGCGATCAAAGATACGCATGGCATAACGCATGATATCCGCCTGGTTTTGCACCTGCCCGGTGGTCAGCGAAAAACGGTGATTGATGCGATCAACGAATTGCTCAGTTTGCGTGTCCTGATTCAGGACCACCGCCAGTGATGATCGGCCTTGCTTTAACCATTGTCCCGCATCACTGCGTGTAGACACCACAAGCTGGCCGTAGGGGTTGCCATAATCGTAATAAATTCCCGCGACCTGCCAGCGCTCGCCCATCGGCGCGGGAAGGTTGATGCTCTCCCCCACGCCCACACCAAATTTAGCCGCTAACGCCTCGCTGAGTAATACGGCACGTTCTTGGTGCACTTGTGCCCAATAATCAGGTTGAGCCGCCTTCATCGCCAACGTTTGTTTCTCAGACGGACGGTTTCCTACAGACAGCACTTCAAGCCGCCCTTGGTTTGCCGTCAGCTCACGCCGGTAACTGGTCCAAAATTGCGCCACGTCTTTATTGTTGACCAACCATGTTTCCATCTCATCGAGAGCGGCATGGTTCGGCCGAACATAAACATCCGCAGCCAAGCGCTGCTGCAGCCAAGTTTCAGTGCTGGTGCGAAAACTACCTACCATGGTTTCCATGCCAATATGCGCCGAGATCGCGAGCATAAACGCCATCGCCGCCACACCACGGTAACTTAAGCTTGCCGCGGCATCGGTGAAAAACCATCGCCATCGCGCGCCCGCATAGGCTGCTGCGCTGGCATGAAACAACCAGCCACACAAATAAGGCAGCGCTAAAGCAGCACTTAACATGGTAAAGGCAATCAAGGTAAAGCCTTGCCACTGACTGGTCTCCCAATACGATACACCCCAAGCCGCCACGCCAAGCAGCACCGCTAAAATCGCCTGCACGGCATACTCTCGATGTGTGCCACGCATCAAGGTCATTCGTTGCGATAGGCGCCCTGGCGAGGTGCTGACTAAGCGCACCAGAGGCCAAGCGGATGCCATCGCTGCCCCCAAAATAGCAAGGAGTAAACTGGAGAGTCCCCATTGCCACTGCCAATGCATGACTAAATTGATATCTGCGCCATACAAATCAGACAAGGTCGTAGCAACCGCGGGGAGTAATTGGTTGGCAAGCAACATGCCCAACACATTGCCACTGACCACGCCAAGTAGCACCCAAAGCAATAACTCTGTCGCCATAACACCAGAAAGCTGGCGTCCATCAACGCCGAGCTGCCGAAGGGTACCGACCAAGGGCTGGCGCTGGGTCATGGAAAGGGAAATGGCCTGATAAAAAATAAACAGCCCCACCACAAAGGCCAATAACCCCATTGCGAGCAAATTTAAGTGAAAAGCACGGGTGAGCGGGCCTAGTTGGGTTGATTGGGTTTTGGTCAGCGTCAAGGCTGAGGGTAAATCGTCACGAATCGTTTGTCGTTCCGCTTGAGACAAATCCCCGCATAACACCTCGCTGAACCCAGTACGAGGCGAAAGCTTACGCAGTAGCGCCATATCCGCTACCAAGTAGGTGCCCATACTCAGTGCATCATTATCGATAATACGCAAAGGGCCGATCGGCGGATAATCCAACAACTCAATCATTTGCCCCTCTTCCCAGCCTTTGTGCTCAGCCATGGCTTCTCCTACATAGACAGGATAAGGCACTGAGATGGCATCCATGGGGGATAGTGAGGGGGCGTCATCTGTACCCTGATTCGCGATAAATGGCAGCATCGCGATCGCATCCACTCCCATCAGGTGAATATCGCTAAGTGACGGTGTCACAACATCGAGGCGATCAATCGGCACACATTGCGTTAAGCCTTGACGGCGCAAGCCAATGTAAAAAGCATGCGGCACGCGCTGTGTTCGCTCGGTATGATGAATGCTAAAGGGGTACGGATTACTAAAAAGCTGTGCTCCTTGGCGATAGCTTTGCTGCGCATGCTGGTTTATCGATAACACGCCAACCAGCAACGAGACACCCAGGGTTAACCCAAGCCAGACGAGAAAGACTTGAAACGGATGGCGGCGATAATGCCCCCATAAAGCACTAGCGACGGGCCCGAACACTGAGCACGCCTCCTTGTAACCCCACACTACCTTGCAAATAACTGGCCACGGTATCACTGTGTGTCACCAGTAACAGTCCGGCTTCCTGCTGACTGGTTAGCGTGATAAGCAGGCGCATCACCGCGTCCGCATTGCGCTCGTCCAAACTTCCCGTTGGCTCATCGGCAAGTAGCAGTTTGGGCGACATATATAACGCGCGAGCGATAGCGGCGCGCTGCTGCTGACCACCAGACACTTCTTCTGGGTAACGATTGAGCAATGGCATCAAGTCAAGCTGAGAGACAATTTGTCGCCACAGACAACCGTCTTCTTTTAAGCCTTTTAATTGGCGACAAAAACGAATGTTATCCGCAATAGAGAGAGTGGGAAGCAGGTTAAATTGCTGAAAGATCAGACCGATGTTTTGGCGTCGAAACTGCGTGCGTGCTGCCTCGCTCAATCGGTGAAGAGGGGTATCGTCAAACCAGATCTCGCCACTGTCGGGTTTATCCAGTCCCGCAATCAAATTTAACAAGGTACTTTTACCCGACCCACTTTCGCCCATCAACGCCAATTGGCTGGTCGACGACAGTGACATTGCGGCGCCTTGCAGCACAGGGTGGAAGTCGCTCCCATCCTGATAACCTTTACACAGCCCTTTAATTGCTAACATGCCAATGCACACCCTTATAGTGTCTTAAAAACAGCAATAAACGAGAACTAGGTCACACTGTTTGATTAATTTGGCAATGTACCCCAATTAAGGGGCTGAGAAAAGCGTTAAAACCGGTGGGCAGCTTCCCAATTTATTTTTCGTTTATTCTTAGCCGTCATTAACAAGATTATTTAGCCAAACGCCTGACTTCACCCGAATCAGGGACCCTATCCATTTGACCACTTCTTCCACCCCCAGAAGTGCATAGACCCAATAAACAGGCCATTCAAACACCACTGCGGCGGTCAATACCACAGGAATACCGATCAGCCACTGTGCAACAAAATCTTGCCCTAGGCAGTAGCGCACATCACCACCAGCACGCAGTACCCCAACAATCATTGCCATGGGGATCGTTTTCACGATAATCAACGCACACATCGCCCAGTAAAAGTAAGCCGTGATCTGTGCCGTCTCCCCCGTCAATGCAGGGAAGAAACTTAACACCCAGGGCTGAATCATCAGCATCAAGCAGGCAATCGCCACGCCTGCAATAAAATTAAATATCGCCACCTGCCAAGCTTGATGGTAAGCGGTGTCCGTTTGTTGTGCTCCCAGGTTATTGCCGACCAACACCGCGGCTGCATTGGCCGTACCGATGAGAAACGATAGTGAGAGTGACTCGACCGGAGTGATAACCGCTATCGCCGCCAGCCCCGCTTCGTTAACGTGACCGATAATTGCGTGGTAAACAAACAAGCCAGACGACCACATTAAAAAGTTAAACGCCGTCGGTAATGAAAGCGACAAAAACCGCTTTACTGCTACAAGCGTTAGCGAGGCCTTCCAATCAGACAACGAGAAGGCAACCAGATGTTGTCGACGATATAGATAAGCGTACAAAGCGGTGACTTCGACGATACCACTAAGGACAGTGGCCACCGCTGCCCCTTTCGAACCCAGTTCAGGCGCGCCCAGATTACCAAAGATAAATACCCAGTTGAGCACCACGTTAACACTGATCCCGATCCCACTAAAAAAGGTGCTGATGCCAGGCTTGTGCATGGCGCGAAGCCCTGCAGCCAGACCTGAGACACTGGCTAAACAAAACAATGATAAGCCAGCTATTTGTAAGTAATCTTGCCCCAATGAAATAACGGTAGGATTGTCACTGGCAAACCCCACGATGACATCCGCATACGCCCAGAAGACAAAAGCACTTAACGCGGCGGTGGCGTTGGTCAATGTGACAGTTAGGGCCGTTTTTTCACGAAAACCTTGCCGATCCCCCGCGCCCCAATATTGCGCCACCAACATGGAACCGCCCGTCATGGCACCAAGGATCAGCAAAGAGGAAACAAACATCGCTTTACCGGCAATACCAATGGCGGCGACATCCGCTTCACTCAACTGTCCCACCATCAAGATATCGACCAAACTACGGCTCGAAAACATCATGGTTTGCAGTGCAATCGGCACTGCAATTAACAGCAAGCGCTTTAAAAACACAGGATCAAAGAAAGGACGGGAAAGTACGCTCACAAGAGACTCCAGCTTAGAGGGAACCGATGTAGTTTACGTGGCTTTTAAAGCAGAAAAAACCGCCCGAAGGCGGTTTATGGACAGTGAATGCCGGTTAGTTAGCGCGGCATCACCATTAAGCCATCGGCTTGATTGTTCGGCCAAATACGGTACTCAGCATGGTATTTGACGATCGATTTGTAGGCAGTCACTCTCGTCGGTGCTATCCACGCCTGATGCGCCCAGCCTATTACCACCTGCTCAGGCCCTCGCACATAAACACTCAGTGGTGAGACCAATTGCTGCTCATCATCAAAAGCCGTTTGCATCGCGTCGGGACACACGGCCATTGAATGCTGCCCACCTGATATGATTTTCACTTTTCGGTCAATCTTATCTTGTGTATGCACGCACCAACCCGCTTCAACCGCACAATCAATCCACTGGTGTAATTGCGAGTTGTGGACAGGCTTGGCAGGTTCGCCAACCGGAAACCACTCGGCATACACTGTTTGGATTTGAGCAAATTCAGCGCCAAGACCCGCCTGCGTGCCGGCACTGCGGGCACGTTGTGTCCAACGTTGTAAGTCAGCTTTTACACTGTGATGAAAACGTTGTTGCTTCACCGCTTGCGCCACCCAACGACCAAGAAACGCCTCACGTGCATGGGGTGCATCGGCCACTTTTTTAGCGGCGATCGCAGCCGCGAGATCGTCAAAGGCGGCGGCCATCACAGTTTGAATTTCAGTGACATAACTCATGGTTCTTTGCTTGCTAATAGCCAATAGAAAGCGGCAGAGAGTATCGCACAAAGGGCTATCGCGCCAACCATGCCCCACGGGGTGCCATCAGAGGCAACCGCCACGCCCGCACCAACCAGCGAGCCGATACCAAACCGCATCGTCCCCGCCAATGAAGAGGCCGTTCCCGCCATTTGCGGATAGCAAGCTAACAAACACGCCATGCTATTACTGCCAATGGTAGAAATCACGCCAACGTACATCATGACCGGAATGACTGTCCCCCAAAGGCCAACATCTAACCATTGGAACAGCGCAATCGCTATCCCTGCCGCAAGCTGTAAACCAAGCCCCAAGCGCAGCATCCAGTGCGAGCCCATTTTTCGCACCAAACGGCCATTAATAAAGGTCATCACAATCAGGCAGACAATGTTTAACGCAAACAAGTAACCAAACATCTTGGCGCTGACGCCATAGTAGTCAATGTAGACAAAAGACCCCGCGGTCAAAAAAGAGAACATCCCCGCAAATGAAAACCCTGAGCAAAAAATCATTCCCACGGCAAACGGTGTTTTCAGCATCCGGGCATAATTGCGCAGTGACGCGCCAATCCGCATTGGTGGCCGGTTCGCGCGAGGTAAGGTTTCAGGGATCCGTACAAGAATACACACGGTGACAAAACACGCCCATCCGGCTAACACCCAGAAGATCGCCCGCCAATCAAACCAAGTGAGCAAGTAGCCGCCAATCATTGGGGCGGCCAGTGGTGCAATCGTCATGACCAAGGTGATAAACGACATGGTGCGCGCAAACTCTTCGCGCTCAAACATATCACGCACCAAGGCTTGAATAATGACCGCGGCAGCGGCTCCCGCAAACCCTTGCGTTGCACGCACAAATGTCAGTACATCTATATCTTGGGCCATCGCACTGACTACCGCACAAACGAAAAACAGTGCAACCCCTGCCAGCATCACCGGTTTGCGGCCATAACTGTCAGAGATCGGGCCATGAAAGAGCTGTCCAATGGCAAACCCGGCCGTGTACGCGACCAAGGTGGACTTCACCGCACTGCTTGGTGCATTTAAGTCGGCAGCAATCGCTGGCATGGCAGGCAGGTACATATCGATCGCCAACGGCGTCAGCGCCGCAATCGCGCCAAGCACCAAGATTAAAAGCCAGCTTAATTGCGTCGGGGACGACGTGACAGCCGATGATTGCGACATAACTCTCCTTAACGTAAAAGACAGGAAAAAGGGAAATAACGTGAGATTGGTCAAAGTGTAACAATTTATTGTGTCGCCGTGGGAAAGAATGTCTTTCTTTTGGTCACCTTGTCGTAACACAGGGGCTTGGATTAACAACAAAAAAAGCACAGCCCATGCTGTGCTTACCATTGCTCATCGAGAACCTGCAATGACGAGGCTAGTCAGTCACCTGTGTTAGCCCAGTAATGCGATCTCTTCGTCTGTTAATGGACGATATTCACCAGGCTCTAAGTCTTCGTCTAATACCAAGTCACCTATTGACTCTCGATGCAACGCATCGACCTTATTGCCCATGGCAGCAAACATGCGTTTTACTTGATGATACTTGCCTTCTTGAATAGTCAATAACGCCTCATAGTCATCAATTTGCTCAAGCGTCGCTGGCAGCGTCGGCTGCTTCTCGCCATGCAGCATAACCCCTTCTTTAAACGCAGGGGCAGTCTCAGGACTAATCGGATCAACTAACCACACACGATAGGTTTTGGTGCACTGGTGCTTGGGTGAGGTAATACGGTGTGACCACTGACCATCATCGGTGAATAACAGCAACCCGGTTGTGTCTGCATCCAAGCGACCCGCAATGTGTAGCTTTTCCGCATTGACTTCATCCAGTAATACAAACACCGTCGGATTAAACGCATCCTCATGCGAACACACCACGCCAGCAGGCTTGTGCATCATAAAATAGCGCGGGCCTGATAAGGTCAGAACACGCCCTTCAAACGCGACTTCCGCGCCTTCGCTCACTTTGATCGCCCCTGATTTGACCACGTCACCATTGATGGTTACACATTCACTTTTAAGGACGCGTCCAGCCTGCTTGCGAGTCACCCCTAGGGTTTCACATAAAAATTTATCTATTCGCATATTACCGCTTATTACACCTTTGTTTGACGCGGATTATACGTCACATTGCGGCTCAGACACAGATCAAGTTTTATTAGATCTGACGGAAAAACATACCGTGATGAGATAAACTGAATGTCATTGTCGACGTAATGTACACATGGCAATGCAAGCAAAACCCAATGCTTTTTGCTGAGACGCCGAGTCTGTCACAACCTGCCAATCAAAACATGGTTGGTGATTGAGCATGTCAGTTTGGCGAGTATGATACGGTCGTCTTGACCAATCAGTGATAAAGAAGGAAACACCATGATTGTCTCTCTTCGCCGCCCCGACGCCGATGCCTTTGAAACCTTATTGACGCTGTCACACGAACAGCACGACCACGAAGCACTGCCTTTTGATCGTACTCCCGTCGCGGCCACCTTCAACACCTTACTCTCACAACCTGAGCGTGGTGATGTTTTTCTGATTGATGTTGAGCATGAAGGAGAAATCGAAACGATTGGCTTTTTAGTCGTCGCCTATAGCTTCAGCGTGGAAAACGGTGGTAGCGTCGGTGTGATAGATCAATTCTTTATCCAACAAAGCTGGCGACGGCAAGGCGTGGGGTCACAAGTGATCCCACACGTTGAAGCGCGAGCCAAAGAAAAAGAGTGTGTGGCCGTCATCCTCGAGGTCAATATTGGCAACAAAGGCGCTCGGCTTTTCTATGAGCAGTTCGATTACCAGCCTCGCCGCCAGCACTGCATTATGACTAAACGACTTTAGTTCTGTACCTGACGTCACAAGTCAGTAAACTAAACGGCCTCACTTAGGCCGTTTTTTCATTATGTATACCCTACGTCCCTATCAATCTGACGCGGTTAAGGCCGTGCTGCATTATTTTCGCCGCCATGCGTCTCCTGCTGTCGCCGTGTTACCTACCGGTGCGGGAAAAAGCTTGGTGATCGCAGAGCTTGCGCGTATCGCCAAAGGCCGAGTACTGGTGCTTGCCCACGTTAAAGAGCTCGTCGAGCAAAACCATGCCAAATATGAAGGCTATGGATTAAACGGGGGGATCTTTTCCGCGGGGTTGGGCCGTAAAGAGTCTGACGACAAAGTGGTCTTCGCCTCTGTTCAATCTGTGGTGCGAAACCTGGATGCCTTTGCTGACCAGTTCTCCTTACTGGTAATCGATGAGTGCCATCGTGTGCCTGACAACCAAGACAGCAGTTATCGTCGCGTGATTGCGCATCTGCAAACGGTCAACCCCGGGCTCAAAGTGTTGGGGCTCACCGCGACTCCTTACCGGCTTGGGCAAGGGTGGATTTATCAATACCACACCAGTGGCAAGGTACGCACCACAGAGACACGCTTTTTTCGCGATTGTGTGTTCGAGCTGCCGATTAGTCACTTGCTCGACGAAGGCTTCCTGACCCCTGCCCATGTCTTGGATGCACCGTTACTGAGCTATGACTTTTCTCAGGTTTCTCGCACTGCAAACGGCTATTACCGTGAAGCCGATCTAGAAAAAGTGGTGGCCAACGCCCCTCGGGCAACCCCGCAAATTGTTGAACAAATTGTTGACTATGCACAGGCACGGCAAGGGGTGATGATCTTTGCCGCCACGGTTAACCATGCACGAGAAATCCTGTCTTATTTGCCAGAGCACGCATCCGCCCTGATCGTCGGTGATACGCCAAGCACAGAGCGCGATCGCCTGATCACTGCGTTCAAACAAAAAGCACTAAAATACTTAGTAAACGTATCGGTACTGACCACCGGCTTTGATGCGCCTCATGTGGACTTGATAGCGATTTTACGCCCCACTGAATCAGTGAGCCTCTATCAACAAATTGCCGGGCGTGGTCTTCGCCTCGCGCCAGGAAAGCAAGATTGTTTGATTCTCGACTACGCCGGCAATGTCTACGACTTGTACCAACCAGAAATAGGCATGCCCAAACCTGATAGTGACAGTGAGCTGGTGACGATCCCCTGCCCCGCATGCGGGTTTAATAACAGCTTTTGGGGCAAGCTGGACGACAATGGCTTTTTGATTGAACACTATGGTCGCCAATGCCAAGGCTATTTAGAAGATGAGGATGGCGAACGCGAGATCTGTGGTTACCGCTTTCGCGCCAAGTTTTGCGATGAGTGTGGCGCCGACAACGACATTGCCGCGCGTCGCTGTCACCAATGCGATGCCCCTTTGATTGATCCCGATAAGAAACTCCGAGAAGCACTCAAATTGAAAGATGCGCTGGTGGTGGCGTGTAACGACATGACCCTTACCGCCGGAAAAAACCGCTATCAAAAACCACAACTTAAAGTGACTTACCACACCCACGAGGGCAATGATTTACACGAGGTGTGGCCGCTGGCCAGCAAAAAACAAAAACAAGACTTTCTGGCGCGATTTGTCCGGCCACACCTGGTCGATCGCCACCGCCCATTCGACGCCACCGCCCCCACAAAAGTGACCGCGTCACAGCATCGATTTCGTCCGCCTGACTTCGTGATTGCGCGTAAACAAGGCCGGTTCTGGCATCTGCGCCAGAAAATCTTTGATGTGGAAAGCTTTGTTAGCCAAGACAGACTAACCGCCATGTTAGCGCAAAGCCGGGGGCAAGCTTTCGCAGAGCACGACGCGAGTTGAAGCACTCAGGGTCAATAAAAGACGCTTCCACGAGCAAAAGGCACTGTGTGAGCGGCTTGAGCGGTGATAGCCGCGCCGATAAGGCTTGTTTTAGTGGCCAAGCAGTGCTAATATCCGCGCTCGTTTTTGGGTACTGAGTTAGGTCGCTACGCTCAGTACTGTGTTTTCACTCTAAAGAGAGTTATTAATTATGTTTAAGTTCGAAGCTGAAGTACGTACAGAAAAGGGTAAAGGTGCGAGCCGCCGCCTACGTCATCAGAAGAAATTCCCTGCGATCGTTTACGGTGGCAACCAAGAGCCTGTATCAATCGCACTTGACCACCCAGTGGTTGTTAACCAAATGGACAAGCCTGAGTTCTACGAAGGCATCATCCTGGTTATCGATGGCCAAGAAGTAAAAGTTAAGCCACAAGACATCCAGCGCCACGCGTTCAAGCCAAAAGTTGAGCACATGGACTTCATCCGCATCTAATCGCTCTGCGATCATGATGAGATGAGAGAAGGCGCCTTAACGGCGCCTTTTTCGTATCTGTTTATCACCGTCGACCACGCTATTGCTACCTCGTCATCTTTTTCACGAATACCACCACAAAAAGTGCCATGGTAAAGCTACCCAGAAATGCCTCAAGGGCAGCGATAAAGCGGGCAAAACCAGACGGTGTAATATCGCCATATCCTAGGGTGGTAAAGGTCACCACACTGAAATACAGCGCATTCAGCAACTCATAAAAGCGGGCTTCTGCGCCAGTCAGATCCGGATAGATCGGGTTGGCTTGGGTGGTACCCAGGGCAAAATACGCCAGCGCACAAGATGCAATCACTAATACGGAAAAAATCACTACCCGCAACGGATCCTCGCCGTAACCACAAAACAAATCGACCGTTTTCGATAGTGCGCGCTGAAAGCCGAGCTTCGGCATCTGATAACGGCGAAACCGCATTTCCTTTTTGAAAAAATAGCCGGCCACATCAAACAACCCTTGTTTTTCACATTGTTTGCGGATGTTGCGGCATACCTCTTCCGACTCCTGGAACAGAGAGTGACGCCGAGACGGATCCTTTTCCAAAAAAGCCAACCGCTCTTGCTTAAATTGCTCGCCCCAATCAACATTTTCGAGCCCAGTACGTGCCATGTCCGCCCCCAATAAGTTGCTACCATCGAGACGAGTACAATTAAGATTGGCGCGCAGTAAATTGGCTTTCATCAAGGATGCATTGCGTAAGTCCAAGCCAAAACAGTGAGCTTCGGTCAGATTGGCACGGTAGAAGTCCGCACCTTGGCACGAGTAACCTTGCTTGTTACCACGGTTGACCAAATGAATATCGGTCAAGTTGGTACGCGCCAGCTGAAAGCCATCGAGTGGCCGGCCCGACGCGGCCCACGCTTCCACGTCCGCTTTTACATCGTGGTGGCGCTTATCAACATTAGGGTCATGCCAATAACAAAGACCAGATTCACCCGCTTGCTGATCACATTGCCATCCATTCCGCGCTTTAAACACACACACTTTACCGCTCATCACTTTCCCTCCTCCTTATAGTTTAGAAAGGACATGAAAACACGCCAGAGAAAGAGAGAAGCGCAATGCTGTCAGTAGGTAACGCCGTCATCATTAAGACGACGAATCGTCATTGAGGTCATCAAACAAGGAAGGTTGGTAAGGCAGGGGCTCAGCATCCAAAGCAGCGTCTTGCACTTGTTTTCTTTTCGCACGCAAGATACGTAGATAGCGTTGATGACAAAGACGGACGACATTGCGTTTTTGCTCATTGGTTAACGCATACCAATGAACACGCTCGTCGCGGCTGCGAAAGCAGCCTTTACAGTAGCCTTTGTTGTTGACCTGACAGATGCCTCTACACGGGTTCGGCACCTCGAAAAAATCGAGCTGTTCCACGTCGACCTCCCTGCTGATTCTTTCATTCAAGCGGGTGGGCAACCAAATTGCAAATTTGGATTAAAATAACCCTAATTGCGGCAGCGCCAACGTATCAAACTCCTTGCCGATAAAAGGCAAAATACCATCGGCAATCGGTTTCAGTTGTTTATCAACATAGTGCTGATAATCAATTGGGCTACGCAAATAATCGCAGGGTTCCGGGCCATTTACCGTGATCACGTATTCTATCCAGCCACCCCGCTGGTATTGCTCGGGGCGCCCTAGCTTACGGTTTTCACTTTCCGCCATCCGCGCCGCGCGCACGTGCGGTGGCACATTTTTTTGATACTCCGCCAATGGCCGACGAAGCCGTTTACGATAGACCAATGCATCGTCATGCTCACCTTGGTTGGTACGCTCTACGATGTCGCGAATAAACCCGTCTACTTCGTCACCATCAAACACACGTTGGTATAACTGTTTTTGGAAAGTTTGTGCCAACAGGGTCCAGTCAGTACGGACGGTTTCTAACCCTTTAAACACCAGCGTTGACTCGCCTGACTGTCTGTCTATTACGCGGCCGGCGTAGCGCTTTTTGCTGCCTGTTTCTTGGCCCCGAATGGTGGGCATGAGAAAGCGTTGGTAATGGGTTTCGTATTCAATTTCTAATGCCGAGTCTAAACCGTATGTATCGCTTAAATGACTTTGCCACCAGCGATTGATTTCACCCACTAACTGCTGCCCGATATGATCAGCTTGCTCGCTCGACTTTTCGCCCCCCAAAGAGACAAACGTCGAGTCGGTATCGCCATAAATGACCTCAAAGCCCTGCCCCTCAATCAACTCGCGAGTGGTTTTCATGATTTCATGGCCACGCATGGTAATCGACGATGCCAAACGATGATCAAAAAACCGACAGCCTTGCGAGCCCAGTACGCCATAAAAGGAATTCATGATGATTTTTATCGCTTGTGAAAACGCTTTTTCGCCCGCTTTTTTCGCCCGGTCACGCGCTTGCCACAAATCATCAATCAATGCTGGAAGGTAGTGTTTTTCTCGGTGAAAGACACCGCCACGAAAGCCAGGTACCGTCTTTGCCTCTTCGCCGGTTTCTTGTGCTTTTAACCCCTCAATAAGCCCCAGCGGATCAATGAGAAAGGTACGAATGATAGAGGGGTACAGCGATTTAAAATCTAACACCAGCACCGAGTGATATAGTCCAGGCTTGGAGTCCATCACATAACCACCAGGGCTTGCAATCCACCCTTCACTGGCTAAATTCGGCGCCACATAGCCTGAGCGATGAAGGCGTGGTAAAAACAAGTTGGTGAAGGCTGCTACCGAGCCCCCGACACGGTCAAGCTCTACCCCGGTTAAGCGTGATCGCTCAATAAGAAAATCCAGTAAGTGGGTATGCGCAAAGATTCTATTGACCAATCGACAATCTTGGAGGTTATAGGTGGCCAGTGCGACTTTGTCGTGATGAAACATGCGATTGATGGAGGCCATGCGATCATGGGGGTTATCAATCGCTTTTCCCTCCCCCAATAACGTTTGTGCAACCGCCTCTAGCGCCCATGAACGAAAGCCATAGGTTGCTGTTTTTAAGGCTTCAATACCATCAATCACCACCCGCCCAGACAAACTAATAAAGCCCGGTTTATTACTGCCACCGTCACGCCAAAATGCGCGTTCACCGCCACGGCCAAGTCGAAGGTCGCGTTGATAGATTTGTGCACGCTTCACCAGTAAGCGAAAGTCAAAATCAATCACATTCCAACCCACCACCACATCGGGATCGTAATAGGCAAACCACCTTTCTAACGCACCTAGTAACGCTTCCTCGTCGTTGACCCACTCTATCCAGTCAGGCGCGTTGTCTTGCGGGTTCCCCACCATGATCACTCGACTATCTTTTTCACTGTCTAGCCCCACCGAATAAAGCTGCCCTTTTTGTGAGCATTCAATATCCAAAGAAACATGGTGCAATATCGGGGTGTAATCTGCCTGTTTGGCTTTGCCTTGGATCACCTCTAGGTAACCTTGGCGTTGACGAGCTTGACCGGTGAACAACAAGCTGCCACAAATGTACCGCTCCATTAAGTAACGGTCAGCGAGGCGAATATCGCCTTCATACAACGGAATAGCCGCGCCACTAATCACACGTTGCCCCTCTTGCGCACGTTTCACACTACTGAAATAGCAAGCGGCCACAGGTGTGTGTTGAAAGGTGGATAATGACACCGCTTTGCAGTAGGCATGCGCATCAACCGTGGGTAATAGGGCATCTACACGCGCTTTTTCTTCTTGAGGGACAAAAAACACGCTTTGCTGATCGTCAATACACAGCTTTACCGGGCCATCTGGCGTCGATAGCCACAGTACAATCGACGTGGTTTGGCCTCGGTCGCGTTGTTGACGCGTGATCACGAAGCCTTGCTGCATGTAGGACGAAGAGAGTGAGGACACAGGCGTTATCAGGGTTGCATTGTGTGAGTCATTTTGTCAGTGTAACAAACCCCACTAACCACTGTATAGATAAACAGCCCTAATGAATTAGTCGGGATGTTCAGCCCGCCCTGCACCGCCGATGACAATCAATCCAATCACCACGACCACAGCCGCACTCGTGAGGCGCATATTCATCATGCTACTTTGATCCCAGGCCACCAGACCCATTAAAGCGAGCAAGACGGCCACCCAAATGAGCTGTTGTGCTAATAGTTTCTGGGTTGATGCCATCACGCGCCAAAATACCTCAGTAGCGAACACAAACAACGCACCAGCAAGGACAGCAAAACCAACACCGCACAGCGAAAGAAAACCATTGGGTAAGGTAAAGATGATTAGGGGCAGCACCAACAATAAACTCATCCGTAAACTGGTCGCCAGGATGGCGTTAGCTTGATAAGCACGTTTGTTGGCTTGCAGCCAAAAACTCGCCCATGCACCACCACTAATCAGCCCTAGCACCATGCCTAACGGACTTGGCGCATACATGCCCGGCGCGAGTAAATATCCCAGTCCCGCGAAAATCAACATTAAACCCATCCATAACCAGTGTTGATGCGGTGAACGAGATACCACCCCCAATACACCTTGCACACTCGCCACCACGACCAAGCCTAAAGTGGCGATATCAAGTAACCGACAGGCGAATACCGCGCTGGTAACCGCAAGGAAAAGCAAGCCTGCAAGCCGCCATTCGCTCAGAGGCGCTATTTGGCCCGGGGCTAATGCCACTCCCTCTTGCAAACGACTGCCGGCGTACTTTTGCGGGAAAAGCCGTTGCCCTCCCAATGCAATCATTGCGGCAGACAATAACCAAAAGCCAATGTAACTGGCCGGGTCAATCCATTGGTTGATCACACGACGACCTACCTCGGCATTGATCACCGCAATCACGACCACCACTGACGCGCCTATGATACGACTCGCTCTTTTCATTCGTATTCGTGCCTTATTACTGATTCTTTCAACAAGACCGATCGCAACCGCTAATTCTTTCAACCCTTTGTTGTCTCTTTCGGACGCGATACAATACGCGTTTGTTCGTTTCCGGGAAGTATGCATGTCAGATCCGAAAAGCAAAGCGCTCAAAAAAATTGCTAAGTGTCTAGAGCTCAGCAATTCCGCCAATGTGAATGAGGCAGCGCAGGCGATCAAAATGGCCGAGCGGCTGATGCGTAAGCATGGTCTGGATCAGGACGACATTGACTTCATCAGCATGGGCAAAACGCGCTCAGAAAAGCTATTACCCGCTTCAATTGGTCAATCGATCTTAAAAATCATTCGCGGTATCAATAGCCGGTTTGGGGTGGAGTGTGTGCTCGTCAATCACAAGGGGCTAAAACAAGCCGAGTTTATTGGGGACGCAGACCGTGCCATCTTTGCTGCCTTTGCCTTCGATGTGGTCTATCGTGATATGAATGAACATATCGGCCAGTTTCGCAATAGCTTTGCAGGCACAGGCACCAGTACGCAAGAGGTGACGCGGCGCGTACAGTCATTTACCACAGGCTGGCTTGAGGGCGCGCTCGATAAACTTCCTCAGCTTGACGCGCGTGATAGCGACGACAAAATCAAAAGCTATATTGATAAAGAGTTTGCCAACATTGACCGCGAGACCTTTAAGCAACAACTAAAAGAAGCGATGGCAGCCATGACAGATGATTACGAGCGTGGAATGAAAAAGGGCCGTGAAATCTCAGTGAGTCGCCCGGTGAGTGGTCAAGGCCCACAAAAGCGCCTGACTGGTACCCGCAAGTCATAATCTTATTGAGTCACAGGCCGAATTATGTCCGGCCTGTGTCAGCACTTTCCCATCAATAAGACACCTGTGTTAAACATCGTCAAATCAAGGTTAAATCCCTTTTCCCCGGTTGAGTTACACTGCGCTGGCGTCTAGCCTAGGATCAGTGTCACGTTATCAATGGCTGGTTGGCGCTGTCCGCTGGCAGTCCAGTTGCTATGAGCTAATGTGAGCCTATAACAAGCAGAAAATGCGTAAATAATTCTTCATATCCTTACTGAGGAGACAGTGGCATGAAAAAAATAGTGACAAGCCTAGGGTTATTAATGGCGGTGGCACCTACCGCCTATGCACAGCAAGACAGTGGCCTATATATGGGTGGCCGCATTGGCCCTTCGTTTTTAGAAGATAGCTGTGTAACTGACACCGACTGCGGCGACTCCGAGCTCGGTGCAGGTATTATCACCGGTTATGATTTCAATGATTGGTTTGCGCTCGAGGGTACCTATGATTATTTAGGCCGTTTTGATACCGCGTTTGATCAATCAGGCACTACAGTTGGCGCCTCGGGCGATCTTACCGCTTTCACACTTGCGCCTAAGCTGTCTTATCACGTCAAGGATGACACGGCACTTTACGGTAAGCTCGGCGGAGCGATGTGGGACTTTAATAGCAACGCCGGCGATCGTGACGATGTGTCACTGATGGGCGCCTTAGGTGTTGATCATCAAGCAACGGAAAAACTGAACGTTCGCCTTGAGTACCAGCACATCAACGATATGGATGATGGCTACTTTTCAAGCATTGACAATAACTTAGTGACTGTCGGCATGACGTATCATTTCGGGCGCACCAACAACGAGCCAATGCCAGAGCCAATGGTTGAAGAGCCCGTCATGGAAGAGCCAGAACCTGAGCCGCAACCCGCGGTTGAACCACAATCGATCGTACTCTCAGAGGCCGGTGAAACCGAAATGTTTGGCTTTGATAAAGCCACGCTTTCTGATCAAGCAGCAGCTTCATTGCAACCTTTAGTGGATCGCTTACTTCGCCACGAAGAAGCCACCGCGACGATTGTGGGTCATACGGATAGCAAAGGGCCTGCAGCCTACAACCAGAAGCTGTCTGTTGAGCGCGCGCAAGCGGTGGCAGACGTGTTCTTGGATGCCGGTATCGATGCGAGCCGCCTCACCGTAGAAGGCAAAGGTGAAGCCGACCCAATAGCCAGTAACAACACGCCGGAAGGACGTGCACAGAACCGCCGCGTTGAGGTAACTTCTCCTGAGATCGTGTACGTGGAAGTCAATTAATTCCACTGGCACTTAAAATGACTGAAACGCACATTAGGCCACCGTATGATCGGTGGCCTATTTTATTGAGCACGCTAAATCAAGGATTGGCGGAGGGGGCGACGACGCCTTGTAGATGACTCTGCATTAAACGATCAATTTCTATTCTGTCTTGATCGCTCACTCCCGCCACCCGCGGGTATCTTGGTGCTGAGCGATCGTTATGATAGGCACCTTCCCATCCTTGAGTGGTGGTTAAAAAGGCGCGAGCAAAGTCCGTCGAATAGCGTAAACACCCTGCCATTACCGTATCCACATAGGATTGCGCTATGGGTTTATCGACATCAGGCGCTCGCCGGGTATCAGCGACGTAAACGTACACGGGCCCATCCAGGATAACGTCTTCGGGTAAAGCAATGTTTGACTCGGCTAACTGTAAACGTTGATAACCTGCCTCACGCCGATCAAAATCGGGCAGTGATTCGGGGTCGATGTTGACCAATACCCCGTTGCATTCCCCTTCCCCTTCAAGCACCACCAGCGGTGAGATAAACGCCTCACTCACATTGCTCCAGTGGCGGCTTAGTCCACTGACGGTAACCGGACACGCCCACCCTGAGTCGCCTGTCAGCGCCCGTGAGGCTGGATTCATCAAACTCCCGTACCCAAATAGATACATGACGTTGCAAACTCCTTTATGCATTTACTGGCAGAACCAGAGGCACTGCCTTGCTTTTCTCACTCAAATTGACAGAATAATCTGGCATTGTTGTCAACAAGGAAGTGATAATGGAACCACTCGATAAGCTGGAAGCTCATTTTAAGCGCCTGTCGCATTTTCAGCACCTTGCCGCAATCTGTGGTTGGGATCAAGCAACCATGATGCCAGATGGCGGCAATAACGCCCGTGCCGACGCCATGGCAGAACTCGCCCTCTACTGCCACCAACAAATGACCAAGCCGGAGCTTGGGGATTGGTTCGCAGACGTAGATGAAAAATCCCGCCACCTGAACGCCACGCAAAAAGCGAGCTTGGCAGAGATGAAGCGCAAATGGCAGCAAGCCAGTGTGTTACCCGACACCTTAGTTAAAGCCAAATCATTGGCCGGGGCTAAATGCGAGCATGCGTGGCGTCAGCAGCGCCAAGACAATGACTGGGACGGGTTTGCCAAAAACTTAAAAGAAGTGGTCGCGCTTGCACGCGAAGAAGCCCATATTCGTGCCGATCAAAAGCTTTGCTCACCTTATGATGCGCTCCTTGATTTATACGAGCCAGGTATGACCACTGAGCGTATCGATGAAGTATTTGGTGCGCTCAAACAATGGCTACCAGAGACCATCCAAGCTGTAGTCGACAAGCAAGCCAAGCAGCCAGTCATCACACCTAAAGGGCCCTTCCCACAAGCGCAACAAAAAGCTTTAGGTGAACAAGTGATGAAACAGCTGGGATTTAGTTTTGAGTATGGCCGGCTCGATGTCAGCACCCACCCATTTTGTGGCGGCGTGCCGACTGATGTGCGCATCACTACCCGATACGATGAGCATGATTTCACCTCAGCACTAATGGGCGTGATCCACGAAACCGGCCATGCGCGCTATGAGCAAGGACTACCTAAAGACCTAGCCGGTTTACCGATTGGCCAAGCACGCTCAATGGGGGTACATGAAAGCCAAAGCCTATTTTTTGAAATGCAGCTCGCCCGCAGCACGCCCTTCGCGACATTAATCTGTCAGCAAGCCAAACAAGCCTTTAGCCGCCAAGACGATCCCGCGTTTCAGGTCGAAAACCTCCACCGCGTGCTCACTCAGGTGTCGCCTGGCTATATCCGCGTCGATGCCGACGAAGTCACCTATCCCGCGCATATTATGCTGCGTTACGACATTGAACGTGATCTGATCAGTGGCAAAATGGACGTCGAGCACATCCCTGACCGTTGGGACAACGCAATGCAGCAATACCTCGGCCTCAGCACCGCTGGCAATTTCAAAAATGGCTGCATGCAAGATATCCACTGGACCGATGGCAGCTTTGGCTACTTCCCGACCTATACCTTAGGGGCACTGTATGCCGCGCAATTGATGCAAACGATGCGTCAGCAACTGGATGTGGATGGCATTATCGCCAGCGGCAACCTCTCACCCATTTGTGATTGGTTATCCCAACATATCTGGCAGCGCGCCAGCACCACCTCAACCGACAACTTACTCAAAGATGCCACCGGCGAAACCCTCAATCCCGCCCATTTCCGCGACTATATTCAAGAGCGGTATTTGTAAGCCTCTCTACATTCCCCACGCCAGCCCAGCTGGCTTGGGTTTCTTCACCATTAATCTGTTAATTCCATCACACTTCTGTACAATGCGTGCTCAGTCATATTTATCTTTACACCCTCCTCGCTTGGCCGTAAGTCAGATGCTTTGTTGGCATGATTACGTGCCTTGGTTGAGCACAGTCGCTAGGAACGTCTTTTGATTTCAATCGCCAATATCACCATGCAATTTGGTGCCGAGCCGCTATTCGAAAACATCTCTGCCAAATTTGGTAACGGAAACCGCTACGGGTTAATCGGTGCCAACGGTTGTGGCAAATCGACCCTGATGAAGATTATGAGCGGCGCCCTCACCCCAACGGCAGGCAATGTGTCTATCACCCCAGGACAAACCCTGGGCGAGCTCAGCCAGGATCAATTTGCCTATGAGCAGTATTCAGTGATCGATACGGTGATGATGGGTGATCGTAAACTGTGGGAAATCAAACAAGAGCGTGAGCGCATTTATTCTCTGCCGGAAATGAGCGAAGAAGACGGTATGGCCGTGGCTGAGTTAGAAAGCCAGTTTGCGGAAATGGACGGTTACACCGCGGAAAGCCGCGCTGGCGACATTCTTTTGCAAGCGGGTATTGCCGAAGAGCTCCACTTTGGCTTGATGTCACAAGTCGCGCCGGGCTGGAAATTACGGGTGCTACTTGCCCAAGCCCTGTTCGCCAACCCTGATATTTTGCTGTTGGATGAGCCAACCAACAACTTGGATATTCATACCATTAACTGGTTGGCTGGTGAACTGCAGCAACGTCAGTGCACCATGATTATCATTTCTCACGATCGTCATTTCCTTAACGCCACGTGCACACACATGGCCGATATCGATTTTGGTGAGCTTCGTGTTTACCCCGGCAACTACGATGACTTTGTCGCTGCATCCAGCTTGGCACGCGAGCAATTACTGGCCAGCAACGCCAAAAAAGAAGCCGAACTGAGTGAGCTGCAAGACTTTGTGAATCGTTTCGGTGCCAATGCCTCTAAGGCCAAACAGGCTAGCTCCCGCGCGAAGCGCATGGAAAAAATCCAACTTGATGAAGTGAAAGCATCAAGCCGCGTGCACCCTTATATCCAGTTTACTGAAAGCAAAAAGCTCCATCGCCAAGCGGTAGAATTGCGGGAGGTAGGCCATGCATTTGACGATTCGCCCCTGTTTCGCGGCGGCCATTTCTTACTCGAAGCCGGATCGCGTCTCGCCATTATCGGCGAAAACGGGGTAGGTAAATCGACGTTACTGCGCTGTTTAGTCGGTGAACTTGCGCAAAGCGAAGGCACAATCAAATGGTCAGAAAACGCATCCATTGGCTACTGTGCACAGGATAACAGTGCCGAGTTTGATAACGATCTCACCGTCTTTGAGTGGATGTCGCAGTGGCGCACGGCCAAGCATGATGATTTGATTGTTCGAGGTATTTTAGGCCGCTTGTTGTTCTCTGCCGATGATGTCAACAAAAAGGCAAAAAGCTGCTCGGGTGGCGAGAAAAACCGCCTAATGTTTGGCAAGCTGATGATGCAAGATATCAATGTGATTGTGATGGATGAGCCGACTAACCATATGGATATGGAAGCTATCGAGTCACTCAATAAAGGGCTAGAGCAATTCCCCGGCACCTTGATTTTTGTCAGTCACGATCGTGAGTTTGTTTCTTCACTGGCCACCGACATTATTGAGATCAAAGATCAGCAGTTAATCCACTTTAACGGCAGCTACGATGAATACCTCGCGCACTTAGAGAAAGTACGCGCCGTGGCTTAACCCTGAGACTCGTCAACGCTTTGCCGCTGAAAGGCTTTCTTTCCGCGGCAATCCCCGCTATACCTAGAGCACGGTTTATTTTTTGTGTAACGGATAATCAATGATGAAATACGTGGCGACTTTTCTCACGCTCTCTAGCCTTGTTTTCGCAACACCAAGCTACGCTCTGTTTGGCCAAGGCGATAAAACGACCGATGTGATGACGCAAATGGCGACCCAGTTCGCGGATGAGCAAGCCAGTCAGTCCCCCCTTGTCCAATCCATTACCGAGCAAGTGGATGTGAGTTCAACACAAGCCGCTGGTGGTGCCAGCGCGTTGCTGGCAATGGCAGCCAATAGTCTGACGGGGAATAACCAGCAAGAGCTTGCGAGTCTCCGCCCTGATTTAAGCTCGCTGTCTTCATTACTCGGTGACAGTGGTGTCAGTAACAACATCAGTTCACTTAGCAGCCTATATAGCGTGGCAGAAAAACTGGGGATCAATGCCGCAACGTTGCAGCAATTTGTCCCAATTATCCTTGAGTACCTTGGGCAACAAGGCGCCAGTCAAGGATTACTTAGCTCACTGACACAACTTTGGCCTTAACCTTCTAACGTTATACGCACACGCGGCTATTAAGGCCGCGTATTTATTTGCCCTACCCTCAAGCAAAAAATAGCGAGACGCGTTATCATATCCGCCTTGTTGTTCAACACCGTGTGATTATGCCTGCCTTATCTCTCTCTGCTATCCCCATCGGGATCCGCTATATGCTGCTCTCTGCACTCGGGTTTGCGCTGATGTCGGCCTGCGTGAAATATGTCAGCATCAACGGCATCCCAGTGTTTGAGATTGTTGCATCGCGGGCCTTGGTCTCGTTAATCATCAGTTATACCGATGTCAGACGCAAAGGCCTATCACCATGGGGAAATAACAAACCGCTACTGTTGCTACGTGGTGTACTTGGAACCGCAGCACTCATGTGTGTGTACTATGCGGTTACGACACTGCCACTCGCTGAAGCTACAGTGCTGCAATACACCCACCCGGTATTTACCGCTATCCTAGGGCTCGTGCTACTTAAAGAGCGTTTACAAGGGGCGACGTTGGTGTGTATCGCCCTCTGTTTAACTGGGCTCTATATTATGGTGCAACCTAACCTCAATGCCTCCATTGACGATGCGCTTCCTACCTTTAGCGTGGTAGTGGCGTTAATGGGCGCATTAGGCAGCTCGATTGCCTATGTGATTGTCCGCAAGCTCAGCCGCACCGAAGACAGCTCAGTAATCATCTTGTATTTCCCGATGATCGCCTTACCCGTGTCCACCGTGTTGATGTGGCCGTCTTTTGTACTGCCCAGCCTGTCACTGACCTTGCTGTTGGTGCTAGTCGGTGTCTTTACCCAAGTTGGCCAATACGGCTTAACTAAAGCGATGCAAACCCAACAAGCGGGACAAGCCTCCGCCTACGCCTATATTCAAATCGTGTTCTCGACATTAATTGGGGTATGGATATTTAACGAAGTCCCGTCTATCTGGACTTATACCGGTGGTGGGTTAATTGTCGCTGGCGCATTGTTCAATGCAATGGGGCATCGTCTCTTTAGAAGACGCGCAAGTGTTTAGTCTAGCGCCCGCTTAGAAATCAGATGACCGTGAGAGCGCGCTCTAAATAGACACTCACTCCCTCGGGGTGAATCGCTGCTTGCCTGCCCTGGCAAGCAGCCCAAAGTGTGACTATTCGGTGCGAATATGCCGAATCGCGCCACTGAGCGAGTCAACATTCTCTTTCAAGTTGGAGACAATCGGGCCTAATTGCTCAATCGCCTCATTCATGTCACTCGACAAGTTCTTTATATTCGATAAATTACCAGAAATCTCGTCACTGACAGACAACTGCTCTTCGGTCGCTGAGGCAATCGAGGTATTGAGACGATGTATTTCTATTGCCGACTCTTTGATCGTGCCCAAGGCATCATTCGCCGTGGTCATATTATCTCGTGTGGATGAGATCTTTTCTGCATTAACGCGAATGGTTTGTGTCGACTGCTCGGCTTTACCTTGCAAACCACCGATCATTTCTTCTATTTCGCCAGCCGACTTTTGCGTACGCTGTGCGAGTGACCTGACTTCATCCGCCACCACAGCAAACCCGCGTCCTTGATCACCTGCACGTGCCGCCTCGATAGCCGCATTAAGAGCCAACAAGTTTGTTTGCTCAGCGATGTCTTTAATCACGTCCAAAACATTACCAACATTGGTTGATTCATCAGCCAACTCTTGGATGACTTCCGAAGTTTTCTTGAACTCCGTCTCCAAGCTACCGAACTCTAGCATTGTCTTATCAAATACCTCTTTGCTCGAACCGGTTTCTCGTTCGGTATTACCCGCATACTTTTCCGCCATCGACGTATTTTCCGCAACCGTTGATAATGCAGACGTCATTTCTTCCATCGCGGTCGCAGCCATCTCTAATTCCTGATTTTGCTGGCTCGATACCTTAGCGTTTTTATCCGTGATGTTCACCAAACTATCTGTGATCTGGGAAATCATATGATTAACGTTATTAATTTTTTCAATAGTCGACGAATAACTACTGATTACTTTATTTACCGTGCTACCAATCGTGCCGATTTCATTATTTTTGCTATCATCAACACGCAACGTTAAATCTGAGTTGTCATCCACGTTTTTGAGCGTGGATGCCATTCTATCAATGGGATTAACAACATTACGTTTGGTTATTACATAACCCAGCACAGCGATCACAACCACAACGGCCAACGATATATTGCCAATGAGAACGGTTTTCTTCACGCTTGCCGCCGCCTGATTAAATTGCGCATTGGTTCGTGTTTCCAATGCCACAAAAAAACGTTCGATAGGCTTCATGATCTTAGCTTTTTCTTGGTGATATTGCGGGCTGTGTAGCAAGTCGATCGCCATTTGCCTGTCTGGCTCTCCCTGGACGGTATAATTACCGGCGCTGTCTGGATAAAGCCCTTTGACCGCATTCATGGCTTTCACTTCCATATTCACCAACCCATCAGAATTGCCCTGGGCTGTTTTAAGAAAATCAAACTCTTTCTCCGTAAAGCCAAGCTCTTGCATACGCTGGTTTAACGCGATTGTCTCTCCATCCGGTTTTGGCTTTTGTCCATAATCTAATACTAAATCCCAATAAATGGTGTGATAATCTTCGGGGCGAGGTTTCTCTCCGTTACGAATAGCGAGGATATCCATGTACATCTTTTCGTACTTTTCATCTCCCGTCACCACATAGGTTCTACCCAAGCGAGTTAAGTCATCAGAGCTTTGCCTCAATTCATCGGCAGCTTGATACGATTCATATCGCACCTGAGCCATTTCATCGACTTTATTCATCAGGCCGTTGAGTTGAATAATAGTTATAAAACTAATGACAATCCCAGCCCCAATAATAAAGAACACTAACTTCATGGTGTTATTGATGTTCATATCCAACCCCTGCTACTCAACAACAGACAACATCGACCCAAATGCCGCTACCGTTTGATCGTAGAATAGATTCTCGCCATCAATTTAAAAAAGCTGGACAGGAAAAGTCTCGATATCAATTAGTTTTTGATTATTCAATAGAAATAAACGCAACGATTAATGTAAGGCCATAAAGTTAAGTGACTCAGAAATACATTAAACTAGTCATTTCAATGAAAAAGACAGACAGCATCGCCAATGGCACCACCGACGTTAAAGTTCACGTAGGTCAGACAAGCGCCAGTGCAATGTCAGCCATCTATTAGCCAAGCGGACTGCGCGCCCCGTTGGCTATGCGCCCATATTCAACATAGTACTGGGGCTTGTGTCATCGTCGCTGCCTATGCGGCAGTGAACAATCGCTGGGCACGCAGTGGGAGTGCTTTTGTTTCTAAGCTGCCTGTGCGTAGGTCGGACAAGCGCCAACTCGATCGTACAAGCTTGGGGTGATTTGCGTCGCGCGTCTCCGACATCGAGGCCAACGATTAACCTCGATCGTGACAGGCGCCCGTTGATAGTTTTTATATATCCAACACCGTGCTGGGGCTTGTGTCATCGTCGCTGCCTATGCGGCAGTGAACGTTGATGGGACAAAACAGGCGGCCGCTGTCAGTTTCTAAGCTGCCTATGCGGCAGTGAACAAAAACGCTTGGCCAACTTTGTTGCGCCAAAATTTCTAAGCTGCCTATGCGGCAGTGAACCCCCGAGGCCAGCGCCGCCGCCGTGCAGTTGCTTTCTAAGCTGCCTATGCGGCAGTGAACAATAGAATAACGTAATAATCGTCAGTAACAACAGGCCGTTAGGATAAAAATCATCTTTTACCCTTGTTAAAGATGGCCTTTTGTAACTAACTGTATTTCTTGTTTATTTTTAAGTGGCTAAAAAAGAAGGGTAAGAAGGTGCCGATTAGCTCTCCGTTAGATTGGCTCACGAATCGATGGTAAAGTCCTCGTGCAGGGCTTTCCAATGATTACGTAGCATCGCTTTGTGCTCCGTTAACATCGGTAATTGCGCAAGTTGATTTGGCCAGATATCTCGTGCCAGGTTGATCGTATCCAACAGATGCGGTTTGATCATTTGCCACGGCACACCCACATCTTGCGACCAGCGTTCAAAATGGCTCAAACTAATATCATACCAACGCTTACTTTTCGCCATTTTCAACGCAATGTTGTCATATTCAATATAGGGCTGCGTAAAGACCACATCATAAAGCGGTGATAATCGCGGCAACATACGGTCGGGGTAACAGATCGTCCAGTTTTTTAAGTGCGCATCGCCATTCCCGAGCAAGATATTAATCAGCAGCCTGCGTGCCATTTGCTGTATGTCTTCTCGTCCATTAGCACTCTCACGATATAACACTTTTCCCAACTGCTCATAATTCACTTTTTGATATTTATCTGAAGGATATAAGCCAAACACCTGAGCAAAATCCTCCGCATGTATTCGGCCATCCGACCCGCGATCAAAGCGTTGTATGCCATACGCAAAGGGCTCGTTTGGTAGCTGAATATTGGGTAAGCCCTCTAACTCAGCCACGTTGATCAAACGTATTTCAGGAACCACGGCGCCGGCCTGCGCAGCGAGCGTCATACAAGTGAATTCGTTGAGAGGCACGCCTTTATGCACGGTTGAGGGTGTTTTTATGATCCATGAGTCTTCATTGGCGTCGTGATCAATATGGTATCGACCATCACGGTGCGATGAAGAAAATTTCATCTGTACGCCGGCTAATGAAAACTTGTTATCAGCATGCTTAACATCAATCTGCTGCGGTGCGGTTGAGAGTCTTTGCGCCAATGCCTAACGCGGTAACTCACCCGCTTTAATCGGCGTTGCAACAATGGCTCCGGGCAGGTTTTTCCCCATATATGCGAGTATCGCGAACTCATTGTTTGTATGACACTGTAACGCCTGTGAGACGACGTCTCTCAATGCGCCTTCTGGGAGCAAATTGGAGAGCACTGGCGGCAGTTTATCCGTGCGAATTTGTGGTGTGTGTAAGTATTGCGGATCGCGACGTTGCCTTAACGAAAAGGTCAAACGCTCATGCTGAGAGGTGGTGATAAACGCCGGATTGAACGTGAGAATATTCTTCCCGCCCGCGTAGTGAGTAACAACGGCTACATCAACGCCATGCAGTTGAATGTTCAGCCCCTCAACGCCTTCACTGGTTTTGGTCATCGCTATGTTCCGTCCCTAACCAAAAGTCGAGATCGTCGTTATCATCATCTTTATAACGATCGAGGTTTACCGACTCATCAACCATCTGAGATGCTTTGGGCTCGAGCGTTAATGTCAGGTCGAGCCCTTCAAGCACGCGCAGCAAAGTCGATAACCGAACATCACTCCCCGCCTCTACTCGCTGATACTGCTGTTGTTTCATGCCAATACGCATGTACATGTCAGACTGCTCTAGCCCAAGTGATTTGCGACGGGCTTGCAATGCGCGCGCTATATCTTTTAGTGACACCATCACATCCCCAAACAACTTTAATATTGTATTATGGCTTACATACAACATATTAGTTGTTCTTTAAGAAATTACAACGTATTCATTGTTTAATAAGTCACAACATCAAGACTAGCATGGAGCATTTACATCGGTTGATATAAGCGCTAATCGTGACAGGCGCCCATTGACAGTTTTTATATATCCAACACTGTAGCGGCGCTTGTGTCACCTAAGCTGCCTGTGCGGCAGTGAACTCAAAAGGCAAACTCAAGACGAAAAACGCGGTTTTCTAAGCTGCCTGTGCGGCAGTGAACTGTAACTGAGCCGGAATTCGCTGCCAATAATGTTTCTAAGCTGCCTATGCGGCAGTGAACTATAGAATAACCTAACAATCATCTGGTACAACAGGCCGTTAGGATAAAAATGGCCTTTTACCCTTGTTAAAAATCGCTTTCCATAACGCTTTGTATTTATTGCTTATTTTTGAACGGCAAAAAAAGAAGGGTCGCAAGGGTATCAACTTATCACATATGTTGAAGCAGAACCGTCTTAAGTCACACCAGATGTGCCAGTTCTAAATATGTTGCAAGGCGCGACATTTTGTCGCACATTAACCAGTGAAGATTTATAAATGAGGTAGTGAATCATGCCAACCAGTGTACGGTTAGATGATGAGTTTGTGTCAGATGTAAAAGTGCATGCAGAAGCTGAAATGCGCTCCGTGCCCAAGCAAATTGAGTACTGGGCAAAAATTGGGAAAATCATGACTGAGAACCCTGATTTACCCTACAGCTTTGTGCAAGAGGCGCTGATTGCATCTGAAGAAGTTAAACTTGGTAAGGTAAAACGTTATGAGCGACGGACCCCAAAACAATCAGATTGATGTTTTCGTCTCTCGTGTTTTTGAAAAGCAGATGAACAAGTTGTCCGAGGCGCAGTGTGAAGTGGTCGAGGACGAGATAGACAGAATCATTGAAGATCCCACGCTTGGCATCCAGAAAAAAGGCGATCTGTCTTATCTTTGGGTGCACAAGTTCAAGCTCGATAGGCAAGAAGTGTTACTTGGCTACGCTTGGATTGAAAACAAACTCGAGCTCTATCTGCTTAATATCAGCTCGCACGAGAATTTCTACGCGACGATGAAAAGCGTAGAAAAGCGGATTTAAAGATCATTGGGGCACCGCCGAATCGACGCTAGCGGCGCACCCTAATAACCAATCGAGCTGAGTTTATTCTGAAAGTCCAGCACTTGTTGCAAATCTTGTTGAGTTTGATTTTCTTCTGCTGTAATTTTTGCGATTTCATCATCAAGTGCTCGAATCTGAGCATTGAGGATTTCGGTAATCATCAGCTCAGAAGTATTGCCATACTCACGTTTAACCACTGAACAGATCTCATCAACTGCCTGATATAAACTAACAGCCGCTTGACGCTCTTGAGCGTTTTGCTGATCTTGCGCCTTGCCTTCGCTATACACATCCCATAACGCGGTAAGTAGCTGAACAGCGATTGCACCTTTTCCTGCCCATTTACCCAACGTTTTCTCCCATCGTCCTTTTAAACCCGGGATCTTTAACTTACGACCTTGAAGTAATAACCCCTTGATATTGTCAGCGGAGCCCATATTTCCAAGCCCTCTAGCCACCTTGTCTAGATACTCAGAATTATTTGAGCTCAAGCTTTGTTGTAAGCGGTAAGAAACCTCAACGTTTAGTAGACCCTTAACTTCACCCAAACTATCGTTGATCCACGCTTCTAGCTTGTCTCCAATTGGGTCAATTAAACGCTGTAACTGGCTATCAAGTTGCGCTTGATCTTGTGTACTCTGTATACAGCCACTGATATCAGACTTCATCAACATCAGTTCATGACTGATCATATTTCTTGCTTCTATTATTAACGATCGTTGGCGACTTACAAGCATTTGCTTATCTTCTCGGCAACGCATCAATAGCTCGTTATGTTCTGAGGTGTCCTTCGTGGACAGTTGGTTTACCGCTGGCTGGTACCAAAGTTCATTAACTGCACTCTGAATTGCTGACAGTTGATTGTCTTGGTTGTCTGTTGATTTTAACCAGTCATTAAACACCTCAATGAACTCACTGTAACCAGAGCGTTCAAGCAACTGAGTGTGATTATCTTTTAAACGTCCCGTCAATGCCGTTTTCGCATTCATTGGTAACACTTTAATATGCTGAATGCTTTCATTACTCACGCCATATTCAGAAGCTTTATGACAAAGAATCTGAAGGATCTTCTGATAAGCTGTTGCTTTATCTGAATCGTTCGTAAGCTGATGGTTAAGTACAATGAAAATTTTCTTATTCAGCTTAATCGTTTCAAATAATCGATGATAAAGGTCCTTTGAATCTTGGTCCCCTTCTCGGATGACAAACAACATCACTTGAGTACGTTTAATCTGCTCAATTGTAGTCTGTTCATGCTCAATGGGAGCGTTGACGCCCGGAGTATCTAAGAGTCGATACCCGTTCCAATCATAGTAATCAACCGTGTCGGTGGTCGGAATGTCATTTACGGTTGCTTTCTCTTGACCAATAAGCGCATTGATCAATGTACTTTTGCCTGCGTTATACGCACCATAAAGCATTACTTGCAGAGTGTTATCATCTAGCTTTTCTTTTAACTCGGCATAAACACGATCAATCTGATTATTCGGATGATAGGCGCCAACTAAACACTTTGATTCATCAAGGTTCTGAGTTATTTCATCAAATGGATTTCTCATAATTTATACCTTCAATGCTTGAGTTTTTGAAGCACAGTTTTCAATCGCAATTACTATGGAATCAGCGTATTGCTGTAAGGGCATGAAAGATGTTTGCACATCACGAAAGACGTGTTCTACCAATTGTGGCAATTGCTGACGTACTGCTGCTGATGTGGTTAGGATGACTTGATCTGGCGATACCCCAACCGCTTCTTTGTGAGTGGATATTTCGACAAAGATTCGTTCACCGAGTTTATTGCCGCCAAAAGAGCCAATCGCACCACCAATCAAAGCACCAATAGGTCCACCCACCGCAAACCCAGCAGCTGCCCCGCCTAATCCACCAGCACTCGAAGCGATACTCGACGCTCGCCTACCCGTGACCTGTTTAACGTCAATAGTGATATCATCAAAATCACCTAAACTGCCACTCGACAGATCGCCTGAAACACGCTGAATATTGTTAACGTAGCCAGATAGCTCCTGCGTCAACGTATTGCTGATTTGCTCTTCAATCAATTGGTTTAGCTCACGACTTATCGCTTCTTTATCACGGTTGTTCATGTGCTTATCGACGATTAAGGGTACTTCACACAGTACGTTATCAAGAATCTGGCTCAACATCACATTTTGCTTTTGGCGTAAGTTATACGTTGTTTTTGTTAGTAGTTGCTGCAACTCTTGCACTTGCGGTAAAATATTTTCATTCAATGAATGCAGTACTTCACCATCCAAGAAGTTAATCATTTGGCGCTTAGCTTTAACCACCTTATATTGGTTAGCTTCGTTCACTATTACTACCAGGCGTTCAAACAGCGTTTGCAAGCCAGCCTCTTGTAATGCGTTCTCGGAGGTCGCTGTAAGTGTTTTGTACGCATGAACCGATACGGATACCGCTTCTTTCAAATCATCAACACCGCCTAATGCCGTAACTCGGCTATGCACATCTTCTTGCTGCAATTGGCGAACTTGGGCTGATTTATTTTCCACTTTTTGGATAAGGTCTTCCGCCTCATCACACCAATCCTCTACCAATACGTCACTTTTCGTGATGACGGGTTGTAATGGCTTTTTCCTTTCAAGCTCAAGCTTGAGATCTTGCAATTCTTGTACTTGCCCTGGAGAACTTGATGGCGTAAGCCATAAAATAGCGTCTGCGCTGTCGGTATAGCGACGAGTGAGATCACCGTTTTCATCCACTATCGAGTGAAGCCCCGGTGAATCTAATAGCACCAAGTTTGAGCCCAGCTCTACACCTTGGATCTGAGCGGTAGTTTCGGTAACACCTTCGGCAAACGCACCCTCAAAATATTTAACTTTGCCGTCTTTAAAGCAAAAACGCTTAATCTGTTCAGGAGCAAATAGATTCGTTAAGTAATTACAAAACGAGCTTTTACCTGCATTCACTTTGCCAAATACAAGTAAAATAACACGATCAGCAAACTGCTCGCTGAGCGCTCGCATTGGTGACGCCTCTTCTAATTTTGCATCCCAACTTAGCACGCCTTGATAGATGGAAGCCTTTAGTTGTGTTGCCAATTTAAACAATGGATGCTGCTCATTGATCTGCTTACTACTGAACTGAGCTGCTTGGGTAAGCTCTACAACCAAAGCGGATTTTATTGCAACTAAATCCTGCTCTTTATCCGATATATATTTGAAGTCTGACTTAAATTTTTCTAACGCAGTAAGAAACGGGTTGCTATTGGTCATTTTTCCATTCTCTTACAAATTGATTAAATCGTTTTCAAGCTGCTTCATTTCTTCTAGCTGCTTACTAATCTGTTCGATTTGTCGTGCCTGTTTAGTCGATTTTTTGCTTTCTTGAAATGCTTGAATTGCCATACATTCAAGATTGCTATTTTTTGATGCCGCGACTAATGAATCTGCTGAAATCGATAAGCTATATTTATTAATAAAACGATTGGCGTGCGCTCGATTTTGTTCTGTAATTTTCCGCTCTTTTTCTTCTCGTTCGGCTTGTGCTCTTTTTGCTTTTCGTTCAGATTCTGCTCTCTCTCTCTCTCGCTCTAATTCTCGTGAGCCCGAGCTAGTACTCGAACTTGAATCATCATCAGATAATGCGGCACCGACAACACCAACGACACCTACCACTGCAGCCCCGATTAACCAAGGAATAGCCATAATTAACTCCTACTATTTACATTACTGTTCTTGGTTAAACCAAGTCTGCTGATAATTGTTTTACGTCACGCTTTAACATACTAAGTTCACTGCTCTGCTGAGAGCGTAGCCCTTTTAACTCTGCATTCAATGCCTCTTTTTGCGCAGCAAAATCCAGCAATAGTTTAGACTTCAAGCGTTTCATTTCTTTCTTGCGTAATTCATCAACCTCAGACACTAAAGTAGCAGTCAGATCAAAGAGCGCATGGATACCACTCTTTTCGCAGAAAACCGCTTTGTCCTCTTGAAGACCTCTGTTATAACGATGCGCTGACACAGAAATGATTTGTAAATCACGTAAATCAAGACTCCCTAGTAATTGTTGGCGAATTTTCTCCTCAACAATAGCTACTTCATCGGCAGACTTTTGATCGATTTGCGTTAAGACTAAAAACATCTTCTTACTGTAATTCTTGTCCTGACGTGCTAATTGTTGGAAAATTTTCATCTCATATTTATCTAGCTCACCCGCTTGAGCTTGGTGAACTAAAAACAAGTAGTCAGCCATTTCAAACGCACCTTTAATGGCAGATTTGTCATCTTCTTTATGTACATCGGCATCAAGCCCAGGGGTGTCAATCCAAATAACATGATCTTGTTCAAGCTCTTTGTTCTCAATGGTTTCGCGTTTATCTTCTACTTTGAAAACCGCATCTCCTACCATTGCATTTAATAATGAACTTTTGCCGTGATTATATTTCCCAAACACTGCTATACGTGGTTTAGTCGCATTGTTTTTCAAGTACAGAAAACGGTTTACATTCTGCTCATTCGTTGGTAAAAACTGCAATAGTTTATGTTTGTCCATTTTTTAACTTAACTCTGTAATGACTTGGAAGTTCGGCTTCCAATTGCATGTAATTGCAAACTTCAGCATTTTTAAGGTAGTAATCTGTTAATGAAAACTGGTTTTCAAAAAGCTTCTGATACCCTTCATCAATTCGGCATACTAAAGGTCGCTCTTGATATATTGTGCAGCCAACATCAGCATTGAAGTACAAGCAAATACCATCACCATTGTGAAAGATTTTCAACTCAGGTACATGTTGAATTTTTTGGCAACACAAGCCGCAACGGGTGCACGGGTAACTCATAGGTGGATCAATGCTTCACCTTGGGTGAATAGAGATAAGATATTCTTAGACCACTCACGATAAACAATCGCCAAGTTTGGATTGAGTCCAAAGTGCGTAATCATATCATTCAATAGTTGCTGCTCTTGCTTGGCAACTTCTCCATCCGCATAAATAAGCGCCATTAACTCAAGTAACGCAATTTTCTGATGGCTATCACACTCAAAAGTATTGAGCACTGATGCTAAATCAAACCTCACTGCATCGTACTCAATATCGTCAATTTGCATTTCCATGCAGTACTTTGCAATCAAGACTTCTTCTTCCATTGAAAAGTCATTGTCAGAATGCGCAACATGATGGGCAAGAGCAAGAAATGCTTCCTTTTCATCTGTTGATAAACGGTTCAAAAACATAGTCGTTCCTATGGTAACTTAAAATATAGTTTGTTCTGATATAGATTTAATTTTAATATAACGCTTGAGATAAAAGTTAAACCTAACACTTAAGCATTGCATTTTAATTTTTCACATCCTTGAAACTTATCACATTTTGCACTGAAAAACAGAATAAAAATCGACCTGTATTGCACTGGATGTATCCGAGTTTCCACACCTAATTTAGAAATAAACCGCTTCGTACAACTGACCCAACAGTTTCAGCAATCGTCGTTGATGTTCTGATACAATGGTTATGAAGCTCTGACTACCGAATTCGAGTCATAAAAGCTGACTGCGTGAGTGAGAGCGTATCCAATGACAACTGACCGCGGTGCTGCGGCTGGCAGTTTTGCTCAGCATTTTTCGCACCGTGTTTAAGCCATCTTCGGTGATCAGTGTTTGCCAGGTGTTATCACCTATTCGGTTGGCAAAGGCATCGAGCACACGGCGGGTTTTCTTCAGTGCCTTTTTCTCGCACTGAGAAATAAAGGTCACCATCATCGTTGCTGCTCCGTTATCTCATCTTCAGAGTCATCTTGCAGCGCAATGGCTTTGATGGTGTTGAACATAAAGTCCATCGCCTTATGCTCAATAAAGGCTTGCAGTACTTGTTGACGAAACTCTTGCTCTGTGACGTTTTCTTTGGCGCATACAAACGCCCAAGGCAGCACGATGGCATCTTTGATTAGGTCAGCCACATCAAACACCAGCGCGCCGCGACGGGTTTTGCCATGCATCACCGCAAACCCGTGCGGGATCCCAAGCACCCACAAACAACTCGCTGCCAAGCCATAGGCTAAGTAGTTGCCATGATTTAAAAAGCGGTTGGCGAGATCGTCGGCCTCATGCTGGCGTTTAAAACCGTTTTTTTGCGTGCGGTTGGCGGCGTGTTTGTAGAGCGCCTTGGTCAGCTGCGCTTCGGTAAGCAATAAATCAGCTGGCTTGCTGGCTTTCTCGGTTCGTTCCACAAAGGTATCCAGCGCGCTGGCCAATTCGACCACATCAAACCCTTCAAGCTTAAGTTCACGGCTCGCTTGCCAGACCTGCTTTAGGTAACTCAGGCGTGCTAGCTGAAAAGCCCGTGCAGCGTCCAGTCGCTTTTGATCATCAAACCAAAAAGACAACCAACCTTGCAGATATTCGGTGGGTCGATACTCACTTTGCGGCGTAAACCATTCGACATCAGTTGCCATGTGCAGCGGTGTGCCTCCACCTCCGCAGAATCCAACCAGCACGCCCGCTTGCGAGAGCATACGCATCGCCGCTTGCGTAATTGACGTACCGGTGCCGAGCAGTAAGACGGTGGTATTGGCAATCGGGATATTAAAGTAGAGGTTTTCGCGTTTGGCCTCCGCCAAGTACAACACACGCCCGTCTTTTTGCATCACACGGCAATGCTCGAGGTAGTACATATTGGCGCGTTTGGAGTGAAGTATCGTTTTAAGATCGGAGGGCGAGAGATCGCCCATGGGTGTCCCTTTCGTGATTGTCCGAGTGACCAAGCAGGTCACTCACAAGCATTAGAAAGGTAACAAAAATAGCAACGCATGCCCGTGAAACAAGGCACAGTTTAGCGTTTGAAGGAAGATCGCAATCTACTGTCTTTTTCTAAGCTGCCTGTGCGGCAGTGAACCGGCACCGCAACCGCAACATCTTTCCCGCTGTTTTCTAAGCTGCCTGTGCGGCAGTGAACGTGCCCGTCGCTGGCCTCTGCGGGCTGGATGTTTTCTAAGCTGCCTGTGCGGCAGTGAACGTCCAAGCAGATCTTCCCGTGGTACTCGTTCGTTTCTAAGCTGCCTGTGCGGCAGTGAACCCGTGGCACACGCGCCAAAACACGAACAGAATTTTCTAAGCTGCCTGTGCGGCAGTGAACTATAGAATAACCTAACAATCGTTCGATACAACAGACTGTTAGGATAAAAATCGTCTTTTACCCTTGTTAAAAAGAGCCTTTCGTAACTAACTGTATTTATTATTCATTTTTAAAGTCCCCAAAAACAAGGGTAAAAGCATTGATTGGTCAGAAGGAACACGCTGATCGGTTTCCCCTGCTCTACGCGTATTAATTGCCGCCAGCACAAGGAGACAGATATGGCATTGAACGAGCAACCGGGAGAGATTGACCGGATTATTGAAATGGCGTGGGAAGATAGAACCCCGTTTGAGGCGATTGAAGCACTCTATGGCCTGCGACAAGATGATGTTATCGCGCTGATGCGCCGTGAGTTAAAGCCGCGCAGCTTTAAGGTATGGCGCGAGCGTACACGTGGACGCAAAACCAAGCACACGGCCCTGCGTTCAAGGAGCGTGATACGTAGCCATTGTAAGACACAATACAAGCTTAAAGCCGCCAAAAAGTGACCATATTGACGATAAGTGACAGCATCACCGCACCGGAATATGGGTGAATACAGTCTCTACGCGGTGTTAAACCAAAGTGACAGCCAATTTGTCACTTTCTTGTAACACTTACCCGGTCCATCACCACCTCAAACAAACCGTATAATACCATTTATTTTCAATACTTTATGAAGTTAAACACCGACTAATCCAACCGGTTATCCACAGTTTCTGTTGATAGTAAACGCGGAAAGAAAAACTTATTTTTCACTTTTACATCAGTGGTTTAACCTAAAAAATCGGTTTTTTATAGAAAATTCTTGACGACAGGATGGATAAGGGTGCAATCCGTACGGTTAATCGAGCCAACGGCGTGCTACTTCCATCAATAACTTATCTTTGTAAGGGTGAGCCAGTAATGTCACGCCATAAGGGGTGTTTTGATGCTCAAACAACGGGATAGTGAGTTGGGGTAAACCACACACCTCCGCGAGCGCCATCAGTCGTCGCTGCGATAAGTTAAACGCATCGCCATCTGACGCGTCCGCATCACGAGGTAAAATGGCGCCCGGTGTGGATGGGATCAGTAACACCTTATCGCTTGGCCACATGGCACAAACGGTATCTCTCAACTGCTTGCGGGTTTTCTTCGCCTGATAATGCGCTTTGTAGTCGACAGCTTTTAGGCGGTCTACATACTGTTGCGTTGAGGTGGGCAAATCAAGCTTGGCCTGTTTCAGCCACGCGCCGTACATCAACAGAAACTCTTGGCTGGCAATTGACACCTGCGCATTTTCAAGCCGCGACAGCACCAGTTTATTCATCGTCAACGTCGACTCTTGCGGTAAGCTCAAATGCTCGAGGTGCTGATAGACCTGCGCCATCGCTTCATCACTGTAGAATAACGCAAAAACCGCTTCGGCGATGACCACACCTTGGATATTCGTCACCGCGGAGGATGGCTTAGCCACCAGCTCTTGAAACTGACTTAACGGGCCAAGTGTCGCGCTGCACACTCCCACATTATCAAAGGTTTCTGCGACAGAGATGATCCCCTGGGTATCGATAAGGCTTGGCGTCGGACGATAGCCAAACAGTCCACAATGTGCAGCAGGGATCCGCACGCCGCCAAATGCATCGTTACCAATGCCCAAATCAGCCAGCTTTTTTGCCACCGCTACCGCGATACCTGCGTTCGCCCCTCCCACGCGGTACTGACGAAAGTGAGGGTTGCGGAGCTCCGCGTAAAATGGATTAAAACCAGTGATACTGACGCCTAAAGGATCCATTTGCAGTTGCCCTATCAGGCTAGCGCCCTGCGCCATCATGGTTTTTACCACCGCAGCGTCTTGGCTGGCGGCGTTGCGTCCCTCAGACCACGAGGGGATCCCGATACCAGCGACATGTTCCTCAACAGACACCGAGTGGGACACTGCCAGTTTATAACGCCGAAACACCCCATTTAGGCTGTCTTGCCGTGGTGGATAGAACGGGTGCGCAAACATCGCTTGATCGAGCATGTACACAGGCCTCATCAGTCACGCTAATTACTTATTGATCAGTGTAATACATGTGCGTGAAATCAGGTGCACTTTCACGGTTTACCGCACGGATACCTTGGGCGTGCGAACTCGCGGCCTGCTAGCTCGCTATCGACTTTTTTGCGATGCGATGAGATAAGCAAAGCAATGTAAGCCCCCCCCTGCTTAGTCACGGAACTGTTTATAGGTTTACCGCGGTTAAACCGGGTACTTGTCGACACGATTGTTCAAATGCGCTGAGTTTGGACGCCAGGTCAGCACTGACGAAGGTGTGTTCGAGTATTTGTACCTTACGTGCCAGCTGCCAACTATCCATCGACGCGCCCTGTCCATAAGGAATGGCATAAACATGAAAGTGCTGACGCTGTGCCACATAATCCAAGTTTGGTGGCACACGAAGCGGCTGATAGCCCTGATTGAGGTAGATATAAAACTCGCCCATACAATTTGCAACCACATACGACCCTTGCTCGCTGCGTAAGGCCAAGTAAGGCCGTGCGGTCTCAGCGTATTGATTGATATGCCACTGATTCGCGTCCGGGTTCAGCTGAATCATAGGTGCAACGGGTATTACTGGCGCTGGCGCCGCCTGAGGCTGGGGCAAATCATTCGCTTGCGCGGGCTGAGGCTCTGAAGGCGCGGGATCAATAATACGTACACGTTGTGCGGTCTGGTCCTGATCTTGCCCCCAAAAGCGGTCAACCCATTGCTGCCATTGGCCAAGTGGACTTATCAGCAGCGCCATTACTGCCCAAGATGCAAGCACCCAGCGCCAAGATAAACCAGGTTTGGCTGGCTTTAATGTCACCGGGGTCGCTTTGCGAGTGAGGTCGGTTTCTAATTGCTCTGCGCGCGTTAGCGCTTCTTTTAACTCACGGTTCACCTGCACCAAATCTTTTTTTCGTTGGTCCTGCTCGCGCTGCAAAGCGTGATATTGAGATTCCAACGACTGGTGCTGTCGCTCAAGTTTTTGGTATTGCTCACGCCATTGGCGATTATCAAACTCAAGCTTGGCGACTTTTGCGGTTAAGTGCGCAGGAATTTGGGTATTGGCCTGGCGAGCTTTTAATGTTCGGTTTTCTTGCTGCAGCGCTGTCAGTTCTTTTTGCAATCGCGCGACCTGACTGCGCAATGCCGCTTGGCTGGCATCGCTTTGTGATTGACCAAGCGCGCTCCCCTCGCCTTTACCTGACTTTACCGCTTGATAAGCTTCACTGACCAGCTGCATTAGCCCCGTGCTGCCTCCCTTGTCGGGATGTACGCGGCTGGAAAGTCGCTTATAGCGCTGTTTGATTTGCTCGGCATTGTCGCCAGCCTTCACGCCTAAAAGGTCATTCCACGTGGTCATGCTACTGCCTGTTATCCTATTACTCGCTTGTCTAGATTAGCTAATCTATCGGCCAATAGGTAAAAAAATTGAGCTCCTTTGTGTCACACCTACCACCTTACTGCACAACCAAGCATAGCAGTGACTGCAATCACTCCAGAAAAAGCTCTGAATTTTTATATTTTTCACCTTTTAAAAAGAATTATCCATCGTTCACGTTTTTTTGCATTGCATTCATATTTCTGTGATCTATCATACTTTCCGTCATGACGACGTTCCGATGAAGACAGCAGGAGAGAGGTGGCCGACGCCATCCGCCGAAGAAGTAAATCTTTCAGGCACTTAATTGTATGGACTGCTGTTGGAGGAGACTCTGGAGAGACCCGTTAGTTCGGGCGCCGAAGGAGCAAGCTTGTTTTCAAGTGAAACTCTCAGGCAAAAGGACAGAGGAGATACCCACCCCAATATGTAGCACTTTTGTTAATATTAGTGTGGTCTATCTCCTCCTTTGATGTTTAAAGGGGGAATGAATGCCATTTTTTTCGCAACTACCAGATATACAGACACTTCTAGGCACCATTGACGACTGGATATGGGGGCCACCACTTCTTTTGCTACTTACCGGTACGGGGCTCTTTTTTACAGTACGGTTAGGGCTACTCCAACTCCGTCGCCTGCCGTTTGCGCTCAAGCAAATCTTTAAGCCGTCGAACGCCAAAACCCAAGGGGATGTTTCAGGGTTTGCGGCACTGTGTACAGCCTTATCCGCGACCATAGGTACCGGCAATATCATCGGCGTGGCCACGGCCATTTCTCTTGGGGGCCCAGGGGCACTGTTTTGGATGTGGCTCGCCGCCTTTTTGGGCATGGCGACTAAATACGCTGAGTGTCTACTCGCGGTGAAATACCGTGAGACTGACCACAAAGGTAACATGCTGGGCGGGCCGATGATGTACCTGTCTAAAGGCGCCGGTAAACCCATTCTTGCGAAGCTCTTTGCTTTATTTGGACTGGGAGTGGCATGCTTTGGAATTGGTACGTTTCCACAGGTGAACGCGATCAGCAGCGCGGCGACCCATTTATTCAACATTCCTACTGTCGCCGTTGCCGGACTTTTGACCGTGCTCGTCGCCTTAGTCACGCTAGGGGGAGTTAAATCCATTTCGGCAGTCGCCGCTAAAATTGTCCCAGTGATGGCGGTATTTTATGTCGGAGCCTGCGTGTGGGTTCTTGGGGCAAACGCTTCGCAATTGCCACAAGCAGTCAGTTTGGTTTTTGAGTCGGCCTTTAGCGGCATGGCAGCCACCGGCGGCTTTGCGGGTGCTGGCATGATGCTCGCGATTCAATCAGGCATTGCCCGTGGCGTGTTCTCTAACGAGTCAGGGCTTGGTAGCGCACCGATAGCTGCCGCTGCTGCTAAAACTGACTCCTGCGTAGAGCAAGGCCTGGTGTCAATGACCGGTACCTTCATTGATACCTTAGTGATTTGCACCATGACCGGACTCACCTTGATCCTCACGCAATCTTGGTCTGGCGAGCTTGCTGGCGCCGCCATGACTTCACATGCGTTTGCGGTGGGAATGAAAAGCCCTGTTGGCCCGATACTGGTCAACATTGGCCTATTGTTTTTTGCCTTTACCACCATTTTAGGATGGCACTATTATGGCGAACGCTGTGTCGCGTACCTGTTCGGCAAAAAAGCGATTTATATCTACAAGCTATTCTTTATCGGCTTAATTGCATCCGGTGCCTTTATCCAATTAAACACCATTTGGATACTGGCAGATATCGTTAATGGCTTAATGGCTATTCCTAACTTGATTGGCCTATTGCTGCTGCGCAAGGTGGTGATAGCGGAAACTCAAGCCTACTTTGCTGCCTATGACAACCGCGCAGCCTCAAACACTGTGCCTAACCAAGGCAACAATGCGGTGGTTGATACACAGTAAGCGAATCATGTAGTAACAAATGATCGCCTGAGCAAAAAGCCGAAGCATCGATGCTTCGGCTTTTTTCGTTTACTCATCGCTCACATTATCGAGCATTCTCGCCCTGCGTCGCTTCCTACCAAAAGGCTATGCGTATTGACGCTGCGATTCCTCAATGGCAAGTTTACCTAAAATAGCGCGTGGGTTAGTAAAATCACTCACTCTCACGTCGTGCTCGACTTTGTCACCGACGGCAACAAACTCATAGTTCAGAGATTGTGTGGCTTGTTTATCCCACACGCCATCACCAAAATAGATTCGACGCTCAAAATGGACGCCGTAATCTTGTTTGGCACGGAATGCTGCCAGCGCCATCACTTCGCTGCGACTCATCGCATCTGAGCAAGAAGAAAAGACAATACCGTCAATATTAAAACCTGCGGCTTTGAGTTTCATCCGTGCGGTTTCTTCCCAGCCTCCTGTTGCAATCGCCAAGGCAACGGTCGGCATATGACGCATCTCATCAATAAATGCTACCGCACCTGGCAACGGCTTTAATCCGTGGTGAGCAATTGCGTTAGCCAGTTTATGCGTAAACACGCGCTTTATTTCTCGAAATAACATGATCTTTTCGCGCTGAAGATCATGGCTATCAATCAGCTCTTCAATGATCCCCGCATCCGTGACATTGGTATAGCCACCCCAATCATCTGGGACAGTTAAGCCGGTGACTTCATAAACCGCTTCGCTAAAACACTCGTGGTCCATTTGGCAGCTGTCGACCAGCGTGCCATCCACGTCTAACATAAATAAATTTTTCACGCGCATTTCCTCAAATCCCGTTGCGCCCCACAAGCCACTGACTTGTGATTTTATCTGGCGATTTGCCGTTCTTTTCTGGGATACCTAACCAACACAACGGGCATTATAACATTATTTTTACATCATGAACGACTGCCGGTCGACATCATACGCCCATGCCCATTCAGTGCAACTGGCCGCACGGGGCTTAGAGACATCAACAAAATTTTTGAACAAGTTTAACGAATCTATATGCTGGTTTTAACGTTGGAATTCTCTACACTGAGTCTCGTAACAAAACAACATCATGTGCGATACGCCAACAAATTTTAAGGAGAGATGCATGAAAGCGCTGGTATTGAAATCAAGTATCCTTGGCCCGTATTCAAGCTCGAACGCAGTGATTAACAGTGTGGTGGATGAGCTGTCCCCAGACACCTTGATTGAGCGCGATCTTGCGTCTACCCCTTTGCCAGTTCTCACTGGGGACAATGTCGGCGGCTTACGCGGTGCAGATGAGCTCACCGATGCGCAGCAGCAAGTACAGCAAGCCTCAGATCAGTTGATTGAAGAAATTCAGCAAAGCGACACGCTAGTCATCGCGGCGCCTATGTACAACTTTACTATCCCCGTGCAATTGAAAACCTGGATTGATCTCGTCGCCCGTGCAGGTGTGACCTTCCGTTACACCGAAAACGGCCCCGAAGGTTTATTACAAGGCAAGCGCGCGATTGTTGTGACCACCCGTGGAGGCATGCACAAGGGCGGCTCTACTGACCATATCACTGGGTATATGCAAACCGTGCTTGGCTTTATTGGGATTACTGACGTCGAGTTTGTTTACGCTGAGGGGCTGGCAATGGGCGAAGATACCGCAAGTCAAGCCATTGACGAGGCGAAGCAAACGCTCAAGCGTCTCGCCTCATAACGAAAGCTGCGCCGTAAACGGGTTTAGCGACATACAACACACGTTTCGACTAAGAAAGCCTGCCTTCTAGCAGGCTTTCTTTGTTTCTGAATACTTCAGCCTTCAATCCCCCCAATCAAGCCAAGATTGGTGATAAACGGTGCCAATGTTACCATGACCCTTTATCGCAGGGTCTCAACCTGCACCCTTTTGATTGATCAAGTTGGAATCGATTGTGACAGACGCCGACCAGCCAAGCTTTTTTTTCTACGACTTTGAAACATTCGGCACCCATCCAGGTAAAGACAGGCCTTGCCAATTTGCTGGCGTTCGTACCGACAGTGATTTTAATGTCATCGGTGAACCCTTAGTCCTGTACTGCCAACCGCCGAATGACTACTTACCGGCACCGGAAGCCTGTTTGGTCACCGGGATTACACCGCAGTTAGCACTGAAAAAAGGCTTATCCGAACCGGAATTCATCGCACAGATCCATGCAGCCTTCTCGCAACCCAATACCTGTATTGTTGGATATAACAACGTCCGCTTCGATGATGAAGTCACGCGCTATACGCTGTACCGCAACTTTTTTGACCCCTATGGCTGGAGCTGGCAAAACGGCAATTCACGCTGGGATTTGCTCGATGTGATGCGCGCCTGCTACGCACTGCGCCCCGACGGCATTGAGTGGCCCCATGATGACAACGGTAAACCCAGTTTTAAATTAGAAAACCTATCCGTCGCAAACGATATTGAGCATAGCGACGCGCACGATGCCATGGCCGATGTGCACGCAACTATCGAGCTGGCAAAAAAGGTCAAAGCGGCGCAGCCACGGCTATTTGATTATTTGTTAAAACATCGCCATAAAAACAAAATCAAGCACCTGATCGATGTGGTGAACATGACACCTCTCGTGCATGTCTCTGGCATGTTCGGCACCGAGCGCGGCAACACAAGCTGGATTGTGCCCGTTGCTTGGCATCCTGATAACCCCAATGCCGTGATTACTGTCGATCTGGCCCGTGACCCGGCCCCTTTATTTGAATTGGATGCTGACGCACTGCGTGAACGCCTGTACACGCCACACCACGACCTCACGGAAGGACAATTACCGGCACCACTAAAACTGGTGCATATTAATAAATGTCCCGTGCTCGCGGATGCAAAAACATTGCGACCGGAGGATGCCGCCCGACTGGGTGTGAATCGCGAAGCCTGCTTACAGCACCTGAAAACATTGAAAGCAAGCCCTGAATTACGCGAAAAGCTTGTCGCTGTATTTGCCGATGCTAAGCCTTTCGACGATCAGGACGTGGATACGGCTCTGTATGCTGGCTTTTTCTCAAAAAGCGATCGCAGTGCGATGGATATCATCCGTGCACGCGATCCTGAAAATCTTGCCGCTCTGGATCTCAGCGTTGATGACTGGCGCATCAAGCCGCTGTTATTCCGTTATCGCGCGCGCAATTATCCGTGGACGCTCACCGAAGCCGAGCAAAAAAAGTGGTTTATGCATCGACGTGATTACTTTGAAACGCACCTTCCTGCCTATATGGATAACCTGCAGCATCTCGCTGAACAGCACCAAGCTGAGGAGGACAAGGTTCGCGTATTAAAAGCGATTTACCACTATGTTGAGTCACTGGTTGGCTAACACCGGCACGGTCGCTAAAGACGCATAGCCGATACACCGAACTGTCTAGAAGGCGACCAACCGTCACTCCGACCTTAGTCTACCTATCAGGTGGCTGAGGTGGACGGGTTTGGTCGCCTTTTATTTTTAACGTCATGTTTTTTAAGTCATTAACTAGCAACACTGACATGTTGTCTACTTTGTCCTACCAAAAAAAAGATAGCTTGACCAGTTGCAGTTCTGTGATTTGAGTCCACACTTTTAAAAAGGATGTTGTTTGGAGTGTGGGTAATGATGACAACAAAAGTAGATACGCGCTGTTACCGCTTTCCTGAGGTTGATTTTGAACCAGAAAGCCGTACGTTATATTGGTCTGATGACACGATGACGGTTCTCTCTTATGAAGAGTCTCGTTTACTCGAGATGCTTTGCTACTATGCCGGAGAGGTACTCTCGAGCCGCACATTATTCAAACAAGTGGCCTTGCCCGATAGCTCATTTGCCCAACATCAAAGTGTGGTGACATCATTAATGGCTAAATCCTACCGCAACGGCAAAAAATGCCTCCCGTTTGAGGTCGTCGGTGAGTTTGGTTTTCGTGTGTCTCTTCCACAGCAAACACTTGCCAAGCGTCCAGGACGGGCAGCAAACGCTACATCGCAGACACCCCCAGCGTCTTTAACGCATTCAGCCACCATTGAAGAATCATCGTTTAGTATTGCTAAACCACTTACGATCCTGGTCACGGCAGCGGCGGTCATTATTGGCATGACAGCATTACTGACCCAAGCTTAGCCTGTTTGATGCCCGTGGGTACCACGGGCGTGTCGTGTTAGCTCGTCGTTTTTGCTTTGTTCATTGGCCTTTAAAACCGAGAAAGAGATAATGCCACGCTGCTATTTATCGCTTCTGCTGTTTATCACGCTGCTGAGTCTCTCCGCACCTACCCGAGCCACTAATAACCAAACCTATGTTGCACACCTTGGCGAACTACCTGGTTTGATCAATTTGGATGGTAGCGGTGCGTTTGTTGATTTCGTCCGCTATCTGGATGAGCAAGACCCTCACACCCACATCACCATCGAAGTGTTTCCGATTCATAGAGCGATAAACAGTGTCGCACAAGGCCGAGCCGACTTTGGTTTGCCTGCCGTGCGCCCAACGCGGGAAGTGTCTACCTTGCCTTTCGCCTTTAGCGAGGTGTCATTTGGCCAGGTCACTCATGTCCTTTACACCAATAAAGCGGCCCCACTCTCGGTCAAAGAACTCTGGGCAACTCCCTCGCGCTATACCATTGAGGCAGTTCCCTACTATATGCCTTTTAAGGTGCAACGCTCGCACGGTATTAAACAATCTTTGTTACGCTTGGCAGCAGGAAGAATTGATGGCTTCGTTTGGGCGCAAGAGGAAGCTGACATGGCACTCAAAGAGCTAGGCTTAACCATGATCAAACGCGCGCACTTCGCTGACTTTGACGATGTCTTTATTATCCCTAAAGGCAAAGCGGGTCAGGAAATCAATGCGTATCTGACACGACTGATTACTCGCTTGCGTAACCAAGGGGATCTCGTGCATGAGTACCGTAAGGTGCATCGCCCCTATGTCGATTGGCAGCCATAAATCTCTCAACCGCATTTCGGCTCGCGGACGCCTGTGCCTACTCACACCACCATGATGGCCACATTCATCGGCATAAAAATATTGATGTCACTCTAACTTTCAGCAACAAGTGACTCTTTGCAAACTATGCGTGATTTCTCTCACACAATTATTCAAAAGGCTTCTCTACACTATCCTCCCGTTAACGATAAAGAAGAGATGCTATGCGAACCGCACTTACTGACGCACTGACACAATTGCCCGACGCACTGCAAAGTGTTGTCTCTGATTGGATAAATGACGCAAGCTTTGGTGCTACCTTCACACCAGAACAAGTGGCGCAAATGGAATCCGCCAGTGGCCTTAACGGCGCCGCTCTGCGTCTTGCTTTATTGCCTTTGGCGGCGGCCTATGCGGTTACCCCCATATCTCAGTTTAATGTTGGAGCGATTGTCCGTGATGAAAGCGGCACCTTGTATTTAGGCGCAAACATTGAATTCACTGGAGCGCAACTAGGACAAACGGTGCATGCCGAGCAATGCGCTATCAGCCATGCTTGGACAAAAGGGGCAAAACGCCTAACCGATATTACGATCAATTACAGCCCATGCGGTCACTGCCGGCAGTTCATGAATGAGCTCAATGGTGCTGAGTCCTTGATCATCCAGCTGCCACAATCCGATCCGAAAAGCTTGCACACCTATCTACCTGAGCCGTTTGGTCCTGCTGACTTGGGGATTGAGTCTCGCTTATTAACTGACGAATCCAATCAATTATCAACTGATGATATTGATATACCATTACTAAAAGCAGCCGCTGACGCCGCTAACCGCAGTCACGCGCCCTATTCAGGTAATTATAGCGGGGCAGCGGTTGAAACCAATGACGGCAAGTTTTTCTCTGGCATGTATGCCGAGAACGCGGCTTTTAACCCAAGCCTTCCTCCTCTTCAGGTTGCATTAATTGCTGTCAATATGGCGGGCTACCATTGGACAGACATTCGCTCTGTTGCACTGGCCGAAATGGCAAGCAGCACGGTAAGTCACCTTGCCGATACACAGGCGACCCTGGATGCCATTGACCCGGATATCCCCCTCGTCTACTCAACACGCTAACCCCTTCCTTATTTATCCGACCCTCGGGGGATTTCAGGTCGCCCTGGGGTCGGATTTACGCTACTATCCGTGCGTCTTTTTTCGGATAGTCATGGCAATGAAACAGATTCATAACCCACTCCAAGGCGCAGCCTGGATGCTGACCGCAGGCCTGTGTTTTGCCCTCGTTAACAGCCTGTCTCAGTACGTTAGTTTTAAAATGGGCTTACCCTCTACCACGGTTGCCTTCATTCAATACGCCATCGCCCTGGTTGCGATGATCCCTTGGTTGAAACAACTCGGGATCCGTCAAGCACTCAAAACCCAACACCTTGGTCAGCATTGTTTGCGGGTGTTTATCTCCGTGATTGGCATTCAACTGTGGCTATGGGCGCTGGCCTACCCAGTGCCCATTTGGCAAGGGATTGCGCTATTAATGACCTCTCCGCTCTTTGCCACGGTCGGCTCGGGGTTATTTCTCCGTGAACGGGTCGGCATCGCACGCGGTCTTGCGACGCTCGCTGGGTTTTGCGGCGCCATGATTATCCTCGAGCCATGGTCAAATGGGTTTACCTGGGCCACCTTATTACCGGTGGGCGCGGCGTTTTTCTGGGCTACCTACTCACTCATGGTAAAGCGTTTATCCTCTTATGATCCGCCCACCACCATGGTGGTCTATCTGCTCTTGTTGATCACGCCCTTTAATTTGCTGCTCGCCGTGCCCGATTGGACGTTCCCCCAGACATCAACCGCGTGGTGGATGTTGTTTGGCGCCGGCATACTTACCGCCCTCGCCCAGTGGGCCATTGCCAAGGCATATGCCGTTTCTGATGCGTCTTTTGTGCAGCCTTTTGATCACGCAAAACTCCCTCTTAACGTCCTCTTCGGTTGGCTGGTGTTTAGCTGGGTTCCACCCGGTCGACTGTGGTTAGGGGCGGGTATTATTATTGCGGCGGTCTTTTTTATCACCCACTGGGAATCACGCCAATACGCACAGGCACAAAACAAGCTCGCGTAATCGGTTTTCTTGTTTCTACGTCCACTTGTCCACTAGCGCTACTGCTTACTCAGTCAAAGCGCTTGCTACGTCAAAGAAAAGGGGCCGTCAAGGCCCCTTAGCACTCTCTCAACCACATCGGCCACTATGAAGCCGCCGCTTTGATTAACCACACTTGTTCGCCACGCTCGCCATCAGGTTCCGTGTGGGTTTCGAGCAAGCTGATGTCTAACCCTTGGAACGCCTCTTCTACCACTGACGCATCGATGGAAAATGGCGGCGTGTTATCCGTTTGAGGATAAAACAAGGTGATCAGCAGCAAACGTCCTCCAGGTGCAAGCAAAGTTCGAATATGACTGACATACTGCGCGCGCATAGCAGGAGGCATAGCAACCAAGGCGGCGCGATCATAAATCAATGGCATGGGACTTAGGCGCGCGGTAAAGAAATCGCCATTAATCAGCTCCAGCTCATCAAAACAATAATGGATATGTCCTGACGGCGCGCGATAAACCTGCGGGGTATATAAGTTTTCCGAGAAAAAGGCACGCACGGCGATCTCACTAAGCTCGACGCCAATCACATGCTGGTGTTTTTCAGCAAGCCAGTTGAGATCTATCGATTTACCGCAAAGAGGCACCAAAACGGGTTCGTCACTTTGTGGAGCCAGTGACGACCAGTGGCGGATAAGCATCGGGTGTACGGTATCGCGGTGAAAGCCTATTTGATTTTCTGCCCAGCGCTGATGCCAGAACTCTTGTTCCATGCTCTCTCCAAGGTGATGAAAACCGTGATTTTAGCAAGTTATTTCCCCAAACTCATTAACGTCGCGATTAAGGGTCTTGTCTTATATTGTCGATCCTGATCACAAACTAACCACTGAGTGACTTGCGAGTGACGCCACAAAACATTACTGTTTAAACATACAGTATTGATTATATATACAGGTGTTTTATGTACGTGACGTCCAATGTGTCAAATCAAGCTAAGGTTCAGTATCCCGCGCGTGTCACGCCATCGTCTTGCTATCATGCAGCTTTTGCCGTCGCAACACAGGTAAACGCGCACTGGCAGGCAACCTTACGCGCGATTGCACTGCAAGCACGCCAGCCCAAGTGGGTCACGATCATTAATCCACCTCGCGCTTTAAATGCAGCACAGCTTAGCCTGTGGGGCATCAATGCAAATCAGGTACGAGTGGTCCATCGTCAAGCAGGGTACGATGATGAAGCGCTGATTGACGCAGCGTTAGCCGCTGACACGTCGTGTGCCATTATCGCCTTTACCCCAACAGACAAGCCGTTCAATTACTGCGAGCAAAACAAACAAGGGATCGCGCGCATCGATCCCGCCTTTATCCAGCGTCACTAGTTCACGCAGTATCAATAAGTCGGGCTTACGGGTGGCTGGGCTGAGGCTTTAGGATAGCGTTAGTCGAACCCATTCACGGTTCTCATTACTGTACTCAATTTGCGCATCGGTTTGCTGGCTAATCGCTTCCATTTGCCGATATTCAAGGGCATAAGGCATTAAAATGGTTAGCTCTTCAATTCCTGTTTGACGCGCAAGGCGTGCGAGCTGCACCAAATTGGCCGTATCGGTGTTACGCACCGACATCACACGAGTGGCTTGCTGATAAAGCTTTTCTTGTGCAGAGAGAGGTTGGCTTCCATCACTGGCTTGGTGTTCAAGCACAGTGTTAAACACAGGTAATAGGCTGCGAAAAATATCGGTAAACGTCCAGTTTGGTTGCTGACTCTCACACAAAAAGTGGGTGTAGTCGAACACGACTTCGGTGGGCGCTTTCAGCTGGGTTGACAGCACATCCATGGCTTACCTCCAGACAGAAAATGAAATAGACACTCCTACTATAGGCAGTTTTAAACGTATGTCTGGAAGAACGTACAGTATTTTGCGCTTGATCATGCTTTAGCTAAGGGAATGCGCAATAAAGACAAACTTCATTAACACAATAAAAACAACTAGTTGATATTAGAAAAAATTGTTTACTCTTACATCACAAGGCGGGAAGAAAATCAGACAAAACGATTGCTGAGTCGAGTGAACATCCGCTTACGCATCAAATACCATCATCAAACACGTAAGCGGATGCGCAAAGGGATCAGCAAGCTTTGTAAATCACCTTGTTGGCGGCGACTTGAACACGCTCAACGGCGCCTTCTTCAGTCAGCTTTTTCAAAGCACCTGTTGCCCAAGAAGCTGCTTTGGTGTCTTCTTGACCAGCCGCAAGGCCAATCCCTTTAGGGTTAATTCCTTCAGGGTTTGCTTGAACAATCTCTAAAATCTGCTGCTGTTTTGGCGTCAGTGAAGACGCTGAGTTGGCAGTAGATACCTTAGGCGATGTTTCTACCGCAGGTTTTGCAGGCGCAACCGGCTTGGATTTAACCGGACGCTGACGCGCTGGCGATGATGCCTTAACACGCTTGTTGAGTTTAAGTTGTACCTTACGCTTGTGAGAGATTTTCATTCAATCATCCTACTCCGAAGCACTACGTTCAGGCGCGCTGAATGCAGCGGGTGAAAAACAAAGCGCGTGTTATACCAAATTTCTGCTCGCTTTTGTAGGTAACGGCCCCCCAATAGACGCAAAGATCGTGATATTCAGCGATAAATGTTTACTAATTCAGTAATTATTAGGCAAACTAATCAGACACATTGCACGTATATTAGTCTTCCAAAGATATCGAATAGGCGTGAGTAGTCATCTTTCTCTCGCCATTGGAGTGGATGCTCATGGATGCCTTGAAAACGATCAAAATCTACCCGCCTCAGTTTGAAGCTGCACGTTGGAGTATGTTGGCGGCGATGGCAGTCGCCTTCGGCTTGATCTGTTTTTTTCTCGTCCAACCCACCCTGTCGATCGGTCAAGGCTTGCTAGGGCTGATTGCTATTATCGCCATTTTTTATGCAATTAATCAGTTACTTCAACGCGCTCAGCTATCTTTTTCTCTGTCATTCATGCATTTACAACACCATAGCTTTCGTGGTGGCTGGGCGCTGAAGTGGCGAAATATTGAAGCCATTGGCATTCCGCACCTCCACCAGCAAGGGTTAGGTGAACCACTTCCATGGGTTGGTATTAAGATTAAGCGTTACGATGCCCTCTTGGACAGCATCAGCTTACGAATGGTCACCCACATTGTTATGACGCAACGTGCACTGCTCATTACTGCGTATCGGCGAGGCGATCACAAACCCAGCAAACCGCTGGAAGATATGATGTTTGATGACACCCCCTATAGAGGGAAAAATGGTGTGCTATATAAAGGCTTGATGGCTATGTTGGCCAACCGAATGCGCTACACTCGGGAGCTGCTCGGGTATGATTTATTTATCAGTGAAGACTTGCTTGATAGGCCGCTAGAAGACTTTGTCGGCGTCGCCCGGCGCTATTTGGCCGCTGCTAGCAGTGATGACTAAAAACCAGCCTCTAGCATCAGATAGCAGCAAAAGGCCGGTTGTTCTCGGCAATATGTTAAAACGCCCCGGTCAAAAATGGGTTCGTTTTCCGCTCGTGACCCAAGGTCGATGTAGGGCCATGGCCAGGGATAAAGGTCACATCATCCCCAACTGGCAGCAAGGTGTGTTTGATGGCGTTGATCAAGGTGGCGTGATCCCCTTTGGGAAAATCAGTCCGCCCGATACCACCGTTAAACAGCACATCTCCGACCCAAGCGGTTCGCCCTTCCAAATCGACAAACACAATGTGGCCTGGGGTATGTCCAGGGGCAAACAACACCGAGAGCGTACTATTGCCCACGGACACGGTATCCCCTTGTTGTAGCCACTGATCAGGATCAAACGGCTCAGCGTGCGCGAAACCAAACATTTGCGCCTGTGCCGGTAACGCTTGTAGCCAGAAAGCGTCTTCTTTGTGCGGTCCCACCACAGGGACATTCAACGCGCTAGCAAGCTCAACAGTACCGCCAACATGATCTAAATGGCCATGCGTTAGGAGGATTTTCGTCACCGTCACTTCGAGCGAATGAATGACTTGGCGAATTTTAGCAACATCCCCACCGGGATCCACGACTGCCGCCTGTTGCGTTTGGTCGCACCAAATAATGGAGCAATTTTGCTGAAATGCCGTGACTGGCACAATTTCATAATGCAACGCCATGGAGTTAACCTTCTCTTTGTCTGTTCAGTGACGCAATAACACGTAATCCGTGACACGCCCTCAGGTTTTCAATCGTCAATGTGCGCCTCACTATGCCACGCTGTCATCAGTTTGCAACTATGCTGCCAAGGAGGTGTCACTTTTACTCTCTAGGCTAACGTCAGGATATCTGGATAAATCAGATACGCATTTTTGCATGCAGGGTTGCTTATGTTAGATGTTGATAAAGTTCTATCGTCTCATTATCCCCAACTAGAACAGCGTGACTGGCTAAAACGTCCCGTCAGTCGAACCCTTAAACGGTTACTTCATGAGCAGGAGTTTCAAGCCTTTGCCGAGCGATATCCTCATTTGCACGGGTTTGAGTTTGTTGAGCAAGTGCTCGACTACTTTAACTTTAGCTATCGGGTGAGTGATCGCGAGAAAGAGCGGATTCCCGAATCAGGGCGGGTAGTGATTATCGCCAACCACCCTATCGGCTCGCTGGATGGATTAGCGCTGTTAAAACTGGTGCGCTCTGTTCGGCCGGACGTCAAAGTGATTGCCAACGATTTATTGATGCAAGTTAAACCGCTCCACGGTTGCTTGTTGCCGGTCAACAATATGGGGGGCTATACCCCGAAACAGAACCTACAAAACATCACTCAGTGGCTGGAAAGTGACGGGGCAGTCATCATTTTCCCCGCCGGAGAAGTATCGCGGGTTGCGCCAACCGGGATCCGTGATGGCGCCTGGCATCCAGGCTTTTTACGCATGGCAACCAAATCAAAAGCACCGATTCTCCCGATTCACGTCCAAGGCCGCAATTCAGCCCGTTTTTATGGCGCGTCGATGGTGTACAAGCCGCTCTCTACCCTGTTGCTCGTCGAGGAAATGTTTCGCCAAGAGAACAATACCATTGCTTTTACCGTCGGCGAATTAATCCCACACCACAGTTATAGTGCTACCGCCTCCCTGCCCGTCAAAACACGCGTTAAGTTATTCCACAAGCACTTGTATCGTATTGCCAAACGCAAACCTGGCTTGTTTCCCACAGAGACAGCAATCGCCTCTCCCGAGCCTCGTTTAGCGCTTAAACAAGCCCTCAATGCTGGCCAGCAACTCGGACAAACACCTGATGGCAAACTAATTTACTTACTCGACTATCAAGCCGATTCCCCTGTCATGCGCGAGATTGGACGATTACGTGAAGTCGCTTTTCGTGCTGTGGGAGAAGGCACAGGTCAGCGACGTGATCTCGATAAATATGATCAGCATTACTGGCATTTGGTCCTTTGGGATCCCGCCGAACTCGATATTGTAGGCGCCTACCGCTTATGTGACACCCAAGCGACGCTCACCGCCCAAGGGCTTGATGGGATCTATAGCGCGAGCTTATTCGATTTTGAGCAAGGCATGGAGCCGTATCTTGCACAGGGGCTGGAGCTGGGACGTAGTTTTGTGCAACCTAAATATTGGGGCAAACGGAGTTTGGATTATTTATGGCTTGGTATTGGCGCTCTGCTCGCGCAAAAGCCACAGTATCGTTATCTGTTTGGGCCAGTCACCATCAGCAACGCCATGCCACAGGCGGCTAAAGAATTGCTTATTTTCTTTTACCGTACCTACTTTACTGGCGAGAGCGAGTGTGCACGCTCTAAACGCCCCTTTGAACTGGCAGACAGTAAAGAAAGCGAGCTTCTGGGTCACTTCTGCGGGAACGATTACGCCAAAGACCTTAAACAACTTAAAATGCTACTCGATCACTTGGGCGTCGGGATCCCCACTTTGTATAAACAGTACAGTGAGTTATGCGAACCAGGTGGTGTCCAGTTCCTGGACTTCGGCGTGGATCCTGACTTTGCCGATTGTATTGATGGTCTTGTTTTGGTCGATCTTAAACGCTTAAAACCCAAACGTTATCAACGCTACATTGCCCCTCACCTGAGCCACCAGCCTAAGGCTGATACGTCTCGTTGAGATAACGACAGTGGCGTGGCTCGCCGACACCGACATGAAGAGGAAGCCGCGGTTATACGCGGCTTCCTGGTGATTATTGCGCTTGCACCGCCACAGAATGACGCTGCTGGGTTAAATAACTGGGCTCTTGTGTGGTGATCTTACGTTTTGCGGGGACATCATAGGCGTACACGTCATCACGAAAGGCCAATTCCCCTTCATCCGTGACCCAAGCCGTCTGGTAAATGGTCTGTACCGCCAACCGTTTTTTGAGCGGCACCCACTTGGTCTGGGTTTTATCAATATAGGACTGGTAGTCAGTCAGCTGCTTACCCGATAAATCCAATAATAAGTCCGCCAGTTGCTCCGCTTGCTCGACACGGATACAGCCGGAACTAAATGCACGCCGTGACCGGCTGAATAAGCTTTGCGCTGGCGTATCATGCAGGTAGATAGCATTACGATTGGGCGTGTTGAATTTGTATTTTCCGAGGGCGTTGCCTCGACCTGGTGCCTGCTGAAGCCGGTAGGGAAATCCGTCGACTGACACTTTATGCCAATCAATCGAGTTAGGGTCAATCTGGGTGTCACTTTGCCAATTGGGCAAAATACGATATTGATGCTGAGACAAATACTCGTGCCCATCAACCAGCTTGGGCAAGATATCTTTTTGCACTATGCTCCGAGGCACATTCCAGCTTGGATTGAGTACCACAGAGTCGAGTCGTGACGAGAACAGCGGCGTGCGTCTAGATTGGCGCCCAACCACCACTTTGCTCTCAAACACATGCTGATCGTTAGACCACAGACGCATACGATAATCTGGGATATTGACCACAATGCGATCCGGTTGCTGCTGGGGCCACAACCGTAACCGCTCTGCATTAAGCGCCAGCAGCCGGATCCGCGCTGACGCATCTAAATTGAGCCATTTCAACGTCGACGGGCCAATGATGCCATCCACACTCAGCCCATGTTGTGACTGAAACCGTTTAACGGCATCGAGTAGATCGCCACCATATTGCACCGTTTTACCATCCAAAGCCTCTAACCGTTGACTGTCCCCCCAATATCCCTGCACCCGCAGGTTATCAACTAAGTTAAGCGCCAGAGGGATCGCTACCGCTTGGTCAGGGTAAATCAGCCCATCGCTGGTCACGCTGGGCCACACTGAGCGGGCTTGACGTTGCAAGCGAACAATCTGCTTAATCAGCGCGGTATATTGCGGATGCTGTGGCCGAAGCTTGCGCAGAAAAGCGGGCAACGCCGGCCCCAAACCCGCTTGAAAAAAGGACGCTCGCTGAGACTCGGAGGGCTCGGGCAGCGGCGTGTGATGCAAAGAGCCAAAAAACCAGCGCATACCTTTATCGGACACCGCATCCAGGTAACTCATCAAGGCATACGCCGTGTCGGTAGCAAAAATATCATACGCGGTGTCGCTACCCTGCTGGCGGAGTTGGCGAAGTTGCCAGGCGCGCCACTCAAATTCCGGACTGAAGCTGGCCAATGAAATCACATTAACTTGCGTTGCCAGCTCATCCCGCGCTGCATCCTGGGTCCAAAGCAGCGAAAACCCATTATCGAGATAGTCTTGAGTCAGCGCTGAGGAGTAGGCCAAAACAGTGGCATCGGGGGCGGCCGACTCCAACCAGTCGCGCGCATACTGATAGGCGCGTTGACGATGATCGTCAGCCGAGAGGCTTTGCTCAGCCAATGCCGCTTGATCTGAGGCCGAGTGCGCCGACGTGTCTGGTACGGCCAAAAACCGCATGCCACCGGCCTCAATCGCGTCATTTGCCATGACGGGGTTTACCCAAAAACAACATCCTATCAGAAGGTTAGCCAACCAGGCTCCGTGCCTTCTCACCATACGCCCCTCCTCATCCGTGCTTTAATTATGGCAAATTTTGCTCCCGTCTTAACAAAATCATCGCCTGATTTTTTCTCGCCCCCCAACCCGCAATGAAACAAAAAGCGGCAGCCTCTCCAGACTACCGCTTTTCACGCTACCATGCTTTCATTACACCAGCGTTATCCAATGATTATCCCATCGTACTGGCGTCATCTGATAATCGGGATGATGTGCGCTATCAAGGGTCACCATTTTGCCGCCCCCTGAACTCAAGTTGATCACATCACCGTCACGACTGGCACCAGAGGCATCCACTAATGGATGCAAACCCATCATATTTTTGGTGTCTAATGACCAGACACCGTAGCAATTGCCTCTGGGTGAGGTTGCCACCACCCAGCCATTGAGTGTCGCGATACTCGCCACATAGTTGTTAAATCGCGCCCATTGCTCAGGGGTGGCATTGAGCATTGTCATCGGCTCACCACGACGGTGAATGGCCACCAAGGGGGCATTATCCTGACCATGGTATTGCTGTCCCGTCACCACATAGCCCTCATCTGACACCATCAAATGACGAATACTCAGCTTTTTATTGGCTAACTCAGCACGTTCAACCACCTCACCCGTGTCGATGTCGAGGTACGCCAACGCCGGTGACATTGAATCGATGTTTAGCACGGTGCGGCCATCGGTATGCATGCCACCGACCCCTACCACCAGCGTGTTTGCATCCGCCAGTGCGATTTCATGAGGGCCAATCCCAAAGCCGCTTATCTCACGCACTTTTTTCACCTGGCCGCGCGCGCTCAGCCGATAAACACCGACCACACCCTCGCTGGTTTGACGTTTTCCTTCAGTGGTATATAACCATTGACCATCATCAGAGATCACGCCATGACCATAAAAATAGCGGTCCGAACTGGCCGTCACCTGTGACAACGTCACGCCACGTTGATAATCAAACACCTGCATAAAATTGCCGGGCCGACGCGCAAATGCCACACCCAGTGTCCCAACCTCTCGACGTTGGGCGGCGACACCATGGCCGCGCGCGGGTAACGGAAGACGGAAGACGGGCTGTCCCGCGCGGTCAGCGCCGACAACCGCGAACGAACCATCACTGCTTAGTGCACAGCCCAGTAAGTCGCAACGGTCGGCAGTAGGATTGCCGCGACAACCACTCAAGGCATCGACGACTGTAGGTAAAGCCGCCCCCATCAGAGCCGCTTTTAACAAGCGGCGTCGCTTTAAACTAGTCTCCATCTGATGCATTAAACCCGACGATAATACCTAAATCTTGCGCGACCTGGCCGCCAAGCACCAATTTGAGATACTCAAGATTATTGTACACAGTGAGCATATCACGGTACCCCGCAACGCTATTTAACCTGTCAAACAAAGGCTCACCATCTTGCGGCACGCTGTTATACGCCAACTGCCAATGCTCACCGACACGATCCGCAACCTCATCATAGCCTCGCTCACGGAGCGATTGTTCAATGCCACCCTCAGCGTGATATTGAGTTTGCATCGCTTTGATGCTTTGGCGTAACAATGTGAGAGAGTGCCGTGAGCGCCACGCTTCACCTTGGTAAGGGTTGGGAAAGCCCGGTTTACCCAGAGGGCCAGACAGTTTCTTCAGCACGTAATCCAGCTGATGGGTCAACGCACCGAGCTTTTCTGATACCGCCATTGAAGGCGGCATGCCATGCCAAGGGTTTTTCTGCCAAGCCGCATTGAGCGCTGATGCCGTTTGTTGCAAGCGAGCACTGACCGCCATCGCCACTTCACAGTGCTTCGGTTGACTTAAGTCAGCTTGCTGATCATAAAGCAACCACTCCATCGCGCCGACGCCTTGCACGGCCACACTTTGCTCAGCCAACGCCTCCGCGGTCCACTGTGTATCACTGGCAAGTAAAGCGTTTATTTTACGCCCAGTGGTGTTCTTTTTGTCAGGATAAAACTGAATACGCCAGCTTTGCGCCAAGGCGTCCTCAGACCCTTTCTCTACCCCTTGTAACGGCATCCAATTGGCCATCACTGTCTTCCACGCTTGGCGCGCATCGTCAATAGGCGTGCCCTGAGTACAGACCGATTGCGTGGTCTTAGCTAGATCCGTGGTCGCAGAAAGAAACTGCTCACTTCGCTGCTTTTGTAGTTGCCATAGGCCATGATTAGGGCCGGTCTCGGTTTGAGATAGGCACCCACCGAGAAATACTGTGGCGCTCAGAGAGAGCGCGGCGATAGGATTGAGTCGAAAACGCATGCGACAAGACTCCAGCATATTGTTGTTATAAGGAACGTAAAAACGCGATTAAGGCATCACGCTCCGCTTTCGGCATCGCCAGCACGCGCTGTTTCGCACTGGCAGCTTCACCATCATGCCATAAAATGGCTTCCATGAGGGTACGCGCGCGACCATCGTGCAGATAGGTGGCATCCGCATTCACTTCTTTGGTGTACCCAATGCCCCATAAAGGCGGCGTTCGCCACTCTCTGCCGTTGGCGATAAACTCCCCTCGATGATCAGCTAGCCCCGCGCCCATATCATGCAACAACAAATCCGTATAAGGATGAATACGCTGTTCGCTCAGGGCACTAAGATCGGGGCGTTTTGCAGTAGTAAACGACTCAACATGGCACGCATTGCAGCCGGCTTGAACGAAGGTATCTTGCCCCTTTTTCACTGCCGGATCCTGCATATTGCGACGCGCTGGCACCGCCAAATGACGGGCGTAAAACTCTACAAACCCGAGGATATTGTCGCTGACTTCTGGATCGCCACCATTGGGCATCTCGTCGCACACAGACTGTGACGGCATACAATTGTGATGAGGAAACATGGAAGTGGTTAATCCCACATCGCCATTGAAGGCCGCGGCGTTTTGTTGGTTAACCGTGGGTAGCCCTGCCTTCCAACCAAACCGGCCAAGCGCAGTGCGTTGTTTTTCGATATCCCACACTTGATTTGGTCGTCCTGATATCCCATCGCCATTGGCATCATCTGGATCAGCCAGGGCGTAAATGTCTTCCGCAGCAATGGATTCCAACAGCCCCAATCCAATCATCGGAGGCGCAATCCGCGCCGACATCTGAACACTTTCTGCCATCGGCCCATAATTAAGATCGGTAACCGTTAAATGTGGCTGACGCAGAGTGACGGTCTCACCATCGGCAAAGGTCACGGGGACGGATGAATAGGTGATGGCGACCTTTCCTTCTGGCTTCGCGCCTGGCAGTGCAAAGTCTTGCAACTGCCCGCCGTAGTTTGGCTCGGGAATATTGCCATATTGGATCAATTTCTGCCGTTCTGCTTCGCTCATTGCCGGCACACTCAATCGCACCAACATAGACACGGCGTTGGTATCGCCAGGAGAAGGCGGGTGCCCACGGCCGTCTTTAATATGACAATTTTGACAGCCATTGGTATTGAACAAAGGGCCCAGTCCATCACGCGCATCGGTTGAAGCCGGCGAGCTCACCCAGGGGTTACGAAAAAAGCTGTTCCCCACACTGAAGTCGATGCGCTCGCTCATGGGGAGGTTGGCGGCAGGTTGGGAAAAAGCGTTGGCACCTTCTTTAATCACCGTGGTGCGACCACCAGAGGTGCGTTCAAAAGCAACCGCTGACGCGCTCACCAAGGTACTGATGCCAATTGCACCGAGGTAAACAATGAATTTGGACTTCATGTTGTATCCTGACAAAACAAAAAGCCCCGCGGCACGGGGCTTAACATCATTAGCGGACAATTAGAATTGATGGTCCGCAGTATCTGGGTTGAGATTATCAATGCCGATGATTTGAGCGGCTTTCTCAATATGCTTAGTTTGGTCAACCAGTGCTGAGATAGAAGCATTAACCAGTTGGTTACCGTCTGTGTTGCCCGCCGCTATCAATTGATCAAAATGCACATTGTCTTCTTCCGCTGACACGACAAGTGTTTTTACTTGATCACGTGCTTGCTCAAAGCTTGTCTTGATCGCGCTTGCCGCGTCAGTGTCTTTATCTTTGACCAAATCGAGTACCGATGGCCCTGTCAGCTTGCTGCCATCAACACGCTGATAGGTTCCCATCATGACGTTATAGATGCCCTGCTCATTATAGAAATGCGAGTTGTGGGTATTATCAGAGAAACAATCGTGCTCATCTTCGGTCGAGTTGGCTTCCAACGCGACTTTCATGCGCTCACCCGCCAATTCACCCAGCGAGAGAGAGCCCATACCAAACAGCATTTTGCGTAGGCCATTCTCGCTTGAATCGGCAAGTAGGCTCGCACGATAGTTGTCTTTATTACCTTCGGCCCACTGATCGCGCATCCAGGCTAGATCATCAACCAAGAGATCGGCGGCTGCTTTCAAGTACGCGCGGCGACGATCGCAGTGGCCGTTCGTGCAGTCTTCCCCGTAAGCAAAGTCTGAATATGGGCGCTCGCCCGCACCTGGATTGGTGCCATTTAAGTCTTGCCCCCACAGCAAAAATTCAATCGCATGATAACCGGAAGCAACGTTGGCTTCTGACCCGCCTACCTCATTGAGACTTGCCAACAGTTTTGGCGTAATGTCAGCCACATCTAAATCGGTCGCACCAATTTGAATACTCTGGTTGGCAATAATGTTTGCTGTCGCACCGGCATTACCCAGTTCGGCTTGGTAACCGTCTGCCACATAATCAATCAAGCCTTCATCCAATGGCCACGCGTTCAGCTGTCCTTCCCAATCATCCACAATCGCGTTGCCAAAACGGAACACTTCTGACTGCTGATAAGGGACTCGCGCGTCTAACCATGCTTTTTTTGCTGCCTGAAAGGTTTTTTGAGAAGGGCTGGCAGTAAAAGCCTCAATGGCTTCATCGAGCGTGACCGCTGTCGCGTGGGAATCTGCGAATACCGCATGCGCGATATCTGCGTAATGTTCAACAACGTCTTCTTGCGTCGCCGCGTTAACACCCAGAGGTGCGGCAAATAAGGAAAGCGCAATCAGGTTACGCTTAAAAGGGGTCATTTCCATAATGCTTTGTCCTTCGCTTTGATATGAACAGTTATGAGAACTATTATCGTTTGTATGCGAGAGATTCTAAGCATTATGTTACTAAATGCAACAAAGAATTGAGGCTATTATCAAAGCTGTGATCTCCACACTCCAAGCATGGTTTAATGCAACTTGTTGCAGCGCTGATCCGACCTCTTGACTGCTTAAATTGATGACTATGTGGCACTTTTTGCGCCTGCTCACTGAAACAGCTAAAAATAACAATAAATTAGATTTAATTTGAACTCTAAGAGTTATAATAGACTGAAAGCACATTGATTATTTGATAGTGAAAAAAACCATAAAAAGTCGATTTTTCTCTCGATGCCTTTGCACTCCAACCGCGGGTATTGTAAGTTTCGTTGGCGATTTTTTCTGGTGGAGGTGAGCAAATGGAAAAACACGAAGAAGTACTGGTTGCGCTGCGGCAAATCATCCGCGCAATAGACCTGCATTCACGAAAACTTAACAAAGTATCCGGGATCACTGGCCCCCAACTTGTCCTAATGCGTGCGATTAAAGAGCTGGGCCAAGTGACCATTCGTAAGCTCTCGACCCATACCAACATGAGTCAGGCAACGGCAACGACCATTCTTGATCGTCTTGAAAAGCGCGGATTAATTTTGCGTGTTCGCAGCGAGCTTGATAAACGTAAAGTGCATGCCCACTTGACCGAGCAAGGGGAAGCGGCGTTAGAACAAGCCCCCAAACCCCTACAAGAAAACTTTATTTCACGCTTCCAAAGTTTAGATGAGTGGGAGCAATCGTTATTGCTGTCATCGGTACAACGTATCTCTTCGATGATGAACGCCGATGATATTGATGCAGCACCGATGTTAGAAGTGTCTGCCCTCACCTCACACAATTCGCAATTCCAAGCAAAAAAATAAGGGTCTCCGGCGGGTAAACAGGATGTCTCCACCGGTCCACCTGCCAACTATGGCGTAGTAAAATCAAGTGGCGTATTAAAAGCAAAGGACGTTCGCTTTTTGTCGCCATCAGCCATTCATTGGCTCTGCACGCGACACCCAGTCGCACCATTTATCGTGTATATCGTATAACGCTTTCCACTCATCCCTTATCAATGCGCCATATTGCCCCGACTCCGTCACCAGACAATCAACAAAAAAGACGGCTAATAGCCGCCTTATGGATTGAGAGTCAGTCGGTTACACGCTGTTATTTAAGGTACATTGTGTCCTTTTGACGCCACCCATATCCGATACCATTGCTCACGCGTGAGTTCAAGGTCGTAAGCCGCTTTGGCGGCTTTGACACGTTCAATATTCCCCGAGCCAATAATCGGCAAAGGTTGAGACGGATGACGCATCACCCAGGCATAAATCACCTGATCGATCGTCGCGCCACCGAGCTCTTCGCCAATAGCATGCAAGGTATCACGTACCCGCACAGCCTGCTCAGACTCGCCGTTAAACATCTCACCGCCTGCAAGACAAGACCACGCCATCGGTTTAATACGCAACCGTTGCAACTGATCCAGGGTTCCATCATGGACCACATCAAACCGTAGCGGGTTGATTTCAACTTGGTTGGTGACCAAGGATTCGTCCCAACGAGACTGAAGCAGGTCGAACTGTGCAGGCGTAAAGTTAGACACGCCAAAGTGAGCCACCTTGCCATGATGACGCAACGTGGTGAATGCTTCAGCCACTTCATCCGCATCCATCAACGCGTCAGGACGATGGATCAGTAACACATCCAGTTTTTCTACGCCCAAACGAGACAGTGAGTTATCTACCGACTCCAAAATATGCCGGTAACTGGTATCATAATGGTTAATTTTGCGGTTTGGAGCCGCCTCACTGACCAACTTGATATCGCACTTCGACACCACTTGGATATCGTCTCTCACGCTGGGGTCAAGCTTCAGCGCTTGGCCAAACAGTGTTTCACAGCGGTAATCACCATAAATATCCGCATGGTCGACCGTCGTCACCCCCAAATCGATATGCGCCTTAAGAAAACTTAAGCGCTGCTGCGGTGTCATTTGCCAATCATCCAGTCGCCAGTAACCTTGCACCATGGGCGAGAAAAACGGACCGACCGGAGAAATAGATGTCGCTTTAAACTCTGACAAAACGGATCCTTTATGCCGAGAAGTGGAGTTATCATGCTAATCCTATCTCCCGCCACCCTCAATGCCTTATCGAGCATTTTGTTAGCCGAACAGTGCGTTGGTTTGTTTTCGCTCAAAAGACAACAATGCTTGGGTGTTAAACGCACGACAAGTGTTTAATTTATCACCAACACTTGGCGAATGCGGTGAACTTCGTTATCTTATGTCGCGCAAAAAAAGCGAAAAGGAAGCGAAAATGCTTATTCGACGCATGGAATTGCGTGATTGTGACGCGATCAATACGATTTATAATTATTACATTACACACACTGCCATTACGTTTGACTTGTGCCCATGGCAATTAGCTGAACGTGAACAATGGTTCGCTCAGTTTGATCCGTCCTCCTGCAATCAAGCCTGGGTGGCAGAGCAAGACCAACAGATCCTTGGCTTTGCTTACAATACGCCTTTCAATCCCAAGCAGGCTTTCCACATCGCCTCAGAAATCACCATTTATGCGGCCCCCGATGCCGGTGGTCGTGGGGTTGGCTCGGCATTAATGCAAACCTTGCTAGACGGGATGCGCGACAAGGCCCTGCGCCGCGCCTATTCTCTCGTCACGCTACCTAACCCAGCGTCATTGGCATTGCATCGTCGCTTTGGCTTCCAACAAGTTGGACAGCTAAATGATGTCGGTGAAAAGTTCGGCCAATACCACAGTGTGGCAATGCTAGAGTGCGACCTGACGGTTTGAGCATGTTATTTCCCTATCGAATAAGCCCCCACCTCCACTTTACGCCAGTAAGGTGCCTTGATTTGATGCCGTCATAACGACGTTTCAGGAGTTTAGTAGTATGAAAGTTCGCACCAAGGTTTCTGCGGCGATCATCTCCGCCTGTGTTATTTGTATTGTCGCCACCGCCGCGGTGTTGGCAAACCGAACCACCACACTGTTTGGCGATGAAATGCGAGAGCAGGCGATTAGCCAGCTTAAGGCCGTACGCGAAGCCAAGCATTCTGAATTAACCAGTTATTTTTCATTTATCGGCCAACAATTAACCTCAATGGCTGACTCTACCATGACCGAAAACGCGGTAACGTCTTTTAGCCAAGCTTATCGACGCTACAGCCGTGAGGTCCGTACTGATAGGGCGGCTCGGCGTGCACTGCAAGACTACTACACCGACACCTTCGGTGATGTTTACCAAGCGCGCAACGATACCAACGCCAATGCACGCTCCAACCTCGCGGCGCTAGCCCCTGCCACGCGGACACTGCAGCAATTTTATATCAGCGGCAGCCCCCACCCTTTGGGCGAGAAAGACAAGTTGGTGACCACCAACGATGGCTCCACGTATGACAAGGTACACACTCAATATCACCCCAACTATCACCGTTTTGCCGACACCTTTGGCTATCAAGATATTTTGCTAGCGGATGCCAATGGCCGTATTGTCTATTCAGTGGCAAAAGAAATTGACTTTGGCACCAGCTTATTTGCGGGTCCCTATGCCACTAGCGGCATGGGCGATGCCTTCTTAGAAGCCATTGATGCGCAAGCCGGTGACATCAGCTTTGTTGATTACCGCCCTTACTTTCCCAGCTACGATGAGCCAGCCTCATTTATCGCCACCCCTATCGTAAAAAACGGTGAAACACAGGGTGTACTCATCTTTAAATTGCCGATTCAGCGTCTAAGCGGCGTGATCAGCGGTCAAGGCCAATGGCAGTCAGCAGGCTTTGGACAAAGCGGCGAAATGTTTATGGTGGGGCCCGATAAAGTCTTGCGCACCGAGGCACGCGCGTTACAGGAAGACAAATCAGCGTATTTAAACTTGCTACGCACCAACGGTGTCAAACCCGACTTAATTCGCCGCATTGATTTCACCGATACCGCAGCAGGGCAAATGCCCATGGCGTCCCAAAGCATTGCGCAAGCGCTAGCGGGTGAAACGGGCACCGGCGAAGAACGAAGCTATCGCAACCAAACCGTCTATACCGCTTACTCACCGATTGACGTGTTTGGCACGCGCTGGGCGCTGGTCAACCAAATCAGTCAACAGGAAGCCCTATCACAAGTGGCGACCATGCAAGCGACCATCCTCAAAGCGACGGTGATTACCTCTTTGGTGTTAGTGGTTGTCGCGATTGTGATTGCCTATATCCTCGGCGGCAATATTGCTAAACCGATGATAGCGGTCACTACACGCATCAAAACCATTGCAGAAGACAAAGATTTAACCCAGCGCTTACCTGATAGCGGTAAAGACGAAATGGCGCTGCTCGGTCGCTCGCTCAATGACATGTTCGCCAGTTTCCAACAAGTGATCCAAGAAGCGCACCAAGCATCCGGCCTACTCGGCCAAGCCTCCAATGACATCAATCAAGACGTGGTTACCATGCGTGATAGGGTTGCCGACCAGGTCAAGCATACCCATCAAGTGGCTTCGGCAGCGACGGAAATGGCCACCTCCGTCACTGATGTTGCCCAATATGCAGACCAAGCCTCCAACGCATCTGATGACATCACCCAAGCCGTCAACACTGGCTCACAAATCGGGGACGATCTGGTTGCGCAAATCCGCACATTGTCATCGAGCATGGACGCTGCGACGGCGACCATGGGGCGTTTATCGCAACAGAGCGAAGAAATCGGTACCGTACTGGATGTGATTCAAGCCATTGCCGAGCAAACCAACTTGTTGGCACTGAATGCGGCGATTGAAGCGGCGCGCGCGGGCGAGCAAGGCCGAGGGTTCAGCGTCGTCGCCGAAGAAGTGCGTACCCTGGCTTCTCGTACCCAGGACTCTACGGAGAGTATTCGCGACAAAATTGCCGCATTGCGCCAAGAAACGCAGTCAGCGGTGGCTGATATGGATACCACCAGCCAAACTGTCGAGGCCTGTGTGGATTATTGCCAACAAAATAACGCTGCACTGGTTGATATTGCCAACATGGTTACCGAAATTAATCAGATGACCTCACACATCGCCAATGCGACACAGCAGCAAACGCAGGTGACAACAGAAATCAGCGAAAGCATCACAGACATTGCGCAATCAGCTGAGACCGTTTCACAGCGTACGCATGACACTGCAGAAACCGTCATAGGCTTAAGCCAGCGATCATCGCGCCTCGCTGACACTATCGGCCATTTTAAAACCGAGTAAATACTCACCCCAATCAGGGAGGTCATCAGACCTCCCTGCTTTTCTCTTTTGTCTAGAAAGCGCCCATTACGACTGGTTAGCTAGACACGCGCACACTATTTGTTCAAATTTTACGTCTTTTTCTACGCACTTTTTACCTGCCATGACTAGATTCAAAAACGTGAGGTAGGAAGGAGTGTCACGATGAGAATCAGCAATAAGATCACGCTCGCAATCGTTGCGGCATCATTAACCTGTGTTTTAACGATTGCGGCTGTCTTAGCCTTTAGGAGCATCGGCTTATCGTCACAAGCACTTGATAAGAAAGTAAAATCGCAACTAACGGCAGTGAAAGCGTCGAAAAAGTCGGAAATAAGTAATTACTTCAAGTTCATTGGTGATCAAATTAATACGCTGTCGGACTCCACCATGACAGAAGATGCATTGGCACAACTGGCACAAGCATTTAAAAGCATCGCCACAGACAGCGCCACCTTCCCCGACCAAGAAAGCCAACTGGCAAGCTATTATCGCAATCAGTTTGCCGCGACCTACCAAGAGATAAACGATAAACGTACCGACGTAATGGGTAGGTATAATCAGTTACCTGATGTCGCGAAACGGTTGCAACACGCGTATATCAGCGACAACCCCCATCCATTAGGAAGTAAAGATGCCATGGCAAAAGCCAACGACGGCAGTGTCTACAGTGAGATCCACAGCGTCTTTCATCCCAACTTTCAGCATTACTTAAAAACCTTCGGCTACTACGACATTTTCCTAGTCGATAATCAGGGCAATATTGTCTACAGCGTTTACAAAGAGCTGGATTACGCGACCAACCTATTAACCGGCCCGTATTCAACCAGTGGCTTGGCTGATGCCTATAAAGCAGTGCGCAAAGCGCCTCAGGGTGAGCTGGGCTTTATAGACTTTCGCCCTTACTATCCCTCCTACGATAGTCCGGCTTCATTTATCTCGAGTCCAGTTTATAAAAATGGTCAGCAGATTGGGGCGTTGATATTTCAAATGCCGATCGATCGTATTAGTGAGCTCATTAGCAATAATGGTCAATGGGCTGAATCAGGGATGGGCAAAAGCGGCGAGATCTTATTGGTTGGCCCCGATAACCTATTACGTACACAACCACGTCTTTTAAGTAACGATAAAGACGCCTACCTCAGTGCACTAGAAAGCCAAGGGCTCAATGCCGATACCATTCACCGCATTGATTATCAAAACTCCGCTGCGGGTAACCAACCCCTCGATAACCCTGCGGTAAAAAGGGCGCTACGGGGAGAGCAAGGGTTTATCACGCAAACGAGCTATCGTAATACTGAGGTGCTTGTTTCTTATTCACCCATTGACGTCTACGGGGTGACATGGGCGGTGATCAGTCAACAAGACACCGATGAAGCCTTTACAGCCATTACCAAATTACGCACTGATATCGGCGTAGTAACCGCGTTCACGGCAGTGCTGCTCGGCAGTCTCGCCGCACTAGCGGCATATTGGTTGGGTAAAAGCATTGGGGCGCCTATCTTGAAACTCGCCACCAGCATCAAACAGGTGGCAGACAGTAAAGATTTGACGATCACGTTGCACCATACCAGTAAAGATGAGCTCTCTACGTTGGCTGGCAGCCTCAATGAAATGTTCCAAAGCTTCCGAGACGTGATTCAAAAAACACACGGCGCGTCAAAAACCTTGTTGTCATCAGCCAACGATATCAGTGATGACGTAGTCGCTGTGCGCGGGCAAGTGGACGAGCAAGCCAAAAGCTCGAACCAGGTCGCTACCGCTGCCACACAGATGGCCGCCTCCATCAGCGAAGTATCAGAACATGCGAGCAATGCGTCTGAAGCGTCTGACAACATTACCCAAACCGCCAATGAAGGCAGCCAAAAAGGCGAAGCCTTGGTCAGCCAAATGCAAACACTCAAAGATCATATGGATAAAGCTACCCGCTCGATGGAGAAGCTATCACACGAGAGTGAGTCCATTGGGTCGGTGTTGGATGTGATCCAAGAAATTGCCGAGCAAACCAATTTGTTGGCGCTCAATGCGGCGATTGAAGCGGCCCGTGCTGGTGAACAAGGACGCGGATTTGCGGTGGTCGCTGACGAAGTACGCTCTCTCGCCACGCGAACCCAGTCGTCCACTGAAGAAATTCGCGCCAAGGTCGACGCCTTACAGCAAGAAACGCGTGGTGCCGCCGATGGGATGACCCAAGCTAATGACGCGGTGACCCGAAGTGTTGAGCATTGCCACGAAAACAACGATAAGCTGGGTCAAATCAAAACCATGATTGAGCAAATCAACGAGATGAACATGCAGATTGCCACCGCGGCCAACCAGCAAACGCAGGTGACCGATGAAATCAGCCAAAATGTCAACGCAATGGCGCAATCGGCTGACCATGTTTCAGAGCGCACGCGCAACACTGAGCAAACCGTCAATCACTTACGTGAGCATGCCAGTACTTTGGAAGCGCGGATCAGTCACTTTAAAACCGACTAAAACACAAAAGGGGTCAGCCCAAAGCTGACCCCTTTATTTTCCTTGTCTCGCTCGATTAGCCCACAATAGGTTCAGCATCGAGCTCCCGACGCTTCTCTTCACCAAACCCGCGCAAGCCCACAACATGGACGTGCTCACGATCATTGAAGATTTTACGCACGAGTTTATACGTCGTCCCTTGCTCTGGGCTGATGTTTTCAGGTGCGGCAATCAACAGCTGCATATCTAAACGATGACACAACTCAAACAAGGTTGAGATCGATTTAGCATCCAAGCGCGCTGCCTCATCGAGGAAAAGTAAGCGACATGGGATCACATCTTTGCCACGCAGTCGGCGTGACTCTTCTTCCCAGCTTTGGATCACCATCAGCAAGATTGCTTGGCCGGTACCAATCGCTTCACCGGTCGACAAAGCGCCAGACTCTGCTTTCAGCCAACCATCCGTCCCTCGGTTGACTTCAATGCCCAAGTCCAGATAGTTACGATAGTCCAACAGCTCTTCACCCAAAGTCTGTGGCGCACGTTGCCCCATTTCAATGTGCGGGTTCAAACGTTGGAACAACTTCGCCATGGCTTCCGAGAAGGTAAGGTTTGGATTGCCGAACAAATCTTGGTGCTGATCAGCATGTTCAGCCAAGCCCATCAGCAACTGTGCATGGGTTTCACGAATAGACACATTCAGGCGCACGCCTTGCACTTGACCAAAGCCAACGTTCTGTAGTCCTTGGTTGAGCATACGGATCCGGTTTTGCTCGCGCTGAATGGTCTTACGAATAATGTTGGCTACCGACTCGGAGCTGATCGCCAGACGTTGTTCACGCTGCGTGAGCTCTTCAGTAAGACGGGCCAGCTCGACTTCCATTTCCTCAATCGCTTCAACCGGATCATCCGTGCGAATAATGTCGTGACGGATACGCTCGCGCAGATGCTGATACACAGCCACATAGAACAAGACTTTACGCTCAGGCCGCCCGACATCCTCCGACGCACGCAAGGCATCGCGCAAGGTTTCGTTGTCGGCAACCGCAAGGCGCAATGCCCCCAAGGACTTATCCGACAAAGAGCGGAGCTCGTCAGCTGACATGTATGCCATTTCTCGACGATGCAGTTGTTTTTCTACCCCATTGTCGCGCGCGATGCGCAGGACGCTGCACCAGCCCGCTTTGGCGTTGACCACAAACTGCCGAAGCGCTTGGTACTGCTTGAGCAGTTTACGCAATTCCTTGGTGATCGACTTGGTTTCCATGTCCAGTGACGTAATGCCACGCGAAAGTTCACTGTGACGCTGCCGGGCCTGATGCATTTGCTCGTACAAGGCATCACGACGACTTTGCGCACGCATTAAGGCATCTTCATCCGCTTGCACACCCAACTCACTGAGCTCTCGCGTAAACTCATTCAGCGTCTCTTGCTTAGACTGATGGGCACTTTTGAGAGAGGCAAGCACCTGGTGATATTGACTCGTCTGCGACTGAATTTGCTTGAGCGATTCACGTTCACGTTGGCGCACCTGTTCAGCGTCTTTGAGTTTGGCTTTTAGCTGTTCATTAAGCTCACTGCTTTGCGTCAGCATTTCAGACGCATCTTGATAAGCAAAGTGCGGACGACGCTCCGCTAAATCAGCGACTGCAAACACTTGCTGCTTGATCGCTTGTAAGGTGTTATCCGCTTCTTGGTAGGCCTGCTCTAGTTTATCAAATTGCTCAGGGTCGCTGTCGAGCGTTGCGAGGCTTGTTTCCAGTGCCGCCAAGGTTTCACCATGTTGCTGGATAAAGCCTTGTGCCTCTTTCGCCGCCTCTACGCGCTCAGTAGCCATTTGCAAGCGCGCCTCAAGGTTATCCTCTGTAAGCGCCTCGGCACAGTAGCGAAGCTTATCGAGGATTTGCAGCGCTTGCTGACACCGCGTCACCTCCGCATCGTGTTGTGCCAATGCCTGTTTGGCATCGGTTATCGCACGCTGCGTCTGCGCTCGTTTCTCGCGGCAAGCGGCTATCGCCTGCTCAGGGTCGGGCTCAAACGCCACCGTGAGGTGCTCGGCAATAAACTGACTAAAGGCTTGAGACAAGCGTTGCCATTTTTGTACATCAAAAGAAGCTTTGGCGTGATCTTCGACCAAGGCCTCCCGCTGTTCACGTAGCTGCTCAAGACGGTGTTCTCGGGCAGCACGACCAAACAGTGGCGTGGCCGGGAAACGCGAATAGCGCATTTGCCGATCATTGAGGTGTACACACACGGCACCCGACAGCTCTTGCGCATCAAACACGCTATCATCAAACGCGTCTGCGTCACCCTCAATGATGTATAAGTCATCAGGACAAGCGTCTAAATCAGTGAGTTTGTCTTTAACGCCTTTGAGATCGGGCACCACAATAGCATGCCGCGCCGGGCCATACAGTGCGCTGAAGTAAGGAGCGTCATCTAAGGTGATATCATCATAAATTTCAGAGAGTAAGGTACCACCAAGGGTGTCGGCGAGGCCTTGCAATTGCGCATCGTCGCTGCCACCTGGCTGCGCTAGTTGCTCAATCGCTTGTTCAATATCTGCTTTTTGTTTACCCAGCTGATCTTGGTGCTGCGTACGCGTGCGTACCGCCTCATGCGTCTCATGCATCGCTGCCATGACCGCTTGGCTATCCACCAAGCTTTTTTCAGTTTGGCTTTCCAGTTTGGTCAAGGCGTCATTGGCCGCAAACCAAGTCGGTGCTTTGAGCTCAAGATCTTGAATTTGTGCGTCAACCGCTTCCTGGGTCCGAGCGAGCTCACGCAGTTGCTCGGCTTGGGTGTCTTTTTCCTCTTGTAGCGCGTCGCGGCGTGCTTGCTGCATCGCCGCGGCTTGCTCGACCGCATCACTGTCAGCCAGCGGCTCGCCTGTTAACGTCTGATACTCCGACACTAACTGACTCGCGTGCTGATACTGCTCAGCCCGTTGGCTCAATTCACGCTGCTCATACTGGCGCTGCGTCAGGCTATCGGCCAGATAACGACGCTCTCTACCCTGCTCGATCCAACGCTTTGCTTCTGTTCCCGCTTCTGCGCGGGGCACGGATGGATCAAGACGGTGCAACAGCTGCAAGCCCTGTTCAAATTGATTGGCCGTTGCTGACGCCAGATCGCGTTTATGTTTGAGTGACAGTACGCGATCGGTTTGTTCAGACTCTTGCGTTTTCAACGCGTGTAACCGTGTCGTGGCCTCGTCTGCACTGAGGGTCTCATCCTCAGTGAGACGGCGGGCGGTTTCTAGCGCACTAACCGCTTGTTGATATTGCAAAGACCGCGTTTGTTGCGTGTTGAGCGCTTGTTGATAGTCGGCAAGCTGGGTCTTCAGACTATCCACTTCCTCTTCACTCTGCGCCGCACGCAATTCAGCCTCAGCAAGCTGCTCTGTGGCCTCTTCCACCACCATGATTTGCTCTTCCAGCTTTTCAGAGAGCTCTAGTAAGTCTTCTTCATAACGCTGAATCTTTTCTTGTTGGCGCATCGCTGATTGCACCAACTGCAGATGATCGGCCGCCGCTTGGTGATCTTGCTCGAGGTGATCTTGTCCGGCTTCCAGCTCGGCTAATTCTGCTCGCATGGTTTCCGCATGCTGCTGCTTTTGCTGCAACGTCTGCTGTGCAGCGTTCAGTTCCGCCCGCAATGACAGCGCTTGCTCAAGCTTACTACGACGTTCATTAGCATGGCGCATATAGTCCGAGGCAACATAATGCGTCGCTTCGGTGATCAAATGCTTAAACAAATCACGGTCGCGCTGCGTCAGCTTGATCGCCTCTAGCGTCATACGGTTTTCTTTCAGCGCCACTTCCATATCTTGGAAAGCTTTTTTCACGCCACCGTTTTGCGGTAACAGATATTCACGCAACGATTTAGTGATCGCGCTTGAAATACCGCCGTAGAGTGACGCTTCAATCAATCGATAAAACTTGCCTCTATCTTGCTGGGTACGAAGCTTTTTCGGCAGCACACCAAATTCAAACATTTGCGCGTGATAGTCAGTGACCGAATTGAAGGCTTTAAAGTGCGCAGTCTCATACTCACCCGCCGCTTCTTTCACCTCGTTAAGCTGACGGACTCGCGCTTGGCCATTGCTCAAGGTTTCCACCAACACATCGGTCGGCGCCACCGATGACGGTAAGCCTTGTAGGATAAACGGTTTGATATCGACTTTTTTGTCGCGCCCCGCTACTTGTTGAAGACGCACCCCAAACAGCATCCGCTGTTGACGCGAATTCACCACATCTAACGCGGCATAACAGGCACCAGGCTGTAATTTACCATGCAAACCCTTATCACGAGACGCGCTCGAGCTCCCCGCCTCTGTGGTATTACGGAAGTGCAACAGGGTTTGGTCAGGGATCAACGAAGTGATAAAGGCCGCCATGGTAGTCGACTTACCCGCGCCGTTCCCGCCTGATAAGGTAGTAACAAGGGAGTCAATATCAAAGGTTCGTGCAAAAAAGCCGTTCCAGTTCACCATGGTGAGTGAGTGATACTTACCGCGCTGACTCATACTGTCGGCTCCTCCGTTGTCTCTTTGTCGGCATTGTCTGCGTCTTCATCCGAGTAGTCATCAAGCAAGCTTGATTGAATATGCGCTTGGCTATGCACCACGGCTTCCCCGTCACGAATCAGACGCAACTGGGCTTCTTGTGGATCGTCCCCGGTTCTTACATCGGCACCAAAGCGGAAAGTCGCTTCACTGACGCGGAATTTGCTTCCTTCACCGATGGGTAAAATCATCCCAAGACGACGCAAGCGTCGCAGCGAGGTTTTCACTTTGTCGAAAAGCTTTTCACGATCAAGATCTGAGCCCGTTGCACGATGCGTGACCAACTTCATCAATTTTTTCTCATCCGCCAACACCAGCAGCTCATCAAAGAGCTCTTGGGTGGTAAAGATCCCCTCTTGTGCCAAGCGCTCTGGGCTCAAGTACAAAAAGCAAAGCACTTTGCCAACCAGCATATCGAGTTCAGACAACACGCTGCGCCTGATTAAGCTGGTTGAGCGAGGACGAAGATAGAAAAAGCCCTCTGGGGCGCGCACGAGTTCAGCGTTATAACGCTGGTAAAAAATATTAAGCTCTTGCTCAAATTCCATCAGCAAGGCGTGGTTATCCAGATCGTCGCTGGCAATATGGCGGCCAGCACGCAATGCACTGTCCAACGCCGGGAACAAAGGGTTAGCAATGGCTTTGGCCAGCCCTTCTGGCATTGGCTGTTCAGTATTTATCGATGACATTCGCTTGTACCTTAGCTCCGAAGTCGTTAATCGCCTGCCAATCAGGCTGAATCGCGTTGAGATCAGATTGGGAGTAGCCCATCCGAACCGCTTGGTTAATCACTAAGCGCGCGAGATCAAAATGGCGAGCTTGTGGATGCTCGGCTAAGTAATCTTTCAGAACACGACCTAAGTCGATCGCTTGTCCGGTTTCTCGATGGCGGTTGAGCATCTGTGACACTTTCTGCGAAAGGCCATCGTCAACCACACTTAATTGTTCAAACGCCACCTCTTCTGGCATCTCTCCTGTGACTTCATCGTCACGTAACACCAACGCTTCATCTCGCGTATCACGCAGTCGCTCAGCATCGGCATAGGTTAAAAACCATGACGCGTCAAAGTAGTCTGATACCGACTGACGTAAACGCTGGCTGAATGCACGGTTTTTATCCATATCAATCGCGGTGCGAATAAATTTATGCACATGGCGGTCGTATCCTATCCATAGGTCGATCGCTTGCTGTCCCCAGTTCACGATACGGTCTAGCTTCATTTGCAAGCTGTATACCATGCTATCGACGAAGTCGAGGTCATCACGGCCCCGAACCACCTCTTGGATCTCCAGCAGCTGGCTTTGAAGCTCATCCCCCGCGGCCTGAAGTGTTTCTTGCAACTCTTGCAGGGTGCTCGAGGTTTCGTTGAGCAAATATTCACAGTTGGCGATTGCGGCTTGCCAATCTTGGGTCAGTAGCGCGGCAATGTCTTCTTTGACCTGTTGCTGCTGCTCATCCATTACGCGCTGATTAAGATCGATGCGGTCAAAAATCTCGGCGACCGAGTACTTCAACACGCCATAAACATTATGGCGCCAAAAAGTGGCATCACCGTCCTGTTCAGCGGCGCGACGCGCCTTGGCGATTTCATCGGCCACCATGGATAGCTGCACTGAAAGCTTCAAGGTCGAGTACTCACGGTGACGGGCGTAATAATCCGCAATCCCCAACGCCAACGGCGTGAGACGGTAAATGCTGTCACCATCAGTCATTTCACTGGTAAACCGACTTAGCAGTCTCGCTTGTACCATTTCGTTGATGGCATTGTTGGCGCGGAAGGCAACATTGCCAAGACTGCCCCCTTCATCACTTGTAAACTGCTCGCTAACCAACCGAAAAACGTCCACGAGCTCGTGTTCACTCAATTCGTCTTCTAATCTTTCCTGGCTCATCACCGCCATCGCCAGCAAAAATGCCAAGCGCTCTGGCGGCAGGTTTAACCCCAAGCCACTTTGTTTTACCCAACTGACCAACTCAGGTACTGTCTGAGCGTCGTCTGCCCAATGCTGGGAAGACTGAGCCTGATCACTCATCCGTTGTCCTTGTTTTCATCTTGATTGCGTGGGGCATGATGTTGGCCCCAGACATGAATATATCGCCCAAGAGACACAAACGGCTCTTGGCGGCAAAGCTGCTGCTCTAATGCAATAACTTGCTCAAAGGTAAAATCACCAATATTGGTATCACGCATATAATCGTGAAAGGTGCGCACGCCTGTTTTACCTTTGAGGGTAATGTCACTGTCTTGCATCCATCGATACACGCTCTCTGGTTGCAAGCCTTTAGGTGGCTGAAGTTTAAACCGCTTGCGATGCGGCATGCCTTCCTCAACATGCGTGAGGTTACCGCACACGAGGTTCTTAAATAGCAACCCAGTTTGGTTATAGAACATCACCGATGCAATTCCGCCCGGTCGCAAGTGCTTGAGCAAGTCTTTCAACACCTGCTCTGGTTCGGCGGTCCACTCCAGTACCGCATGAAATAAAATCACATCCGGTGGATCACTCAAATGGTCGCCAATCGTCTGCACCGACGAATGAACCAGCTGATACTGCGCAAGTAAGCCCCGTTGTTCAATCTCCTGACGGGCTAAGTCGAGCATTTGCGAAGAAAGATCACATAAAGTGACCCTGTGACCACGGGCTGCCAAGTGCTGGGATATAGGGGCAACCCCACCGCCAGCATCTAAAATATGCAGTGTCTGCTCAGGCGGGAAACATTGCAGGATCTGCTCGATGTCCTGCCAAACAACCGCTTGGCGGATTTCGCCTTTGCCCGATCCATAAATGTTTTTAACAAATTTGTGGGCAATGTCGTCGAAATTTTTATCCTCAGTCACAATGGCATTCGTTATCATTGAGTGGTAGAAAGGCATATTCTGTCACAAGCCTTACGTTAATAAAGGTTTATGGCACTATTTGTGCCTCGTTTGACTATATTTCGGGCGACATTGCATGTTTGAATTAAAAAAACTTATCTCAACCTTGATAATGCCCTTGCCCGCGCTGTTGTTGTTGGGTCTTTTCGGGCTATGCCTGCTTTGGTTCTCTCAGCGTAAAAGGCTGGCATCTTTTGTTATCTTCGTTGCGTTTGCTGGGATTTTTCTCACTTCGTTTCAACCGGTCGCCTCAGGGCTCCTTCGTCCACTTGAGCGTCAATACACCGCGTTTCTCCCTACGGAAAAGCCGGTGGACTTTGTCATGGTACTGGGCAACAGTCATGTGGTAGATGACGCCATCCCCCCAACCTCTGAGCTTTCTCGTGCGGCGTTGATGCGCTTAGCAGAAGGCATCCGTATTCACCGTATGTACCCCACCTCCAAGCTGATTTTGTCAGGCTATGATCATGGTTATGAAGTCAGCCATGCGCGTATGTTGGCACGTGTCGCGATGGCATTGGGTGTCAATAAAAACAGTATCCTGTTACTTGAAACCGCCAAGGATACGTGGGAGGAAGCCTATCAAGCCGCATCGGTAGTCGGGAGTAGTAACCTGGTGCTCGTCACATCCGCAGCACACATGGATCGCGCGGTTTATGAGTTTCAAAGCGCTGGACTCGACCCCATCCCAGCTCCCACTAACTTCATGGCGCAGAAGCAAATTAAGCAACCATGGATAAAATACGGTCCACGTGCGCAATACCTCGAGCAATTCGAACGCTATTGGCACGAGCGATTGGGACAAGCGTGGCAACGGCTTCGTGACTTTATCGCTCAGCCAACTGATTAAGCTCACCAAAGCGTCAACCATCAAAAAGCCGCGATTGATTCGCGGCTTTTTTATTATTACTCACAGTAGGCATAAAACCACGTCTATATGTCGCCATCTGCGGCTAAGTAGGCGCGAACAGCGTCTAAGTCTGCTTGAGTATCGACGCCATGAGGGGGCGTCTGTGTAGCAACCGCAACATGGATCTTCTCGCCATGCCATAACACACGCAGTTGCTCCAACGATTCAATTTTTTCCAACGGGCTCGGCGTCCAGTGGATGTAACGGCTGATAAATCCTGCACGATAGCCGTAAATACCAATATGGCGCAGCAACGCCTGCGGAATGTCAGGTGATTCAGCCTCGAAATGATCGCGATCCCAAGGGATGGTGGCGCGACTAAAATACAGGGCAAACCCTTTTTGATCCGTCACGACTTTGACCACATTGGGGTTGAACACTTGCTCTTTGTCATCGATGACAACGGCCAATGTTGCCATCGGTGCTTGATCATTCTGGCTGAGGTTCTCTGCCACTTGACCAATCACCGCAGCGGGGATCAACGGTTCATCACCTTGCACATTGACGATAATATCGTCATCGGCAAAGCCATAGCGTTCAACAACCTCGGCCAAGCGCTCAGTGCCAGACTCATGGTCGGCACGTGTTAAACACACCTCACCGCCAAACGCCCGTACCGCCGTTTCAATACGCTGGTCGTCGGTGGCAACAATCACCTGACTGGCACCCGCCGCTTGGGCGCGCTCGTACACATGTTGGATCATCGGCTTACCAGCGATATCAGCCAACGGTTTACCCGGCAAGCGGCTTGAGCCAAACCGCGCCGGGATCACCACATAAAACGGGCTCATCCCTGGACCTCTTCCAATGACATATCGCGAGCTTCTGATTCAAGCAGCACGGGAATACCATCGATGATGGGGTAAGCAACACGATCAAATTTACAAACTAACTCATTGTTATCACGTTGATAATAGAGTTTTCCCTGGCATGATGGGCAGGCCACAATTTCAAGCAGGCGGTGATCCATAGCGTTCCTTTATTCTTTATTCGCGTTTGTGTGCAAACGTTCGATCTTAGTTAATACGGCCTGAGCCGCCTCGTCAGGCAGCCGCGCCTCTACCGGCAAATACCACCAGTTATCTTGGGCGATCCCTTGGTATTTTACCGCATCTTTTTCTGTCATCAGCAAATGTTGCCCCTTCTTGCTCAACCTGTCCAGCTCGTCAGCGCTGAGGGTTTGATGATCGTTAATCCCTTGGCTATGCACAGGTGTCACACCCATTTGCTGTAAGGTGTTAAAAAAGCGTGGTGGGTGGCCAATCCCTGCTACCGCCACCACTTGCGGTAGCATTGAAGCTTGACAGCGTTGTCCCGTGCGCAGGTTAACCGCCAAGCCAGCCACCAGGTGCATTCCCCATTCTTGGCCTTGTGGAGTCCCACCATTGGTGACCAACATATCGACGCTCTCAAGCCTATCGAGTGATTCGCGCAACGGCCCCAATGGCAGGTAATGACCATTACCAAACCGACGCTGACCATCAATGATCACGATTTCGATGTCTCTATCCAGCCGATAATGTTGGAGACCATCATCAGTGACCACAATATCAACACCTTCTTGAAGGACGCGCTTAACCGCCTCGCTACGGTTGGGGTCAACACAAACCGGCACCTGAGTACGACGTGCAATTAATACTGGTTCGTCTCCCGCCGTGCGCGGTGGCGTGGTTTGGCTGAGTAATAGTGGATATTGCTCGGATTTGCCGCCATACCCGCGTGACACCACCCCTGGTCGGTAGCCATGCGCTTTTAGTTGTTCTACCAACCAAATCACAAACGGGGTTTTACCGTTGCCGCCAACCATGATGTTCCCCACCACGATTACCGGTACAGGGGCTGAATAGCGCTGTATTTTGCCGCGTAAATATTGACGACGGCGATGGCGCGCAACGAGGCCAAATAACGCACTAAGCGGCCTTAATAAGGCCGACCATAGCGGGCGTTGATGACCAAACCACAGTTGCTCTAACATCCTCAGTCACCAAACTGGATACGGTGAAGTTGTGCATAAGCGCCATCACGTTCAAGTAGTGCTTGATGACTACCACGCTCGACGATCTCACCTTCGTCGACAACCAGAATCTGATCGGCATCTTCAATGGTCGACAACCGGTGTGCAATCACTAACACCGTACGGTCTTTTTGCAGCTCATCCAATGCCGCCTGAATCGCACGCTCAGACTCGGTATCCAGTGCCGACGTTGCTTCATCCAGGATCAAAACTGGCGCGTTACGTAGCAAGGCGCGCGCAATGGCCAAGCGCTGACGCTGTCCGCCTGACAAGCTCACCCCGTTTTCACCAATCATGGTGTCATAGCCATGGTCAAGCTCTCGAATAAAGTCATCAGCGTAGGCAAGCTTGGCGGCATGCTCTATTTGCTCACGGCTGTATTTATGTTCTGCGGCATACGCGATGTTATTCGCCACCGTGTCATTAAACAGGTGAACGTTTTGCGACACCACCGCGACATGCTGGCGCAAATTACCCAGCGTATAGTCCTCAATCGGTACGCCATCGAGCGTAATCACGCCACTGTCAAGTTCATAAAAACGGGTTAACAAGTTGGCAATGGTACTTTTTCCTGACCCTGAGCGTCCCACCAGCGCTAGGGTTTGACCCGCGGGCAGCTCAAAGCTGACATGGTTGAGTGCCGGTGCGTCGCGAGTGGGGTAAGTAAAGACCACATTATCGACCTGAATATCGCCATTGACCTGCTCAACCTCATGCGTCCCGGTGTCTTTCTCGGTCTCAAGCTCCATCAGGTTAAATAAGCTATGGCAAGCCGCCATCCCGCGTTGGAATTGCGAGGTGACGTTGGTCAAAGATTTAAGTGGGCGCATCAGACCAAACATGGCACCAAACACCACCGCAAAGGTACCTGCAGTTAGCTCAGAGCGGATCGCCTCGGTGTTGGCCAAAATCAACACCACCACCAATGCCATTGACGCAATTAACTGGATCACTGGGTTGGCAATCGCTTGTGCAGACACCAGCTTCATGGTCTGCTGACGCATACGGTTACTGACTTTCTCAAAACGCGTTTTTTCAACGTCTTGTCCACCGTAGCTAAGCACCACTTTGTGCCCCTTAAGCATTTGCTCGGCGGAGCTAGTCACCGACCCCATTGCATCTTGCATATTGGAAGAAATGCGACGGAAGCGCTTAGAGACGATGCGAATAGAAATCGCGACCACCGGCGCAATCACCAGAAGAATGGCGGAGAGCTGCCAGCTTGACCAAAACATCAACGCCATCAAACCGATGATGGATGCCCCTTCGCGCACCAAACTGACCAAGGCGCTACTGGTCGCTGACGCCACTTGTTCTGAGTCATACGTAATCCGAGAAAGCAGTGCCCCCGACGACTCTTGATCAAAAAAGCTGACGGGCATTTTCATAAAGTGATTGAACATCCGGCGGCGCATGGTCATCACCACATGACCCGATACCCAAGATAAGCAATAAGCGGACACAAAGCTCGACAAGCCACGTATCACCATGAGTGCGACCAAATAGACAGGCATCCATTTGAGGAAATCGCCTTTGACATCGTCATAGGTAAAGCCTTGATCAAGCAACGGCTTCAGCATTGAGAGCATCAGGGTGTCACTGGCGGCATTAATCACCAACGCAATAATGGCAACAATGAGGCCTACTTTATAGTTAGCAATGTAGGGCCATAGCTGCTTAAACGTCTGCCAGGTCGTTTTATCTTGATATTCGCTCATTAAAATCGTTTAGATGTGTTAAACAGACGGGCATTCTACTCTTTTACAAGTCTGCGTCCAAATATACTGGCCGACGTTTAAACATCTGACGATACCAATAATCGCTGCGGTCCTGCCGCCAACGTGTTAACTGCCAACCAGAGCCGACGTCCTGCCAACGCACTTGGCCATTCGCGGCCGTATCAAGCCAGGTAATACCAGCGTTTTGATAAGCCAACGTCACCGCTTGTGACGGAAGCTGCCATGGGTTGAGAAGCCCTGTTGACGCCACGCCCCAAATAGGGTCAACGGCGCGAATAAACGCTGAGGAAGACGAAGACGCACTACCATGATGGGGCACTAAGATGATGTCACTATTAAGTGCCTGTTTGTCAGTCAGAGAGGCCAACAAATCAGCCTCCCCACTCGCTTCTATATCGCCCGTGAGCAACACGCTACGCCCATCGCCAGACACCCGGATCACACAGGAGTCATCATTATCAGCACGCGACTTTTTTGCTGGCGGCCAGAGTACCGAAAAGGTAAGTCCTTGCCAGCGCCAACGCTCTCCGGCCACACAGGCTTGATACCCATCGCGACGCTCACTGGCGCGTCGCCACTGTGGTGAATAAGTAGCAGAAATAAATTCAGCGCCACCATCATGGTCACTGTCACCATGGCTAAGAATCAGGCCATCTAACTGCCTGACTTGCCGATGGGTCAGAATCGGTGCGATAACCGCCTGAGCAATGCCACCCACCTGCCAGCGGTTGCCCGTGTCATAGAGCACCGCACGGTTATTCTTACTGATCAATACAGCGAGCCCATGACCAACGTCCAACACATCAATTTGCCAGTTGACCGGATTGGGTTCTCGCCAAGCCACTACCGCCGCGACAAGGACCAGCATTACCGCTTTTAAACGATGCCAGCGCCACCCGTAGAGACCCCAAACGAGCACCATCGCCGATATTGCCCAGCCTGCCGAGGTAACTGGGGCGGGTAACCAGGTGTCAGCAGCCTGATCAGCCAGCGCCATAACAGGTTGAAGGCTGGCATTTGCCCCGCCCCACACCCAATCCGCGACACGGGAGAGCGATAAACTCTCACTCAGTAGGCCGACAAAAACCAGGGGTACGGTCACCATGCCTACCCAAGGGACCGCCACAAGGTTAATGGGCGTGGCGGCAGCGCTGATCCCTGCAAACAACCCCAACTGCAAAGGGAGCATCCCCACTAATAGAATCAGTTGAATACCAATAAGCTGCTTGATTGGACGAAGCCAAGGCCTTGTGTGTTTTCGACCACCAGAAGCGACGTGAGTCAGCGAGTAATGCGCGATGCATAAGGCCCCCACGGCGGCAAATGAGAGCCAAAAACTCACCGAGAAACCAGCAAAAGGATCGCGGAGCAATACCAATAGCAAAGTTAACTGCAGCAAATTGAGCAGGGAAATTCGGGCACCCAAGCGTTTAGTGATCGAGACCAGCATCAATGCAATGAGCGCGCGCTGAGTGGGCAGTGCAAACCCGGCTAATGCCGCATAGAGCGACGCCACCCCAACCGCAACGTACAACGGCAACCATAAAAACAGGCGTCGCTCAGGGAGAAAGACGCGCGCCCAGCGACCGATTTGCCACCCTATCCCGTAAGCCAAACCGATATGCAATCCTGAAATGGCCATCAAATGCGCCAAACCACTGCGTGTCAGGGTGTCCCAGTCCGCTGGAGTTAGCCACTCACGCTCACCAAGGCTCAATGCCAAAAGGTGCGGACCAAAGGCAAGCGGCGACAAAACTGGGCTGAGTTTATCAAGCAACTGCTGACGCCAACTCACCTGCTCGGTCAAACGGGTCGCCTGTTTCAAACGTGCCTTGGCGTGCACACGCCTTGCCACATAATACTGTTCGGCATCGAACCCTGCCTCGTTTAACCGCCCATAAGGCGGCTTAAACGTCACCAGCAATTGCCAGCGCTCGCCTTGCTTAGGGTACGGGGGAGATTGCCAATAAACACGCACTCTGGCTGAGCGAAAAGGCGGCAGTCTTGTTTGATTAATTTTATCGACGTCAAAAATAATCGCTTGCGCGCCCGTTTTCGCACTAAAAAGGGTGCCCACTGTCCCACTGATTGTAGTATCCTCTTGGTGTGAAATGACGTGGATCACGTCGGCTTGATACAAGCTTGCGGACAATACAGCCCAAGTGAGCCCTAACGCGCTCCCAGCGAGCCACCACCAACGTCTTTTCCACCCAATAAAGAAGACGATAACTGTCATGATGCAGACCCAAATTGGCGGTAACATTGGCCACCAAGGTAGCGACAGCACAGCCAGTGCGGCAGTCAGTGTAAAGGTCAGCGTCATTGCGTAATTTCCAGGTAATGTAAACAGGTATGCCCAAGAAGTTTTTCCAACGCTATATGCCCAAGCGTGAAACATTGCGCGACAATAAGGCACTCAGGGTGTTTGGTAGCCTGTTGCATGACCCCAACTTATGGTGCCTTAACCGTCGGTCGGCATCCGGCGCCTTTGCCGTCGGCCTGTTTATGGCGTTTGTTCCTCTACCCAGTCAGATGATCATGGCCGCAGGGCTAGCGATCCTATTTGGGGTCAATTTGCCTCTGGCTGTGGCGTTGGTTTGGGTCAGTAACCCTATCACCATGCCGGTGCTTTTTTATCTCGCTTATAAGCTCGGCACCTGGATGATGAACAGCCCTCCATACCCGTTTCACTTCGAGCTCTCTTGGCACTATTTGGCGGAGCAAATGAGCCACATCGGCCCACCGTTTTTATTAGGCTGCGCAACCAGCGGACTGGTGATGGCTGTGATCGGCTATTTCACCGTACGCGGCATCTGGCGCTATTCTGTGGTCAGAAGCTGGGAAAAACGTAAACTACGCTTGCCCAAGAAAATTAAAGAAGTGTTGCCTAATCCAAATAAGTCCTCTTAAATCGTCCTGATTTAATCTAAGTGAGGCATCAAACACGACCAAACGTCGTCAGTCAAAGTGCGACGCAACCGTCAGCCCCGCGTATGCAGATGATATTCACTTCAGGATTCACCGAGGTAGATCAAAAAGAGCCCATTGTTGGGCTCTTGGTATTAGAAACGTTAAGCGTATTAGTAACCAAAGCACGCCAAGCAGCATGGCCACTATTTGGCACTTAATACCGCGGCTGGCTCGAGCTGACAGGCTCTTCGGGCAGGATACCAAGCGGCAAGCAAACTAAGCAGTATGGCCGTGCTACTTACCAGTACGACGTCAGCGGCATGCAGTTCACTGGGCAAGAAGTTAATAAAGTACACATCACCTGATAAAAAGCGATGCCCGAGCCACTGTTCGACCTGAGACAATATCGCCGTGAGGTGAGTGGCTAAGGTAACACCCAATACACTGCCCAACACACTGCCTAAGGCACCAGAAAAGAGCCCATACCAAATAAAGATGCGACGGATCAGTCGATCGTCCGCCCCCATGGTGCGCAAAATCGCGATGTCTGCGGCTCTATCTTTTACCGACATCATCAAGGTTGACACCACATTAAAGCAGGCCACGCCAATGACTAACACCATCACCAAGTACATGATGGTTCGCACCAATTGGATATCCCGATATAAATAACCAAACTCACTGGTCCAGTCTTTTAAATACACATAAGTGGTTAGCGTTTGGCCGACTTCATGCACAATCTGCCGCGCTTGCAACACCGGAGAGACTTTCAGCGACACACCGGTCACTGACTGGCCGATGCGCATAATAGTTTGCGCGTCCTGAAGTCGCATCAGGGCCAAGGAATGGTCGATTTGGCCACCAAGACGCAACAGTCCAGCCACTTGCATTCTCACCCGCTTCGGAGCACGCAATGCAAGCTGGCTATCCGTCGCGGGGACCATGACCGTCAACCAATCCCCTTGACTGACGCCCAGCTTCGCCGCCACGCCTTGCCCCAACACAATCTGCGACTGCCCAGACGGCAAGCTCTCCCAGCCACCTTCAATATAATCACCAATGCGACTCACCGTTTGCTCATACGCCGGCTCAACCGCGCGAATTTGCGCAGGCTGCAGCGCAGAGCCATGCTCCATCAACACGGTCATTTCAACATAGGGAGCCGCAGCCACCACATTAGGATGCTGTTCAGTCTGACGTTTTACCTGTTGCCAATTATCGATGGGTCCATTGACACCAAACACTTGTGCATGCGGTACCACCGACAACACACGTTGATTCAGTTCACGCTCAAACCCGTTCATCGCAGATAGACCTACAATGATCACCATTACCCCTACCGCAATCCCGATCACTGACGACAAGGAAATAAAGGAGACCAAGCGATTGCGTTGTCTGGCGCGACTAAAACGACGGCCTATTGCCAACGATAAAGGCTTCATGCTCCCTCCTGCCCCAGCAATTGACCATCTTGCATCGTCAGCTGACGGTCTAGCTTGGCGGCAAGTTCGCTATCGTGGGTCACCACCAAAAATGCCGTGCCATGCTGCGCGTTGAGCTGACGCATCAAATCATAAATTTCCAGGGCGGTGGTATGATCAAGGTTCCCCGTAGGCTCATCGGCTAACACTAACTTGGGTTCATTGACTAACGCACGTGCAATGGCCACACGCTGGCGCTCGCCACCTGAGAGCTCCGATGGACGGTGACTGAGTCGGTGTCCAACCCCAACGGCTGTTAGCATCGCCGTGGCGCGTTCAGACGCAGCACTGTGGCTCATTTTGTTAATCAACAGCGGCATCATCACATTTTCCAGCGCAGTGAAATCGGCAAGCAAATGGTGAAACTGATATACAAACCCCAACGTCTGATTGCGTAGTTTCGCTTGCTCGCTGGCTTTCATCGCACTGACTGACTCCCCTTGTATCTGCACATCGCCCTCCGACGGCAAGTCGAGGGTTCCCAAGGTGTGTAATAATGTACTTTTCCCCGAGCCCGAGGAGCCCACTATCGCCACCAGCTCTCCCGGGGCAATGGTCAAGGACACATCGTTTAACACGCAGGTCGGCTGTCCGCCCTCTTGATACGTTTTACTGACGCGGTGACAGGACAACAAAGATTTACTCATAACGCAGTGCCTCAGCAGGGTGAACAGATGCCGCTTTAAATGCAGGAAATAGCGTGGCCAGCACACTTAGCACGACTGCTAAGCCTAATACCATCGCCACATGAAAAGGATTGATAACCACAGGTAACGCCAAACCATTACCCAACAAACTCACACCAAAAATAGACATAATTTCATTGATATATGCTGATAGGAGCACGCCGAGGATGCCACCAACCGCTGCGCCAAGCACACCACTCAAACTGCCTTGGGCAATAAAGACAGCAACAATGTCTTTATCTTGCATCCCGAGGGTTTTTAGAATGGCAACCTCAGATTGTTTCTCCATAACCACCATGATCAGCGCAGAAATAATGTTAAACGCGGCGACAATCACAATCAGGCTGAGCATCAAGCTCATCATGTTTTTTTCCATTTTTACCGCTTGAAACAGCTCGCCGCGCCAAACACGCCAATCCGTCCACGTATCGGGATCAGCGTGTGTCTTTAATTGGGTAATGGCAAATGGATCATCTAAAAACAGGCGTAAATCGTTGGCTTGAGACGGTGACACCCCACTGAGTCTCGCCACATCGTCGATGTTAGCCAGCATTAATTGCCCATCGACATCCGTCCCGGTATGAAAGATACCCGCCACCGTAAATAAGCGCTGTGCGGGGATCCGACCTATCGGTGTAAAGCGACTGGCACTGGTGACCATCACGCGGACAGCATCCCCGACGCGAAGTTGTAATTCAGAGGCCATGCTACGCCCAATGATCACTTGATAACGCCCGGCTGCCAGTGCCGATAGTTCACCTTGCAATAAGTGGGAAGCCAAGGGTTCATGCGCACTGGGGTCAATGCCCTCTAATAACCCGGCGCTCAAGCCTTTGCGGCTTTGAATCACGGCATCCGTGGTTTGTATCGGTGCCGTATCAATCACATGAGGCCAACCCTCAATCGCGGTTTTATCTGGGTGTGCTTGCCCGTTGGCAATAATCGCATGGGGTAACACGCCGAGTATTCGTCCTTTCAATTGAGCTTCGAAGCCATTCATCACCGACGACACCGTGATTAAAGCCATGACGCCGATGGCAATGCCTGCGGTGGACATCGACGAGACAAATCGGCCAAAACGGTCGGCTGAGCGGCCGCGTAAGTATCGCAAGCCAATAAACACCGACAAGGGTTGAAACATAGCGCACCTAGCTTATTGTTTTGATTCGTTGCAAGCATACCTGTCCAACACTGGGACGCCAAGCCAACCTTGCCTCAAAGCCAGGATTCACAGCATAAATGCCGTCTCCTTTGCCAAGAAAAAGCAACTAACCTTTACCTCTCGCGGCGGGTGCGTGATAATCATTAATACAACTGCAATCTAAGGCACAGTGATGAGCCAAGACGAATATTTTTCTGTGCGAGCGGCGATTCGTATCAATGTTGAGCCACTTGCCGACAATCAAGCGCAACCCGATGCGGACGCCTTCATGGCCGAAATCCCAGCGCCTTTCCGCCTCGCCAGCCAGTGTGGTCAACTCGATAGTGATGTAGAAAAAGATCTAAAAGCTATCGATCCTGACGACGCCTCCGCATTATTCCGCGTTCTACAGGCTCAAAACGAAAAAATCACCTTAATGATGGGCTACATGTTAAGTCATGAAGACCAGCCTACATATCGTTTTGTCACCCGCGCTTTCGGTGCCAGCAGTTTCTCGTACTTGAGCCACTCGCCGCTTCAAAAAGGCGTCCACACGCGCGTAAAGTTGTTTCTCGATTACCCGCCCACCGCGGTTTACTGTTATGGCGTGGTAACAGGGTGTGAGCTTCACCCCGAGAGTGACCAAGACAATCCACATTATGTGATCCAAATCCAGTACACCCGTTTATTGGAAGAAGACCGAGACACGCTCATTCGTGCTGCGTTGCATCATCAGCAGAAACTCTTAAAAAAGCGTGCACGAAACCGAAAACAATCAAGCAGTTAAACTCATGACCCAACAACCGCTCTATGCTTTTACGCTGCCCTCTGGGCCAGGCGATGTTAAACATCTTGGTAATTTATCTGGGGCTGCCTTACCGCTAGCCATTGCCACGCTCACGCAGCAACACGCAGGCCCGGTGTTTCTTTTGGTACCGGACAACCAAACCGCCGTGCGTTTGCAGCCCGCCATTCGCCAGTTTACTCAAGGCCATTGCGATCTCTTTCCTGACTGGGAAACCCTGCCCTACGACAGTTTCTCGCCCCATCAGGATATTATTTCCGCGCGTTTGTCTTGTTTGTATCAACTGCCACATCAACAAGATGGCGTCCTGATTGCACCGGCGAGCACGGCCTTGCAGCGTGTCACCCCAAGGCATTTTCTCCATCAACACGCCTTAATGGTGAAAAAAGGCGATATTTTATCGCTAGAAAAACTGCGCGATCAGCTCACCGATGCGGGCTATCGTCATGTCGATCAAGTCATGGAACATGGCGAATTTGCCAGCCGAGGCTCGATCCTCGACCTGTTCCCGATGGGCAGTGACGAGCCTTATCGTATTGACTTTTTTGACGATGAAGTCGACACCATTCGTCAATTTGACCCGGAAAACCAGCGCTCAACCGGCGAGCTGGAGCACATCCAGCTTTTGCCGGCACATGAATTTCCTACCGATGACGCCGCAGTGGAGTATTTTCGTGGCCGTTTTCGCGAGCATTTTGAGGCACGCCGAGAGCCAGAATCCATTTACCAGCAGGTGAGTAAAAAAACCTGGCCGGCCGGGATTGAGTACTGGCTGCCGCTGTTTTTTGAACAAACAGAAACCTTGTTTGATTATTTGCCTGACAATACCTTGGTGTTATCGGTTGGCGACATTGAAAGCGCTATTGATCATTTCCAAGCCGACGTGGCAAACCGCTATGATCAGCGTCGCGTCGATCCGCTTCGACCACTGCTTCCCCCCGATGCGCTGTGGTTAAGTAAAGAGGCACTATTTACCACCCTTAAGCAATACCCACGCTTAAAGCTAGAAAGTGACACCGTCACCGAAAAGGCCGGGCGGGAAAACCTCGATATTACACCGCTGCCAACGCTAACGGTCAACCACCAAGCCAAAGAACCACTCGCCGCGCTGCGCCAGTTTAGTGAGCAATTTAACGGCGACATCATTTTCTCAGTCGAGTCTGAAGGGCGACGCGAAGCCCTGCTCGATCTCCTCGCCCAAGCCAAGATTCGCCCTATGGTGGCAGATGGCCTGCCCGAGGCATTGGCGCAGCCTGGCCGGTTTGGTTTAATCATCGGCCCAGTTGATCAAGGCTTTATTGACAACAGCCGCCAGTTTGCGCTGATTTGTGAAAGCGATATGTTTGGCGAGCGCGCGGTGCAGCAACGCCGCCGCGACAAGCGAAAGCAAAATGTCAGTACAGATGCAGTGATCAGAAGCTTGGCCGAACTAAAACCTGGCCAACCCGTTGTGCATCTTGAGCACGGCATTGGACGCTACCAAGGCTTGCAAACCCTGGAAGCGGGCGGACTCAAAACCGAATATATGACGCTGGAATACCAACAAGGCGCCAAGTTATATGTTCCGGTGGGCGCACTACACTTGATTAGCCGCTATTCAGGTGGCGCGGAAGAGAGCGCACCCGTGCATAAGCTTGGTGGAGAGGCGTGGGAAAAAGCACGCCGCCGCGCGGCAGAGAAAGTGCGTGATGTCGCCGCCGAACTGCTTGATGTTTATGCCAAGCGAGAAACCAAGCCTGGCTTTGCGTTTAGCCATGACAAAGACGCCTATCGCGCCTTCCGGGCGACCTTCCCGTTTGAAGAAACCAGTGATCAGTCACAAGCGATCAACGCAGTGCTCTCAGACATGTGTCGTCCCATTGCCATGGATCGCTTGGTATGTGGCGATGTCGGCTTTGGTAAAACCGAAGTGGCTATGCGTGCCGCCTTCTTAGCGGTCAATAACAGCAAGCAAGTTGCTGTGTTGGTTCCCACCACCTTGCTCGCTCAGCAGCATTTCGAGAATTTCCGTGACCGCTTCGCTAACCTCCCGGTCCGGGTCGAGGTACTCTCACGCTTTAAATCCGCGAAAGAGCAAAAAGCGATTTTGGCCGATTGTGAAGCGGGCAAAGTGGACATTCTGATTGGCACCCATAAGTTACTGCAATCGGATGTGAAGCTGCGCGACCTCGGATTATTGATTGTCGATGAAGAGCATCGCTTTGGCGTTCGCCAGAAAGAGAAGATCAAAGCCATGCGTGCCAATGTGGATATTCTCACATTAACCGCCACACCGATCCCGCGGACGCTTAATATGGCGATGAGTGGCATGCGCGATCTCTCGATTATCGCTACCCCTCCGTCGCGTCGCCTCGCAGTCAAAACCTTTGTTCGTGAACGCGAAGACAGTCTGATTAAAGAGTCATTACTGCGTGAGATTATGCGCGGCGGCCAGGTGTACTTTTTACACAATGACATCGAAACCATAGAAAAAACGGCCAATGAAATCAGTGAGATGATCCCAGAAGCGCGTGTGACCGTGGCCCATGGTCAAATGCGCGAGCGTGAGCTAGAAAAGATCATGAGCGATTTCTACCATCAACGATACAACGTGCTGGTATGTACCACCATTATCGAAACCGGTATCGATATTCCCTCAGCCAACACCATTATCATCGATCGTGCTGACCACTTTGGCCTGGCGCAACTCCACCAGCTGCGCGGCCGTGTGGGTCGTTCACACCATCAAGCCTATGCTTACTTGCTCACTCCGCACCCCAAACGGATGACCAAAGATGCGGTAAAACGGCTGGAAGCCATTGCGTCGCTCGAAGATCTTGGCGCCGGCTTTACCCTTGCCACTCAAGATTTGGAGATACGTGGCGCAGGCGAGTTACTGGGAGACGAGCAAAGCGGTCAAATCCAATCCATTGGTTTCACTTTGTACATGGACATGCTTGAGCAGGCCGTTGAGGCACTCAAAGAAGGCAAAGAGCCAAGCTTGGACGCCCTTCTTAATGAGCAAACCGACATTGAACTGCGCCTGCCTGCACTGCTACCGGATGACTACATTCCCGATATCAACATGCGTTTGTCAATGTACAAACGCATTGCCAGCGCCAAGTCCAATGATGACATCAATGAGCTGCAAGTTGAGTTGATAGACCGTTTTGGTCTACTGCCTGACGCCACCAAGAATCTGCTTCATATCCAGCAGCTCAAGATACGCGCCGCTGCATTAGGGGTGAAAAAGATCGAAGCGAGCGATCGTGGTGGCATGGTCGAGTTTCATGAGGACGCGCAAATTGATCCCGGATTCTTGGTTGGGCTGTTACAATCGCGGCCAGACAAGTATAAATTTGACGGGCCAACCAAAATCAAGTTTGTTGAAAATCTCACTGACCGACGTGAGAGGATGAACTTTATTGATGAGCTGTTGACTCAATTTGCAAGCCACCAACTGGTCGCATAATGGCTTGCCAAAGAAAACGGAGTAACCTGTGAAAAATCATTCATGTCACCCACAAGGCCGGCTAGCACGCTATACCAAGCAGAGCCTTTGGGCGTTGCTACTGATCTCACTTAGCCAGCCGGTTTTAGCTAAGCGACTTTATGATGTCGAGTTGATTGTGTTTAAACGCAACCAAGACCCTGCTAGCGTGGAAGAAAGCTGGCCAGCACAAATCGATATGGGATCGGTAAGCCGTGCAACGCCAGTGACCAATAACAGCGCGCTACAAAATGCGGGGCTCACCCCACTGCCACGCAGCCAATGGCAGCTGACAAATGCCTACAACAAACTGTCTAACCATGCGGGCTTTACGCCCATGGTGCATGTTGCATGGCGTCAAGATGACAGTGGCCGCGCCGCCCTGCCTTTACTACGTGTCAGTGCCGGAAAGGACTATCGCGACCGTTTTAATCCAGACGGCACGCCGGTGACAGCGCAATCCACCTCGTCGAGCAAGAGCAATACCGAGTCAGATGGCGGACAAGCGTGGGACGAGCAAGCACTTGAAACGACGCCCCCTCGCCAACCCCTCTATGAGCTTGATGGGACACTGCGCGTGTACGTGCAGCATTACTTATTCGTCGAAGCCGACATGGTACTACGAGAGCCCAGCGAGCGACGCGCACTGGTTGAAGACGTGGTCAATATGCCACTGCAAACCACAGATGCGCAGCAAGGTGCCGCATCAAAGACGGATAACGTGCAAGTTGCAGGTCTAGAGAAGGTGAAGAAGCAGTACCACATCGAGCGATTTTTACAGCCTTATGCATTTACACACAAACGACGGATGCGCAGTGGCGAAATCCACTATTTAGATAACCCCATGATGGGTATGATCATCCAAGTGCGTAAAGCGAACTAGTTCCTGTTAACATATCGCCGCTGTCTATGCCTTGTTGTCCACTGGTGATGACAAGGCATTTTTATATCAACTCATCCTCATGTAACTAACAACGATATCATTTTCATCGCGTGTTGCGATTGATGCCATATTCAATAAAAAGCCTCTATTGATATTTATAATTGCCGCCCAGCAGCCACACTCATTGATTAAGTCTCATTTATCGGTGAATTGGCCCCTATGAACATGCGTTTCCCTCCTGCTTTCTTTCGATACCGCAATACAGTGACGATGGTTGCGTTTCTTATTTTAGCAGGCTGCACATCCCAACCCTCGCAGCAACTGGTCAAAGATTATGCGCAACAGTCCATCAAGGTGCATCACACCGTTGAATCTGTCTACGTTAACGCGAAACAGGCGCGCATTGACGCGGTGCTATCACGCGCAGTACGCGATGGGCTCCCAGCTGCCAAGCTCAACATCACCCCGATTGCCGATACTGGGCAACAACAAGCCCTCGCCGATCTCGTTCGCTACAGCCATCTTCTCTCCGATCTCGCCTCCAAGGATCACAGTTCGCGGATCGACGATGCCTCAGAGCAGCTCCATGACACCTTGACCGATTTAGCAGACAACCCGTTTGTGCGTGACGTCCAAGCCATCAATGAATCCGACATTTCGCTGGCCTCAACCGGTATCAATGCACTCGGCCGCGTAATGAGCGATACCACTCGTCATCAGCAATTGCTGGCCGTGATGGACGCAGGGCAACCAGTGATAGAGCAAACTATTGCCCGTCTTCGCCAAGATCTCCCCCATTGGCAAATGGCAACCCGAGTCTCTTTAAATCAAGCGTTATCTATTCGTATGCAACTGCTAAACAACCCAAATCGCTGCGAGCAACATCGTGAGCGACGCTGTATCACTTTCCATACGTCTTATGATCAGCGACTTAACGCTTACCGCCATGCGTATCACACCAAACAAAAGCTACTGGGGCTGGATGCGTACTTTGCACGCTTAGATCGCACCTTATCAGACTATGTGGCTATGCATAACGCTATCATTGCTTCGCTCCGTCTAGATAACACCGCCTCTGTGCAAGGCGCTCGCCGTGCGATTGACACCACCAAGCGCCACCTTGATGCGCTCAGCGATTTTCAACAGTCCTTGAAGGAGTAAGCGATGAGCTCCAAAGACGCTATCTATCCGCTACTAAAATCAAATTATGACAGCCTCGACCGATTTTTGAGTCAAACATTGATTGGCCCACAACTGGAACCCTTGCAGCAGAAAAGAGAACAACTGGGAGAAAAACTATACGCCTACCACACCAGCTTGATTGCTAAGCATAGCGATCAACTTGAGCAGGATGCGTACGCCATGGAGCATCTTTTCCTCTATGCACGCCAAGCACAAAAGGTGATTGACGAGGCAGAAGAGACCATCGAGCACGCGGCGAAAGTGGGCGACGCGATTGATAAGGTATTGACGCAGTTGGCTAAGGTAATCTAAACCAAAAAACCGGCCAACAGCCGGTTTTTATCATTCATCTTCAGCAAACAGGTACAGCATTATGCGCTGTTTTTGGCTCCCGTTGGTCGCGCACGACGGGGTTTGTTAGCCGAATTGGCATCACCGCGCGATCGTTGTGTGTTACCCGAGCCCGGTTTACCGCCGCTTGGTTTATCGGTATGGCGACGGTTTTTCCCCACTGGTTTGTGACCTCGTGCATTGTCACCCGAGCGTTGACCATCCTGACGCGGTTTATTCTTTTTCGGTTTCTTGGGCTTGATCGGGCGCGTATCGAGCTTAGACTCTGGCACTGGATTCGCCACCGGAAAGTCTGCCAAGCTATGGCGCGGGAGGACCTGTTTAATCAAGCGTTCAATCGCAAACAGATCTTTGGCTTCATCCGCACACACCAAAGACACCGCATTACCTACCGCCCCCGCACGACCGGTACGGCCAATACGGTGAACATAATCTTCCGCCACATGGGGTAAATCGAAGTTCACCACTTGTGGCAATTGGGCAATATCAATACCACGCGCGGCGATATCCGTTGCCACCAACACTCGCACGTCACCGGTTTTGAATTGTTCAAGCGCTTTGGTGCGCGCGCCTTGGCTCTTGTTACCATGAATGGCGGCGGCACTTACGCCGTACTCATCCAGATAACGCGACAAGCGGTTGGCGCCGTGCTTGGTTTTGCTAAACACCAACACCTGCTGCCAATTATTGTCAGAAATCAAAGAAAGCAGCATCGCAGGCTTTTGCTTCTTATCAACCGGATAAATGCACTGCTCCACCCCTGTCGCGGTTTGGTTCGCAGGGCTCACCGAGATCTCAACCGGGTTATTCACCAGCTCTTTCGCCAGCTGGCGGATGTCGGCCGAGAAGGTGGCAGAAAAGAGCAAGTTTTGACGCTTGGCTGGCAACAATCCCAAGATCTTGCGGATATCACGAATAAACCCCATGTCTAGCATGCGATCAGCTTCATCCAGTACCAGCACTTCAAGCTGAGAAAAACGCACCGCGTTTTGCTGATACAGATCCAACAAACGCCCCGGCGTGGCCACCAGCACATCGGCGCCTTTGCGAAGCTTCATCATCTGCGGATTTATCTTCACCCCGCCAAATACCACCATAGAGCTCAGCGATGTATGCTGGCTGTACTGCTCAACATTTTTATGTACTTGGGCGGCAAGCTCGCGGGTTGGGGTCAGAATCAGCGTGCGTACATGGTTTGGACGCGCACGTTTACCCGCTTGTAAACGCTCTAAAATGGGCAAAGTAAAGCCCGCCGTTTTACCTGTACCGGTTTGCGCGGCAGCCATGACATCTTGGCCTTCAATCACCGCTGGAATCGCTTTTTCCTGAATCGGTGAGGGTGTGGTATAGCCTTGCTCTTGCACGGCTTTTAATAGTGGTGCAGATAGTCCTAAAGAGGAGAAACTCATCAATTGATCTCAATAAATAAAAAATGTCGTCACAGGCCGCATGGCCCATCACTTAGGGTCATGAATATCAATATCGTGTTGTGAGAAAAACTCGGCGTCAGGAGGGTTGCTCTAGAAGTGATATCAATAATCTTGATTGCGGGGCTATTGTGACGACTTTCACGCCACGCGGCAACCACTATCATGCAAAATGCCAGCTCATTCCAGTGCTAACCGGCACGAGCTGGCAACATGGCTTAATCGTCAAATGGCTGAGGCACTGGGGTATCAGCGTTGGAAGGTGGAAGTGTCGGTAAGTCAAAGCTCGGCTGATCGCCAGTCAATGTGAGCAAGAATGCCACGATCTTCGCATTTTCATCATCGGTAAACTTACGACCTAGTTGCAGACGCCCCATAATGTCGACCGCCTCTGTTAACGTTTGCGCTTCACCGTCATGGAAATACGGATAGGTTAATTCCACATTACGTAGCGTCGGCACCTTAAACATAAAGCGATCCGCGTCTTTACCCGTGACCGCAATACGCCCTTCGACGGGATTATCAGTTTGATAAGGCTCAAGCAAGCCCATTTTCTGGAACGAGGTACCGCCTAACGCACTGCCGTTATGGCATGCCACGCATCCTGACTCGACAAACAGACGATAACCCGCCAACTCATAATCACTGATCGCAGAATCATCCCCCATTAGCCACTGATCGAAAGGAGAGTTGGGCGTGACCAAGGTACGCTCGAACTCGGCAATAGCATCCGTCACGTGATCAATCGTGATCTCCGTGACACCAAACACTTGATTGAATTCACGCACATATTGCGGAATCGACTGCAGAACATCGATGGCGAGCACATGGTTCGACGCCATCTCTCCTGGGTTCGCGATCGGTCCGCCGGCCTGCTCTTGCAAATCAGACGCGCGACCGTCCCAAAATTGAGCAATCGACAGGCTAGAGTTCAAAACGGTAGGCGAATTAATCGGGCCTTGTTGCCAATTATGACCAATCGACGTTTTTAGGTTATCACTGCCGCCCATGCTGAGGTTATGGCAGGAATTACACGAAATGAAGCCAGACTTAGATAGCCGTGGATCAAAAAACAGTTTCTTACCAAGCTCGGCTTTTCCGATATGGATCTCTTCTGGCGGGGTAATCGGTGAAACGGGTTCGTTGCGGGGTAATGCTGATGCAACCTGACTCGCTATAAGTCCGGTAGCGACAATAACCGTCGTAATGATTGAACGCATTGCTCCTCCTGATGATATTTTTTATTTAGTGACCTCTAATGTAAAATAGTCACCCATCAAGACTTGTGCGAGTGTAATGTCTACCTTTATTGACTACGATCAAAAAGACCGAGGCATGCCCCGGTCTTATCATTTTATTTCGCGGTGCCTGATTCAGGCACCCCTTTTAGTGCAACTTCAGACTTGGACGCAATACGCGGTTAATCCGTCCAACCAGCATCATCAAGCCAGTTTTGACATAACCGTGCAAGGCAATTTGGTGCATCCGGTACAGCGAGATATAAACCATGCGAGCAATGCGGCCTTCGATCATCATCGAGCCTTTGGTCAGGTTGCCCATCAAGCTACCCACGGTAGAAAAGCGGCTGAGTGAGACTAACGAACCGTGATCTTTAAAGACATACGGTTTGAGTTCACGTCCATTCAACTTCGCCACAATGTTACTAAAACAGCGACTCGCCATCTGGTGGGCAGATTGCGCGCGTGGTGGCACTTTGCTGCCATCTTCTTGTGTACACGCCGCGCAGTCACCAATCACAAAGATGTTTTCGTCACGGGTGGTCTGCAAGGTGTTTTCTACTTCTAGCTGATTGATACGGTTGGTTTCTAAACCGGCAATATCTTTCAAAAAGTCAGGGGCTTTAATGCCTGCTGCCCACACCATAATATCGGCATGGATGCGCTCGCCTTCTTTGGTTTCCAGCCCTTCCTCATCGGCCTTGGTGACAAAGGTATTGGTTTTTACCTTCACACCTAGTTTCAATAGCTCCTGGTGTGCGGCACTAGAAATACGTGGCGGCAGCGCGGGCAAGATCCGCTCACCGGCTTCAACCAAGGTCACGTTTAGTTTCGAGTTATCGAGGTCACGGAAACCATAGTTACGCAACTCTTTAATCGCATTGTGTAGCTCGGCAGACAGCTCTACCCCTGTCGCGCCCGCCCCCACAATGGCGATATCCACGCTCCCCTGGCCGTGCTTGGCATGCAAGCGCATAAACTCGTTGTTCATCTCACGACGGAAACGATGCGCCTGTTTGGGGTTGTCGAGGAAAATACAATTGTCCCGTACCCCTGGGGTGTTGAAATCGTTCGAGGTTGAGCCAATCGCCATCACTAAGATGTCGTATTCCAGCTCACGCTCAGGCATCAACAGTTCGTTGTTTTCATCATACATGGGTGCGAGGGTGATCACTTTCTGGTCACGATCAATGTCCCACAGCGTGCCCATTTGGAAATCAAAGCCATGGTTTTTCGCGTGGGCACGATAGCTCAGTGCATCGACGCCCTCGTCCATTGAACCGGTCGCCACTTCGTGTAATAACGGTTTCCAAAGGTGGCTGCTATTTTTATCCACCAAGGTGATCTCGGCTCGACGTTTTCGGCCTAACGTTCGGCCTAGCTTGGTCGCAAGCTCAAGCCCGCCTGCACCGCCACCGACAACGATAATTTTGGTCACTTCTACATCCTTACCTAACTAAAAAATACACGCTAGCCGCCCATCGGCGACTGGCTAAAACTGGCACTCATTGGTGTTTTGTCAGTAACTAACAACACCTGTTGCGTATTCTGCGTTCTTTTTTATTGGGTTGTTCGTCAACGCAAGACTCTATTTTGCCGTAAAACGACAATTACTTCGAGCCTTGTCTACGCTTAATTAATGGATTACATGTAGGAAAATTACACCAAATGCTCGCAAAATAGCATTGCGAGCACCGGGGTTAAGCAGATTGTTTAAACTGGGCGATGGCTTGGAGGTGGGCGGAGAGGTTTTTGAACTTATGGCTTTGTTTTTCATCCCAACGTACGGGATAAAACGGAGACAACAGGTGATAACTGCGTTGACTGTCTAGCACCTCATCTTCACGCGATAAGATGACTAATGCACGCCGCTGATTACGCTGGCGAAAGTCAGCCACGCATTTAGTGGCGATATCTTCATACTCTTCTGGACGGTCGATTTTGCCCTGCATATTCTCGTAAGGATGCAGATTGGGGTTAATCATCACCTGCTTAATACCGCACAAAAAGCCAATGCGCTCAGACCAATAAGCACCCAAGCCGACACCGCAGATCAAAGGGTCTGGATCGCTACTCGCGTCAATTTGAGTCTGAACCTGTTTCAGCAGATGTTGCATATCGTGCTTAGGGTGCATGGTGCTGTAGTTGATAGTGCGGACATCGTCATCGACAAATTGAAGCTGCAGCACTTTTTCATGGTTGCCTGGGCTAGTGGCATCGAAACCGTGAAGGTATATGATCATGTAAAGCCATCCTTGGTTGTCGCGGAGCTGTGACCCTTATCAATAGCATAGCCCTCCAGACAGAAAAATGAGCAAGATCACCCTAGGGTATTTGACCCGCGATGATTTCGGTACCTCGTCTCGATAATAAGATAACGCCACCGGCTCCAGTCACCATTGCTCTAAGTCACAATCAACGGCTCATTTCACTCAAGCGTGTTTGCCACTCATTCAGGCTTTCCACTAAGCGGTTACGTTGCTCGTCATCCAAGCTGCGATCTAGGCGCAACAACCAATCCAGTCGCCGCGAACGGTATATGGCCATTTCGGTCTCTGTGTCTGGCCCAGCTCGCCACGCCACCACATCGTCCACCCATTGAGACAACGCCGCTTCGGTATCCATTGATTGTCTATTATTGATAATATCAAATAGGCGACTGACTAACCGCTCTCGTACTTGACGGAACGTCGGCATTGCTGCTTGTTGGTATTGCGCCATTTCGGCGAAGAGCGGCTGCTGATCGCGGTCGGTATCACCCACCCACTCTTCGGTATCTTCTTCTAAGTCATCCCGCTGATAGGCAAACTGCTCATCCTCCGAACGCTTGGCGCGGCGCTGGGTAGCTTGCTCAATTTCCTCTTCCAGCCACTGCGTCAGTGCTTGCGCTTGCTTATCGTCAAAACTGTCAAGTAAACGTGCGGTGGCGGGCACAAAAGCCTGTAACGTCGCGCGAATTCTCTCTTTCACCGCGTCTTGATGCGCGCGCAATTGCGACATGGTTTGTCGCTCGGTACTTTGTGTAGCGATAAGCCCTAGCCGCTCAGCAATCGCCGGTAATTCGTGAGTGCGGTGCCATTGTTGAATCGTGTCGAGATCGGCTTTGACTTGCCGAGATTGCTCAGGGCGTAAATTGACAATATCGTCAATGTAGTAATGAATCCAAAACGGCAAGGTGTTGTAGGCCAGCTCTGTGGTACAGCCCACCAACAAGAGTAAACAGCCAACTAACCACCCTGTTCGACAACCTTGTTTGACCATCCCTTCCTCCGTGTTCAATTAGCCTCGCCTTTGCGCCGCCAGCTGTTCAAAAAGCTGATTAGCCGCCTCTTTATAGGCCGGTAGCCGATACAACTTCGCACCTACCTCATACCAGCATAGCGCCAGATAGTCGGCAAACGGCAACCACGCCAACACGCGCTTGCGCACGGCCTCTATCGTCTTTATCTGCTGCTTGGCACAGTAAGCTTCAATCACCTTATCGGGTTGAAGACCATTGGCACGACAAAACAGCGCAATATCAAGGTGCGCATCGGCCGTGCGTGCATACTCCCAATCGAGCACTACCGCATCGCGGCTGGGCGTCATTACAACGTTGTAAGCGCCCAGATCCATATGACACACCACCGGGATGTCGCCCCGCTCGGCAGGTCGCTGCGCGATTACCCAGGCTTTAATATCCTCTAGATGACGCATGTTCGCGGCTGAAAGCTGCCGCTCATAATGTTGGCATTGTGCCTCAACGGATGCATTTTCAACTTCAACCGGTAATTGGTGTATACGAACCAACAGGTCAATTAAGATCGCTGTGTAATCATCGTTGCACTGATCAAGTGGCTGACCTGGCACCCAGGGCACCAGTAAGCCTTCTGCCAACAGCGCAATCGGCTGGGGTGCCAACCCGTAATTGGCAGCCAAGGATTGTGCAGTTGCTTCGCGGGAACGATCGATGTCAAACGCCCTGACCGCTTGACTATTAGGACGCCATACACTCTTTCCACCGTGAGAATCGGTGATGCGCCAACAACGATTGGTCAAACCGGCGGCCAGTGGCTCAGTGTGGGTAATTTCTGTCGGTTTGGCGTAAAAGCGGCTCAGGGCCGTGTTAATTGGCGCGTCGAGCGCCGATGACCCATCACTCACTGACAAACGTCTCAACCCCTTGCCACGCAATCACTCCTGAGTGTAAGTCCATCAGTTGCAAGCGCAGATGATACGGGCTGCCAGCCGTTATTTTGCCACTCAGCTGATACTCAGCACCCAGCATTCGCCCATATTGAACAATGGTAGACGGGTCGACCAATGCTTGGTTTTGCGCAAGCCCAAGTGACTGACGCACCGCTTGTACTCTCGTGTCAGGCACTGGCGTAATGCGACCAGCACTGACTAACCCTGCTTTAAGCTGCTCGGAGTACGTCTGTGTCGGAAAGTAATGATTACTCAGATTTTGAATAGGCTGCACGAGGGTGACGGGGGACGATTGCAGAGGCTGGCTATCAAGTAGCCCACTTACCGCCGCATGCATTGCCTGATCCAAGCTCCGGTGTGGCCGACCAGAGGGAGTTGTTGTCTGTGAGTTCTGCGCCCCCGGTTGATAAACCGGTTGTGTACGTGGCGCACAGCCAACCACGCTCAGTACGAAAAACGTCATGACCAGTAAGGTGAGCGGTGAACGCTGTCGCAGTGAAGACTGTCGCAGTGAAGACTGTCGCCCCGACAATGGCATGGGTAGAGAAACAAAGCGGACAAGTGCCATTATGTTATTTCCTCAACAATAGTATGAGCCTCCCGGATTAAGGAGGCGCGCTAATGGACGATCACCATGCGGTACTGGGTCGCACTCGCGGTAGGCACCGGAGTATTGATACGTTTAGAGGCCTTCGCAGGCAACGAAATGCGCTGCCACTCAGACGGCGAAGCCTCTATTTGTAGTCCTTGTTTGTCGTACCAGTAGAAACGGTACCGCATCCACTGAGAATGTTGGCTACGATTAATCAGTGTTAAACAGGTTTGTTGCACCGCCTTCGCATCGGCACACGCCCGCCGCTTAACCTCGAGGGCCTGCGCCAGTGCATCATCCGAAAAAACCACAGATTGTCCCGGTGTGACAGAAAGAGATGGCTTGCCGGTGGCACATCCAGCCAACAGACTCAGGGTTGCCAGTAAACACAGCCATTGACTCATACGCTCACCCTCTTAACGCTTATCGCAACTAACCAACCACCATCGGCCCCAACGCACGGCCACCGACTAGATGCATATGAATATGGTAAACCTCTTGCCCACCATGTTGATTACAATTCATGATCAAGCGGTAACCGTCTTCGGCGATCCCTTCGTCAGCCGCTAACTTTTTCGCCACGGTAATCATACGTCCCAGTGCAAGCTCGTCATCGGTATCCACATCGTTGGTGGTCGGAATCAACTTATTGGGCACCACCAAGATATGCACAGGGGCACGCGGGTTGATATCGCGAAAGGCGGTCACGAGTTCATCCTGATACAAAACATCCGCGGGGATTTCTTTACGAATGATTTTGCTAAAAATTGTTTCTTCCGCCATGGTCCACTCCCTTTTATTGTTGTTTACCGCGCCAAGTATGCGGCAGCCCTACTTGAAGGGCAATACGCTGACTGTGCTAATGTACAACAATTACGTCAACATCCGGTTAAAACTTGGTTAATCTCCTTAAACAATCAGGGGCTGAATCAAGTAATCGATTGCGTTACCATAGCGACAATGCCTTGACATGTAAGGATCACAGCATGACCACCCTATTATTTAAGAATGTCTCCGTTGTCAACGAAGGACAAGTTGTTGAAACGGACGTCCTCATTGAGCATGGCCGAATCAGCCAAATCGCCCAAGATATCAGTGCTCCCGCCGCGGCCGATTGCCGCGTGATTGATGCCACCGGCAAGCACCTCCTCCCAGGAATGATTGACGACCAAGTGCACTTTCGTGAGCCCGGCTTCCCGAAGAAAGGCACCATCGCCACCGAATCCAAAGCCGCTGTGGCGGGAGGCATTACCACCTACATGGAAATGCCTAACGTTAACCCACCTACCACGACGCTAGAGGCGCTGGAAGAAAAATACCAACGCGCGGCACAATCCAGCCATGCCAACTACGCGTTTTATCTCGGAGCTACCAACGACAATATTGACGAAATCCGTCGTTTAGACCCAAATAGTGCCTGTGGGGTAAAAGTGTTTATGGGCGCCTCCACCGGCAATATGCTGGTCAATGACCCAGAGACACTGAACGCCATTTTCGCTGATTGTCCCACGCTGATCGCGACCCATTGTGAAGACACCCCCATGATCAGCGAGCTTGAGAGCATTTACCGTGAAAAGTATGGCGACGACGTACCGATTGACGCTCATGCCCATATTCGCTCAAAAGAGGCATGCTTAAAATCTTCACAACTGGCGGTCAATTTGGCTAAAAAACACGGTACACGCTTACACGTGCTGCACTTGACCACCGAAGATGAGCTGTATCAGTTTGAGCCAGCCAAAACGCTCGAAGCCCTGCAGCAAAAACAGATCACCGCGGAAGCCTGTGTGCATCACCTGTTTTTCAATCGCGATGATTACGCGACCAAAGGCACTTTGATCAAATGTAATCCAGCGATCAAAGAAGCCCACCATCAGCAAGCGCTGATTCAAGCGGTCAAAGACGGGGTGATTGATGTGATTGCCACCGATCATGCGCCTCACACGTTTGAAGAAAAACAAAACAGCTATTTCAACGCACCTGCAGGCCTGCCACTTGTGCAACACGCGTTACAAGTCGCCTTAGAGTTCTATCATCGTGGTATCTTCGATTTGCCTTTGGTGGTGCAAAAAGTCGCACACGCCCCTGCGGTGCGTTATCAGGTAAAAGATCGTGGCTTTATCCGTGAAGGGTATTGGGCCGATTTGGTCTTGGTGGATCTCAACCAAACCCAAACAGTTGGCAAAGACAACCTCTTCTACCAATGCCAATGGTCACCGTTTGACGGCCACACGTTTGGCTCTAGCATTGATATGACCATCGTCAATGGCCAAATCGCCTTTGAGCACGGTCAACACAGCGAAGAACGCTATTCAACGCGCCTTGAGTTCGACCGTCAGTAAGTCATTGAACATGCGCGTCTAGCATGCATGCGCGCGACCGTGTGTCGCGCGCATCTTGTCTCCCCTTCCCTTTGCAAGCCATATACGTTAATCGCACTGCTCGGTTTACTCAGCGTCTTCAACGCGAATCAGCCATAGTCACCCCCACGAAAAGACAGATATTTCACTGTATAAAGAGTCAACAAGGGTGTTTTTGTCTGACAGGTCAAACTCTGGCATCACAAACCTTGCGTGCAATAACGATTTGCTTTTATATCCGGATCGTATATTGTGTGGGTGATATATGGATATTCACGCTGCTTGGTTTCAACACTGGATGATGTTGAAAAGCTGTGTTCGCAAGGAGAGGTAACCTTAAGCGTCTTTCGGTTATCGCGACACTCGTATCCTACCTCTTCCACTGGCGCAAGCTGTTCATCATGCCTGTTTTGGCTATTGATGAAACGCTCCAGCTGGCTGATATCCGCATCAGGGCGTGCATTGTGGCTCCGGCCAACAATGACCAACCCAACACGAATGACGGGCGTTTGCGTATAAGTCGCAGACGACCATCCAAATCATCGAGTATGTACCGTGTCAACGATACTGAACCAATTCAGCGTCGAAGGCTGTCGGTGACCTCGTGACGTCGAATAATCAACCAGTGAGGTGATGATGTCTTCATCTGCTTCTAAGCCACTTCTCAGTGTCGAAAACCTGAGTGTGTCATTTACGACCAACGACGGCATGGTCGATGCCGTTAAAAATGTTAGCTTTGACATCATGCCCGGTGAAACCGTGGCAATCGTTGGTGAGTCAGGGTCGGGCAAATCGGTTTCTAGTAGCGCCGTGATGGGGCTGCTCCCCAATAACGCACTGGTTAAGCCAGCCTCTAAAGTGACCTTTAATGACACCAATGTGTTGACGCTATCCACCAAGCAAATTCAGAAGATGCGCGGCGATCGTGTTGCCATGATCTTCCAAGAGCCGATGACCTCGCTTAACCCGTACATGCGTGTTGGCGAGCAGTTGACCGAAGCGATTCAGTGTCACCATCGCACCACGGGTGAGAAGGCAAAACAGCGCATCATCGACTTGCTGAACCTGGTTCACTTGCCTAACCCAACCAGCGCGTTAGAAAAGTATCCGCACGAGTTTTCTGGCGGTCAGCTACAACGCATCATGATTGCTATGGCACTGGTTAACGAACCAGATTTGTTGATTGCCGACGAACCAACCACCGCGCTTGATGTGACCGTGCAAGCGGAAGTGCTGAATCTGATTGGCGAGCTCCAGCAAAAAATGGGCATGGCCATCATGTTTATTTCGCATGATCTCGGCGTGGTGAAACACCTTGCCGATCGTGTAGTGGTCATGTGTAAAGGCGAAGTGGTCGAAACCAACGACACCAAAGCCCTGTTCGAGAACCCACAAAAAGATTACACCAAGATGCTGATCGACGCGGTGCCACGTGGCCGTAAAGAAGCCCCGCAGGACGATGCAGAAAACTTGCTCACCGTGGATAACGTCACCATCAAGTACTTCTTAGGTGCCGACTTCTTTGGTGGCAACAAACGCTACTTCGAAGCGGTCAGTGATATCAGTTTATCACTGCGTCGCGGCGAAACCTTGGGTATCGTCGGTGAGTCCGGCTCGGGCAAATCAACCCTAGGCCGTGCGATCATGCGCCTGTTACCCGTGGCTGAAGGTCGCGTTTGTTTTAAAGGCCAAGATATCCACGGGATCAAAAACAGCGAGAACAAAGCACTCTGCCGCGACATGCAAATGGTTTTCCAAGACCCGTTTGGCTCCTTGTCACCACGTATGACGGTGGGTGAAATTGTTGCCGAAGGCTTGCGTACGCATTTCCCCGAGTTGAGTAAAAAAGAACGTTTAGAGCGAGTGAAAGATGCGCTGTATGAGGTGCGTCTAGACACCTCGGCGATCAACCGTTACCCGCACGAGTTTTCCGGCGGTCAGCGTCAACGTATTGCCATTGCGCGTGCGTTGATTTTGAACCCTGCGTTTATTTTGTTGGATGAGCCAACCTCGGCACTGGACCGCTCCGTACAGCTGACCGTCATCGACTTGCTGAAAGATATTCAGAAGCGTCATAACATCGGTTATCTTTTTATCAGCCACGATTTGAGTGTGGTTCGCGCCCTCTCCGATCGGGTGATGGTGATGCAAAAAGGGAAAGTGATGGAAGCCGGTACGCCAGAAGAGATCTTCCACCACCCGCAAAACGAGTACACGCGTAACCTGATTGCTGCCTCGTTCGACCTTGCGGAAGAGGAAGTGGCCTAGCCCACGCTGTAACGTCTTTACGCGTTACTCCATCTAATAGACAAAAAATGCGCCAATTTGGCGCATTTTTTTATGGTTTCTATCCACTTAAACGCTGCTCGACGTAACGCCTTGTTGTTCACGCAAGCTGGCGTTAAGCCGAACAGGCCAAATTAACGGATTAGTCATCCATTTCGGCTATCTTTACCTTCCAGGTGTCAGGGCCAATCTGATGCGCATTTTGTCCTTGTGCGTCGACGGCCACCGTGACTGGCATGTCTTCGACGTCAAACTCGTAGATGGCTTCCATCCCCAAGTCTTCAAACGCCACTACGCGTGCCTGCTTGATCGCTTTCGAGACCAAATAGGCCGCGCCGCCAACCGCCATTAAGTACACGGCTTTGTGGTTTTTAATTGACTCGACTGCCGCAGGGCCACGCTCGGCTTTACCTATCATGCCCATCAAGCCGGTTTCGGCGAGCATCATGTCAGTGAACTTATCCATGCGGGTCGATGTCGTGGGGCCTGCTGGGCCAACCACTTCATCACCCACCGCATCAACGGGGCCAACGTAATAGATAAAGCGACCATTAAAATCAACGCCCTCAGGAAGGCCTTCGCCATTGCGTAGCATTTCTTGCAGACGCTTGTGTGCAGCATCGCGTCCGGTCAGGATTTTGCCTGATAACAGCACGGTTTCACCGGTTTGCCAGCTTTGCACGTCTTCTTTGGTCACCGTATCCAGGTTGACACGACGTACATTCTCGCCGACTTCCCAAGTAACTTGCGGCCACTCTTCCAATTTGGGTGGTGCCAACTCGGCAGGCCCGGTACCATCAAGTGTAAAGTGAACATGACGTGTGGCCGCGCAGTTCGGAATTAAGCACACAGGTTTAGACGCAGCATGGGTCGGAGCCGTTTTCACTTTTACATCCACCACCGTGGTTAAACCGCCCAGCCCTTGGGCACCGATGCCCAGCTTATTGACACGATTGAAAATATCGAGGCGCAGCGCTTCCTCGGCATTGCTTGGACCACGATCGATAAGCTCTTGAATGTCAATGTGCTCCATCAGTGACTCTTTGGCCAACACCGCGGCTTTTTCTGCCGTGCCGCCAATGCCGATACCCAGCATACCCGGTGGACACCAACCCGCGCCCATTGCAGGCAAGGTTTTCTCTACCCACTCGGCGACATCGTCCGATGGGTTAAGCATCACCATTTTGGTTTTGTTTTCAGAGCCACCGCCCTTCGCGGCAATTTGAATGTCCACGGTGTCGCCTGGCACCATATCAATGTGCACCACCGCTGGGCTGTTATCACGGGTGTTTTGACGTTTGCCTGCCGGATCAGCCACGACAGAGGCACGCAATGGGTTGTCAGGGTTGGTGTACGCACGTCGCACCCCTTCATCCACCATTTGCTGCACCGTCATATCGTGTCGGTCCCACTGCACCGCCATCCCTACTTTGACAAAACAGGTCACAATGCCCGTGTCCTGGCAAATTGGGCGTTTGCCCTCGGCCGACATTCGCGAGTTAATCAAAATTTGCGCGATGGCATCTTTTGCCGCTTGGCTCTGCTCCTTGTTGTAGGCTTTTTCAAGGGCTTGAACAAAATCAAGAGGGTGGTAGTAAGAGATATATTGCAGGGCATCTGCAACGCTTTCGATCACGTCTTGCTGTTTAATAGTGGTCATCATTGCCTCTGGTGTCATTTGCAGGACCCAAAGCGGGTATCCAGTGTTGGGGAGGCCTTCCCCTCGTTATTATCGTTTGGCTAGGCAGTTGTACTGCTCTGTGATGATAGAAGCGGATGGTTGACAGTCAACTCGCCTCGTCTTTTATTGTTGCTCGTGCCGGAAAAGGCCTAGCTATGATACGCTTAGCGCTATCTGGGCGCCACACGGCGTCTTAACCGTGATCACAAAAAGAAGAATGCAACCACAAAACGCCATGAAGCTCACCACCACACCCATCGACTACGCGCCGGATCTTGCATTAACTTTGTTTGATAAGATTGCCCACCAGCCTTGGGCGATGCTGCTTCACTCAGCGACGCGAACACACCCGGATAGTCGCTTCGATATTCTGGTTGCCGACCCTGTGGCAACTGTGACGGCGCGTAACAACCAAGTAACCACGCGTTATCCCGATGGACACAGCACCACTGACTCTCGCGATCCTTTTCACTGGGTCGCACAATTACAAGCACAGCTGTTACCGGCGGTTTCTGAAATCGCTCCCTGGCCATTTGCCGGCGGTGCTCTCGGGTATTTTGGCTATGATTTAGGGCGCTGTGTTGAGACATTGCCGACGCTCGCCAAAGACGAGCTCTCGGTGCCGGATATGGCGGTCGGCCTCTATGATTGGGCGGTAATGATTGATCATCATCAGCATCAAGCGGTGGTGATTGCACCAGACAGCGACCAGCGCTGGCAATGGCTCAGCCGTCAAAAAGCACCCGCCTCCAAAGTGCCCTTCGCCCTGACAGAGCGCTGGCACGCCAACATGACCGAGACGCAATACCAACAAAAATTTGCTCAAGTACAGGCCTATTTACATGCCGGTGATTGCTACCAAATCAACTTAGCTCAACGCTTTTCCGCCTCCTATCAAGGTGACGAGTGGCAAGCGTATCGCAAATTAGCAACCCGTAATGGTGCGCCCTTCTCTGGCTTTATTCGCTTAGCGGACAGTGCCATCTTATCGGTCTCGCCCGAGCGCTTTCTCTCTCTGCACAACCAACAGATTGAAACCAAGCCCATTAAGGGCACGCGTCCTCGCTATACCGACCCTCAGCAAGACGCAGAGAGCGCTGAAGCACTGAAATCGGCGGAAAAAGATCGCGCTGAAAACTTGATGATCGTCGACTTGCTCAGGAACGATATTGGCCGAGTTGCCTCGCCAGGTTCGGTTTCTGTGCCTAAACTCTTTGATATAGAGAGCTTTCCTGCCGTCCATCATATGGTGAGCACGGTCACAGGCAGACTCCCTGAAGAAAAAACAGGCCTCGATCTGCTCCGCGCGGCTTTTCCCGGTGGCTCAATTACTGGAGCCCCCAAAGTACGTGCAATGGAGATTATTGAAGAGCTGGAGCCACACCGCCGCCATATTTATTGCGGCAGTTTTGCCTACCTCAGCCGCTGTGGCCGGATGGATTCGAGTATTACCATTCGCACTCTGGTCGGCCACCAAGGTCAACTGCACGTATGGGCCGGTGGCGGTTTGGTCGCTGATAGCAAGGCAGATGCCGAGTATCAAGAAACGCTCGACAAAGTCAGCCACATCCTCCCCGTGCTGGCAGACGATGATAACTTGGCTGCCCCTTTAACTGATTTAACGGAGTAACGATGACGCTAATCGCCGAGGAACATGCTTATTTCACGCCTATCCGCTGTACGTTACGCGCTAAAGCAGCTTCTTGGCCTGCGCCCTCGACTCATCCTCAACCCATATGTCACGAGCCAGGCCACCCATTGTCGCCTGCCGATGTGACCCGAGCGTTTTCGTTAACGCCGCTGGCGCGCCACGATAGCCGCATTTTGAATCGCGTTCGCCTCTCACCCAGAATTTTAGGTGGGGCCGATTTTCAACCCGCGGCGGTGCTAATCGGCTTGGTACCGCGCGAAAACGGGATCCAACTAGTATTGACCCAACGCGCGAGTCACCTAAAACATCATCCTGGTCAAGTCAGTTTTCCAGGCGGCAAGCGGGAGCCTTCTGACAGAGATAACACCGCCACCGCGACGCGAGAAATGTGGGAAGAAACCGGGATTCGTGTTGCCCCTGACGCCATTATTGGCCACTTATGCCCGCTCCCTACCGTCACCGGCTACTACATTCATCCGGTACTCGCGTGGGTGGCACCGGATTATCAACCTTATCTTGATGACAATGAAGTCGCCGCCTGCTTTGAAGTGCCGTTAGATACTCTTTGTCGTCCGGGTCATATTCGCGAGCAGTCTTTCTTACTTTATGGCCAGTGGCATCCTGTGTGTGCGTTTTATCACCAAGACAGACTGATTTGGGGCGCCACCGCGCAACTACTCCGTGCACTGATCAGCCAGATCACGTTGTTTTTACCCTCAAATAACCATTAACCAACCACCCACACCCATTAATTAACTGACCAATAACCATACTTATGGAATGGCTTTAGACGCATGTTGATGCATATTTATCCAAAAAATATCCATACAATCATGCCTACTTGTCCGACCAATACAGCTTCCGTTATTGATAGTCATCACATTTTGGTGCAATAGTCTGCGCACTGCTTTTCATATAGCGATCTAGCTCTTGGTTTTCTGTGTGGAAATCGCCAGAATCGCCTTCCCTGATTCCTGTTCCCTACAATGTGAGTAGTATTGTTATGCAAACAACCTCGACGACTGGTACCCGCGCAACCACGCGCCCGCGCTGGACCAAACAAGATACAACCTGGGCGCTTTCCCTTTTTGGCACCGCGGTTGGCGCGGGTATTCTTTTCCTTCCTATCAACGCAGGCATGAGCGGCTTCTGGCCACTTGTGGTCATGACTCTGCTTGTTGGCCCAATGACCTTCTTTGCCCACCGCGGCCTCTCTCGTTTTGTTTTATCTTCTAAAAATGCGGGTAGCGACATTACTGAAGTGGTTGAAGAGCACTTTGGTGTTGGCGCGGGCAAACTGATCACCTTGCTGTATTTCTTCGCTATTTATCCGATTGTGTTGATCTACGGTGTGGGTATCACCAACACCGTCGACTCCTTCTTGGTCAACCAGCTTGGCATGGCATCGCCGCCACGTGCGATTCTCTCATTAGCACTGATTCTCGGCATGATGGCAGTAATGCTACTGGGCGAAAAAATGATGCTGCGCGTGACCCAGTTCTTGGTTTACCCACTGGTTGGGATCTTGGTCTTTATGTCCATCTACCTGATCCCAGAGTGGAACACCGCTGCGTTATCGCAAGTGCCGTCTGCGGGTGACTTTGCCGTTACCCTTTGGATCTCGATTCCGGTACTGGTTTTCGCCTTTAACCACAGCCCTGCGATCTCGTCTTTTTCATTGGCCCAGCGCCGTGATCACGGTGACGACGCGGAATACAAGTCTGGCCAGATCCTGATGCGCTCAGCTGCCATGTTGGTCGGTTTCGTGATGTTGTTCGTATTCTCTTGCGTGCTGTCACTGACGCCAGCAGATCTAGAAGCGGCGAAAGCGGAAAACATCGCAATTCTTTCTTACTTGGCCAACAAACATGAAAGCCCGTTCATTTCCTTCTTAGGTCCACTGGTCGCCTTTGTTGCGATTGTGTCCTCGTTCTTTGGTCACTACTTAGGCGCACGTGAAGGCCTGAACGGAATTGCCACCAAAACCCTGCGCAGCATGGGTAAACCGGTTGATCGCAAAAAAATCGACGTGTTCACCGTGGTATTCATGATCCTGACCATTTGGTTAGTCGCCACCCTAAATCCAAGCATTTTGGGGATGATTGAATCACTTGGCGGCCCAATCATTGCCACCATCCTGTTTATTATGCCAATGTATGCCGTGAAAAACGTGCCAGCAATGCAGAAATATTCAGGTACAATCAGCAACGCCTTTGTTCTGATTATGGGACTGGTAGCAATTTCTGCGATTACGTACAGCATGATCTCTTAATCACTAACGATTCTGAATCAGCCGTCTTGCTTAATCGAACACAGCGCGCGCAGCAGGCGCTATAGGACTGCTGCATTGGGCGCTATGCCCAACCGCATCCATCGATGTTTGCGGCTAACAAGGAGCAGTGAAGGCTGCTCCTTTTCATTTTGGCGAGCGAGCGCTTGCCATCACAGTCAATACCATGGACGGATGGCGTAAACACTAAATCCATTGCCCTTAGGGCATTGACTGAGGTAGACACATGATCAGTGTTTTTGACATTTTTAAGATTGGCGTTGGCCCGTCCAGTTCTCATACGGTTGGCCCAATGAAAGCGGGCAAGTGCTTTGTTGATGAGCTAACCGCCAGTCAGCGTTTAACCGACGTCGATCGCGTCACGGTTGACGTATACGGCTCATTATCACTCACCGGTAAAGGCCATCACACCGACATCGCTACCATTATGGGCTTAGCGGGCAACAGCCCTGAAACCGTTGATATCGATTCAATTCCCAGCTTTATTAAACGGGTAGAAGAAACAGAGCAATTGCCACTAGGTGAGCAGCAACATGCGGTGGCCTTTCCACGCGACGGAGGGATGAACTTTCATACCTCTAACCTCTCACTGCACGAGAACGGCATGCAAATCCATGCTTGGCAAGGCGATGAATGCGTGCTGAGTAAGACCTATTACTCGATTGGCGGTGGCTTTATTGTTGAAGAAGCCGAGTTTGGTCAGCCCGCCATGCAAAAAGTGCAAGTCCCTTACGACTTCAATAGCGCAGATGGCTTACTGGCACTTACCCAAGAAACCGGTTTTTCGATCAGCGGCTTGGTGATGGCCAACATGCGCAGTATGCACAGCCAAGACGAGATTGATACCTACTTCGCTGACATTTGGAAAACCATGCAGGCGTGTATGGACCGCGGGATGGAAAACGAAGGCGTATTACCTGGTCCGCTGCGCGTGCCGCGCCGTGCTGCCGCCTTACGTCACCAATTAAAAACCAGCGAAAAATACAACATTGACCCCATGGCCGTGGTCGATTGGGTGAACATGTTCGCCTTTGCCGTAAACGAAGAGAACGCCGCCGGAGGCCGCGTAGTCACCGCTCCCACCAATGGTGCGTGTGGCATTATTCCTGCGGTGCTTGCTTACTATGATAAGTTTATCGAGCCGGTTGATAAGCAAACCTACACCCGCTTTTTTGCCGCCTCCGGTGCAATTGGTGGTTTGTACAAGCAAAACGCCTCCATCTCTGGGGCAGAGGTGGGTTGCCAAGGTGAAGTCGGCGTTGCCTGCTCCATGGCCGCCGCTGGCCTGGCTGAGCTGATGGGTGGTAGCCCACACCAAGTTTGTATGGCAGCCGAAATCGCCATGGAACACAACTTAGGCCTCACTTGTGACCCGGTTGCCGGGCAAGTACAAGTGCCTTGCATTGAGCGCAACGGCATTGCCGCGGTGAAATCCATTAATGCCTCACGCATGGCCCTTCAACGTTCGTCAGAGCCGCGTGTATCACTGGATAAAGTGATTGAAACCATGATGGAAACCGGTAAAGACATGAACGCCAAATATCGCGAAACCTCACAAGGTGGATTGGCCGTTAAAGTGATGTGTTAATCCTTTACTGTTAGGCTTAATCGCGCATAAAAAAAGCTCGGCCACTCACATGGCCGAGCTTTTTTAGATCTGAACAATCTAATCTATCAGGCGTTTACGCGGTTTGTGGCGCTAACGTTGCTTTTTGCTCGCCAACAGGCAACACAGTACGGCCATATTCTTCGTTAAGCACCTGCGCCATCGCGAAGTAAATCGCACTCAAGCCACACACAATGCCCTCAAAGCCCGCAATGGTGCCAATCAATGCACTGCCGGTAAAATCGCGTGCCGCCAGCAAGAAGAAAAGTACGGTCAAGCTAGCAAAGACAAACTGCTTCGCTAGGCAGTAACGACGTGAACCGATGTACATAAAGCCGGTAAATACGCCCCACATCACCAAGTACCAACCCATAAAGCCGGCTGGGCTCGGTTGAGCAATCCCCATTTCTGGCATGACAATTAGCCCTACTAGCGTCAGCCAAAACAGGCCATAAGAGGTGAATGCCGTGGTACCAAAGGTATTGCCCTTTTTGAATTCCATGATGCCGACAATCACTTGCGCCAAGCCACCATAAAAAATACCCATCGCCAAAATCATACTATCAATGGGGAAAAAGCCCGCATTGTGAATGTTCAATAATACCGTGGTCATGCCGAAACCCATCAACCCCAAAGGGGCAGGATTAGCCAGTTTGTTTTCCATTAGAGCCCTACTTCGTATAAAAACAATTTAATGTTGAAAATGAGCGCGGATAGTGTCAGATAAAAGTGATTATCACGCGCAAAAACGCGGCAATCTTACGGTTTACAGGACAGATGTAAATAGGTTTTAGCGCTTAGCGGCAGGATTAGACAATAAATCGATCAAATCAGATAGCAAACTGGACAAACTGAGGCGATAAATAATAAAAAAGCAGCAAAACGCTGCTTTTTTACCCATCACTTTTAGGCGCTTTTTTAACGGGTGCTAAACCCTTTGCTGTGCAGAAAGTCTTTCATAAACGGACGCGCTTCTTTTTCTAACGTGGCGGAGATCTGCTCGCTCCAGCTCATGTCTTTATTGCCCCCCGTGCGGGTTTGATAATACTCGCGCACTTGGTTGTCATAGTCGCTTAGCGCCGCTTCATCAATGGCTTGATAGCTGTTTTCGTGCACCAAAAGCTGTGCAGGCAACTTAGGCTTGGTTTCTGGGTCTTGCGCCGGTACACCCAAGCACATACCAAACAAAGGCATCACATGATTGGGCATCGCCAGTAGTTCAGCCACCTTTTCCGGCTGATTGCGTAAGCCGCCGATATATACGCCGCCTAGGCCCATCGACTCTGCCGCCACCATCGCATTTTGCGCCATGATGGCACCATCAATCGCACCGATAAGCGTCTGCTCGGTAAAGCCCAATTTGGCATTAGGGTTAATTTGCTCATGGCGATGAAAGTCCGCACACCACACTAAAAACTCGGCACAGTCGGCCACATACGCTTGGTTGCCCGCGTATTCCGCCAGCAAGCGTCGTTTTTCTTTGTCCGTGACACGGATAATGCTGGTGCACTGTAAAAAGCTTGAGCTGGATACCGCGCGCGCCGCATCGATAATCTGGGTTAATTGCTCGGGAGAAATGGCATCTTGCGTAAATTTGCGAATAGAGCGGTGAGAAAGAAGTGTCTCAATCGTTGGATTCATTGTGCTTCCTTACTTGACGTTGAGCCGTAAAAGAGGGACGTAGAGGTTTTACACCTTTATACACATGGAAGCAATCACCTTACTCTGGCACTTTATTCCCCACCAATTCCGCAACTACGGCACCACAGGCATTGGCACCTCTTGGCGCTTATCATCGATTTTTCCTATTGGTGCAAAAGGGAAATTCATCTTTTCTAACGTTCGCCTATCAGGCATAGTAAGACCATTAACGCTAAAGGAGATGACTATGTTCGTCGTAATTTTTGGCCGCCCTGGCTGCCCATTCTGTGTTCGCGCAAAAGATTTGGCTGAAGAATTGAAAACAAGCCGTGAAGATTTCAACTACCGCTATGTGGATATCCACGCAGAAGGTATTAGCAAAGCCGACCTAGAAAAAACCGTCGGCAAGCCGGTTGAAACCGTGCCACAAATCTTTGTTGACCAAGCGCACGTTGGCGGCTTTACTGAATTTGAAGCCTACGCCAAAGAAAACCTCGGCCTGTATCAAGAATAAGGCGCCGATAATCTTGCTAAAAAGCCAGCCTCACGCTGGCTTTTTTGTTTGTAGCCGCATTTTCATGCATCAATGGACACAATCATGCTGGTGCACACCGGGTGTTTCAGTCACGTTGACAAATTCTCTGTTAGCGCACAGGTTCATCGCTTGAGCACAAGCGCTGACCCCTAATGCGCTTACCGATAACATCGACTAATTTTTCCGTTGTCAGTCGTCTTTTCAGTAACACATCATGCACGATACCGTAACGAGCAGCGCTTACCTCTTCCCCTGTTAGCACAATGATCGACGCTGTCGGCTGTGTCTCTTTAATCTGCGGGATTAAATTCCAACCAACACCGTCGGGTAAGCCAATATCCAGCAAGATCGCATCATACGTGTGTTGCGCTATCAACGATTGAGCTTGGTCCAGTGTGAGCGCATGATCGATGGTCATATAATCACTGATCATCGCCTGAACGATTCGATGTAAATCCATATCATCTTCAACATGCAAAATTTTTGCATGTGTCGCATTCAGCAACTGTTGTTGTACCAAGCTGATAAGTTGTTTGTGCTCGATGGGTTTGGCTAACCACTCAATATTTTCAACGTCACCATTGAGCGCTAAACGCCCCTGCTCCATTTTTGCAGACACCACGACGATAGGAATATCAGCCGTTTCAGCATGCTGTCTTATACGGCGAATAATATCGAGCCCATCAATATCGGGCAGCATTAAATCGAGACTGATTAAATCATAATGCTTCGCTTCTAACGCGCTTAACGCTGTCATGCCATCGTGACTGATCTCAACCCGATATCCCGAATCTTCCAGCATCATTCTTAACAGGCTGGCGACGTCGGGATCATCTTCTACGATCAGGATATTATACAAAGCATCCATATCTGAATCTGGCTTATCACCAACACTCGAATCAGTCAGCCTACCCTGAACAGTCGGTTTCATTTTCGCCGTTTCATACACAGGCAGCTGAAAGTAAAAACGTGACCCTTTGCCTTCTGTTGATTCAACGTGGATCGTTCCATTCATATTCTCAATGAGTTCACGAGTAATCGCTAACCCCAGCCCCGTACCGCCTTTTTGACGAGTATCTGTGCTGTCAGCTTGTGCAAACTTCTCAAACAGCTTGGGTCGGAAGTCTTCAGCAATCCCACAACCTTGGTCAATGACACTGACGATAACTTGCTTTTCATTCACTGCGGAATCGATGATGACCGTGGCTCCATCAGGCGAGAACTTGATCGCATTAGATAGCAGATTAGCCATGACTTGCTTCAGCCTTTGTTTATCTACCCGAACCTCGACATCCGCCGTTTCACTGTTCAAGATAATGTCGACTTGTCGCTCTGCACCGTATGCTTTATTTTCTTCTAAACATTGCTCTAGGATGGGATCAATAGGTTGAACGTGCATATCAAAATACAACTGGCCGGCCGCTATTTTTTCGATATCGAGTAAATCGTTGATCAACAAGGTTAACCGCTCGCTATTACGATGTGCAGTGTCGAGTATTTTTTGGGCTTTATCAGGGATCTCACCCAGGCGTCCACTTCGCACCAAACTCAATGCCCCGGACACCGAGGTGAGTGGCGTACGTAATTCATGACTAATCGTAGAAATGAACTCATTCTTCATTTGCTCATGGCGTTTACGTTCGGTGATATCTTGGGCAATGCCGAGGAAACCGGCAATCGTTTGACGATCGTCGTATATCGCCGTCACTGTCAATGTAACGGGGATATGATGGCCTTGTTTATGGATATAACACCATTCACGCGTTTCTGCACCTTCTAACATCGGAATCGCCACGAAGGTATCGAACCCAGTTATCGGACGATTCAACTGGTCCGTTAACGTCTGAGCTCTTTCTTCCACCTCTTCAGGTACATGAAACAGTGCAGGGCTAACTTTATCGACGATCTCTGAGGACTGATAACCAAGTAGTCTTTCAGCGCCGGTGTTGAATAAGGTAATCCCCCCTTTGGTGTCGGTGGCGATAATCGCAACCTCAGTCGAGGCGGCCAATATATTACTCAATAGATCGGAAGTTCTCGCCAGTTCTTGGGTGCGATTTTGCACTTCCTCCGTAAGATTCGCCTCAGCTTTCTCCAATTCACGGAAGTTATAGCTAAGCGCATGACTCATATCTTGCAGTGATGTCGACAAGACAGCGTATTCTGCTACTCGGCTTTGAGGCAGCACAACACTCGCTTGATAGCGTATTTTTTCCGGTAGATGACGGCTTGCTTTATCCAGTCTGTTTAGAGGTTGAATTAGGATTCGGCTCAGTACAAAAGCGGCGAGTATACTCAAAAAAGCAATACCCGACAGCACCGTAAAGCTCTGATTGCGCTTACTTTCAATATTTTTTATCAGTGGTGCTGCGGGCCGCTCTACAAGCAATGTAGACACGTTGGGCCGGTCTGCTATTGGTAATTGATATTGATAAAAACCCGCTTTCCAACGGTTAACCAAATTATCTCCGGATTTCGGCAACCAAATAGACAGGTTGTCGACACTGTCCACTGCTCTAATCTCCCCCGGTAACATAGAGCGTAAACGACCCACCTGCACTGTCGGTGTGCCCTTGCTATTCAATATTGCCACCCCAGACGCACCTTGAGGTAGTGACGAAAGTAGTGCTCTCTTTTGACTATCAAGCGAAAGGTCGGGTTGCTGGTTAAGAAGCCCCACCACACTTTGGGCAACAAACGCTAGTTCCTCCGCAACCTCTTGCTGGTTTTTTATTATATTATTTTGATTGTTAATAATGATGGGCGTCATCCCCGCGATAAGGGTCAGACATAACAGGGCATCAAAAAGCAGCTCCTGAAGCCGTATTTTTGCTGGTAACCAATTTATGGCGCCACTCTGAAAACGCCAAACCAGCAGTTTTACTATTAATCCTGCAATGAGTGCGTTGAACACACCGTTCAAGGCTTGTTTCAGAGTAATCATGATGGTAGAGCTGGCATCCATACCAATGACAATGGTGTAGAGCGGTGTAAGTACGACCGGGCTAGCCACCAACCAGAACGCGAGATCCGCGAGTACTAAGTTCTTTATACCGCGGCGGAACAGTAAACTAACCGCAAATGCTTCCAATACCAGTGTCGCCATCGCGTAAGGGTGGCCCCAGAGTATCCAGGTGTAGGAGCCGCCAGCTAGCGCCACGAACACAGCTGGCCATAACCCGAGCAACCTGATGGCCAGCATGACAACCACAGAACCAAAGATAAAATGCACACCAAAGAATAGCGGCAAACTGATCATGTTACCGACGAAGGCAACAACAGCCAGGGACAGCGTGGCCATTACCTGCTTGGTAATTACGTTCATTGTTCAACCTGCAACTGAATAAAAAACAATGCCCCGCCGCCCTCAGCATCGCGGTAACCCACATCGCCATCCATCTGTTGGCAAATTTCCCGCGTAATAGCCAGCCCTAGCCCTGTACCAGGTAATTTTCGATTATCACTGCTGTCAGCCTGACTAAAACGCTGGAACAGTCGGTTTTGAAACTCCTTGTCCACGCCGGGCCCATAATCTCGGATACTAATTTCAACGTCTTTACGGCTTTTTGTGACAGATACGTCCACCTGCCCTTCCTCAGGGGAGAATTTGATCGCATTGGACAGTAAATTGGTTAATGCTTGAATCAATCTTGCTCCGTCAACATTGACCATCACCGTCGGCCAGTTATTCGGGGTGTGTATTTGTATCGGGTTTTGATGCTGGTAGGATTTAACAGACTCTATCGCGTCATTTAGTAGCGGGCCAAGCTCTTGTTTTTTTAATTGAATTAGCATTTTTCCTGCGACAAGCTTTTCCATATCTAACAAATCGTTTATCAGTAAGCTTAAACGTGTTGCATTCCGTTCAGCCGTACTCAGCAACTGATTCGCCTTTGGCGGTAAATCTCCAGTTGCACCGCCATTCAATAGCCCTAACGCGCCTTTGATCGACGTTAATGGAGTGCGCAGTTCATGACTGACAGTGGCAATAAATTCATCTTTCATTTTGTCGAGTTTTTTGCGTTCAGTAATGTCTTCGACAAGAGACCAAATCACCTTTCTTCCATCCAACTCCGTGCTCAGCATGCCTTGCAGACGTACCGGATATCGACTGCCATCTTTTCGGATGTACTCTTTTTCAAACGGCCCATAGCGACCTGTGTTCTGCATACTTGCCAGCGCTTTTTTCTCTTCTGGCTCATATTCTTTGGGCGTGACATCCCAATAACTGAGGGAAACGAACTCTTCGCGCGTATAACCTGTGGGCGCTATGAGGGCATCATTTAAGTCAAGAAATTGTCCAGTTTCAAAATCGTTTAACGCGATACCGATCGGGGAGAAGTCAAAAAGACCACGCAACCTTGCCTCGCTCTGTTCTAGAGCCAAGCGTGCTTGGTGATGTTCGTGAACATCCTGCAAATAACCATGCCACAAAACACTGCCGTCAATCATTTTTTCTGGCCGCGCCTCACCCGAAATCCAACGGTACCCCTTTCCTGGACAATCACTCTGGTAGGTCGCTTGCCAATATTCTAACGTGTCTGCCGAATGCTCAATGGATTGCTGGATAGCTTCGATATCACCAGGATGGATACGTTCAAACGCTGGCGTGGCGTCTTCAGCGGCCTGCTCTGGTGTAATGCCGTACAAAGATTCTATTTGAGGGGAGCTATAGGGAAAAACCATCCGCCCATCGGGAAAGCGACGGAATTGGTACAGCGTTCCCGGTAGCAATGCCGCTAATTTGGTTAGCCGTTGCTGGCTCAAATTTTGGGTCAGTACATCAGATAACCAGTTGCCCAATAGACGCAGAAATAGCTTTTCACCATCATTGTAACCTTCCGAACGCGCACGAGAAGACGACACGTTCAATGTGCCCCAAGGACGACCATAGACATAGATAACCACACCTGCATAACTACCTAACGGTGCCGCTTCATAGCAAGGATGTCGGCGGAACTCCGGACGGCAGGTGTCGGCGATAAACTGTTCCGTCACCGAGGTACGGGAATTATCTGACATGAGCAGCTGGCACCACGTATCTTTTAACGCAAACTGCTGTCCTGCATCAATGACCGAGTCTGGAGGTCCGACTATCCAGTTAACTATATACACATCGTCTTTGATTTCACTGACAATCGCCAGTTCAGCCCGCAAATACTGCTTGGCTTCTTCCAAAGCATGATTAATTCTATCATCCAAGCTACTATGGCTTGAAAAGGCAATGTCGGTGAGTACGGTTAACGCCTGATGATGCCGCTCTAGCTGCGTCAAGGCATTGCGCTCTCGAGTAATATCGATAATAAACCCTTCAAGCACCCGTGGATGCCTAGGGTCTGTGTCAATACATTTACCCCGTTCCTCCACCCAACGATAACCCAGTGTACGATGCCGAACACGGTACTCAATATGCCATTCTTCATTATTGGCCATCGCGTTAGTAACAGCGTCATCAACCAATGAAACATCATCAGGATGAATGAGATCTGCATAACAAACACGTTTATTGTTTATCAGATCGTCGGCGGCATAACCACTGATGGTGTCGACTTGATTACTGATATAGAGCATGGTCCAGCTTTTATCTGGCAAACAACGAAACGTGATGCCTGGTATGTTATTAATCAGCGATGCCATTTCATCGTGGCTAGCCTGCAGTTGTTGCTGCAACGCTGTTGACTCACGCCGCTGATAGGTATCGCTCCAAATCAGATCCTCCACCATGCCAGCAAGGTTCTTTAGTTGCGCCACGTTTTCTTCACTAAACTGCCTTGGTTGGTTATCAATTAGGCATAGCGTGCCCAGTCGATAACCCTCGCTGCTGTGAATCGGCATACCCGCATAAAACCGAATATCTGGCGCCCCACAGACAAGTGGATTGTCACAAAAACGCATATCGTCTAGCACGTTTTCAATAATCAATGGTTCACTACCCATAATGGCGTGCCCACAAAAAGAGATATCCCTTGAGGTTTCAGTGGCATCTAACCCCTGACGAGACTTAAAGTATTGTCGCTCCCGATCGACCAGTGACACCAGCGCGATAGGGATAGAAAACAAGTCAAGGCATAAGCGAGTAATGCGATCAAAGCGAGGGTCGGCACCGCTGTTAAGCAACTCGGTTTCGTCTAACGCCTTTTGACGCTGCACTTCGTTGTCTGGAACAGGTGGCGTTCGCATACAAAAGCTCCCGTGTATTCGCGGTTAAGAAGTGATGACTGCTTGTACCACACAATTTCGACCATCATGTTTGGCGCGGTATAAGGCTTGATCAGCAAGCGCTAATAGGGATTCACCTGTTTCTGCTGGAAAACGCTGATTATCGGCAATACCGGCGGAAAGCGTGCACGAAAAAGGTGTATCATTTGCTTTAAACTTAACCGCTGCAAAGTCTTCGCGTAACTGGTTCACCAGTTTCTCAGCTTGGTGCATATCGCAATCGGGTAATACGAGTGCAAATTCTTCTCCGCCGTAACGGCCAAGCTTATCCGTATTTCTAAAGTGCTGGCGTATTAGCGTGCCAATTGCCGCAATCACTTGATCGCCAATAGCATGACCGTAGGTGTCGTTGACGCTTTTAAAATGATCGATATCTAACATGACTACGCTAAACACTTGCAACCGACGCTGTGCCAATTGCCATTGCTTTTGCAACGCGTCTTTGATGCTCGCGTGCTTCAACAGACCTGTGAGGCTATCCTGGTGCTGGGTACGATTGAAAGCCCGAAGGCGCTGGACCCTCCGCTGACAAAGGCTCACCAAAAGCTCTTTATCCACCGGCACCTCAAGAACGGCATCGCCGTCGATAAGCAATGATTGACGACGCAAATCTGCATTAGGGTCGCGAGAGAGGAAAATAATCGGCAGATGTGCCCAGTGTTCTGTCTGCGCCAGCAAAGTGGCCAATTCTGCACCCGTAACCTCAGATAACCAGACGCCAATGATAATGACTTCAGGGTTGAACTCGCTGATACATTCAAAAATGTGTTCGGGATTAGGTACTACCTCGATGCTCATGTTTGCGTTTTCTAAAACAGATTGGCATTGCGAGACTAAAGAAGCGTCTTGATCAATAATCATAACTCGCCCAGGTTCTGCATCATTGTGCGCGAGCATATACGCAAACTTCGACGCGAGTGTAGCCATGTCCAACGGTTTGGTGTAATAGCCAGAGCCTCCTGCACGCAATGCTTGCAACCTGGCTTTATAACTTTCTTCCGCGCCAATAAAGAAGATTGGGCATTTGAAGTCCCGCAGCTTGATCTTCCACAAATCCGCTAAATTGGTATCAGGCGTGTCATTCTGAATGGCATGATGGTCCACCAGCATTAAGTCCAGTGCGTGGCTGGTTAATTGGTTTAGTTCGTTCGCATCTTTGACCCAATGCACCTGAAAACCAAAACGAGCAAACTGGGATTGGGCATATTTCGCTAAAATGCTATCGCGCTCGACCAAGCCGATAACAGGCGCCCCTTCCATGACCGGTTGCTGAATTGTTGTGGTGCTCTGATTTGCTGAGAGGCTATCTTTGTTATGCGCTGACTCCAGCGCTTTGATCCAATCATTAGGTAAACTGGCTTGCTGTTCAGCTTGAGATAAGCGGTTAGCAACCTGCCTCTCGAAATGACGAGCGGCTTCACCGAGACTAGGAAAACCAAATGTTCCTGCCGCGCCTGCAATGGTGTGCAATCCAGCATGCAACGCTTCTAAGGTTTCATGATCATCATTGCCTGATAACAACTTATCATTGATAGCATGAAGCCGTTTAAACTCTGAGGTCAGCCGTTTAGTATACGCTTCCTTTAGCTTCTCAAGGCGCTTTTCGGTGTCATTATTCTTTTTGTTATCGTCCATCGAATTCGTCCCAAAATGCCTTAATTTCGTCAGCCAATGTCATAGGGTCGAAAGGCTTAGAGATAACCTGACTCACGCCTAACGCTTTATAGCGAGCTACTTCTTCCGGATGAACTTTCGCGGTCATAAAAAGAACCAGTACCGAGTCATCAACGAACCCTCGTTCCCGCAGCGCAGTGAGTGTTTCGGGACCATCCATATTCGGCATCATGACGTCGAGCAGTATGATTTGCGGCTTAAAGCCTTCCACTTCCTGCAAGGCTCGCTCACCTGACTCACAAGTTTTGAGAGTGAGCCCTCCCACATCCTCTAATGCGAGAGTAGCAATTTCGCGTATATCAGGGTCATCCTCGACATATAAAACTTTATCTAAAACAGACATATACATTCCTTGCTCATTCACTCAACGGTGTAAAATCACCCGCTCGCTATTGTCAGCTAGCTCAGCTTTCTCTTTAAATTTTAGTCAGTTGTATTGTTAGCGTAGTGCATATTGCTAACGTGTGATGAGAGAGATTGATAATTATCGCGCTCCAAACATAATGCACAGCCCAGAGAACAACGCAATCAGTAACAACAGCCAATACAGTCCGGTGACCAGTTTTGGCGTCAACATCGAATTAAAAAAGAAGATAGATTTCACACTTTGTTCCTTAAAAAATGAGAAAAAGGGATTCGAATCAGCCACTATTCATAATGGCTCCAGAGCCTGAGCACTTTCACCACTTGTTCATCCTCGAGGACTTGATAGACCAAGTGATGCTGAATAGTAATACGGCGTGAATAGGCACCGCTGATCACTGGCAAGCTTTCAAATGATGGAAGTTTACGGTAGCGGTGTCTTTAATCAGTGCTAACAGTTCTTGCGCTTTTGGTTTGAGGTCACTGGAGGCCAATTTTGTCTCATTTGCCCATCATTACCATAAGCTGATGTTTTAATGCTTGCCAACAAACTGGGTGATCGCCTCAATAATCAATCTGTGCACCTCTTCTCGGGATTGCTGCCCTGATGTTTGGCAAAGATGGCCTTCCCCTTCCAATGCTAATATCTGCGCACCTTTTGCCGTACACCGACTAAACGCACTGAAAATAGTGGTATGAGGCGTTTTCATTAGCGTCATATTCGGAATCGCGGCAAGAGATTCAGCCACCTCCAATTCCGGCAGCGCAGCCTGACGGCCGCGAATATCCATCACTTTCACAGGCACCTTGATGTCATCAAGGCTCTGTGTATCCAATGTTTTGGTTAATTCAGGATTAATCGCCACAATGGCTTTGACACGATCATCTTGGTTGGTGCGGCTAAGCATTGGCTCAGACACCTTGCTCAAATCCACCTTGTTTTTCTGGAGCCACTGACAATCAATATTCACCCCTTCCTGTGCGCAAGATTGCTTGTAAAGCGCCGGCTCAAATCTCGCCCCCGCCAGTGACAGCATGGACGTGCCGCCTAAGAAAAACCCAACCCCATACACATGGTCAGTATCGATAGCCTGCTTAAACGGCGCGGTATCTATGAGATGCGTCAAACTGATTGATAGATCGCTCGGCCGCAACCACAATTCGCTTGGTGCCGACGTAACATTCGCGGCAGAAAACCCAACTTGCTGCGGCACCACCACCATAAATCCCGCTTTGGCCAAACCGGACGCCACCCACCCCGCGTGGAAGGGCGCTGCGCATGCCGCCATGTGCCAATAGCACAACAGGGTGTTTGCCCGACGCAACCGGCGCATTCCGGTTGGTTTTCGTCCCTACAAATACTTTGTTTTTGCCGAACTCAAAATGGGTTGAATCCAATGTGGTGGGATACCAAATATCCACCTCGATCGTCGACTCACGCTCGGGGTTAAACACCGTCTGTGAAGCCAAACCACTGGTTGCAAACTCCTTGGCACTCACATTGAAGGACAATGCCAACCCAACCATTGCCGTCAACCATCGTTTTATGTTCATCGCACGTCCTTACGCTGTGAGCCAGAAAAATAATAGGCCGGGGGATGCCCCATCGCCTTTTTAAACATGGCGATAAAATTACTTGGGGTCGCGTAGCCTAAAGCAAAGGCCACATCGCCCACCCGTTCACCTTGCGCCAATAGTGCTAATGCGTGATTCAACTGCGCTTGGTTTCGCCATTGCACAAAAGTCAGGCCGGTTTCGGCCGGCATTAAACGCCGCAGTGTTCGGGCTGACAATGCGCCCACTTTGGCCCACTGCTCCGCGGTATTTTTACTATCGGGCTGACGTAAAATCGCCTCGGCAACACGCACTAATCGCTGATCAGTCGGCATCGGTAGATAAAGCGCTTCCGCCTCTGCGGTGCGGATTTCATCGATTATCACATCGGTAATGCGTCGGTTCTCCGCAGTGAGCTGCGCTTGATCCCATCCAGCACTTCGCGCCACCATCGACTCCAGCATTTGATTCAACCCGACCACTTGGGGTCGATTCGGCAACGACTGGCATAAGTCAGGTAAAAGTAACACCGAATAGCCGCTCACCGCATTACAAAAAAGCACGCTATGTTTCGCGTTGGGAGGGATCCAGCCAGCGCGAGACGGTGGTAACACCCATGTGCCCTCAGCCGTTTTTATCTGCACCAGTCCCGATTGCACACATAAAAGCTGCCCTCTATGGTGCGTGTGCCAGTGATACCGCTTTATGTCTCTTTTACCATTATCAGCCTCACGTGACCACGAACAGGTGATCAGCGCCGCGCCTGACGATCTTTCACTTGTCTCCCAAACACCCATGCTGCCCTCCCCACTTGGCCAGATTTCATTATTATTAGGCCATGGCGCATTAACATGCCAATACAATAACACCCTACAGTGAAGCCCAGTGGTTAGCAAAAGAAAGGAACTGTCGATGATCGACGTAACATTCGCCATTTATTACGCGTTATTAGGGATGGGTGTTGGCTTTATTGCCGGTTTAGTGGGAGTGGGAGGAGGTGGGCTAACGGTGCCAGCCTTTACCTTGCTGTTTGCCGCGCAAGGAATTGGCGACCAACATGTCGTCCATATGGCGCTCGGGAGCTCAATGGCCGCGATGGTGTTCACCACCTTCAGTAGTATGCGTGCCCACTATACCAAAGGCCACGTCAATACATCGCTTGCCTTTAACATGGCACTCGGTGTGATAGCCGGCACCTTTATCGCCACCACCCTAGCCGCGGCCGTCAACGGTGTGGCACTCGCTCTCTTTTTTAGTCTGTTTATGCTTTATGTGGCTTACAAAATGTTCCAACCCAAACGCCCACAAGCCAACTTAACGCCTCACAAACCGGCAGGCAATGTCGCGGTTGGCACACTGATTGGCACCATTTCTGCCCTCGTCTCAGTCAGCGGCGCCGGCATGATTGTTCCCTATTTAATCGGCCAAAACTTAGCAGTAAAAAACGCAGTTGGCACCTCGGCAGCGATTGGGTTTCCACTCGCCATCACAGGCACCTTGGGGTATTTGCTCAACGGCTGGGAAAACACCACACCGGAGCAACTCACATTTGGCTATATCTATCTGCCCGCGGTGGTGCTGTTCTCGCTCGCCAGTTACTTCTCAGCACCACTGGGTGTGGCCTGTGCCGCACGTTTGCCCGCCGACAAACTGAAAAAGACACTGGGCGTGCTATCCCTCTTGCTCAGCATCAAAATGCTCATGCATGTTTTGCAGGGCGGCTAGTTTAAGGTATAGACAACCTCACCAACAGGACTACTGGCAGAGGTGTAACCCCAATAGCGACTATCCAACAAACGTTAGTTATTAGTATCACACCTCTGGAGAGATGCCGGAGGTGTTTTGAAAAACGAATACTTTTAATCGCTACGAGCGAGCGTGGACGGTACTACTACAAACGCCACAAACAGGAAGCTCGTTGATTGTTTGCTTGGTAAAGCTTTCACAAATACAACATTTATTAAACGCTTTATTAAAGCCATATTTTAGTTTTGGGTGACTTGCTTTAAATTCCTCAAAGGTCGAAAACGTTACACTAGGTGCCGCATTCAGTGGCGCGAGCTGAGTTTTTATTTCAAAGACCTCACCATGCCCCAGATTTCGAACTAAAAACCCTGCTCCCAATGTTATCAATATCCACAGCGCAGGTGCTCGATATACAAATGCTAATAACGCCGCCATAGCTGCCCCAGACAAAATGAGGTATTTGGCTTTTTGTCGCTCGTTTATGACTGCTTTTGCTTGATCAAATTTTTCATCATCAGCATGTAAAAGCACCCCGCACTCACACGCAATAGCACTACCATTTTTCAATGTCGATAAGTGGTCATGAGTCAAGTGGATCGCATCACCACAACTCGCGCACGAAAGATAAAACTCACTTCTGCTATCCATTTAAAAATTCCAACAAGATTTTTGACTAAACAGCGAAAGCTTAGAATAGTACGCATCACGAGGATGAATGTACACAAAACCATACACAGAAAGTTAGCTAGTAGCTATATTGTTACCTTATCGACTTGGATGTACGAATAGCTAACCCACAAAAAAGCCAGCTGTGTGCTGGCTTTTTTCTTCTAGCCTCGGGAGCAGGGCATTAGCAATCGCAGACAGTGCCACTATTCATAATGGCTCCAGAGCCTGAGCACTTTCACCACTTGTTCATCCTCGAGGACTTGATAGACCAAACGATGTTGAATATTAATACGGCGTGAATAGGCACCAGTGAGATCACCGACAAGCTTTTCAAACGGAGGAGGTTTACGGTAGGGGTCGTCTTCAATCAGTGCTAACAGTTCTTGCGCTTTTGGTTTTAGGCCACTGGAAGCCAGCTTTTTTGCGTCTTTCTGGGCTTGTTTGGTGTAAACCAACTTCCATGTCACCAGTCCAACTCCTCATCGCATTCATCCGTCGGCGTGGCGATGCCTTCGCGAATTGACTCACGCATCCCTGGTACAGAAAGCAAATAGAGTGTTTCCTGAATTGCTGACCAGTCTTCTTCAGAAACCAGCACCGCTTTGTTACGTTTGCCCGCAATAACAATGGGCTGATGCGATTCGGCGGTTTCATCAATGAGCCGATACAATTTACTACGCGCTTCAGTGGCAGTGATCCCCGTCATAGCGCCTCTCCGGTGATTAACTTTTAAACAATTGTACGACATCTCGTACGTACGTCAAGACGAACGTACTCGTTAATACCCGCTCACTCAAGCCGCCGCGTTGGCCGCTACCTGTGCAAACGCAGTTTCCAACACTGCTTTCGGCGGTTGCAATAAAAACACCTCATGAACCAGCTGAGTTAATGCCTCGACACTATCGATGCTTTGATCGGTAACGAGCTGCCCCGCCGTATCCCACACCAAAAACTGCTGATTACGAATCAAATAGCGGTGTGAAGCGGTGATCAACGACACCACAAGGTTATTGACGAAAATGGCTTCGGGGTGTTGATGAGAATAGAAATGCGCCACTTCAAAATCGGCTTCTACTACGTCATAAAGCTCAACCTCGTACAACGTTAATGGTGGTTGATCGGGCTCGTGTAATACCACGGTCACCACATCACTATTGCGCGTGATTTGATAGGTATCGTGTCCGATGGTGCAGGTGCGCTGGTTAATATTGACTAACCCGCGCGGGGTTTTATTGCCAAAACCAACGTCCACTAGATAAGTCTCGCCATCGAGCTCAAGCACATTCATACGGTGAGTGCGGGGATTGGTGGGTTTACCATTAAGCATCACCCGCGCCAGCACACTGCGCACTTCAAACCCCAAATGTTTCAGGGCAAGATAGGCAATTTTATTGTGCTCAAAGCAATAGCCGCCTTGTTGGTTCACTACCAACCGCTCAAGCAAGGCATCCGTCTGTAAAGAAAGCGGCTGTCCCGCCATGGCATTGAGGCTAGAAAACGCATACTGTGACAGGTGTTTTTCAACAAGCTCAGTGACCAGTGCCACGCCCTTAGCCTCACTCAACGCGAGACGATGTAAATACTCTTCAATCATGGGTGCTGATGTCATCGTCGACTCCTTATGTGAATGGCACCAGATTAATCCCTCAAGTTGGGTTGAGGTAAAGCCTCACGCAGGATTGCGGCTAAAGGCGGAGCGCAGCAACCCTAACCCCGCCAGTGCGAAGATCCCAGACACTACCCGCTCGACCCAATGCGCCACTTTTTGGTAGACGTTCATCACGCCGTTGATTGAAAACAACAGGGAGTACATCCCATTCACCAAAAAGCCGACCAGCATACAAGTCAGCACCGCAGCGACAAGAAACAGCCCATCGCTGCTTGACCCCATTCCAACCGACAAAGCCGCCATCCATGCCACCACAGTTTTAGGATTAGAGGAATTTAAAACCACGCCACGAACAAACCATTTTCGGTATCCCACTTCTTGGTTATCGTTTGTGGATACCGTCGCGGCGGCGTTAAAGGATGATTTAAAAGAAAGGTAAGCCAGCCATAGAAGATACACGCCACCCACGATTTTTAGCAGCATGAGTAAATACACCGACCCTTGCAGCACCACACCCAAGCCACTGGCGGCGACAATGCCCCAAAACAGCAGCCCAATGGATAACCCTGCGCCGTAAACAAGGCTGACTTTTCGTCCCTTACTCATGGCGATAGTTGCATTGGAGATATTCGCCGGCCCCGGGGAGACCGCGACAACAAAAAATGCGAACCCTATTGAAACCAGTGATAAAACGTCAGTCATCCTTGCTCCTTATTACCGATGTTGTGTTTACAGTAGTTTTTCTTGTTTTAGACTTTAGAGAAGCTGCCGTACTCATCTTCCTGAGTCTTCGACGGCTAGCTGCTAATACACCACGAGTGGCAGGTGCTACTTATTACCGATCCCAAGATTGCGTTTTTCCATATACGCCGACAAGGCGATATCATTTGGATGCGTGCTGTCACTGAGTGCGGCAAACACGCCCGTTTGATCGTCCGCTTTACGATGTTGACCTAGCTTTTCCTTTGCATGAATGTCGTCAACAACAATTTTAAAGCCCACGACTGACTGGCGTAGTTTCGCTTGATAATCGCTTGGCATCGTTTCCGGTGCATCAAGCAGACTAGGTTCATACTTCGCCACAAGCTGCTTCATTGCCCATTCGTTTTCTTTGTCACTCAAAAGCTTTAAGACACCGTAACAATGCACAGCCGCATAATTCCATGTGGGCACGGCGGGCTTTGCCTTATACCACGATGGTGATATATATGAATGCGGCCCATTAAAGATAACCACAACACGCTGATTCTCTGCTACTTTCCAATGTGCATTCGCTTTTCCAAAATGCCCATAAAGACAGCCTAATGTCCCCTCTTCTGCTTGATAGATTAAGGGCAAGTGTGTTGCATTCAAATCATTAGAAACGAGAACGCCAAAGCCATAATCGGAAATGAACGCCTTAATTGCGCCCTCGCCAGTCATTTCCATATTCTTGGGTATGTGCATATGCTCCTTCTTGTTAACTCGTTCCCACGCTCCTGCGTGGGAATGTATATGAATTTGAATCATAGTCAGAGTTGGCCACAAGATCACCGAACTACACTTGATCGCTGTTCTAACACTAGCGGACAGCGTCAATACCTGTAGCGAGCAAGCCAGTTCAACGCCCTAGGCAGAATAATATAACACTGGTCATGTTGCTGTTTGTGTTTGAATAATAGCAACAGCTAGATATGCATTCCCACTCAGGAGCGTGGGAACGAAAAATAGCCCTGTCATATGATTGGCAGGTAGCCGTAAGACCGCATTAAGAGACCTTCTATATGAGTTTGCCGTAAGCAATGAATGGCGGAAATGACAGAACGAAGTAGACGACTTTGTTGTTCGAGAGCATTGGCTGCTGCGCAGCCAAAAAAAATGCTATTGCCTATTGACTGGAGAAGGGCTCATATGTGTTATATTTTGGTTTCGTAGTTCTTTTTTATTATGCCTAAGATACGTTCCAGATACTTAGAAAAAACTTTGTCCCACTCTGAAATCAAAGTTGAAGCATCAGTGTCATGAGATAGAAAGCCGCTATCATGATTGGCAGAGTATCCTTTTAACTTGCCTTGTCGAAGAGCATGACGATCTAGAATAAAGCTATGTTCCTTGATCTTTCTGCCACCTCTATTTGCACCATGGGCAGCAAAGCTGTTTCTAATATCGAAGATCTTACAACCTTGAATTTCGCTTAGTTCAAATTCCATACCCATTTTTCTTAGCAAAACTAACAGCGCTTGCTGCTGCATATAAACAGCATTGAGGACACCATAGAAGTACAAATAGAGATCACCAAATGGCAATGATGGATTTCGCTCTAGAAACGAATGTTTAGCTAATTGTGTATCCTCTAAGAGGTAAAAGCTGTCGATAACCGAGTTATACGCATCGCTTGTAGCAACAGATACGATAGGAAAAAGCTCTTCATCACTGTCAACATTACAAGAATGATCCGAGATAATTTCACGAGTTAAAGCTATTATTTCATCAATTTCCAAACGCTGAACTCCAAAAACAATATAACGCCGCAAACAGTGGCGCTTTCACCAATGCCACAACACTTCTAAAACTAAAAACCACAAGCTGCCAGCGTTAAGCGTCCATTGATTTGCTTGTTAGGCTTACAAACTCACTGAATTTTCCAGCGTCTTCTTTTTAAAACAATATTTCTTTTTGTAAGAAAAAACACGAAAAATTCGTATATAAACGGAATACTCTCATTCTTATTCCATTTCTTATTAAGCATTCTTACTTGTTCACGCAACAGACCATAAAATGGGCGTAACATATCAATAATTGACCAAATTATATAAGGATTAGCCTTTTCAGTACTAAGCAGATAATAGTGAAAATCAATTGTAGTTACAGGTTCACCAGTAATATGTTGACACCAAGAATCTACGGTCCCATGAGAAAGAGCAATATTCTGCAAATTTTCTCTAACGTCACGTCTTAGCATCCAAACATGATCATCAATCACATCGAGCCATTGAGCTATAGGGTCTTCTTTATTATTATTTTCTGCCAATTCAGTCAAATTATAGTATCGGGATGAAGTGCCAAAAGAAGACAACACATTTAATATTTTGGATTGAAATTCATCTAAATTTAGTTTCTCTTTTAATTCATATGTCAAAGACAAATTAGCACACTTATCAAATAACTCTTTGATATTATGCGAGAACTTTCTTAACTCTTTATCGCTTGGATTCTTGAAATCATTATTTATCTTATAATCTAAGATAAATACTATTTTCATTAGTCTTTCGAAACCAGTAGCAAGCTGAAAAAGCCCTGAATAAAAAAGCCCACGACTATTATCATCAACATTAGACTTGCGAATTGAATTCAGTCCCTCAATAAGCGCGGAGCGGGTTAAATGCCCTTCCTGCACCAACAGTAAATACTCTTTATTACGCATGCTGAATTTACCTCGTGAAGCCTAACATTATATTAGCGCGCACACTCACTTCCCCAAAACCGTTATACGCGCCTTTCCTTTATTAACTTACTGTTATTAATAGAATTTATCACTTTTACTATCTGTCTCTTCTCCGCGAAAGCGTGCATCCGATTCGGCTTTCTAACCGATAAGCTGGCTATCTATCCAGCCCCCACGCTACCGCCCGCCGGTTTTGGGCACCCGATAGGCCATTTCCCTTTTTCTAGTAAGGATTAGCCTAACAGAGGCGTGATAACGTTTTCATTCCCTCATGTCCAAAATGTTAGCTAGCGCTAATTCTGTGAGATTGCTTCGAGGATTTGGCTGAGATCTTGCGGGTGCGTTGGTTGGGTCTAAAAAGCCAGTCGGGGCTGCCATTTTTTGTGGGTGCTTCCAAAAAGCGTGCAACTGGTCTTTTTTTACGCAAAATTAATGATTATTTCACTAAATTTGTACAACAAAGTGTGATTAAGGTTGGTATAATTTTCACCACATTAACCCCCTGCACGCTCTGTCGGACATTTGTGCTGTGAATATAGACGTCAATAACCTCCTGCTCCAAAACGATATTTTACTCCTTTTTGTGGTTCTCGCTCTCGGCCTCGCAGTCGGAAAGATCAAAATTGGTAGTGTGCAACTCGGCGGATCCATCGGTGTGTTGTTCACCGCGATCATTTTTGGCAACGCGGGGTTCACCTTCTCGCCTGATACCCTCAGCATCGGCTTTATGCTGTTTATCTACTGCGTGGGAATTGAGGCGGGGCCGAACTTTTTTGGCGTCTTTTTCCGTGACGGAAAATCATACCTATTGCTTGCCTTGGCGGTGTTACTCAGTGCCATTGGCTTAACCCTGTTCTTCCAAAACCAGTTGGGGCTGGATATCAGCATTGCCACCGGCATGATGGCCGGCGCACTCACCGCCACCCCGGTATTGGTGGGCGCGAAAGATGCGCTTAACTCCGGCTTAACCGGCGCGGAAGGCGAACAGCTGGGGATGATGATTGATAACCTCAGTGTCGGCTATGCCATGGCTTACCTCACTGGTCTGGTGAGCTTAATTGTGCTGGCGAAATTGATGCCGAAGTTGCAGCGCCATAACCTTGAGCACTCCGCCCAACAGATTGCGATTGAGCGCGGCTTGGGGAGTGAATCACAGCGTAAGGTCTATTTACCCATTATTCGCGCCTATCGGGTCGGCCCTGAATTGATCGATTGGATTGATGGCCGCAACCTGCGTGAGCTGGGTATTTATCGCCAAACCGGCTGTTATATCGAGCGCATTCGCCGTAACGGCATTTTGGCTAACCCTGATGGGGATGCCATTTTGCAGCAAGGCGACGAGATTGCCTTGGTGGGTTATCCCGACAGCCACGCGCGACTGGACCCGAGCTTTCGGAACGGTAAAGAAGTGTTTGACCGCGACCTGCTCGACTTGCGCATTGTCGAGGAAGAAATCGTGGTGAAAAACGACAGCGTGGCGCAGAAAAAGCTGTCGGATTTAAACCTGTCGGAATACGGCTGCTTTTTAAACCGAGTGGTGCGCGCTCAGGTTGAGATGCCGATGGACCAAGGGATTATCCTCAACAAAGGCGATGTGCTGCAAATCAGTGGTGAGAAAAGCCGCGTAAAAGGCTTGGCCGACCGCATCGGCTTTATCTCAATTCATAGCCAGATGTCGGATTTGCTCGCTTTTTGCTGCTTCTTTATTTTGGGGCTGGGCTTGGGGATGATCACCCTAACCTTCGGCCAAGTGACCTTTGGCCTGGGTAATGCCGCTGGCTTGTTGTTGGCGGGGATCAGCCTCGGCTTTTTACGTGCCAACCACCCCACTTTCGGCTATGTGCCCCAAGGGGCGCTAAATATGGTGAAAGATCTCGGCCTGATGACCTTTATGGCTGGCATTGGACTGAGTGCCGGTAGTCGGCTGTTTGATTACATCGCGGACATGGGCTTTTCGGTGATCCTGGCCAGCATTGTGATCAGTGTTATCCCAGTGATTGTCGCCTATTTGATTGGCGCGTATGTGCTGAAGATGAACCGCGCGCTCTTGTTTGGCGCAATCATCGGGGCAAGAACCTGTGCGCCGGCGATGGATATGATCAACGAGCACGCCCGCAGCACTATTCCAGCTTTGGGCTACGCGGGCACTTATGCGATTGCCAACGTTATTTTGACCTTGGCCGGCACCTTGATGATTATTTTGGTGTAACGTCACGCGAGAGACGGTCGCTGAGTCAGCCAAAATTCAGTTTATTAAACCTATAATAAAGGCGTCCACCTCGGGCGCTTTTTTGTTTTACAGGGGCTTTTATGCAGGTTCTTATTATTGAAGATGACTCGATTTTAAGTCATCACCTGAACACCGAACTCAGTGAACTCGGCCACCATGTTCGCTGTGCCAGCACCGCCAGCGAAGGGCTTTATTACGCTGACCAATACCCCAATGATATTGCCATTATTGACCTCGGTTTGCCCGATCAAGATGGCATTAGCCTAATTCGTGATATTCGCGCCAAAGGGCTGCGCCTACCGATTTTGGTGCTCACCGCGCGCGCCAATTGGCAAGATAAAGTCACGGGGTTAGATGCCGGTGCCGATGACTACCTGGTAAAGCCGTTTCAAAAGCCGGAACTGGTGGCACGACTAAACGCATTGGTGCGTCGCAGTGCTGGTTTTGTGAAGCCCACTATCACCGCTGGCGATATCGAGTTAGATTTGTTGGCGAAGTCGGTTACCGTCAACGGGCAAGCACTGGAACTCACCGCCTTTGAGTATGATTTGTTTGAGTACCTGATTCGTCACAGTCGCGAAGTGATCTCGAAACAACGCTTGCTCGATGTGCTGTATCATGACCAAGATGGCGACCCCAACACCATTGAGGTGATGATCAGTCGTCTGCGTAAAAAGCTGATCCAAACCGGACACGACAACCCCATCTCGACCGTGCGCGGCCAAGGCTACCTGTTCGAGATCCAAGCTGAGTAAACCATGAAACTAGGCCAATTTACCCTTTGCCAATGTCGCCCCCGACTGCGCACGCGCGTGCTCGCTACCTCGATTGGCATTATTCTCCTTTTCTCGATTGCGCTCGCGGCCTTGATTAATAAGCTGTATCAGCAAAACTCCATGGCGGCTTACTCGCGCGATCTGGCCTCACAAATTCCGATGGTGATGGCGCAGCTCAGTAAAGACGGGCTGATCCGCGCTGACCAGCTGACCGCTTGGATCCAATCGCTTGACCCATCCAGCAGCGATTATATGTCGGTGCTATGTACACCTGATAACCACACGCTGTGGACCTCGCGCGATGTGCAAGCGTTTAATATCGACGATATCTGCACGCTGATCCCTAACGAAGCGAAAAAGCCGCAGTATCTTTCCATTGCTGGCTTTAACGTGGTGGCGCAGCGGCTTTCGTCAGAAAAACAACCGGGTGATAGCGAGAACCGGTTGTTTGTATTGCGCAACGTAGACAAACAAAAACAACAGTTAGCCGATTTAGAAGCTGAGACGTGGTTTTACATCAGCTTGCTATTTGTCTCGGCGTCGGCACTGGTGGTTGCCGCGTGCCATTGGAGCTTCTCGCCGCTGCGTCGCTTGGCCAGAGAGCTGATCGCAATTACTGAATCACGCCAGCAAACACTGGATAACGATTACCCTGACGAGCTGCAAGATGTCACCCAGGCGCTTAACCGGATGATCACCCAGCGGGAAAAGCAAAAAGCCCGTTATCGCCACGCCATGGATGATTTAGCGCACAGCCTTAAAACGCGTTTATCCGCCACCAACGCCCTACTCGATGATAATCACCTGTCGCGCGAGCACCTGAATAAGCGGATTTTAGAGCAGGTCAGCCAGATGGATGACATGGTGCAATATCAGCTTAAACGCGCACTGGTGGGGCAATGTGGACTGAAACGCGAAGATAGCCCACTCAGCGCGCCTATCGATAGCCTGACCGGCATGTTAGATAAAGCCTATCGCGATAAACCCGTGAAGGTGGTGCGAGCGTTTGATGAACATGCCTCGTTGCCGGTGCACCGCAGTGATTTGATGGAGTTACTCGGTAACTTGCTGGAAAACGCCTACCGGTTTTGCCTTGAAACCGTGCAAATCCGGCTCGACGATCACGGCGAAGTGTGGCAACTGGCGATTGAAGACGATGGCCCCGGGGTACCTGAGCAATACCGGGAAAGCATATTCCAGCGCGGGGTACGTGCCGATCAGCTTAACCCTGGAACCGGCATTGGATTGGCGGTGTGCGATGAAATCATTGCCAGTTATGATGGCAACATCCACGCCAGCGACTCCCCGTTGCAAGGGGCGGCGTTTGTGTTGACCATTCCTAAGCGCTAGGCGAAAGGGCTAAACCTAAAGTACGAAGCGAGCCGTGCTAATCCTAGAGTGCTAACCCTAAAGTGCTAAGCCAGACGGTTCGCTTAAGCGCAACGCTAAACAGGCACTTGCTCTCGTTCTGCCACCAGCAGCAAACAAAAAACGCAGCCCAAAGAGTGGCTGCGTTTTTATTGATACGTCACGGACGTGAAGGCGTTTGCTGAGCGCCCGCTTTATTCATCTTCCGGATCGGCAAGCAAGTCGTCTTTGGCTGCCATCATGTACTGATACATCGACCAATAGGTCAGGCCTGCCGCAGCGTACAGCGCAATGTAACCTAACCATTCAATCCAAGGCGCGCCATGCCAAAGCAGCATGGTCAGTGCGAACATTTGTGAGCCGGTTTTAAATTTTCCCACCCAAGAGACCGCGACGCTGGCACGTTTGCCGATTTCTGCCATCCACTCTCGCAGGGCTGAAATAATCACCTCACGCGCAATCATAGTTGCCGCGGGAATGGTGATCCAAATAGAGGCGTAGTGCTCAACAATCAGCACCATGGCAATCGCCACCATCACCTTGTCGGCGACGGGATCTAAAAAGGCACCAAAACGGGTCGATTGCTTTAAGCGACGCGCTAAATAGCCATCTAACCAATCGGTGGCACCAGCAATCACAAAAATCAGTGCCGCCGCAAATGGCGCCCAGGCATAAGGCAGATAGTAGGCAACAACAAAGACCGGAATAAGCGCAATGCGCAAAAAGGTCAAAATGGTAGGTATATTTAGACGCATGCTCAGCTTTTTATTTTAGGATTAACTGGGTTATGGTGCCCCATTGCCACTAACCTTGCAATGAGGAATGAATTTTCTCTGCCAATGTGGCACTGATCCCGGGCACCTTGGCGATTTCTTCGACACTGGCGTTTTTCAGCTCTTGAATACCGCCCAAGTATTTCAGCAAGGCCTGGCGACGTTTAGGTCCTACGCCATCAATTTGGGTAAGCACACTTTGCTTGCGCGCTTTGCCCCGTGCCGCGCGGTGTCCGGCAATGGCATGATCGTGGCTTTCATCACGAATATGTTGGATAAGGTGCAATGCCGGCGAGTCTGCAGGCAACGAAAACTCCTCGCCCGAGACCTTAATCAAGGTTTCGAGCCCCGGCTTACGGCTGGTGCCTTTAGCTACACCTAAAATGAGCGGGTTAACCGGCCAATCAGCAATCAACGGCTCGAGCACCTCCCAAGCACGACTGAGCTGGCCCTTACCCCCATCGATTACAATGATATCGGGGATTTTTTCTGGCTCGACTTGTTTGCTATAACGGCGCGTCAGTACCTGCGCCATTGCGGCATAATCATCACCGCCGGTGATCCCTTCGATGTTGTAACGACGATACTCTTTTTTCAGCGGCCCGTCTTGGTTGAACACCACGCAAGAGGCGACCGTTTTCTCGCCCATAGTGTGGCTGATATCAAAGCACTCCATCCGCTTAACCGGCTCTAAGCCTAAGGTTTCTTGCAGCGCTTGGTAGCGATTCTGGATGGTCATCCGATGGTTGATTTTGCTGGTCAAAGCGGTGCGCGCATTGGTGTTGGCCAGCTTCAAAAAGCGGGCTCTGGCCCCACGCGGACGGCTTTGCAGACGCACATTGCGACCGGCAATTTCACTCAAGGTATTCGATAACCAACCCAGATCATCACCGATATCGTCAGAAATCAGAATATGGCTGGGAATGGTGCGCCCTTCTGCTTGCGCCAGGTAAAACTGGCTGACAAAGCTTGAAACCACTTCACCAGGGTCGGTTTCTGCCGGCATCTTAGGAAAGTGGCTACGACTGCCCAGCACTTTGCCTTGGCGCAGGAAGAGCACATGAATGCACGCCACCCCGTTTTCTAGTGCAAAGCCGATAACGTCGATGTCGTCATCGCTGTCTTGCGAAACAAACTGCTGCTCTTGTACGCGGCGCAACGCTTGGATTTGGTCGCGATACTCCGCCGCCTTTTCAAATTGCAGCTGTTGGCTGGCGGTTTCCATTTTGGCGACCAAGCTGTCGATCACTTCGCGGTCTTTGCCTTGCAAAAACATACGGGCGAAATTGACTTGCTCGGCGTAGTCGTCATCACTAATCAGTCCTGGTACACAAGGGCCAGAGCAACGACCAATTTGATACATTAAGCAAGGCCGACTGCGGTTGGCATACACCGAGTCTTCACACTGGCGAACCGGGAATATTTTCTGCAACAGGTGCAGGCTTTTGCGTACCGCATTGGCATCAGGAAAGGGACCAAAATATTCGCCCTTTTTCTTTTTCGCGCCGCGGTGGATCGCCAGCCGTGGATGCTCGTGAGCACTGAGGTAGATGTAAGGGTAAGACTTGTCGTCTCGCAGCAATACATTGTATTTGGGGCGGTGCTGCTTGATGAGGTTGTGCTCAAGGATCAATGCTTCGGTTTCGGTGTGGGTCACCGTCACCTCTACATCGGCGATGTTACGCACCAAGGCTTTGGTTTTCTCACTGGAAACCTGCACCCGAAAGTAGCTCGCTAGGCGTTTGCTAAGGTCTTTGGCCTTGCCCACATAGATAATTTCACCCGCGGCGTTCATCATGCGATAAACGCCGGGCTGGTGAGGAACGGTTTTTAGAAAGCTTTTAGCATCGAAGGTGTTCGGCACTGCGCGGTCTCGTCCTGGATTACTTCGCGTTACAGGGTTTCGGTGTCGAGCATGCCGTGCCTGATAGCAAGGTGGGTCAATTCCACATCGCCATTGATCCCCAACTTGCTGAATAAGCGATAACGGTAACTGTTCACCGTTTTCGGGCTCAGGCTAAGTTGCTCGGAAATGTCGGTAACCTTTTGCCCTTTGGTGATCATCAGCATGATCTGCAATTCACGCTCTGACAGTTCTTTGAAAGGATTATCTGAAGAGGCAGAGAACTGACTGAGTGCCATTTGCTGGGCTATGTCCGGTGAAATATAACGCTGGCCGCTGTTGACCATGCGGATCGCGTTCACCACTTCATCGGCACCGGCTCCTTTGGTCAAATAACCCGCCGCGCCGGCTTGCATCACCTTGGTTGGAAACGGGTTTTCTGTATGGATCGTGAGCACGATAATCTTGGCGTCCGGCGAGTAACGAAGCAACTTGCGTGTCGCTTCCAACCCACCGATGCCTGGCATATTCATGTCCATTAGGACAATATCGGCGTGATTTTGCCGGCACCACTTGAGTGCAGCTTCACCGCTGTCGGCTTCCCCTACCACTTTTATGCCACGAACGTCTTCTAAAAGACGTCGAATCCCTGTGCGAACCAGCTCGTGATCATCTACAAGGAACACATTGATCAATCTTGTATCTCCACTTGGTTTGGTTCGCCAACATGCTGCAACAAGGCAACGGTTGGACTTCTCTTACGCATATTACTTGAGTTTTACCACGGATGAAAAGCCAACAACAGAGCGGATGTGGGCAAATGCAAATATTCATACATCAAGCCACCAAAAAACAGTCAACCTGACTGAATTATCACCAATTTGATGACATTCGAGGCAAGTTGACTGCAATAAACAGCGTAAAACCCGCTTTACGTGTCAGCAATTTTTAACACTTCGCGGGGCAAACACCCAAGTTAAGACAAGCTCAAGCATAGGTACTTCATTTCTAGGTACTCATCCAGTCCCCATTTAGAGCCTTCACGACCCAGGCCTGATTGTTTCACCCCGCCGAAAGGCGCGACTGCGGTCGAAATCAAGCCGGTGTTGATTCCTACCATGCCATATTCCAGCGCTTCTGCCACCCGGTGCACACGGCTAATGTCTTTGGCATAAAAGTAAGACGCTAAACCAAATTCTGTGTCATTAGCCATGGCGATGGCGTCCGCTTCTTCTTCAAAAGAAAACAGCGGTGCCACGGGGCCAAAGGTCTCTTCTTTGGCTATCCGCATCGCTGGGGTCGCATATTTAATCACCGCCGGTTGGGTGTAGTTTTCACCCAGCTCAGGGCACGCGCCACCCAGCTCAATCGCCGCACCTTTTTGCTTGGCATCATCCAGATGGGCATTCACTTTGTCCATTGCCCCTTTGTTGATGAGTGGGCCAATGTCTACACCGTCGTCGGTGCCTTTCCCCACCTGCAATTGACTTACCGCTTGGGTAAATTTCTCGGCAAAGGCTTCATACACACCCGCTTGTACGTAGATGCGGTTCACACAGACACAGGTTTGCCCTGCGTTACGAAACTTGGCTGCCACCGCACCTTCAACCGCGGCGTCAATATCAGCATCATCAAACACAATAAAGGGCGCGTTGCCGCCTAACTCCAATGAGAGCTTCTTGATACCTGGGGCACATTTTTCCATCAACTGTGCGCCGATTTCAGTGGAGCCGGTAAACGAGAGCTTACGGACGCGTCTGTCAGCACATAAGGTATCGCCAATTGGACCCGACGCCCCGGTCACCACACTGATCACTCCAGCAGGTAGACCGGCTCGTAACGCGAGCTCACCGAGAGCCAATGCCGATAACGGCGTATCACTGGCCGGCTTCACCACCATGGTACACCCCGCCGCCAGTGCCGCGGCCGCTTTACGGGTGATCATTGCTGCCGGAAAGTTCCACGGGGTAATCGCCGCGGTCACGCCAATCGGCTGCTTGATCACTGAAATACGTTTATCCGTTTGCTCCGCGGGAATGGTTGCGCCATACACGCGCTTCGCTTCTTCTGAAAACCACTGTAAAAATGACGCGGCATATTGGATCTCGCCCGCGGCTTCTTTCAGTGGTTTGCCTTGCTCTGCCGTCATGATCGCGGCTAAGTCATCTTTATGCTCGAGCATTAACTCGTACCAGCGGTAAAGCACGTCAGCCCGCGCTTTGGCGGTTAAATCTCGCCATTCGGGTAGCGCAGCATCCGCGGCATCAATGGCGCGGCTGGTTTCCTCCGCCCCCATATTAGGTACCGTCGCCAAGTGCTCTCCGGTCGCAGGATTGGTCACTGCGCGGGTTTGTTGGCTATCGGCATCAACCCACTTGCCATTGATCAGTGCCTGCGTTTTTAAAAGCTCAGGATCCTGCAAATGCATAGTGGCTCCTTGTTTGTTGAGGAAAAGATAATCACTGAGGAAAAAGATAGTCATAGCGTGATAAGGGCACCTTGCCAGCTAAGACGCAGTACGACAAGATAAGGCGCAATACTGTTAATAATAAGCCAGTAAAGCCATCTTGCCTAAATGAGTAGATAGTTGGTGGCAAGAACGTCGCGAAAGGTTTTACGACAAAAGGCGGATTTTTAAGGTGCAAACACAGCTGGCCTCTCAAACCGATAAAGGATGCTCTATGCGTATTTTTAGCCAGTTCGACAGCGGGAATATTCGCGTTGTTAACGATGACGACATTAACAACATTCAGCTTGCCATTCATAACGACAACCAATCTGAATTTTACCAATGGTTTCACTTTCGCTTAGAGGCGCAAGTCAATCAGGCTCACACACTGCATATTCAGCAACTGGCAGGCTCGGCCTACCCAGAAGGCTGGAAAGATTATCAAGCCGTCGCCTCTTACGATCGCGATACCTGGTTCCGCGTCCCCACCGAATTTGACGGCGATACACTCACCATCAAGGTGACGCCGCAACATGGCTCGATGTATTTCGCCTACTTTGCGCCATATAGCTATGAGCGCCATTTGGATTTAATTCACCAAGCGCAAACCTACCCACAGTGTCAGCTAGAAACCCTCGGCCAAACCTTGGACGGGCGTGATGTTAGCCTTTTGAAAATCCGCTCAGAGCTCAGTGAGTCTTCGCAAGCAAAAACACCGATTTGGCTGATTGCGCGCCAACACCCTGGCGAAACCATGGCGGAATGGTTTATCGAGGGGCTGCTCGACCGATTGCTTGACGACACGGATACCACCGCCCGTGCGCTGTTGGAAAAGGCAGACTTTTACGTAGTGCCCAATATGAACCCCGATGGCAGCGTGCGTGGCCACCTGCGCACCAATGCCGTCGGTGCCAACTTGAACCGCGAATGGCAATCCCCCACGCTTGAGCGCAGCCCTGAGGTGTATCATGTTCGTGCGCGCATGGAACAAACTGGGGTGAAAATGTGCCTCGATATCCACGGTGATGAAGCGATTCCGTATAACTTTGTTGCCGGTTGCGAGGGGATCCCGTCTTATGACGCGCGTATGGCGGATTTAGAGGACAGATTTAAGCGTGCCCTGCTCACCGTGACGCCGGAGTTCCAAGACGAGCACGGCTATGACAAAGACGCCCCCGGTAAAGCCAACCTAACCGTGGGCTCAAACTGGATTGGTGAGCGTTTCAACTGCTTGTCGTACACGGTTGAAATGCCGTTTAAAGATCATAACGACCAACCGGATCCGGATTTTGGCTGGTCACCGGCGCGTAGCCAAGCCTTCGGTCGCGATATGCTCAGTGCCATCCTCAAGGTGGTGGACGCACTCTAGCGCGAAATGCATCAATAACCTGTGATGAAAGCCGGTGCCTTGTCATCGGCTTTTTCTATTTGAGTGATTGATAATTTCAACTTGGGCGAGCCAACTTATCCCCTTATATTAGTGGCAAATAATTCAACGAGGAAACACCATGACAACCTTGACCTCACGCTGCCCTCACTGCCAAGCCATGAACCGCATCCCGAACGAGCGGGTCAATGACGCGCCCAAATGCGGCAAGTGCCAGTCTGATGTGCTGGACGGTAAACCGATTGAGGGCACCAGCGAAAACTTTAACGCGCTGCTAAATAGCGATGTGCCTGTCGTGGTCGATTTTTGGGCCCCGTGGTGTGGTCCATGCCAAAGCTTCGCCCCTGCCTTTGCGGCAGTGGCCGAGCAAGAAGAAGGCCGCGCACGCTTTGTTAAAATCGATACCGAAGCGCAGCAAGCATTGGCAGCGCAATATCGTATTCGCAGCATTCCGACGCTAATGGTATTTAAAAACGGCGAGCGCGTTGACGTACTCAACGGTGCTCTGCCCCAAAATGCCTTTAGTGACTGGTTGAGCCAGCACCTTAGCTAGTCGCTAGTCGCTAGTCGCTAGTCGCTAGTCGCTAACAACCATCTCACAATAATGGCGCGGCGCTATACTTTTAGCGCCGCGCCTTGTTTTACCGCGCGGATCGCCACATTGGTATTAATGTCTTTAACCATCGCTAGGGTCTGTAACTGGCGCATAAAGGCTTCATAGTGCGGTAAATCGCGCGTCACCACTTCCAGCAAATAGTCATAGGTACCAGAAATCACGTGGCCGTTGATGACTTCATCCATTTCCACCAGTGCGTGCTCGAAGGTAACAATCGCCTCTTCTCGGTGATTGCTCAAACTCACATTGACGAAAAAGGTCATGTTTAGCCCAATCCGTTGGCGGTCGAGCGTGACCTGGTAGGACGCTATCACTCCATCGGCTTCCAGCTTTTTGATTCGTCTTGCACACGGTGAAAACGACAGCCCAACCGCATCAGCGATTTCCGCGGTAGTGCGGCGCGCATCGTCTTGTAACAGCGCCAGTATGGCTTTGTCTTTACTGTCCAAATCGCTTCCTTGGTGATTTTTAACAACAATAATACAATTAAAGATGATAAACGCTAACATGGTGGCAAATCACCCTTTAATTTGCCACCAATCCCTCCTTTGACGCTGCCACACTAGTTGCATCCATTAACAAGGAAGTGATCAACCATGCCTGCCTCCTCTCAACGTGTATTAGGCCTCGCCGCCATGCTTGTCACCGTGACTATCTGGGCGAGCTTGTTTATTTCATTGCGTCAGGCCAGCCAGTCGGTGTTAACCAGTGGCGATATTGCCCTACTACGCTTTTTGCCTGCCGCTCTCCTATTTGGTTGGCTGAGCCGTCATCGGGTGCGTCATATTATCTCCATGCCCAAACGTTATCTGTTTGCGATTGCCTTTGGCGCAGGTTTACCGTTTTATCTGCTCGCCGCCACGGGGATGCAGTTTGCCCCTGTCGCCGATGGTGCCTCGTTAATTCCTGGGATCTTGCCACTGTTTGTCTCTGCGATTGCTTGGGGCGTTTATGGTGAATCGCTCTCAGTGGGACGGCGATTAGGGATTGGGCTTATCGTCACCGGCATTGGTGCGTTTTTATGGCATTCGCTGTTCTTCTCACCGTGGAGTGTGACGCAAGGCCATTTGATTTTGCTGGCGGCCAGCATCAGTTGGGCGTGGTTTACCATTGGCGTGCGTGTGACAGGATTGAATGCGGCAGAAGCCGGCGCGGTATTAGCGATTTCGGCCGTCTTGTTGCTACCGGTGGGCGCGATGAGCGGACTTGTCTCCTTTAACCTGCTCCAAGCCCCTCTTGGCGAGCTTGGCTACCATGTACTGGCGCAAGGTTTAGGCGTGGGGATCATTGCCAATTACAGCTATGCATTTGCGATTCGCCGCTTAGGGGCAGAAATGAGTGCCGCAATAGGTGCATTCACGCCTGTGGTGGCCGCGCTGATCGCGATCCCCGTGTTCTCAGAAACCGTCAGTGCGCTTACCGTGGTGGCGATGGCGTTGATTGTATTCGGGGCGGTACTCGCCAGTGAGGGGATAAAGTGGCGACGCACACAAACAAAAAGCGGCCCGCAGGCCGCTTAATCGATGACTCGACGTAAACGCTATCCGGTTAGAGATAGTCGCCACGACGCAAGGCATCGATACGTTTTTCTAGCGGTGGGTGAGTCATAAACAGCTCACTCAGCGTTTTCTTACCGTTGATACCAAATGCCATCATTGAGCCTTCCAGTTTCGGCTCGTGGCTGACTTTCAAACGCTCTAGCGCGGCAATCATTTTCTGTTTGCCCACCAGCTGCGCTGAGCCTGCATCGGCGCGGAATTCGCGATGACGGCTAAACCACATGGTGAGAATGCTGGCCAGAATACCAAACACGATTTCTAGCACTGACGACACCAAGAAGTACATCATCCAGTTGCCGCCACCTTCGCCTTCTTCGTCGCTGTTCATGCCACTGACCGCACCGGCGATGACACGAGCAATAAAGATTACGAAGGTGTTAACCACCCCTTGCATCAAGGTCATGGTGACCATGTCGCCATTCGCAATGTGGCTGATTTCGTGCGCCAGCACGGCTTCGGCCTCATCACGGGTCATGTTTTGCAACAGACCGCTTGATACCGCCACCACAGAATCATTGCGTTTTGCCCCGGTGGCAAAGGCGTTGATATCAGGCGAGCTGTATACCGCCACGGTTGGCATGCCAATGCCAGCACGCTGAGCTTGCTGACTGACCGTATTCATAAGCCAGTGCTCGGTTTCATTACGTGGGTGCTCAATCACTTGCGCCCCCACCGAGCGCAATGCCATTGATTTTGACATCAACAACGATATAAACGAGCCGCCAAAACCGAATACGGCCGCCAATACCAGCAACCCAGACAAGCTGCCCGGCTGCATGCCTGTGACCGCGTAGATGATATTCAGCACAATGCTGAATACGATCAGAACCGCGAGGTTGGTAGCGAGAAATAATCCTAAGCGTTTCATGGTGTGTCTCCGTCGCTTAAACCCAGTGTTTAGCGCTTATTTGTTGTAATGATAAAAATAGTATGGGCATTAATGATAAAAACAATCCTTTGATGCAATTTGTTACGAATAAATCCCAGCAGTCACTCATGGCGCCCGCACCATCCAACTCTCTGCACCGACCAGTTAGTGTGGCACGTTATTTCGATCTGATCTAAAGAAATTGTGATATCACGCAATGTTGGATTTTTAACAATTTATTCAATCACTTAACAACTATCAAGACAGAAAAGCCCAATAAAAAAGACAAAAACCTACCAATATAGACTTTGGTCGAGTTGTCATCGCGGTTTACTCAGGCTAATTTATGCGCAGCTGTTTAAAACTATGACGCTGATGCACTGCGTAAGACGATAAAGTAATGGGCAATCGGCGGTCATATCAACCATTACGTTTACAACCACCCGGTGTGGACAACCTAACCTTAACAACGCAACGCGTTATCAATGGAGTGAGACCATGGCAGAGCAAGAAAACTACCGAGTCGCTATCGACATCTTAACCTGTCATCTCGGCATGAGCTTCGACGAAGCCTGCTCAGAGCTTGGGTTAGCGTCGGATGACGCGACAGCGGCGCGCCAGATGGCCGAGGTTCAGCAAAGCCTAATGGGTGTGCGAGACGACCAAAAGTAATTGTCTACCCGCAACTGCCGACTTAAATAGACAAAAGCCAGCTTAGCGCTGGCTTTTTTGATCGCTATATCCCCGCAATATATTCACAACGGCGTAATATCTAAGTGGCTTGCGCATTGTGCTGGCGAGGCATCGGCAGCAAACGGCAAGTGCCCCAGACAAGGCGCATCTAAATGCGCATCAAGATAGCGCACCATTTCGTCACTGTGCTGCGCCTTAGGATCAACGGCGTTTGCCACCCATCCAGCTAACGTAAGCCCGCGTGCACGTATGGCCTCTGCGGTGAGTAAAGCATGGTTTAAACAGCCAAGCTTTATTCCCACCACCATGATCACTGGCAGTTGATGGGCAACCACCCAATCGGCCAGCGTTTCAGTCTCACTCAGTGGCACTTGCCAGCCTCCAGCCCCTTCTACCAATACCGGACTGGCCTGCTGTTTTAAATGCGCGAGCCCATCGCTCAGCACCTGGGTGTCGATGGGCATGTTGGCTAACACCGCCGCCCAGTGGGGCGAGCACGGCGTTTCCAACAACACTGGGTTGATCGCGGCATACGGCAATGCAGTCGCACTGGCATGCTGTAAAGTGACAGCGTCACTATTTAGTTGGTGATCAGGCGCTAAGTCGGCACCAGCGGCGACAGGCTTGTAGCCCACCGCTTGATGGCCCTTTGCGATAAAGGCGTGCAACAGCGCCGCCGTGGTATAGGTTTTCCCCACTTCGGTGTCGGTGCCGGTAATAAAGTAACTGTCATGCATGATGGTGAATCACTATATAGCCAATTTGATAGGTCGCCGGTAAGGTGTTGGCGGCGAGTGCAAAACGCTGATACGCCTTTTCTACCGCGCTAAACTGCGCTCTTGTCGCCAGCCCTTGCTGCCCCGCACCTTGGGGGCGGTAGGTAGCGCCAATCCCTTTTAAACTTTTCATCACCGTATGGGCATTGGCAAAGGTCAGCTGTTCGCTTTCTTGCAACACGGTCGCATGCATCAGCCCGGCGCGTTGAGTCGCCTGTTGTAACTCTGAGAAGGAGATAAAGCGGTTCACCCGTGACGTGTCGCATGCTTGTTGCCACGCGCTGTCGAGTTCACACAAGGATCCGGTGAGCAAAGTCGAAACAAGGATTTGCCCGCCGGGTTTGACGACCCGACGCAGCTCCGCCAATGGCACATGCAAATCGTCGCACCATTGCAGCGCTAACGAACTAAACGCCAGATCGACACTGTTATCAGCCAGCGGCAAATGCTCCGCATCTGCTTGTACGCCTAGCATGGCATCACCGCAGCGCGCTTTTGCCGTTGCAAGCATAGGAGCGCTGAGATCGAGTCCAATCACTGTTTTAGCGTGAGTCATCCACTGCTGGGTGAAATAGCCGGTGCCACAGCCGACATCTAAGACGGTACTGAGATGGATAGCTTTTTGCTCTGACTCAGCCAATGCCATCAACCGATGGCCGACACGGCGCTGCAGCGTCGCACTGTCATCATAATGGCGCGCGGCTCGACCAAACGCTCGAGCAATCGCTTGTTTATCGGCCACGGTCATGCTGTCACCCCACACGCTTTGTCGCTCGCTAATACCGGCTTAAGCGCCTCAATTAGTGCGGTAATATCTGTTTTTTGATGCTGCGCAGACAGGCTGATCCTTAATCGTGCCGTATTGGCAGGTACAGTCGGTGGCCGAATCGCTCCTACTCGGATATGGGCCTTCATCAAGGCGTGATTTACATGCTGTAACGCTGCCAAATCGCCGATAATCAGCGGCTTGATGGGGCTAGGCGTCGCGAGCAATTGCGGCAAGGATTGAGTATTTATAGCGTGCGGTTCGCAAGCAGACGTCGTCTCTAACCAGTCATGGAGGCCTTGCGCTAGCTGTTCGGCATGGGCGCTGAGTGTTTCTCGCCGCCAGTGCTCTGTTCGTGCCAATCGAATAGCATCCTCAATGAGTGCCGCTTGCGCCGGTGGCATGGCCGTCGAGTACACATAATGGCGAGCGAACTGGCGCAAATAGTCAATGACGGTGGGAGAAGCCAGCACTGCCGCCCCCGCCACGCCCAGAGCTTTTCCAAACGTCACGATTAAAATATCTGGCCGCGCGCCACGACTGATACTGCCCTCGCCTTCTTGCCCTAACACGCCAATCCCATGCGCATCATCCAGTGCCCAAAGCGCCCCCGATTGGTTGGCAATCGCGGCAAGGCTGTCGGTTGGCGACACATCACCATCCATGCTAAATACCCCTTCCGAGACAATCAGCGATGCGGAAGGCTGGGTTTGCTTCGCGAGCAATTGGCGAAGGTGTGCCATGTCGTTATGACGAAACCGCCGCTGCGTGGCAGGGCTCAATACGCCGGCCTCAATCAAGGAGGCATGGTTGAGTTTGTCTTGAAACAAGGCATCGTCTTTACCCAACAGCGTAAACAGTAACGCCTGATTGGCAGCAAAACCACTGTTAAACAGTATCGCTTGCGGGTAACCCAGCCAGTCACACAGCTGATCACAAAGGGATTGATGCGCGGCGGTAAAACCAGATACCACCGGCGAGGCCGTCGCGCCCACACCCCAGCGTTCGAGGTGCTGCTGCGCCTTTTTGACCAGCCGCGGGTCTTGCGCGAGGCCTAAATAATCATTACCCGCAAAGTTGCGCCATGACTCGGCGACGGCATTGTCACCACTTTGCCGCCATAGGTCTTGTTGCTGACGTGCGGCCAGTTCGCCTTGGTAACGACGGATCAGCGCTGATGTTGTATCAGTCATGGGGATTTAGACACTGGCATCGTAGAACAAATCGCCCTCTTGCGGGCGCGCTGCCACTCGCTCAGCCACTTGCTCAAGTAAGTCGTGCTCAGTGACTTGATCGGGCTTTTGGCTGACCGCTTCGCGATTAATACCCAGCTTTTTAAATAGCTGCATATCCGCATCTTCGTCAGGGTTTGGTGTGGTCAACAGCTTGCAGCCGTAGAATATCGAGTTGGCGCCAGCCATAAAGCACAAGGTTTGCATTTGCTCGTTCATGTCTTCGCGCCCGGCAGACAGTCGCACTGCCGATTTGGGCATCATGATCCGCGCCACCGCGATAATGCGGACGAAATCGAACGGGTCAACGTCATCGACGTTCTCAAGCGGTGTGCCTTTTACTTTGACCAGCATGTTAATCGGCACGCTTTCTGGGTGAGCCGGCATATTGGCCAGCTCGACCAGCAAACCAGCGCGATCGCGGGCACTTTCACCAAGGCCAATAATGCCGCCGGAACACACCTTCATTCCCGCGTCTCGCACGTTAGATAAGGTATCAAGGCGTTCTTGATACGTCCGCGTGGTAATAATGTTGCCGTAAAACTCAGGTGAGGTATCGAGATTGTGGTTGTAGTAATCCAAACCTGCCTCAGACAAGGTCTTGGCTTGCTCTGCATCCAACATGCCCAGTGTCATGCAGGTTTCCAACCCTAATCCTTTGACGCCTTGGATCATATCGAGCAAATATGGCATATCGCGTTGCTTGGGGTTTTTCCACGCCGCCCCCATGCAAAAGCGCGTCGCGCCTGAGGCTTTGGCTTTCTCCGCCGCTTCGAGCACGCGTTCCACTTCCATTAAGCGCTCTTTCTCAACATCGGTGCGATACCGCGCACTTTGCGGGCAATATTTGCAATCTTCTGGACACGCGCCGGTTTTGATCGATAACAGCGTGCTGACTTGCACTTGGTTGGCAGGATGATATTCACGATGCACTTGCTGCGCTTCAAACAGCAAATCCATGAAGGGTTTATCGAACAATGCTTGCACTTCCTGTGCGGTCCAGTTGTGTCTTATTTCCACGCGGTTTTCCCCGTTGTTGTCGTTTTAATGCTTGGCTAGTCTACCCACAGACGTTAACCTGTCAACACAACAAGATCATACTGGTTTACATCTGATTTATTTATGAGCATAAGCACCCATTTTGACCGTGAACATATCTGGCATCCCTACACCTCAACGCTCGACCCTTTGCCTTGCTTACCTATCTCACACGCAAGCGGCGCCGAGCTACACCTTGAAGATGGCACTGTTCTGATTGATGGCATGTCGTCATGGTGGGCAGCCATTCACGGCTACAACCACCCTGCTTTGAACGCCGCGGCGCATCAGCAAATCGATAAAATGTCGCATGTGATGTTTGGCGGTCTTACCCACCAGCCCGCAGTCTCGCTTTGTGAGCGCTTAGTCGCGCATTCACCCGCCCCGCTCACGCAAGTGTTTTTGGCCGATTCAGGCTCTGTATCAGTAGAAGTGGCGCTTAAAATGGCGATGCAATATTGGCAGGGACGCGGCGAGTCACGCGCACAGTTTTTGACCTTGCGTCATGGCTATCATGGCGACACGTTCGCCGCCATGTCGGTGACGGATCCTGATAATTCGATGCACAAACTCTACAAAGGATTTCTGCCCCAGCATCATTTTGTGCCCTCCCCACAAAGCCGCTTTGACGGTGACTGGAACCCTAACGACATACAGCCCATGCGCGAAGCACTGACTGCCCATCATGGCCAACTGGCCGCCGTGATCTTAGAGCCGATTGTGCAAGGCGCAGGCGGTATGCGCTTTTATCACCCTGAATACCTGCGTCAAGTGCGCGCTCTGTGCGATGAATTTGATGTACTGCTGATTGTGGATGAAATTGCCACCGGATTTGGCCGAACTGGAAAACTATTTGCCTGCGACCACGCGGGGATCAGCCCAGATATACTCTGCGTCGGTAAAGCACTGACCGGCGGCTACATGACCTTGGCCGCCACGCTCACCACCCGCCATGTGGCCGATACCGTCTGCAGCGGTGATGCAGGCTGTTTTATGCATGGTCCTACCTTTATGGGCAATCCACTCGCCTGTGCCGTGGCCTGCGCCAGCATTGATACCTTGCTAGAAAGTGACTGGCCGCAGACGGTTGCGCACATCGAGCAACAGCTGAAAACTGGCTTAGCACCTGCTCGCGCATTGGAATGTGTGGCGGACGTGCGTGTGCTTGGCGCAATTGGCGTGATAGAGCTGACCGATCCGGTGAACCTGGCCGATATTCAGCCTTTAATGACCGCCCAAGGCATTTGGGTTCGCCCCTTCGGCAAACTGGTGTATGTGATGCCACCCTACTGTATCCGCGACGACCAACTCCACCAACTCACCCAAGGGATGATCACCGCAATTAAGCAGTTTTTTGGTGAGTAGAGAGTCGATGACGCACACACCGCCCCGTTGAATAAGGGGCGGTGTTTTTTCTATCTGGGAAAGCGAGCAGTGCGGCTTTGTGCGTTACTCGTAGAGGTATCTTTCTTCCGGTTTATCGGATGAGTAAGCGACCAATTCCCACTCAAAACCGGCTTTGTCATAGAAATACATCCGCTTGCGGTGGGTTTCGTGCGCCATTGAACCATTGGGTTGATAACCTTTTTCAAGTAGACGTTCGCGGATGGTATCGATGTCATCAATGATCAGGCCAATATGGTTCACGCCTTGAGATTTATAGGTACTGCGAGGCTGTATGCTGGGCTCTGAACTTGGGTTGGGCTCTTGCAGCGCAAAGTAGCAGTGCTCATTGCCCACATGCACCCAACGATATCCTTTTGGCGATTGTGCATCTTGGCGAATTTTAAAATCGGGGACAGCCACCGCCAAAAACGCTAACGCCGCATCCATGTCTACCACAGTCATATTTACGTGTTCGATTGTTGTCATCATTCATTCCCTTTATCCGTGCTATCGAAAACTGAGCTTGGAAAGCTAAACATCGAGAGCAAGGGTAAAACCTCAATATAACTTGAGGTCAACGAACAAAAACAAAATCAGTGGTCTGGGGAAACATTAAAATCACACTGCGGTGTAGGTGTAGATCCAGTCGTCGTAACAAACACCGCCAATTGCAAAGGCATCGGGGTCAATACGGCTGAGTTGAAACCCGACCTTTTCTAGCACGCGCGCAGAGGCAAGATTACCAGCAGTCACTGTCGCATTGATGATTCGCGCACCACCACGGTAGATAGCAAAATCGGTGACAGCCTGCAAAGACTCAGTCCCATAACCACGCCCGTGATAAGGCGGCAACAGTAAATAGCCGACTTCCGCGACATCCTGCTCAAGCAAAAAGCCGGTGACGCCGATTGGCATTTGTGTCGCCGTCTCTACGATGACCAAACACAGCCAGTGCTTAGCGTCAGGAGACCAGGGTGTGAGCCGTTGCTCAAATCGGGCTTCAATGTCACCCAGTGGCATAGGATCAAAACATTGCGCAATCACGGCATTGTCCGTGTGTAGGCGGTGGAACAACGGCCAGTCCGCTTTGATCATTGGCCGCATGCTCAGGCGTGGTGTTGTCAGCGGAAACAGGCCTTTTTCTAACCGTGTATTTGTCATGATGCCTCACTCGGGGTACTGGCGACGTTAACTTTCGGGGCGGCAAACCCGCGAAAGATATTATGCACAGAAAGCAACGCAAACACGCCCACCACCACACCAAGGTGCCAGGCTTCGCTAACGCCCAAACTCAATAGCGCCATACTCATCAACGCGGAAATAATCATCTGTCCACCACCGGAGAGCGCAGCGACGGTGCCGGCTTGGTTAGAGTAAGGTTGCATCACCTGCGACTGGGCGCACGGCAGCGCAATCCCGTTACCAAACACCATAAAGAACTGCCCTATCATCAGCAGTAACGGATCCATCGGAGTGAACCATAACCAGACCGCAGAGATGAGCTGCATCACGGGTGCCATCAGCAGCATGCGCTTGGTGCCCAAACGCGGCCGAATGCGCGAAACCAACGCGCTACCCAATAATAAGCCACATGTTGGAATAAGCGCCCACAGCGCATATTGATCCGAGGTCATACCGATGCGCTCTTGCATTAAAAATGGCATCAGCGACACCGTGGTAATCACCAAGGTAAAATTCACCCAGCTAATACTGGCGAAATAAAGAAAATACGGTGTTTTTAGCAGTGCGCCATAACGACCGAGGATCACCTTCACATTAGGCAACGGCGAACGAGCGAGCATGCTTTCTTTGAACAGGAAAAACAACACGCACCACACCAAGCTGGTGTACACCATCAGCAAAATAAAGATCGCCAGCCAGCCTAGGTTATGGTTTACAAAGCCACCAATCACAGGAGCGACGATGGGGGTCAACGACGCCACCATAATCAAATACGACATCGCTTGCGGCAGTTGATCCCCCGAATAAGAGTCACGAGTAAAGGCACGTGAGAGCACGGCACAACAGCCGGTGCCCATTCCTTGGATGCAGCGGCCAATGACCAGGCCAGTGAAACTGGCGCTAAAGCTCACCATCACGGTTAAACCAATCAAGGAGAGCAATACCCCAGCCAATAACACGCGGCGACGGCCAAGTGCATCTGAGATCGGCCCGTAGATAAACTGTGATGGCCCAAAGCCGAGTAGATAGGCAGAGATCAGCAGCTGGACGTTGTCCATACTGAGATTGAAATCACGAGCTATCCAGGGCAAAGACGGAAATACTAAGCCCATACTGAACTGCCCAATACTGACGGTCAGGCATGCCAGCAACACGGGCGACCAATTAAATGGGCGGCTAGCCGATTGCATCCAATTTCCTATGCGTTTTAGTGATGTGAGGAGGTAGACGTCGCGATCCTAGCACATGGTGGACCAACGAATAGCCACTATGGTAGCAGCAATAACTGTATGAGTGGTAAACAAATAGTGACGTTTGGCTATCGGCCAGCATTGCACTGACCGATTATATTGGTGACGGTTACTTAGAATGCTGGCTCTATCGTGCCATTAAAGGTGTCTTGCAAAAATTGACGTGTTTTGTCGGACTGGAATAACGCAAGTAGTCGCTGATACGTCGGGTTATCTTGATCTTCTTTGCGTGCGGCCACCACCATAACGGCGAGCGGTGCCTCTTTGGATTCTAAGAAAATGCCCTGCTCGCTCGGATCAAGCCCTGATGACATCACATAGTTCATAGTGATCGCCGCCGCATCGACATCTTGTAAGCTGCGCGGCAGTTGTGCGGCCTCGACTTCAACAAATTCGAGCTGTTTGGGATTAGATTGAACATCCTGCAGCGTGGCTTTAAAGCCAACATTGTCAGCCAACGTAATCAAACCTGCGTCTTCCAGCAATAACAACGCGCGACCGGCATTGGTCGGATCATTGGGTATCGCAATTTGTGCGCCCTTGGCTAACCCCTCAAGACTGTCGACTTTGTCGGAATAAATCCCCATTCGCATTAAGATAGAGCGACCAATCGACACCAACTCGCTATCATGGTTTTGGTTGAAATTATCGAGAAACGGCTGATGCTGATAGCTGTTTAGATCCAAGCTGCCATCCGCTAGCCCTGCATTAGGCGAGATGTAGTCAGAGAACTCCACGACTTCAACATCGATTCCTTCTTCTTTAGCTTGCTTAGCCACCGACTCAACCACTTGCGCGTGGGGACCTACCGTTGCGCCAATTTTAATCGTTTCATTCTCCTCCGCGCACCCTGTGAGGAATACCGCCGCGAGAAGTATCGCGAGACTTGCGCTGAGTTGTTTTATCTTCATTCCCTTACCTTTTTAAATAGCCATTTAGACTTCCAGAATGCCATAACGGGTGTTGATGTCAATACGATTAGCTTGATGCTCGCTCTGGCTTGATCGCATTACCCACACTGCGCGTAATGGAGAGCATGTTGAATCGATAGAAGGAGGCATAAGTATGACCAAGCTGTTTCCTTTGCCCCTGTTTTTGCTACCAGGTGGCAGAGCAAAACTGCGCATTTTTGAACCCCGTTATTTGCGCCTCGTCCGTGAGTGCGCTGCAAACCAGGAGGGGTTTGTCCTGGCAATGATGCAGGGGAAACGCCTATACAAATACGGCACGCTGGTCGACATCGTCGATTTTGAAACACTGCCCGACGGCTTGCTAGGGATCACGATCGCCGGTCGCCAGCGGGTAGAAATTATGTCGACGGACCAAGAAGCGGACAAACTTTGGGTGGGTGACATACGGGCTCTCAATGATTGGCCGCATGATGAGTATTTGAACGATGACCAAGCCGACGATAAAGAGCGCATCGCATCCGGGCTAAAACATGTATTTGCAGCCCATCCTGAGCACGCAGAACAATATGAAGCGCCACCTTTTGACGATTTAACCTGGAGTTGCCAACGTTGGCTGGAGATATTGCCGCTTTCTAACGCGCAAAAACAATGGTTTATTGCTCAAGAGTCGGCAGACGAGGCCAAAGAATTCATTAGCCAACTGCTTGAAGAGCAAGTGGAGTGATCCAACTGGTTAACGTTACGTATTGGTAGCGAGATGGACGGCTTTGACAGATAGGACTCAACTATGACTGCGCCACAAACCATGTATACTGAGACCACCATTTCCAGACGGGACACGCGTGCCAACATGACTGACGTGACGAAGGAAGAGTTGTCAGAATTATTATTGAAAGTCTCGGAGGATCGCGACCGCGCTGCCTTTGAACGTCTGTTCCGGTTTTTTGGTCCTAAGATTCGCTCTTATGGCGCCAAACACCTTCGCGCCGACGGGCAAGCGATGGAACTCGTGCAAGAGACCATGCTCGTGGTGTGGCGCAAAGCGCATCTATATAACTCGGATAAAGGGGCGGCGACCACGTGGGTATTCACCATTATGCGCAACATCAGCTTTGATATGCTGCGCAAGGTGCAATCTAACCGCGAAGACAATTTCAGTGATGACATTTGGCCCGTGCTCGAATCCGGTCAGCAAGACAACGAATCTGACGCGGGTGCGCAATATATGATGGATCAAGAGCTGCTGTCGTTCATTGATGAGTTACCTGAAGTCCAACAGCAAGTGGTGAGGGGGGTTTATCTGAAACAGCTTACCCACCAAGAGTTGTCAGAACAGTTAAACGTGCCACTAGGCACCGTAAAATCCCGATTGCGTTTAGGTCTGGAAAAGCTCCGCAATCACCTGGAGGTTAAACAATGATCAAATATCACCCATCGACCGATTTACTCGATGCATTTGCTGCCGGCAAACTGCCCACCTCGATGGCGATTGCGTTGTCAGCCCATGTTGAACTCTGCCAGGAATGCCAAGCTTACGTGGCCGCTGCAGAAGCGTCGCTCGCAGACTCAACGTTCAACGAAGATGAGATGACAACAGCTGATTGGGATTACGCTGCCGAAGACGAAATGCTTGCTGCCATTTTCGAAGATGCAGCAGCCAATGAGAGCGAGGTCAATGCGCAAGCACCCGTCCGTGCAGCGCAAATCAGTGTGAGTGACAAAACGTATACACTGCCCCGCGCGTTACAGCGCTTTAGTGATTCCAACTGGTCATCATTTGGCAAAGTACAACGTGCCCGGTTAAACCTTGATGAAGGGGCGACACGTGCCAGTTTCCTCCATATTGATGAAGGCGGGTCGGTACCTGCGCACACCCATAAAGGGTATGAATTAACGCTATTACTTGATGGCACCTTTGAAGATGAAAGCGGTGAGTACGTGCCGGGTGACTTTATTTTGCTCGATAGCCGTCATCACCACACGCCATTCACCAAGCAAGGCTGCCTATGTTACACGGTAGCGAATGCGCCACTCTATTTCACCAAGGGTGTGAGCAAATTACTTAATACCGTGGGACATGCGATTTACTAAAAATTTCTGTGCTAGTTGTTATCCTTCTGGCGGCTGCGAAGCCGCCTTTTTTTATGCTAAATAGACAGAATAATGCGTGTATTTGCTCGGCTATCCCCGCCATTATCGCCATTAATCTCGTGGCGATAACAGAATAATTACACCTGGTAAACCTTTACTTAATGACAACTCTCCGGCTCAGCCCTACATAACTAGTGCAAAGTAGTAATTTTCCCTTTACATCGGGTGAATCAAACTGGTTTAATTCGTCACTTCTAACGATTCATTAACAGCCATTGATAATAAACACAGTGAAGTGAGAGTCACATGAGTCAAACACAACTCGCCAGTGTCAGCCGAGGTAACTCGTTGGTACTTCAAATCCTTGTCGGTATTCTAGCCGGTGGTGTCCTTGCATACCTGTCTCCTGAGTGGGCAGCGAATGCAGGACTGTTCGGACAACTCTTTGTTAGCGCGTTGAAAGCCGTTGCCCCCATTTTGGTCTTCGTTTTAGTGGCGGCTTCCATTGCTAATCAAAAGCAAGGGCAGCGCGCCAATATGCGCCCGATTATTGGTCTTTACCTTGTTGGTACGCTTGCTGCCTCACTGACAGCAGTCACCATGAGTTTCTTATTCCCAACGACCCTGGAATTTGCCACCACAGATGCCAGCATCACCCCACCAGAAGGGATTGGCCAGGTATTAAACACCTTGCTTTTCAATATTGTGGATAATCCAGTCAGCGCGTTGATGAACGGTAACTATATCGGCATTCTCGCGTGGGCGATTGGTTTAGGGATTGCCTTGCACCACGCATCAAATGAAACCAAGCGCGTGTTTTCTGACGTGTCAGAAGGCGTGTCGATGATCGTACGCTTTGTGATCCGTTTTGCCCCTTTGGGTATCTTCGGTTTGGTCGCCAGCACACTGGCTAAAAGTGGCTTTGATGCCCTCGCGGGCTATGTGCACCTTCTCGGTGTGCTACTGGGCAGCATGTTCACCATCGCATTGGTGGTTAACCCAGCGATTGTGTACTTCAAAACCGGTCAAAACCCATACCCATTGGTTTTAAAGTGCCTACGTGAAAGCGGCATCACTGCCTTCTTTACCCGTAGCTCAGCCGCTAACATCCCGGTGAATATGCAACTTTGTCGCCGTCTTGACTTGGATGAAGATACCTACTCGGTTTCTATTCCACTAGGCGCAACCATCAATATGGGCGGTGCGGCGATCACTATCACGGTATTGACGTTGGCAGCAGTTCACACATTGGGTATTGAAGTGGATATCGCCACGGCGGTACTACTGAGTATTGTGGCAGCGGTTTCAGCTTGTGGTGCATCTGGTGTGGCCGGCGGCTCATTGCTGTTGATTCCACTGGCCTGTAACTTGTTCGGCATCCCACAAGAGATTGCCATGCAGGTGGTAGGGATTGGCTTTACCATCGGCGTCTTGCAAGACTCCGCGGAAACCGGCCTCAACAGCTCAACCGATGTGGTATTTACCGCAGCAGCTTGCATGGCCGAAGAAAGAAAAAATAGTTAACGTCACTATTTAAAGAAACACATTCAAAAAAGCAGGTGCGAATCACCTGCTTTTTTCATCGCTAACTTACAGACCAGCTCGCCATTCACATTAGTTTTCCAGCGTTGCCGCACGTTGCACGCTGAAACGACAAAACACTACCCTTCCAAAACCTTCATCAGCAAATTGCCATCATACATGGCTTGTTTGACCATCGCTGCGCCAGGCATGGTCGCTTGGGTATAAAAATAGCTCTCTTCTAACACCAAGTGCTTGCTATACAGCGGGATGGTTTGGGTCTTTAAGCACTCCATGATCGCTGGATAAAGCACGCTCTTAGCGCGATTAAACTCTCCGCCGAAGAGTATTTTTTCTGGGTTGAACAAATTCACTACAATCGCGATGGCAGTACCTAAATGATGCCCTAGCTCAGTGATCACTTGATGCGCCAGCCCATCGCCTGCTACCGCCGCATCGCAAATGCCGTCAATGGTTAATGGTTGCCCATGTAGCTGACTCGGATGGCCTTCATTGAGTAAAGTCTGTACTTGCTCATACACAGCAGACAGACTGGCGACCGTTTCAAGGCAGCCATAGTTGCCGCAAAAACAGCGTTTACCAAAAGGCTTAACCTGAATATGACCCAGCTCACCCACATTACCAACGCGCCCCTGAAGTACCTTTCCCTCGAGCATAATGCCCGCACCAACGCCATTATGAACAGCGACCAGTACCGCGCTATCGGATTCTTTTGCGTTGCCAAATAACTTCTCTGCCAACGCCCAAGAGCGCGTGTCGTTGCCCACAAATACCGGCAGCCCCGTTTCACGGTGCAAAACGGGCCCCAGCGGCATATGGTCAACCTCAAAGTGCGGCATCTGAATGACTGTGCCTTGTGCGCTGTTCACCAAGCCAGGGAGCGAGACGGCAATACTGGTAACACGATCGACCGTTTCTTGGTGGCGTGAGAAAAAAGCTTTTACGTATTCAACCACCGTCGAAAGCAGAGCATCCTGCGCCATTACGTCGATTTCATGGCGTTCTTGAATGAGGATTTCACTACTCAGTGAGTGCAGTGCCATAGTGAGGTAACCACGTCCAAGGCGCATGGATAAGAACTGCCAGCCCTCATTATCTAGCACCAACCCGACAGCAGGCCGACCACGCATGCTGGTACCCTGTATCTGTGTTTCTTTAACCAAGTGCGCGTCCATCAACTCTCGGACAATTTTAGTAATACTGGCTGGCGCTAGCTGACTGCGTTTCGACAGTTCGATCCGAGAAATCGGGGAAAAACGGTCGATTAAATTATAAATCGTCCCCGCGTTTTTACGCTTGATATGATCGATGTGTCCCGGCTGCCCAATAATCATGCCTTGTCCTATAACTGCTTGGCCATGGTGATATGCCTTATATCACCTATCTCAGTGAATTTTTTTACTTCGCGAACTAATTGTGAAGCAGTAAGCCACGAGCCCGTGATGTGGGTCACTTTAGATCAATGAAATCGCGCACAAACTCACAAAACCCGCTTAAACAGTAACGCTGTTCAAAGGCTAATCATGCGTGAAAAAACAAGATCTCAACCGTATTCATTGGCATAATGTGGCGCTTTATATCGACCGCTACCAACCATCATGTACCGAGTCAACGAAATATTTGAAACCATTCAGGGCGAAGGCACGTTTACAGGGGTTCCCTCTGTGTTTGTCCGTTTACAAGGCTGCCCTGTTGGTTGCGCCTGGTGCGATACCAAACAAACTTGGGAAACCGATGACAAAGATCAGAAAGACAAGATTTTCATCATTGATAAATCTGAAGATTCTCCCGCTTGGTGCTGGCTCAGCGCCGATGCGATTGCCACCGACATTCTAAGCCGCTATCACGCACGCCATATTGTGATCACGGGTGGTGAACCTTGTCTTTACGACTTAAGGCCGTTAACCCATGCGCTAGAAGCCGCTGGCTGCCAATGCCAAATAGAAACAAGTGGTACCTATCCGGTAGAAGCGTCGACCAATACGTGGGTCACTGTGTCTCCGAAGATCAATATGCGAGGGAAACTGCCGGTGTTGAAAGAGGCAATGGCGCGGGCAAATGAAGTGAAACACCCGGTCGGAACAGAGAAGGATATTGACCAGCTCGATGCGCTATTGGCAGACTGTCCCGCCCCTGAAACAGCGACGATTGCGTTACAGCCCGTGAGCCAAAAAGCGCGTGCTACCCAGCTGTGCATTGATACCTGCATTCAGCGAGGCTGGCGCCTATCGATACAGACGCATAAGTATCTGGCGATTGCCTGAGCATAGATGGTAAAAGCCCATATCACCAATACCGTACAACAGACTCGCTCTACGGCTTACAAGCGCGGCCAGGCGTCGCGCTCGGCCCAGGCACCCTGCTGTTATATGGAGAGCAACGGCCTAGGTCGCCGTCGCTCAGAGCCGCGTGACTCGTGCAACGCCACGAGACTCAGTCACCGTAATAAGTACAGCCGGCCGTGCAGGTTTCTTTGACCATCACTTTGCTAAGTAACGGTAACTCTGGCTTAACCTGTTGCCAAATCCACTGTGCAAGCACTTCGCTCGTCGGATTCTCTAGCCCTTCAATCTCATTGAGATAATAATGATCAAGGCGATTATATATTGGCTTAAACGCCGCTTTGATTTCCGCAAAATCAATTACCCAACCCGTGTGAGGATCCACCTCACCTTCTACGTACAATCGCACGACAAAAGAGTGTCCATGTAAGCGGCCACACTTGTGTCCCTCAGGGACATTAGGAAGGTGGTGTGCCGCTTCAAAGGTAAACTCTTTAAATAACTCGGTGGTCATTTTATCTCTTCCAACAACAATAAGAGGCCGCATGCTACTCAAATTAGCCGGATGACTCAATCGCATTCCTCACCGGCGAAGCGCTGGCAACATTCCGCCCTGACGTTCAGTCAACAATGCAGACTCGTGTCTCACTAACAGGACGATTTACGTCGATGAAATCACACATTTTATATGGGGACTCCCTTACTTACGCACTCTAGGTTTAACATAGTGGCTACACGCTATAATTGATAACTCTATAACTTAATAACAAATGGTTGACTCATGCGCATGACCCTTGCGAGCAAAATCCTTCTTGCTCTTTTTCTTGTTTTCGCTCTGGTGCTCGTCACGTCTTTGGCATACCAATCTCATCAGCAAAAGGCACTGATGACATCGATTGTTAGTCAGCAAACGCTCGATAAAGCCTCTAACTATTTTGATAGCCTTAACATGTTGATGTTGACGGGCACTATTAGCCAACGAAATACCTTACGCGAAAAAATGCTTTCTCATGAAGGCATTGAAGAAGCACGGGTGATCCGTTCAGAAGCCATTACTCGCTTTTTCGGTCCCGGCAATCCTGAGCAGTCACCGCAAGATACGATTGATCAGCGCGCATTAGACGGCGAAACCATCATTGAAACCGTCGATAGCAATGGCGAAAAGGGGTTAGTGGTTGCCCTGCCGATGAAAGCCAGTAGCGATTATCGCGGTACTAACTGTCTACAGTGCCACGTCGCTGAGGAAGGGACGGTGCTAGGGGTGATTCGTCTTGAATACGATCTCGAGCCGCTTTACGGCACCATTGATAAAGAAATGCTCATTACTGCCGGGATAATGGGGAGCATTGCCGTGATTGGCTTTCTGATCTCATTAACCGTGATCCGCCGTTGGGTGGTGTCTCCTCTGAAGCGCGTCTCCGCATTTATGAAACGCACCAGCCATGATAAAAACCTCGCGGAGCGTCTAAACGATACCCGAGGCGATGAAATTGGCGAGCTTTGCGATAGCTGTGACCAGCTGCTTGATAACTTCTCTGCCAGCTTGCAACAAGTTCAGCGCACCTCCGAGACGCTATCAGCCGAGGCAATGAATCTGATTCGTGTGTCCAGTCACACTGATCAGTTAGCCGATAGCCAACGTCACGAAACCAATGATATGTCATCGGCGATCGACAATGTTCAACAGCATCAGCATGATATTCAAAACCGCACCCAAGAGGCGGCGCAACTGAGTGAATCAGCCGCCACCAGCGCCAATCAAGGCAGTGATCTTGCCAATGTTGCCGCCAATGATATTCGCAAATTAGTCGAGGATATTAGCCAGGTACGCAGCCAAATTTTGGATGTGAATCAGCAAAGCCAGCAAGTGACCACCATTTTGGGCGTGATTCGTGAAATTGCCGAACAAACCAACTTGCTCGCGTTAAATGCCGCTATCGAAGCGGCACGTGCTGGCGAACAAGGCCGAGGTTTTGCGGTCGTCGCCGAAGAAGTGCGTAACCTTGCTAGCCGCAGTCATGATGCTACCGGAGAAATCCAGACTATTATTGAGAACCTGTGTGCGGGCAGTGAAGCATCGGCACAAGCGGTGGAAGCAACCAGTGAAAGCGCCAATCAGCGCGGGGAAACCGTCATGGCGCTCTCTGAGGCGCTGGGCAATATCGCTGACCAAGTCACCACCGTCAATAACAACGCGGACGACATTAGCCAACAAAGCGAGCACCAAGCGCAAATGACAGATGCCCTCCTCTCTCAAGTTGGCCGAATCCAAAGCCATGCGAATGACACCGCCACTAACGCGAATGAAGTCAAAGCGATTAGCGCTAATCTTGAGCAACTGGTTGAGCAGTTAGAAGGATTAATTGGCCAATTTAAGCTCTCAGGCTCGCCTAAGTCTTGAAGCTATACAGGATACAGGTAAACTTGCTAGCCTAACTTGCAAAATCAATGATGCGGTCGTCACTGAATGGCCGCATTACCCTAAACGGAGATAGAAGCGAATTATGACATACGCGCCTGTAGTAGACGTCCTGCGCGGCAAGGCGGCAGTCGACACTGAAGTGACTGTGCGTGGATGGGTCCGGTCACGCCGAGATTCCAAAGCCGGTATTTCTTTCCTTGCCATTTACGATGGCTCTTGTTTTGACCCTATTCAGGCCGTGGTCCCTAATGAGCTGGATAATTATCAGCAAGACGTTCTTCGCTTGACCGCTGGCTGCTCGGTCGAAGTCACGGGTAAGGTTGTCGAGTCGCCAGGAAAAGGCCAAGCCTATGAGCTGCAAGCCACAGCTGTGAAAGTCGTTGGTTGGGTAGACGACCCTGACACCTACCCAATGGCGAAAACACGTCACTCTATCGAATACTTGCGTGAAGTTGCCCATTTGCGCCCACGCTCAAACGTGATTGGTGCGGTGGCGCGCGTTCGCCACACCTTATCACAAGCGATCCATCGCTTTTTCCATGAGCAAGGCTACTACTGGATGTCTGCGCCGTTGATCACCGCCTCAGACTGTGAAGGTGCTGGCGAGATGTTCCGCGTCTCTACTTTGGACTTGGCCAATGTGCCAAAAACCGACCAAGGCGACGTCGACTTTGATCAAGACTTTTTTGGCAAAGAAGCCTTCTTGACCGTATCGGGTCAGTTGAACGCAGAAACCTACGCCTGTGCCCTGAGCAAAGTGTACACCTTCGGCCCAACCTTCCGTGCTGAAAACTCAAACACCAGCCGTCACTTGGCGGAGTTTTGGATGGTCGAGCCGGAAGTGGCGTTTGCCGATCTGGATGATTCAGCGGCACTCGCAGAAGCCATGCTCAAGTACGTGTTCAAAGCTGTGCTTGAAGAGCGCCAAGACGACATGAAGTTCTTTGAGCAGCGCATTAACAAAGACGTACTTACACGCCTGGAAAAATTTGTTAATGCAGACTTTGCCCAAGTGGATTACACCGACGCGGTCACCATCCTGCAAAATAGCGGCCAAACTTTTGAGTTCCCAGTAGAATGGGGCATCGATTTAGCCTCTGAGCACGAGCGCTACCTAGCAGAAGAACACTTTAATGCGCCGGTTGTGGTCAAGAACTATCCGAAAGACATTAAAGCCTTCTACATGCGCATGAACGATGACGGCAAAACCGTTGCCGCAATGGACGTGTTAGCACCAGGCATTGGCGAGATTATCGGTGGCTCTCAGCGTGAAGAGCGTCTTGATGTGCTTGACCAACGCCTAGAAGAAATGGGCCTTGAGAAAGAAGACTTCTGGTGGTATCGCGATCTTCGCCGCTATGGCACAGTCCCCCATTCAGGCTTTGGCTTAGGTTTCGAGCGCCTCGTCTCGTACGTGACAGGGATGAGCAACATTCGCGACGTGATCCCGTTCCCTCGCTCACCACGCAACGCCAACTTCTAAATAGACTCACTGATCAAAAGGCTGCTGATTGCAGCCTTTTTCTTGTGTTTTTTACTGCGTAAGTCGCGTTTTTACAGCATAAACCGATACAGAACGCACGACTGGCCGCTTGTCCTCCGGTTTCTATTCTTCTCGACAAGTGTTATAAAAAAGCCAGTTTGACTTTCATTCATCATAACCATGGACGACACCAATGTTTGAGAATATCTCTGCCGCTCCCGCTGATCCTATTCTAGGACTGACTGAAGAATACAAAGCTGACCCACGTGAAGACAAAATCAATCTCGGGGTGGGCGTCTACAAAAACGAGCACGGTGAGACGCCGGTACTCCCTTCCGTCAAAAAAGCTGAAGCACTACTTCTCGACAGAGAAAGCACCAAATCCTATTTAAGTATTCCCGGCACAGCCGAATATGGCCTCGCGGTGCAACAGTTGCTGTTCGGAGAGCAAGCCGACGTTATCAACGACAAACGCGCGCAAACCGCACATTCTCCAGGTGGCACCGGCGCCTTGCGTTTGGCTGGTGAGTTTATTAAACGTCACCTTGGCGAAGTGACGGTATGGATAAGCAACCCAACCTGGGCCAACCACAAAGGCGTGTTTACGGCCGCTGGCCTTCCTTTGGCCGAGTACAGCTATTATGACGCGGCTAAAAATGACAAAGATTTCGAGGCAATGGTCGCTGATCTCGAGCAGGCGAACGCGGGTGATGTCGTTCTGCTCCACGGTTGCTGCCATAACCCAACAGGCATCGATCCTACCGAAAACGAGTGGCAAACCCTCGCTGAACTCTGTCAACGTAAAGGCCTGCTGCCGATGTTCGACTTTGCTTATCAAGGCTTTGCCACTGGTGTCGAAGAAGATGCCGCAGGTTTACGTATTTTCACCAAGGTGTGTCCCGAGCTGCTTATCGCAAGTTCGTTCTCTAAAAACTTTGGCTTGTATAACGAACGAGTGGGTGCCTTCACTCTGGTTGGCCGTAACCAGGAAGAAGCAACCAAGGCCTTTAGTCAGGTTAAAACCATCGCACGTGTTATCTACTCTAACCCACCCGCTCATGGCGCCGCGGTAGTCACCACTATCTTGAACGACGCGACGCTCAAGGCGCAGTGGCTACAAGAGCTGGCAGACATGCGCGATCGCATCAAAACCATGCGTACCGAGTTTGTCAAAACATTGAAAGCGCAGGGTGTATCGCGTGACTTTAGCTTTATCGAGCAGCAAAACGGCATGTTCTCGTTCTCTGGGCTCAATAAAGACCAAGTCAATGCATTAAAAGCCGATCATGGCGTGTATATCGTTGGCTCAGGCCGTCTAAATGTGGCAGGCATGACGCACACCAACATGGTGCCACTTTGCACTGCCATCGCAAAGGTTTTAGACTAAGCACCGCTGTCTTAAAACTGAAACAAAAGGGCCGCAAGGCCCTTTTTTTATGGGCTGCGTCAAAATAGAAACAATTTAGTAACATAATTATTAATACAAAGCCTGAAGCCACTACACTAAAACCAACAAGGCTTTTATCAACTGTGACCAAAAAAGATAAAGACTATGAGCAATAATGAAGTTGTATTTGGTGACGATGAGCGCCTCGTCTCGACCACTGATAAGCGCGGGGTAATCACCTATTGTAACCCGGAGTTCATTCGCATCGCTGGCTACGATGAAGAGGAACTCACGGGCGCTCCTCACAATATTATTCGTCACGCCGATATGCCCAAAGCAGCATTTGCGGATATGTGGCGAGCCTTAAAAGCCAACCAACCTTGGCGCGGCATCGTCAAAAACCGCTGCAAAAACGGGGATTACTATTGGGTAGACGCCTATGTCACCCCCATTTATAACCAAGGCCAAGTCACTGGCTATCAGTCCGTCAGGGTGAAACCCGATCCTGCGGTCAAACATCGCGCCGCACAAATCTATCAAGCCCTGTGCCGGGCAGAGAAAAATGGCAAGTCGATGAAGCCGTTATCGGTTGCCGATATTCCAGCAGCGTTGAAGTACACATTAATGGGGTTGGGGTTGGTCGCCGCACCTGTGTCGCTTATTTTCGATAACGCCATATCGAGCTGGGATATTGCAGGCGCCATTGCGATGCCGTTAGTGCTCGGCACTCTCTTTCGCGATGAGCTTTTCACCTTGCCTACTCTCGCGCGTGGTGTACAGGACAATTACGACAGTATCAGTCGCTATATCTACTCGGGAACCGGGCTCAGTTCTGTGATTGATTACAAGGTGAAAATGCTCAATGCCCGCATTCGCACTATTCTCGGCCGCATGCTCGATGCTTCACTGTCACTGAATCAATTTTCGGATGAGTTGAGCGCGTTATCGAAACGCGTATCTGATGCGATCAATAAACAAAGCCATCAGATTTCCTCGATTGCCAGTAACATTGATCATGCCTCTGAGTCGGCAAACAAGGTTTCTGATAACGCTCAGCAAAGTGTTGAACTACTGCAGTCAGTCCAGCAGCAAAGCAAAGAAACCGAGGCCTTGTTACAGCAAACCGGCGAGCAATTAAAAACGCTCTCCCAACAATCTGAAAACTCGCTCACCGCGACGCAACAGCTTTCTGCCACCGCTGAACGTGTTACTGAGTCAATGAGTGAGATAAGTGGGATTGCCGAGCAAACCAATTTGCTAGCGCTGAATGCAGCGATTGAAGCGGCACGCGCAGGCGAACAGGGCCGAGGCTTTGCGGTCGTTGCTGATGAAGTTCGGGCGCTCTCTAGTCGTACGCAAACAGCCACTGAACAAATCCAGTCATCGATTCAAGACATGCACAACACCATTTCGCATTGGCAAACTCAGATTCATGAAAGTCACGAACAAACGCAAGAGTGTGTTGATACGACCGATCACAGTATTGCGAGCCTGCACTCGGTCAGAAATGCTATCGAAGATGTGGTCGGCCGCACCAATGAAACACACCACTCTGCCCAAGCGCAATTAGAGAGTTTTACAGCCGTTAGCAAAGAGATCCATGATATCGAATCGGTTTCTCAGCAAAACCTCAACGAGGTCAATGACGTTTCCGAGGCAAGCAGTCAGCTTCGAGATAAAGTGCGTCAGTTCCACGATATTGCAAGGCAGTTTGAGTAAACCGACTAACGCCTCCACGCTAACCGTCCTAAAAAAGCCCCAATCTGTTTTCAGAGAGGGGCTTTTTAAACATCTGCCATCTGTGCATTGGACGTTATTGAATACCGTGTAAAAACTCAGCACGTGTTGCGGCATTCTTTTTGAACAATCCACCAAGTGCGGTAGTGGTTGTTTCACTGTTGGCATCCATGACACCACGAGATTTGACACAGTAGTGGGTCGCTTCAATGCGCACCGCCACGTCCTCGGTTTCCAGCAGTGTTTGCAACGCCACCAGCACCTGACGGGTCAATCGCTCTTGCACTTGCGGTCGCTGAGAGAAGAAGCGTACGATTCGGTTGATTTTAGACAGGCCAAGTACTTTATGATGAGGGAGGTACGCAACAGTCGCTCTGCCATCTATGGTGACAAGGTGATGCTCACACGTGCTGGTCACTGAGATGTCTTTGACGCGCACCATTTCATCGCATCCCATCTTATTCTCAATCATGGTGACTTTGGGAAACTGCGAGTAATCCAAGCCTGAGAAAATCTCATCGACATACATCTTCGCAATTCGCGCCGGTGTCTCGGCCAAGCTATCATCGGTGAGGTCTAAATCGATCGACTGCAGAATTTCACGCATGTGAAACTCAATTTTTTCTTTTCGTTCTTCAGAAGACATCGCAGATGTCGCGGTCATTGGAGTTTCAATACCGCGAGCAACCAACGCTTCCTGAACTTTTTTTGCAGCATCGCTCAATGCCATGATGGATTCCTTTTTGAGTCTACCCTAGCCGTTCTTTTACTTACACACTGTGGCCAGTGTCGGATCAGTGTTGTCACTAAATAGAAGCATAACGTTAATATCTAAAAAATACACCTCGCGAATGCTGTGGTTTTACGGCTTGGTGCCTTAGTGGACAGCTTCAATGGCAAAATTGTCAAGGAAAATGAACAGGTTTGATAAAAAAACCTATCACTGCATATCGCGGATCAACTCTCGCCTATTTTCGTATTTTCTCTTATCCAATAACCTCAGTGAAACTAAATTGTCATTTTTGTTTGATAATCTTGCGCGATAACCTGCCTAAATATTTTGGTCGTGTGGCTAGCCATTCTCAGACAGACAAAAATGCTGATGTCGTGGGCCAGCGATAAAACGAGATTTCAATAATAATAAGACACGCGATGGTATATCTTGCCCCCTCTACCGGGGGCTTTTTTTATCGCCTAGCAAAAAAGACACTGGCTTGACATAAACTCACATTTTTATTGGCATACTTGTTACTAACTTGGCTACGCTTGAATTGAAACCCACTGTTAGTGACTAAGGAGTCATTATGAAAAAACACGTGTTGATGGCAGTCATGCTCGCTGCCGGAGTGACCGCTTGTAGTAACGGTCAGTATGCCGGTGGTGATAAAGGCGGCGTGACGAGCTCTGGCGTTGCACAGCAATGGCAACTGACCATGGTCGATCAACAAGCTATCAGTGCGGAAGGAACCCCAACGCTGACTATTAATAAGGATATGGGCGTCAGCGGCTTTAGTGGCTGTAACCGTTATTTTGGTAACGCTGAACTGAATAGTAATCGCTTTAAAGTCGCGCCAATGGCAAGTACCAAAATGGCGTGTTCGTCCAGTGCGATGGAACTCGAACAAACCATGAGTCAGGTGCTAAGCCAATGGAGTGATGCAACATTACGTGATAACCACCTCATGCTCAGCAACGAGGCACATACGTTATTATTCACCGCGGCTAATACGAAAAAAACTGAGGAAGATCCCCTACTCAAAAGCCCTGTGGTTGATTCCCGCTTCAATAAAGGTGAAGAGTACTAACATCGCGTCAGCGTTTAAGAGACACCAGAGCGGTACATCTGTACCGCTCTGATTTTTTAGGGGTCAAAGCTCTGGTTGTCCTGAACTGGCGCGCTAATTTCCATCCAGTGCCACCCAGTATCATTGTCGGCTTTCGCACGGGTCAAGCCAATTTCACCATAAGCATGTAATCGCGAGGCAGTCATTTCTTTTTGATCGCTGACCGTTACCCCGCCAACAAACACCCTCACCCGATCTTCCGGCTCGCCTTCAAATGCCAAACTTAATCGCCTCACCGCTTTAACGCACTCATCAGCCAATCGCTCCGCGCCTTCTGTTCGCGGCAAGATGGCAACAAACTGGCTACCGGTAAACCGACACACCAGATCACCTGGGCGTTTAAGCATTTCATCCAGTACTTGTGCAATTTGTCGGATCAACTGATCACCAGCAATGCGCCCATACAGGTTGTTGTAATTAGAAAGATGTTGGATCTCCACCACCATCAGGCTCAGAGGCGCTTCATCACGAATTGCACGCTGTATCTCACGCTCAAGCTCCTGCTCAAACTGAGTACGATTATGTAATCCAGTCAACCCATCACATTTGGTCATCGACTCAAGTCGACTATTAGCTTCTTTCAATGCGTGTGTTTTTTGTTCAACTTGTACCTGAACACTGTAGGCGCGAGACTGTAGGCGATAAAGCAGATAGCAGATGACTAAAAATATGCCACTACCGATGAGAAACGTCCACAGCGGCACCCAGCTTTGTCTTGCCTGCATGTAGCTGACGGTTGGATACCCGACGAGCTCCCACTCGCGACCCGCAAAGAAAATAGGCTTGGCGGGCTGCTGCGCAAGTGAGTCTTTCATCTGCGCTAACTCCACTCGCTGCGTGTGAAGCACTTGGCGGTTGTTCGGATCAGTCGCATCAATCAAGGTGTAATTAATCCCATCATTAATGACAGTATCTATCGCCAAATTGACCAAGGTATTCACATCAATCACCGCCACCAGAAACCCGCGTAAATCTCGCGTGTCTTCCCCTCCGAGCTGCTCTGGATCCAATAAAATCGGCATGATCAACAAAAAGCCGCGCACATTGCCGTATGCGCGCTCGATGGTAGTCGCTGGGGTGGCGACAGGGACGCCGGTGTTAAAACTGGTTTTTAATGCCTGACGGGTGACTGGCGTTGAACCAAGATCGTAACCTATGACAGAGGCTTCACGGTTTTCGCCAGAGGTGAACCTGAGCGGGAAGTACATGTCACGCCGTTGCGCGGGTACCAGTTGGTTGTTTTCATCCAACTCGACAATATTCAACTGTGAAGACGTGGCACCTCTCTCTTCCATTCCTTGAACGTAATGGCGACGTTGATGATGCATCACAATGTCCACCCACTCTATCGACTTAAAGCTTGGATGACGTTTGAGTACACCGGACGTGAGCGGTTGAAAATTGCGTGCATCCAATCGATGCCCCGCGTCAAAGTGATTCTTGACTGCATAGAGCAACTCAAGGCCCAGATTAACCTCTCGTGCTAGCGCCATTGCGGCATTATTCACGTCTTTATGCAGCTCTTTGCGAATCGCCTCTTGCTCTTTTTGATACAGCAAGTGGGCGGTTAACGCTGCAAACCCCACGCCAATCAGTGCGGTTAATACAATTACGCTCCATGCTCGTCGCGGCATCAGGGTCGTCCTTATGAAAGTGCATTCCACGTGATCAAACAGGGAGTTCACTTATTCTCTCCCTCTATAAGCGTAGTGGGCAGAACAATAAACGATCAAATTTTTAACAAAACAACGGGGTAGGGGCTTGTTGGGATGAAAAAGACTTGAAATGCGACTCACCGTGTGTGGCGTGAGTCGCAGGTTAGTGGCTACTTAAGTCTTAATTGATTGGTAAGCGGGTCGTACTCACAACCAATATCATCAAACTTACTTTGCAACTGGTCGTGGTCGAGATCTAAATGCGCCATCAGTGCTTCCAAACTGTCACACTCTAGGCGCAGTCTTTCATTCACAATGCCATAGAAGATAGCACCATCTAATCGGCTGATGTTGTGGATATCCATACCCTCTCCTTGCACTGAGTTTACCCACTATGAGTATAGATCCGAGGCGGAAAACTGCCCAATTAAGCAATCACGAGCCTCGTCAAACTGATATTGGCCAACAGCATAAAGCCAAAACCCACGCTCACGCGCCAAAAAACAGGTGAAGTTTGCTTAAGCAGGTGCCAAATCTGTGCCGCCACCCCGAGCAAGCCCAAGCCTGCGCCCGCCATAATGGCGTTGATATCACCCGTTGACGGTGGGCTGACAACAGACAACACCGCGGCGCTCAGCATCATTCCCATAAACGCCAGTACACTAACCAGGGGGAGCAAGCGATCAAAAGCTTGCAATCGCGAACGCGCACGAACTAACAAACTGTGGCCAAAGCCCGCTCCGAGAATCACTAGTTGCAGGGCTCCCATCATTAGCATTCCGCCACCGTGAGTGGCAAGTATGACAACCCATGTAACAAGACCCAATAAATTTGCGACATGAAGCAAAGGAATGGGACCGGAGTGGCGTGTTTTGCCTGTTTTTGATCGAAACGCAAAAATCCCTAACAACAAAAAGGGTAAACTGGCGATAAATGTAAATGGAACTAAGATCAACCACGCAAAAACAGGCACCCAGAAAGCGCGATGGAATCGGCCCCGTTGGCCTGGGCATATTTCCCCTTTCAATAGCGCCAGTGAGAGCACCAGCTGTGCCCCTAGAATTGCCGAGGCAACCGCAGGAGCAAGTAACGTATACATAATTAAGAGCACCTTACGTATCTCAATAAAAAATGGTCAATTATTTGTTCTATTGCATTAAAAAGTTGGCTAGATCACATTGAATGCAAGAAACACAGTCAAAACAAACAACAAACTGGCATGTTCGTACGCTTATACCAACCTTTATGACAGAAAAAAATAACATGACCGCGCAGCATGATAATACCAAAGCGGCGGACGCAACTGGAACCTTTGCACAGGCGGGAACAACAATGGGTGCAATGATGAATGAAACTTTAGGCCATATTGTCTACAAGCTGCAAATATCATTCCTTGAACTGTGGAGTGCCAAAAAGCACGCAAACAGCTTTAATAATACACGCAGCACCTATCTGCGCAGTCGCTTGTGCGTGTTGTGTTACGTGTGGGCCGCCCTAACCATTGCGTGGTCACCCGCTGATTTTTTATTCCTCGCTGACAAAACGGCCGCTGCGCAGCTCTCGCTGCAACGCCTTTTGTTAGCGGGTATGCTTATTACCATTGGTTATGCGGTCAATCGCGCTAATAACCTCAAATCAGCGAAACTTGGCTTGGTCGCCATGGTGTTCGCTACCAACGCCTTTTATTTTTCCGCCAGCCACACTCTAGGCTTTCCTACTGACAACGCGGCATTCTCTTACAGCTACACGTTACTGCCCATTATTCAGATTGTAATGCTTACCATCTTCCCGCTCACGATGCGGGAAAGCATACTCTTGATGTCGATAACCCTGATTTGCCACTTATGGGTGGATTCATTCAGTGGCACCATGACCAGTCCTGACAATATCGCCTCGTATTGGCTACAAACCGTCATTGCATTCATGGTGGTGTGGTCACAGCTTTCTCAACTGCACATGATTTTGCGCCTATACCGGCAAGCCACGCTCGACCCGTTAACAGGCATTTATAATCGTCGAATGCTATTACAACTGGCCATGCGCGCACTGGCCGTTAGTGAAGAAAGGCACTCACCATTCTCCGTCTTGCTACTCGATTTGGATAAGTTCAAGCGGATTAATGACAAGTGGGGGCACTACGCAGGCGATGTGGTATTGCAATCATTTACCCGCACCGTACAAGAGCGTTTGAGAAAGGCTGATATTTTCGGTCGATTTGGCGGCGAGGAGTTTATTGTCTTCCTACCGAAATGTAATGGCGAAATCACGGCGCAAATCGCCGAGCGTTTGCTGGGTGAAATTCGAGAGATGGATGTCTATATTGATGAAAGCCATACCCCGTTGAAAGTCACCGCGTCGATAGGCCTCTCCACGCTGCAACCGGGCGACACGCTTTCATCTTTGATAGAGCGTGCCGACAGTGCTCTCTACCAAGCAAAAGCCGAGGGGAGAAACTGCGTGCGAGCCTATCAGCCCGGCCACCAATCAGGGTTTGATGCTAGAAACTCTGTCAGTCGTGACAATATCGACATGCCCACCGAAACATCGCTTTAGCGACGCATTTGGTCGCAAAGAGACAATCATTGGCTGGCGGGAGTAAACGCAGTCATCGCGAGAGGCCGTCTTTAGTGGGCTCTGGGCGACGCCTTTTTCTCCACGCCAACTTAAAGGTCAGGACGTCACAACAGGCGCTTGGCGCTGACTTTTTCGACATCGGTGCATGACACGAGAAAGGCCAAGCACCAGCCCCAATAGAAGCGTGATGAGCACAAAGGCCGCAATCACCACGCCTGGCCATGCATAGTGTTGCCAAGCCGCGATGAGATAAAAACCACCAAGGCTGCCACCGACATAATAATGCACTAAATACAAAGCCGTTGCCGTTGCTTTACCATGCGCCGCGTGGCGGCTGACCCATCCATAGGCAAGAGAGTGAGTAAAGAAAGCGCCACCACTTACAATCAATAGCCCCACGACCATCCAAAGGACCTGACTACTCAAGGTCACAACCACGCCTAACATAGCCACACAAGTACCAAAGGCCATGCCTTTTATCGCGCCAAAGTGCAGTACCCAACGCCCGCTCAAACGCGATGTCACTGTACCGGCGAGGTAACAGACAAACACTGAAGACACTAAACTGACCGGTAACTGGTAAGGTGCAGCCACCAAACGAAACGCCATCACCGAAAACAAATTCACAAATAACGCAAAGTTCACCCCACCAATCAGCATCGCCAACCACAATTTAGGAGTGCGAAGATGTGTGAGTACCCCGCGAGAATGAGTCAGTAAGGAGGTATTACCAGGCGAAAAATAACGCTGACGCGGCAAAAGTTTGCTCACGATGGCGACGCCCAGCAAGGAAAACACGGCCATCGCCATCACCGCGCCATGCCATCCCCACCAATCTGTCATCATTCCACCGAGTACGCGGCCCGAGATCCCGCCCAGTGAGTTAGCACTGATATAGCTGCCCACGGCAATCGCAAGTGCCTCCGGTGAGAATTCTTCCGCCATGTACGCCACTGCCACCGCGGCAAACCCACCCAGCGCAATACCTACCGAAGCACGTAAACCAACGATGACCCAAAAAGAAGAGGTGCTGGCGATAATAAGGCCAATCACAGGAAGCATCCAAAGGCTAACCAGCATCACTGGGCGCCGACCGATTCGCTCCGACAGTACGGCCCAAGGCACCAGTGAAAAAGAAAGGCCTAAAGTACTGGCCGCAAGTAGCCAGTTCGCCCGTGTTTCACTGATCCCGTCCTCGGCCGCAAACACAGGCAACATAGGTTGAAACAGATAAAGGTTGCAGAAAATCAGAAACGATCCGAACGCAAGTGCAAACGCCGTCAATCGATAACGTGGTGAGCCAAGCTCTATCATGAAAACCTCACCGGCAGGCTAAGATGTGATCATGCTAACAACCGCTTTATAATTAATAAAATATATTAAATTTATTCTATTGATATATTTTATTAATAATTATGGACATCAAACAACTCCGCCACGTAATTGCTGTCGCTGAAACTAAAAGCTTTACCCTCGCCGCCCAACGCCTGCACATCGCGCAACCTGCGCTCAGCATTGCGATCAAAAAGCTTGAAAATCAACTGGGTATGCCTGTTTTCATTCGCAATGACAAGCGCATTCAGCTTACACAAGAAGGGCAGGTATTGCTTCAGCATGCCTATCGCGTGGTACAGCAAATGCAAGATGCTGCGACAGCAATGGATGAGCTAAAGGGATTGCAAAAAGGCGAAGTGCGTATCGGTGTACCGGGTATGCTCGGATCTTATTTTTTTCCTGAGTTGTTGATGGGATTTCGCCGTCGCTATCCCACGCTAAAACTCACTGTGGTAGAGGCTGGCACCCACTCTCTGCGGCAAATGCTGCTCGACGGTGAGCTCGATCTCGCCGTGATTAATGATAGAGAGGTACCCGATTCGTTGGAAACCACGCATTTGATTTCCTCACAGATGGTTGCCGTCGTCGCGACCGATCATGGGCTTGCCACCCACTCTACCCTCGACTATCAAACCTTTTTCGCCCATGAGTTAATCATGTTCCGCCCGGGCTATTTTCATCGTGACTATTTGGATCAAGTCTGCGATGAACATGCCATCACCCCCAAACTTTCACTAGAAACCAATTTACTGGCGATGATTTTGAACATTGTCCGCCATGGCTTTGCCATCAGCGCATTGCTCGATATGGTCACCGAACATGAAAGCGGGATTGTCGGGATACCGTTCACACAGCCGATCAAGCTCGATATTTCCATTGCCTGGCGTAAAGACGGTTACTTATCTCTCGCCGATCGTGCCTTTATTGATTATGTGCAACAGCACAACCCATCAGCCAAGTCGTCAACGCTCCGCTAAGCTGCATCCTTCAGATTTACCCCTATACTCGATGTAGGTTTATCGCTAAAATCGCTGGCTAATTTATCGCCCGCCCTGGCGTACGATGTGCGCATCGATGGAGCGCATATCCTCATTGCAATGGGTTGACCAAGAGACCATACCGTGACACCAACTGCTATTTACGATTACACCCCATACTGGGCCGCTTGTTTTGGCCCCGCGCCGTTTTTACCCACCAGCCGAGAAGAGATGGACATTCTGGGTTGGGATAGCTGCGACATTATCATTGTTACCGGCGACGCCTACGTTGATCACCCCAGCTTTGGTATGGCGGTGATCGGTCGCACATTGGAAGCACAAGGCTTTCGTGTCGGCATCATCTCGCAGCCAAACTGGCACAATAAAGATGATTTTATGGCATTGGGTGAACCAAACCTGTTCTTTGGTGTGACCGCCGGCAACATGGACTCGATGATCAACCGCTACACCGCAGACCGAAAACTGCGTCATGACGATGCCTACACGCCTAATAATGAGGGTGGGAAACGTCCCGACCGTGCTGTTTTGGTCTATTCTCAGCGCTGCCGAGAAGCCTATAAGCAGACCCCGATTGTGCTGGGCGGCATCGAAGCCAGCTTGCGCCGTTTAGCGCACTACGACTATTGGTCAGACAAAGTCCGTCGCTCTGTGTTATGTGACGCGAAAGCAGACATATTGCTCTTTGGCAACGCCGAGCGTGCCTTGATTGAAGTGGCACATCGTCTATCTCGCGGTGACACAGTCGCCAATATGACCCGCATTGCCGGCACCGCAGTGATGATGAAAACACCACCAGAAGGTATGGCAGAGGTTGATTCTACCCGCATTGATAAACCGGGAAAGAGCATGACCATGCCCAACCCCTACGCCACAGACACGCAGTGCGAGACGAACAAAAAAGCAGAGCCAGACGCAGCGAAGCCCATTACTATCCGTCCGTCTCGACACGATGCCAAAAACACCTTTGTTCGCCTGCCCTCGTTCGAAAAACTCAAGAACGATCGCATTTTGTACGCGCATGCTAGCCGAGTGATGCACTTAGAAGCGAACCCCTATTCTGCGCGCGCCTTGGTGCAGCAACATGGCGATCAACTCCTTTGGATTAATCCCCCTCCGGTGCCCCTCACCACCGAAGAAATGGACTATGTGTTTGGCCTCCCCTATGCGCGTGTGCCTCACCCAAAGTACGGCAAAGCCAAGATCCCCGCCTACGACATGATAAAAACCTCAGTGAACATTATGCGTGGCTGTTTTGGCGGCTGTTCATTTTGTTCAATTACCGAGCACGAAGGACGGATCATTCAAAACCGCTCACAAGCGTCGATCATTGAAGAGCTCAATGATATCCGCGATAAAGTGCCAGGATTTACCGGCACGATTTCAGACTTGGGCGGCCCGACGGCCAATATGTATCGGCTTGGCTGCGCAGATCCTAAGGCGGAGCGGAACTGTCGTCGCCCCTCGTGTGTATTTCCAAAGATTTGCGACAAGCTCAATACCGATCACCGTCATACCATTGATCTCTACCGCAAAGCGCGTCAGGTGGAAGGCATTAAAAAAGTGTTGATTGCGTCGGGCGTGCGGTATGACCTGGCGATTGAGTCGCCAGAATATGTCAAAGAATTAGTCACTCACCATGTCGGTGGATATTTGAAAATTGCCCCTGAGCATACCGAGAAGAACACGCTGGATTTGATGATGAAGCCCGGCATGGGCGCGTATGATCGCTTCAAGGCGCTGTTCGAAAAGTACAGTAAAGAAGCGGGCAAAAAGCAGTATTTGATCCCCTACTTCATTGCCGCGCACCCTGGCTGTACGGATGAAGATATGGTGCAGCTTGCCTGCTGGCTAAAAGAGAATGAGTTTGAGTGCGACCAAGTGCAAAACTTTTACCCATCACCCATGTGTAATGCCACCGCCATGTATCACTCGGAAACCAATCCGCTAAAGCGAGTACGTTACAAAAAACGCGAAGCACTGACAGTGGCAAAAGGCGAGCGCCAGCGACGCTTACACAAGGCGCTACTGCGTTACCACGATCCCGCCAACTGGCCACTGATCAGAGAAGCTTTGGTACGTATGGGTAAACAGCATTTGATTGGTAATGGACCAAAATGCCTGATCCCGAGAGAAGATGCCCCCGAAAAACCAGGCCGGCAGCGCCGCTCAGGCCGTCATGGCACTCAACGCTTTGCCACTAAGCACCCCAAGCAGCCCGATATTCGCCGCCCCAATAACCACAAAGGCGCTGGTAATAAGCAGCGTGGTAAACGGACATAACCGTCCGTTGTAAGAGGCACCGTTTTAAGAGGCTTAGAAAAAGAACGCTCGCAGCGAACCCCGTTACGGGCGTTTCACTACGAGCGTTTCACTACGAGCGTTTCACTCGAACGTTGCGTGTTTTTAGCCTCGACGGCGTCACGCTATCCTGCTAATGACGCGTGATTAAACACGCTAGCACTAACGAAAAAGCTCTACACCAATCACAGCCAGCGCCAGCACACCGGCGATGGCACCGATCACCCACGCAATTTTCTTTTGCGTCCCCTCGTCCAAGTACTGGGCCGCCGTAATCCCGAGTAAAACCAGCAAGATGATAACAATCGTTTTAAGCATTTGTTTTACCTTAGCTTTCAGCTCTTTCTTTTACTGTATGACAACGCCACCCAGATGCAAGCTTTATAGTGATACGTTATCGACACGCGCACGATCAATGCGCGTACACGCTAGCCGCAACAAGATCTGCAAAGGATGTTGTAACTGCGTCTCACTAAACCGCTTCACTTGGCTACGGCACGAGTAACCGGTTGCGAGCACTCTCTCGCTAGGTAGGTTTGCCAACTGTGGCGACCAACTTAAATCATAAATCGCGGCTGACGTTTCGCGCTTGTCTGCTTCATGGCCATAAGTGCCCGCCATGCCACAGCAACCCACAGAAATCGGTTTAAGCTCTGCCCCAAAATGCGCAAACAACGCAACCCATTGTTGCTCAGCATGAGGCAACTGTGTTTTCTCGGTGCAGTGGCCGAACAGATACCAGGGGTCCGCGTCACGGCTCGTCACGACCGGCATATTAGGCACCACACTGGCTAGCCACTCGTGGGTCAGCAACACATTAAAACCTCCCCGATGCTTACCGAGCGCTTCTTGGTATTCATCGCGGTAACATAGCACCAGCGCCGGATCGACACCCACCATGGGAATATTTAACGCGGCCAACTGATTCAAAAAGCCAGCGGTGTTACGCGCCGTCTGGGCGAAGCGGCGAAGAAAACCTTTTACGTGCTGCGCTTTCCCATTAGGTTTGAACGGCACCAGCATGGGCACCTTACCCAGTTGCCGCGCCAATTTGATCAAGTCTTGAATCAGAGGCGCTTCATAAAAGCTGGTAAATGGGTCTTGTACGATCAACACATAGTTTTCTCGCTCTTGCGCAGATAACGCCTGCAACCAGGCTAAATCAAATTTAAGTGCGTGATCGCCCGCCAGTGACTGAGCCAGCGTCGGCACCGACAACGCCGGTGTGTCTGTGTAGCCAATAAGCTTCGCAGTGAGCCCTTGGGCCCATTGAGGCTGGGTCGCCGCATTCACCAGTTTGGGTACTTTGGCCATCAGTGGTAGCAAGGTTTCAATGTTCGCCACCAAGTGATCTTTCACTGGGCGCGGATAACGGCTGTAATAGAGCTGCATAAAGCGCGACCGAAAACTCGGCACATCCACTTTGATCGGGCACTGACTGGCACAAGCCTTACACGCCAAGCAACCGCTCATCGCTTCCATGACCTCATGGCTAAAATCATCTGCTTCTCTGCGGCGGGTAAAATAGCGCCCGAATTTGGCCATCACTTCACGTACTGAAGGCCACTGGGTCATCAATGCCTGCTCAACGGCTAACGGATCGACACCTTGCTCAGACAGTAAACGCAACCACTCTCGCACAATCCCAGCACGGCCTTTTGGCGAATGACGTCGGTCATAACTGACTTTCATTGAGGGGCACATGGGTGAGGCAGTGTCATAGTTAAAGCACAGCCCATTGCCATTGCACTCCATTGCCCCTTTAAAGCTGTCACGTACTTCTACAGGGATTTGACGGTCATAAAAGCCACGCTTGGTATCATCAACCTTCACCAGTGAATCCTGGCTGTTAATCGGTGTGCAGATTTTTCCTGGATTCATCCGGTTTTGCGGATCAAATGCCGCTTTGATATGACGAAGCTGGGCAAATAAGGTCTCACCAAAAAACTCGGGGCCGTATTCTGAACGATACCCTTTGCCATGCTCACCCCACATTAAGCCACCATACTTGGCGACCAAGGCGACCACCTGGTCAGAGAGGGTTTTCATCACCCGTTCTTGGTCAGGGTCACATAAATCCAGAGCTGGACGCACATGCAGGACTCCCGCATCGACATGACCAAACATGCCATAGTGCAAGTGGTGGCTGTCGAGCAATGCGCGGAACTCTCCGATAAAATCAGCAAGGTTTTCCGGTGGCACACAGGTATCTTCGGCAAACGCGATGGGTTTTGCTTTGCCTTTCGTGGCGCCAAGCAGTCCGACCGCCTTTTTACGCATCGCATAAATTTTGTTGATTGAGGCGAGATCCCGACAAATCTGATAGCCAATCACGCCCTGTTGCTTTTGTGCAATCAGACTGTCCAGTTGCTGACACAATGCCGAAATCTGTTGTTCAATCTCACCAGCATCATTCCCCGCAAACTCCACCATATTAATGCCGTGCATGGTTTTGCCGGGCACCGCTTGCAATAGATCACTCACCGTATGCCAAACGATGTCGTTTCTCGCGAGATCAAGCACCTTGGCGTCAATGGTTTCAACTGACAGCGCGTTCGCCTCAACCATCATCGGCGCATTACGCAATGCAGAGTCAAAACTGTCGTATTTAATATTTACCAAGGTACGCACAGTCGGGATCGGCGTAATGTTGAGCTTAGCCTCGGCAATGAATGCCAGGGAGCCTTCAGCGCCACATAGCACGCGGCCAATGTCGAATGCAGTCAGTGCGTCATCATAAACATGTTTAAGGTCATAGCCGGTTAAAAAACGATTCAGCGGCGGAAAGGTATCGGTAATCAAATCACGATGCTCACGACAGACGGAAGACACCGTTTGCAGCGCACGGCCACTGAGGTCATCGCGCGACATCGCTTGTTGAAGCTGATCAGCATTGAGCGGCTGGGTATCCAAGAGACTGCCATCAACGAGCACCGCTTTTAAACCCAGCACATGATCGGAGGTCTTACCGTAGCGTAGCGAGCCTTGACCCGAGGCATCGGTATTGATCATCCCACCAATCGTGGCGCGATTACTGGTCGATAAATCAGGTGAGAAAAAGTACCCATACGGGCGCAATACATCATTGAGTTGATCCTTGATAACGCCGGCTTGAACACGCACCCACCCTTGCTCAGGGTTCACTTCCAGCACCTGATTCATGTGACGAGACACGTCCACCACCACATGCTTAGTCAACGACTGGCCGTTGGTGCCGGTACCTCCACCACGGGGGGAAAACTTAATATCACTAAACGTCGGGGCTTGGACGGTCTGACCAATAAGCTGAAGATCATCAACTGATGCGGGAAAGAGGACGGCTTGCGGTAGGGCTTGATAAACACTGTTATCGGTGGCTACTGCAAGGCGGCTCGCATAGGTCGATTCAATATCGCCTTGGAAACCTGCTTCTTGCAAAGCGGTAATAAAATCAACGACGGCGGACGACAAGCCCGCCTCTGGGTGTATTGCCGGTATCATTGCTGTTCCTGTGCGCAGTTCACCATGCCTGGTGCAATTTTTGTTGTACTGTCACTTTACCTTAACTCTTGGCACAGCCAAAGCGATCACCCGGCAAATCCTTATCACCACTCGCGCCAACCTAGCCGCTTTCCCGACCATTTAGCAAGCTCTGGACTGGCAATCAGTACCCAAGGACCCAAACTCCATGCCGCCATTGAAACGACAATAAGCACAATCCAGCTTAAGCCTGTCAGCTGTGCCACTCCCCAGGCTGCCCCCACAATGGCGGCGATACCGAAAAAGATCCACACCAGCGTTAACACTTTGCCATTGAGCTGGCTGGCAGGTTTATGACTAGGAAAGAGCTTATGCCAAACCTGGCCGGTATAAACACCTGCCGCTAACGCTGACAGGTAAACCAAATTGGGGATCTTTAATGCAAGTGCCAACAGCGCCATGATGAGACACGCTAAGAACCAGATTCTGCCAGTGGTCAGCATGGGTCTGTCATTGCCCACTGTCACGGCATCCAGCTTGACAGTCGCCCAGGCAACGCTGCTTCCTACCAGCGCCCCGATCACCACATCACTGGCAAAGTGCACACCGAGGTACATGCGATTGAGTCCCATAAGCACTATCACCACCAGTGCCATCACCAGCGCACTAAAAGCAGGCGGGTGTATAACTCGGCGTTTTAGATACCAAGCGGTCATGACAGCCGCCGCGAGCAAAGTATGACCACTAGGTACCGTAAAGCCACTTGCCTGGCCGATTTGTAAGTCAGGCCACAAATAAAACGGCCTTGGCATGGCAAAGCCACTTTTTAGGGTGGTAGAAACAGCCGCTGCACTGATCAGCAAAAAAAGTAGCGACAGTGCCGATTTATGGCCTCGAAAAACGAGAAATAACGGCACCAGTGCAATATAAAAGGCGGTTTCTCCTAACGTATTAACCAGTTTGAATATGGCGCTTACTGTTGTTTTCCCCGTCTCACCCAGTTGGTGCACGGCGTTTTGTAGACCTGAGACCAATCCATATTGACTGACATAAAACACAGGCGCTAAGGCACTAAAGTCGGCCAAGGCACTGACATCGCTGCTCGGCGTTTTCTCCGCTAGTGACCATAAGCGATCGCGACGATCATTAAACCGATAGCGATAATCTTGCGCATGCGCGCGCGGTACCAGCCGTGCTTGCTCAATTTCAGAGGCAAAATGAGGCGCACGCCAAGCGGGCAAAAGGCCCACGCCCTCAGCGGTGGAGACAACAGGCAATGGCGCCTGGCTTTGACAGGCAAACAACACACCACGCTCATCCTGATGATAAATATTTCCGACCGTGACGCGAATAGCCGTTTCTTCGAACACTTCACGCGCTAGTGCTCTACTCGGTGATTCGGCCAAGTTAACCCGCCCACCGGGCAAACCATACCGTCCGGTCACTGTGTCTTTCACGAGCAAGACCCGTCCTGCTGGATCGCTAATAATGCATGCGACCCCAGCGATCCCTTGCTCGGCGGAGAACGTAGTTTCATTCTCAGCCAAGGCATCGCTCGACACTAACCCGCTAAAGACTGACAATAGTACAGCGATAATCCGTTTCATGCGGCGGCTCCCTGAATACACGTGTCCTGATGAAAGATAAGGAAAAGAATGACGCAGCCAGACCCTCTTAGTCCCTATTATTACCATCATAACTTTCAAAACTTGATGGATTTAGTCTGCGAACGTGACTGGGATCTGCTCATGCGCAACGAACGCCATTGGCTGACGACCTTTCAACAGCTTAGCTTCAAAGCACAATGTTTGCTGGTGCGTTTACTGATGCGCCGTCACGACTGGTTTTTGGCCGATTCATTGCACTACGATGAGTTGGGTGAAACGCCGCCGCTGCTCGACATCTTGGCTGAACATCAGTTTATTAGCCTAACCCATACTGCCCCATCAGAGGTGGTATTTACATTACTCACCAAAGCACAACTTATGGCGGCTTTTCCTGATGCGGGGCTCGCCAAAAGTGCGCCTAAAAGCCAGTGGCAGCAGGCGATCGAGGCTCTCTATGGCAATACACTCGACAGCCCTAAGGCGTTGGTAGTCTGCCACCAGCCAGACATTTTACCGGTATTAAACCTGCTGTATTTTGGCAATTCTCGCCAGGATTTGAGCCAATTCGTAGTGGCCGAACTGGGTATCCAGCAATTTGAGTCCTATCCCATTCGGCGGGCAGATCGCCTCTTTAACCATCGGAGCCAGATAGATGACTGGCTTTATCTATCCGCGTTAAACGAACGCGCATGGCAAGCACGCAAAAACAAGCAACCTGAAGAAGTACTGGCGTTAGCGCCCTGTTTGCCAGCCCCGTTTGACTGGGCACCACTAGAGCGTAAACGCCAGCGCTTGGTTAATCGTATTGCCCGCGAATTTGAGCGTCAGGATGATTTATCGACCGCATTGTCGCTGTATCAAACCACCACTCAGCCACCCAGCCAAGAACGACGCGCACGTATCTTGATAAAGCAAGGTGGCATTAAAGCGGCTGCAACGGTCATCGCAACCATGCTCCAAGCCCCACACGATGAAGAAGAGCGTGACGTAGCGTATCGCCTAGCAAAACAAAAGCCGATTCGTACCCTCGGCCAGTCGGCACCCACAACGCTTGCCACACAGCCACCATTACCCACCGAATCATTAACGTTAGCGCTTGAGCAGCGGGTAGAACACGAGGTCGCTGATTATTATCGTCAGCAAGGCTGGGAGGTATGGTTCAGCGAAAACAGCTTGCTTAACGCACTGTTTGGGCTGTTTTTTTGGGATATATTGTTTTTGCCCGTTCGTGGCGCCTTTCTTAACCCGTTTCAACGTGGGCCACGCGATCTCTATAGCGACGACTTTGTCACTAAACGGCAGGCACAGATTGATCAGCGCCTCGCTGAGGTTGAACAAGCACGTAAATGGGTGGAACGACATTATCAGCAAAAGCACGGCATCACTAACGAGTGGGTGAATTGGTCAGTGATAGAGTGGCCGTTACTTGAGGCTGCGTTAGTCATGCTCACAAAGGCACAGCTTCGCGCCTGTTTTCAACGCATTTTGTTCGACCGCCGCCACAACCGCCGCGGTCACCCAGACTTGTTTATGTGCCGAGGCACGTCATACCAATGGGTGGAAGTAAAGGGGCCAGGCGATACACTGCAGCCCCACCAAACACGCTGGCTTCAGTTTTTTCAACAGCATGATATCCCAGCGAAAGTGGCGTATGTCACGTCGAACGAATGATGCAGGCCGTCTCAGACTCACTGGGACATGTCTATCACCGCCTCTCAATCTCGCAACTGCTGTCGCACCCTTAACGTGACGTTGTCACTCTTTTTCTTCTACATGCGGGTTAAAAATATAATAGGAGCCATCATAAACCAGCCGTTTAATCAACGCCTCGCAATGTTTGAGGCCGCTGCGGTCAAACGACACACCATAGCGCTGCATGCCCCATTTTTGTTGGCGGTTCTCTATTTGCCCACTTAAGATAAAACACTCGTCACTGTTTGGTGCTTGGATTTGAATCGCCATTTGGTGGTGTTTTTCAAACACAGGGGCAATGGCATCAAAACTAAACCCACAACCGCCTGCAGATATATCGGTAAGGTTGACAGGCAAACGACGATTATCGAGCGGGATTTCCCCTTTAACGTTTAACTCATAACGATTATCTTTGCGCTGTTGTATCAGCTTGGCTTGTTGCGGTAACTCAACCATTACCAGGTTGATTGGCGTTTTGAGCACGGTTGAGATCTTAGAGGCAAACCGCACTTTGGCCCCCTCACCCTCGTCAGAAACTGCATCGACCGCCAGGCGATAGCCTTCAATAAAAAACTGATTAACCTGATTAAGATTTTCCGTCGGTAACGAAAAGAACAAGCGCTTTTCACCATCAAAGCCGATAAAGGTACATTCACAACGGTAGGTTTGTCCCACTGGGGTCTTGATTTGTACTTGAGTCGTAGTGCCGTGCTTCATAAATGCCACAGCACGTAACCCTATGACGGTCTCTTCTCTCACCGTTTTGTATTTTTTGGCCTTAAGTTCAGGCAAGGACTGCATCATTGTTCGCTTTTATTGTTATGGGTAACTAAGGGCACCGACGTCTCAAGTCAGTGCCCGTGAGGTATTTACATCAGCATAAACATCACAAATTGCACCAGTGGTATGGCAGTGCCATCAGAGGTGATGATTTGGTTTCCCTCGATTTTGGCAGTCAGCACGGTATTTTCATCTGTTTGTGTGACAAAGCCCGCTTTGGTCAAATCTTGTATTTTTGCTTGCCACGGTGACTGTGTCAGCACGCCATTGGGTACCGAGACATCAAGATCACCGCTTACCTGATTAACCAGTTGTTGGAGATTGAACACGCCAGTTGGCTCACTGTCTTTCACATCGACGTGCATGTCGACACTGATATCCCCCTCTGGCACAGTTAAGCTCGCGGGCGACAAATCAATCGATAACCCCGCCTGCAACAATTGCACCAAAGCCTGATCAAAAGCCTCCATGCTCACTGGCGCGCTACCTTCTTGCCACTGCGACGAGAGTAACGCGATTTGGGACATGGCACTGTAATCAAGATGACTGGCATCGAGCGCCACCACTAAGTTACGCCACTGTGTGTTGTTTGGTAACGCAATCGTCCCCACCGTCAGTTGGTTGGTATTGTTTAGCTCACGGGTTGACGTTGATTCAGATGCAACCAACTTATTGCCTATCTCAAGCTTGACGTCGTCCAGCTTTAAAGATTGACCGCTCACATCACTGAAGTACGCTTGCTCGAGCGATAAAGACTGTTCACCAATCCACAGACCATCTTGCAAATAGCCGCTTCCTGACCCCGACACGCTATCCACTTTGAGTTGCTGACCACTATCGTCATTAAAGGCCAGTGCGGGTAAAGAAAAGGCTGCGTTCACATGTCCTTTACGGTCAATCTCACCTTGTAGGCTTAACTCACTCGCGGTCAGGTTGCTGCTCGCTTCTGATAGCGAAAAAGGCGCGACGGTAAGGTGATAGTCGGACGCCCCTGTCATCAAGGTATCCAGCTTTAGACGAATTGGGGTTGGGTTACCGGGCCACGCTTTTTGCGTAATCGCTTGCAGCTCAGGGGTCATCACTAACGTGTTGTTTGACGACACACCAAATACACCGTGAGAGATCTCTGAGGCGATTTCGTAACTAACAGGTAAACCCGACTGGGCAAGTATCGCTTTGGTCTCACCCTTAAATACGACCTGCGTGACCGCCTGCGAGCTTAAATATCCGCGATCGTACGTCTGCTGCTCAAGCGTGAATTCTGGGGTTGAGCGCTGATCGACTTCTCGCTCATACATCGACTGTGCGATTTGGCCAGTTGCAAATGGCCAACACGCAACAATCGCAAGGCCACCTGCGATGGCACCATACTTTCCTAAAAACATGTTTTCTTTGCCTCAGGCATGCGAAAAATCATAGTGTAACTAAAATTAGGCGCTGAAGATAACGCGTTATACTGTGAAGGCAAACTGTTATGGAAGCCATCGCACAGGTCAATAGACAATGAATAATAAGAAAGAACTTTCTCACTAATGAGGCAAGGGCGCGTATTAACGTACCGCCATGCAGAACATGCAGAATACGGTGTATTTATTCATGAATGTCGACCATTTCGCATCATTGCCGCGGATAAATGCATACAATCAAAGCATATTTGCGGTAGACCGACAGAGTGTATGAACCCCTACGTTATATTGTGCATTGACCAAGACCCTTTCGTGGTAGAGCAGTTGTCTCACGACCTCGCGCCGTTTCGTGATGTGTTTGATCTTTGCAGCGCCGAGACCCCAGACGACGCCTATGCCATGCTCGACGACTTTGAGGCCAACGAGCAACAGGTAGCATTGCTTATTTGCCATAACGAGCCGGGCGATAACCGTGGTATCGATCTATTAGTGAATGTCGACAACCACTCCGCAAGCCAAGGGGCGCGCACGGTCTTGCTCAGTGACGCACCGCAATACGATATTATTTTGCAGGCGGTGAATGAAGGCCGACTCAATTATTGTATGCACAAGCCCTGGCGAACTGAGGAGATGCAGCGTGTCGCCGAAAAAGAACTCACTACCTACGTATTGCGCTATTGCCAACATGATTTACTGCGCTACGCTGAAGTGTTAGATCACCGTACCTTATTAGATGCCCAAGTTGAGCGCGAGATAAGCCAATTTCAAGCGCAATTGTTAGCACCGGGTGAGACCGACAAAGCGGCAATCGCCGATCGCGTGATTGCCGGGTTATATGCGTTTTTTGAAGGCAATGATGAAAGCCGCGCATGCCGCACCTACAGTGCCAACCATGTGCTTACCAAAGAAAATCAAGACAATGCATTTTTGTGGTTTATCACAGACGGCGACGTTGGGCTGTATAAAACGGATGACGAAGGGCAAGAGCATCATGTCTCCACCCTGTCTTCCGGCAGCTTGATTGGCAGTATGTCTTTCGTGACGGGAGACGTTTCTTTCTCTACGGGTCGCACTCTCACTCGGACGCAGGTGATCAAAATCGATCATGCTTTATTCAGTAAAATAATGACCAGCCGTTCAGAGCTGTTGCCCTTGTTTATTCAATACCTGTTGCTGCACTTCAACCAACGCTTAAAGCGCAGTATCGATACCGAAATCCAGCTACAGCAAACGCTCGCCTCACTGGACGAGGCCAACCGCCAATTACTAGAAAAAGAAAAGATGGCACTACTGGGGCAACTCGTGGCGGGCGTCGCTCACGAACTCAATAACCCAGTGTCAGCGATTTTACGTAACAGTGATGCACTCGCAGAAGCCTTAGAGGAAGTGGCAAAAACGCCATTGGCCTCAGCCAGCCGCGAGCAAGCCCTAGCGCTTTTGCAAACAAACCGCGAGAGTGCCCCCTTATCAACGGCCACGGCTCGAACGTATACCCGCACCTTAAGCGACGTCACCGGGGATAAACGTATCGCGCGCGATTTAGTCAACATTGGGCTGTATCAGCCTGAAAACATCAAAGAATGGCAACAACGTCTGGGTGAGGGTTTTAATCACGAACTCACTACCTGGAAGCAATACGCCCGCTGTGGGCGGTTATTACGCTCTAATCATGTGTGTGCGGCTCGTATTGCAGATTTAGTCAAAAGCTTACGTACCTATGCCCGTCAAGACAGTGAACAGCGCCAGCGTACCCGTATTATTGAAAACATTGATGATACCCTCACCTTGTTCGAGTATCGGCTCAAGCCTCATCAATTGGAAAAGCGCTACGACTGGGTGCCCGATATTATTGCTCAGCCCTCGGCCTTAGCGCAGGTATGGACTAACTTGATTGCCAATGCCCTTGATGCAATGCCGGACCCCGGCACACTGACCGTGACAGTAAAAACACTCAATGACCAAGCCTCCGGTACGATCGAGGTGTCCGTCAGTGATACCGGCATCGGTATGACCCCTGAGCAGCAAGAAAAAATGTTTGCGTTAAATTACACCACCAAACGCGAAGGCCATTTTGGTTTAGGTATTGGCCTGACCATGTGTCAAACCATTATCCATGAGCATGGGGGTGATATTCAGGTACACTCGCAACCGGCTGTCGGTACCACAATGACAGTGACGTTACCCATTGAACTCCCCGCCTCTGCCAGTAAGGAGCCTCAACTATGAGCCAATATTTAGTCCTATGTGTCGATGATGAGCGTGATGTGCTCGATAGCGTGATCGATGACTTGCAAGGCTTTACCGATCACTTCGAGGTAGAAGCGGCAGAGTCAGTCGCAGAAGCGCGAGAAGTGATTGCGGAAATGGCCACAGAAGGTACCGAGCTGGCCTTGATTCTGTGTGATCATATTATGCCCGGCGAGCTCGGAGTGGAGTTTTTGATTGAGTTAGCCAATCAGCCAGAGACAGCATCGACGCGCAAAGTATTACTGACCGGCCAAGCAGGATTGGAAGATACCGTCTCTGCGGTTAATCACGCCAGTTTACACTATTACCTCGCCAAGCCTTGGCAAAAAGAGACCTTGGTCAGTGTCGTCACCGATCAGCTCACCAGCTATGTCATCGCGCATGAAACCAACTTATTGCCGTGGACCAGCGTACTGGACACCCCTAGGATTGTAGAAGCCGTCAACCGCAACAAATGGGATATAGGCGCAGAGTAGTTGCCAAGTCAGTGCATATACAAGCCGATAGGTCAAAAATCGGTAAAAAAGCCTGACTCACGGGCGGATGTGCTTGTTTCTGCGCGCAATCGTCTTATAGAATGATTTGAACACCAATAACAAGTGGAATTGATAATGCGTAAATCTCTTTTAGCCAGCGCGATTGTCGCTTTGGCTTCATTCAGCGCCGTGGCCAATGAAGAAGACGCCAACCTCACCACCATGAGTAACTTTAGTTACGACTATCTGGAAGGACGCATCGGTGTTAGCCCGCTCACCTATGGTGCAGGATTTAGCATGTCTATCCATCCCAATGCGCACGTACGCGTAGAAGCGGATACCGAATTTGATTCCGATTGGGACACGGCTGCTGGGATTGGCTTTCATGCGCCAATCAACAACTGGGCAGATTTAACCGGTGAGCTACTCGCGCGTGGCGTCAACAAAGATAACTTTGACAGCGATGTGGGCTTGGAAGTTAACTTGGGCATACGTCAATGGTTGGGTCCACAGGTGGAAGTTGGCGGCGAAATCGGCCTACTTACCGTTGATGACGAAGAAGATACCTTTGGCTCTGCCTATGGGCGATTCCATGCCACTGAGCTCTTCTCACTCGGGGCAGCCTACCGTGTTAACGAGTGGTACGGTGATCAATTTATGTTTACCACGCGTTTTAAATACTGATAACACCACTCGGTAATGCATTGCCATCAAGCAATGGCGCGTTGCCGACAGGCGGTGACAGTCAGATCAAAAAAACCCGCATCACTGCGGGTTTTTCTTTATGTGTGCACTCATACACAACTAACGAATCAATAGCATAGGTACAGTCGATTCAACCAGCAGCTTAGTGGTATTGCTCCCCACAAAGAACTGACGCAGCTTTGAGTGCCCATAGGCGCCCATCACGATCAATCCGACTTGATTAGCCGCTTGGTAATCTAAAATCGCACGGTGAACGTCACCGGTTAGCTGGGCTTGTACCACATCGACACCGGCAGCTTGCAAACGCTCCGCGGCTCGTTTGAATGCAGCTAACTTTTCTTGCGAATCTTCTACCATCACCAAGTGGCAAGTCATCCCTGCCAACAACGGTGTGCTCAATGCTTTTTCCACCAGCTTTTCGCTGATGTCACTGCCATCAAAGGCCAACAGGTACGACTCTGGCTCACTAAACTCACCATTCGCGACCAAGGTATGCGCTTTAATTGAGCGCACCACGCTTTCCAGCTGCGAGCCGATTGCCTTGGTATCGTTTTGGTGCAACTCACCGGACTTACCCAAGACTAACACTCGCGTTTGTGGCTCGATATCGAGCAGGGTCTCCACCAAGTTGCCATGACGCTGCAATTTGCGCACATCTTCCAGCCCTTTGGCTTTGGCGTCTTCTTCCAATTCCGACAGCAAAGCTTTGCCGTGTTTCATTTCTAGCTTGGCACGCTGCTCATCCAGCTCCACCAGCTCTTGTAACAGTTGTTCACGGCTACCCACACCCAAGTTACCTGATAGTTCAGGCTCCGCTTGGTGTGAGGACTTATCCAGCACATGCAAAAGTGTCAAAGGGACAGACAAGCGCTTGGCAGCCCAAACGCTCAAATCTGCGACTTGCTTTGAATAATGCGGGCCATCTACGCACGCGGTAATTTGTTCCATGGTCGGTCTCCTTAGTGGCCACCCATCATTTTTTCTACTTCTTCCGGCTTATCGTGCACGCCGAACTTATCGACGATGGTCGCCGTCGCATCATTCATTCCCACGATATTCACCTCGGTACCCTCACGGCGGAATTTAATCACTACCTTGTCGAGTACAGACACGGACGTAATATCCCAGAAGTGCGCTGCAGAAAGGTCGATGGTGACACGCTCCACCGCTTCTTTGAAGTCAAACGATGATAAAAATTGATCTGACGAGGCAAAAAAGACTTGGCCAACAACGCGATACGTGCGCTCGTCGCCATTGTCTGCATTGTCGCTTTTGACCACCATAAAACGACCAATCTTGTTGGCGAAAAATAGCGCCGCGAGTAACACACCGACAAACACACCAATCGCCAAGTTATGGGTGAACACAACCACGGCAACGGTCGTCAGCATAACGATATTGGTCGACAGTGGGTGCGACTTCAGATTAATGATGGACTCCCAAGAGAAAGTACCGATCGAAACCATAATCATGACCGCGACCAACGCCGCCATCGGAATTTGGCTAATCCAATCGCTGAGGAACACCACCATGATTAGCAGCAAAATACCGGCGATAAAGGTAGATAGACGTCCGCGGCCACCCGATTTCACGTTGATAACGGACTGACCAATCATCGCACAACCGGCCATACCACCAAGAAAACCAGTGGCAATGTTAGCCACACCTTGGCCTTTACACTCACGGTTTTTCTCACTGTCTGTGTCGGTCAAGTCATCGACAATAGTGGCGGTCATCATCGATTCCAACAGGCCGACCACAGCCAGTCCCGCAGAGTATGGGAAGATAATCGCCAGCGTGTCCCAGTTTAGCGGCACGTCCGGCCACAAGAATACAGGTAAGGTATCCGGCAGCTCACCCATATCACCGACAGTACGTAGATCAAGGTTGTATGTCATCGCGATGCCGGTAAGGACCAAAATACACACCAACGGAGAAGGAATGGCTTTACCAATACGCGGGATATAAGGGAACAAATAGATAATGCCAAGACCCGCTAACGTCATCGGATAGACATGCCAGAGGATGTCGCCCTCGCGCATGATCTCGGGGCCAAACAGCTCAGGGAGTTGCGCCATAAAGATCAGGATCGCCAAGGCGTTCACAAACCCTGTCACCACTGAGCGAGAAACAAAACGCATCAGGTTACCGAGTTTTAAATAACCGGCGGCAATTTGAAGTATCCCGGTTAGCACGGTAGCAGCAAGTAAGTATTGCAAGCCATGCTCTTTCACCAAGGTGACCATCAGCAATGCCATCGCACCGGTGGCTGCCGAGATCATCCCCGGACGGCCGCCCACAAAAGCAATGATAACGGCGATACTGAAGGAGGCGTAAAGCCCGACTTTCGGATCCACACCGGCAATAATCGAGAAGGCAATCGCTTCTGGGATCAAGGCCAATGCCACCACGATACCCGCAAGAATATCGCCACGTACATTGGAGAACCAATCACGCTGAATTCTATCTATCATGAACGTCTCTACAAAATTGGGTTAAAAAAGGTGTCGCGCTCATTTCAGGCCTGATTTCACCTGAAAATCAAAACGCGTGATCCTAGTCACTTATTGACCAAGCGTCAACTCCCCTTTTTTTGTCTAAAGACGCCTTAATTATTATAAATCAGACAGTTAATTCGTAATTGTGATATTTTTAGCGCAGATTTATTTCATTCTTTTCGCCAACCCCTTTTTTCGCTTATTTTTGCTTTCAGGCAAGGTTGCCTTTCGCACATTAGGCATAGCGCTGCGCCTTATATACGTGGATACACGGGCACCAGCAGCACGGTAAAGGAAAGAATCAATCCAATGAGTGCATAAATCATTTCGTTAAGCGTCCAGCCGATATCGATAACCAAACCGAACACCCAGGGTGCTAAGGCGGTGGAGAGAATCATCATGCCCGTGACCAAAGAACGAATGGCACCAATATGCGAGACCCCGTACATTTCCGCCCATAAGGTATTAATCACAGGATTGGTTGCGCCAATCGCTAAACCGAAAAGGCACATAAAAAGCGGTGCGGCGAGGGTGTGATTGACGTTGGCAATCACCATTAACCCGAGCAACAGTGGAATGGGGATTAAGATAAGCACATTTCGCGAACGGTATTTATCAATCAAGCTGCCTGATATCACTGAGCTTAGCCAATGCACGGCGCCGTAAAATACGAAACTGCCCGCTAATACGCCCGGCGTCCACCGTTTCGCTTCTAAGATAAAGTCCTGTTGGATAAATACGCCGGTGACCAAAAACGGCGTCACCAAGGCTATCGGTATGATCATCCAAAACCGCCAGTCGCGAATAACTTGACGCCGACTCGCATCACTGGCGTGGTTTTGATTATCTGCCTCAATACGCGTTCGTTTAAGGTCTGCTTTTCTGACTAGCAATAACACTAATGGTAAAAACACCACTAACAGGGTGGCGCCAATGAACAACCAGCTTTCACGCCAGCCTAAAAACGCGATTAAGCCAATGACGATTGAGGGTAAAACCACCTCGCCAATGGCGACACCACTGCCGACCAAGCTAATGGCTTTACCTTTATCCTGCTGCGCACGCTTAATCACAGTGGCTTGCGCGATGTGAGGCAAAAAACCTTGTCCACAAAAACGCAGTAAGAAAAAAGCCAGCAGCAGCCCTACCACATTATCAACCGAATACATCAACGCACACGCGACCATCAGTAACGTGGCAAAAAAGATCAATAACTTGTCGACCCGCACCCGATCGACCACACCACCAAAGCTAATCACCAACACACTACTGGTCATGGTCGCAATAGCGTAAATCCCGCCGTAGGTCGCATCGCTCAACAACAGCGCATCTTTAATACTGCTGCCATACCAACTGATGAAAAACGATTGACCAATGTTGCCAAAAAAGATCGATAGAAAGCCAAAGGCAATTAACGGCCATTGGTGCCTGATTAACGTCACATACGATCGCGCTAGCATACGCCTCCCTTACCCCCTGTCCTTCCATCTTGAAGCGTCACATATCGCCACGCGCTTCAAGGGCTTATTTAACGCATGAGGTGAAAACCGACTATGACACGCCCTCATTGAAGAAGAAATGAAACCTGACCTGCTTGCGTCGATTTTGTGATGCCTTTTAATCCACATTGGCGATGAATCCATCGCTTATTCATGTTTTCACCGCTTACTGACACACAAACAGGCTGAGATGCGCTAGGCTTTGCGCCCTCTCAATATCACAGACAATAACAACAATATGAATCCAGTCATGTCAGCGCCAACCAAGATGGCGTTACGCTTTCCCAAAGGGCGATTCGCCATGTTGAGTGTGTACAGCTTTACCGGCGCCGCCATTGTGGCTTCTACCATTTTTTCCCTGCTGCTGTTCTTATCCCTTGACGACAACCCGCTAATGCAATGGTTGTTCGGGGCACTGGCAGTGATTTTTGAAGCGGGTAAGTTTTACGCTTGGTACGAGTTTGGTGAGCGTCGGGCGCACGGCAACTATGTGGGTGCCGTGTCAGCTTTGGCTTTTTATCTCATTTTGGCCTTAATCTCGATTGGAGGCAGTATTGGCGGTATCAATAGTGCCACCAATGCCGCGCAAAGTGAGCAGCGCCAAGCCCAAGCGCAGATTGACGCTTTTAATCGGCAAATCGACGCTATCGAGCAACAAATCACATTGAATAATCAAGCCGCTGAGCGTTATATCGAATTGGATAGAATTGCGACTGGCGTAGCGCGATTACAAAAAGAAAACAACCAATTACGTAAAGAGCAACAGCAGCTCGCGTTCGAGCGCGATAGTTTGCCCGCAGTGGCACAGGGATCCATCTTGGGATTGATTAGCAACCTTGCTAACACCTTGGGCGTCAGCGCCGATCAAGCCCAATCTTGGCTGGTGATTTTTCTCTCTGTATTGCTAGATTTGTTCGCCGCTTTCTTTGTCGGCGTGATTGGTGAAGAGCAGCGTTTCCGCCATTGGTATCGTCACCCACATACCACGCCTCCTACGCCTGTGAACACCAAGGCGTCTCCTCGTGCCAATGAGATAAACACGGAATCGACCACGCCGGACTCAGCATCTCATCAGGAGGATACGGATGCGCCTTATGCCGATATCAAAGCCGCGTTAGCCGCCAAAACGCTACGTTGTAGCAAGAAAGCCGTGATGGCGGAGTATGCGCTCAGCCAAGAGGCTGTCGATACCCTATTTACCCACCTACAACAACAGGGATTGGTCGCCAAAAAGCCGAACCACCATTATCACTGGGTGGGTTAAGCCACCAACATCAATATACCGCTGAGTATCATGGCGGGAAGCCCACTTAAAAACAGCCACAGTCCGAGCTTGTCATCGGGCGGTGACGATGAATCGATCACCATCGCGTGTTGTTGAGCCGTGAGCGCCCGCCGTGTTACTGAATCACGATACCAATAGCGGCTTTTGTAACGACTATACGTCACAAGCCCCGCTGCCGACCAAACGAGCCCCCCGACGTAAAATGCACCATCCCCAAACGTCGTCAATGTGACCCATCCCACCTGCCACGCACCAACCACAGCGGCACCGGCTATTGCCGTTGACACTAACCAAACATAGAGAAAATGCACACTTGGCGATGTAGATCCCTTCAGGCGATGTGGTGCTTTCATCATGTTTCCTTTCTGTGTCTGAGTGCGCTCATCCTAACTATTGATAGTCCCATCTCTTTGCGGCATGGCGGTGATGTGGTACAAACATCTTGTAAGTTTGTTAATCAGTACGTTACGTGACCTTTTAGCACCTTACCAATAAAAACAATTTACAACCAAGCAAATACAACAAAAAGGTGAACTATGCATAAGGCTGCACAAGAGGTGCATGCGCCTGAGACATCAGTATGGCGCGCATTAGGCGATGTCAGTCCGTTGTGCCTCGCCGTCCTACCTTGGGGGATACTCTGCGGTTCATTAGGGCTGCAAATGGGATTCAGTGCACTACAAACACAAGCCATGTCATTACTGGTTTTTGCCGGAGCGGTGCAATTGTCGGGCACCATGATGGTGGGCAATGCAGCGGGCTTGCCAGCGGTGCTCGGTTCTACACTGGTAATTAGCGCACGGCACCTTCTCTATGGTGCACACTTTCGTCAATACATTACTCCCTTGCCACTTAAATGGCGTCTCGGCCTCGGTTTTTTATTAACTGATGAAATGTATGCGCTTTCAACCGCACACACCACCAAACAGGGAAGATTTTCTAAACACTATGCCCTGTATACGGGCGCCGCGTTTTATGTCGGTTGGAACCTTGCCACCTTGGCGGGGATCCTAGCCGGTTCTCAATTGAAAGCCTTGGAAGCCATCGGGCTCGATTTTGCCATCGCAGCCACCTTTATCGCACTGACCGTGCCCAGTATAAAAACCCGCCCCGTGCTACTCTGTGCCTTGGCAAGCGGTATCAGTATGCTGTTATTCACTTATTACCACATCCCCAATGCGTTAATCATTGCAACCGGCGTAGGAATGGTCGCGGGGCTAATGGCTGAGTCGCTACCGACACGGAGGGCGTCAACATGAGTTACTGGTTAATCATTGTCGCTATGGCGCTGATCACCTTCTCGGTGCGCTATCTGCTGCTGGCACAAAGTATTCCTGTGCGCATAGGTCCGCGGTTGCAACGACTCCTGACCTACTCTGCACCGGCGGTTCTTACCGCGCTATGGGTACCGATTGTCTTCTTTCCCGAAGATAAGCTGGCGATCTCTACCACCAACCCTTATTTACTCAGTGCTTTAGTCGCGATCGGTCTAGCCTGTACCCGATTATCCACCTTGTTAGTGGTCGGGCTATCGATTGGTTTTTTCGTTACCCTTCAACTTTGGGTCCTGGGATAAATAGCAACGATAAGCCAGTCAGTGCGATGCCACTATAGCAAGAGGCAGGGTCATCACCCTGCCTCTTTAGTTCATTTGGTTGTTGTCTCAATTACCCTTTCTCATCACGACGCATGCTGTTTTTCCGACTCTAGGACAGGCTTTTTACTGCGCAGCTGTAATTCATCAAGATCCTGGTTTAAAGACTCTGACAAGTCGCTAATTTTGATCATATCTTGTTTGTTTTCTTCCGATATTTCCGCTGCGTCCGCACCAGATTCGGTCAAACGGTTAATGTTTGCGGCGATATCGGTCGACACTGTTCTTTGCTGCTCAATTGCACTGGCCAAGGAATTGATGCGATCACTGATAGTAGAAAAGTTATCAAGTACCCCCTCAATCGACTGGGACGTATCAGAGGCTTGAGATGAGGCACTTTGCGCCAGCTTCTCGGTGCGATCCGACAACTCAGATGATTGCTTAAGACTACGGAACAATTCTTTAGTCATATCATTGATCTCACTCGCCGACGCTTGTGTTCGGCTCGCCAGTTGACGCACTTCATCGGCAACCACGGCAAAGCCTCGTCCTTGCTCGCCCGCACGCGCCGCTTCGATTGCGGCATTTAACGCCAGCAAGTTCGTCTGCTCAGCCACATCGGTGATCACCGAGAGAAAATGCTCAATTTGGCTCGCACTGTGCTCAACTTTGTCAAACATCTCGGCTGACACTTTAATCGCCGACACCAGCTCATCGAGCTCACTCATCATATCGGTGAGCTCTTGTTGCGACTGACGCGAGCTCGAATCAATTTTGCCTGCTTCGTCAGAGATGGCTTGCACATCTTCAGAAAGCGACCCCACTGTGGTGGTCATTTCTTCGATGGCGGTGGCAATACTGTCTATTTTCTCGCTCTGTGCATCATTAATCGCAGCGCCTTTCTTGGCACGTTTTTCCGAGGCATCGGTAAAGCTATCCAAGGTATCGGCGGCTTTCTCAATATTGCGTACCGTGCGGCGCAGCTTTTCAACCGCATGGTTAAGCGAGGTGGCCACCTCCGCAAACTCATCACCGTCTCGCGTATCAATCGCCGCTGTTAAGTTACCTTGTGCCAACGACTTAGCGAAGCGATTCACTTTTGCAAGCCCAGCTTTAAAACGTCGGTCAATAAAAAGCGCCGCCGAACCTGCAACCAATACGTTTAACCCCAGCACTACGTACTCGTTAAGCCAGGGCAAGTGAATCATCAGTGAGGCAGAAAACCCCACCATGATGACATAACTCCCAATTGTCACCGCACGAATCGATACCTTTGGCATTGCTTATCCTCCTGTGATTTTAGCTGAGACACGCCCAGCATTGCAGACAGATATCAAGATAAGTGCCAATTTTTCACCACGGGAGAGAAGATTAGATAGGGAGCCAATTACACCCATTAGATCAATGCATTAGAAAGTTAGAAGCTAAGCTAGCACGATTTTATGAATAAAGTCGTAGCCCAACGCTTTTTTCGTAATTGCAATTTGCACAATAAAAAGCAGCCCAAGGATACGTTACCCGTAAAGCTGCTTTGAAAATAACCGTTTAGAACAGTAGCAATGCGTTGCAATTCGCTAATTTATTGCATATCAGTCGGTCATGCCGTTTTCTGTGCCCGTTGTTGTACGCGAGAGACATGGATCAAGCCCATCAATTTGATACTCGGCTTCAGTAACAATTGCGCGCTACCCACAATAAACAGCCAAGTCCCGCTTTCCATTAACGCATCATTGAGAAAAAAGAAGCTACCGATCAAAAACCAAATCGCAATCAACAAATCATTAAACGCCCCTAACGCTTCATAGCGACGCTGAATCACTAAGTGCTTATTACCAATATCAATATCCAGTTCTGGGCCATTGCGCTGTATCATCTTGCCTCCTCTGGACCTTGGTATTAACAATGAATAGGAAAGTCTGTCATGGCATTAGCAATCAAGGTGTTGCCGTTTAATGCCCAGCATGGTTCTCACCATGTTGACAACAAACGTGACCGCACTCAATCCTAAAAACAACCAGGCTAGCGGGATGAACGCGAAAGGTTCATGTAGAGTGCCATTAGCAGCAACATGTGGCGTGGAAAGGTTAAAGGCGAGCAGGCAACCTGTGCCGATGAGGAAGAGGATAAACGAGGTACGAAAATGTCGCAGTAGGGTTAACATAAAACCTATATTCGTTGCTTCAGTACGTCTTGAGACTGACTACAACACTAAAAGTTCCACGTCTCTCACATTTTTTTCAAAAAAAACCGCTACCTTGCATGATGCGTGGGCAGCGGCTGATTCATTTCGCGTCTTGGTCAACGGTGCATTAAAGCTTGTACGTCGACACCTTGTTGCTCAGTTGCGTTGCTTGGTTACGCAGGTTATCCGCCTCTTGCGAGGTATCGTTGGCACTGCTCACCAAGTGCTCGGAGACATCTTTGATGGATGTGATGTTTTGTGTGATTTCGCTTGTCACATGAGTCTGCTCTTCTGCCGCTGTCGCGATCTGAGTGGCCATATCACTGATTTGATTAACTGCTGCATCAATTTCACTCAGTGCTGCCGTGGCTTTATCCACATCAGACACAGAATCGCCTGCTAACGCTGAGCTACTTTCCATCGTCGATACCGCGCTTGCCGTCGTGGTTTGCAACGTCTCAATCGTGGATTTAATTTCTTCTGTCGAGGCATGGGTACGCTGCGACAAAATACGTACCTCATCAGCTACCACGGCAAAGCCTCGCCCTTGCTCACCCGCACGCGCTGCCTCAATAGCCGCGTTGAGTGCAAGCAAGTTGGTTTGCTCAGCAATCCCTTGAATCGTCGACAGTACTGTCGAAATCTCCTGCGAGTGCTTATCTAGCTCGGCGACGATAGTGCTGGCCTGTTTCAGCTCATCCGACAACCGGGTAATTGATGTTTTGGTATTTTCAACCACCGCACGCCCGTTATCGGTACTAGCGGTCGACTCTTGTGCCGTATTCGCGGTATGTTCAGCATGCGAGGCGATCTCTTGTGTCGCAGAGGCCAACTCGGTGACAGCGGTTGCCACCATGGTCACTTCCTGCTGCTGCTGATTAATGTCATCCACGTTGCGGCGCGCACGTTCCGTACTGCTGTCCGATTGTGATGTCAGCTGCTCTGCTTGCTCGCGAATGTGGCTAATCAACTGATGCATACTCCCCACAAAGGTGTTGAAGTTTTTCGCCAGTTGCCCCACTTCATCTTCACTCTCAACATCGATACGCTGAGTCAGATCGCCACTACCATGCGCAATTTGCTCAAGGGCATTAGAGACATTGGTCAGCGGCCTAAATAGGATGTTTACCAATAAGTTAAACAATAAAGTACAAGCAATGACGACACCAATTGTCACTGCGACTTGTCCCCATACTGCATCGAACAGTGGCGCGACTAATGAATCATAGTTAATCACGGTGACAGTGATTAATCCGGTATCTTCGATGGGTTTGGCATACACCACACTTTCTGCCCCGCCCACGTCGGCCATCACACTCTCACCCGAATTCATGGCGGACTTGACCGTGCTGAAAGACAAGCCTAGCTGGTTAATTGGCTCATTGAGTAGGTCGGTATTGGCGTGGGTAAAAATATTGCCTTCGCTGTTGGCGATAAACATAAAGCTATCACCAGGCAGGATCACTTTCTCGAGGCCTTCGATGATGTCGCCAATTTCAACATCCGCCCCAAGCACCAAGGTATCGCCGTTGAACTGGAGCGCTTTACCTAATGACACCACATTGGCGCCGGTTGCCGCGGCCACCGTCGGGTTGTCCATGAACACACTCGATGGGTCCGCTTTGGCGTTGATATACCACCCCCACTTGCGCGGATCGTCATTGCCCGGCGGTAGCACAACACCATTCGCGTTATCCTGACTGCCATCTGGGTAGGCAAGAAAGACATTGTCAAAGCCACCGGCATCGCGCACCTGTTTAAGGTGGGTAACCATGTTGTTTGCATCAGCCTCACTGGTCAGCGAGGTCATTGCACGCTCTTTTGACGCGACCCAATCAGACACATATTGATTGTATGATGCAGTGGCACTTTCCAGCCGCTGTGCGACTTCGGTGTCCAACCGAGAGAGTGATGCGCGAAACGATAACGCTTCAACGAGCAAACCACCAATAATGATGGCCACACTCGCCGACAGCGCGAGCTTGTGTTTGAGGGAGAGTTTTTTAAACATAACTGCCTTGTTTGTCTGTCATAATGTTTTAATAATGATTTTTAGTAAAACAGCGTTATTTGCAACCCGCAAAATAAGCGCCATACAACTGATAGGTATATCACAACAATTGTGTAAGAGAATTACTCAAACTGTTGTCAACAGGTGATAAAACAACCAATTTCATGCAACGCTCCTGGGTGTGAGCCTTTAGGCAATCGCTTGTCTATTCCGAGGCTAGCAGCCAGCTGACCTCACATACTGCGCCAGATCAGAGAAATGTAACAAACCACAAACTCAGGGAGATAACTTAACTATCAATAACTCGCTCCCTCCTCGCAACTTTGAAAGTCCTAAACTACGCTTTAACTAACTGAGATAAACGCGAATAGGGGCGAAGTGAATGGACTTGTTTGCAGATCAACGTGACGGCGCATCTCCCAAGTCTAATGAGACCAACTCAGCATCTGATGCTGCGCCATGGCGGATACTGCTGATTGATGACGACGATCTGATGCATGAGGTAACACGGCTCGCGCTAACGGGGTTTACGTTTCAAGGACGCCCTTTAGAGATATTGTCTGCCCTCTCTGGGCAGGAAGCACGAGACGTGTTGGAGAAGGAGTCAGATATCGCGTTGGCACTCGTTGATGTGGTAATGGAAACCGAGCACGCCGGTTTAGATTTGGTACGTCATATTCGTGATGAAATGAATAACCACCTGATACGCTTGGTATTGCGTACAGGCCAAGCCGGACAAGCACCCGAAGATCGGGTGATCCGTGAATATGATATTGACGACTACAAAGAGAAAACCGAGCTCACCACACAAAAACTCAAAACCCTATTATATTCAATGCTGCGCTCTTACCGAGATCTCTGCATGATTGAAGATCAGAAAGAGGGGTTACGACGCGTCATTGAAGCATCGGCCAATGTGCAAAATACTACCAACCTTCAACACTACGCCACCGCGGTGCTTGAGCAACTAACATCCCTTCTTTATATCCACGACTCCGCGTTTTATTGTGTGGTGCAACCTCGCCCTGGCGCAGAAGAAACCCGAGCACTGACGCTAGCTGCGACGGGGGAATATGTAAACTGCTACACCGAGTGCGCCTTTGATAAACTCCCTAGCAATGTTTCGAACCGTTGCAAGCAAGCGCTAGAAGCACAGCAAAGTATCCAATTTGACGACGGATTTGTGCTTTTTCACCGGGATGAGGAAGACGTAGAATTCCTGCTCTATGTCAATCATGACAAAGCCCTCTCAGAGCTCGATCAACACCTACTGAAAATCTATATGCAGAACATTGGGCTGACGTTTGAAAACTTAAGCTTAATGGTCGATTTACGTGAAACTTCCAAAGAGCTGGTTTACAACTTAGCCAATGCGGTGGAAGCGCGAAGTAAAGAAACCGGTGCGCATGTGCAACGCGTCTCTTTATTCTGTGAAAAGCTAGGGCAGCTTTATGGTTTGGACGAACACAAAACCATGCTGTTGAAACACGGCTCTCCCCTCCATGACGTCGGTAAAGTCGCTATCCCAGACGCAATTTTACACAAGCCGGGGAAACTCGATGCGGATGAATGGGAGACGATGAAGAAACACGTCGAGTATGGCGTAGAGATCCTGAGCCATTCTAAGCGGCGGCTAATTGTAGAGGCGAAGGAAATTGCCGGAACCCACCATGAAAAATGGGACGGAACGGGTTATCCCAATCAACTCGAAGGCGAAGCCATCCCGATTAGTGGCCGAATATCAGCACTGGCTGATGTGTTCGATGCCTTGGGATCGAAGCGCTCCTACAAGGAAGCGTGGACTGATGATGACATTCGCAACGAGCTCATTGCTCAACGCGGCAAGCATTTTGAGCCCAAGCTGGTCGATTTGCTTCTCGAACACTGGAACGACTTTATTGCTATCCGTGCCGACTATCCAGACTAAATAACAGCGCCCCTAACGGGGCGCTTTGATTATCGCTCTAAAGCCTTGTATTGGCCTAATCAATGGCTTGCCAGCGCGATGACGGTGTGAGAGACCACCGTGACATCTCATACGTGCTATAAATCGCGCGCCCTTGTCGCCCTATTTGAATTGGAATCGTACTCGCGTCTTCGCCCTGGGCGATTTTCTCAACCAATTGTGCGGCATGCTGCCCTTGTGCATAACCAAACAATACCACACCGCCAGCCGTTTTCCCTTTGCCCACCGCAAAGTCCCAAAAGCCAAACAAGGGTAAAGCCGCGTGCTGGTTAGTCCAAGACAACACCTGGTTAGCCGCCACATTATTACCTGCTCTATCTACTAAGGTTTGATATAGACCTACGATAATCGCATCAAATTCTTCTTCAAACGCTGACTGAATTTCGCGCTGCCAACCATCAAAAGTGGACGCGTGAGTGATGTCAATTTCTATTCCAAGGCTCAAACGAATTTGTTCATACTGGCGCATAATATAATCCGCCGCGATTTGTGATGTAACGCCAGAATCAAACATCACTTTCACTCTGATGTTTCTTTTCCCCATTAGCATGCTAATTTCACGCATATTGCGAACAAAAAGGGGTAACTCGAGTACGCCGGTGACTTTTGCTTGACCACTATACTCGGCTAGTAGACGGCGAGGGTTTGCATTTACCCCTAAAAAAACGATTGAAATCGGCTCATTATATAAACGCGGGAGCATGTACTTAAGTGCATTATCATCCCCCAAAACAACGATGTCGGGACGTTGAGACCTATAAAACGAGAAGGCTTTATCGGCTTGCCTATCAAAAACTTGCTCCGGTAGCCGCTTGGTATCCATTTCAAAGCGAGAAAGATTGTATTCGTCTCCGAGTGTCGCCTCTAACCCAGCGATATAGTTGCGATCCCATTCAAAGCCCGCGTGGTAACTTTGAATTAACAACACATCCAGTGCACGTGCTGGCAAGCTCATTAATAAAAGTAAAATGGCCAAACAATAAATTTTTGGATACATGACGCTCTCCTCAGAAAATCACGCCTTTAATAAAGTGTAGGCGAGTCTGGTGGCCACTCATCACGGTAAGGGTCGTTTTTTCTTCTACACTTACAGTTATCCGTCCCGACGTACGCGCTTAAAACGTATGAGCCGAAACCACAAATTTGATGACAGTATTCGTAACCCGTTCTTTAGCTTGGTAGGAAGGCGGATTTTGCTGATCATGATTTTGCTCAGTGGCTTTTTCACTGTTCTCACCACCTTGCTACAAACCTATTGGGATTACGATGAAGCTTTCGATCTCGTGGACAGTCGACACTATGAAATTGAGCACATTCATGCCGACTTACTCGCCAGCTCGCTTTGGATTTATGACCTAACCAGTGTTCAAGAGCGCATTGACGGGCTGATCAACCTTCCCCATGTTGACTACTTAGCTGTGCGCTCGGAAAACTATTTATTTGAAGCAGGCTCTCCCCTAGACGTGAGTAAAATGGTCAATGAGTACCCACTGCATTATGACGATCCCGATACGGGGAAAACCCAACGGATTGGTACTATCTACGTCGAGTCCAACACAAACGCTATCTATAATGATCTGGTCCAACGCTTTTTTATCTCATTGCTATTGAACGCAATAAAAACACTCATCGTGTGCTACCTCATTTTGTTGGTGTTTCACCACACCGTTAGCCAACGCGTGTTTAAAGTGGCGCAATTCTTACGTCAGTACAATCCGCTTGATCCCAACGAGGAAAAACTGACATTACCCCATAAGCGCTACATCATGGAAAAAGAAGACGAGCTCGACTGGCTAGCGGCTGAAACCAATAAAATCACCCAGAATATGTCAACGCTCTATCGCAATATTATGCTAGAGCGCGAACGCTTGTCTGACTTTACCCATGTCTCTTCAGATTGGTTGTGGGAAACCGACGCTGACCTTAAGTTGACCTTTTGCTCCGATCCGATGCGGTTGGCGTTTGACCTTAATCCCAACCAGTATCCGCATCTTGACCAGTTGCTCTCTGCTGTCGGTTGCCATCAATTTATAGGCAATCTTCACCGACAACAGAACTTTTCGATGTGTGAGGAGATCGTGCCCATTGAAGGCGAAAGCCGGTATTTTGTCTTTCAAGCGCTTGCCCATCACGGTATTGATGGTTTTCGCGGTTTCAGAGGCACGGGCATCGATATCACCGCGCTGAAAACGGCCCAGTTTGAACTGGAAACATTAAACCATAACCTAGAAGAAACCGTTGATGAGCGAACCCGTGAACTCCAAGAGAACATGGAGCACTTAAAGGCAGCGCAAGAACAACTGGTAGAGTCGGAAAAGCTCGCGGCACTCGGGAGCTTGGTGGCAGGGGTTGCGCATGAAGTCAACACTCCCTTAGGGATTGCTGTCACCGCCTCATCGGTGATTAAAGACATCACGCACACGCTCAACCAGGCCTTTGAGGAACAAACGTTAACCAGCACGCAGTTTGCTTCATTGATTAAGCAAGTGAACGACAGCGTGGTCATGCTGGAACATAACCTCAAGCGTGCGACCCACCTTATTCGTGATTTTAAACAAACTGCCGTTGACCAAGTATCAGAAGCGCTGACCGAGTTTGATGTCAAGCAGACACTCGATGCTCTCGTCGCCAGCCTGCACCCGGAAACACGAAAAATTCCGGTGGCACCCGACGTTAACGGCGAGGCCAATATTTTAATGTACAGCTTACCTGGCGTTATCACCCAAGTCGTCTCTAACCTCGTGATGAATAGCATCAACCATGCCTTTGACGAGACCGATAATCCTAAAATCACGATCGAATTTGAAAGGCAAGGAGACCACCTCTACCTCTGTTATCAAGACAATGGCTGCGGTATCGAGGAATCGCTTCACCACCGAATTTTTGAACCGTTCTACACCAGCAAACGCGGGCGCGGTGGCTCAGGGCTAGGCCTCAATTTGGTCTTTAATCTCGTCAAGCAAAAGCTAGGAGGCGAGTTACAATTCGAGTCATCGCCCGGGAAAGGTGTCAAGTTTATGTTTGTGATCCCATTAAGCTTATCTAATCAAATAGCCCGCTATGCCAGTGAAAATAAAGAGTAAGGTGATAGACATCCAATGGAAAAACTAGAAAGGTTTGAACAGGGCCTCAAACATCCACTTTTTAGTATTGTTGGCCGCCGAGTCATTCTGCTAATGGTTTTACTCAGTGGTTTTTTTACCATATTAACCACACTACTACAGTTATCATGGGACTATGAAGAAGCATTCGATCATGTCGACCATCGCCATGCAGAAATTCAAAACGTCCACGCCGACTTAATTGCATCGTCTTTGTGGGTCTTTGACCTGGTGAGTGCACAAAATCGACTAGATGGGCTCGTCAACCTTCCCTATATCGACTACCTCTCGATTGAGTTTGATGGCGTGGTGTTGGATGCAGGTGAACCGCTTTCCAGCAGTAATGTCGTCAGTCAGACGGATCTTAATTATTTCCACCCCGATACCAATCGCCGCATTAATCTGGGCACATTACGCGTCGAATCTGACGCACAAAAAATCTATGACCTCTTATTACAGCACTTTCTCGTTACGCTGGTTTTGAATGGGATAAAAACCCTGATTGTCTGCTCGCTGATTTTATGGGTCTTCCATCAAAGCGTCAGCCAACGTGTGTTTGCGATTGCCAAACACTTATCCCATTTTGATCCTATCGAGCCTATTCACGAGCCTTTGCAGTTGAAACATCGCAAGTTCATTATGGAAAAAAGCGATGAACTCGACTGGCTGGCCGACGAAACCAATAAAATCACCCTAAGGATGACCAACCTTTACCAAAACATTGCCCTAGAACAAGAAAGGCTTACCGATTTTACCCGCGCAGCCTCTGATTGGCTTTGGGAAACCGATGCGACACAACGACTTACGTTTTGTTCTGAAGCGATGCAAATGGCACTTGCCATACCGGTTGAAAACAGCCCAAAAGTGAAGTCATTACCTGCGCTACACCACTGTGCATCACTTTTAGACAACCTAGATACATGTGATGATTTCACCATGTGCGAAGAAAAAATCACCCTAGGAAAACACACCTACTATTTTGTATTCCAAGGGATAGCACATTTCACCGAACACGGCTTCACTGGCTTTCGCGGCACCGCGATTGATATCACTGAGCTTAAGACAACCCAGTTGGAGCTCGAGCAACTGAACCAGAGTTTAGAAGCAACCGTTGAAGCGCGAACTCACGATCTCGCTCAAAGTATGGAAAACCTCAAAGCCGCGCAAGCTCAACTGGTGGAGTCCGAAAAACTCGCCGCACTTGGTAGCTTAGTCGCAGGCGTTGCTCACGAGGTGAACACGCCCCTAGGGATTGCGGTGACCGCCAATTCAGTAATCAAAGAGGCGGTTTCAACACTTAACAACGCATTCGAGCAAAAAACGTTGACCAGTGAGCAGTATGCCGCTGTGATGAAGCAGGTCACGGATGGTACGCATATGTTAGAGACCAACCTCAACCGTGCCGCACGATTAATTCGTGACTTTAAACAAACCGCGGTCGACCAAGTGTCTGAAAGCCGAAGTCAGTTCCATCCCGTGCAAACACTCGAAGCATTAACGGGAAGTTTGCGCCCCGAAACCAAGAAGTTACCCGTCGTGCCTGTCGTCGAAGGCGACCCTCAGCTTGTCATGAGCAGTCTGCCCGGTGTACTTACCCAAGTTGTCTCCAACTTGGTGATGAACAGTGTCCGCCATGCTTTTGAAGGTATTCCCGAACCAGACATTCACATTCGTATCGCCGATAAAGGCGATATCGTGGAAATTCGCTATACCGATAATGGTGTTGGGGTTGCCCCAGAACTGCATCAGCGTATTTTCGAGCCCTTCTATACGAGTTCACGCAGTAAGGGAGGCTCAGGGCTCGGTCTTAATCTCGTTTTCAATCTAGTTCACCAAAAACTGCAGGGTAAACTTCATTTTGATTCCAAGATCAATCAGGGAGTTACCGTGGTGCTCAGCCTTCCTAAGTTTTTGACAGACACAGAGGCACCAAAAGCTAAAAGTTCTACTGAATAACCGAATTCAGCCATAATGGCTCTGAACCAAGAAAAGATAATGAGCAAGAGCCAGCTTCGGCTGGCTCTTGTGGTTCACGCATATTAGGAGGGTTAGGCAAGCGCCGCGTCTTTTTCCGGCGCCGGAGTATGGTCAGGCAGATAGCGGTAGTATTCCGCATCTTTCGCTGGTGAAAGGGTATGCCCCATCATGATGTCCGCCGCTTTTTCTGCCACCATAATAGTCGGGGCGTACAAGTTGCCATTGGTGATCGCTGGGAACACGGAGGCATCCACCACGCGTAAATTATTGACACCATGTACCTTGAGTGATTCATCTACCACAGCCATATCATCACTCGCCAAGCCCATTTTACAGGTACAGCTTGGGTGATACGCGCTTTCACCTTCACGAGCCACAAAGTCGAGGATTTCTTGGTCAGTTTGTGCCTCGCTGCCCGGTGATAACTCTTTACCGCGAAGGTGGTCAAACGCAGGTTGCGCAATGATATCTCGCGATACGCGAATCGCTTCCACCCACTCTTTACGCTCTTGCGGCGTAGAAAGATAGTTGAAGAAGATCTCTGGCTTCTCATCTGGGTTAGTGCTGCGAATTTTCACGTGGCCACGCACATCAGTATTCATTGGCCCCACATGCAACTGGAAACCATGCCCTTTGTTCGGTGCCGAGCCATCATAGCGGATCGCCAGAGGCAAAAAGTGGAACTGCAAGTTCGGATATGCCACCTCATCATTACCACGTACAAACCCCCCTGCTTCAAAATGGTTGGTGGCGGCAGCGCCTTTACGGCGGAACAGCCAATCAAAACCGATTTTCGGTTGATTATGGAACTTAAGCGCGGGATACATGCTGACTGGCTCTTTACATTCATATTGCACGTAAAGCTCCAAGTGATCTTGCAAGTTTTCCCCCACACCCGGCAGGTGGTGGACAGGCTTGATCCCCAAGTTTTTCAACATGGTTTCGTCACCCACGCCAGATAGTTGCAGTAGTTTGGGCGAGTTAATCGCGCCACCACAGCTAATGATTTCCGTACCATAGGCGGTTTTCTTCCGACCCCACTTGCGGTATTCCACCCCGATCGCGGTTTTATTTTCGAACAGCACTTTGTCTGTTGTCGCACCGGTGATCACCGTGAGATTTTTGCGGTTCATCACGGGGTGTAGATACGCCCGCGCCGCACTGTGGCGACGGCCTCGATAGATGTTTTGGTCGAAAATACCAAACCCTTCTTGCTGATAACCGTTTACGTCGTCTGTCAACGGATAACCCGCTTGCTGCGTCGCATCAAAAAAGGCACTGAATAAAGGGTTATCACAATTTGCTGTGGTAATAGCCAAGGGGCCATTATTGCCATGGTAATCGTTTTGCCCCTGCAAGCGTGTTTCACACTTACGGAAGTACGGTAGACAGTGGGCATAGTCCCACTCTTTTAATCCATGCTCATTGGCCCACTTTTCATAATCCATCGCATTGCCGCGAATATAAATCATGCCGTTGATGCTACTGCTGCCCCCAAGCACTTTCCCTCGCGGCTGTGCGATACGGCGGTTATGCATATTCGGCTCAGGTTCAGATTCGTATAACCAGTTATAGGTGCTGTCCGTGAGCAAATAGGTTAACGCCGCGGGCATGTGGATCCGAAAATCCAGCCGGTAGTCTGGCCGTCCTGCTTCGAGTAGCAGTACGTTGTTATCTGGGTTAGCACTTAAACGGTTCGCCAGAACACAGCCTGCCGAGCCCGCGCCGATGATGATATAGTCGTAATTTTGTTGCTGTCCCATAAAACCTCCAAATTTTTCCTTCCCGTGTGCAGGGCGTCAGCCCGGAACAGTCGCAACACAGAAATAGGTGTGATTGTGTAGAGGTTTCCTTTTTGAAGTTTTTATAATTAGCTTGATGTTTGTTCATCAATGCATTGTTGTAGCAACCGATAGTGGTGGCTAATCGTCGCTTGCGCCTTAAACGGCTCCGCAGCGATAATGTGGTTAACTGTCTGTTGCCAGTTTTCCACCGTTTGGCGACGATAATCCGCCGCCTGATAAAGGGCATAATCGTGCGAGCTAAACCCTTGCTGGATAGCGTGCATCACCCATTCAAAAATCGGGTTGCCGGACATCGCAGCAATCAGTAGGTTTAGTGCCCGATCGAGCTCTCCTAAGCGATCCAAATCCGGTGCTTTTTCAGCGGCGAGTGCCGCCAGCTCTGTGACGCTTTCACTGAGCTGTCGTTTTTGCGACGCAGTACCACGACTAATAGCGAGCAACACCAAGCTTTGATCGACCGTTTCACGAAACTCTGCGACCTTGTCCGCTTGAACATGGCTTTGCTTTAGAAACAGCGCCAGTGATTCACTGATGTTATGCACATCAACCTGACGCACGACCGCCCCACCTTTTTGGCCTTTACGGATCTCAATTAAGCCTTTTTGTTTGAGTGACTGAATAGCCTCTCGCACCACACCACGGCCAGTGCCAAACTGTTGCTGCAGTTCTCGCTCACTGGGCAATTTGTCACCGGGCTTAAGTGCTTCAGACAAAATCGCTGATTCGATTTGTAATGCCACATCTTCACTCGCTCGGCCCATTTGAACCGGATGAAAAAGGCTACTGGTGGATGTTGTCATGGTTACCTCTTCGCTTTTGGTAGTACCAAACTAGCAAATTTTTGCATTAACAGTCAAATTAAGACGGATACCTTGGATTTGGTCGTACCATTCAAGTGTTAGTCGCTAATTATCAATAGGTTGATTTTAAAGTAAAAAATAAAAATCCCGCTCAGCATATGCCAAAGCGGGATTTCTTTGGTAGAAATGAAATTTTTATCTTTGGTAAACCATTCGCCACTCTCGTTCACCGGTGTGTGGATCAGTCTGTGCTCTATCGACCTGGAAACCATGACGCAAATAAAATGCATGGCTGGCATGGTTTTTTTGGTAAACCGTCAAATCAATGTAGTTTTGTTGTTGCTGCGCATGACTTAGCAACTGGCTGCCCACGCCTTGCCCCTGCTTCTTCGGCGCAACAAAGATCGCTGCCAATGTTTGACCATGCATCGCGTAGAACCCCTCGATGGCTCCATCTCGCTCCATCACCCACACTTCTGCCATCGGCAAATAGGCAGATCGCATGGCTTCGCGCTGCTGATACCAAAAATCGTCATCAATAAAGTCATGCGCTTTTAATGATGCGTTCAACCAGATATCAAGTACCGCATCAGTGTCTGCCGGACGCATACGGCGCAAACTATGTGGCGAGTTTGGGGTGGGTATCATGGCGCCTCCTGATTATCGGCCTGACAGCAGTGCAGGATTGGTCACTCGGTTCCTTACACCATGAGCATGGCGCTCATCAAATACATTGGCATGACACCAACGCTGCACACTAGCAATATCAACTTTTTTAACATGTGGACGGACACGCCATGTGACTTGGTAAGGAGAGCCTTTTTGGTTATAGCCAGGGCCCGTGGTTGACCCTAAGTAAGTGACAGGGTTACCGCTGTCTTCTGGTAAATTGATCGCTTGGTAACGCCCTTTACGTTGACCAACTTTAGCAAGCTGAGAGAAATCACGCGCGTTAGGATCATTCACCACCACCAATACCTGCGCTTCAACACGTAACTGCGGGTTACGCGTCGCCTCACTCAAGCATGCGCCCAGTGTTGGCCCGGGCGCCACAGACGCTGAGCTATACACATAGTGAAGCTCCAGCGTATCTCCGACGTTGACACCTTGATGCTTACTGGCACAGACAGGCTGGTCGTAAGACGCGCGTTCACTGTCCGATAAAGCGCCTGAATAAAGATAGCCGCTGTGATAGCCGTGACCGTCCCCAGCCCCTGCAAAACGCGTAAACTCTCCGCCTTTATGCTCAGCGTTTTTATGGAAGTGGATATTACAGAGGTTCATCGCTTGCGCTGGCGGTGCGTAATTAAATCGCTGAGGGTTGGTGCCGTGGATGGCATCAATATCACGCGGTGATTGCGGGCCAAACCCTTTACCTTGTGTGGCACGCTCAAGCGCGTCACGCTGCTTAGTTATCGCGTCGTTCACCTCGGAGGCCGCTAACGATGTAGAGGCGACGAGCATTCCTAACGACAAGGTGGCAAGAGAGAGTAACGTTTTCATAGGTCTTTCTATTGTCAGTGAAAACTCGCGAGTCTATTCGCACTTAACGCCAGTATATTGATCTCTCTCGTAAAAACGTGTACATCGATTAGGTCGGAGAATAATTTTGGAATCGCCCTCACTTTAAAATCAGTAAAAGCAGATAGTTGCGCACAGCAGTGAGAGAAAGCGCCATGTCGTGTGCGTGGCGACACAATAGTGCCCGACTATCCCAGTCCTGATGGGTAAAGGGTCACTGTATCCGTTAGTTGAGCGCTTTCGTCATAAAGTACAAAGCATGTTCCAAAGGGTAATCATCCAATGTCATCTGGCATTGATAACCATGCTTTTCGTAGAAGGGTTTAGCTTGAAAGCTTAGCGTATCAACGAACGCCATTTTACAGCCCATCTCCTTGGCGTACTCTTCCAAGTTACTTAACAAGTGACTCCCCACATGACGGTGACGAAAGGCATCATCGACCCAAAGGTATTTAATCAATAGCCATTGTCCCCATGTATTCGCCACAACGCCACCGATACGCTCATCGTTATCATTGTAGGCATAGCCGGCAAGAGAGCCTTCAGGAAGGCCAGCTAAAAACGGGGCATTGCTTTGCTGTAGCTGTTGGCGAATGGCGGTAATATCATCGTCGCTCGGGCTCGCGTCCATGCGGTATTTCATCGGATTAGCTATCCATACTGTTCAACACAGCAACGAGTATGCCTTGGGTGGCATGGTTTGTCTGTGCCCATGCGCACCCTATTGACGCTTACTCGTGATGGATCGGCTTCGCAGCCACAGAGCACTGAGTGGTGACCGTGAGTTTAGGCCAATGTGTAAGCCATTGCTTGTCATCAAGGCGCTGCTGAAACACGTGCCATGGACGTGCGGGGTTATGGCTAAGCTTCAATTCAAACAAAGACTGAACCCCAAAGGCAGCGATAACTTCGCAACGTTGGTTCATATCAAGGCGAACAGCAATCGCGGTTTCTTTCTCTGGCCAAAAGCGCATCGCATCCAATGTACTTGCGTAAGGAGGATCTTGATGTTTCTCGTGCATTCGCGCCTGGTTACGCACCTGCCAGGTCATTTCTGGCATGGTCTTTTGCAGTAGCTGCTCTAAATATTGTTCGCGTTCTGCACTGGTATCTTCAGGATCGTAGAAGACAACATCGATATCATTGAGCGCACTCGGGGAATATTTGTGCAACGCATCCCAAACCAGATTCCGGATAAATCCGGCAGCAATATAACACTGAGGGAGGTTTAAAGCTTGAACACAGCGAAGTGCACGCATTCTTACCGGATCAGCCTCAATCAAGTCAATCAAGGCACGCCGATAGGTTTTCTGACATAAAAAGAACTGGTGCTGGTGACGTTTACGGATCCGACGGCGCTTCATGGATTAACCACCGCGGCGGATGTGTTCGAATATTTCGCGTGATACATGGTAGTTGTACTGCCTGGCAATCTTCTGGGCAAAAAACAGCTGTGGTAATTCAAATAGCACTAAACCCGCCAAAATCAAACCAAAATAAGGCTGATTCAGTACTAAGCCGATAATGGCGATAACCAACAGCACACATTCTACGACAAACAACCCATACTTTCGCAAGTAAAGATGATGTATCCCCCCTAAGAACCCCCAATTTAGCGCCGCATAAGTATCGGGATCTTTAAGCTGTCTTGATTGCTCGGCAAAAAAGCGTTTTTTCTGGCTTTGGGTTAAGCCATTTACCTGCTGCTTGAGCTCGGTCTCTTGTGCTTCTAGCGCTTCTATAGGTTGGGTAAAACGCATTACGGCACCTCGTCGTGAATTTTCTCTCGCGCATCGGGGTTATTGCAGCGGCGAATACGCGCCAAACCAAGTTGCCAGCCTCGAATGGCCCCGTACTTCTCGATGGCTTGGCGAGTGTACTCCGAGCACGTAGGCTCAAAGTTACACTCAATATTGAACAGTTTCTTTGATCCACCTTTTGCTTGATAGTGGTGGATCAAAGAGAGCGACAAATACTTGAGCATTACCGGCCCAAAGTCACAATCACCGCTTCACGTTGCCAAAATAGCATATAACGTTTCTTTTCAATAACTTGAAAGACAACCTGCCAACCGTCTTGTGCGTACTGGTTTAGCTCTGCCTCCAAGCGCTGCAACGGCAAGCCGCTCGAGCCGAGTAGTAAGGTGCCGCAGCCTCCCTCTACAATGTGTACAACCTTATATTCGGTAAACTTACTCATCTATTATCCTCACCTTGGATGGTATATCTGTCCAGATGACAGTTGCCCGTCATCTTTTAGAAAAAGCCTGAATATTCTCTGAGAAAAATGGTTTCGGTTCAAAACGTTATTACTCGTCAGCAAAACTTTTGAAGCCAGTTCACGTTCGTGTATCACGTTGCCCTTTATTCAACCAAAGGATTGAGTTTGGCGGTGAGCACATGATCTTGCCAGCGGCCATTGATTTTGAGGTAACGGCGCGCATAGCCTTCGCGCTCAAATCCCAGCTTGGTAAGTAGCCGCTCACTGCGGGTATTGTCGGGCATATAATTGGCCATTACGCGGTGCAATCCAACCTGCTCAAACACAAAACGGATACCTGCTTGGATGGCTTCGTGCATATAACCCTGCCCTTCATAACGTTTGTCAGCGGCATAACCTAACAGGCACGCTTGAAAGACGCCGTGGATCACGTTGGTAAAATTGCACACCCCTATCACATCGTCCCGTTCATGATGCAAAATCACAAACTTGAAGGCTTGCTGGTGTTGAAACAAGTCCTTCGCTTCTTGCAGCGCGCGATGCCAATAGTCTTCGCGGTAAAATGCGGCAGGGCGTATGGGCTCCCATGGGGAAAGGTGGACACGATTTCGCTGATAAAACTGCGCCATCATGTCGGCTTTTTCTGGAGGAAGTAAAACCAGTCTCGTCCTTGGCGTGCTTAGCACGTGAGCCTCCTTGCATCGATTCGCGCGACGGACAGTACCAACATCTATCGCAAAAAATGCCGCCCTTGCGGCGGCATCAGAGATTACCAGATATTCACCCGCTGATCTTCGGGTAAATACATACCGTCACCTTCTTTAATATCAAAGGCTTCATAGAATGCAGGCACATTGCGCGGCGCACCAAGCACGCGATATTGCGGTGGCGCATGCGGACCCAGCGACACGCGCTCACGCAGGGCATCTTCACGCATCTTCATTTTCCAAATCTGCCCCCAGCTGAGGAAGAATCGTTGCTCGCCGGTATACCCGTCCATCACTGGAGACGATTCACCCTGCAACGATTTTTGATAGGCGCGAAAGGCGGTGGTCAAGCCGACTAAATCACCAATGTTCTCACCCAAAGACACTTTGCCGTCAATGAATAAGTCCGGCAATGGTTCAAACTGGCTAAATTGCTCAGCCAGTTTTTGGGTGCGAGCATCAAAGCGTGCCCGATCCTCATCCGTCCACCAGTTTGATAGATTACCATCACCATCATAACGCGAGCCCTGATCATCAAAACCGTGCCCCATTTCATGACCAATCACCGCGCCAATACCGCCATAGTTCACGGCATCATCCGCATTCATATCAAAAAACGGTGGTTGTAAGATCCCGGCGGGGAACACAATCTCATTGGCGGTTGGGCTGTAATAAGCGTTGACCGTTTGCGGGGTCATGCCCCACTCTTTGCGATCAACCGGCGCACCAATCCGCGACAACATATCTTGATAGCCCCAGCGTGCGGCACGTTTGCTATTTCCAATCAAGTCATCGGCGTTGATAGTCAGCGCGCTGTAATCTTCCCATTTCTCTGGATAGCCAATTTTAGGCGTGAATTTACTCAGCTTATCCAACGCTTTCGCTTTGGTTTCATCACTCATCCAGGCTAAGGACTCAATCGAGTCTTTAAACGCGGCACGCAAGTTATCAATCAAGGTTTCCATACGCGCTTTGGCTTGCGGTGGAAAGTAGCGCGCGACATATTCTTGGCCGAGCGCTTCACCCAACACCCCTTCGGTGGCTTGTACGCCCCGCTTCCAACGGTCACGCTGTTCAGGAATACCATTAAGGGTTTTGGAGTAGAACGCGAATTGACGTTCAACCAGCTCATGGTTAAGGCGCGGTGCAAAGGCATTAAGGGTACGAATGGTGAGATAATCTTGCCACGTTTGCAGGCTGGTTTGCTCAAACACCTGCCCTAGCGCCTCAAAATAAGATGGCATGCGCACCACAACCTCACCGGCTTTATCGATACCCGCGCGTTTGGCAAAGCGAGCATAATCAAACTCGCCCATCAACTGGTTGAGAGCCTCAATGGGCATTTTGTTATAGGTGGCTTGCGCGTCACGGCGTTTAGCGCGTATCCAATGGTGCTCTGCCAGTGTTTTTTCCAGCTGATAAATTCTATCCGCGCGTTGTTTGACCTGATCGTAGCCCGCTAAGCGCAGCATGTCTTCGAGATAGCGTTTGTAAGCGGTGCGGATACGCTCAGCGTCCTCGGTGTCTCGGAAATAATAGTCTCTATCCGGCAAGCCCAACCCGCTTTGGCTCAGATACAGAGCGTTATAGTCAGGGTTTTTCGCATCGGCCCACGCATAAAAACTAAACGGGATCCCAACACCAATTTGTCGCAAATCGGCCATCGCATAAATCAACGCAGGCTTCGAGGAAATCGCCGCAATACGATCAAGCTCAGGTTTGATTGGCGTGACTCCTAAGGCATCAATTTTATCTTGGTCCATATAGCTAAGATAAAAATCACGCAGCTTTTGCTCGTTGGAGCCAGGCTTAAGATCATCACGCGCCACCAGCTCATCAATGATGCCTTTCAGACGCTTTTCATTCTCTTCCGCTAGGATACGGAACGCACCATAGCTGGACATATCACTGGGGATTTGGGTTTGGTCGTACCACGTGCCGTTCACGTGACGGAACAAGTCATCTTGCGGACGAACCGATCGATCAAAATCTTGTAGATACAGACCTGATTCACGCTGTACTTCAGCGTGTGTGGTGTTAGCAGCGTACACCTGCCCAGGCACCAGGCTCATCACGCCTAGTGCAAACGCGACCCCCATCGCGGCTCGCTTAAATCGCACTCGGTTGACTGATTTATTTTTCATCATTCGTTTACCTAATTCCTTCCATAACATGGCTCAAGCGACGTAATCTTGCCGATTCCCGAAAAGACATGCGCTGTTCACGACATAAGGTCTCGATAGAGCACCACACAGTGATAATCACGCCCCTCGTCTTGCTCGGGTTCAAAATGGGTAATACGACAAAACCCTTGCTGATACCAGAATCGAAACGCGCGAATGTTCTCGGCATAAACATTCACCCCCATGCGTCGATAGTCCCCATAAGCTTGCACGGTTTCAATCACGCTCGCAACCGCTTCGCTGCCATAGCCATGCTTTTGATATCTTGGAGAAATAGTGAGCATGGGCAGCCAAACACTCTGTGTATCCGGCGCATTGAGCGAGATTTGCAGATAGCCGATATCTTTACCGTCATGGGTTTGAATGCGACGAAGATAAAAGGCGTCTTCCACATCAGGCGCCTTTTTCTCCGCACTGTCGGCAATCAATGATTGATAGGTGGATAACGACCAAGGCTTAAACGTGGGATCTTGATATTGCAGATGCTGATTTTGCTCAAACAGTGCTTTAACGCGCTTTGCATCACTGTACTCAAACGCACTAAAACATAGGCGTTCAGACCGCCATGTTGCTGGGAACATGTTCAATTCCTATTTTATCAGCGCATACATTGATTGATATCGCGCTACGTACCTTATCCAGACTGCATATTACTCGTTTCGCTGCCAGTGGTAATCCATTTGCTTGGCCACGCGCTGGGCTAAGTCCTCGCTGTGCAGATCAGCCACCAGCTGCAAACTCATATCAATACCCGCAGATATGCCCGCGGAGGTAAGATATTTTCCATCTCTCACCCAGCGCTTTTCTGATACCACGCTTAATGGCGGATAAGCGCGGCTGAGGTCGTCCATGTCTTCCCAATGCGTGATCACCTTTCGACCATCGAGTAGTCCGGCCTCTGCCAGTATGAACGCCCCCGTACAGACAGAGGCCATACATTGGGTGATCGCATCTTGTTGCTTCACCCAATCGATCACCGACGGGTTGGTGACTTGCTCATGGTGAACGCCGCCGACAACCAGCAGCAAATCTAGTGTGGGATGGTTGGCGAGATGATAATCCGGCACGACACTCAAACCGCCGCGCGCGAGCACAGGTGAGTCTTGTTCAGCAATCAGTCCAACCTGCCAACTGTCCGCGCCTAAACGTTTTGCAGTGCTAAACACTTCATAAGGCCCGGCAAAATCGAGCACCTCTGCGTGCTCATACACATAAATACCAATATTCATCGTTTGTCCTTACATCCATGTAAGTGTTGGGTTAATGATGAGGAATAAACTTATCAAAGCGGCTCTCCATACAGGCACTGATATCGGTGGTAATAAACTCCCCCTGATAATACAAACTGAAAATGGTGGCCGGTGAAGGACATGCTTGTGCTTGGCTCAATATCTCTAAATGATGCACTTCAAGCGGGATACCACGCTGCGCACAGCTTTGTTGTAGCGAGTTCAGCACATGGTATTCCGCATAAGGACAACGATGGGAGTAATACACCACACACCCTTCAGTTGATACGTTGGCGGTATGAACGGATTCTCTAAATTGCGGTATTTCAGCTGCATCATTCAACGGATAATACAACAGCACAAAGCCATTAGGGGCCTCATCCGCCACGTTGAAGCCTTGGCCTTTTAACCATTTTGTATCGCTCATAAAGTGGTATTTCTTTTTACCGACCACGGCGACTAGGCCTTGCTTATTTTGCTGTTTAGCCGCCTCAATGGCGTCAGCTAACAGTTGCTTGCCGTGTCCATGCCCTTTGTATTTCCCAGAGACCCAAAAGCAACCCAATGCCAGATAACCATCCGCTTGTATGGGCTGCCAAGCGGTCTCTGCTGGGCCATATTCGATAAAGACTTTGGCGCGTTCATCTAAACGGCGAAAACGGTACCCGTGCTGATACTCCTGCTTTAGCCACTGCTTTTTCGCCTGATAGCTGGCCTGGCACTTTTTATCCGAGAACGCGCAGCAGATATGCGCATCATCCAAGGATGCTGGGGTTAAGGTTAAGTAGGCCATATTCACCTCCACACAGGTGTATTGATGGTATACCTTTTAACCTACCTTAACCGCATGGATGATGACTCCGCCTTGGTCACAAAGCCATCAATCTTATGAGGACGTCGCTGCGAGGCGTGTTTTCTCTCGCACCGATAAAAAAAGCATACCGATGCTGGCACACATAGCCATAGCGATAACAAGCGACCAAGTCACCGAATAACCGAACGTGTCGATGACATAACCAATCAATACAAAGCTTGGCATCAGCAATAAGCTACGCAACGTGATCAATACCCCTTGAATACGACCGCGATGACTCGCCGGTGAGTTGTTGGCAAGATATACGCCTTCTTTGGTGAGGACCAACACCTCGCCAGCGGAAAGAAAAAACCACGCTAAAAAGTGAACGGGGATCGTGGGTGCCAACATCACAAGCCCATAACCCAGCACAAATAAGAGTCCTGAATAGGCCAACGCCATCGTCTCAGTATGTCCAGATGTCGCGCGAAGCAATAGCGGCGTGATGATCACCACCAACACGCACGCATACGTCATCAATTGACCAAAACGCACGGGCCCTTCTTGGCCAAATAAATGACTCAAATAAAGCGGGCTAGCCATTGTCATTTGATTCAATGCAAACCAAAGCATGCCACAAAACAAAGTGAACACAATGAGATAAGGACGTGATTTAAGCACCGACCAGACACTGCCTTCTACCGCGCGCTCAAGGCCAGACTCAGACTCGGGGACGGCTTGCTCGGTCACGTTGACCAAAAAGGCCACCACAAGAATACCCACCAAGACGGCAAGCCCGTTACCAAAGAAAATCCATTCAGTGTGCTGCCAAAACAAATAGCCCGCTAAGATGGGGCCAATCGCTGAACCCAAGTTATAGGCAAGGTAACTAAGCGACATCACCGCATCGCGATTGCCTGCGTGAGATAAATCGGCAACCAATGCATTACTGGCCGGCAACGCCACACCAATAAAAAAGTACGCAGCGAATAATAACGCCGGCACCATCACCGGGGCATCGGGTGCAAACCCGCACACCAGCAGCAAGATAGCGCCGACACCTTCCCCCGCCACCATAGTGTTTTTATGGCCTATCCAGTCAGAAAGCTTGCCACCAATAAAACTCCCCAGCAGGTACAAGCCAGTAATACTCATCGCCAATGTACCCGCCAGCGACGCGGAGTAGCCGAGCTTATCGGTAAACAACAACACGAGGAAAGGAATAATAAAGTTGCCCATCCCGAGGATCATGCGGGCCAGTGCAACGTAGTAAATATTGCGGTGCAATCCTTTATACATCGCCACCGCAGAAAGAATCTTGTTGATTGTCGTAATCGTTAAACGTCCGTGTTAAAAAATCAGCACATAATGTACATGATTGATAAATTTATAAAAACTCGTTATTCACTAACGACCAATGGTGCGGCATGAGCTCGCGCACAGTTTTAAAAACTAGCTGGTTATCTGGCGTAGAAATCGCGGTTTTTACACGATTATTGTGCCCAAAAGAGGCAAATACGTGGCTTGCGCTTTTCTGTTTTTCGAAAAAATAAAGCCTTTAATATGGTGGCTACGTTTCGACCTCTCCAGAGACACACCGATGGATGATAACGCTCGGCAATTGCTTGACCACCTATGCCTCGGCTATGACCAATTGGCCCAACGTCACCAGATGCGCGCTTTTCCAGAGCTCTCCACCGCTATCAAGCACCCACTCGGCTATTGTCTGGTTCACTGTCCGATCGGTAGTCAGCGATTATCGATTGTTTCGCTACAATTTGCCACCAGCGTTCGCGGCCAAGGGGTGCTGACGGCGTTTATCGACTATATTCAAGCGCATCCGCATCACTACCGCGGCATTGAAGTTGCCACCATTCAAAATCAAAGCTTAGCGAAACGGCTACTGGCATTGGGTTGGCGATATAAGTCTGCCCTAACCAAGCTATTTCGCGCCAACACCCCCACCTTGGTGCATGATTTCTAATCAAAATACGGAAGTTTTCACGTAGGCGGGTTCCTATTATTGCGAGCGTTTGCCAACCCTGAATGGCTTGTCCATCGCCTTTATCAAAGGCTGTTCTCATCGACACCGAGCTCGGCTCGTTTCGCTTTGCTCAAACCCTGACAAACAAGCTGATACGATTGCGCCACATAGTACTTTAAGTCTTCATCAAGCTCCCCGGTCGTGTGAGTTTGTTGAATCCATTTCATACCCCGGTTAGCAAAATACGGCGCCGGTACATAACCCTCAAGATCGCACAAAAAGGCATAATTTATTGGCGAGGTTTTAAAGGTAAACGCTGGTTGACCGCTTTTACTGCTGGTGCCAATGGCGAAGACTTTTCCGCCCACTTTCCAGACGTCTGAGTTACCCCATTGCACCACATGTGTCGCGGCCGTAAACGCGCTGCAATACTGATTAAATGTAGAATGGTCCAAGCAGTTCTCCTTTCAACAAGCACACACAGTATTAGGCAGTCTAGACAGGCTTCGTCATCACAAACGGTGTAATACGAGCAACGCCTTTTAGCGCGAGTGCGAACGAACAACGTACTGCATTCTAGGCGTTTTGAGACGTAAAAGGGGACTTTTTCTTACACCCGCCATGACAGTTGTGTTTTCCTCTACTATCTTTTCTAGACGGTAATGCCTAAAAACGTCTCTATGGGGGTTTTTCTGGGTGAGCTAGGTCTAATAAAAATAATCATAATAGGGGAAGCGACATGAAAGAGAGAGTCTCCTCAGGTATTCCCGGGCTAGATCAAATCCTTAACGGTGGCCTCCTCCCTTCAACAGCGGTATTGGTGAGAGGTGGACCAGGTTTAGGTAAAACGACAACAGGCTTACAGTTCCTTTCTGCGGCGTCACAAGAAGGCGACAGTCTATTTATTGGCTTTCAAGAGGCCGAGGAGCAGCTCAAAACTAACGCGACAGCGATTGGCATTGATGTCTCAAACATTACCTTTCTCAGCTTGGCCCCAGACGACAGCTTTTTTAAAGAGCACGAGTCGTACGACATATTCGCCTCCACCGATGTTGAGCATGAGCCGGTCACTAAAGCCATCGTCGACACCATTGAGGCACTTAAACCCACGCGTGTTTTTGTCGACTCCTTTACGCACCTGCGCTTTCTTACTGCGGATGTTTTTCAATACCGCAAAGAGGTTCTGTCGTTCATCAACTATTTAACAGAGCGAGGCGCCACCGTGTTGTTCACGTCCGAACACAGTGATTCCTCACCCGATGATGATTTAAGGTTCTTATCCGATGGCGTTATCTCGCTAAAACAAACCCCGATGGGACAAGAAATCTGTGTTGAGAAATTCCGCGGGTCTGACTTTTTAAAAGGCAGCCATCAGATGCGCAATGGCGCTCACGGGGTTGAAGTGTTCCCGCGGCCACTTCCACCCAATGAAGAGCTGGTACCAGGGCGGTTTGAACCCATTTCGACGGGCATTGCGTCTATCGATAACCTGCTTGGCGGTGGGCTAGAGATGGGAACTGTCACCATGATCACCGGCCCCTCAGGCATTGGTAAATCCACCTTGAGCAGTTGCATTGCGGAGCAATTCAGCCATAGCTTGGGTCATGTCAATATTTACCTGTTCGAAGAGGAGATCTCCTCATATCTCCACCGGGCACGACAACTCAATATCGCCCTGCAACACCAGGCGGAGGCCGAACGTTTAACCATCGAACAAATCGAGCCTTTGCAATATTTAGCCGATGAGTTTGCGTCTAAGGTGTACAAAGATGTTGTTCAAAATAACACTCGCTTGGTGGTGCTTGATAGTACGGCAGGATTCAAAATGACATTGCGCGAGGAATCGATTCAAAACCGTTTACATGCCCTCGCAAAAGGCTTATCGAGAATCAATGTCTCGGTGATTCTGGTGAATGAGACATTTGCACTTTATGGCGAAGACAGCATTTCTGAAAAAGGGATCAGCTACTTATCGGACACTATTATCTCGCTGTCTTATTACGCGGACGATACCACGCACTCGCAGATCTCGGTGATGAAGAAACGTTTGAGTGATTTTGACCGCAAACCTCATCAGTATCTGATCGGCCCCGATAAAGTGCAGGCAGTGGCTGTTTGATCAAGAGGTATGTGAGGTGACCAATAAAAGCGCAGCGTCATTAACTGTTTTTTTGTGCGTGAAATCACCGGGCAACCGAAAAGTGTTGGCCGCTTCTCTTGAAGAGGCCGGTTACCATTGTCGTCCTTTAATTAACGAAGCCGACATGGAGGCGGCAGCGGCGATTGGCGGTAAAAAGTTAGCCCTAGTCGATACCAGCGGCTTTGGTAGCAATGTATGGCGCTTATGCGAAAAGCTACAGCAGATGAACACCGCGTTTATTGTTCTCTCTCCACAGGAAATGCTGACAAGTTCCAGCCAAGCCACTCAATATGGCGCGGTCAGCATCATACAAAAACCTGTCGCCAAAAAGGCCTTAATGCAGCTCGTTGCTGGTTTCACGGGTGAGGAGTAAAGATGACCGGTACGGTGAGAACATTCCCAACAATGGTAAGCCCCGAAAAGAAAGCAAAACGCACAGATGATGGGTTCCAACGTATTCAGGGGGCCAAAATATTGTTGGCTATCCATAACCCTAACAATTTAGCGTTACTGCGAGACCAATTGAACAGCGACTTTCAGCTTTATGAAAGCCCCAGTGATATAGGTCATATCGATTTCGACCTCGCTATTATCGATACCCAATCATACGAACAGTACCAGCACGCATTACAGGACAAGAAGGATCGGTGCGAGCCCACACTGCTACCTGTGATGCTGATGCTTCCTAAACGTGACCTCAAACACAACCTTCGTCCCTATTTAGCACTGGTTGACGAGTTCATTACCATGCCCGTTGACAAGGTCGAGTTTATGGAGCGGGTCGTCATGCTACTAAGGGCGCGTTTTTTAGCCGTCGATCAGCGCGATAAACTCTATTATCTCGCCACCCATGACAGAGTCACCGGCCTAGCTAACGAGCAGCGGTGCCTTGAGCATGTTACCGACACCATTCTCGCAGCGTCTGTGTTAAATAAAACGGTTTATGTAATTGTTTTTTCAATCAATCTAGAGCAGGTTTTTAAGTCTTTCGGGCACTCAGGTCTCGATCAATCCGCAGTGATATGCTCTCAACGAGCGCTTAACACCCTCACCGAACACGATAAACTCTTCCGCCTGACCACAGATACTTGGTGCCTAGTGACAACCCCTAGCCACAATAACTTGACGCATACGTTATTCGTATGCCAACAACTGGTTAATGCCATGAATGAACCGGTTCGTATCGAGCATGATCTGATCCATTTAGACACGGCTATTGGTGTCAGTAGCTACCCAGACGATGCGGTCAATACACGCCAAGTCTTGGATGCCGCCATTAACGCCATTGATCCAACACAGACAAGTGTCCCAAATTTCTATTCTAAAGGGCTCCAAAAGGATGCTCTACGCTATATTCGAACCGAAACACTGTTGCGACAAGCTATTGGCAAAGAGCAATTTGAACTTTGGTATCAACCGCAAATAGATTTCGCCTCTGGAGAGGTAAAAAGTGTTGAGGCGTTAGTTCGGTGGCGGTTGCCTAATGGTAACCTCGTCTCACCAGGGGATTTCATTCCGATAGCAGAGAAAACCGGGCTCATTACACAAATCGACCGGTGGGTGATCATGGAAGCGTGTGAAACCATGGCACGCTGGAAAGAGCAGGCGCTCTCTATTGAGCGCGTGGCGGTCAACGTCACGGCATGCGATGTAGAAGAGGATGATTTTGTTAGCTTTATTGATGATATTCTGAAAAAAAATCACATTCCCCCTCCTAACTTAGAGCTAGAAATCACAGAAGGTGTGTTTTTTCATTCAAAGTCACAGAACCTCGAGAAGCTCAGCCTCCTCCGTAAGCGCGGGATCAGCATCGCGGTTGACGATTTTGGCACAGGTTATTCCTCGCTAAGTTACTTGCACACGTTGCCGATCTCGACGCTCAAGATCGATCGCTCATTCATCAACAGCATCTTAACCAGTGAAAACGACGTTGCCATCACTGAGAGCATTCTCTGGCTAGCAAAAACCTTTAAGCTGCAGACGGTTGCTGAAGGGATCGAGACTGTTGAACAGGCCGGGTATTTGAAAAAGCTGGGCGTCAATATTGCCCAGGGCTTTTATTACGCCAAGCCCATGCCGGAAGCGCAATTTTTAGTCTGGCTGGCTAATCATCAAAACGCTGAGCGTGTTGAACAACGACAAAGCGAAATATCATAAGTGGCACCACCACCGGCGGTTGATAGCCGCCCCCCTCTCGATTACAGCGCCCCAGCAAGCCTTGTTAGGTAGGCTTTAGCTAATTCACGTTGCCCACGGCTCAGCCATTTAATGCAATCAAACAGCTCCCAAATCAGCCCTTCGTCACCGCTGGTGTAAACAGGAAAGTTCTCGTGCTTAGGGGCTGGCTCATCCGTCACTCGCGCTGGGACGATGTCTGCTTCATCAAATAAAACAACAAAGGGCTGCGCGGAGCGCAACGGCTGTTGGGCTTACTTAAAGCAAACTTCCGCCCAGCGTGCTAGGCCTGCGGTGACTGAGCCAAAGTAGTCGCCACTCACCACAGGAATGTTCGGCAGCTCTGCTTGTACAGCCTCCCGCAAGAAGGGCGAACGCGCCGAGCCGCCTGTCATAAAAATCACGTCAGGCTTTACACCGGCCTGAGCGACCACATCGTGAACTAAGGCGATCATCTTACGTTTGGGCGCCTCAATCGCATCAATCATGTTATCGCGCGATATATCAACGTCCACGCGCTCGGAGAATAGTTGAATACCCGCTCGGTATGCGGCTTGATCCGACAACGCAATCTTTGCCTCTTCCGCACGACGGACAATGTTGTAACCCAGTGACTCGTGATACACCTCCAGCAAACGGGCCAGTTTATGTGGCTCTTGCGCTTGCTTGTGCAGCCCTTTGAGCACCGCCAAATTTTCAAACGTATAAAAATCGTTTTGCGCTTGTACATTGTTAATCGCGATAGGGTTGGAAAACTGCGTAATCGGCATTTCAATACCAGATTCCATCTTGCTGCCCATCCCAAACGGGAACATCATTTGTTTGAATGCCAACGCAATATCTAAGTCATTGCCGCCAATACGCTGGCCTTTGTGCGCTAACAAACTTGCACTACGATCGCGACTACCGCGCCATGATGGCCCCATCTCAATCAACGAACAGTCTGTGGTTCCCCCACCGATATCGACCACCAGAACGATTTGATCTTCGCTCAGCGTCGCTTCATAGTCCAGACCGGCAGCGACCGGTTCAAACTGAAATTCAATCTGTTTAAAGCCCGCCCGCTTAGCCGCATTGAGCAAAATAGCTTCGGCTTGGCGGTTTGCCGTCTCGCCTCCACGACCTTGAAAGTTGATCGGCCGACCGATCACCGCATCATCAATACGCTGTTGGGTTTGGTGTTCGGCGTGCGTTTTGATGTTATCCATCATTGCGCATACGAGGTCTTCAAAAAACCGAAGCTGGGCATCACGTAAACCTGACGCGCCAAGGAAAGATTTAGGCGATTTCACGTAGTACATATCGCGCGGATCATCGAGATAGCGGTCGAGCGCCGCTTGACCAAACGCCATGTCCTCCGCCTCAAGTTCAATGCTTTCCTCTTGGTTTACATGAATGGCGCGGCGCAACATCTGCTCGCCAATCGTATCTAGCGGCTTGATGCCCCGATGACGAAACAGATACTCAGACACAGATTCGCGCGTAGGTGCGGCAAGGGAGGAAGGAATAAACGTGCTGTCCCCTTCTAGACGCAACAGCGTCGGCTGACCGTTTTCAATCTTCGCCACCGAACAATTGGCTGTACCATAGTCAAAGCCGATATACATAAATGCCTCTCACCGCAGAAAAAGTCGGCAATGCTACCTCAACCGTGGCGGGATTTCTAACATCCGTGAGCCCAAGCCAGTCCGGCTGTCTAGGCCAGTACCCCGCTACCCACTGCCATCTTGGTGAACCTGAATTACACCTTGTCGGAAAAATAGGCCATGATTTCTACAGTCGTCATAAATTATTTTTGACCATCTCTTTGATGATCCTTGCCTTAACAAAATGATCTAACTGATGGGTCTGTATCCACCAGGTTGCGGCTTCCATCAACTGCTCTGGATCGTCATTTTTGTTTTTGAAGAACGCATAAAATGACACACCGACATTCTCACCTTTCGCTTTGATCTTTTGTTCACATACCGCCAGGATTTTCGCTCTCAGCTCCGCTCTCATACGCCCCTACTCTATCCTTAAATGAATAAGTTCTGCTCTAATTCTAAAAGGCGCTTTTTCAGTGACAGACCGCCACCATAGCCAATAAGCTCCCCTTGGGTGCCGATAACCCTGTGGCAAGGAATGATAATCGCCAACCCATTTGCCCCATTAGCATTGCCAACCGCACGTACTGCGGCTTCATTACCAATCGATACTGCCAACTCTTGATACGTTACCCTGTCACCGTATTCAATGTTGCTTAATGCATTCCATACCGACCGTTGGAAATCGGTACCCGCCAAGAGTAAAGGCAAATCGAAAGTTTTTCGCTCACCCAAAAAATATTCCTCGAGTTGAGCTTGAGTAGCCGCTAAAACATCATCGCTCTTTTCTACAAAATCAGCGTTAAGAATCCGTTTAATGCGCTCATCAACAGCACTTCTCATCTTGCGATATCGGAAGTCACACAAGCAAAGCTTACCTTGATACGAACCAAGGATAAATTCGGCATAAGGATGTTTATAATACTGGATATTTATTGTATGCATTATGTTCTCTTGTGAGTTATTCATCCTTGGAATACATAAGAATGAACAACCCCCTACTTTTTATGATCTTTTCTTCGTGTCCAGTAAAACGGACCAAGTCCAGAATTACTCTTAAATTTATTGCCAGTTGCGTTCTAGCCACTCTGAACGCAGTATCCCATATTTAACTGAATCGTAGTACTTGCCCTCGTAGTAACGAACTTTTCGCAATCTAGCTTCTTGTTGGAAGCCTAATTTCAATGCTAGCGACATCATGCGAGGATTACCCGACCAGGTTGTCATACCAACACGCTCAATTTCTTTAGTGTTAAATAAGTACGAAACCCAGAGAGGAGTTGCTAGTGCTGCTATACCCTTCCCCCAATATGCAGAATCGTAAATGATGATACCAGCTTCAAGCCAGCGAGTTTCTTCACACTCCCAGTAACAATTTACTGTCCCAACAGGTACATTATCTACAGTGATTACCTGTAAGTCTGAACCATTTAATAATCTTTGGAATGAAGATTTCTCAAACTGTTCTAGTGATGGATGTGAGTAAGGAAAGTAAGGGCCATTAAACTGTGTCCATTCATCATTTGAAATAACCAAAGAATGGAGAGATTCCAGTTCGTCTTCCTTGGCTGGTCTTATATCTACTTTCATCTTTTCCTTAATCCTTACCGATTCTTTGTAACAAACTAACGAATGACATAATTCCTTCTCTTGATGCTCGGCCATACTTAGGTGCGGCCTTTACTTTAATACCCGAGGTAACCATGTCTACTCAATTCTTTTTCGGCGTTGATCTCGCCAAGTACCACTTTTATCTTCACGCGGTGGATGACCACGGAAAAGTCATTCTCTATAACTCGTTCCCACGCTCCTGCGTGGGAACGGGAAGTAATGTCTAATGGCCCTGTCATATGATTGGCAGGCAGCGGTGAGACCGCAGTAATGGTGTTTGCCGTAAGCAATGACTTAATGGCGGAAATAACAGAAAGAAGTAGACGACTTTGTTGTTCAAGAGCATTGGCTGCTGCGCAGCCAAAAAAATGCTATTGCCTATTGACCGGAGAAGGGCTCATATGTGTTATGCAGTTAATTCCCTATAACGTCTAGCTATACGATTAATAAAATATTCACTCTTAGCATATGTCAATAATGGAATTAATTCCTGTTTAACATCATGCCAAAGTAAGCGACCTGAAGATAATAATTCAGCTTTTTCATCGTTTAAAACCCAAGGTGTCACTTTTACTCTTCTTTCAGCACACAATTCAATGACATTGCGTGCTACTCGAATACCGCCACCTCCTCCTTCAAAAGCCATTTCCCCTTTTTGGGAAACAAACCATTCTCCGGTATTTTGACACTCAACAACCAGTGTAATTAGGTGATAGTGGGTGGTTGGTGAATCTTCAACGATTGCATGAACGACTGGTTTTTCGACATAGTTCAATATGTCCTTAAAACCATTTTTTATATGAAACGTCTCAAAGATCTTAGGATGTTGTTCAGCACTATGTAGTGAGTCATCGAATTGTTGCTCATCATTGCTAGGTTCTGGTGGTTCTGAATTCAGCTTATTGCTACCCCAAAACGCTTCGATAAGTTTAGTCGCTAAATTTCCTGTGACCCCTGTAGCTACGCCGCAAACAAAATCAAACATTTTCTACTCCTTTACTCTTATATTCAGCGAGTTAGGGAACCCTAATATAATTCTAAAGAATGACAATGTAAAACTAACTGCATAACGAATGACATGGATCCCCCTCTTGAAGATCTGCCACACTTAGGTGCGGCCTTTAGCTCCGCAAGTAACCATGCCTACTCAGTTCTTTTTCAGCGTTGTTCTCGCCAAGCATCACTTTTCTCTTCACGCGGTGGACGAACACGGAAACGACATTCCCATACATCTCTTTCACACGTTAAGTTATTAAACATTCAAAGCGGCGCATCCTGATTGGTTGCCACCGGAAAGTCGAAAAAAGTCGCCATTATTGCCTGTGTGCGTAAGATGGTAGTGATCTTAAATTCGATGCTCAGAGACGACGTGATGTGGGATAAAAATCTCGCTAAATTTTAGCGATTGACGACATACTCGTTTGTTATAAACTAGCACTCGATGAAGTGATCTTTGTTATCTATATACATCTCTATATTCTCAAATACCCATTGCGTCTTTGAGTTCTCATTGCGACCACTACGTTTTCTTTCACGAGGCTTCCAGCGTCCGAAAAATATATATTCTTTTGATGGATCTATGTACTTAAGCAATGAACTATTTTTTAAAATAATTTGTGGAATTGGCTTCTTAATTACTCCATTTTTATCAGGTTCCACAAATGGAGAATTTAGCTCTACTACGTGAAAAGGGAACTTCTCATTCATTGGTTTTCTTAGTTCATGAATATGCCCAGAAATGGCAAGAGGCATAGTGTATTCACCAACTTTATAGTGCTTTACAAAGTTATGAAGGTTCTCGTGATCAAAGTAGAAACGTTCCCAACTAACTTTCTTGCCCCTATAGTTAAGCGTTACTAAACTTTTCAGCTCTTTGTTATCTTCACATAGTGCTCTCAACTGAAGTATTTGCTTCAATGTTTTCAGATAGTTGGTTAGTTTACCTTTGTTGGAGTATTTCTTATCAGACTCTCCCGAAGAACCCCAAGCCTTTCCTTTGTTTTCTATCTCAGGTTTAGACAACTCCCAGAGTGCTTTAAGAAGAATATGAAGTCGAAACTCATATTTTGATTTCTCAATTGCGGAAAAGACAGCAGAGTCAGATGATTTAGCTATGATGTTGAGCTGACCACCAATGTTATACTTACATTTTGCACTATGTTCTTCATTTCTTTTTAATCGAAAACATGGTGCTATTTCTACAGTTTTAGTGGCGTATTTTCGATCATGCCTTTTCACAAATGATAACTGTGCACTACAACTAGGAGATGCACAAAATAGAGCCCCATAGGGCTTATTCTCATAATCAGTTGCAGCTACACGATTGCCAGATCCTAGCCTAGCTTCAGGGATTTTACTTCCCATCGAAAATCTCCTCTTGTTTATAACGCCCAATTAAGGGGTGAAAAACGCCTCCACTCAAACCTAAAATATTGTACCATAAACACTAAAACTGAAGTAGAAGCAAAAGTGCCGAGCGTTGTGAATCCCTCTTAAATTGCTTGATACTCATTGAGCCTTCTCCTCCAGCTTAACCAGCAGGCTAAGCTGGAAGGCGACAAATCCAGAAAGGAGAGACTCAATGAGATTGTATAACCAACAGCACGATTATTACTGCGGCATCGATCTGCATGCGCGCATTCTTTACGTCTGTATCATTGATTCTGCGGGTAACACCGTGGTTCATAAGAAAGTTGACGCCAACCCTGACGCACTCTTAGACATTCTTGCGCCCTTTCAAGACCACATTGTTGTCAGCGTCGAGTGTATGCATTGCTGGTATTGGGTTAGTGACCTTTGTCTTGATTACGCCTTTGATTTTGTGCTCGGCCATGCCTTGTACATGAAAGCCATTCACGGCGGCAAAACCAAAAACGACCGCATTGATTCCTATAAGATTGCTTCTCTTCTCAGGGGCGGTAACTTTCCGCTGGCTTATGTCTATCCAAAAACGATGAGGGCCACTCGCGATTTGCTTCGCCGCCGAACTAAAATCATGCGTCACGGCGCTGATTTGAAAGCCCATGTCTCCAACACCTTTAGTCAGTACAATCATCCTGCACCTAACCTCCAACTGCGCTATCCCTGCGCCAGAGAAGAGGTTCGCAACCGCTTCAACGAACCAGCAATAAACCGCAATCTCGATATCGATTTGAACGTGATTGCCTTCTACACCAAAGAGCTGGCAAGCGTTGAACACTTCATCGAGCAAAATGCCAAACAACATAACCCGCAAGATTACCAACTGCTACAAACTATCCCTGGCATTGGCCGCATTCTGGCACTGACTATCTTGTATGAAATTGGCAACATCCAACGTTTTCCAACTGTCCAACAGTTCGCGTCTTATTCTCGACTGATTAAATGCAAAGCCGAATCTGCGGGAAAACAATACGGGACCAATGGCAACAAAATCGGTAACGCACACCTTAAATGGGCGTTCTCTGAAGCGGCGGTGCTTTATCTTCGCGGCAATGAAAAAGCCAGGAAATACCTAAACAGATTACAAAAGCGAATGAGTAAAGCCAAAGCACTCTCTGCACTCGCCCACAAGCTGGGACGCTGCGTTTACTTCATGTTGAGGAACAAAACCGTGTTTGACGAACACAAGTTCTTACCCGAGTAAGTCGCACAATGGGGTGAGCTGAACGTCTAACTGGTGCTGAGAAGGAGCACGCTGCTGACTGAGTTCACTGGGCATTAAGCCCCAATGGTCTGCTGTGCCAATGGTTGTCCAAGCCCCTTTGCTTTGATTAGCCGCCCCATTGTTGCGCACACAAGCGAACAACAAAGTTGCTTACACCCAAACTGAGCCTGAAGATAACTGGAAAACAAACGTTTAGCCTTCTTTTTGAATAGCGCCTGCTTGGGTTAACCGAATAATGTCTAATGGCCCTGTCACATGATCGGCAGGCAGCGGTGAGACCGCAGTAAGAGACCTTCTATATGTGTTTGCCGTAAGCAATGACTTAATGGCGGAAATGACAGAACGAAGTAGACGACTTTGCTGTTCGAGAGCATTGGCTGCTGCGCAGCCAAAAAAATGCTATTGCCTATTGACCGGAGAAGGGCTCATATGTGTTAGGTGTGCAAAACTCACATCATGCGGCCTACTGAGCCATAGGTAAATGTTTCGTTAAAGATCTGGTTGAGGATAAAATTGGGGAACCTACTTTTGGCAATCGACACAAAAAGATTGACTAGAGAAATTGAACCATCCTTTTCTCCAGATATAACTTGCCCCCAAAACTCTTGCTTATAACGAACAATATCGCCAAGAATAAACATTGCGATGTAGTCACACAGCTCTTGAGGAACATAAAGACGTTGAGATTCACCATCATTCTCGGTCTCCAGTCCTGACACCAAATACCTCCCACCGGGTATCGCATAATAAATGTGCATATATTTAGGTAGAGTTTGGAGCGATGGCTTACTTACAACCCTTAAAGCTTGAGAATGAAGGATATCATCCAGAACTTCAAAATCGCTTTGAATAAAACCAAACGATTTTAAAAATAACTCTTTATCTGTTGTTTGCGGGTTTATTTCAATATGAAACGGTTCTTGCGTAAAATTATGACCATACAGAGGGAAAAAGCCTGGTGGCTCAGAATAAAACCTTGAATAAACATCCCCTATTTCTGGATTAGTTCTAAATAACTCTTTCAGTTTTATTACTGAGTTTTTAGGTAATGAACTGCCACAAACCACCTTGAAAAGTTCGTTCACAACACCATCATTTGTAACTGCAAACTCCTTATCAACACTCCACTGATGATGATCCTCAACATAGTCTTTTAGTTCATTTGTAATAGGTCGAGTAAAAAGCCCATGATATTTGATGTCACCTAATAAAAGATTGGGGTCGTTAGCCACGACGGTCGCCTTAGCCAAAGAAAGCATACCGTAAAAATATAATAGTGGACTAGTTACAATGCTTACATTCTGAGCGGATTGGAAATATTCATCAGCCTGCTTAATTGAATATGCTATTTGTCTTGACTTTCTCTCAGCCAATTCTCCTTCTGGAAGAACGAGTTCCCGATTTGACCTCATTTTCCCGGTTAATAGCGACTCTACATTTTTTGGAGCTTGAAGAAATCTTAAATGATTCCACATCGACTCATAAGGTTGATTTGTCCATGTATACATTTTTATGTACCTCCTTTTTACACATAACGCCCAATTAACGGGCTAAAAATAGCTGGTTATAATGTTGAACGGAGTGAAAACAACCAGCTTTTTTTAGTGATGTTGATCCACTTTAACGGACACGTCTTTCGTTAAGTACATTGTTTTTCAAACGCTATCGGCGACATATAGCCAATGCTACTGTATAACCGTGTTCGATTATAAAAGTACTGAATATATTTTCTGAGCTTCTCTCGTAAGTGCCTTAAGTTAGCAATCGGTGCATCTTTGATTAACTCGCCCTTAAGCGATTTAAAGAACGACTCGACTTCTGCATTATCCGTGCATTTCCCTGGCCGATTCATGCTCTGCTCAATACCGTGTTCCGCCAGTAAATGTCGCACCCTATCCGCACAATACTCGCGCCCTCTGTCGGTATGAAATAGCAGCCCCCGTTTAGGCTTTCGGCTAGCGAGTGCTTTAACGATAGTGAACATCGTCAAGTTTGAATCGAGTCTGTCGCTGAGCGCCCAGCTAAGTACCTTTTTTGAGTAAACATCAATCACTACTGCTAAGTAGCCCCATCGGTTTCCTACTTTTATGTAGGTAACATCCGCAGTCCATTGTTGATTGATTTTGCTCGCCTTTTCTTGTTCTAAGCGTCGATTGACGAGTCCTTTAAAGAACGTCCGACTCTTTTGCCGACGACGGTAAACACTGTCCACTCTCGCCTTTAAACCTGCTTCTCGCATCAAGCGGGCCACACGCTTACGACTCACTGCGAGACCTTTTGCCTTCAACGCCGCATGGATTTTAGGACTCCCATATCTGCCTTCGCTTTTACGGTAGATGAACGCTATCTCTGCGCCTAGCTCACTATCTGCGCGCGCATGTCCTGACTGTCCGCGGCTTAGCCAATCATAATAGCCACTACGAGACACAGAAAGATGCCTACACAGCTTTTTTACTGAGTAAACATCACTATATTGCTTTACGAATCGGTAGGCTTGCGCCTTTGTTCTGCTTGAAAGCGTTGCCACTTTTTTAAGATATCGTTCTCCTCTTCAAGCTCTGTGATCCGTCGCTTGAGTGCCGATAACTCATCCTTCACCTTGTCTGGCTTCACTTTATTTTTTTGGGACTTGACCATACCAAACTCTCCATCTCGATACGCTTTACGCCATTTCGATAGCATGAATGGATGGATATCAATCGCCTCTGCAACCGACTTCACTGTTCGATGCGTTTCATAGCTCCATTCAACCGCTTTCAGTTTGAAGTCTAGTGAATATTGCGCTGTCTTTTTACCCGTTTTATAGGCTGGCATACTGACCTCCTCAGGTCGTCGATGCGTGTCCAGTAAAACGGATCAAGTCCATAGTCCTGTTGAATTACTTGTTAGGTTTTTATTTCAAAAATTTCTGCATTCGCATAATTATTATCAATAACCTTAACACCTACAACTAGGCTTATAGATTCTTCGCTTGTTAACGATTTAGCCAATAAACTCAAATCGTCATCGCTATCGGAATGTTTATATAATTTTGCAGTAAATTTGCGGTTGTTCTTTAGGTCAGTGACCCCTACTGAGTAATGGCGATCATAGCCTCTCAATGAGGTAACTTTAAACTCGCTTTCAACAATATCTTTTTCGTATTTATTTTTATCTTTTTCTGCGATTCTATTAATTTCATTCTTACCGAGTTCAATATCACCTAGTTTTATTGAGTCAGCATCAGAAGCTGCAGATATTATTTTTCTAAATGTGCTATGTAATTGACCTGAAGTATCTTTTAATTGCGGTAAAGCTTCTATTGCTTTCTGGAGGGTCTTCTGTTTTTCAATTTCAATTTCTTTAATGTTATCCATATGGTTGCCAATGACAAAAGCACCTGAAATGGCTAATGAAATAAAACAAAGTGTTATCGCTGTAATTTTTTGCGTACTAGGTTTTGCCATTGATTCACCAAGTTTATTCAATAAACCAGTAGCATCTGCTTTTATGTCAGTGCTTCCTTTTACAATACTATAAACAAGCTCTATTTCATGTTTATCTGCTTTTTTTAGGAACCTAGCGTCTCCATCATAAACAGTTTCACCATAAAAACTGTTTAAATTTCTCTGAATAAATGAAAGCTTTTCTAATAAGCTAGCTGGGAGGGTAGAAGAATATCTATCACCTTTGATATTAATAGATATATTTGGCCAATTTTGAAATTCTAAATAATTATCATATTTATCCGAATCTAAAATTTCGCTTAGCAGCTTCCAAGCATCGTCTTCACTTTTAATTACAACTGATTGCATCAAATATCCTTAAGGGTAACTCCAAAAACCTAACGCCCGCAACACCGGACAATTTGGAGCGCAGCGGAAAACTGGTCCGCGTGATTGCGCTTGTTAAATGATTGGCTACCAAAATACCGGCAACGCATTTGAAGTAACAACATCTTTACCGCTCTTCTTGCCATTACAAGCTTCGCAAAGTATTTGTAGATTGGTTGGGTCATTTACACCATTGAGGGCGATAGGGACTATATGATCAATCGCAAGCTTTCCATTCACATGATGTAGTGACGTCAGATCAGCCTTACATATTGCACACAAGCCTTTCTCTCTACAAAATAGCGCCCGCTCCAGCCATTTTGGCCAATAAGTGCACCTAGCCGTTCTAGATCCAAGCATATCGGCTACCTTTAGATTGAAAACCTTCATTGCTTCACGATCAGAAAATAGCAGTGTAAAAACCTCAGGGACAATCATAGAAGGTAGGCTATCTAATACAATGTCTTTTAGATAAAAAATAGCATATTCGTACTTATATTTTTCCACGTATTCTTCAGTGACTACTATTGTTTCACCTGTTTCATCATCACGAAAATGCTCTTCGATATATTGTTCTAGGGTTAGATATTTAACACTGTGAGCATCAAGCATAGAAAATACTGGATTAACATCTTCGTAATCCCATCCGCCACCGAGAAAGTAGAATTTCAAATCATCGCGAACCACATAGTCAATATAGTCATGTAACAACGACCATTTTCGAGGCTTTAATATTTGATGTTCAAGATCACTTGCTACTTCAATAGGATTAGCCAGAAAATCATCTTCAAAAATTTCCTTCCTAACTTTGTCAGCGTAGGAATATGACTCACTAAAATTAAAAACATGACATTTCTGAAGAGTTTGACTCATTCTCGATTCCGTTTAACGCGAAGTTCAGTTGCAAAATATTTGGCGGGGTATTTTAAAAACCAAAATTCGTGACAAATATTTTGTCAATTGGAACGCCTTGTTAGATTTTTAGTACCAACCAGACAACTGAACGTAACACCTTTCTTCGCAACTATCAGGGTCAGGTGTCCACCATCTTGCCAGAGATACTCGGACTAACGTCCCAGCTGGAATTGAGTTTAGTGCCGGCTGTAACCCAACGTAAGGCATTTCATATAATGCATTTCTAACTTTATATCGAATACGATCGCCAGCACCTTTGACCATTTGTAACTCTTCTGGAATTAGCCAAAAACCTACACTATTTGTAGGTAAGCCTTTAGAGCCATTTACATATAATCCACCGTTGTTCGTAAAACCTAATGTGTTATCAAAAAGTCCGGTAATATACCCATTATATGGCGTTATACGACGCTGAATATAGTCCGAAAGATCATCGATAGTTCTAATATATTGCTGTTTAGTTACCAATACATCTTCAACATGCGGTGGGATAACATCTTGACGTGGTGTATAACTCAGTCTCCAAAGTTCACCAATTTCAAACTGAGTATCATAACCTTGATTGCTGCCATTTATTTTTAACAATCGAATATATTTTCCATTTGACAAATCATACCCACCAACGCAGTAACCATGCGACATTCGAGTTTTTGATGTAACAACAACTTTATTCATAAATGGACAACCTCCAGTGAAGAGTTTAATTTGTTAAGTTTTTCTGTAACCAAGCTCCGGTGACATGCCAAGGGTTCTGCTTCAACACAGAAAAACACAACTGTCTCTCCGTTGTTAATTTCGGTAATTTCTTTTTTGAACTGATGGTTGTTTAAGATTAATTGGTTATATGTGGAACAAAACTCGTTGCTTAGTAACTGCCGTTCACGTTTTATTGTATTAGTTACGGAATCTTGTTTTTTTTGAATCTGTCTTATTTCTGTTGTTGGAGCTAGGTCTTTTATATGAAAATACTGTACACCAAGTTCAGACAGCTTGCTTTGTAAGTACTTGCTATTTACGAACTTATATTTTGATCCTCTGACGCCTCTACGTTGCCTAATATCAAAAAAATAAGTGATTCCGTTTTCTATTATCGAGTTAAAAAACTCATCTTCACTTTTTCCATAAGCACCGATCGTGAATATTTTCATTGGTCACCTATACTTTTTAACTGATGTAAATTCATCGTCAAACATGGAATATTGACCTTTTGTGATTCTCTCTATTATTTCTTTTTGCGTTCGAATAACATTTCCTTCATCTAAATGATTTATATTTATGCCTTTTTTTGTGAGTTCCTCTCCAATTAACTTTGAACGATGACACTGTTCAGGTTTCATTTCCGCACACATAATCGAAACATTAACATCTAAATCATTGGCTTTAATTAACCGCTCTAATCCGTGTTTAAAAACATTACTATCTGCTGTTTTTCGATAGTCAACTTTTCCTTCAGTGTAACACTGTGAGTCACTTGGAAGACCACCAACACTATCACCCATAAAAACATATTTTATTCCGGCATTTTTCAAGGTTGCTTCTAGGAGGTCTTTGTTAAACTCAGGGTGATATTTAGAAAATGGTTTAGTTCTAACATCTATCAAGTACTTAACATCGTACTCGACTAATGCCTCTATAAACTCCCGAATACTTCTGCGACTGTAACCAATAGAAATAATTGACATAAGCACTCCTAGGTATCACATGCTCACAGTATCACTCTGTTGTTCTTTAGTAAATCTAACGCCCAATTAAGGGGTGAACAACGCCACCACCCAACTTAAAGCATTGTACCGTAAACACAAAATTAGAAGTAGAAGCAAAAATGCCAAGCGTTGTGAATCCCTCTTAAATTGCTTGTTAGCAGTATATTAGTCGAGAGATATCTTTCGCATAGTAGTACTCTTCACTACCATCTATAAGTTGTAGATTAAGCGATGATATGGATTCTTTAGACATGACATCAAGACTAGAACCAACAGGCAAAGCTACAATATTTGGTGCTATTGGCAGTGCGAGTGTGTTACTAACTGTATCTGGAAGTATGCAATCAAGCGCAACCAAACGATAGATCCGCCACTTCACATTTCCGAGCTTAAGTCTATTCGCATCATACTCTGTTTGAGCTAGAGAACTATTCAATTCATAAGATTGAATAACACCACTAACTGTCTGGCCTCTTTGCTCAAGGTTTTGTACCTGATGCTGCGTAAGCTGTGGTTCAGAGATACCATTTAAGAGGTGTTTTTTCTGATCATTTACTCTGTAATTGAACCTTGCCGCCCAAAGACTAATATAATTTGTCAGTGTTTGATGGTCTTTTTTTGTCAGACAGTCCTGACCGCTGCATATACTCTTTGAAAGTTCAAAATATGAAGTTTCGATACTATTAAAAATTTGCTTCTCCGTTTTTTGAGTCCATGCTCTAGCTGCAACGGCGCCAGACTCATAACGGTCTAACTTTCTGAAATTAACCTGCACTTTCAACTTATTTATTACATTAAGCTTTCCGTTCTCGTCGCAAAAGCGTTTCATGGATGAGTATGGTAGAAAATGTTGACGCCAAGTGAACTTATATTCTTGATTATCAACAATACCAACATCGACAGCTTTCATATTTTTTTTGTACTTCATATGCCCCCTGTACTGCTAACATTGTATTAGTGCGCGCGCTCGATTTTCCCAAACCGTTATACGCGCCTTTTTTCATCTAACTACTTATGATTAAACACATTTTTAACGCTTGAAGCAATCACCTTGACTGCGAAAGTGTGCATGCCGCCTATCCCGGACAAGGCGTTCACACTATCCTCAAAGGATAATTTGTAACCCTCTGATTATATTGCACTAATAATTTCTCTTTCAGCGATAATGTGAATGTGTCTCGAAAAAGTGTGCACACTATTTGGCTTTCCTTACCGATAGACTGTATGAATATACAGTCTTGGGTGGAGGGAAAAGATCATGACCAAAAGTCCTTTTATGGCAAGCCTTCAGCATGAGATTAGGCGACGAGGCTATGCGATCAAAACCGAGAAAAATTACTTGTACTGGGTTCGTCGATTTATCTTTTTCCATCATAAGCAACACCCTACAGAGCTCAGTGACGAGGATGTAAAAACGTTTCTGTCTTATTTGGCAAATGCGCAGCAAGTTTCACCGAACACACAAAAGGTAGCTCTCAATGCACTAGCCTTTCTTTACAACCAGTTTTTAAACCAACCGCTAGGTAAGATTGCGTAAAGCCTTAAATCGTGCGGTGCAAAAGGTCGACATCACCCATAAGCACGTTACCTGTCATACGTTTCGCCATAGCTTTGCCACACAGATGCTTTTGGCTGGTTACGATATTCGCACCATTCAAACCTTATTGGGCCATACCGACCTCTCTACCACGCAGATCTATACCCATGTGATCGGGCAACAATTTGCGGGCACAACAAGCCCAATGGATTTGCTTTAACGCCCACGCTACCGCCCTTCGGTTAGCGGCATCCAAAAGACCATGTAAGAGGCAGAAATATAAGGGGTTAGAATACCAAAGTGCAGAATAGCTGTTTAGACAGAATCGCCTAAAATGTTGGTGAGGTCAGGGTTTGGATGTTTGTGGGGCATAAACGAAAAAAACCGCTGAATAATCAGCGGTTTTTTAGTATGTGGCGGAGAGATAGGGATTTGAACCCTAGAAGGGCTATTAACCCTTGCCGGTTTTCAAGACCGGTGCTTTCAACCACTCAGCCATCTCTCCGGAACGGGTCGTATAGTATGAGCAGAGGTGGCTGATGTAAAGTGACTTTTTGCACTTTTATCGCTAAACGCCGAAATAATCGGCAAACACCCCTGCTCTATAACCAATGGCGCTGGGTCAGCGCCATCTCGGCTTAACCAAAACGACCGTTAATGTAATCAGAGGTCAGTTTGTGCTCAGGGTCATTAAAGACTTTTTGTGTGCTGTTTACTTCAACCAAGTCGCCTAGGTGGAAGTAAGCGGTGCGATCAGACACACGTGCCGCTTGCTGCATCGAGTGCGTGACGATCACGATGCTGAAGTTTTTCTTCAGATCGGCAATCAGCTCTTCAATGATACCGGTGGCAATGGGGTCAAGCGCCGAACAAGGCTCATCCATCAAGATCACTTCCGGTGCGACCGCAATAGTACGTGCGATACATAGACGCTGCTGCTGGCCGCCTGATAGGCCTGTTGCTGGTTGATCCAGACGGTCTTTCACTTCGTTCCAAAGCCCTGCGCGCGTCAGTGATTGCTCGACCAGGCCATCTAACTCATCTTTGCCGTCAACCAGGCCGTGAATACGTGGGCCATATGCCACGTTATCGTAAACCGATTTCGGGAACGGGTTAGGACGCTGGAATACCATGCCCACTTGCGAGCGCAGCTCAACAATTTCGGTGTCACGATGATAGATATCTTCGCCATCCAAAATAATATCGCCCGACACTTGGCAGCCAGGAATGGTATCATTCATGCGGTTGAGGCAGCGCAAGAAGGTGGATTTACCACAGCCTGACGGGCCAATCATCGCCAAGACTTCTTTTTCACCAATATCCAGGCTGACATCGGTGATCGCTGATTTTGAGCCGTTCTCGTAATTCACAAAAACATTACGGGCCGTCATACGCGGGTTTTCTACAAAAGGCACACCACACGTCTCAGTCGGTGCCGCCGTGTTTTGCGGCGTGGTTTCTACTACTTCTTCGGTCATGGCTAGGTTGTTCATTGTTGTCGTCGTCATGGTTGTTTCTCCCGACTTACCAGCGTCGCTCAAGACGCTTACGCAGAATCACGGCACAGGCATTCATCAGAGCAAGGAATGCCAGCAATACCATGATTGCGCCAGAGGTGTTTTCGACAAAGCCCTTTTCAGGATTCTCTGCCCATAAATAGATTTGAACGGGTAACGCAGTGGCAGCATCAAGGGGCCCTGAGGGGATATCCACGATAAAGGCCACCATACCAATCATCAGTAGCGGCGCGGTTTCACCCAGCGCTTGTGCCATGCCGATAATGGTGCCGGTCAGCATGCCAGGCATGGCTAATGGCAACACATGATGAATCACCATTTGCATTTTCGATGCACCCACACCCAAGGCAGCATCACGTACCGATGGCGGTACCGCTTTGATAGAGGCACGGCTCGAGATAATGATGGTTGGCAATGTCATCAGTGTCAGTACCAAGCCGCCAACAACCGGCGCAGAACGCGGCAGATCGGCAAAGTTGAGGAACACGGCTAAGCCCAGCAAACCAAACACGATCGACGGTACCGCAGCCAGATTATTGATGTTGATTTCAATAATCTCAGTGATGCGATTACGTGGTGCGAACTCTTCCAGGTAAATCGCGGCCGCTACCCCAATGGGGAAGCTTAATGCCAGTGTCACCAGCAGCGTGTAGAAAGAGCCTACGGTCGCGCCCCAGATCCCCGCAAGTTCAGCATCACGGCTGTCACCATTGGTGAAAAAGCGCGAGTTAAACACGGTGCGAACACGATCGTCTTCTTTAAGCTGGTTGAACCAACCAATGTGTTTGTCTTTAAACTGGCGATAAGACTCCGGCAAGCTGCCATCAATATTGCCTTTATTAAACTGGTTGACGTTGTCGCCCGCGAGTGCCCAAATTTCGATCTCTTGGCCCACCAGGTCAGGATTGGCCGCCACACGGTCGCGCAAGTCGTACTCGGCGCCGTTAGACAGGAAACGGAACAGCTCACGTTTGTCACCGCGCGACGTCACCTCCGGCATGGCATCAAAAATGGCATCTGCCAGCACTGAGCGATAACCCAGGTATTTAAGGGTTTCGTCGTTTAATGGCTTGCCTTCAATCCCTAGATTTTCTTCACTTAAATCAACGGTCAAGCGAATTTCCGTGGTGTAGAAAGCCGTGTAGCCTTGCGAGACGATCGAGCCGAGCAATAAAACCAAGAAGGTAAACGCAAGGAAAATAGAGCCGATACCGTAAAAACGGAAACGTCCTTCTTTCCCGCGGCGCTTTGCTAAGCTGGCCTTTACCCTTGCGCGCTTTTCTTGCGCCAGTTTTTCGATTCTATCAGTCATATTGTTCCCGGTATTTCTTCACGATGTTCAGCGCAATAACGTTAAGTGCGAGCGTCACAACAAATAACGTCAGACCCAAAGCAAACGCTGCCAAGGTTTTTGGACTATCAAATTCTTGGTCACCCACGAGTAGCGTGACAATTTGCACCGTTACTGTGGTCACTGAGTCAAGTGGATTAGCCGTTAGATTCGCAGACAGACCCGCCGCCATCACCACAATCATGGTTTCGCCGATTGCACGTGAGACAGCCAGCAATAAGCCGCCCACAATGCCGGGTAACGCAGCCGGTAAAACAACCTTGCGAACCGTTTCTGACGGCGTGGCACCCAGCCCGAACGAGCCATCACGCAAAGATTGCGGTACGGCGGTGATCACATCGTCTGACAATGACGAAACGAAAGGAATAATCATGATCCCCATCACCGCACCGGCAGCCAATGCACTCTCTGACGACGCACTGCTAAAGCCGATCGCCTGTGCCACATCACGGATAAACGGTGCGGCGACCAATGCTGCGAAGAAGCCATAAACCACGGTTGGAATTCCCGCGAGGATTTCCAAAATCGGTTTGACGATACCCCGCACACGCGGCGATGCATATTCGGCCAAATAGATCGCACTCATCAACCCGACTGGCGCCGCGATACACATGGCGATAAACGAGATCATCAAAGTGCCGGTAAACAGCGGAATCGCACCAAACGAGCCGCTGGCCGCTTGTTGATCGGCGCGCAAGGCAATTTGCGGTGACCACTCAGTACCAAAGATAAACTCAGTGACCGGGATCATTTGGAAAAAGCGTAGCGCCTCAAACAGCACCGAGAGCACAATGCCCAGTGTGGTTAAAATGGCGAGTGTTGAACAAAGCAGCAGAAAAGCCTGCATCACATTTTCTACTCGATTTCGAGCACGAAGACGTAATCGCAGAGAGCGCCAGCCAAAAGCTAACCCCGCTAACGCGAGCGATGTCATTGCGGTGAAGCGCAATGTCGTTCCCAGTTGGTTCAGCATTTGATAATGGTCAGCCGCTGCCAACAAGACAGCATCGTCAGTTTGGGTGATGCCACGAGCAACGTTTCCAATCTGACTGTATAGCAAGTCGACATTGCCGAACTGCGTCACATACGAATCAGATATCTGTGCCATCACCAAACTGTGGATCAAGTTGGGTTCTACCGCTTGCCACAACAATAAGAGAACCAGTGCCGGAATAGCCGCGAGAATCGCAACATAAGAGCCGTAATAATTAGGACGAGAATGAAGCTTACTCAATCCGCCTGCCGTATCGGCGAGCTTGATTGAGCGTGATCGAGCAATAAAAAAGCCTGAAATTGCAATGACAGCAATTACGGTCATCAGCATGGGTGTTGTCATTGTTCCTCCTGAACACGCACAAAGGTGGCACCTCATGTGTGCCACCCTTTCGTGTTCACACTGCGCTTACAGGTTTGGTTTTAGGTCAACTGCGGCGCTGCGTACTTGTTTCCATTCACTGTTGTCGAGTGGGATAAGGCCACGGTCAGCCAAGTAACCCATGTTGCCGATGGCATCTTCAGCAGTGAATGCGCTCACGTAGTCTTTAAGACCTGGAATCACGTCTTCGTGTGCTTTTTTCACGTAGAAGTACAGTGAACGTGATACGGGATACTCGCCACTACCAATCGCGTCAAACGTCGGTTCAACACCCGCGATTTTTGAGCCTTGTACCTTGTCGGCGTTTTGCTCTAGGAAGCTGTAACCGAAGATGCCAAGTGCATCTGGGTTTGCTTCAAGCTTTTGCACGATAAGGTTATCGTTCTCGCCCGCTTCGATGAACGCACCATCTTCACGCATGCCGTGACAAATCGCTTTGAACTTGTCTTCGTTGCTGTCTTCAAGCGCTGCCACTTCTGGGTATTCGGCACAGCCCGCTTCCATTGCTAGCTCAACAAAGGCGTCACGCGTACCTGATGTTGGTGGTGGACCTAGCACTTCAATTTTGGTGTTAGGCAGTGATGGGTTCACGTCTTTCCACGTGTCATTTGGGTTATCGATGAAGTTGCCGTTACCGTCTGGCACAGTTTTGGCAAGCGCGGTGTAGATCTCTTTCAAGCTCAAGTCATATTGTGGAGACATTTTCGAGTTCGCCAGCGCGATGCCGTCATAACCGATTTTGATTTCAACGATGTCGTCCACGCCGTTTGATTTACAACGGTCAATTTCCGAGCTTTTGATTTTACGTGATGCGTTAGTGATATCTGGGGTGTTTTCACCGACGCCTGCACAGAACAGCTTAAGACCGCCGCCTGAACCGGTTGATTCGATTTTAGGTACTGAGTATTGCGACGTGCGACCGAAGCGCTCAGCAACTACAGTAGCAAAAGGGTAAACGGTAGAAGAGCCAACGATGCTAATGTAATCACGGTTTGCGGCCGTTGCGCTACCTGAGGCCAGCACGGCCATTGATACTGTAGTAGCTGCAAAGAGAGCTTTAAGTTTCACATCAACCTCCAAGTCGATTATTTAAGTTAGTGCTGTGCAAATCAGTTTATCTACACATAACGAAGAACTCGGTTAACGGGGAGACACATTAAGAGCACAAAGTGACAGTTCCTTTATGCAATCATGAAGGTTTGATGACAGCGCCACGCATTGGTAACAGATTCAAAAGTTGTTTTTACCACGCTGGCGCTGTGTGTATGGCGGGCTAGGATAAACTCATCCAGGGCTGATGCGCGTTGGCTAGATGCGCCATTGCACGTCCTGTCTTCCACTTTTTAGATGAGTAAAGGCAATGATAGATGCCAAAGACAAAGTCTCGTTAGGCGCGCGTGCCGACGAGACACCCGTACATGGTGATACCGCGCTGGGTAAGCCAGTGGTTTTATTTTTATGCGATGGTAAGCTCGGGGCCTCTTTGATGGCCGCCGCGGTAATGAAAAACAAAGCAGACAGTTTTTTTGATATTCACTGCGCCTATACCACAGCCACCATGCCGACAGCACAAGCGTCGAAGGCACTTATCCAGTTTCAAATCTCTACCTCGGGGCTCGCCCCCGTTCCTCTATCTGGGTTGACATTAGAGTATGTTGACTACCTGGTCGCCGTTAACCCCGCCGCTGTGCAATCTGGATTACCGTTGCCCCGTTACGGAAAGTTTGTGCCTTGGGACGTGACCGAGAACAGTGATGCCGGCTTGGTTGCCGTGCTCCGAGCGGTCAATCAAAGCATCAATTATTTTTTATCTTTGTATTTGTTTCGTTGAGATATTTGTTTCGCTAATGCGTTTGCTGCGGGAATAAAAAAGTGCGCCATTTAGCGCACTTTCTGTTGGTGGATGATGTCGGTGAGTACTGCTATAGCCTAAAGGCTTCCGCTTGCTCTTTGATACTCGCGTTTTCTTTTTCCAAGCGCTCATAGGCTTGACGGGTTTGCTCTGCGGTCTCGGCAAGCGACTCCGCTGCACGGTGAATCACCGACACATTTTGGTTCAGGTCGGCCGCTGCTGTGGTTTGCTCTTCGGTTGCGGTAGCAATCGCACCGGTCATTTCTGATACCTGCTGCGTGGCATCATTAATGGTATCAATCGCTTCTGCCGCACGCTTAGCATCATCCAGCCCTTTTTGTGTCAGGGTTTGGCTATCGCTCATCACTTTGTAGGCTTGACGCGCTTTGGTTTGAAGCCCCTCGATAATTTGATTAATTTCATCGGTCGATGATTGGGTTTTGGTCGCCAACCCACGCACTTCGTCAGCCACGACTGCAAAGCCTCGACCCGCTTCGCCCGCGCGAGCTGCTTCAATGGCCGCGTTGAGTGCAAGCAAGTTAGTTTGCTCGGCGATGGTACTAATCACTTCCGAGACTTTGCCAATATTCTCACTGTCTTCAGTTAACGCTTCAATCACTTGTGATGCTTCGTTAACTTGATCTTTTGCCGCCACGCTTTGCTGATAAGATTGTTCAAAGGTCTGCCGGCCTTGCTCCGCGTATTCACGCGTCTTATCAGTGTGCTCCGCGGCATTCACCGTATTGCTCGCCACTTCTCCAAACGTAGACTCCATTTGTGTCATCGCACTGGCAAGCTGTGATAGTTCACCCCGCTGTTGTTCAACACTGTTCACGGTGTGACTCACCTGGGTCGACAATTCATCACTCACTGTTTGTAAACGCTGAGTGCCTTTCACTAAAGATCCAATCAACGCTGTAATGCTTTCTTGCATTTGCGCAAAGGTATGAGCTGCTTGCCCCAACTCGTCGCGGTTAAACGTGTCGAGATCCAAACGTTGGGTAAGATCACCGCTTTCCACCCGTTGCATCTGGGTAACCAGCTGCGCCAGTGGCCCACGTATGCGCTGTTGTAGCAATAACGCCACACCCGCCATCAACACAATCAGTGCGACAATCACGGCAATACCGATATAAATTAATCGCTCGATTTTTTCCGATTCTCGCGTCTTTATCGCATTGGCTTGGTCTTCCAACGTCTCTTGTAACGTCGCCAAGTTTGCGACTATCTGGTCAAACGGTGCCAACATGGGGCCCAACATTTTGCGGCGCGCATCGCCCAGTCGGCCATTATCGATAAGCGAAATGTAATCGTTTTGCATGTCACTGTAATTGTTAAGGCGCGTTTCTATAGTGGCTACGGCCTCTGTATTATTGTCCGTCACCGTGAGTGCTTTCATTCGGTCGAGCGCTTCGCCAACCTCTTGGTCGTTGCGCTCAATTTTCACCAGAATATCGCGATGTTCTTGTTTGTCATCGGTTAAACCGTAATCTAGTGCGAAGCGGCGATAAGTAACGGTGTAGTAACGCAAGTCAGACACAGTGCTCAGCAGTCGAACATTACGCTCTACCACATCATTAAACTGTGCCTTGACGGTGCTTATTTCGCTGAACAAGTACGCCCCACTCGCCGCTACTGCAATGCCTAGTGCAAGAAACACCACGCGTAAATACTGTATAATCGTCATTGGTTACCCCACTACCCTTAATCCCGTTATTAAGTTAATTGTTTTTTTACGCACGAAGTAACGGGTACGGCCTATTGCTGCAATAGGTTCATTCTCGGTAGGGTTTTTGTTTATGGCCTTTTTCTGTTCACACCACAAGAAGCAGCAATCCATGACAAGCTACAACCGCCACCGTCAAGCGGCTACGCATGGTTTGATAGGCGGAGGACGTGTCTCCACTCTCGCTGTTTCGGATCCATTTTTCCGCTAGCCATACCGCTAAATAACCGATGGCAAGCAACCCGGTAGCAATCAAGTATTGCGTCGCGCCTTGAATCAGCGCCCCCCAGGCCAGTAGTGCAAACAAGTTACTCAGCAGTAACGCATTTCGGCTCAGTTTATGAGAAAAATGATCGATACCATTCCCCCATAAAACGCCGGACAAAAAGCTTAAAATCACCGCGCTGTAACTTAAAAAAAGCTGCTCACCAGTGAGGTCAAATAAGGTCTGATCGGCCCAAGTGACGAGAACGCCGCCAATAAAAGGAAGCAAGCCAAGGTACCCAAGTTGCAGCATGGTATCGCGTGAAGCGGATTGTGGTTTCATCACCTGACTCCTAGACAATCTATTCCAATTCTTATCCGTTCTCAGTGTACGAAGACAATCCCCCACTGGCCGTCTTATCGACCCATTTCGCTGCTTTTCTCCGCACCTCCACTCCAAATAATGTGATTAATGACTCTTTTTTTTGCAAAGGTTGTTCGTGTTGCGTAAATTGTTGCGCGTTTTGTTGTTATAAGAGGAATGATTCATGTCAACACGAAGTACGTCGGATGCGAGCAATGCGAGTACATTGCAGCATCCGTTTGCCGATTGCGTCACACAGACTGGCCTGTTTAAAGGTGTTCATAAAAATATGATGATCGCCGCGACTCTCCTGGTTTGTGTCTTCGTGTTTTTTACCGGATTTAATACTGATTTAGCCGGTCGTGTATTTGCCGCTGCTCGTGGATGGGTGGAATCGACGTTTGGTTGGTATTACATGCTGGTACTGGTGCTATTGCTTGTCGCTAGCTTGACGATTGCCGTCACCCGTTTAGGAAACATTCGTTTAGGTGATGACGATGACCGGCCCGAGTTTAGCACCTTCTCGTGGTTATCCATGTTGTTTTCCGCCGGTGTCGGCGTTGGCATACTGTTTTTTGGGGTAGCCGAACCCACGCTCTACTTTGATACAAGTGGTGCGTTCGGCTACCCCAACAACCCGTATGCAGATATGGCCGGTGCCACCACCATGGGCTTTGATCGCGCCGCCGATGCATTGCGTGTCACCTACTTCCATTGGGGCTTTCATGGCTGGGCGGTGTATGTGATTGTGGGCCTTGCGCTCGCCTATTTCTCGTTTCGCAAAAAGCTGCCTCTCGCGCTACGTTCCACGGTGCACCCTCTGATTGGCGATCGTATTTACGGCCCTATCGGCCATATTATCGATATCTTGGGGGTGCTTGGCTGCGTGTTCGGTGTCGCCACCTCGCTGGGGCTCGGTGTCAGTCAGATTGCCGTGGGGCTGAATCGCCTATTCAGCATCGACCCGGGCGTGACGACGCAAGTTATTCTTATTGCATTGATTTCTGTGGCTTCCATCTTGTCGTCTCTCTCAGGCGTCGGCAAAGGGATCCGAATCATTTCTGAGTGGAACATCATCGTCTCCGCACTGGTGATTGCCTACTTTTTATTCGGCGGTCCCACGGCTTGGTTAGTGCAGATTTTTGGTGCCTCACTGAGCGACTATTTGGTCGAGTTTATCCCGATGGGGCTGTGGTTCCCAGAGGCGCAAGGCCCCTCTGCGTGGCAAAACGCGTGGACCATTTTCTATTGGGGTTGGTGGATTGGCTGGGCGCCTTTTATTGGCCTGTTTATCGCCCGTATTTCTCGCGGCCGCACCTTGCGCGAGTTTGTCGTGTGCGTGCTGTGTGCGCCAACCCTAATGATTTTTGCTTGGCTGGCGATTTTTGGCGGTAACGCGTTGCATCAAGAGCTTGTTGCCGATGCCGGGATTGGCACCGCTGGGATTATTGATTTGGTCAATGGTTGGGACTTACCTGCGGCGCTGTTTGCTACCGCTGACGGGATTACTGGTGGCGGGATCTGGGGTTGGATTCTCAACGCCATGATGATCTTCTTGCTATTTAGCTGGTTTATTACCTCGTCAGACTCAAGCACCCTCGTGCTGACCACGATTTTGTCGATGGGCAATGACAACCCGCCCAAGCGCTTTCGGGTATTCTGGGGCACCATGATCGGTGCCGTCGCCGCGGTATTGTTGGTTGCCGGTGGGTTACGAGCCCTGCAAACCGCAAACATGGTCACTGCCCTGCCCATCAGCGTGTTAGTGATCTTGATGACCATCAGCGTGATGAAGTCTTTACTGGCAGAGTCGGTGGGCAAATCCACCGCCTCGACACCATCCAAAGCGAGTAGCTAGAGCACACTCTCAGACTAAAAGCGCCACCGCATCGGGTGGCGCTTTTTCTTTGCAGCGACGTTCAAGACGCTGCTGGCTCTCCAACCGCCATCGCCAGCACACTCACCGGATGCAACGCTTCCAGCGACGTGTTTTCTTCAATTTGCCATTTACAGGTTTCACAATCGGTGATCGCAAAGTCCGCCTGCGCGGCTTCAATCTGAGCAAATAAGCCACTGCCAATGGCAATCGAGGTTTGATAGTTCTCGGTTTTAAACCCATAGGTGCCGGCCAAGCCACAACACTCGCTATCGAGCACAATCACCTCTAACCCTGGGATCATACGCAACAGCTCAATGGTAAACATCGCATTACCACTGCGCTCCAAGTGACAAGGGGTATGGTAAACCACCCGCTTATTAATTGGGTTGAGCTTGGGCATCTCGCCATTCATGGCCGCTTTGAGTAAAAAGCGGGTCACAAAGCTGATTTGCCCTGCCACATGAGCGTTATCCACTCCCAGTACATGGGGATACTCTTCTTTTAACGTCAGCGCACACGATGATGAAGTGGCGATCACTGGGCGTTGCTCGGCAACCGCATCGGCAATCATCGCGGTATTGGCGGTCGCGTTGCGGCGCGCTTTATCGTAAAAGCCATTGGCAATTAGAGGCACGCCACAGCACTTATGTTTCTCGAGCAATTGCACGCCATACCCCATCGCATTCATCACTTTCACTAAGTCTTTACCAAGCTGCGGGTTGTTAAAATTCACATAGCAACCGTGGAAGTAACTGACTTGTTTGGGATAATCCGCTTGTGCCGCCGCTTGGCTTTTCATCCAGCGCCGAAAGGTGCCAAAAGAATACTTGGGTAGAGATTTATGTTTATCCACCCCAATCGTGGCATGCATCACCGCTTTCACCGGTTTCAGATCGGTCATCACATTTACCAGTGGCGCGACTGGATTAGCAAGCGTGCCAAACAAGTCGGTATGGCTCAGCACGTAATCACGCATCAGCTTAGGATTGATGTTTTTCTTGCCGTGTTTGCCACGCGCCACCGCGATAATATCGCCAATCTTCACCCCGGAAGGACAGGCGGTTTCACAGCGTTTGCAGTTGGTGCATAACTTGAGCAGATCATCGTAATACTCAGGGTTTTTGATCCGCAGGCGCTCACCATCTGGGCCGCACTCTTTGGGACCAGGATACGCAGGATTCGCTTTTGATACCGGACAATACACAGTACAGACCGTGCATTTAATGCATTGGTCAAAACTGGTGGGTTGCGGCGCATGGTCGCTATAGTCACGCTGTTTCAGCCATTCAGTTAGCATGGGACGCCTCCTTAGCATTCGCCATCACAGCGAGCGCACGTTGCGCGGCGGCGTAGCCGGTTGCGATCGCAACGCCACCGCCACAGCCCTCATAGACGGGATCGTAACCACTGAGTACCGCACCACACACAAACAGGTTTTGGCAGCGCTTGCCGCGTGCGGTGGGACGTAGTTGGTTGTCGGTGTTGATGCCAAAGGCCATAAAGGGGTGGCTTTGCTGACTGAAAAAGTCGTCGTTGCGCCACTCGCTCCGATCAGGGCTTTGCACCATATCTAACCCCAACGTCGGTTCGCTCACCTGGGTGCGGTCAGCATTGAGACCGCGGCTAAAGTAGCTGCCCGTGGCCAGGATCACCGCCTCTGCGGTTAACGGAATATCTTCGAGCTGACGCGTATGCAGGGCGGTAAGGCGACCGTTGTCGTCAAACTCACCGCCGGTCACTTGATCGCCACGCAGCAATATCCCACCCGCGCTAGCAAAGGCCCGCTGTAACGCACGCTCAATACGGATCCCCAGCAGCGAGGGCGGCATGGTCGGCACTTCGTGAAAACAGCGATCGGTGCGCTGTTTCAGCGCATCCATACCTCGCTCACCTGCCACATCGGCAATGATGGCGGGTAAAATCACCAGCTCATCTGGGCCGGATTGCGCAATTAACTGCTCGCACAGGCTGTCAAAGGCCTCAGGTTCAGCCAATAAACGGGAAAGATCCACCGAGCGTAGCTCGTTGCGGTTACGGCGTAATCGCTCAGCACCCGGAATCGACAAAGTAATGGTGCGACTTGGGCAGGATGCAAAATCACGCTGGGCGGTAATGGTATCTTTCGCTAAGGTCGGCTGTGCATCGCGATAGCCTTCAATGGCGACAAAACACAAACCCGAGAAACGACGGGGGCCGCGATGCTGATAAACATGCCCTTGCGATAGCCACGTAGGTCGCACAGTGCCCAGAGGCGTAATACGGCCGTGGTTGGCATTATCTTCTTGGTGATACAGACACACCTTTTGCGCGCTCAATTGATGTTGGAACCAAGCGAGTGACTGGGTAATCTCATCTACACTGACTTTGGCATACGGATGCTCAGGATGTTGGCGCACCAGTTTCGGAATCGCTTCAAAAGGCTGACTGACCGGCTCGCCATTGGGGAAATGGCCCAATACATCAATCGAGCCTGACGAAAAATGCAGCGCGCTTTGTCCGGCGCTAATCATCACGGTTTTCTTGCCCGCTTCCAGTGACCGCAATGCGGCAGTAAACCCGGCAATGCCGCCACCAATCACTGCGATATCGTAGTGGATCATTGTGATACCTCCTGATCAGCCGCTGACGTCGATGTAGCACGCTTTATCTCAGCGCTACTGTGTGGTGTCTTCGGCGGCGTTGGCACCTCACCGGCGCCAAATAATCCTTGATAAATCCAATAGCTAAATTCGGCTTCGCGTAGCGCATCACCCCAAAAAATGGGTTTCACGCCTTTCCAGCGCTCTTCAAGAAAGCCCACCAGCAGCCCTGCGCTGGCTTGGCCATCTATCCCAGCCAGTTCACTGAATAAGCTAGCGGCACGATAGCTGCACAGCTCGCCCTGACAAGGCCCCATACCCAGACGGGTGCGCCGACGCAGATCGGTGAGATTTTTCACATCCAGCGATTGAATCGCATAGTTCACCTCACCCTTGGTCACCATTTCGCATTCGCAAATTACCGCTTGGCTATCGTCACTTTCATCTAAAAAATGGCTAACGCGCTCACCATGACGGTAATAGGCGGATTGATAGACAGGTTTCACCAAGCTGGCACTGGCTTTACGGATCCCTTTAGAAGGCTCAGAGCCCGGTAGCGGACGGGTCGCAGTTTGGCAATGGTTGCGGTTACCCAGCTTTTCAGCCACCAAGTCTGTGGCTTGCTCGGCCATCAAACGATAGGTCATGAGCTTACCACCAGTGATAGTGATCAAGCCTTCCAGCCCATCGCGTGCTTGGTGGTCGAGCAACACAATGCCACGACTGATATTACGGCCACTGCCATCATCATCTACCGAAACCAACGGCCGTACGCCCGCGTAGGCGCGCAACACGCGTGTATTGGCCATAATGGGAGCGAGTTTAGCCCCTTCACGCATCAGCACATCCACTTCTTGTGGCGTCACCGCGAGCTTATCAATCTGATCGTACTCGATGTGCTCAGAGGTGGTGCCGATTAAGGAAATGGTGTCACCGGGCACCAAGATGTCAGCGTCTGCTGGCTTACGACAGCGGTTGATCACTCGGTTGTTAATCCGATAGTCGAGGATCAGCAATGAGCCCTTGGCGGGGAACATTTTGATATTCAGATCGGCATACTCGCAGATTGTCTGCCCCCAAATTCCTGCGGCATTGATCACTTGCTTGGCCATAATGGCAAAACGCTCGCCGGTGAGGGTATGCAAACACTGGACGCCTTGCACCGTCGCTCCTTGACGAATTAGTCCCATCACTCGGGTATGGTTAAACACCTTGGCGCCATGCTCTTTGCCGTCCAACACATTCGCGGCACACAAGCGAAACGGATCGATAATGCCATCTGGCACCTGTACCGCGCCAATCATCGCTGGATTCGCGTTGGGTTCGAACGCTAATGCTTCACGTGGTGTCAGTTTTCGGGTCGGAATACCGGCTTTATCGCAACTGGCAATAAAGGTGTCTTGGTACGCTAAATCATCTTCCGGCAAGGTGATAAAGAGTCCGCTGGTATCTTCCACGCAGTGGCGAGCAACGGATTTAAGGATGGTGTTTTCTTGAATGCATTCACGGGCCGATTCGGTATCTGTGACTGCGTAACGAGCCCCGGAATGCAGCAAGCCATGGTTGCGCCCCGATGTCCCAGCCGCGATATCGTCACGTTCGAGCAAAATGCATGAGATGCCACGCAGTGCGCAATCTCGCATGATGCCGGTGCCGGTTGCACCCCCACCGATGATGACCACATCCGTTTCAATATACTGGCTATTTGGCATGGGGCCTCCTTGTTACTGTATCGTAACGGGAGTGTGGCATTTTCCGTGTCACAAAGACGGCGAGATCATCACATAATGCGCGAATTCGAAACGCAAACTCACACTTGTTTGATTTAAGACAAACTTTTAGCCGCCAAAAGGCGCGCGAATGGTGACACGGGAAACCACCGCCACAAGGAGCTGGCTCGACAATCACCGTGAAGAGTGAGTGAAACGATCAGAATGGATGCGATGCACAACAAACACATAAAAAAATGCGCGAAAACGCGCATTGTTAATGGGTTGTATAATTACTTGCTGCTGGTGCCGGTCACTAAACGCTGGCGTGTCATATACCCGCGATAACACAGAGCCACCACAAAACATAACCCTGCGGGAAACAGCAGGGCAGCAAAATGGAAGTGCGCAAAGAGCGCTGCGCCCACTACCCCGCCGACGATAAAGCCAGACGTGATCAGTAAAAAGAGCATCAGTTTGCGCTTATCCACTGGATTGCCGCGCAGCTTCCCCCCTAGCATCAATCCTAAATCGGTAAAGATGCCGGTTAAGTGGGTTGAGCGCACAATCGCGCCGCTGTAAGTGGTCGCCATCGCATTCTGCAAGCCGCACGCTGCCGAGGCTGCCAATTGACCAATGGCAAACCCGCGAGACAGAAAATAAAACGCCACCATAATCAGCCCAGCTTCAACAAACAGTGCCGAGTCATAATGGCGGCCCAATTTAAGCGTGCTGCCATGCAATAAGCATCCGGAAATCGCGGCACCGAGGAAAAAAGCCAACAATAAGCCACCCAATTGGATAACTTGTGTCCATTGGCCTGCAAACAACCCCGAGCCAAACTGCGTCGCGGTGCCTGACACGTGGGAGACGGCTTGATGTTCAAAGCCCAACAAACCGATCGCATTGATGGTACCGGCGATCAGCGCTAACACAAACGCCCCGGCTTCAACCCACCGAGGCAAACGGGTAATCATTGGCTTTCCTAGTCGTTATTGGATGAGGAGGATGGCTGGTCGAGCCTATCAAGTTGGTTGTGGCGGATCATCGCTTGTAACTCGTCCACATAGGCTTGGCCTCGCTCCGAATAGCGTACCAACCCATTGGCAAGTGCTGCACCTGACAGCGGTTTATTCTGCTCACGCAGGTTGGCGCGGATCTCGCGTAGCCCTTGGTAGGCGGCATGGGTATTCAAGTTGTTGACGTAGCTTTGTACCGAGGCTTGCGGGTTATCAAAGGCTGCGACTTCGTGCACTTTCCCTTCCGCACGTTGCTTGGGCACCAGTCCACAGCCTTTACTGAAACACCACTGGCCGAAGTAGTTATTCCCTTCCCGTGCAAACCGCGACGTGCCCCACGCACTCTCATTGGCTGCCTGCGCTAACACTAACGACGGCGGAATGATATCCACCCGTTGGATCAGTGCCATCCAATCCGCGTCGTGGCCGACATCAAAGTCTGCCAGTTCATACTGTTCGGCAAGTGCTTGGACGCGCTTTATTTCTCGGCTACTTAACTCACTCTTACGTGCATGCCATGCCAGTAATGCGGTGCGATCCGCCAGTATTTGGCTATTAATGGCATTAACCACAGGGGTGAAGTAATCAAAAAACGCCTGCTTGCGCTCTGCCCCAGCGGCAAAAGATTGGAAATCAGGAACAAGGGGAGCCTGGGGGCGCTGACACGAGATCAAAATAGTGATGGTCACAGCAAAAATAGCCATGCCGATAAAGACGAAGGTACGATGTTTCATAGTGCCCCTAGTGTTGTCGATGTGGGCGGTATTATACGCGAAATACCTGATGGCGACGAATGCCGCCCTTTCAGCTTAGCACTGGCAGCGTGACATCATGTTTTCATGGGCAAGATGACCCGAAAACATGCGCCACCTAGATCACTATGGTCAATCTCAACATGGCCGCCGTGGCGGGTGACAATTTGTTTGACGATCGCAAGCCCCAAACCATAGCCGGAACGCTTTTTATCGCGGGAACGATCCGCACTGTAAAAGGCATCAAAGATAAACGGCCAGTGTGATGGGTCAACGCCCTCACCATCATCGTGGACCGCAATCACCAGCTGCGTGTCCTCACAATACACACGCACGGCTATTTGACTGGTCGCATACTTCTCCGCATTACCAATTAAGTTGGTGAGCACCCGTTTTAGTAGGTGTGGATCCGCCTCAATACTGGGCAAGTTTTGCGGGGCATCCAAGCTCACGGACTGAGTGCTCAGCGTTTGCCAACGCGGCCATTCCTCGTGTAGCCACATCGCAGTATTCAATGTCTCCGAGTTAAAAGGTGTATTGGGGTGATCGACACGTGCCAAATAAAGTAGCTCGTCAATCAATCCTACCATTTCATCTGTATCTTCAACGATGCTGACGATTCTCTGTTGCTGCTTGGGGCCCAGTTGGCTCTCACTCAACAATTCAGCTTGCCACTGGATCCGAAATAAAGGCGAGCGCAATTCGTGCGCAACCGCATTGGTTAGCGCTCGACGACTACTGACCAAACTAGCAATTCTGTCTGCCATATGATTAAAGGTCGCGTTTAAACTACCCACGGTATACTGACTCTTTGTTGACGCCCGCGCTTCTAAATTTCCGCTGGCAAACTGGAGAGCCGCTTGCTCGAGTGACCGTACTCGGCGGCTGAGAAACCGCACCATGAAAAAACTGTAGAGGGCGAAACCAAAAAAGAGAAAAACGAACAGCAGATCTTCATTAAACTCAATTGCCCCGTGTAGCTCGGAATCCACCGCGGTTCGTAAGCTGTAGATTTGCTCCTTATCGGCGAGGCGGAACCATAAGGTTTCGTTTTTATCGTCAAACACCGCGGAAGGATCGAGTTGGTGGGAAAATACCCCATTCAAATGGGACGGAATCGTGCCAAGCTGGTGTACGGATAATGAATATTCGACGTTATCGGCATAGCCTTTTAGCGCGCCTAAAGCCTTTTGTGTTCCGGCCTGTGACTCAATCAACGCTAACATATCAACGACACTTTCAGCCTGTCGCTTCGCCAAGGTCGCCTCATAGTTTTCCGTCAGTTCATACACGAGGTATTCGTAGGTCAATGAGCTCACCATAAAAATGACGATCAGCCCAAAGAAGAATTCTAAATATATCCGACGCATTGCTCACCACTCATACATATTTCTGTTATGCATTTACCATGCATCAGGCACAAATAAGTAACCTTTTCCGCGCACTGTGATAATTTTTTTGGGATTGGAGGACGTATCACCCAGTTTTTTTCTCAAGGTCACAATTTTATTATCTACCGTTCGATCAATACCGTCATACTCAATACCACGTAATGCGCGCGTTAACGTATCTCTTGTATGCACCTCGTCAGGCTGACTTGCCAGGTGCCAAAGCAATGCAAATTCACTGTCTGTCAACGCGATGGGCTCATCGTCTAGCGAACAATAGCGTCTCGCCTCATTGAGTGCCAACACACCATAATTAAGAACACTGGGTTTGGACGAGGAGACCGCAGTGTCGTCTCTAAGCTGGCGCAGTTGCACTCTTACACGCGCCATCAGCACCCGAGGTTTAATCGGTTTACTGATAAAATCGTCCGCGCCAACCTCTAGTGCTGCCACATGATCAAAATCATCATCACTAGCCGTTAGCATCACAATTCTGCCTCTAAATCCATCACGGATTTGTCTGCAGATTGTCAGCCCATCATCACCGGGTAGCATTAGATCGAGTAAAACCAAGTCAGGTTGTGCGGAAATAATATAGTCAGCCGCCCCTGTACCTTCAGCAAGTGCTGTTACGCGATAGTCTTGTGCATCAAAATACTCTGTCAGCATTTCTCGCATTTTGGGGTCATCTTCAACAACCACTAAGTGCAGTTTCTCTTCCATTAACCTTGACCTAGAAAAATAAGCAAACCAAACGCTTTGGCATAAATCATTAAAAACTCAGTGCTTCTACAGATGTAGATACCACGACAGTTATACGACAAATCATGACACTCTGCAGATACATTACCGCGCTCATCAGCCGTAAAGTACCACTCAAACGTTCCCCCTTTAAGCGAACGTTCCCAAAAGCAATGACTATAAGTCATACGTTCTTAAAAAACACCTACGACAAATAATAGGTTCTTTACAATGAAAAAATTAGCACCTTTAGCTTTACTGATTCTCGCGCCAGCAGCTTATGCCTCACCTTATATGGGGATGGAGTTTGGAGCTGGTAGCTCTGATGTGAGTGGCTTAGATAGCAGTGAATTTAAAAGCGATCTCGAAGATTTAGGGACAGTAAAGCTTTATGGCGGTAAGTATATCAGTGACTCAGTCCGCGCCTATGGATACTATCAAACCGGTGCGTCAAGCAAGTCAACGATCAAAGCTGCAGATGAAGAGCTTTCTTTAGAAAATACTGACTATCAATTCGGTATGGGCTTAGACTATATCCATGAATTTACTGACAATTTGTACGGCATTGCGGGTGGTACTCTAGGCTACCAACGCAGTAAGCTAGAAATTAAGGACAAAGATGCTCAGGGGACTGACACCTACAACCTCAGAGACTCTGGCCTAGCGAGCGACATCAATCTCGGACTTGGATATCGTTTTGACTCCGGTATCGCTTTGGAAGGCGGCCATAAATACGGCTTAACGAAACAAAAGTATGCGGAAGATATCTCCTTCAAGAACCCAAGTGTGTTTTATCTCGACGTTAACTATAAATTCTAACAAACGATCATAGACGACAGTTGGCTAAACGTACTCGTACAGACCATTTAAGATAAGACAAAGACACTATCTCGACCCTTATCCAAATAGGCATCCACTCCGTGGGTGCCTATTTTCCCTTTAGGCATTTTGTATATCAGCTTTCAATCGGCCCTAATCAACCCCTTTTAGATCTGCAACGAAACAGTGAGATAGATAAAAATCACCTCTAGCTGCAAACTCGTCCACCGATTAATACGGTGGCTAATTCGTACTGCTCTGCAACATAGTTTATTGTTTAGCCTGTAAAAAATACTTGCCTGGGCTTCTACCTGTATTTACTAACTATTGCTTTCGCCTAGAGTAACATCTTGTTACATTCCTAACACATCATACAGTTGCACGCTTTACAAGGGTTATTATCCCATCGTCATCTGCGCTTCAATTGACGACTTACCTCGCGACTTTTTAAAGACTCATACGCTAGGCTACCCATGAAAAATATTCTATTTTTACCTGTTGCTATGTTTGCATTCGGGATGGATGCATATGTCGTGGCGGGCATTATTCCGGAAATTTCCACCAGCTTTCACATCACAGAAGCACAAACCGCACAGATGGTGACGGCCTTTACGTTGTGCTACGCCCTTTCCGCACCAGTACTCGCGACATTATTGGCCGGCTTTCCGACTAAAAAAGCGCTCGTACTATCAATGTTGGTGTTTATCGTTGCAAATCTCGCCACCATTTTCAGTACGCACTTAACCATGTTACTGGCAAGCCGCGCGTTAGCCGGCATAGGGGCAGGCATTTTCTCGCCTTTAGCGGCGGCGAGTGCCGCCTCTTTGGTGCCTGCAGAAAAGAAGGGGCGTGCATTAGGGCTGTTGCTGGGTGGCATGAGTGCGGGTACCGTTGTCGGGGTTCCCACCGGTCTCGCTCTCGCCACTTGGCTTGGATGGCAAGGCGTGTTTGCCGTCGTGATCGGTATCGCGATCATTGGGCTGATTGGCGTGGTGCTGGGTGTTCCTCAGATCTGTGTCGCCCCGCCACCATCGCTAAAAGCACGCGTCGCGTTACTCGCCAGTCGGTCCGTGTCTGCGACTATTAGTGTCACCTTCTTGACGGCTGTCGCCAGCTTGGGGCTCTATTCTTATCTCGCACCTGTGATTACGGGCATCACACAACAAACCAACCTCACGCCCTATCTATGGGTTTGGGGTCTAGGTGGCATGATAGGAAGCTTCACCATCGGACATATCATCGACTGGGTAAAACATCCAAAGGCAATCCTGCTCGGCGTGCTGACGCTAATATGTGTGGCTATCTTTAGCATTCCCAATAGCTTGAGTACTCCGAACAGTTTGTCGTTAACCTCAATAATGGCCTTTTTGCCATTCTTCTTGTGGGGCGCCGCTGGTTGGTCGTCGCTTGCGCCACAGCAACACACGCTGATTAGCCTCCAACCGGAGCACAGCGCCGCGGTGGTTGCACTGAATAGTTCTTCAAACTACTTGGGAGGTGCGGTGGGTACCCTATTAGGTGGTTTGTGGCTCGGCCACGGCCTTTCGGTGACTCAGCTTGTCTACGCTGCCGCCGCGGTAGCGGCTGTTGCTATCATTATTCAAATCGGGATTCTACGCCGTGACGCTAACTCCGTGACAAAGGAGTGCAAAAGCACCTAGCCTGGTAACATTCAACTCGGCTCATCGCTCAAACGTTACGCTTACTCACCGCCATATAGACAGGAATACTGCAGGTGGTGTTGTTCGCATCTGGTAATAATGAGCTATATCCTCAGAATGTTTTTGCTTGCAGCAAGGTAGCAACCCACTACGTCTTACGTGATGCATCCTCATGTGTCGTGTGACTTTGTGCTTGTTCTGGCGGTGCAAACAAGCACTGCCATCGTTGTCGGAAACTCAGATCGGGCTGCGTGGCGTCTCGCCACATTTGTTGCCATTCTGCAAAGGTCACCACCAGAGGGTTAAAGCTGTTCACTGGCTTGGGGATCCCATAGCGCACCGGCTCAGATTCCGGCTCGAAGGTGCCAAATAACTTGTCCCAAATGATCAAAATGCCTGCGTAGTTTTTGTCGATGTACTGAGGATTTACGCCATGATGAACGCGATGATGAGACGGGGTATTAAAAATCCACTCCACAGGCCCCAGTGTCTTTATCCATTGAGTGTGAACAAAAAACTGTAACCCTAAATTCAGCAGTACAACAAACACCACCCATTGCGGCGGAAATCCGATCACCACCAGCGGCAGCCAAAACAGCCACATCCCTGCCAGCGGGTACATTAAGCTTTGGCGAAACGCGGTACTAAAGTTCATCCGCTCTGAGCTATGGTGCACCACATGCGCCGCCCACATCCAGCGCACACGATGGCTAGCACGGTGAAACCAGTAATAACAAAAATCCTGCGCGATCATCAGTAATAAAAACAGGCTTACCGACATCTCAATTTCAAACAGCCGCCAGCCAAACCACCACAAATACACCTTGGCAATCAGCAACCCGGTCAGTAAATCTGCAGCTTGATGCAATCCCGCTAAGGTAAAATTACAAAGCACTTCTGGCACGTAATAACGGGCATTGTCACCCAGCTTTCCGTGGCGCAGCGCCACCCAGTACTCTCCCAACATGCATAAGAAGAACACGGGAGCCAGCACAAGCAGTAGCCATTCGGGATGGGAAATCAGTTCGGTCACGGGGCCTTTATCGCACTATACAATTTATTAACATGTTAGGAGGTTCTGCCCAACCTGTAAGGAAAAGCATCACCAAGCTGTTAGTTTGCGCACACATTGCAATGCGGTGGGTGTTCTTCATCAATGGTGAAAAGCGCCCAAACGGAACCTTTCACTATTGTCAGCAGTTTAATTTTAATCGTCGCCGTAGTATTGCACGCCGAGCTTAATTCGCTCCCGTCCTTGCGCTAGGCGGTGTTTATTTGTATCCCGTAGCGAATAAATACACCCGCAGTATTCCTGCTGGTAAAAACGCTCGCGCTTGCTGATTTCTATCATGCGCTGGCTACCGCCTTGCTTGCGCCAGTTGTAATCCCAGTATTGGACATCTGGATAGGGAGCCGCTGCGCGATGGCCACAATCATTAATTTGCTGCATGTTCTTCCAGCGCGAGATACCCAGTGAACTACTGATAAACCGGAAACCATGTTCGGCGGCATATAGCGCTGTACGCTCGAATCGCATATCAAAGCACATGGTACATCGTATTCCGCGCTCGGGTTCAAACTCCATCCCCTTTGCTCTGGCGTGCCAGTTATCGGTGTCGTAATCCATATCGATAAACGGCACGTCATGGTCTTCTGCAAAGCGAATATTCTCCTGCTTGCGAATTTCGTATTCTTTAGCAGGATGTATGTTGGGATTATAAAAAAAGATGCTGTAACGGATCCCACTCGCTTCAATGGCTTCCATCACCTCGCCCGAACAAGGGGCACAACAAGAGTGAAGCAGTAACTGGTCGTTGTCGCGATCAAAGTCAGGCGGCAAAGGCAATGGCGTACGTGTAAATTCAGACATGACAGTTCCGTGTTCATAATGCTCAAACAAAAACGCGAATATTCATATATTTGCGTATCAAGGTGAATTCTAGCACGCCATCGCCCAACTTTTCAGGCAAGGTTATTACCCCAATGGGTTTTTGCGGTTTTTATGATCTATACGCACCTCACTGGCCTGCATGTGATGCTCACCAGTGACCTCAACGTTCATGCCAGGTTCAAGCTCATCAAGCATGTCAGGGTCAGCCATAACTTTATAAAGACCATCACTGGTGGATACCATCATGTGGTCTTCTGCGATGTCCGTTACTTGCCCGTTTACAACGCTGGGTTGCGCATCGGCCAACACACCAAAGCTAAAGAAAAAACCTAAAAGACAGAGTAATGTTTTCATGGACGCTCCTCTTTGTATTCGCAATCCGCAGAAAACAAAGTAAAGAACAAGGGGGAAATAGTTGCCAGTGAAATACTCATTTCGTACGGCCGAAATCAGAGTAGCTCAATGGAGCTTTTCTTACCCATTACCACAATAAATCGCAGCGAAAATTTCGCTGCTCAGGGGGGGGGATTATAACATCTATCTTATAGACTAAGTTCGGTTCGCCGGATGGAAGTCGCCCGGCTCTCGGGCGACAGATACATAAGGGTGTCACTGAGTGAGAAGGTCTACCTCGACGAGGTATAATCGATTGCCATCCACAGTGTTGGTATCCAGCATCTTCTGTTCCAATTTACCGCTTGTGGCCCAGGTGGCAAAGTCATCGTCATTCAATACGCCTAGGTGACGGTCATCAATCACCCATAGCCCTTCCATCTTATCGTGTGGATAGCCTACTTTAGCAACCATATCTATCACTAGGGATTTACTAACAGGCGTGATTCCAGCTTCAGATAAAGCACCCCAACCCTGTTCGAGAACAATCTCCTCAAGTGTTTTCCCTGATAAAGTAAGGCCAAGCTCAGTATCCTGCTTAACATCACCGCTACCTGTGAGAGTTTCAAGGTTGGTTCCGGAGGTAAGATCAATGCGATAGATATGCTTTTGTGCATCTGGAGTGGCAGCTTGTTCACCGTTAGGACCACCGTAGAGAAAGCTCCCATCACGCTCGATCACCAGAAATTGTGTATCGCTCAGCGCAACAATTTCGGAGTTCGAGTTCTGTGGTTTCTCCTGACGGTAGAGGTATTGCCCGATGTTACCGGATTCAAGATTAACGGTCACGATACGGGTAATGTCTAGGTCCTTTACAGCGTTATCGGGGTTATACAACGTTGATTGCATAATTCCTACTAGGGTTTTCTCATCCGGCGTAATAGCCAGTCCCTCCATTCCTCTATTGGCTCGCCGGGTACCGAATTCAGCAGGCAAGGTCAAGTCAACCCGCTCATCGTTGGCAAAAGCATTTATACGGCCAATCTCCCGGCCTTCAGCATCAAAATGGACAATATGTGGACCATACTCATCGCTGACCCAGAAAGTACCGTCCGATAGAGCCACTAGCCCCTCTCCATCTAGACCATAATCATCAAGCAAAAACGTATTGGTAACTTCATCATATGATTGACTGTCATTTTTGAGAATCGGTCGGCCGTCAGCATGGTACGGCGTTTCACCGGTTCCACCCAAGTCAGAGGTATTGGGTAGCCCAGTGATCAGGGACCCATCGGGACGTTTAAGCAGAATCGTATCGACTTGCTCAATTTTACCGTTCGACTTTACCTCAAATAATCCAATGCGTGGGGTATAATCCGGTGTTGGGAATATTTTTCCTTTACCGTGGTTGCCTTTGAACTTAGCATTAGGGCCTCGATCAGTGAGAGCATAAAAGCGGTTAACATCTGAAGGATGGGCTGTCATTGCCGAGCCGAAGCCACCATTACGAATCTCAATAGCCTGCTGAGACTTGGCGTCAATGAGATCATTCCTCAACACGTCGTAAGGCAGAAACACCCCCTCCTCCGGATAGCTATCAAACACGGCTGCGCTGGCGTCTCTTGTATTACTTTTGCTGTAATTACAACCAGCGAGCACGAAAGATGCCATAAGAGGCGCCAAGAACAGTTTATATTTATTTATCGACTTCATTGTCTATTTCCTTTTATCGCGTAAAGATCACAATACCGCGTCCTATCCCTTAAGCTATGCCTCACTGGCAAAATGAAGGGTCAAAACCATATACGAAAGCCGTCTTAGTCTGAGAACCTGGGGAAACCCATGGGGACAAGGATTTGAGCACATCGAAGGCCTTGATCGCTCTGTTAACAACCTTCCGAGTGTAACCAGCAGATCCATCCTTGTAACGGAATGACAGCTCGGCCACCAACGGTGACTGAAAATCCAATGGCTCCTCTTGATACCAGAGGGTTACACTGATCTCGGCATCGTGCTGACCTAAGTCAATTTCCATTCCTCGATAAACATGCTCATGAATCACTAGGTTGCTCACCAGCGAGAGCACCTCCTCGTCAGGCAGCCCATAGTGGTTCTCAAAGCCGGGAAAATGATGATTTATGTCTCTTATTTTGTTGATTTTTCGTGAATTAGGGGTTTTGGTGGAGTGGCTATATACCACTTTAAAAGGGTCGGTTGCGGTAGACCCTATATCAGATTCCAGCTTGGTTTCGGCACCAGAAGTAGAAGACAACACATCCTCAAAACTCGCAATGTAGCGATCCCAACTGCGAAACTTGAGAGTAACGTTCGAGAGACCATTGTCTATACGCTCGCGAAAAGAATAGCCCGACTTACGAAGCTGACAGGTGCCCTGGATATCAAAAAATCGCACACTGCGCTGCTTAGCTAAGTAGGCATGACCAGAAACATCACGCGAGATTGCCGACTCGATTTGCGTTTCTGCCATTGCCAACAGTCTCTCGATAGAGAACGCTTCGTTCTGGTAGGTAAATTGATTTGCATCCAGCATCACCTTGTATTCTCGAGAGGTGACATCAGGGGTAGCCTTCACCATGCAACTCATCAATATCGCACTTATCAGAACCATGAAGCGGCGACAGGCGTTCATAACTTCCTCCTTGATATGTAACTAGGCCAACAGCCTAGTAGAATCAAAAAGATAGAGCCCCAACATGACAAGTACTATAACGTCGTATGACGATGCCATGATCAATTCATGACACCACTGAATCATGTAAATATTTGAATCGATTGACATAGCTACAATCGCGGCGACCCGTACACTACAGATAACAGCGAATAGTCACCTCAGCTACATCTGACACTCTCAAACCTTTTCGCTGGACAGTAAAGCGAACAAACAAAATTGTGAAATGAAATAAACCAATAAATATAATGACTTACAAGACTAACAGTCTGTTTGCATCAAGCAATCAGACGCTCGCGTCACACGCCGCTAGTCCCCTACTTTGATCTCGTAAGTGGTAAAGCATTCATCCAACATGTCTGTTTTAAATACTCGTCGAGCACGTTGCGTTAAAAACCTAGAATCCCGACGAGTGTGCAGTAAATGAAGATAAATAACCTGATGACCAAGCTGTTCAGCGCGCAAGAGTAGAAACTTAAACACGTGCCGCCCAAGTCCCCAGTGCGTGTTATCCAACACGATCGCCAATTCAGCCCCCATTTCCGCACGCTGAATACCACACCATCCTACGAGACAGTTGTTAACACTCACCGCCCTAACCAAACATCCGTCTTGAGCATCAATGTGTCGTTTCTCTCTCACCCATGCTTTGATGCTCTGTGCATCAAAGGGGCATGTTCGATAAGATGCTGCCGAGTGCTGGGTTTATTGAGTATGGGGATAAAGTCGTTTGGTGTGATGGCATCGAGTGGTAAGTAATTAATCATCATCACACGCCAGTATTGGGGCAACTGTAGGGGGCGATCGACGTCAAGAATCGCCAGAGCAAGCTTACGGTATCAAACAGAAGAGGCAGGATCAGAACAAGGTGCTGAATGGTTGATGGGATCTGTCTGTACGCGATCAAAAAAGCCGCTGATTTCTCAGCGGCTTTTGAATGTGGCGGAGGGACAGGGATTCGAACCCTGGAAGGGCTATTAACCCTTGCCGGTTTTCAAGACCGGTGCTTTCAACCGCTCAGCCATCCCTCCGAACAGGGTGGTATACTAATGTTGAGCTTGGTTGATGTAAAGTACTGCAACAAAAATTTTGGTTTAAGTGATGGATATTTATCCATTACCCACTCTACTTGGCTTCACATTGGCTAAACAAGTTGGTACAACGTGCATATACTCTCGACGAGAGCTCGCATGTTATTAACTCAGGAACCGACATGACCTTAGACAGCTTTCTCGCCAAGGTAACGCAAACACCCGATATGGTAATGTTTGACGAGACAATGGCGGTGATAGATGCACATTACGACTACGCCCCTACTCGCTTTACCAATGGCGATCTCGCCAATAAAGCAGGCCAAAACACAGGCTCTTGCAAAGTACTCGCTTTTTGTCAGCTTCATGAGCTCACGGAAGCGCAGACGCTCGCTTGCTTTGGGGGGTATTATCGCGAGGACGTACTCAGTAACCCCTCTGGTACGGACCACAAAAATATCCGAAATTTCATGGTCACTGGGTGGAAAGGGGTATCATTTGACAAGATGCCACTTAAGGCCAAAACCCGCGCACACTCATAGCCTGAATAGCAATGTGAAACGGCGACCATTCGTCGCCGTTTTGCTTATCAAACCGACGTTTAACCAAGGCCTTTAACCCGATATCGCGGCTTGGTGACGAGGCAGAAACACTTCTCCCATCATACAACGCACACTTCCCCCACCCACGGTTTCAATGGTATTGACATCGATAGGCACCAATTTTCCAAATTGGCGCAGCGTGCGTTTTTGCTCTTCAGTAAATGCACTGTAGGCCGACAGTGACATGACGATTAATGATTCACCGTAGCGATTGCGCAATTGTAAAATATTGCCACAGAGCTGATTCATTTGTGATTCACTGATAGATACCAAGGTTTTATCTTGGCTCAGTGTGTTACACACCAGGTCGCGCTGCCCAGCTTCTATCACCTCATCGCAGACAACGGCAAATTCTTCGCCCACCGCCATCATCACATTGGTATGATAAACCGGATTGCCATCGCTCATTTCAGTGTTAAAACTCACGACTTGTCGCATGCCTACCTTTGCTGCCCACTCAGTTAGCAGAATACTGTCACAGCGGTGTGAAAGCGCCGCGTAAACACGCTGGTTGAGATGGTCAATCACCATCGCGCCCGTACTTTCAAGAAACGCATCGTCCTTGTCATGACACTTCACTTTGTGTACGTGATTGACGGCATAGCCTGCACGATCTAATGCAGCCATTAAGCGCTCGGGTTTCACCTCTAGCTGGCGGTTTGGGCATGCCATGGGGTAGAGGTAGAGTTCGCCACTGGGTAGCGTACTAAACCAGTTATTGGGAAAGACCGCATCAGGCGTCGCAGGATCAGATTCTGGGTACTCCATGACCACCACATCGATCCCGTGACGACGGAGGATCATCACCATGTTATTGAATTCTGCCATCGCGCGCGTTTTCACTTCTTCATCCGGCAGTGATGGTGCATGCTGAAAGCCATTATCCTCACTCGTTTGTGCATTAAACTTAAAATGAAGCGGGGGCACCATCACCACAGCAGACGCCGCATGCGGATGAGTCAGCGGATATTGGGTATCACAGCTCGCTAAAAACGCCATAAGCAAACCTTCTAAAAACAACAAGTACTAAGAGTATAGAGCCGCTGTCACGCACGCGATCAAATCGGGTGCGTCACCGTCTCTTCCAACAGTGTGAATACTGAATAAGCGATGGAAAATATCATTGAAACAAGTTTTTTACAAACTGAGTTTGTCACCCTTTCGCCCGGTTAAAATCGTCGACAATCGGAAATAAACTATCTAGATGAATTTTAATAACTTTTTACACAAAGCACTCGCGTTTGTCACGATATTCACCGCCACTCTCAATTATTGCCCCTGGTCTATGCGTGGTTAGCTACAATAGGAGTAGCGACAAGGAGGAAAAGGCATGGAACCGGCGCGCCCCACTCACAATGAGCAGCAAAGACTACACGCATTACACGATCTAGGTATATTGGACACTGGACACGAAGACAGATTTGAGCGGATTGTCAGAGTCGCGGCATACGTCAGTGACTGTCCCGTTGTCGCGATTAGCTTGGTCGATGAACAGAGGCAGTGGTTTAAAGCCAAGCGTGGTTTAGCCGTCAACCAAACAAGCCGCAGCGAATCGATTTGTGGTCATGCTATTCAGCAGTTAGAACCATTAATTGTTGAGGATACGCACAGTGACAGTCGCTTTGCTGATAACCCGTTGGTAACCGGCCCTCCCTATATCCGTTTTTATGCAGGCTTTCCCTTTAGTCTGGATAGCGAACACCTGCTTGGAACGCTTTGTGTCATCGATCATCATCCTCGCGAGCTTACGGATGCCTGTCAGCGCGCGCTGTCAGACCTCGCGCGTATCGTCGAGCATGAATTGATAATGACGCAACAAAATGTCATTGATCCGCTCACAGAGGTATTCAATCGACGTGGCTTTTACCGAGAAGTAAACAGTTATCTAACAGACGACGTTGTCATTGAAGACCAACATACGTTATTACACTTTGATGTTCGCCAGTTACAAGGCGTCAACCAGCGCTATGGCAAGCATGCGGGCGATAAAGTCCTGAAAGAGTTTGCTGGATGTCTAACGGATGTGTTCGGTGACTTAGGCTGGATTGGGCGTCTAGAAGGTTGTGAGTTTGCGGTATTATTGATCCAACAGGATGTCGATGCGGTCGAAGCACAACTGGATCGTTTCTATCTCAAGCTTTGCCGCCGACTGTCTATCGAGCGCTATCCGTTTATTTACTCAGTCGGCCTTGCCCACTTCTCTCAGATTGATGAAACCGTCACGCTAGAAGCAATGCTTCTGGACGCAACAACTGACACGAGGAGCTACACGGTTCCTGAAGAAACGCGTCATATTGGATAAATGCGGTGAGGGAAAAGCATGAAGATTGGAGCGACATACGAGGTTCGAACTCGTGACCTCGACCTTGGCAAGGTCGCGCTCTACCAGCTGAGCTAATGTCGCTTTATGCAATTAAGCGTTGCATGACGCTGTGTAAAATTGGTTGCGGGAGCCGGATTTGAACCGACGACCTTCGGGTTATGAGCCCGACGAGCTACCAAACTGCTCCATCCCGCGTCCGTAACATCAATACTGCTTGATGTGGGCAAAACTTGGAGCGACATACGAGGTTCGAACTCGTGACCTCGACCTTGGCAAGGTCGCGCTCTACCAGCTGAGCTAATGTCGCCTTATGCAATTAAGCGTTGCATAACGCTGTGTAAAATTGGTTGCGGGAGGCGGATTTGAACCACCGACCTTCGGGTTATGAGCCCGACGAGCTACCAAACTGCTCCATCCCGCGTCCGTAACATCAATACTGCTTGATGTGGGCAAAACTTGGAGCGACATACGAGGTTCGAACTCGTGACCTCGACCTTGGCAAGGTCGCGCTCTACCAGCTGAGCTAATGTCGCTTTATGCAATTAAGCGTTGCATAACGCTGTGTAAAATTGGTTGCGGGAGGCGGATTTGAACCACCGACCTTCGGGTTATGAGCCCGACGAGCTACCAAACTGCTCCATCCCGCGTCCGAATTTTACTGTACTAAGAGAAACATGGAGGCGCGTCCCGGAGTCGAACCGAGGTCCACGGATTTGCAATCCGCTGCATAGCCACTCTGCCAACGCGCCTTGTCTTGGCTGCCTCTTGAGTACGGGGAGGCATTCTACGGATTAACGTGATCGAGTCAACACTTATTATTTAAAAAAAGTGTCAGCTGCCTGTTTTGCAAACGAAAACATCAAAAACCATCCAGTTTGCGGATCTTTTCAGCATGGTTTGCCTTTTTATTCTTCACCCACCCTTTTTTATCTTCACCTCACCCCTATTAACATTTTTATGACAAGTTTTGTGTCCGCAATGTGTTTGTCTTAATTTTTAAACACTATGTCTTTTTCCTCTACAGTGAATGGGTTGCAAGGAGTAACGCGACGCTATTCAAATCAAGGAGGAAACATGAAATACAAAATGACAACGCTCGCTTTCGTGCTGGCCACCAGCTTTGCCCACGCGGGTCAAGACGACGATAAAGTCTGGATCTCCATTGGCGCTGATGCACGACAAACGGCACATCACGCCGGTGCCAGCCCGATGTTGTCTCACGCTGTTGCAAGCAATGGCAAAGCATGGGTAGGTGAAGTCAGTGAATCTCAACTGGCTGCGCTGTCTCATGAGATGCATGAAAATCACCACCGCTGTGGTGGCTACATCGTGCACACCTCAGCACAAAGTGCCATGGCAGCCAGCAACATGCCGGTATCCCGCGCAAGCTTTACGCCACCAGCTATCAAGCAGCAGGCGCTCGTGACCCCTTGGCTAGAACAAATTCAATCAAGTTTAATCGTGAATACCATCGATCGCCTGACCGACTTTCCAAACCGCTTCTACACCACCACATCGGGCGCACAAGCCTCCGATTGGATAAAGACACGGTGGCAATCACTCGCTCAGGGGTTAAACAATGTGACGATCTCGCAAGTGTCCCACAGTGGTTATAATCAATCGTCGGTGATGATGACTATCGAAGGCACAGAAAGCCCTGATGAGTGGGTTGTGATTGGTGGGCATCTCGATTCCACCATTGGCGCACGCACAGACGAGCAAAGTATCGCGCCTGGTGCCGATGACGATGCCTCCGGGATTGCAGCAGTGACAGAGATCATCCGTGTTTTGTCACAGAATGACTTTCAACCCAAACGCAGTATCGCCTTTGTCGCTTATGCCGCCGAAGAAGTTGGACTTCGCGGCTCGCAAGCCATCGCCAATCAGTTTAAACAACAAGGCAAAGATGTGCGTGGCGTATTGCAGCTTGATATGACCAACTACCAAGGCTCAGCCGAAGACATTGTCTTTATTACCGATTATACCGATAGCGGGCTCACCCAGTATCTCACTCAGTTACTTGATACCTATTTGCCTACACTTAGCTATGGCTTCGATACATGCGGATATGCGTGCTCTGACCACGCGTCTTGGCATCAAGCTGGCTATCCCGCAGCCATGCCATTTGAAGCAAAATTCAATGACTACAACCCCAATATTCACACCCCTCGAGACACGCTCGCCAACAGTGATAGCGAAGGACGTCATGCAACCAAATTCACTAAACTCGGCCTGGCTTATACGGTAGAGCTAGCTAACGCAGACTCGCAGCCTAACCCAGGTAATCGCCTCACACTTGGGCAGCCTATCAACAACATCTCAGGCGATCGTGGCAGCGAGCGCACCTATCGCTACCCGTTAGAGACCACCAGTGATGTCGTCATCCGCACCTACGGCGGTACAGGCGATGTGGACCTTTATGTCAAACAAGGTGGCCAGGTCAGTTCTGATAATTGGGACTGTCGCCCCTATCAAGGCGGAAATAACGAAATCTGCCGGTTTGATGGCGCATCACCAGGCGAGTTTTCAGTCTTGCTTCGAGGCTATCGGGATTACCAAGACGTCAGCTTAATTGTTGAATAACTCCCGAAAAAGCGGCGACCGTATAAGTCGCCGCTTCTGAACGCTGATGGGGTCGAGTGTCGCTCATCTTTGTTTACTGACATGCTGATGCAGTGCTAGCACCATTCAGACCCTGCAAAATGCGTTAGTTATTTGAAGGATGGAGGAAGCGAAACGTGAGGTTAATACGTTCACCTACCGGCTTTTTCGTCTTGGGTAGGCTATGTTGCCAATGTGTTTGGGTCGTGCCTCTCATCACCAGTAACGATCCGTGATTCAATAAAACCTCACGCTTTTCTTGCCGTTTAGGATGACGAAAAAGAAAACGACGGCTCGCGCCCAAGCTGACAGAAGCAATCGTAGGTTGCTGCCCCAGCTCGGGCTCATCATCTCGGTGCCACCCCATGTAATCGCTGCCGCTGCGATAGCGATTTAACAGGACGGTGTTAAAGGAAGTCTGACACTGTGCCTCTACCCAGCCTTTGAGTTGGCGCAAAGGGTGAGTCCAAGCCAGCGGCTGAAGCGTTAGTCCACTGTAGGTATAAGGATAATCACCATACCATGCCAATAAACGTGGCTGCATCACGGTGCGGCCAAACAACGAAATCGGCAATTGTTGCCAGGGCGTTTGTGCGAGTAAGGTTGAGAACAATGAGTCTGAACACCCCGCTGATAACCACTCAGGCCACCAATCCACCTGAGCATCAGGCATGTCAGTGATCGGCTGGCTATCAAACGCCACATCAGAAAAGAAACTTTGCTGCTCGGGAGAGCGAGCCATATAACACTGCCTCGTTGAATACTGTTAGACAATGAGTATGGCTGTCGTTAGCGGATTGGATCAACTCGCTGACCGCTCATACCATTCAGTCGATACCACCCTGCAATACTAAAACGCTGTCTTTTTGCCGGAAGTACCTCATGGGGGAACGCTTCGGATAAAAACGTCACCAATCGTCCCGCTTTCGGCCATAGGGTTTGCCGATGACTACCGTCAGGGTTGTAAATGACGATTTCGCCCCCGTCTTGTTCAGACCAACCTTCATTAAGGTACAACACGGTGGTCACTTTACGGTTTGAGCGACCTTCGAAAGCATCATAATGTTTGGCATAAAAGTCACCAGGGTTGTACTTGGCAAAATGCGCTTCATATTCAAACAGCCCCAAAAAAAGATGACGATTAAATGCCTGCTGAAGAACGGCCATTTTTGCTAATAATGCATCCACGGCAGGCTGGCGCCCGCGCTCTAACCAGTGAATTTTATCCCGGCGAATTTGCGTATTAGTATGCTGTTTTTGTTCGCGCCCAATAGTGGCTTGCGCCCATTGGGCGGGTAGGCATGCGTGCAAGTCATGCACTTCTTGCGCTGACAAAAACCCGTCACACACACTGAGTCCATGCGTCGCAATATCATCGATGATAGCCAGGTTGATCAAACACTTGTCTCCGCCTCAAAATGGAGACGTTACCTTACTGTGTTTAACCGGTAGGACAACATGTGTTATTTATCGTGACCATAAGCACAACTAATCGATAGCGTCATTCCCTCTCAAAATATCAACCGAGCAAATCCTCGAGTTTTGCTTTCCAAATCGCGAGCGCCAGCGCTGGGCTACGGAGCATTTTTGGCGTGGGTATCCAGCCATGCTTTAGACGAGCAAATACATCAAAACGGCTGGCTTGGCCATCGATGGCCTCTGCAACCACCCGTCCCGCAATATTGGTTAACCCAACGCCATGCCCCGTATAACCATGTGCGGTATAAATATCATTGCCTAAATGCGCAATGTGCGGCATATAACTACGGGTCACGGCAAACATCCCGCCCCAGTGATAGTCCATCTTTACCTGGCTCAGTTGAGGGAAAACCTTAGTCATCCGACGGTGGAGCCGCTGCGCCGAATCCTTATACTCGTGATTAAAGGGATGGTTGACGCCACCAAACAATAAGCGTCCATCGACCGTGGGACGGAAATAGTCTAAACAGTTGTTAAGATCGGACATCGCCATACGATTGGTAATTGGCATACGCTCACCGAGCGGTTCGGTAACCGCAATAAATGACGCAACGGGCAGAACCTTGGCTTGCGCTTGGCGGTGTAATCCCTCTAAATAGGCGTTACAGGCAAGCAAAACTCGGGGCGTATTCACTCGACCTTGAGGCGTGATCACCGCATGAGGCTGGCCTTTGACCAAACGTGTGGCAGGTGTGTGCTCATAGATTCTCACCCCCATTTGCTTAGCCGCGCGGGCAAGTCCCAGCGTGTAGTTCAGGGTATGAATATGCGCACTGTTAGGGTCATATAACCCTCCGAGGTATCGATCAGTATTAGCAACCTCCGCCACTTGCGCTTTGTCCCACCACTGGGCATCAGGGTACTGATAACGCCCTTGCTTTAATGCATGCCAGCTTTGCAGCTCCTTTTGCTGCGCGGAATTTAAAGCAAGCTCGATATAGCCCGGTTGAAAATCACAGTCAATCTGGTGATGCTGGATCCGTTCGCGAACGATATCGACCGCTTCCACCGACAAGTCCCACAACTGTTTGCCCCAAGCTTGCCCATAGGTCTCGTCAACTTCTCTCAGCCCAAGGCAATACCCCACGAGGCATTGGCCGCCATTACGTCCGGAACCTCCCCACGCCACTGTTTGTGCGTCTAAAACGGTGACACTGTAGCCACGCTGTCGCAATTCAATGGCGGCGTTCAGGCCAGTTAAACCCGCACCAATGATACAAACATCTGCCTCTTGTGTGCCTGCAAGTTCAGGAAATGACAGCGTTTGGTTTTGGGTTGCGACATAGTAATTTGTCGCCGCGTTGAAGTAATTATCAGGTCGAACAGTTTTGACCATGCTCTCAATGGTTACTCTTAGTATCAAAAAAGAAAGGGTATAAAAAAGCAGTCTCGTTTCGCGCCATCACACGCTCAGAGGCGGCAAATATTGGCACTGTCCTCCCTCTCTGGCAAGCCATTATTCTCGTCACTTTACCCTACCATTTGGGGGAAATGACACTGGTTATGCTAACGTTAGCAAGGTATTGCACCCTATCAAGGTTGGTAAAAAAAACTCGTTGACACTAAGGTCAAGTACAATATGATGCGCTCGACGTGTACTCGGCCAGCAAGCCATTGAAGGATCATGACAATGACAAAAATTTCTCACGGAATCACCGCCACAACACTTGTGCTTTCAGCCGTCTTTGCAAGCGGCGTTCATGCAGAAGATAAGGTACTCAACCTCTACAACTGGGCAGAATACATGCCAATGGACGTGATTGAAGCGTTCGAAGAGGAGTATCAAGTCGACGTAAATTACTCGACCTTTGAGAGTAATGAAGCCATGTATGCCAAGCTCAAACTCCTAAATAGCGAAGGCTACGATCTGGCATTTGCCTCAACCTATTTCATTGAGCGAATGGTCAATGAAGAGATGCTCGCCAAAATTGATAAGAGCCAAATTAGCCATTTTAATCAATTGCGCCCAGGGCTACTGGGTCAGCCTTTTGACAAAAACAATGACTATTCACTGCCGTATGTGTTTGGTGTTACTGGCATTAGTTACAACAGTGATTATGTCGATGGCAGTAAAGTGGCCAAGTGGGCTGACTTATGGCGCGACGACTTCAACGGCCAAGTCATGCTATTGAATGATGTGCGTGATGTGTTTGGCATGGCGTTGAAAGCGCAAGGCCACAGCATTAACAGCACTGATGAAGCGGAAATTAAGCAAGCCTACGAATACCTACGTGAGTTACGTGACAATGTCGTGGTATATAACTCTGATGCGCCGCATGTACCGTTCGTGACCGGTGAAGTGAGCATTGGCCAACAGTGGAACGGCAATGCATACATGGCACAACAAGAAATCGAAGGCATTGAGTTCGTCTACCCACAAGAAGGGGCGATCTTATGGATGGATAACTTTATCATCCCAAAAAACGCAGAACACAAGACCTTGGCACACCAGTTTATCGATTTTATGTATCGTCCTGAGAATCAGGCGAAATTGGTGGAAGAGTTTGGTTATCCAGCCCCGAATACCAACGCAGCTGAGTACCTAGAGGCCGAGCTAAAAGAGAACAGCACCATCTTCCCATCCGATGAAGCGGTTAACAAAGGTGAATTCACCAATGATGTCGGTGAAGCGGTGAAAATCTATCAAAAGTACTGGCAGATGTTGAAAAGCTAATCGCGCGCGTCTGTGATAACAAACGGTACCAAGGCCTCATAGGAGGCCTTTTTTATTATCCAAGTCAGTAACCCACACTTATCGCTATTTTTAGTGAATGAGTTTTTGCTATGCTCAGACGTAAACGCGCATCACCCACTTAAATAACTGACGACAAGGACGTTACCCCATGATTGACTTTCGCTCTGACACCGTGACCCAGCCCGATGCTTCCATGCGAGATGCTATGGCTAACGCCCCTGTAGGCGATGATGTGTATGGCGACGACCCGAGCATTAACGCGCTGGAAACATGGGCGGCTGAACGACATGGTTTTGAAGCCGCACTCTTTACCGCCTCGGGTACCCAAGCCAATTTATTGGCCCTAATGGCGCATTGCGAGCGCGGTGATGAGTATTTGTGTGGTCAGCAAGCGCACAATTACAAATATGAAGCAGGCGGTGCTGCTGTACTGGGCTCGATTCAACCCCAGCCTATTGAGAATGAGTCAGATGGGACCTTATCTTTCGATAAAATCGCCGCGGCTATCAAGCCTGATGATTTTCATTTTGCCCGTACTAAGTTGCTCAGCTTGGAAAATACCATTGGAGGCAAAGTGTTACCTTTGTCCTATTTAGCCAAAGCACGAACATTTTGCGACCAACATCAACTGCAGCTACATCTTGATGGCGCTAGGGTTTACAACGCGGCTATCGCACTGGAGGTCGACATTAAGGCGATCAGTTGTCACTTTGACTCGATGACGATTTGTCTATCCAAAGGGTTAGGCGCACCTGTCGGCTCACTGCTACTCGGCTCGAAAGCCCTGATTAGCAAAGCGCGACGTATTCGTAAAATGTTAGGTGGCGGAATGCGTCAAGCGGGCATATTGGCTGTTGCCGGTTATAAAGCACTCACAGAAAACGTTGAACGCTTGGCGGAGGATCACGCTAACGCGCATTACCTCGCCAGTGAGCTGGAAAAACTGAATGGTTTTTCCACCAGCGGCTATCCTGTGCAAACCAACATTGTTTATGTCGATGTGGCTGAAACAATCAATCGAACACGCCTGCAAATGCGACTGATGGAAAAAGAGGTTCGCGTCTCACTGTCCGGTAGTCCAGCCCGTTTGGTGACACACAAAGACATCTGCCGCGCAGATATCGATACCCTGATTGCCGCGATTAAGGCATCTCACTAAGCCGTTCCAACGCACAATTGCACCGGGCCTAGCGGCCCGGATTGTACATAAAACCACCACACAACTCAAAACTGTGACCCTATCGCTGCTTTCTCCACCAAGGTCACTAAAACAATCACTTACAGCCGCTACACTGAAGTCATCACCGACAAAATGCCAATATGGGAAGCGCTATGGCTATCACTCCGCTAAAAAGCGATTGTTTATACCGAGAGTCCAGCTTAAAGCACAGCGACATCACTTCAACCAAACACCTTGCGCCGCTCGACGAGATTGTGGGCCAAGATCGTGCACGTCACGCGGTTGAGTTCGCCATGTCCATCAAAGAGAAAGGCTATAACATCTATGCCATTGGTCAAAATGGACTTGGCAAACGCACCATGATGATGCGCTACCTCAACCAGCACTGGCAAAGTGAGTCACCCGTTTATGACTGGTGTTACGTCGCTAATTTTCATGAAGCGCGCTCCCCAGAAGTATTGAAGTTACCTGCCGGTAAAGGCAGTGAACTCAAAAAACACATTGAGCAACTGATGGGCAAACTGGCGAATGCCCTGCCTATGGCATTTAACAACGAAATGTATTACCAGCGTGCTGAAACACTGAAAAACCAGCTCACTGAGCGCCAACAAAGCGTGCTTCAGGGGTTGAGTGAAACAGCAGAAAAAAACAATGTGAGTTTGACCATCACCCCTCAAGGTGATTACCAATTTGTGGCACTAAACGGTGAGGAACCTCATACCGAAGAAACCTTTGATGCCCTCTCGCAAGACGAGCAGATGGCCTTTGGCAAAGTCATCGATAAGTTGGAGACGGAACTGCGCGGTATTGTTCGCCAACTTGGCGAATGGGAGTCTGAGTACGCGGAAAAACAAAAAGCCTTGGATGAGGATATCGCCCAAGAAGTCATTGCCACTCAAATGGCGCCGCTTAAGAAAAACTTTGCTGACTTGCCTGACATTTTAACCTTTTTAGACGCCATGCAAGCTGACATGCTTGAGCATCTTGATATTTTTCTTGAAGACAGCGAGGAACAAGCCGCACTGGCCTATGCCGCGCTAGACAAGAAGCTCCCTCGTCGTTACCAAATTAACGTATTGGTCAGCCAAGATGACACGAAAGCGCCGATCGTGGTGGAGGATAGCCCCAGCTACCATAATCTATTTGGTTATGTTGAGAATGCCACGTTTAAAGGCACGGTGTTTACCGACTTTTCCTTGATTCGTTCAGGCAGCCTTCACCGCGCTAATGGCGGCGTGTTACTGATGGATGCCATTAAAGTCCTCGAGAAGCCCTATGTGTGGGATGGCATCAAGCGAGCCCTCAGTAGCCGCCAGTTAAGTGTTAGCGCTTTAGAGCGGGAAGTGACCTTAAGCGGGACTGTGTCTCTCGATCCGGCGCCGATCCCTCTTGATGTAAAAATCATTTTATTTGGCGACTATCAAACCTATCAGCTACTCCAACGCTACGATGCGGAGTTTATTGAGCTGTTTCGGGTCACCGCGGATTTTGAAGATGACATGCCGCGCACAGAGAGCACCGAGCAACAATATGCCAAGTTCATTTCAAGCATTATTCATGACAGTCATCTTCTGCACTGCAGTCGCAGTGCCATTGCGCGAATTATTGAGCACAGTGCCCGCCAAGCTGACGATCAAAACCGTTTATCGCTACACTCCGCTGATATTGCCAACCTATTGCGTGAATCTAATTATTGGGCCAACCACGCCAACGCAAACAGTATTGGCGCCCTGCATGTAGAAAAAGCCCTCGCCAGCCGCAACATGCGCGTCAGCCGATTGCGTGACAGCATGATGCAGAATGTGGAAAACGGTGTCACACTTATCAACACGCACGGCACGGCACTTGGTCAAATCAATGGCCTGTCGGTGCTAAGCACATCGGATTACAGCTTTGGCTTACCCAACCGAATCACCGCGACCACGGCGTTTGGAGAAGGCGAGGTGTTGGATATCGAGCGGAGTGTGAAACTCGGCGGCCGTATTCACTCGAAAGGAGTGATGATCTTATCGGCGTACCTGGCGAGCCTATTGGGAAAAACGGACACCATCCCGCTCAAAACCCACCTTACCTTTGAGCAATCATACGGCGGTGTGGATGGAGATAGTGCTTCCATGGCGGAGTTCTGCGCTATATTTTCTGCGATCACGGATGTACCACTTCGACAAGACATCGCTATTACTGGATCGATGAATCAGTTTGGTGAAGCGCAACCCATTGGTGGTGTGAATGAAAAAATCGAAGGTTTTTTTGATGTTTGCACCCTAAAAGGCCCGAGCAGCAACCAGGGAGTAATCATTCCTGTTGCTAATATACAGAACCTGATGCTCCGCAAAGATGTGGTACTCGCAGTAGAAAAAGGCGAGTTTCACGTGTACGCCGTTTCACATGTCAGTGACGCCCTTGCTTTATTAGCGGGACAGGCCGCAGGCTTTGGCCCTGATAGTGATAATGGGTCTGGACTGTTAGCCATCGCGGTCGAGAAACTGAATCACCAGCGAGCTGCACACAAGTCCCAACAGTAACCAAAGCTCATCAGCCTAACCCATTATTGAATGCGGCCAATCGGCCGCGTTTTTATTCCGATGGCTTCACGGCACTCACTCATTATGCGCCATATCAACCCGTTGCTTTGTTGCGATGCAACTCACACTCTCCACTCGTGATTTAACTTGATCCTACGCAAAAAACAGGGCCGTTTTTAAGCGTAATATGCAATGAAAACTATTCTTATTTGGATCTCGCACTATGAAACTGTCCACGCTTGGTCGCGGCCAATCCGCGCGTATCACCAGTGTCCATCATGTGCCTGCCTCTATCCGCCACCGCCTCGCGGTCATGGGCGTGATTCCAGGCACAGGCGTTGAGCTTGTCAGACGCGCCCCACTGGGTGATCCACTTCAAATTCGCCTCGATAGCGAACAACTGATCGTGCGTCGTGACGTCGCCAAACTGATTGACGTGGAGGTAATCTGATGAGCTCACGCCGCATTGTACTCGCAGGCAATCCAAACTGCGGGAAAACCACCTTATTTAATGCGCTCACCGGCTCACAACAGAAAGTCGGTAATTGGGCTGGTGTGACTGTCGACAAAAAAGTCGGCACGCTCTCTCTTGCGCATAACGACTGTCAAATCACAGACTTACCCGGTCTTTATGCGCTAAACGCAGGCTTTGACGCCAGTATTGATGAGCAAATTGCCACTTATGCGATCGATAGCGGTGAGAATGATTTTATTATTAATGTCTTAGATGCCAATTGCCTAGAGCGCGGTCTCTACCTCACCCTTCAACTGCGTGAACGCGGTGTTCCTATGGTGGTGGTGATCAATAAAATGGATTTGCTTGACCGTAATGGTCAACAACTCGACACCGCCAAATTACAAACGATGCTAGGCTGTCCCGTATTGACCGTCACCGCATGTCAACCGGCGACCGTGGACACCCTGTGCCACCAGCTCGCCCACCTGACCACCCATTTACCCGTTTGTGAGGCAATGTACCTGAACTACGGTGTGCCACTAGAAAACTGGATTCAAAGCCAGCTTGGCGCCCGTTTTCTTCATTCAGCCACTGCACAAGTGAATCAACGTGCGCACCTGCTCGAATGCCTCGAACGGGGACGTTTGCCTGATGGTAGCACCGAGGCTGACCAGCAGCAGTTTACGATGGCAAACCAAGCCCTTTCAGACTTAGACACTGACATCGTCATTGCAGATACACGCTACAGTGCGATTCGTGACATGGTTCACCAGGTTCGCCGCGAGCTTCGTCATCTCAGTCGCAATAATACCGAGAAGCTAGACAAAGTCATTCTCAACCCCTTCTTATCACTGCCCATTTTGCTTGCCGTCCTCTATGCGATGTTTGTGTTTGCAATCAACATTGGCGGCGCCTTTATCGACTTTTTCGATATTGCCGCTGGCGCGATACTGGTAGATGGCACTCACCAGCTTCTTGACGGCGTACTGCCGGCGGCGATTGTCACTATTCTCGCCGATGGCCTCGGAGGAGGCATTCAAACCGTTGCTACCTTTGTTCCTGTTATTGCTGGCTTGTACCTGTTTTTAACGGTTTTAGAAAGCACAGGCTACATGGCACGTGCCGCCTTTTTATTAGACGGTTTAATGCAAAAAATGGGGTTACCGGGCAAAGCCTTTGTGCCCTTAATCCTCGGCTTTGGGTGCACCGTTCCCGCCGTGATGGCAACGCGCACATTAGAACAGATTCATGAGCGCAAAACCGCGGCCGCGATGGCAACGTTTATGTCCTGTGGTGCTCGCCTGCCTGTATACGCCCTCTTTGCCGCGGCGTTTTTCCCACAAAACGGTCAAAACCTTGTTTTCGGCCTCTACTTGCTTGGCATTATCGCTGCGATAATCACCGGTCTGATACTGCGTCACACCCTTTATCCCGGGCATAGTGAAAGCCTGCTGATGACACTCCCTGACTACGAGCTGCCGCGTGTGCGCCATGTGATGAGTAATACCTGGCAAAAACTACGTCGGTTTGTCCTGGGTGCGGGTAAAACCATTGTTATCGTGGTAACCATTCTGACCTTCTTTAACTCGCTGGGCACCGATGGCACGTTCGGACACGAAGACAGCGAGTCATCGGTACTGTCCAAAGCGGCACAAGTCGTTACCCCCGCGCTTTCCCCTATCGGCATAGAGGAAGAAAACTGGCCTGCTACGGTCGGATTGGTAACGGGTTTGTTTGCCAAAGAGGCCGTCGTCGGCACCTTGAACAACCTTTATGCGCCAAGCGAAGAAGCGGAAGAAGAGACCACACTCGGCGAAGCGCTGATCGAAGCGATTCAGAGCATTCCTGAAAACTTATTTGGCATTGATTATACCGACCCACTGGCTATCAACGTCGGTGAGATTGAAAACACCGAGGCCGCCGCACAAGCGCAAGACGTCAGTATGACAACGTTTGATAATCTGCATCGCCAATTTACTAGCACCGCCAGCGTGATGGCCTATCTCATTGTTATCCTACTATACACTCCATGTGTGGCCGCGTTGGGCGCCTACACACGCGAGTTTGGTCGCCGATTTGCCCTGTTTGTGGCGAGCTGGTCAATGCTGCTCGCGGTAAGCGGTGCCACGTTATGCTACCAATTCAGTCAGTTGAGTGTCGCCACCACACCAGCCACACTCTACATCACTGGCCTTTGTGCCTCACTGATTGTCGTGGTGGCACTCATGCGCTATGTCGGCAAACATCCCCATTGGTTTAAGGAAACCTATTATGATCCTGCAAAAGCTCAAAGCCAGTGTCAGTCAGGCGGGTGTCATTAGTTGTACAGACCTCGCCAAACAATACGGGATCAGCCCTGATGGTATCGACGCCATGATGGCAACGTGGGTCAACCGCGGCGATGTGGTGCGTCAGTGTGTGTGCCACGACCAGCAAACCATCCAGTATCGTTTAGCGCATAAAGATGAAATACAATGCCTCAGCATCATCTAGCATTGTAGCCATCGCGATTTTACTAGGCAGCTTTTGGGCTGCCTTTTTAATATCCAGCGTCTTCTCTCGCCCCCCTTAACGCCGATGCATCTCACTATACCTCCTTGAACACACTGTTCTATGATAGAAAGAGAGCGATGTGAGGGTGTAAGCCATGAGCCGTTATCAAACCCAATCAAGCGAGGCACAGTACCAGCCCGGCTCTGGTGAGCAAGTGCTTAAAAATTATATTGGGGTGACTGACCCAACCGAAATGGAAGATATCGAGGCTATCTTGCTCTCGAAACTCTACGAACGTGTATTCACCGGTGGTCACTTTCCCCGCCGCTTAAGGTTTACGACCCTTGCCAGCTGGCACAGACAATGGCTGGGCAATGTTTACCCATGGGCCGGTCAAGTTCGTAACGTAGAATTAAGCAAAGGAGGATTTCGTTTTACCTCTCCTAAACAAATAGGCCCTTGTTTGCATCATTTTGAGCAAGCATTTCTCAGCCGACACACTGGCATGGCTTCAATGTCTCGTCAGGCGTTCATTCGTTATCTTGCACATAGCCATGTAGAGTTGATTCTTATCCACCCATTTCGGGAGGGGAATGGACGCATCTCTCGTTTACTTATTGATGTGCTGTGCCAACAGGCAGGGTTGGGGTTGCTAGATTATCGGCTTTGGGAGGAAAACAAAGATTTTTACGTTGCCGCGATCCAAGCGGGAGTTGGGCATGATTATCAACACATGGAAAGGCTCATTAACGACATATTACCGCGTCAGATATCACCCATCTCAATCAGCGAGCGTTAGGTTTTGATATTTATGTTTGTTGGTTTTCAGCCTCGCTTCCACTTCTTCGGTTGATGCTTGCGTCTCGATCGCCGTCGAGCTTGCCACTGCACGCTCTATCATTGCAGGTGTGACTTTTTTTGTTTTTTTCTGCATTAACTGCCTTTGCGAGGTCTTTACTATCATCATTGATTAAATATTAGTCAAAAAATGGCGTGAATTCAACGTCACGACGCATTGGTTTTATTTAAAATTGTGAGAGAAAACGCACAGGTCGCGCGATATAAAGACATACAAAAACGGCGACCTCAAGGCCGCCGTTTTCTTAATGATGGTGCCCCGGGCCGGACTTGAACCGGCACAGCGCGAACGCCGAGGGATTTTAAATCCCTTGTGTCTACCAATTCCACCACCAGGGCACGCAATTTTTTCAGCCGCTTACGCCACTGTTTTATGTTTGGAGCGACATACGAGGTTCGAACTCGTGACCTCGACCTTGGCAAGGTCGCGCTCTACCAGCTGAGCTAATGTCGCTTATTTATTCAAACGTTAATTAACGCTTGGAAATCGATTGCGGGAGGCGGATTTAACGCGCCGAGCAACGGCACCGACCGAAGGTCGTATTGACTTATCGTCAATTGTTAAGCGCTTTTTCAGCAACCTAAAATTGGTTGCGGGAGGCGGATTTGAACCACCGACCTTCGGGTTATGAGCCCGACGAGCTACCAAACTGCTCCATCCCGCGTCCGTATTGTTTTAGCCAGAGTTCATGGAGGCGCGTCCCGGAGTCGAACCGAGGTCCACGGATTTGCAATCCGCTGCATAGCCACTCTGCCAACGCGCCTTCGCGCTTCACCTCTCGGCTAAGTGGTTTGAATTCTACATAAGTTTTTTCACCTGTCACGCAAAAATTATCATTTTAGCGTCTAACCGACGATTATTTATCCAAACGTGACATTTCACTACTCTCTCGGCGCTAAGTTAGTCCTCAAAAGGCCGATTAGCGTGGAGACTCATGTCGCATTGACAAAAATGCCAGCCCGATTAATCCAGGCTGGCACCGACCCACACTTTATCGATTCACCTAGACGTCAGCGAGCAGCCGTTCACGTTCGTCTTTTTCAATTAGCTCCCAATGGCGACCCTGCTGTGCGCCAGCGAACTTCCACAGTAGATTGATATCGATATCTTTGCCATGTGTCATTTGCACTCGACGAAACATTTCTTGCGGTGCCATGCTGTAAAAAGTCGACACGTCTTTCACACCCGACTTTTTCAGCATTCTCTCAATGGTTAAACGTAAATTGGGCAAATCCCGCAGCCGAAGACTAGATGCCGATGTTTTCTGCGCTTTATCTTTGAGCGCACGCTGTAAGGACTGTTCAACCATCGAGGGCAAATCAGGATCATGGCCTAAATAAAGTGCGGTCACATCATAATAGTTAACCACCGCTGAGGTGCTCTTCTTCACATGAACAAATTTATTGCAGCCTTTGGCGATTAACTTGTCGGTGAGCAGGCCTCCACCTCGTAGATAAACATGCTTTCCGGTAAGCAACGCAAACATCGCCTCTTGAGAGAAAAAGCCAATACCACCAAACATAGAGCGTTGCTCCATCTTCCCATAACTATCCAGAAAACGCATTAATTGGGCTTCAAATTGCTTCGCCATCGAAAACTCTCCTTCAGCGAATAGATGTTCATATCGAGCCGTAAACTGGCCCACAAAAATGACTGATAAGTTAGTCAGTGTGCATGATTATTTTAACGAGAAGAGGTTGCATCAAATGGCAACCGAATACTATGCATCTGATCACTTATCGCCAAATAGTCCCTCCGTTTAGTGCGGTTTTTGTCACATTTATTACAAACATTTTTTCGTGGTTAAATAAAGTCTTCTAAGCATCTATGCTTAACTCATCGCGACGAGTACGCTAAATTGATAGTGGTAAGCTAATAGTCAGGGAGCTGGCATGTCGAGACACCCGCTGTTAATAGAAGCAAGTCATTTATTGCCTGGGGGATTGCACAGCTATGTGCTGTCTGAGTCATGTTACTTACAAATGCTCCAACAGGCAGGCGAACCACCTCGTCTTTTGGTTGCGATGAAAAATGAGGATGAAGGTCAGCAGCGCTCACACGCGATCTCTCCTATCGTTACGCTTTGCGAGATTGCAGACTTTAATCGTCATGGGGCACATGAAATCGCGTTGACGTTACAAGGGATTGAAAGTGTCAAAGTGAATGCGATTGACGCAGGTGAAGGTGACGTTAATATGGCGCGCTACACACCATTACCCAAATGGCAACGTCATGCGGTGCCTGAGCACTACCTCTATCTGAGTGAGAAGCTGCAACAATATTATCGCTCCAACCCGACACGCCACGAACACTTCCAGTTAACACAGTACGATGAAATTGGCTGGGTGTGCCTGCGCTGGTTGGAGTTGCTCCCCATCGAAGTGAAGCAAAAACAGCTGCTACTGTCCCAACCGACTGCCTTATTGGTCGCCGAGTTCATTGATAAACTGTTGCGGTATCCACTTATTGACGACGACTAAGCGACATATAAGTGACTGTGTAAATTATCGTCAAAGACGCCAGCAGGCTCACTGATTCAGAGAAAGGCGGTTCTCTTTTATTCTTCACCGCATTACTATGCAATCTGCTGACAAATATTATCAGGACTTATGGATCATCTTTCATTTTTTTGGGTCTCGCCGGATCGTGATAAGTACTTGCGCTCCCTAGAAACCGAGTTTTATAAGCGTGCCGTCGAAACCATCCGTGTCAATCGTCTCTCCCTACCCCCTTTACCGGATGCTGTTCTGTCAATACAACGCGCCAGCAAGCGATCGGATACCACCATGCGGGATATTGCGAACCTCTTGTTGGAAGATCCGAGCTTATGTGGGGCCGTGCTTAAAGCCGCAAACTCCGCTTTGTTTGCCCCCCGCGCCACAGGTCAATGTAAAGATGTTCAAACCGCCGTTTCTCGGCTTGGCGTTGATCGCGTTTTAGGTATCATCACGGCCGCCGCCGTCTACCAGCTCAAGAGTGATGCCACATTTTCTAAGGACTGCAATGCGCTATTGAAACAAAGTGCGCAAAAATCCCGTGAACTTGCCGCTGCGATGGCACTGGTGACGCAAAAAGTCAGAAACTACTGTGATGAGCCGCTTTCAGTGGAGCCCGAAAAAGCACTGATTGTGGGTTTGCTCGCGGATATTGGTTTATACAGCGTGATTGGCGAGTTTCAGCGCTTTATTAATCAGGGCCACTATCTAAAATTTGACATTGCAGAGCGCGTCTTCTTCTCACTGGCGGGTGACTGTAGCCGTCTTGTGCTTAAACAGTGGCAGTTTGACCGTGATTTTATCGAAGTCGCTATCAACAACAAGCTTTACACCAAGCCGCGTCCCGATATCACCTATTTAGATATCGCGAGAATGGCGAATCACTTGTTAATGTTTCGCAATCAAGATGACGCGATAGAGGAACATGAGGTGGAAATCACTGCACCAGGCGCAGAAGCTTTATATGAGCTATCCAACCTCGATGAAAAAGAATTCTCTCGTCAGCTCAACCAAGTCATGGACGCGAGCAGTATCTGACGTAAACTAGGGTGGTCTTCTCTTTAACCACCCTTGTCTGATTTTATTGACCCACCTATTAACCGGTTGATAACCTCAAGCTCTACTTTCTTAACACCGAGCAAAATCAGATGTTTTCAGGGATGCTACTCATCTTTTCGCCGCTAATTATCGGCTATTTAATCCCCATTAAGCAGACGCGCTACCTCAACGCGGTCAATACCCTGACGATGCGGCTAGTGATGGTCATTTTAGTGTTGATGGGCTTAAGCCTTGCAGGCTTAGATAATCTCGGGCGACATATTTCTACCATTTTATATTTCGCTGCCACTTTCTTTATTTGTATTGGCGCGGCCAATCTGCTTGCCCTGCCTGTTCTCGATAAACTCTTCCCAACCGAGACCCATGGCCACCAACATAAGCTGACCCTTAGTGCCATGATGTCAGAGTCGGGTAAGCTGATTGCCGCTGTGGCCGTTGGCTTAACCGTCGGGCTATTACTCAATCAAGATCTTTCTTGGGTCGATACGGCCAGCGAAGGTATTTTATTACTTTTACTCTTTTTGATTGGGATTCAGCTACGCAACAGTGGCATGACGCTGAAGCAAATCATTCTCAATAAAAGTGGACTAATGATTGCCGCCCTCGTTGTCGCTACCTCCTTGCCCGGTGGCTTGCTAGCAGCGTGGTGGCTAGATATTCCCTATCATCACGGGTTAGCGATGGCGTCCGGGTTCGGATGGTACTCGTTGGCGGGGATCTTGATGGGTGACGGACTGGGGCCGGTCTACGGCGGCGCATCATTTATTCTCGAACTCGCGCGAGAACTGGTCGCGATTATGATTATTCCAATACTCATTCGGCGCTACCCGCTCACCGCAATTGGTTATGGTGGTGCCACTGCGATGGATTTCACCTTACCGATTATTCAAAGCACGGGCGGAATTCGCTGTGTACCGATTGCGATTGTCAGTGGTTTCATACTTAGCTTGTTGGTGCCCGTCTTGATGCTGTTCTTTCTCTCGCTCGGTGCTAGTTGAACAAAAAAAGGGGTAGCAAGATGCTACCCCTTTTTACGTTTACTGACTTAGCGCATGCAATTATTGGCTGCGCATCCAGTTATCCATTTCAGTACGCAGGTTGTCTGACTTGGTACCGAAGATAGCCTGTACGCCACCGGATACCACAACCACACCCGCTGCACCTAGCTGCTTGAGCTTGTCTTGATCAACCGTTTCAGTGTCAGCCACTGAGACACGTAAGCGAGTGATACACGCATCAAGACCAGTGATGTTGTCTTTACCACCGAATGCCGCTACCAAGTCACCGGCAAGCTCAGAGCCTGTTGCGGTTGATACATCAGCGACCGCTTCGTCTTCACGACCAGGCGTTTTCAAGTCAAGGGCGCGAATAACTACTCGGAACACGATGTAGTAAAGTACCGCATAACCAAGACCCAGAAGTACAAGGGTGGTCACGTTCTCAGCACGTGGCATTTGCACGATGAAGTCGATGAAACCGTTCGAGAAGGTATGGCCGTGAACAACGCCCAGTGCGTTAGTCAGAACATACGCCGCACCCGCCATGATAGCGTGGATACCATACAGCACTGGCGCGATGAACAGGAACGAGAACTCGATAGGTTCAGTGATACCCGTCAGGAATGAAGTCAGTGCACCAGATGCCATGATACCCATGATTTTGGCACGGTTTTCTGGCTTGGCAGAGTGTGCGATAGCAAATGCCGCCGCAGGGAGACCAAACATTTTGAACAAGTAGCCGCCTGCTAGCTGACCAAAGCCGTTACCCGCTTCACGCGTTGCATCGTTTGCGGTCAAGAAACAGGTCATGATGCCGTTTACTTGCTCGCCTGCGTTGTTCACACAGCTACCCGCTTCATAGAAGAAAGGCACGTTCCAGATGTGGTGTAGACCGAATGGAATAAGTGCACGCTCTACCACACCGTAGATACCAAATGCGGTCACAGGATCTTGTGTCGCTGCCCAGTGAGAGAAAGATGCGATAGCACTGCCGATTGGTGGCCAGATAACAGAAAGGATCACACCAAGCGCGATAGAGATGAAACCTGTAATGATTGGCACCGACCGTTTACCGGCAAAGAAACCAAGGTAGTCAGGCAGTTGAATTGTGTAGAAGCGGTTAAACGTCCACGCAGCGACACCACCAGCAAGAATACCACCAAGTACCCCTGTTTTGATGACATCAGCGCCCATTACCGGTGCCATGACATCCAGTGTCGCCACCATGATGCCGTAACCGACAATGGCAGACAGACCCGAGACACCATCATTGTTGGTGAAGCCAAGGGCCACACCGACGGCGAACAGCAAGGCCATTTGACCAAATACAGACCCACCAGCTTGTTCCATCATGTGCGAAACAATATCTGGCATCCAGCTAAAGTTGGCAGCACCAACACCCAAAAGTATACCTGCGACCGGAAGCACAGATACTGGAAGCATCAGCGCTTTACCGACTTTTTGCAGGTTAGCAAAGAGGTTTTTTGACATAGTTCTTGCTCCTGACAAGGACGTTTAACAATGTGTCTCGCCGGACTAACCTTCCGATTCCCCCGCAAGAGGCCAACCGATACCACAGGCGCCGAGAGCACAAACGATTTGTGATTATTGAACTCACCCAAACTATAAGGGGCGAATCATCACCTTGCCTATCAGTGACGATTTTACTGATTAAAAAGTAAATATAGATCACAATTAGAATTGGCGACAAAAACAGCAAAAACTAGCATAAGATCATGATTTAAAATGACAAAAAATCTATTCCATAGGGAAACGACAGGAACAAAAAAATAGCAACCCCTTCACTCCTAACGTTATTTTACGTAACGAATTAATACAGCACGTAATGCGATCGTTTTAGGTGGATAATTATTAATAATTTCAGAAAGGTAGATGTAAAATTGCGCGAGATCAAGTTTGAGAGGTTAGCGATATCAATCCGTTATTTTGTTGCAAATATAACCAAAAAATGACGCCGAGTTAACCAGACGGGGTGACGCCATATCAACGCCAATGAAATCAAAAAGCAGTGTTTTCTTACGGCGGGAAGAGCGCGACGCTCTAAGTAAGAAAAACGCCCGACAAGGTTGTCGGGCGACTTGAATTATTGCGGGTTTGCACCAGAAAAAAGCGCAAAAAAGTTACGGCTGGTGATCTCACAGACCGTTTCCACCGATTCACCCTTTAACATCGCGACGTACTCAGCAACTTCTTTCACATAAGCTGGCTGGTTTTGCTTGCCACGATGTGGAACAGGTGCCAAGTAAGGCGAGTCTGTCTCAACCAGCAGGCGTTCAAGCGGTATACGACGCACCACATCTTTCAGCTCTGTGGCCTTGTTGAACGTCACTATCCCAGAAATTGAAATGTAGAAACCGAGTTCAATCGCCGCCTCTGCCATCTCATAGCTTTCTGTAAAGCAGTGTAGCACACCCCCGACGCGCTCAGCGCCTTCCTCACGTAAAATCGCAAGCGTGTCTTCACGTGCTGCGCGAGTATGGATAATCAAGGGTTTGTTGAGCTCAACCGCGAGGCGGACATGCTGACGGAAGATCGCTTGCTGCTGCTCAGCAAGTTCTGGCTGATAGTGGTAATCCAGCCCTGTCTCTCCCACCGCGACGACACGCTCATCAGCGGCTAAGGCTTTCAGCCGGTCATAATCGAAACCATTTTCAATATCCAAAGGGTGCACGCCACATGAGGCAAAAACATGCGGGTAAGGTCGGATCATCTCTAGCATCGCCGGAAAACTATCTAGCGTTACCCCCACCGAAAGGAAATAGTCGACGCCCCTTGCCTGCGCTTTATCTAAAACATCGGCAACATTCTGGTGCAGCGAGTCGTAATCCAGTTTGTCGAGATGGCAATGAGAGTCTATTAACACGTTATTCTCCAATCGATAATAGCCACTGGCTAACTACCAGTTCGGTATTTAGCCCTGTATGAGTTTGTAACTGACGCTGTAATTGATGCAGCGCGCGTAATAATGAATGAACTTGCTGGGTGGTCAGTGCATTGGCCACTTCCGCAACCCGTTGGTGATGATGCCGGTGCACAATGGTCTGCTCCACGCCTTGACGCCATTTGAGTACATCAAGCAGAAAATAACTGAGCCAGTTCAATGAAGCAGGGTAGTGTGAGACTAAGACCTCAATAGTGTCAAATAAGCCCGTTCTCTCACGCACATAGGTAGAAAAGCCCTCCACCACAGCATGGTGATGATCTAACCCGCCCGATGCCACAAAGTCGCTGGCGGCCAAGGGAGCGCCACGATATAAACCCACCGCATGGTCTGGCACCGAACGCTGCAATGTTTGCTCGATCCATGCCTTGGCTGTTTCAGCCTCCGCCTGCGGTGCCTTCCACACACTACAGCGACTGACAATGGTCGCGAGTAGGCTATCCAGCGAGTCTGTCAGCAATACGAAGTAACACCCTGAAGGTGGCTCTTCTAGCGATTTAAGCAATGCATTGGCCGCGGCTTCCCCTAAACGCTCGACACACTCTATGACAATAAAGCGCGCCCCACCCAATTGCGACGTTTCCAGCGCTTGTCGTTGCACCTTGCGGACTGCATCGATACCAATCTGCTTGCCCGGTTTCTCGGGGGCTAGCCAGTGAATATCAGGATGGTTACCCGCCGCGAAAAGCTGACAATGATGACAATGACCACAAGCGCTATCGGCTTGATCGCTGCACAGCCTCACCTTAGCAAGCTGGCTGATCAACGCGCGACGGCCGCTGCCTGGGGGCGCGGCCAACAAGAGCGCATGCGGGAACCTTGCACTCACCAATAGCTGCTGCCAATGCCCCCAAACCCCTTCAAACCAGGGATAAACGCAAGGCGCGGGGTATGCCAATCCTATCTTGTCACTCATACGCCTGTCTGCTGCTTAAGCCAGTTTTCTAGTGCCGTCTTAATCTGAGCAGTCACGTTGTCTAGCGACTGGCCCGCATCAATCACCACCACACTGGGATCGTCGTTTGCCAATGCCAGATAGCGGGCTCGCGTGCGCTCAAAAAAATCGAGTTGCATTTTCTCAATCCGGTCCAGATCACCGCGGCCACGCGCACGCGCTAAGCCTACTTCCGGATCGATGTCCATATACAATGTTAGTGAGGGAGCAAACTCCCCCAATACCGTTTCTTTTAGGCTCTGCATCAGCGACGTGTCCATACCACGTCCCCCACCCTGGTATGCCTGTGATGACATATCATGACGATCACCCACCACCCATTGACCCTTCGCCAGGGCGGGTTTAATCACATTTTCGACAAGCTGTACTCGGGCGGCATAAAGCATGAGAAGCTCGGCTTTATCAGTGAGCGGTTCATCCGGGTGACCTTGTTTGACAAGCGTGCGCAACTGTTCAGCAAGCGGCGTACCACCGGGCTCTCGCGTGGTGATCACATCTTTGATGCCGACATCGAGCAACACCTGTTTGATCTGATTGATGGCCGTACTTTTGCCCGCACCTTCGAGGCCTTCTACAACGATGAAATGGTTCTTCATTGATTCTTCAACACTTTTAAGTAATCACGCACGGCTCGATTGTGTTCGGCCAAGGTGGTAGAAAATTGGTGGCCGCCTTTACCCGTGGCGACAAAATAGTAGTAATCCGTCTTTGCTGGCTGCGCAGCGGCAAAGATTGACGCTTTACCTGGCATTGCGATCGGCGTCGGTGGCAAGCCATTAATCACATAGGTGTTGTAGGGGGTCGGTGTGCGCAAGTCACGCTTACGAATATTGCCCTCATACTTATCACCCATGCCATAAATCACGGTCGGATCGGTTTGCAAACGCATACCACGTCGCAGCCGGTTCACGAACACCGACGCGACCTGTTCCCGCTCACTCGCTACTGCGGTCTCCTTTTCAATGATGGAGGCCAATATCAATAGTTCATAAGGCGTATCTATCGGTAAGTCATCAATGCGTTGCTGCCAAGCCTGATCTAAGGTCGCTTCCATTGCACGCTTGGCGCGTTGTAACAATGCTATATCAGTATCACCCACATCATAGGCGTAGGTTTCAGGGAGCAGTAATCCTTCTAGTTTATCGTGACTGATCCCTAACGCGTCGGCAATGGCGGCCTCACGCATCCCAGTTAATGTTTGTTCAAGGTGCGGGGCCGATTGGATTTGCTTGCGCCACTGGGCAAACGTACTCCCTTCAACAAAGGTGATCTCATCTTGATATTGCTGGCCTGAACGCAGCGTTGCGAATGCCTCCGCTAACGTTTGTCCCGGTTGAATCTGAAAGGTGCCCGCTTGCACCCGAGTCAGCTCTGGATAAACCCGTGGCGCAAACTTCGACCAGATGCTTGATGCCATCCAACCGTTGTCTTCAAATTTTGCAATGACCTTATGGTAATGTGCACCGCTAGGTACAGTGAATAGCTGAGGCGTCTGCAAGGATAACGGCGTGGAAATAAACGCCTTCGTTTGCCAAAGCACCCCAGCGACCGAGGCCAAAACTATCGCCATCAATACGCTCATCAGCCCCAAAAATCGCTTTTTTAGCACGCGTTTAACCTCTGTTGTAATCGCCTTGTCAGCGTATGCGTTTTATAACTTGTTTCATTGATGGCTGTCACTGGCACCACCTTCATCAAAGCATTGCAAATAAACACTTCATCGGCACGCCACAGCGCTGTCTCATCGACCGCGACCGTTTTACATTGGTAGTCCGTGAAACCTTCAATCACGGCCATCACTTTTTCTCGCATCAGTCCCGCCACACCGGCGTATGCCAAATCAGGTGTATAAATGACATGATCTTGGCACCAGAAAAGATTGGACGCCGAGGTCTCAACCAGGTTGCCAAACATGTCCGCGACCACGAAATCATCGGCCTCCGCGTCTTCCAGTGCCAGCTTTAGACGCACCTGTTCTAACCGGTTGAGATGTTTAAGCCCCGCAAAAGGTGATGCGCCCAGTTGTATGTGCGTCGTCGCCAATGCCACCCCATGCTGTTGCCAGTGATGATAATGATGTGGATACGGATGTAGGCTAACAATCACAGTTGGCGACGAGCAGCCTTTGGGACTGTAACCGCGGCCCCCCTGCCCTCGGGTGATAATCACCTTCAACACCTGTTCATCCTGCGAATGCTGACACGCTTGATCAAGCATTGTCGCGAGTACCGACCAATCGACCCCGTGAATGGCGAGTCGCTCACAAGTGCTTTGTAAACGCAGTATATGTGCATCACGATCAAGTAATAGCCCCTGATACACATGGCCAGTAGTAAAGCAACCATCACCAAATTGGAGCCCTCGGTCAGCGACCGCTAGTTCGCGACAAGGGTGTCCATTTACCCAATACATCTATCAACCTCGACAGTCAACCAGTCTTACCGACAATAAAAAACGGCCCGAATCGTCGGGCCGTTACTATAGCAAACTCTTTTTAGGCTGTATAAACGCCTATGCGCATTACAGCTTTTTGAAGATCAAAGAGCCGTTGGTGCCACCAAAACCAAAGGAGTTACACAACGCGTACTCCATTTTTACGTCACGCGCTTCGTGCGGTACGTAATCTAAATCGCAACCCTCATCAACATTATCAAGGTTGATCGTTGGTGGTACGGCTTGGTCAATCAACGACATGGCAGTGATAATCGACTCGGCAGAGCCTGCCGCACCGAGCAAATGGCCGGTCATCGATTTGGTTGAAGAGACCAACATGCTATCGGCTGCGTCTCCCATTGCACGACGAATTGCCTTGCTTTCCGCGACATCACCCGCTGGAGTAGATGTACCGTGAGCGTTAACGTAGCCAATTTGTGCAGGGTTGATACCCGCATCACGAATCGCCGCTTCCATCGCCAATGCCGCGCCTGAGCCATCTTCACTGGGTGACGTCATATGATAAGCATCGCCACTCATGCCAAAGCCGGCTAATTCACAATATATGGTTGCGCCACGCGCTTTCGCATGCTCGTACTCTTCAAGCACCATCACGCCTGCGCCATCACCCAGCACAAAACCATCACGGTCTTTGTCCCATGGGCGAGAGGCTGCCTTTGGATCGTCATTGCGCGTTGAGAGCGCTTTGGCTGCGGCAAAACCGCCAATACCAAGCTCGGTGGAGGCTTTCTCTGCGCCACCGGCAACCATGGCGTCTGCGTCACCGTATGCAATCATACGGGCAGCATGACCAATATTATGAAGGCCTGTGGTACATGCGGTTGAAATTGAGATGTTTGGGCCACGCATGCCGTAGTTAATCGACACGTGCCCTGCAATCATATTAACGATGGTTGATGGAACAAAGAAGGGGCTGATCTTACGTGGACCCTTTTCCATATACGCACGATGATTTTGTTCAATCAAACCAAGACCACCAATGCCTGAACCTATCGCGACACCAATACGGTGTGCATTGTTGTCATCAACTTGCAGCCCGGAGTCTTTAATGGCTTGCACACTGGCAGCAATGCCATATTGGATGAACAAGTCCATTTTTCGTGCATCTTTTTTCGACATGTAGTCTTCACAATTGAAGTCCTTAACCATGCCCGCAAATTGAGTAGCAAAGTTAGTGGCATCAAAATGCTCAATCGCTGAGATACCGCTTTGCCCGGCTAGCAGAGCTTTCCATGAAGACTCAACTGAGTTACCGACGGGTGACAACATACCCATGCCAGTCACAACAACACGACGCTTAGACACGATGATATTCTCCGGAGAATATAAGTTTGGAAATTAGAATAGCTTAAAAAGAACACAGGCGGTCGAGGAGACCGCCTGGTAGGATTCTGAGATTACGCTGAAGCGCCGACAACGTAGTCGATAGCTGCCTGTACAGTGGTAATCTTCTCTGCTTCTTCATCTGGAATCTCTGTATCGAATTCCTCTTCAAGAGCCATTACCAGCTCAACGGTATCCAGAGAGTCCGCGCCCAAGTCGTCTACGAATGAAGCTTCGTTTTTCACTTCTGCTTCGTCGACACCTAGTTGCTCAACGATGATTTTCTTTACGCGTTCTTCGATGTTGCTCATATTAATACTAGTCCTTACAAGATTCGCAGATGCGATATGTGCTGTAGTTTATTCATTAATGTGGAAGTTGCAAGACCTCCACGGCTGGTCAAACCACGATTTGGGGACAAATCAATCGGAGTTTGACGTGTGTCATTCGAGATTGCAACGGTCTCGATCAAATCATGTACATACCGCCATTGACGTGCAAGGTCTCACCCGTCATGTAAGCGGCATCGTCAGAGGCTAAAAACGCCACCGTTGCAGCAATCTCTTTTGGATCACCCAAACGCCCTGCTGGCACTTGTGCCAGGGTCGCAGCGCGCTGTTCATCATTCAGCGCCTTAGTCATATCGGTTTCGATAAAACCAGGGGCGACCGTATTCACTGTGATGCCACGCGCAGCCACTTCTCGTGCCATGGATTTGGTAAAGCCAATCACGCCTGCTTTTGCCGCCGCATAATTTGCCTGTCCCGCATTACCCATTACACCGACCACAGAACCAATGTTAATGATTCGGCCACAGCGTTTTTTCATCATCGCACGCAATACTGCCTTTGATAAACGGAAGATTGACGTCAAGTTGGTGTCCATAATGTCCTGCCACTCGTCGTCTTTCATCCGCATCAATAGGTTATCACGAGTGATACCGGCATTGTTAACCAGAATGTCAACGTCACCAAATTCTTTTTTGATCGTATCAAGCACCTCTGCGACTGACTCTGGCGAGGTCACATTGAGTGCTAAGCCTTTACCGTTTTCACCGAGGTAATCGCTAATTGCGGCAGCGCCTTTTTCGCTAGTCGCTGTACCAATCACAGTGGCACCACGCTCCGCCAAAAGCTCTGCCGTTGCTCGGCCAATCCCACGGCTTGCGCCTGTTACCAGCGCTACTTTTCCGTCTAGTTTCATTCGGTTACCCTTTTAGTTGATTCTGCCGACATACGCCGGCAGTCACAAAGTGTCTAGTAATACGGTTCACGCCTTCGCGGCGGCAAGGCTGGCGCTATCATTAACCGCCGCGCTGCTCAACGCCTTGTTGATGCGTTTGGTCAAGCCTGTCAGTACTTTACCAGGGCCAAACTCCAAAAGCTGTTCCACGCCTTCAGCCGCCATATGCTCGACCGTTTCGGTCCAGCGTACCGGGCTATGTAATTGACGCACCAGGGCTTCTTTAATTTGAGCCGGCTCTATCGGCGTTGCCACATCAGCATTGTTGACCACAGGAATACGGGGTGTATTAAACGTTACCGACTCCAGCGCTTGCGCCAGTTTTTCTGCTGCAGGCTTCATCAGCGCACAGTGGGAAGGCACTGACACCGGCAGCGGCAATGCACGTTTTGCGCCCGCGTCTTTACACAAGGCGTTAGCACGCTCAACCGCTTCTTTATTACCCGCAATCACGACTTGACCCGGCGAGTTGAAGTTAACCGGTGAGACCACCTGCCCTTGCGCCGCTTGCTCACATGCGGTGGCAATTGCTTCATTGTCGAGGCCAATAATTGCCGACATCGCGCCAATACCCGCTGGTACCGCTTCTTGCATCAGTCGGCCGCGCAATTCAACCAGCTTGATCGCTGCTTTGAAATCCAACACGCCAGCACACACCAAGGCCGAGTATTCACCCAAGCTGTGGCCGGCAAGCATGGCTGGCGCAGCGCCACCTTGGGCTTCCCATACTCGCCAAATAGCAACAGACGCGGCTAGTAACGCAGGTTGGGTACGATGGGTTTCATTTAAGTCCGCTTCAGGGCCTTGCTGGACCAATGCCCAAAGGTCATAGCCAAGCACTTCTGAGGCTTCTGAAAACGTCTGCTGCACAACGCCATACTGTTCGGCGAGCTCCCCGAGCATACCCACAGCTTGTGATCCTTGGCCAGGAAATACGATTGCAGTTGGAGACGTCGCTGTTGAAGAACTAGCTGTTGAAGACATAGCTGTTTTCCTATTTATTTAAAATCTGACCAACGCTGAACCCCATGCGAATCCGCCGCCAAACGCCTCAAGCAAGAGTGTCTGGCCTCGTTGGATTCGCCCATCACGTACCGCCTCATCAAGGGCAGTAGGTACCGATGCGGCAGACGTGTTGCCATGGCGGTCAAGCGTCAATACAACTTGATCCATCGACATCGCGAGTTTCTTCGCGGTCGCTTTAATAATTCGGTAATTGGCTTGGTGTGGTACTAACCAATCTATATCTGACTTTTCAATTTGGTTGGCCTGAAGCGTTTCTGTCACAATATTGGCCAGTTGTGTTACCGCCACTTTGAAGACTTCATTCCCCGCCATATAAAGCCACGCTTCATCGGCCTCTAACGATTGACCACGCTCTGGATACTTAAGTTTCAATAGCTCGCCAAATTTGCCATCAGCTTTCAGGTGTGTGGACAAAATACCATCATTTTCATCAGCAGAGAGCACCACTGCACCTGCACCATCACCAAACAAAATAATGGTGGAGCGATCATCAGGATCACAGGTGTGTGACAGGCGATCTGCGCCTACCACCAGCGCATTTTTGGCGAGGCCGTTTTTAACGTATTGATCCGCGACACTGAGTGCATACACAAAGCCAGAGCACGCCGCCGCAATATCAAAAGCGGGGCAGCCTTTAATCCCCAGCATGGCTTGAACATCACAGGCAGCTGCGGGAAAAGCACGCTCACCACTGGTGGTGGCGACAATAATCAGGTCGATGTCATGTTTATCGATGGCAGCCATATCTATCGCCTGTACGGCGGCCTGATAAGCCATCGAGGCAACGGTATCTGTGGGTGCAGCAATGCGACGTTCTTTGATCCCCGTGCGGGTCACAATCCATTCATCACTGGTGTCTACCATCTGTTCAAGGTCAGCATTGGTGCGAACCTGTTCAGGCAAATAGCTGCCTGTGCCCAAAATCTTACTATACATGAAGACTACTAATGCCTCTCGAGAAGAACTGCCTCTAAACGGTCACTTATCTTAGTTGGGATTTGCCGTTCGACCTCGTGCACCGCCTCAAAAATAGCGTTTTCGTAAGCGGCGATATCAGCGCGTCCGTGGCTTTTTACAACGATGCCGCGCAATCCTAGCAAACTTGCGCCGTTGTACTGGTCGGGTTTCAGCTGTTGGAGTTGATTTAATAGATCAGAAAATAGCCATTTCGCGATCCAACGCTTAATAGGATGCGGGTGGAGGTGGGCTTTCACCTTGTCGATGATCAAGCGTGCGACTCCCTCGCTGGTTTTTAACGCCACGTTGCCGACAAAGCCATCACAGACAATCACATCGGTCTCACCTGTGTAGATTTGATCACCCTCTACGTAGCCGGTGTAACGCACGGACTCACTTTGCTGCAAGAGATCAGCACAGCGACGCACCAAATCGTTCCCTTTTGTCGCTTCTTCACCAATATTTAATAGACCGATGCGCGGGGTATGGCCTAACTCAGCTTCCGCTAACACCGCGCCCATCACCGCAAATTGGAATAAGGTATCCGCATCACAGGCCACATTGGCGCCTAAATCCAGCAACCATTTGCGTTGATATTGGGCGCCGGGCAAGGCGGTGACAAGGGCAGGACGATCAATACCGGGCAGCAGCTTAAGCAAATATTTGGACAACGCCATTAGCGCGCCCGTGTTCCCTGCACTCACACACGCATCCGCTTCACCACTGGCCACCTTTTCCAATGCAACACGCATAGACGTATTATGACTGCGGCGCAGCGCGGTGGACGGGCGCATATCATTAGGGATCACGTCCGGGGCATGGACGATAGATAATCGGGAATGATGCTGGGCATTGAGCTGATTAAGTGACGCCTTAATGTGGTGCTCGTCGCCCACTAGGATCACTTTTAGGTCCGCAAAACGTGACAATGCCTGCACGGAGGCAGGCACTGTGACTTGGGGACCGAAATCCCCGCCCATCGCATCGAGTGCAATGGTTAACCTAGTCAAGGGTCAACCTTACTTGTTGATAACCTTGCGGCCACGGTAGAAACCGTCTGCAGTCATGTTGTGACGCAGGTGAGTCTCACCGCTAGTTTTGTCTACAGATACAGCTTGAGTACCCAGTGCATCGTGTGAACGACGCATACCACGCTTAGAACGGGTTTTACGGTTCTTTTGTACGGCCATTGACCCTACTCCTCGTTACTTTGCTTTAAGTTTTTTAGTACGGCAAACGGATTTGGACGCTCATCAGCAAGTGGGATTTCCCCATACACCATGTTCTCTGCACTAACTTTACAGTCGGTGTCTTCGTGCATGGCGACTTGTGGCAAGGCCACAATCAACTCGTCTTCGACTAATTGAATCAGATCAATCTCACCGTTTTCGTCGACTAATGCCGGCTCATAAGCATCCGGTAAATTGCCAACCTGGTCATCATTGAAAACCGGGCTATAAACGAATTCAGTTTCACAGCGATGTGAAAATGGTTCCCAACAACGTTGACACTCAAGACTGACCGAAACGGTGGCACGACCAGTGACCGTTTTGAGCCCTTGGGCGTCAATGTCGAACGAAAGCATCACTTCCGCATCACTATCGATGCTTTGGGTTGCCTCACCGAGACGCAACAAACGCTGCTTGTCTACAATACCATCGTAGTCAAGTTGCTTCTGTGCACAACGGAACGGATCAACCGTCAGCGGTAGCTTTACCTTCTGCATAGGGCGCGAATATTAGCCTCCAAATGCGCTGGAGTCAAAGAAAATGTTACCTGTGTCAGGCGCGAAAGGGTGATAGGAACAAAAGCACACAACCCATCGGGTATCTGGATGCCTCTGGCACCTCGCCGACTCAGACCGACAACCGTGAAAACCAACCCTTTCACCGCGGTCAATAAGCCAGCCAGGCACACTCCCACCGTTTTGCCCGACTCAAAGTCGCGCCCGCTATTTTTTCAGGTTAGACTGGGAGTTGAAAATAAACAATCATCGACCACGTAGATTGTTTAGTCATCTTCAACTGCGCGCAATATAAGGAACGATCATGCACACAACGCAACCTCCCAAAATTGTGCTGGCTTCAAGCTCGCCGTATCGTCAAGCCATCTTTAAAAAGTTTGCGCTCCCGTTTACTGCATTCGCACCGGCAATTGATGAAAGTCGACATGACAACGAGCGTGCCACTGACATGGTTGAACGCTTGGCACTTGAAAAAGCCATGGCGGGGATGCCGTTATTCGATAATGCTCTCATTATCGGTTCAGACCAAGTGTGTGTGATTGACGAGGAGGTGTTAGGCAAACCACATGAGCGAGAGGTCGCGATTGAGCAGCTAAAACGCGCGAGCGGCAAGCAAGTCACGTTTTATACGGGAATCGCGTTGATAAACAGCGACACCGGGGAGCATCAATCTGACGTTGAGCCGTTCCATGTCGACTTTCGTGAGCTTACCGAGCAGGAAATTGTCCGCTACATCGACAAAGAACTGCCGCTAGATTGTGCCGGCAGCTTCAAATGTGAAGGCTTGGGTATTGCCCTTTTCAATGCCATGCACGGACGTGATCCTAATACCCTTGTAGGCCTCCCACTGATACGCTTGCGTGAAATGTTAGAAAAGGAGGGGGTCTCGGTCATTTAATGCGCCAACTCATGGTCAGCGCACACATAGTTGCAACCTTACCAAGCACTTAAGCCGCAAATTAGCTCACCAGCTCGTTTAGGCTGTTTAATACGGCAACGGGCTCAAACGCCGAAAGGCTGGCAGACGCTTCTACGCCCCAAGTGACCGCGAGCCTTGCCATACCCGCATTGATGGCCAGTTGCATATCATGTCCAGTATCACCAATCATCAGCGCCTTATCACGTGGGATGCCTGTTTGCACTAACACTTCATCAAGCATTTTCGGATCAGGCTTAGAAGCCGTTTCATCCGCACAACGCGTGGCGGCGAACAAATCTTGGGTCCCCGTCTCCATCATCGCCCTATCCAGCCCAGCGCGTGATTTCCCCGTTGCCACCGCCAATTCAAACCCCTGCGCTTTTAGAGACATAAGGGTATTTTTCACTCCAGGAAAAAGCTGACAGGACGTTGGATTATCATGCACAAACTGTTGGCGGTAGTGGTGAATCCAATCGTCATACCACGCTGGATCTGCATCAGGGTAAAGCAGCTGATAACCTTTTTCTAAGCTCAGGCCAATCATGGTTTGCAAACGCTCAGGAGGTAAAATGGGTAATTGCCCTGTTAATCGAGCCGCCGCATCGAGGCTAGAGACAATGCGTCCAATCGAATCCATCACAGTGCCATCCCAGTCAAAGATCAACAATGAGTATGGGGCAAGCACTGAGTGCGACGGTTGGCTGGCCGGACTTTCGCCAGCTTGCCAAGCAGATGTAAGCGATAATTCGACAGTCATGGATTTAGCCTCTGCGTGATGCGTTTTTTGCCCGTAACCCGTCAAGTACCCGCTCAAGTTTGGGCTCCATGGGCGCGTTAAGCGTCATGGTTTCATCATTCCCTGGGTGCACAAAACGAATCGTGGCGGCATGTAAAAATAATCGATCTAGCCCCACAGCCTTGGTGTAAGCATCAAAACGGGGATCGCCATAGCGGTCATCCCACGCCAAAGGATGCCCTACATATTGCGCATGGACTCGAATTTGGTGTGTCCGACCTGTTACTGGGCTCGCTTGCACGAGAGTGGCTTCCGCAAACGTCTCAACCACTTTAAAACGGGTTTCCGACGGCTTTCCCTCGGGATTAACACGGACAATGCTGTTCACCTCGTTTTTCAACAAAGGCGCTGTCACCTTACGCTGCTTAGCGGACCAGTGACCCATGACCAAGGCATAATAGTCTTTGCGTACCGATTTTTCGCGAAATTGCGCTTGCAGATGGCGCAACGCAGACCGTTTTTTAGCAATCAATAAGATCCCCGAGGTGTCTCTATCAATCCGGTGCACCAGCTCCAAAAAGCGCGCTTTAGGACGCAGTGCGCGCATTGCCTCTATCGCGCCAAATTGTAGCCCACTCCCCCCGTGCACCGCGGTACCTGAAGGCTTATTGAGCACAAGTAGGTGGTCATCTTCATAAAGAATGCAATGCTCAAGCGCAGCCACTTTGTCTAACTTGGTACTGGGGGCGGCTTTCTCATCGCGCTCGGGAAGCCGGATCGGAGGCACTCTCACCACGTCTCCAGCTTGCAGCTTATACTCGGGTTTTATGCGTTTTTTATTAACTCGCACTTCTCCTTTACGAAGCACGCGATAAATCATACTTTTGGGGACATTTTTCAGCTGATTTCGCAGAAAATTGTCGATGCGTTGGCCGGCGATGTCGTCATCGATGTCGATGAATCGCACTTGAGTTTTTTGTTCTGTCATAACCTTCATTCTACCGCTAAGCACAGCGACATGCACCTGCTACCGCAAGCCATCCCTCACTTAACACAGCCGCGGGTTGTGTTCGTCCCCGCAACCGCGAGTGGCACAAGGCATTGTCGTGCAAAAAAACACCACATCGGCGCGGTTTTACTACCAACGCAACATAAGCGAATAAAGCCGATTGCTGGACTTTAGTCTCCCTGCTATAGTTGCGGCGTTAATCAGAAAAGCAAACGCTTATCTGAAACACAGCTTATCGCCTGTGACAGCGATTTCATCAGTGGAACATGCACTTTTCGAAAAAAGGCCTGGTCTGCGATGAGTCAATCAAGTGATAGCTGTATACGGTTATATCCGTAAAAGCACCATAATTCCGAATGCTTTTAAGGCGTTACGCGGCAATTGGCGTAAGACGTAAACCAAAAGCACCCGTTTAGTGTGTTGACACGAGACCGTTAGTCAGTGTCAGAGCTCTCCGCCATCGGTAAAAACGGCGGACGCCAACTGCGTAATCCGGTGAGCCATAAAAACCGTTGTAGCTGGCCGATTAAAACTTGCCCGAGCGCACCCCTGATTTTCTCCAGCCGGGAGGCTGCACCATATCAGACTTGGGGTCAGGCAGCATTGACGACTGCTCTCGTCATCAACCGCTAATAACAACGATAAATAAATGAGAAAAATCAGATGAAAAGAATGTTGATTAACGCAACTCAGAAGGAAGAGTTGCGCGTCGCATTGGTCGACGGTCAACGGCTGTACGATCTCGATATCGAGAGTCCCGGCCATGAATCAAAAAAAGCGAATATCTACAAAGGACGCATTACCCGTATCGAACCAAGCCTGGAAGCGGCATTTGTTGACTACGGCGCAGAACGACACGGTTTTCTCCCTCTTAAAGAAATTGCCCGCGAATACTTCCCTTCCGGTTACACCTATCAAGGCCGCCCTAACATCAAAGATGTGGTAAAAGAAGGCCAGGAAGTGATTGTCCAAGTGGACAAAGAAGAGCGCGGCAATAAAGGGGCTGCTCTGACTACGTTTGTATCGTTAGCAGGTAGCTACTTGGTATTAATGCCAAACAACCCACGTGCCGGCGGGATTTCTCGTCGCATCGAGGGAGAAGAACGTAGTCAGCTCAAAGAAGCCATGTCTGGCCTCGAACTGCCGCAAGGTATGGGCTTGATTGTACGTACCGCAGGTGTGGGCAAATCTGCCGAAGAGCTTGAATGGGACTTGAAAGTCCTGCTAAACCACTGGCAAGCGGTGAAAGAAGCCGCAGACGCCAACCCTGCCCCTTTCCTTATCCATCAAGAAAGTAACGTGATTGCACGCGCAATCCGCGACTATTTACGCCGTGATATCGGTGAGATCTTGATTGATAGTGAGAAGGTCTTTCAACGCGCGCAAGAGCACATCAAGCTGGTTCGCCCTGACTTTGTCAGCCGCATCAAGTTCTATGAAGGCGAAGTGCCGCTATTTAGCCATTACCAGATAGAGAGCCAAATTGAATCTGCGTTCCAACGCGAGGTTCGCTTGCCGTCTGGTGGTTCGATCGTGATCGACCCCACCGAAGCCCTCACCTCTATCGATATCAACTCTGCTCGTGCCACTAAAGGAAGCGATATCGAAGAGACAGCACGCCAAACAAACGTTGAAGCGGCAGAAGAAATTGCCCGCCAATTGCGTTTGCGTGATCTGGGTGGACTGGTCGTTATCGATTTCATCGATATGACCCCCGTGCGCCACCAACGTGAAGTGGAAAACAAACTACGCGACTCTGTCCGTATGGATCGTGCACGCGTGCAAATCGGCCGTATTTCGCGCTTTGGTTTGCTGGAAATGTCACGCCAACGCCTCAGTCCATCACTGGCAGAAGCAAGCCATCACATTTGCCCGCGCTGTAAAGGCACCGGTGTAATTCGTGATAACGAATCGCTAGCATTGTCCATTCTTCGTTTGATGGAAGAAGAGGCAATGAAAGAGAACACGGCGCAAGTACTGGGTATCGTCCCTGTCCCCGTCGCCTCTTACCTGCTTAACGAAAAACGCCGCTCGGTCCAGCACATTGAGAAATACCACAATGTCAAAGTGGTCGTGGTACCAAATGCCGACATGCAGACGCCACACTTTGATGTGGTTCGCGTCCGCGGCGGTGAAGAAATGGCGAACCTGTCTTATCAGCTGCCAAGCCAGATTGATGCGCTCAGAGAAGTAGAAGCACGCGAAGAGCCACAACAAGCACGTCCAGCGAAAAAGCGTGAAGAACCTGTTTTACAAGGGTTTGCAGCGCCAAGCTCGCCGGCACCAAGTGCAACTAAAACGGCCGCACCAGCCAATGAGCCAGCAGCGTCGGCTCAGCCTGGCCTGTTCACCAAAGTGGGTCAGTTCTTCTCGCGCTTGTTTGCCGCGCCAGCTGATGATGCAACAACCGCGTCGTCAAAACCTACCGCCCAACCTGAGCCAGCTCAAACAGGGCAAAGCCAGAAGCCAACACACAGCCAGCGCAATAAGTCACGTGGCAACAACAAACCACAAAATCGCGATGAGCAAAGTGAAGGTGGCAACGGCGAACGTGGACGTAACAATAAACAACGTCGCCAGAACAAGCCGCAAGAAGAGCGTCGCGACAATAATCGTAAAGGGAAAAAACCCCGTAACGATAACCGCAACGACAAAGCGAAAAAGCCTGCCGCGCAACAAGATGAGGCCAAGGCAACGAAGCCACAGTCTGACAATGCGGATAAAGGCAACAAACAGCACGACCAAAAAGCGGAGAAAACCGAACAGGTTAAACAACGCCGCCAACGTCGTAAGCTGAATCGCAGCGTGCGTATCAACAAAGATAATGCGGATACCCAAGTTGCCACCGAGGTAACACCTGACCAAGGCAAAGACTTGCAGCAAGTCGGGGCTGAAGTCGCACAACAGGCTAAACAGCAGCCTGATAACGCGAAGAAAGAAGGTCAGCAGGACAAGCGTCGTAACCGTCGCTCACCGCGCCACCTTCGCGCGAGTGGACAGCGTCGTCGCCGTCGCCCAATGGTGAAAAGCCCTATGCCACTCACGACAGGCATGGCGTCTCCCGAAATGGCGATGGGCAAGGTATGGTCGGCAGAGCAACCCGTGAAAGTGAAGCAAGATCGCCGCCGCCAAGACAAACGCCAAAACAGTAAGGCTATTATCGGTGGTGTTGCCCGTCCAGAAATGGCCATGGGTAAAGTCATTATCATGCAAGCTAAGTCGGAGGAGACAGATTCAGTGTCGGCCCAACCGATGGCATCGATAAGTACTTCTGAGCCAGCACCACAACCGGCACATAGCCAAGCAACACCGGTTATCGACGCTGCGCCGAAGGTCGCCACGCCAGACGCACCAGTGACAACCCCTGCGCAGGACTCAGAGGTCGATTTAGTGACCGAAAAAGTGATTGAACGCGAAGCGGAAATCAATGCCCCAACGGCAACGATTCAATACCGCCGAGCCACATCACCGATGATGAAAGCACCGGCACCGAGCGAAACGGTTGATCACAGCCCTGTGGCAATCGCCGCCTTTAAAGCGCCTAACCCAGAAGCGAAAGCTGCGGGTAGCGCTGAGGCACGTGCGTCTGCCTACGCACCGGCAACCAAACCTCAGTACTAATTCCGTTTGCTTTCGGAATGCTAAAGGCCTCGGCATCTGTCGAGGCCTTTTTTTCACCTTTCTTCAATGAAATAACGTGGATAAAACATACGCAAACTTGCAGCGATACACGGAAAAGTGCGTCGATCCACACGCTTCCATAGCGACTTCCTTGTCAAAGCGAAAAAACTCAGTAACGTCATGGCATAAGATGATTGTCGTGTCGTCGCGCACACCCAGCTCTATTCGCCAGAGACACAGGCTCATCAGGGGCCAAAATACGACCACGACATTGGAAAGTTGCTGTAGGGAAGACGCTGTTGCTTATGAAAACCTTGTTTACTGCTTATCCATTTAAACGCCTCCATCACACCTTGATGCTGGCCTTTCTTCTATTGAGCCTCCTCCCTCTGATCTTAGTCGCCTTGTTTTTTCTTAACGCCCATAGCCAAGATCTCCAAGAACAAAGCACAGCTCACCTTTTATCGGTGCGCGACAGTAAACAACAGCAAATCAATGATTACTTTGATGCGAAAGAAGCGGAGGTGCTCGGATTTGTCGCTTCGGAGCTCGCCTACGCCAGCGGTGGCCATTTTTATGGTTTGGTCAACGCATTTCAGCGACTACGACCAAACATCGACGCGGCTCGTGATTACGCGCAACGCCGCTACTACCTTGGGTCCGGTGAGAGGGTGAAAACACCTGTGCGCAAGGACGATCCCAACTATTCCGCCACCGAGCGTTATCGGCTGCTGCACAAACGCTACCACCGCGCTTATCAAGCTTTGCTCGCCCGCGCAGATTTTGACGATCTACTCTTGGTCGACAAGCAAGGCAACGTCACTTATTCGGTGAAAAAACTGAGCAACTATGGCACAAACTTACTCTCAGGCCCTCACCGTGATGCACGATTGGGGCAAACGTTCGCGACCCTACAACAGCAAACGCAACAAACAAAAGGGAAGTTAGATCCGACGCCTAAGGTGATTATCTCTGATTTTTCCGCGGAAGAGACCGACACCCGCGTTGCATGGCTGGGCGCCCCCATTATTCAGCAAGGGTATCTCCATAGCTACGCGCTCTTCCGGCTTCCTAGCCATGCCCTTACCAGGCTGATGGCACCCAGAGAAACCAATGCGATTGAAACACACCTCGTCGGTGATGACGGCAAGACTCGTGCGCACTCAACCAGCAACAGTGAGCTTGTCAGTAACTCGCCTGCCATAGAAAAAGCATTAGCCGGAGAAACGGGTGTTACCCGCTATCAAGCCCAGTCAGGCCAAACCATGCTCGCCGCCTACACGCCTATTCGCACGCACGGCCTGAAATGGGGACTCGTGGCAGAAGTGCCTACACAAGTGGCCTATGCACGCATCCACCAACTGCAACAGCTTTTTATCGTCGCCATGTTACTTGCTATTCTCGCAGTGGTGGTTGCCTCGCACTATATGTCCAACTTTATTACTCGCCCACTGCTTCAACTTACGTGGGCGGCCGAAAAAGTCAGTGCGGGTGACCTTGATACCCAAATCCACCACACGCGTCGTCGTGATGAAATCGGGCGTTTGGCGGTGAGCTTTGCCCGTATGCGCCATGCCATCCGCGAAAAGCTGGTCTTAATCCGCCAGCAGAACCAAACCTTAGAAGCTAACATCACCACCATACGTGCTCAGAATGAAGAGCTACATGTGGCCAACAAACTGAAAGATGAATTCTTGGCAACCACCTCTCACGAACTTCGCACCCCATTGCACGGCATGATAGGGATTGCCGAAGCACTGATTGACGGTGCGAACGGTCCGATTAGTCGCGACCACCAGTATCAACTGTCGATTATCGTCAACAGCGGCCAGCGCTTGGCCAAGCTGGTCGATGATCTCTTGGACTACCATAAAATGCGTTATGGGCAATTAGACTTAGAACAAGGCCCTGTCAATCTCAACGCCATCACACAGCTTGTGCTGTCACTCGCCAAACACCTTAAAAAAGATAAGCCGCTAAACATCATTAATCAGCTCAGCGACACACCAATCTGGGTACACGCGGACCCCCAACGCCTTGAACAAGTTATGTACAACTTACTGGGGAATGCGATTAAGTTCACCGATGCGGGTAAGATTGTTATTAGCGCCGACACCCTTGACGATCGCGTTCGCATCCAAGTGGTTGATACGGGTAAAGGGATCCCAGCGGAACAGTTAAGCACCGTTTTTGAGCCTCTCGCACAAGCAGTAAGTAGCCACTATCATTATCAACACGGCGCAGGTCTTGGTCTATCAATCAGTCGTCAGCTTGTCGAGTTGATGGGCGGCCAGCTTTACGTCAGTAGTCAGACGCAAGTGGGAACCACCTTTAGCTTCACCCTTCCCAGTGTCGATGAGCCCCCGGTGTTGAGCACCGAGTTTACCGCCTTTTCTACCCAACACATTCACCAAGCTGACACGCGAGAAGCGCTCGCCCGTTCCTCGTCAGAAGAGGTTAAACCAAGCGATAATAACAACGGGTTACATATTTTAGTGGTTGATGATGAACCAACCAACCAACAAGTACTCACTAGCTTTCTCAATATTGAAGGCTATCAGGTCAGCACAGCAAGCGATGGACGTACAGCCATTGAGCATATCGCCACCACGAAACCGGATCTCATTTTGCTCGACGTGCTAATGCCCGGTATGAGTGGGTTCGAAGTCTGCGAGCAGCTTCGAGTACGCTTTGACCATGCTGCACTGCCGATTATCATGCTAACCGCCTTAAATCAGCCTGATGATCGCATCTATGGCTTTGAAATCGGTGCGAATGATTACCTATGTAAACCCTTTGATAAAAGAGAGCTCGCTGCTCGGATAGCCACACACCTTGCCGCTAGCCAAGCGGAACAACGCCGCCAAGAAAACCAACGCCTCGAGCAAGCGCTTGAACAAAGTGCGCGGCAGCAAGCCAGCCTACTCGAAACCCAGTCTTGGTTGATTTCACAACTCTCTCTCGCCCCTGAAGCCATGTTAGGTATGCGAAGAGATGGCCAGGTTCGCTTTGTTAACCAAGCGGCAGCATCCTTGTTTGGGCGTGAACAAGACGAGGTAAAACGGATGCACGGTCAAGCCTTGGTGAAAGCGCCCGAGCAAGCCAATCAGGTGGAGCACTATCAAGGTCCACTTACCATTTATATTGAAGGACAACCACAGGACGTTGACGGTATGCTGCTGCGTTTTCCAGCAGAGTCTGACATTGACAGCCTGTATGTCATCAACACAGACGCGCCCGTGTCTCAGTCTCGTATACAGAGCCTAGAAAGCGCCATCGAAGCCTTGTCTGGCTACGCATTAGGCGGAGACTCGAGCCAACTTGAAACGCTTAAAGCAATGGGCGGAGAATTTGAAGCTCTTGCTGAAAAAGCGCAACACCAACAGCAAGATAAAACCAACACACGTAGACAGCTAATTGTTGATGCCATGGTGGCCAGCTTAGATTACTGGGAAGAAGCCACAGGCAAAAGCAAATTCGATTTTGCCGAGCAAAGTGGTCTCTGGCGCGTCTACCTTGATCGTAGTAGCTTGCAAACCCGCACACTGGATAAGTATCTGCTCATCGAAACCCTGCCAAAAACCCCGCGATGGCGCACAGTGCTGAGCTCCATTCGCTTCATTCTCGATCATTGTGATAAACGCAGTACAACCCGCACTCAGCTGGAATCCTATTACCAACAACTGCGCCACCTACTGCTAGAAGACTAACACAGCCAAATCGCTCCCTCTCCCAGTGCCTGTCCTATCAGGACAGGCACTGCTTCGTTACCGCGCTAGTTTCTCACCCCCCTTATCGCCCCCTTATGGGGACAGGCACCATATTGCTGAGCGCCACAACGCCTTGCAGTGCCTCGTATGTCTCTTGTGAGTGTCTCTTGTAAGAGCGCTTGTGAGGACAGACACTTTTAGCCTCCGACACTTTTAGCCTCCTACTAAGAAAACCCTACCAGGGCCGGTGCATCAAAATAAGTAAACAACCCTCAGTAACTTCCTATTGGCGATTTTGTGGCGCTCATTCACTGACACTTAACATGTCTGTCCCCTGACTGGCGAGCTTACAGCACCCATTAATAATCTTTGCGAACCAACCTCTTTTCAATCACAACATATCTTGGGAAACCCACCATGATTGCCGGATATCAATCAGAAATGCGCGACTTGTCACAACAAAATAAACAGTGATTTTTCTTGATAAAAAATAAGCACACTTTAGCGTGTGACATGTATCACCCAAACGAAAAACAATCATAAAGCTCTGATTTTTATACAATTATAATTTCATTAAGAGTTATGCTCGGTGCTGAACCCTATGTGTGCTCAAAGCGAAACGACCTTTATGGCTGTTTTTTTTAACAAAAATAACGTCAACGTCGCGCTTTTTTACGGTTTTAACGATTATTCACATTGCAGCCTTCGCTTAACTTGGGCTTAGTGAAGGTGTTTGCTGGCCTAGTACAACAAGTATCCCTTGGGTCATCCCATCCATAAACACAACGTAAGGGTCAGCGACACAGCAAGCTTGAGCTCGTAACGGTTGTTAGCAATGAGCTCATCACTATCCATCACGTGAACTGAAAGCAACAGTAAGGAATGGCTATGTTTTCGAGTAACATTAGAATTGCCAGCAAGACCCTACTTGCCTCTGCAATTATCGGTGCGCTTAGCGCAAGTGCTGGCGTCAGTGCCGCCGAGCGCAGTGAGCTCACTATCCACCCGAAAGAGTTCAATACTTTTGTCCGTAACTTTAACCCTTTCCTCGGCGCCACGTATCTGCACACCACGACTGACTTTATCTATGAGCCATTAGTGGTATTTAACGAAATGAAAGGCAACCAACCTGTCTTTCGTCTCGCGAGCGGCTATGAAATGGCTGATGACCTGAAAAGTGTCACCTTTACCCTACGCAAAGGAGTGAAATGGTCAGACGGTGAAGCCTATACCGCCGACGATGTGGTGTATTCGTTTGATTTGGTCAAAAACCACCCTGAACTGGATCAATCTGGCATTAACCAATGGGTTGATGATGTGAAGAAGGTAGACGATTACACCGTCCGCTTTGAACTCACTGAGGCCAACTCCAATGTACCCTACGAGATTGCTAAAGTACCTGTGGTACCTGAGCACGTCTGGAAAAATGTTGAAGAGCCTGCGTCTTACACCAATGAAAATCCGGTAGGATCGGGTCCCTTCACCACTATCGATACCTTCACCTCTCAGCTCTATATTCAATGTCGTAACCCGCATTATTGGGACAACGACAACCTCGATGTTGACTGTCTGCGCGTACCGCAAATTGCCAATAACGACCAGTTTTTAAGCAAAGTGATCAACGGTGAAATGGACTGGACCTCCTCGTTTATTCCTGACATTGATCGCACCTATGCCGCGGCCAATCCAAACCATCACTATTGGTATCCTGCCGCCGGCACCCAAGCCTTTATGGTCAATTTTAATGACCCAGACCCTGCCAAGCGTGAAGCGCTGACCAATGTCGACTTCCGTCGCGCATTTTCGATGGCGCTAGACCGTCAAACCATCATCGATATCGCGTTTTATGGCGGTGGTACGGTAAACGACTTCGCGTCTGGCTTAGGTTATGCGTTTGAGTCTTGGTCCGACGAAGCGGTGCATGAGAAATATCGCCAATACAATACGTACGATCTAGACGGCGCCAAAGCACTGCTTGCGAAAGCCGGCTTTAAAGATCAAGACGGCGATGGCTTTGTGGAAACCCCATCAGGTAAATCGTTTGAGCTCGAGATCCAATCCCCCAATGGCTGGACCGATTTCAACAACACCGTTCAACTGACGGTTGAGCAACTTGCCGAAGCCGGTATCAAAGCCAAAGCACGTACGCCAGATTTCTCGGTATACCGCCAAGCGATGCTCGAAGCCGACTACGACGTTGCTTATACCAACTACTTCCATGGTGCGGACCCTTATACCTATTGGAACAGCGCGTATAACTCCAACTTACAGGAAGGGGACGGCATGCCGCGGTTCGCAATGCATTACTACCAAAATGCCGAGCTCGACAAGCTGTTAGACAGCTTCTACAAAACCGCCGATAAAGCTGAACAATTGGAAATTGCCCACCAAATCCAAGCGATTATCGCCAAGGATCAGGTCACAATCCCGGTGCTTTCTGGCGCACAAATGTATCAATACAACACAACCCGCTTCACCGGTTGGTGGAACGAAGACAATCCGAAAGGCCGCCCCTCTATCTGGGCCGGCATTCCTGAACGTCTTCTCCATGTGCTGGACCTTAAGCCCGTCCAGTAACCAATATCGGGCGCCTTGCGCGCCCGCTTTTCCACGATGTTCACACCAAGAACATCACCACTTCGCTGTGTAAGGTGTGGGTTATGGGTTATTTTTTCCGACGGCTAACTTTTTACATGATTGCCCTTTTAGTGGCAGCAACACTCAATTTTATTATTCCACGTGCCATGCCCGGTGATCCGGTCACCATGATGTTTGCCAATGCCTCGGTGCAAGTCACTCCAGAGCGGATTGAGGCAATGAAACAACTGCTGGGCTTTGTCGATGGCCCACTCTATATGCAGTATTTCACCTACATGAAAAACGTGCTGAGCTGGGATTTAGGCACTTCCATCCAATTTTATCCGTTGTCGGTTAACGAGCTACTCGGCAAAGCCTTTGGCTGGTCGCTGTTTCTCGCCGGCAGTGCGGTGCTGCTGTCTTTCTCGCTGGGCTCGATTTTGGGCATTTTTGCCGCTTGGAAGCGCGGCGGGAAATACGATGCTGTGATCACCCCAGGCATGCTAATTATCCAAGCAGTGCCTCAAGTGGTTATCGCGATGCTGGCGCTGTTTATTTTCGCCATTGGGTTGAAGTGGTTTCCAACCGGATATGCCTACACGCCAGGCGTGACCCCAGACTGGACCAGTTGGACCTTTATTAAAGATGTGGCCTATCACGCCGTACTCCCACTTTTTTGTGCCTCCATCATTCAAGTAGGCGGCTTTTTGGTCAACATGCGTAACAACATGATTAACCTGCTTGCGGAAGACTACATCACCATGGCTCGCGGCAAAGGGTTAAGCGAAAACCGCGTGGTGTTTAACTATGCGGCGCGCAACGCGCTCTTGCCCAGTGTCACCGCGCTATCGATGTCGCTGGGTATTGCCATCGGGGGCCAACTGATTGTGGAAATTATTTTTAACTACCCCGGTCTTGGCTCGGTGCTTTTGAATGCGATCAACGCGCGTGACTATCAAGTCCTACAAGGCCAGCTACTCATTATGACCTTGTTTATGCTCTCGTTTAACTTAATTGCTGACATGCTGTACGTGGTCCTTGACCCACGCCTGCGCAAAGGAGGCAAATAATATGAAAGATCTCCTCACGCTTATCGTGCGCAATAAGATTGCCCGCGCCGGTTCGATCATTGTTGGCTTGTTTATTTTGATGGCGATCTTTGCGCCCTTATTGACCCAGCATGCGCCAGACAAACGCACCGGCAATCCGCATGAATACCCCAGCTTTGTGGTTAAGGCCGCACAAGCCAACCCAGACGGCTGGGTCGCCACGCACTTAGCCGATCACCGTCGTACCTTATTGATGTCAAAAGACGCTGAACATGTCCTTGGCACTACCCGTATGGGCCGCGATGTCTGGTCGCAGTTAGTGCATGGCGCCCGTGTTTCGTTAGCGGTAGGTTTTGGGGCCGGTATCACCGTGTGTGTGCTCGCCACCTTAATTGGCATTACCGCTGGCTATTTAGGCGGTTGGGTTGACGATGTGCTCACCGCCGCAATGAACATTATGTTGGTCATTCCGCAATACCCACTCCTGTTCGTGCTCGCCGCGTTTATCGGCGAAGCCGGACCGCTGACGATCGCCATCATTATTGGCTGTACCTCCTGGGCTTGGGGAGCACGGGTGGTTCGCTCACAAACCCTTGCCCTGCGCGAAAAAGAGTTCGTGAAAGCCGCCGAAGTGCTGGGTGAATCGCGCTTTCGTATCACCTTTGTCGAGATCTTGCCTAATCTCGTGCCCATTGTTGGCGCTAGCTTTATTGGCTCGGTGATGTATGCCATTGCCATGGAGTCGATTATCTCTTTCTTGGGCCTTGGCGACCCCAACACCATCAGCTGGGGGATCATGCTCTACAACGTACAAACCTCGTCATCCATGCTGATTGGCGCTTGGTGGGAGCTGCTCGCGCCTTGTATTGCGCTGACCTTACTGGTGACGGGGCTTGCGTTACTCAACTTCGCGGTGGATGAAATTGCCAACCCGCAATTACGTGCGCAAAAAGGGATGAAGCGCTGGAAAAAACTCAGCCAACAAGAAAAGAAAGCCCGCGACGAGAATCCCGTTGCCGAACACATGCTGATCAGTGGAGATAAATCATGAGTCGCACCCCACTTATCTCAATCCGTGACCTGTGCGTCGACTACATTACTGATGCTGGTGATGTCCGAGCCTGCGATCACGTCAATTTTGACATTGCCCCCGGTGAAGTATTCGGCCTGGCTGGCGAATCGGGATGCGGTAAATCCACCGTTGCCTTTTCGCTGATGCGTCTGCATAAGCCACCTGCATTTATCACCGGCGGCGAAGTCATCTTTAACGGCGAGAATATCCTCGATTACAGCGACGCTCGGATGCGCGACTTTCGCTGGCGCGAGATGTCGATGGTGTTTCAAAGCGCCATGAATGCCCTCAACCCAGTGCTGACGCTCGAAGAACAGTTTTGCGATGTACTGATGCGCCACACCAACCTGACCCGCAAACAAGCGGTGAAGCGGGCTCAAGGCTTGCTAGAAATTGTCGATATTCATCCCAGCCGTCTGACCGATTATCCGCATCAGTTTTCGGGCGGGATGCGTCAACGCTTGGTAATTGCCATTGCACTGGCCCTCAACCCGAAAATGATCATCATGGATGAGCCCACCACGGCATTAGATGTGGTGGTGCAACGCGAGATCTTACAAAAAATCTACGCGTTAAAAGAAGAGTTTGGCTTTTCGATTCTGTTTATCACCCATGATTTATCGCTTATGGTCGAGTTTTCCGATCGAATTGGGATCATGTATTCCGGTGAGCTGATTGAGGTCGCGCCGTCCAAACAGGTGCTCAACAACCCCTACCACCCTTACACCGAAGGGCTGGGTAGCTCATTCCCCTCACTCACCGGACCTAAGCGCCAGCTCACTGGGATCCCAGGCAACCCGCTCAACTTGCTAGAAATCCCGACCGGCTGCCGCTTTCAAGCGCGCTGTGCTCAGGTGCATGAGCGGTGTCGAACCACTCAGACGGTGCTGCGCCAAATCGAACCGGGTCGGTATTCCAACTGCCATCTATACGGCGAGCCCATCGCCCAACAAAAACTCTAATAACGCGCCAATGTGAGGAAGTCAGTGATGAGTACAGGTTTTGGAGAACTGCTGGTTGAAGGGAAAAACGTGGTGAAAGATTTTCCCATTAACAGTCATGCCCTTAAACAACCCATGATGCGAGCGATCAATGATGTCTCGTTCAAAATGTACAAAGGCCGTGGACTTGCCGTGGTGGGTGAGTCGGGCTCGGGCAAATCAACCACCGCGAAAATGATCGCAAAAATGTACGCCCCGACCGACGGCTGCATTGAATATCGGGGCCGCGATATTACCACCATTAAAAAACGTGATGAGCTGATGCGCTATCGCGAAGGCCTGCAAATGGTCTGGCAAGACCCTTTTGGCTCGCTCAACCCCACGCATAATGTATTTCACCATATTGCGCGCCCGTTATTGATCCACAAAAAAGTCGCCAAGCGCGATAAAGCTCAGTTGAAAGAGCGGGTGTTTGAGCTGCTCGAGCAAGTGGGCCTGACTCCGGCCAAAGAAACGGCGGAGAAATTCCCCCATCAGTTGTCGGGCGGTCAACGTCAGAGGATAAACCTAGCGCGTAACATCGCCGTGGGTGCGGAAGTGGTACTCGCCGACGAGCCGACCTCGATGCTGGATGTGTCGATTCGTGCCGGTGTACTTAACCTCATGGAAGAGATGAAAGTGGAGAAGCAAATGTCGCTGCTCTACATCACCCATGATATCGCCACCGCGCGCTACATTGCCGAAGACTTGGCGGTGATGTACGTCGGCCATATGGTCGAATGGGGAGACACCGAAGAGATTATTCACCATCCCCAACACCCTTATACCCAGTTGTTGGTCTCGGCCGTGCCCGACCCCAGCAAATCGATTCACGAAGAATTAAAGGGCAACAAGGGTGAGATCCCCCTATGGACACCGGATTCGGTCGGCTGCCCTTTTGCTGGCCGCTGCCCGCATGCGACGACCAAATGCACTGAGCAGTTACCCGGCGTGACCAAGCTCGCCGACAACCACTATGTGCGCTGCTATTTGTACGAGCAATAGCGACCAATAAGGATACCATCATGCAAGTGCTGACCAATCACATTGGCTACTCGTTACGCGGTGATAAATACGCGGTGATCGTCAGTGACAGCGACCGCCTCACCGGCACGCCCGTGGCACTGATTTCTCTGCCTCCTCTTAAGGGGACAGGCACATTTAATACTGCCGATAAAACTACCTCCCCTTCTGGGGACAGACACTTTAACGATGCCGCAAAAGATGCAAAAAAAAGTACCGGGACAGACACAGTATCACTCGATAACGTGGTCGCGCAGTTTGAATTACACCAAGGAACACAGTTAAACAACTGGCAGCTGGGCACGGCTTATACCCTCGATTTTTCTGCCTTTGCACATCGCGGACGCTATCAACTCGTGCTGTTAACAGACACACCGGTATATTCCCATCCGTTTGAGATAACCGATAATTGCCTGTTTCACACCACGTTTTCCGACCTGCTCCATTACTTTAAATCGCAGCGATGTAGCGGTATTTACGAACACGCGGATCAGCGCGCCAAGGTATTTGGCTCTGATGAACGCATGGATGTGTCCGGCGGTTGGTACGATGCCTCTGGCGATGTGAGCAAATACCTGAGCCACCTTTCCTATGCCAATTACTTCAATCCGCAACAGATCCCTCTGTTGGCTTGGGGGCTGGCCGATCTTGCCAGCCAGTTTAGCGCGGACACGCTGCCCGCGTTTGTGCGTACGCGATTAGCCGATGAAGCGAAACACGGCGCCGATTTTCTTCTCCGTATGCAACACCCCAGTGGCTTTTTTTATATGACGGTGTTTGATCAATGGTCGAAAGACCCGGAGCGCCGCACCCTTTGCGCTTACGCGACGCAAGATGGCGTGATGAGTGAGGCTTACCAAGCCGGTTTTCGTCAAGGCGGCGGCATGGCGATTACAGCCCTTGCCGCTGCAAGCCGAGCCCCGCTTTACGCGGAGCCAGACCAACAAACACGCTATTTAGACGCCGCCATTCGCGGCTACTGGCATTTGGTTGAGCATAACCATCGTTACCTCGATGATGGCAAGCCCAACATTATTGACGAAACCTGCGCCCTTCTCGCTGCATGCGAGTTACATCACGCCACTCGACAATCTACCGAGGAGCAATCTACCGGGGACAGTCACGCTTATTTAATGGGACAGGCACCTTTAGGTTCTGGGGACAGACACATTAGTGCGAACGGTGACTGTCCCTTCTTGAGCGAGGCTCGAGGCTGGATGACAAAGCTGGTCGCACGGCAACGCAGTGATGAAACTTGCCAGTACTATTGGTCAGCAAATGCTGATGGGAGCCGCCCCTTTTACCATGCCGCCGATGCGGGTCTGCCCGGCTTAGCATTAATTCGCTATCTCGATGTGGAAACCGACCCCAGCCATCAAGCTATCGCACAAACAGCCCTGGAACGCGCCTGCCAGTTTGAGCTCAACCTAACACAAACCGCCGATAATCCATTCGCGTATCCGCGTCAGTACGTTAAACCCGTCGAGGGCGTCAAACAGGTGCGTCATTTTATTCCTCACCACACTGAAACCGGCTATTGGTGGCAAGGCGAGAATGCACGCTTGGGGTCACTGGCAACCTTTGCGTGTCATGCCACACGCCATATTCATGACGATACGCTGAATACTGCCCTCCAGACCTTTAGCCAACGAGCGCTTAATTGGATCCTCGGTTTAAACCCATTTGATATCTGTATGCTCGATGGACATGGCCACAACAACCCAGATTACCTACCGCACTTGGGCTTTTTTAATGCCAAAGGGGGGATCTGCAATGGCATTACCTCAGGAATGGAGGATGAAACACAGATTGCATTCAACCCCGCGCCATATTGCGATGATATGGCGCAAAACTGGCGATGGGGCGAGCAGTGGTTGCCACATGCAAGCTGGTTTATGCTCGCCATCAGTGCGCAAACACTGATTGGCAACGACCACTCGAACAAGGAGAACGCGTGATGACTTACCGCCTCGATCTTAGTGTGATCAACGAGTATCCCAATGATACCCCGCCGCGCAGCCGAATGGGGTTAACCTTGCATAACCTCACCGACCGTTCGTTGGAAGCGCTGTCCATTGCGGTACTGTTTGATCGCTTCATCAACCCCAATACCCTGTCACAAGGCAGTATTGAGCAAATTGGCAGCTATTGCGTCATTACACCGGCGCATCAAACTCTCGATGCCAATCAGAGCTTATACATCGAGTTTGATGCCCACACGCCGCCATTGCGGTTCCTTTGTGCGGGCTTTAAAGATGCACTGCTCTATGCCAATGGCGAGCAATATTCAGTGATGCTCACTCCCATTAACTTGGCACACACTCATACCACACGATCAACGATTCCAGATGTTCACCCCGCCGAGCACGCCATCATTCCGGTGCCCAAATCGGTGCGCCACCAGCCAGGATACTTTACGCTTTCACCTACAACACCGTTAATCGCGGTGGATTCACAGGCGCTTCCCGCCGCGCAGTGGCTAAGCAACGAATGGGTTCGCATGTATCCGCAAGCTGATATTGCACTCGACCCACGCCACCAAGATGCGGTCACTGGCGATCATGCCATTATCTTACGGCTTTTACCCGACTCGGCGCTTCGAGATATCGCACACCGTGATGAGGCCTATCAGCTCACCGTCACCGACCAAGGCGTGGTCATCCAAGCCTGTGCTGAGCGCGGGTTTATTCACGGCTGCGCATCGCTGTTACAACTTTGCCAAGAGCATGAAACACAGCTTGGAATACCGGCAATCAAAATCAGCGATGCACCACGCTTTGCCTACCGAGGGATGATGCTCGATTGCGCGCGCCATTTTCATTCGGTGGACACGGTAAAGCGACTGATTAACCAGTTAGCCTATTTTAAGTTCAATACCTTTCACTGGCACTTAACCGACGATGAAGGCTGGCGACTGGAGATTAAAGCCCTGCCTGAATTGACGCGCTATGGGAGTCAACGCGGCCCCAATACCCGCCTTGCTCCGCAATTCAGTCATATTGCAGAACGTCACGAAGGTTATTATCGCCAAGAAGACGTACGTGACGTGATTGAATACGCCGCAGCCCGCGGTATTACCGTCATTCCAGAAATTGATATTCCCGGTCACTGTCGCGCAGCCATCAAAGCACTGCCTGATTGGCTACAAGATGACGACGACCGCTCTACTTACCGCAGCGTACAACACTACACCGATAACGTATTATCGCCAGTCCTCGAGGGCACGTATCGATTTTTAGATACGGTATTAAGTGAAGTCGCCGAGCTTTTTCCTGCCTCATGGGTCCATATTGGTGCCGATGAAGTCCCTGACGGGGTATGGACCGATAGCCCAATTTATCGGGACAGACGCATGAACGGAGAAACAACCGCTTCGCTACAGGGACAGATACTGACCTATGCGGAGCAAAAGCTACACGCCTTGGGCAAACGTATGGTTGGCTGGGAAGAAGTGCAGCACGGCGATAAAGTGAGCAAGAATACCGTCATCTATTCATGGCAAAGCGAAGACGCCGCATTGCATTGTGCGCAGCATGGGTTTGATGTGATTTTAACCCCGGGTCAGGCGACCTATCTCGATATGGTGCAAGATTATGCTGCCACCGAGCCTGGCCTCGACTGGGCGGGCGTCACGCCATTAGAGAAAGCCTACCAATATGAGCCGCTGGCAAGTCTTGCCAGTGACGACCCCGCCCGTGAGCATATGCTCGGCGTACAATGTGCACTCTGGAGTGAACTGATCACCAATCAGGACAGGCTCGATTATATGGTATTTCCAAGGCTTACCGCCATTGCAGAAGCGGCTTGGAGCCACAGTGAACGCCGTGACTGGCTCGATTATCTGGCCAGACTCAAAGCGCAGTTACCGCGTTTAAACAAGTTCGGTATTCAATACCGTTCCCCTTGGGCATCGAACAAGTAGGCCGAATTCGCCCACCTGGCAGCGCCTCCTGCGCTGCCAGCTCTTTGCGCTCGCATCCCATCTGTTTATAATGCCCAGCCATTGTTGTCAGTCTGAGAGTGTTTCCGGCATGCTACGCCAAGAAATTAATACCCTACTCACCCCTATTCATGGTTTTCTGCACTGTCAAACCCCCGACAGTTGGATTGACGCGGCCATTCAGCCTGACAATCAATCGATTCTTTTGCGCGATCACGCAAACTGCGAATTAAAAGCCAGCCAAACCGCGATGTGGTTGATCCGTAAATATGCGGTTGACGCAGCGAGTGGCGAGCAACTGCTAGCATGGGCCAAACCCTATGAAGACTTTGTCTATCGCGGCGTTCGCGATGGGATCTTCCACGCGCGCAAAAACGGTCTCAGCGCGCCTTTAACCCCTAAAACGGGGTTTGCCCATGGTCAAGCCCTGATTGATAAAATGGTCCGGTTAATCAAAGAAGAGTTTCATCACTTTGAGCAAGTGATTGAAATCATGGACGCACGCGGCATTCCTTATCAACCGTTAGAAGCAGGTCGCTACGCCAAAGGATTAATGCTCGCGGCACGCACTCACGAGCCGGCTACCTTGGTCGATAAACTGATTATTGGCGCCTACATTGAAGCACGCTCCTGCGAGCGCTTTGCCAAAGTCGCCCCACATCTTGATGATGAACTGCAAAAGTTCTACATCTCGCTACTGCGCTCGGAAGCACGCCATTATCAAGATTACCTCACGCTTGCAGAAACCATCGCCGGCGAAAACATTCGCGACCGCATTCAAGCCATCGGCGAGCGCGAAGCCGAGTTGATCCAAGCACCCGACAGCCAATTCCGCTTTCACAGCGGCGCCCCTGCTTAGCTTCTTCTTATAGGGACAGGCACTTTTTATTTTCTGCGAGGACAGACACCGTTACGCATATCCCTAATCGGCTTCCTTGCTAAGGACAGGCACTTTATGACCATGAATCGTGGTGTATCAACCTTCGACGCTAACAGGACAATCACGCCTAGGACAGACACATTTAGCAAGTAACAACTCTCGTAGTTACACCATTTCTTGCACTGTTACGAAAATCCAATTCATAAACAATGATGGCTGTTTATTTATACAGTACGATTTACCTCTATCCATAGCCAAGGGAGAGAGACGATGACCAAAGCTCGCGCATCGCAAATAAATTTGGCCGCCACACCCTATTATCATTGCGTCTCACGCTGTGTGCGCCGTTCGTATTTGTGCGGCTATGATGCTCAGTCGCAAAAAAGCTATGAGCATCGTCGCGCATGGATAGAAACGCGTTTACTCGCACTAGCCAAAGCGTTCTGTATCGATATTTGTGCTTATGCCATTATGAGCAATCACTATCACGTTGTTTTACATATCAACGCAAACGCAGCTCAGTCTTTGACCAACATCGAGGTTATTGAACGCTGGCTAGCCTTTCATCAAGCACCTGCGCTTGTCCAACGTTTTCATCAGGGTGAATCGCTCTCTCACTCAGAGCGACAAGCGTGTTTTCGCATCATTGAGCGCTGGCGCGAACGTTTGATGTCTGTCAGCTGGTTTATGAAGCTGCTTAATCAATATATTTCGATGCAAGCAAACCGAGAGGATCAATGCTCAGGGCATTTTTGGGAGGGACGTTTTAAAAGCCAAGCCTTATTAGATGAAAAAGCACTCGCTGCGGCCATGGCCTATGTCGATTTGAACCCAGTGCGAGCAGGTATCACCAAGCAGCCTAAACATGCCAATTACACATCGATTAAAAAGCGCGTTGAATCACTCAAGCAAAATAAAGCGACGCCAGCCGGCTTATTCCCCTTCGCCGGGAACCCGAGAAAGTCGATGCCCGACGGTATCCCTTTTCGCCTTATGGATTATTTAGCTCTGGTAGAATGGACGTGCGATCAGGGTCAGAACGCCAATTCACTCCCGAGACCACATCTACTCACACAACTGAACATCTCGCGTGAAACCTGGTTAAGTACATGCTCTCATTTGGGAGACGGAAACGTCGTGGGTTCACTATCGAGTATCCAAGCGGCCTTGCCAACACTTGGCCTAAAGCGCATGACCGGCGTCATGATCTAAAGTGAGTTGGGCTTGTCGTCGAGTGCATCTCAATAGCGTAAACACGAAATAAACTCGCTAATGCCTCATCCAATCCAATAAGCCATCAACATTATCAGTACAAACAACACACCCACCGCTTTTAAGAGCGGCTTTAGCCCTTTTGCTCCACCTTCCGGGGATTGATTGCAGCATCCCATATTATCTCCTGACCGTTTTCCCAGAAGAATAAGCCTTCCAGTAACAGGAAGGTAAAGGGATATTCAGGTTTGATTCTAGCTTGTTGGGGGGGTTGGGGGGACAGACACTTTAGATGCTTAAGTGCCTGTCCCCCCAATACACTCACTAATACACTGTACTCAGAAATCTGGACTCTGTATCCTAGTGACTATAAACATCTATCAAGGACAATGACGATGTGGTATCTCATCTATTCGCAAGACGTAGAGAACAGCCTACCGCTACGCAAGCAAGCGCGCGACGCACACCTTGAGCGCTTACACCAACTGGAAAAAGAAAACCGCTTGATGATTGCAGGACCAAACCCTGCCGTTGATAGCGACGAGCCGGGCGAAGCTGGGTTTACAGGATCAACCGTTATTGCATGGTTTGAGTCATTATCAGCCGCCCAAGCCTGGGCCGACAATGACCCTTATGTTGCCGCTGGCGTCTATGCAGACGTGACCGTTAAACCTTTCAAAAAAGTGCTTCCTCAGGATCCTGTCCAATGCGATTAGTAAAAGTATTGATGGTGACAGGCCTTGGGCTAATACTGAGTGCATGTAGCAGCACCCAGCATGATAAAGCCGCAGAAGCCGCAATCCAACGTGCCGACATGATTGCACAGTTACTGCCGATGGATATTGAAGGCTACTCACTGGTTCGCGCTCGTGCGCAAGATGCCATCATCGAGCTGACACTTCTGGAGAAGAATGCCAAAAAAGCACCGGGGCAGCTCTTTTCCGGCTTAAAACGTCGATATTGCGAGGATAACGATATCCGCAGTATGTTAGACAGTGGTATAAGCTATACCATTTTGGTTCGCGACACCCGCGGCCGACAAATCCTCAAAAACGCTATCGATGCCCCCGGGTGTGCTAGCTAATTAAGTGCCAAGGCTGCTCCCACTCCACCGGTAAGGCTGGCCACAACTCGCCTTCGCTCGGGGGCAGCACATAGCGATAGCGTGTTTCAGGCTGAACGTCGGTAAAACGACATGTAAATTGCAGCCCATAAGCGTGTAAGTAGCCACGATCGGCAGGCTCGCCGCCATAGTAATCATCACCGATGAGCGGTGAGCCAATGCTTTTCATCGCCACGCGAATTTGATGGGTTTTGCCTGTGTAGGGCCGACAGAGAAAAAGTCGCCGCCCCTCACCACCAGTAATAGAGGTAAAACGCGTTCTCGCCGGGTTATCTTTGCTGGTTAACAATTTCCAGCTACCTCGCCGCCCTTTGGCCATATCCCCAACGATCAGTCCCTGCTTCTTACGCGGTTTTTTCGCACTTAATGCCAAATAGAACTTTTCTATCTCGCGCGAAGCAAACAACCCTGAGAGAACAGACGCCGCATGAGAAGAGGTTGCCAGCAGCAGCAAGCCCGATGTCATCTTGTCTAACCGATGCACAAGGTAGACTTTCTCAACCCCAATGTGCGCCGCGACCGCCGGCAGCAGTGCCGCGTGATCGGCTTCTTTTTGCACGCTAACGCCGTGGTGCTTGTTGATCACCACAAAGTGTTGGTTTTGGTCGACAATTGAAAACATAACGAGGCGATTTACCGGTTGACCATTGAGGACAAGCATCATAACGGCTTCACTCATGCGCCGCTAGGGCAATCATATAAGTGACTGTCCCCCCGAGTGTTCACTAAAGCAATTATAAAGGTGTCTGTCCCGTTAGTTCTCGTTAGCTTAAAGTGCCTGTCCCCGATAGCTCGCCCAATAGCTATACCCGCTTCACACTCTCGCGCACCACTAACGTTGGCTCGAGCTGCACAGTTTGGCTGTCACTTTGAGGGTCATCCAGTTTGTGGAGTAGGGTTTCGACAGCTGCTTGACCGAGACGGTACTTGGGCTGGTGAATAGTGGTCAGGGAGGGCGATACAAATTTTGCCAGGTGGATGTCATCGTATCCCATGATAGAAAGATCCTCGGGTACCCGAATGCCGAGTGCATTGGCAGCGTTGATCGCCCCCATCGCCATCATATCATTGCCTGCAAAAATCGCGCTCGGCAAGGAGCCGCTCGCGGCAATCGCTTGCATACCTTGATAGCCGCCTTCACACTCAAAGTCCGCTTCTACCATCCAGTCGGCGTTTTCAGTAAGTCCAGCATCACGCAGCGCATCTTTAAAGCCTTGAAAACGACGCTGTGCTTGTTGTTTAAGCAAAGGACCACTGATACACCCAATCTGGCGGTGACCACAGTCAATCAAGTGCTGGGTCGCTAAATAGCCGCCTTGATAGGAATTGTCTTGGATTTTATCGCAGGCAAAATCAATCGGCCCCCAATCCATCACCACCACAGGAATATCCGGATAACGATCAAAGCCTTCAATCCGCTCACCTTCCAACGTCGAGCACATCAAAATCAAGCCATCGACCCGCTTTTGCAACAGCGTATCAATTGAAGCACGCATACGCTCAGCGTCACCTTCAGTGTTGCATAAAATCAAACTGTAGCCATTGTGGTAACAGCTGCGCTCGACGCCTTTTACTACCTCGCCAAAAAACGGGTTGGTGGAAGTGGTTACCAGCATGCCAAAGGTTTTAGTACGATTCACTTTTAGGCTGCGTGCCAGTGCCGACGGGGCGTAATAGTTAAGCTCTTTCGCGGCTTGGTTTACCTTCTCAGCAATGGCCTCACTCACATAACGAGTGTTGTTAATGACATGACTGACCGTCGATGTCGACACGCCCGCCCGTTTGGCAATATCTTTCATGGTCGCCATTTATCGCGCTCCGCTGACTAAGGTGAAATAAGGATTAAGCATCTTGGTGGGCCAAAAATGCCTCAACATCTGAACGAGAAGGAATCGAGGTTTGCGCGCCACGCTGGGTCACGGATAATGCCGCCGCGGCATGCGCAAAGCGAATCGCCTGATAAAGTGTCTGTCCCTCTATCAGTCCTGTCACCAATGCCCCATTAAAGGTATCGCCAGCGGCAGTGGTATCGACGGCATCGACACGGAACCCAGGAATAAGCTGGCCCGCTTGTTCGCCTTTTTCACTCAGCCACACGCCTTGTTTGCCGAGGGTAATCAATACAGTCCCTACCCCTTTTTCATGGAGCACGTCCGAAGCCGCTTGCGCACTGGCAGTATCAGTTACCTCGATACCGGTCAGGCTTTGGGCTTCTGTTTCATTCGGGGTAATAATATCGACTGAGGCAAGAAGCACGTCGCTCAGCGGTGCGGCTGGGGCGGGATTAAGCACCACGTGAGTTTTTGCCGCTTTGGCATGAAACGCCGCCTTTTCGATACCACACATCGGCGTTTCTAACTGCATCAGCAAGTAGTCAGCCTCGGCTATTTTGTCGAGATCGGCGGTGATGGCCTCTGCTGTCAAAGCCGCATTGGCTTCTGCCGAGAGCGCAATACTGTTCTCGCCCTGCTCAGTGACTTGGATCATCGCAATCCCAGTCGGTGTATTCGCCTGCACCTTCACCGCACTGATATCCATCCCTTCTTGCGCGTAAGATTGACGAATAATTTGTCCATATGCGTCATCACCCACGCTGGCGATAAACGCGACATCGGCACCGCAACGCACCGCCGCGACCGCTTGATTGGCCCCTTTGCCGCCGGCAATTACGGCATAATCGTGGCCGTGTAATGTCTCGCCCGGACGCGGAAAGTGAGGGACACGTAAAACATGGTCAGCATTGACGCTGCCAAGAACAACCAATCGGCTCATTACTATTCCTTACCGTTTCTAAATCAAAAAAGCACCACCCAGTGCGAACCCGATGGTGCTCACTATACGTTTCCCTGACGGCTTATTCAGCGATCGTTTCTTGGCTGATCACTTTCAGCGGCACAGGAATGTAGATGTCTACCGACTCGCCTTTCAGCACTTTATCCGCGGTTTCGACACCCAGATCGCCAATCATACCCGGTTGCTGGGCAATGGTCGCAGCCAGATGACCACGTTCAACGGCCGCAATGCCATCTTTGGTGCCATCAAAACCGACAATGGTGACATCTTTGCCTGATGCCTGCACCGCGCGCAATGCGCCAAACGCCATTTCATCGTTCTGGGCGAATACCGCTTCCACATCTGGGTGTGCGGCAAGCAGGTTTTCCATCACGTTCAGACCTTTGGTGCGGTCAAAATCCGCAGGCTGACTGGCGAGTAGCTCAACGTCGGTACCCTCGATGGCGTCCATAAAGCCTTCACCACGCTCGCGTGCGGCTGACGTGCCGGCAATACCCTCAAGTTGGATCACTTTGGCACGCTCACCGACTTTACCGATGATGTATTCCGCCGCCATTTTACTGCCTTGAGCGTTATCAGAAGCAATATGACTCACCACTTCCCCACGGCTCGCGCCACGGTCTAGGGTGATAACCGGGATGTCCGCGCGATTTGCAATACGAATGGCGTTCGAGACCGCGTCAGAGTCAGTCGGATTAATCAAAATGGCTTTAACGCCACGGATGGTTAAATCCTCCACATTCGACAACTCTTTACTGGCGTCGTTTTGCGAATCAAGCACCAAGAGCTCATAACCAAGATCTTGCGCTTTCTGCTCCGCACCCTCTTTCATGGTGACAAAAAATGGGTTGTTTAAGGTTGAAACCACGATTGCCATTCTATCTTCCGCTTGCGCACTAATGCTCAGCGTGGACGACAAAAGCGCAGTGGTAATCAAGGTAGTCAGTTTTTTCATGCGTTCAGTCCTTTTGTGTTTGTAGGGTGTTGTTTTTACTTGCTAATTCAACAGAAATAAAAGTGTCTGTCCCGCCAACTTAAAGAGAAATAAAGGTGCCTGTCCCAATAAGCTCTGTTTTAAAAAGCTTTGTCTCAAACAGCTATTTGTTTTTGGTATCAACCAGCACGGCGAGCAGAATCACCACCGCTTTGGCAATCATTTGGTAGTAAGACGATACGTCCAGCAGGTTAAGGGCGTTGTTCAAAAAGCCGATAATCAGCGCCCCAATCAATGTGCCCATGATCTTGCCTTTACCGCCCATCAGGCTGGTGCCGCCCAGCACCACAGCCGCAATCGCATCAAGCTCATAGCCAGTACCGGCAGTCGGTTGTCCAGAGGACAGGCGCGAGGTAACGATGATCCCTGCCAGCGCCGCGAGCATGCCACATAGGCTATACACGCCCACCTTGATTCGATCGACATTAATGCCCGACAACCGCGCCGCCGATTCATTACCACCGAGTGCGTAAATATAACGGCCAAAACGGGTGTGATTAAGCAGATACCAAGCACCGATAAACACAATTGCCATCAGCCACACGGGGACGGGAATGCCCAACAGGTAGCCGGTACCAAACCAGGCAAACGCATCGGCGGTATCAGTAAAGCCCGTTGAGATGGGGCGACCATCGGTATACACCATGGTGACACCGCGATAGAGGGTCATGGCTACCAAGGTGGCGATAAATGCCTGCACCTTGCCTTTGGCCACCACGACGCCAGTCATGGCGCCAATCGCCGCGCCTGCAAACAAGGCGGTAGGTACCGCCACTAACACGGGCACCTCAACCGCAATCAAACTCGCGGCAAACGCGCCGCACAGCGCCAACACCGAGCCAACACTCAGGTCGATACCCGCGGTTAAAATCACCAATGTCATCCCCACGGCAATAATGGCGTTCACCGAGGTTTGACGTAGGATGTTAAGCAGGTTGTCGACCATGAAAAAGTTGCTGTTTAAAAATGACATCACCACGATCAGCACCAACAAGGCAATGAGCGATTTTTGCTCAATCAACCACGCTTTGCTGAACAGGGGCTTGCGTCCATCTTCTGACGGCTGGGACTTATTCATTGCATTCTCGCTCATGCTGCATCCTCATTGGCATCTTTGCCTACCGCACAGGCAAGCAGGGTTTCTTGGTTAGCGTCTTTGGCATCAAACTCACCGCATACGCGGCCTTCGTGCATCACTAAGATGCGGTCGCTCATGCCGAGTACTTCGGGCATTTCTGACGACACCAAGATGATGCTCATGCCCTCGGCTTTAAATTGGTTAATTAGCTGATAAATCTCTTTTTTGGCACCGACATCGACCCCCCGAGTCGGCTCATCCAAGATCAGCACTTTCGGTTTAGTCATCAGCCCTTTAGCGATCGCCACTTTCTGCTGATTCCCGCCCGATAAGTTGCCAATGATTTGCTCGCGGGTGGGGGTTTTGATGTTGAAAAGACGGATAAAATCATCCACTGCCATCACTTCATCGCGCGGCTGTATTTTGCCCCAGTGGGTGAGCTTATCGAGTGCACTGAGCGACATGTTGTCTTTCACCGATAACCCCAGCACCAAGCCCTCGCCTTTGCGGTCTTCAGAGATGTAAGCAATGCCGTTGGCCAGCGCATCTTGCGGACTCACGGGGTTAATCACCTTGCCATCAAGCCGAATCACGCCGGCATCACGCGGCATGGCACCATAGATAATTTTCATTAACTCCGTGCGCCCGGCGCCCATCAGGCCCGATACACCCAGAATTTCACTACGGTGCAGCTGAAAACTCACCGCTTCCACCCCGTGGCCGCTGACATTTTCCACCTCAAGGCTTATTCCATCAGGGGTGACGTCACTTCGTGGATATTGTTCGGCGAGTTTGCGGCCCACCATCATTTCAATCAGGCCGTCTTCATCGGTATCACTAACGGGACACTCACCAATAAACTTGCCGTCACGTAATACGGTGATCCGATCGCAAATCTCAAAAATTTCTTTTAGTCGGTGAGAGATATAAACAATGCCGCAGCCTTGTGCTCGCAGCTCGTTGATCACCGCAAACAGCGAGGCGGTTTCGGTGTCGGTCAAAGCATCGGTCGGCTCATCCATAATGATCACCTGCGACTCAAACGACAGCGCTTTGGCTATTTCCACCATCTGCTGCTCACCTAAACTCAAGCTGCCAAGTGGCGTGGTGCCACGTGCTTTCACATTTAAACGCGCCAACAGCTTATCGGCTTCTTCAGCCATCTTGGTCCAGTCAATCTTGCCAAACCGGTTAGTAAACTCGCGGCCTAAGAAGATGTTCTCTGCAATGGTCAGCTCTGGGATCAAATTGAGCTCTTGGTGAATAATACTGATCCCCGCTTGCTGCGAATCACGCGGTCCTTTAAACGAAACCGGCTCACCTTGATAGTTCACATCGCCACTGTCGGCGTGATAAATCCCGGTGAGGACCTTCATCAAGGTAGACTTGCCCGCGCCATTCTCGCCGAGTAGCGCCATTACCTCTCCGGGATAGACATTTAAGCTCGCCTCATCGAGGGCACGCACCCCGGGGAAGGTTTTTACGACTTGGCGGAGTTGTAAGATAGGTTGCGTCATCGTGGTTACTCGCTTAGGCCCACCTAAAAGGTGACACCGGCTTGAAAAATCACATTGGCATAAGGCGTGCACTCTCCGGTGCGCACCACCGCTTTGCTCTGCACCGTGCGAGCTTTAAACGCCTCGTGGCTGATCGTGGTCACACTGATCGGCTGCTGACACGCAGCACTCTCTTGCTCTAGTCGCGCAAGCAAGGCTTGGTGCAGCGCCGGGCTAACTGCTGCAAGCTCTTCCGCAATCACCACGGACTCAATACAGGTGTGAGTTAACACCGCCTCGACCGTCTGCATAAAGCTCGGCACCCCTTGGGTCAGCGCCAAATCAATACGCGACACCGAGTTCGGGATCGGCAGCCCCGCATCACACACCGTCAATTCATCGGTGTGTCCGATTTGGGTTACGACTTGTGCAAGCTCTGGATGGAGCAAACCATGCTTATTCATTCATCACCTTCTCACTCACGATGGACTTAATCAGCGCTCACTGTGCGCTGGCACGTTTTCTTATGATCAGCGTTTTCCCTAAGGAAAAACGCCATCGAAACGTTTCGATATAGGCAAATAATGCAGATGAAAGAAAAATTTCACCATCTGTAAACATCACAGATGTGAGAAGGATCGACTATTGATATTGGAATCATTAGTAAAGGGAGAGATGAATCACACGGAGGGCCTGGGTTAGATAGAGACTAGAAGCGAAGCGATCTCGAACCAGGCGTAGGTCGGACAAGCGCCGGGGTAATGTTAATCTTATAACTCGATGTAGCCGCGCGCCTCCGACATCGATGTTAAATTTGACTCCGAACGTGACAGGCGCCCGTTAACATGGCGCATGATTTTTGACACGGTGCCGGGGCTTGTGTCACCTACGCCAATGGCCCCTTCGGGCTTAAGTGTAGAAAAAGTCCCTAGGCACAGCTTTACGCTTTTCCTAACCTCTCGTTTCTAGAAGCGCAGCGTCTCAGTTCTCGTCCTTCTCCATCGGCTCACTCAAACCCGGCACCGCTTGGCAAAACGTGCATTCTTCATTATCCACCGAGGCACCGCCCGACTCGACATAGCGAATACGATGACTCGCTTTGCCTCGGTTAGCCGACACCGCAAACCGCCGCTGGTCACGCTCGGGAATGGTCTTTTCTGTGTCACGCTCAGCCATGGGTTGTCTCCTTAAAATACCGGGAACTACTCTGCTGTATGTTAACTTTACCACCCCTAAGTCGCCTAACCAAAAGTGCCTGTCCCGATAACTACCTCCGATAACTAGAATCATCAATGTTAAAACCAAGCGTAGTTCGGTATAAGCGCCAGAACAGTGCCAATAATTATCGTAGTATCGGCCGCGCGCCCGTTGCACGGCGCCATCAGACATTAGGGCTAAAGATTAACCTCGATCGTAATAAAAGTGTCTGTCCTCTTAAAATGCTCATAAAAGGAGTGTAAAAAAGGCGCCATTAAGGCGCCATAATCGGTCAATAAGAAGAATCTTCCGTTACGCGGGGACAGGCGCCTCTTGCTTTTGCTCAGCGCTTTCGGTCGGTTTGCCGAGATATACATGCTGATACGCGTAGTTTGTGGCTTCAATGTAGCCTTCAACCGATCCACAATCGAATCGCTCACCCTCAAATTCATATGCAAGCACACAGCCGCGTTTCGCTTGTTCAAGCAAGGCATCAGTAATTTGAATCTCGCCACCTTTACCTGGCTGCGTGTTTTCTAGGATCTCAAAAATATCTGGGGTAAGAATATAGCGACCTATGATTGCCATATTACTCGGAGCATCTTCCGGTGCGGGTTTTTCAACCATACTGTCTACGCGAAATAAGCCGGACTCTAGCTTGCTGCCGCTAATCACACCATATTTGTGTGTTTCTTCTTTTGGTACACGTTGCACCGCAACAATCGAGCAGCGATAGTGGTTGTAAAGCTCCACCATTTGCTTAAGCACTGTGTCGCCACCAAGGTTCAAGCAAAGATCGTCCGCTAGCACGACGGCGAATGGGTTATCTCCCACCAGCTGTTTACCCGTCAGAATCGCATGGCCTAACCCTTTCATTTCATTTTGGCGAATGTAGGTGTATGAGGCAGATTGGATCAGCGCACGAACATCCGTCAGTAAGGCTTCTTTTTTGGTGCCACTGATTTGATGCTCAAGTTCGTAGTTTTTATCGAAATGATCCATCAAGGCATGTTTGCCACGGCCAGTCACAATGCCCATATGTTTCACACCAGCTTGAATGGCTTCATCAACGCCATATTCAATCAAAGGCTTATTAACAATCGGCATCATTTCTTTGGGCATGGATTTGGTGGCTGGTAAAAATCGCGTGCCATATCCTGCTGCTGGGAATAAGCAGTGCTTGATCATGTTCGCTCCTAGCTATCTGACGTTATTATATTCGAAATTTCTTAAACTCACGGCTAAAAAAAGCAGGCAATGCTGTAAAACATTGCCTGCTCAATAGAAATTGCCACCTACTGGTAGCTGTAATTATAGTAACCGTAATTACCACCATAGGTACTGGCAGCCTTACGCACCACCCCATTGAGGACAAAACCTTTTACGTTCACACCGGCTTGCTCAAAGCGCTGTTTAGTAACTTCAATCTCTTTGATCGGATTCACACTAAAGCGCCCCACCAGCAAGGTCGTTCCCGCGTGCGCACCGACAATCGCGGCATCTGTCACCGCCAATACCGGTGGTGTATCGATAATTACAATATCGTAGTGCGCGCTTGCCCAATCTAACAGCTCATTAAAACGTGGGTGCATCAATAATTCAGATGGATTGGGAGGTACTTGGCCACGCGTCATCACATCCAAGTTTTCCAGAACATTCTTTTGCACCACAGCGTCCGTATCGCGTTTACCCGCTAGGTAGTCAGACAGTCCATTGTCTGCGTTCATGCTAAACTGCTGATGCAAAAAACCTTTACGCATATCCGCATCGATGACCAGCACGCGTTGCCCGCTTTTCGCCAACACTCCCGCCATATTGGCAGAAACAAATGACTTACCGATACCAGGGCTCGGGCCAGAGAACATCAGGACATTGTTGGACGCTTCCATCATCGCAAAATGCAAACTAGTACGTAAACCACGTAATGCCTCAACCGATAGATCGGCTGGATTCGCAGAGGCAAGTAAGCTGTCACTGGCTGAACTCAACGCCTTTTTCTGGCGCTTTTTCTCAATATCCTGCTGCGTTTCTGACAGTGGTACACTGGCATAAACAGGTAAACCAATGGCTTCAACATCATCTGGATTTTCAACACCACGATGGAATGCCGCTTTTAGTAACACCACACCGACACCAATCATGCCACCAAGCAAGGTTGCAATCACAGCAATGAGCGGCTTTTTCGGTTTAACCGGCAGCTCAAAGGTTTGCGCATCGTCAATAATACGTACGTTACCAACGGTACTCGCCTTCATGATGTTAAGCTCTTGCACCTTATTCAAAAGCTGAACGTAAATGGCTTGGTTTACCTCAACATCACGTCTCAAACGCAATACCTCACGCTGCGTTTTCGGCAATTTTTGCGTTTGCTGCTCTACTCGCTTTTTCTCGCCAAGTAAGGTTTGTCGTTTATCGAGCAATGCCAAATAAGCAGGATGCTCTTTGGTAAATTTCTGCGCCAACTCACTTTCTTTGAAGGTTAACTCGTTGAGCTGTTTTTCAACCGATAACATGGTATCGAGTGAGGCCTTCGCTTCCATCGATAAGTCGACCGAATCATTCTCTTGACGAAACTTATTGAGTTTATTCTCCGCCGCGGTCAATTCAGCTTTTACGCCGGGCAAATGACCTTTCAAGAACTCAAGGCTCTTTTCGGCTTCAGCCGCGTCACGCTTGACGTTTTGCATAAAATAGTTCTCTGCGATATCACTGAGAACGTTCTCAATCAGTACTTTATCTTCACCCTGATATGAAAGTGAGAGAATACCTGTTTGTTTACCACGCTCGCTCACCGAAAGTTCATTTTGGATGGCCTTAATCGCGCGTAAGCGGCTTATTTTCGAGATGGTGAAGGAATCACCCTCATCAGCCTTCAGCTCGGTCACAAATAGATGAAATGCGTCATTGATCGCGGCTTCGCCCACCTTACCTTCAAGCACAAGATCATCCTCGCTGTCATACAGAGAGTACTGCTCAGGTGCATCGACGGTTAAACGAAAAGGTTGTCGTTCATAATCTTGCGGAATATCGAAACGACTAATCGCAATATGGCGTTGGTTTCCTGTCAATCGCGCTAAACCTTTACCCACAACCGGGAAGTAGTCTGGCGAGGCAACCGTGGTAAGGTTGTACTTATCGACAGTTTGCCCTAACACCATACGTGAACGGATTAGCTCTATTTCGGTACTGGCGGAGCTCTCACTCGCGAAAAGTTCACTCGCTCCCTCACCGAGTAGCGAGGACATGCCGCCTTCTTTTTGCTCTACTTGTATAAGCGCATCCGCTTTATAAACCGGTGTGGCAAGAATCGCGAACGCTACCCCTACTACCGCGAGTAAAAACGTGCAGGCAATAATTATCCATTTGCCATCAATTAAATGGCCAAGCAGTTTGCTAAGGTCAATTTCATCGTCTGATGATGCTGTATTTTTTATATTTTGGTTCATTTTATGCTCTTGGGTCCTCTAAGGCACTCACTTTCCCGTCATGACCACTGCATCAATGCAGAGGGCCCGGTTAACGAAGTACATCACACCATTTGTGCGCAGCTTGGGCGATTAAGTCGTACGCATAATCAAACGCCTCATCACTCTGACGATAAGGATCTGGAATGTCTTTACTTTGCGCAAGGTAGTGTCCAAACAGCATGGTCTTCCCGCGTGCTTCGGGAGCAATACGACACACATCTTCTTTGTGCTTGGATTCCATCACCAAAATCAAATCATATTCGTGACACATTGATGCGGTGAGTTGTCGCGCTTCGTGCCCCCCAAGGTCTACACCATGCTTGGCGGCAATTCGAGATGCCTGTTCGTTGGCTGGCTTACCAACCAAGGCACCCACGCCCGCAGAATCAATGGTTTTCGTCGGTAAGTTTTCACGCAACAGCCGCTCCCCGGTTGGAGAGCGACAGATGTTACCCACACACACAACAAGAATTTTATTAAACATGACGGACTCGCTTATCGTGGCCAGTTTTCAACACGAAGCGCACCTTCTGTCAATTCATTAAAGCCAGAGATCGTTGGCAACAATGAGCGTATAACTCGGTTCCAGCGCGCAATAGGAGCGGCTGTCACATAGACCACATCATACGGTTGCAAATCAAACTCTGTACCAACAGCCAAAGCTGTCGCGTCTTTCACATTCAATTGGAACACGTCGGCAACAGGTTCAGACTTTTCATAGCGCGGACTATTTGGCGTATTACGTGCGGTGCTGCGAATCACAAAAATACCCGTTGCGTCTGCTTCTAGCTCATCAATCCCTCCAACGGAGGTTAGCGCTTCAGTTAAGCTCATACCGATACGATCAATCTTCAACATTTTCGGATCGTTCACTTCACCGAGTACAAAGACTTTTTGACCATCATTGCGCGGAACATGCAGAATATCGCCATCTTTCAACAAGCGGTTTTCGGTAAGGTCGCCTTTTTGCATCAGTGCATACAAAGACACGCTTTCTTCTTCACCACGCTTGGTGAGCGTCACGTTGCGCCAATCAGCAAACTCCGTGATACCACCTGCGCGGTTAACCGCATCTAAAATCGTCGTTGGGATATTAGTAATAGGCTGGTAACCTGGCTTTTTCACTTCGCCAGTAATGTAAGATTTTTGCGAGCGAAATGCTGCTACGTTGACATCAACTTGTGGTTTCTCAATATACGTCTTGAGACGTTGAGCAATGTCATCGCGCACTTCCTGTACTGTTTTTCCCGCAACGTTTACTTGCCCGATGTACGGATAAAAAATGGTTCCGTCAGCGTGAACCCAATTCCCTGCCTCGGCAGAGCTACGATAAGAGCCTGCAGGGATGGTGAGCTCTGGGTGATCCCAAATGGTGACATTCAACACATCCCCAGGCCCGATACGATATTCGTAGTTCTGGACCTGTGAATCCAGTTCAGGATTGACCTGTGCAAGCGCCCGCGCACGTCGGTTATTCAACTGCTTGATGTAAGAGGGGGTTAACGGATGGATATTTACCTGAGTAGATAAATCCTCAGCGGGCTGACCCACGATATTTTTATCGCTCGGATCAAAATGAGAACCCGGCATCGTACATCCTGCCAGAGCCAGCGAGCTCATAGCGACAAAACAAATAGGTTTTAGCACAACGTCATCCTAATTCTTGTTGTTTATTCCGCTGAAATGTATTTAATTCAGAAGCTTATCTATATTCCAGTCTCGGACGGGAAGCGATTCAGCCCTATTCTCCACACTCAAACCCGAGCAAATCTTAGCCAGAATTTTTGACAATAGAGCGCACCGAGCCCACACCCAGCAAACTTCAGATTGCGGATAATACAGACATTAGTGAATGAAATAAACCCCACTTGATGCCACTCGCCATTGGCACTGTCCTATATAATATTGCTGTAACTTAGCGATATTTATGGCAGAATACGCCACAAGACATAGACTTTGCATTTACAAGCAGCAGCTAAATCGTTAGGTTAGTGTCCTGTCTGCTTTAGTAGACGTTGTTTAAGCAAATCACCCATGGAGAGATTTATGAAAAAAGTAGCAACAGGCATTATTGCCATGCTGTTCGCTGCAAGCGCCATGGCTGCCGGTGAAGCGTCAAGCTCAGCCGCAGCGGGTAGCAGCAGTGCAAGCGCAAGTGGCGCAGCCACGTCAGCAAGCGCGGGTGCAGCAGGTACAAGTGCTGGTGCCGCAGGCGCTGCAGGAGCAGGCGCAGCGGGTGCTGCAGGTGCAGGTTCAGCTGCATTTGGCGGTTTAGGTATTGGTGCAGTCGCAGCCGGTACGGCGGCAGTTGCCGCTGTTGGCTCAGTAGTTGCAGCGGCTGGCGACAGCGGTACCACTGGCACTACTGGCACCACAACGACTGTTTCTCAGTAAGCGTGATGTATAATCAAACAGCCGCTTTCGGGCGGCTGTTTTTTGCTTAAATTTCGATGTATCGGCCTACATGACATACTTCAAGCCTCTATTTCCCATCATATTTTTTTTTATGCTCAGTGGCTGCACACAGCAAGCGAGCAACTTAGCTGACACTTATAGTCTGCTTTACAAAGGTTTTCCTGACGCCAGCTATAGCAACGAAGAGATTCAAGCGCTCCCTTATGCCAGTATTTACGCTCGGCTTGGTGACGGTCCTCGCGGCTTCTTAGTACTTGCTTATGCTGAGCCCTACGCGCACAATCAAACATCGTTAAAGTGGATGTCTGCCGATAACGAAGTCATTGAGACTGCGTCAGGGCGGGTCATCAAGACCCTAAAACTACCCGGCACCAATTTAGCGAAACTTGACAGCGACACGCCCGATCCACTTTCGCTTGGGCTTCTCAATCCAAGCACCCCCAAAACCTGGCAGTTTCGCATCGATTTTATGCCTGGTTACCACTTTGGCTACTCTGCGACTAGCGTTTTTGAAAATAAAGGCAACGCAAAAGTGACCATAAACGGTGTGGCTCGTTCCGCTGTATATACTGAAGAAACCGTGTCCATCAGTAGCCTTCACAAAAGCTATACCAACCAATACTGGCTCGACCCCTCTTCTGGCAAGGTACTCAAAACCGTTCAATACCCAGCTCCCAATATGGACGCAGTAAGCGTAACTTTCCTAAAAACGTATCAGGGGGCGCAATAATATGACGAATCAGTCAATGGCATTAGACTTTTTTAAAACCTCGTCTCTCCCCATAATGCGTCGTCTTTTTAATCTACTGATCTCAAGCAGCATGGTCGTCGGGTTAATTTTGTCACCGCAGGCAACCGCACAGCCCGCTCCACTACAACATCAAATGACCATAGAGGGCGAGACCATCGATTATGACGCCCCGCCACGCTTGAGTGACGCGGTGATGGATGGGCTAAAGCTCACAGAGAAAAATATCGTAGATATTTACTGGCCAGGGGCTGGCTTATATGACATTACCCTACCCAGCCGCCTCGCACTAACAGCGATGGCAGCCGCTGAAAACCAGATCACCATACAAACGGGCAAGCCTCAACAACGCTGGCGCCGACTGGTTCATACACTTAAAACCTTTACTGTCGAGCGTCGAGCAAAAGTCTCTCTAGACCCAGATCTTACCCGGATTGATATCAGCAAAAACCCGCGTTTAGATGGCGAGTGGCGACTCGTGTTTCCTCAGCGTCCCGATCATGTATGGGTGTTGGGTAACGTCGCGGCTCCCGGTCAATATTCATGGCAAGTGAGGCAAGGGGCGGCTGATTACCTTGACCAAGCGAAGGCCAATACACTGGGCAAATCTTACGCTTGGGTCGTACAGCCTGATGGCGCGATTGAAAAACATGCTATCGCGTATTGGAACGCATCACACCAAGATATTGCGCCAGGTGCGGTTGTCTACCTGCCCCTGCCGGTAAAAGGACTGCCGTCCTATCCTGACACGATTGATGCCAATCAACTTGTTCTCGACTATCTCAGTAACAGGCTTCCAGAATGAAAACCGCTGTATTTACCCATTCTGCTCTTGCAGCCGCATTGTTCTGTGCGTATTCCGCGCATGCAGACAGTTTTTCGTACCCAAGTCTTGTGTATTCGCAAACAGATTTTGGCGGTGTCGGCTTGATGCAAATGCCATCGGCACGTACAGCGCCTGAAGGCGGGTTTAGCTTGGGCTCAACCTATAACGAAGATTACTTGCATTATCATGCCTCACTGCAACTATTCCCCTGGCTAGAAACGACGATTCGTTATACCCAAGTACACGATGTACTATATAGTCAAAACCCTGACTTTAGTGATGATAACAGTTACACCGATAAGAGCATTGACGCCAAACTGACACTCCTCAATGAGAGCTACTGGCTCCCTGAACTCGCGGTCGGCGTACGTGATTTAGGCGGGACAGGGTTATTTGATGGTGAATACGTAGTGGGCTCTAAACGTGCCGGCCCCTTCGATTTCACTCTTGGGGTGGGTTGGGGCTATTTAGGTAACCGTGCTAACTTGCGCGGAAATAAGACGCTAGGTAGCGATTGCGACCGAAATACCGGATACAAAGGTAATGGCGGCAATGTCGATCTGGATCGTATGTTCACAGGCTGTGTGGCACTGTTTGGCGGCGTAGAATATCAAACCCCGCTCTCCCCTTTGTCGCTAAAGCTCGAGTATGATGGAAACGACTACCGCTCTGATTTCCCAACATCGAGACAAGGTGTGCCCCTACCTGCAGATTCTCCCTGGAATCTCGGTTTAGTTTACCAACTTGCCCCTTGGGCGGATGTGCATCTGAGCTATGAGCGTGGCAACACGTTTACTGCTGGTCTTACGCTTGTAAACAACTTTAGTGACGCGGATCCATTTTGGCTTGATGATCCTATCGCAGCCTACCGTCCACAAGCATCCACCGACAGCTTAACCAAAGCGGAATGGCAACAGCTGAGTCAACAGCTTGCGCAAAATGCGGGGTATAGCGACAATCGCGTTTATTATGATGGCGACCAACTTACCGTCACCGGTGAACAAAACAAATACCGTGATCGAAGCCAAGCGCACGAACGCGCAGCTCGCTTAATCGCCAATACCGGTATAGAGGCCAAGCGCTACAAGCTGATTGAAACCAAAAACCGGCAACTGATGACTGAAACTATCATCGACGCCAACCGTTATACCCAAATAGCCAACAATGATTACGTCGGTGCTGATATTAGCGATGCGACGGGTACGATTGCCTCGCGCTCTCCACGAGGAACATTGATGGGCAATAACGATGACGATTTCCGCGCCGGGATCGCACCCAAGTTGCGTCAATCGATTGGTGGTGCCGAAGATTTCTATCTCTATGCCATCGGTGTCCTAGGAACCGCTGAATGGTTCATGAATGATCACCTCGTCGCCTCCGGTGAGGTGTATGCCAACTTATTTGATAACTACGACAAATTTAATTACACCGTACCACCTGACGGCACTGATCTTAAGCGAGTGCGCACACTCACGCGCCAGTATATTGATGAGCGCTACCGCGTGACCAACTTGCAGCTCACTTACTTTGATAAGTTTGGCTCAAATTGGTATACCCAAACCTACGGTGGGTACCTTGAAGACATGTTTGCTGGCGTTGGCGGTGAAGTGCTGTACCGCCCTTATAATAGTGACTTCGCATTAGGTGTCGACATTAACTACGTGAAACAGCGTGATCCAAGCTCCGTGTTTGGCTTATTCAGCCAAGAGCGTCAGTACAGTGACGAAGACCAACGCTATTATCGCGTTCAAACCGGCACCACGACTGGCCATGCGACCTTGTATTGGCGCGAGCCGCTGGGCCTTTTCGAAGGAACAATGGCGAAGATCAGTGCTGGACGCTACCTTACTGATGATGTGGGTGTCACCATTGATGCCTCCAAACAGTTCGATAGCGGCATCACGGCTGGCGTGTTCGCCACTAAAACCGATCTCTCCGCAGAAGAATTTGGCGAAGGAAGCTTTACCAAAGGCTTTTATATCTCGATTCCCTTTGACTTGCTGTCGGTCAAACCAAACACTAGCCGTGCCACCATTTCCTGGTTACCGCTGCAACGTGATGGTGGACAAAAGCTAGGCAAGAAATACTCTCTCTATGGCATGACAGATGCACGATCCCCCTGGAGTACTCGCCCCATTCAATAATAAAAAGGCCCACTTTATATGTGGGCCTTTTATTATCAAACTACTCATTAGTGTTTTATTTATGAGACATTTTCACTCTTTTCATATTAATTAGCGAACATGCTGCAATCGACTGCCTACTTTACTATCAACCTCCGCTCAAAAAGAACACTATACACCCTGCCCAGCTTTATTTATATCGCTGAGTGATGTAACATCTCGCTATAAATTATAAAGGAGAAACGCTGTGTTTTTTTCTGCAACGGACTTGGTAGCGCTCTTGGTGCTATCAACGTGTGTGCTGTTTTTAATGCGTAGGTTTGCTAGGGTTGTAGGGTTAGTCGATAAACCGAATGCACGTAAGCTGCATTCAGGCTCGGTTCCACTAGTAGGTGGCATTTCGATTTGTCTTTCGTTGTTGTTCTTTCTCTGGAATAACGCAGATCTTATTCCACACACTGAATTATATAGCGTTAGCATTCTTGTTCTAGTCATCATTGGTGCCCTTGATGATAGATTTGATATTAGTTACAAGATCCGCTTTCTAATTCAGGCACTACTATCAATTGCAATGATCGAGGTCGGCAATATTGAGCTCAGCACGATAGGCAATATATTAGACACAGGTGATATAGATTTAGGAATTACAGGATATATTATCACTATTCTTGCCGTAGTTGGTGCCATTAATGCGTTTAATATGGTAGATGGTATTGACGGCTTGTTGGGCGGCCTATCCGTCGTGACATTTGCCGGTGTCGCCTTTATGATGACCACAGTTAATCACTATGACCTGGCCTACTTATCGACGGCGATGATTGTCATTATGGCTCCCTATATTTTGTTTAACCTCGGATTACTAGGTCGTAAGCGGAAAGTCTTTATGGGTGATGCTGGTAGCATGGTGATTGGCTTTACCATCGTCTGGTTTTTGCTACTCTCCAGCCAAACCGGTCAACAGGCCTCTATTCGCCCTGTCACATGCTTGTGGCTGATCGCGATTCCGCTTATGGATATGGCAGCGATTATGATCCGTCGTATACGTCGCGGCCACTCCCCATTTAGGCCAGACCGTGAACATCTACACCATATTTTCCAACGCCTTGGTCTGAGTTCGACTCAGACACTGTTACTAATTTGTACTGTTGCTACATTGTTTGCAGGGTTTGGTATTTATGGTGAGCTAACTGGGATTAGTGAAAGCATTATGTTTGTCAGTTTTATATTTTGTTTTGCTGTCTACGCCGTTTTGCTCAGTTATGTTTGGCGCATTACTCGCTTTGTCCGCTCATTGCGAAAACAAGATAAGCCAGAACACGCGCTCAACGGTTAATCGGCACTGAACAACGCAAAGATCAGACAATAAAAAAGCCCGCATTTGCGGGCTTTTTTATTGGAAAATTTAACAACCTAATCAATTTGATTGATAAAACATCTTGTACCACTCTACCAATTCAGTCACCCCCTGCTCGAGCGAGACTTGCGGTTTATACCCTGTCGCTTTAAATAAGTCTTGTGTATCCGCGTAAGTTTGATAAACATCACCAGGCTGCATTTCACGGAAGTTCTTTTTCGCCTCAATGCCTATAGTACGCTCAATACATTGAACAAACTCCATTAAATTCACCGGCGAGCCATGTCCGATATTATAGACGGAATAAGGCGCAGAGCTAGAAGCTGGCGTGCCTGCTTCAACGATCCAATCATTATTGCGTGATGGAATAACATCCGCAATACGCACCACGCCCTCAACAATATCGTCTACGTGGGTGAAGTCGCGCCACATATCACCATTGTTATTAATATCAATGGTTTCACCTTTTAAAATCTTATCGGTAAAAATAAACGGCGCCATATCTGGTCGACCCCATGCGCCGTATACTGTAAAGAAGCGAAGTCCTGTCGTCGGGATATCGTACAAGTGCGAGTAACTATGGGACATAAGCTCATTCGACTTTTTCGTGGCCGCATACAAAGAGACGGGGTGGTCTACCGAGTCTGAGGTTTCAAATGGTACCTTTGCATTTAGACCATAGACTGAGCTCGAAGAGGCATAAATGAGATGTTTGACCTTCGTTTGACGACAGCCTTCTAACACGTTCAAATGTCCCACTAAGTTGGCATCCGCATACGCATGTGGATTTTCAATCGAGTAACGCACCCCTGCTTGCGCAGCCAAGTGAATCACTCGATCAAATTGATGCGTCTCGAACAAGGCTGCCATTTTCTCGCGGTCGGCAATATCAAGTTGTTCAAAAGTAAAATTCGGGTGCTCAATACGGGCTAGGCGCGCATGCTTTAACGATACATCGTAGTAGTCATTCAAGCTATCTACACCAATAACATGATGACCAGCGGCCAAAAGCTTTTCTGCTGTCGCGCTACCGATAAATCCGGCCGCACCAGTGACAAGATATTTCATGGTCAATTCCTTATGTGTGTCTAACCAATTAACTGACGCTATTAGGCTTTTAGTGCGCTTTCTACTGCGTCCATATATTTGTTTATAATGATCTTTTCATCGAATGTGCTTTGCATTTTTTCGCGACTTGCCTGTCCCATTATCAATCGTTTCGAGTGGCCTACTTCAATCATTTCTTTCATCGCAGCATAGAGGCTTTCTGTACTTTTCGGTTCACAAAGATATCCATTGACCGAATGGTCAACGGTTTCGCGGCAGCCCACATTATCCGTTGTGATAATCGGCTTACCCATCGCGCCCGCTTCTAGTAGGGATTTCGGAACTCCCTCACGGTAAAAAGAAGGCAGTACCACACAATCAACCTCTGCCATCTCATCCTCGACGTTGTCGGAGACACCTAAATAAGTAACGACACCTTCGTCGACCCATTGTTGCATCTCTTCTTTACTTACCGCTGTTGGGTTATTAACCCCTACAAATCCAAGCAAACGGCACTCTACACTATCACCGTATTCTGCTTTTAACTTTCGGGCCGCTTCAACATAATGACCAATCCCCTTGTCATACAGCATTCTTGCTACGACTAAAAACCGCACCTTGCCGTCTTCATCGCTGGGGCGAGCAGAAAAACGTGATAAATCCACACCTGATCCCGGCAACCGATCAGTGATCGATGGGTTTGCTAGGTGATTATCTAAAAACAACGCTTTGTCATCTTCGTTTTGGAAAAAAATTGTATTCGCAAAGCGTTGGCTAAATTTATATAGCCATTTTGCAATTGTTGCTGACACACCTTGATTGATAAAGATAGCCCCAAGACCAGCAATGTTATTTACCGACTTCCCACCGAAAATCTTTGCAGCTACTGTGCTATAAATATTATTTTTTGGCGTAAAGTTCAATACAACGTCGGGGCGTACATTTCTGTAAATCGATAAGAACCCAATAAAGGCCTTAAAATCCTTGAGCGGATTCGTCCCTCCCTGATCGATATCAATCGGTACATACTGTGCACCTAGTGCTTCGAGCCTTACTGAGTACTCATCTTTGGGTGCAATTGCGTAGACTTGATAACCTTTTTTAATCAATGCTTGAATGGTGTTTTTTCGAAAGTTGTAGAGGTACCAACTGGTGTTAGACGTAATTACAATAGTGTCTATTTTTACTTTACTCACCCCACCAACTCCCAAGTAAAAAATCATTCTCTTTGGTATTTATTTTATCCCACCCACTGGCAGGACAAAATGTCATCTCTCCAAAATATATCTTTTCGTCCACATTAAAGAGGTCAATCCTAACATATGGAAAACCCTCGGCTAAACCGTCAACTATTTCAATCATTTCTCCAATATTTCTTGGAATTTCAATAGTGTTGGGGCCATGGCTATATCCAGAAAATTGAATCTCAGACTTGCACCCATTTAAGTCATATAGTGTTTTAGTACAGTTCTTTGTATTGTATTCGGAGTTAATTTGTAACAAATATCTAGTTTCACCCTTACTATGAAATCTATGAAACTTATAGTCTAGAAGAGGGGTTCTATCATTGTTTTTTATTCTATTTTCAATAATAATCTTAGGCTCTTCAATATCATAAAAATGTTCATCAACAATCTTTCCCATTTTAACTTTTAGATATCGATTGAAATCAGAGCATAATCTTTCAAGATCCAATTTTTCCTTATCTTCAACTACGAGAACATTTTTACCACCGCCACCATTAGATGCTTTGATAACAAACTCATTGGGCAAGCTATCAAAGTCATTCAAATTCAAAAAATCTTTTACTTTAACAACTGGAATCAAATACTCTTTTCCTATTTTTCTTTCGACATACTCCCTAACAGTATACTTATCAACAAATAGAGAGTATTTTTTAGGGTTATCGTCAAACTTTCTTGATATGATTTTTTCAGAAAATGTTCTAGGAAAAGAGCGACAACAAAAATAGTGATGCGTTAAAAAGAACCTAGCTTTGGAATATAATTCAGCCCCTAATAAAATGCGTAGAAAATCTCGTAGAATGTCCAAACCATCCACCTCTAATATAAAAGCCACTTTTTTTCATAAGACCCTGAGCACCTCAAGGTTCATAAAACCTAACACGACCATAAAAAGGTCGACTAAAAACAAAAAAAAGAGTAAGCATTTTTAAAGCGATAATATTTATTTTAAAAAACTATAAAAGCCATCCAAGAAAGCATTATATGAAAAACTTTCTTTTACAAAACATCTAGAGTCGGACTTTTCTTCATGCACTAATGCTTTCTTTATTAGTTCATCAAATTCATTTTTAAAGTTGGGCTCTATCGCTCTACTATTTGTATACAAGCCTAAATTGTCATTTTTTATTATATCAGTAACACCATCTACCCTCGAACTGATAACATAACAGTTATTCAACAATGCTTCAATAAGCACTCGAGGTAAACCCTCTTTATGACTAGCAAAGAGAAAATAATCGGAGAATGCCAAATATTGGTCAACAAACGGTGTCGATGATATAAAACAAACCTGAGATGTGATACATGCTTTCTCTACAAAAGCCTCTACTTCTTCAAGATATTTTTCATCCTCCTGAGAAGTAGGGCTTCCTAAAACATAAAGAAATTTATCTTTTAGCTCTATGCGATTGAAGGCTTCTATAACAGCAAGTGTGTTTTTACGTCTGCATATACTCCCTACAGTAATGAAGACTGTATCATTATTTGAATGAGTTTTTGAAATTTCATTCTGTGTCGTATGAAACTCGAAACCGGTGTGTAATACTTCAAATTTACCTCGGTACTTTGAAAGCTCTTGCTCCGTAAAAGAACCTTTACAATCGCTAGATATAAGTAATATTTTATAAGATAGACGCGCGGCTAGTCCAGTTATAAATTTAATTCTATCATTAATCCTCACATACCAAATTACTTTTTTCTTATTTATATATAGAAATGGCAGGTAATAGAGGAAACTTCTTATATCATTAACACATATCGAATCAGACTCTCTCATACTTTGCAAAAGAGAAACATTCTTAAACCATGCAAAAAAGACAAGGATGGGAAGATAAAATTTTTCTATTATAGATAAGTCTTTTCTTGACCTCATTGCTTTACTAGGAATTGGATATATATGACACTCTAGATCCAGTTCCTTACATCTTTTAGATAGCTTTCCCTCTCTACTCGTTGATATGACAACGTCCATATTCATTTTATGCTGCAGTCCATGAGCTAGGCTCAACATACTTTTTTGTGCACCGTAAACTGCTGCACTATAGCTTTCTAAAAAAAGTACTTTTTTACTTGATAAAGTCATAATATTCTTTAGTTATATGTTCAATGCTGTATTTATTCAACGTGTTCGCTAGTTTTTCCGAATCCCACTCTTTACTTGTAGCTTGAGATATCCCGGTAGCTAAGTCTCGGATATTTAAATGCTCGACTAGTATGCCATTATCCTTTTCAATTATATCTCTTGGTCCACTAGGACAATCGTATGAAACAATCGGCGTACCTACAGCCAAAGACTCAAGAAGTACATTTGGGAACCCCTCATTATAAGAGGATAATACGGTGACTGCTGCGTTATAGAACAATGGTAGCGTGTCCCTCTGATATCCTAAAAACTCTACCGAGTCACCAACTCCAAGCTGTTTGCATAGATTCATTAGTCGTTCTTTTTCTGGCCCATCGCCAACTATTTTTAGTTTATAGCCAGAAACCTGCCGACTAAATTCTTTAAAAGCTTTTATTGTATCATCAACATTTTTTTGCTCAACTAATCTACCTACAAATAGTATGTAGTCGTTCTTCGGAGAGTTTTTATACTCGGTTAGAACAACTTTATGTACAGGATTATTGATTACTTTGAAATTCTGTTTGACACCATAATTATTTATCATATCTTCTTTTATACCCTGTGACTGAAAAATAAACCCATCGATATATCGATAGAAAACTTTCATCAAAGGATAGAGAACCATACGATACTTTAAACTCTTGTATTTAATAGTTGCGCTGAAAGTATTATTTATTCTACTAACAATTCGAACATTAAGTCGAAACAGTCTTTTCACTAAAAGAGACACTAAAGCCAGCTCATGATTAAAAACCAAAAGACGTCCACCTTCATCTTTTATATTTTTAATCAATCTATATATTTTACCAAAACTCCGCGAGGTTGTAGCTTTCCCCAGATAGATGACGTTTACATTCTTGCTAATATGATAGAAAGCCCCATTATCATCTAGCACATAGACATTAACCTTACGACCTCTATCTGCTAAGTCTGACGCAATTTGGCAACAAACTTTTTCTGTTCCACCACCTTGCAGCGAGTTAATCAAAAAATTTATTTTCATTTAAAAAAGATACCACGCGGTTGCTAAATCCCATGACAAAGCTGAATTAACATTTACTTCGAAGTATTTTGACACTTTCATTCCAAAGTAAAGTAGAGGAATCAAAAAAATCGATATTGCATATACATCTAACTGAATAAGTCTCTTATAACCGTAATTACAGTAAAGTGGTATAAGTAAGCCAAAAATCAACAAATAGAACAAATTAAATCTATACGCAATTGGCAACGCAGCATACAGCGGTAAGACGTAGTACATAGTCGGCAATACTTTCAATGCCGTTTCTGATATAGTACCGGTAAACTTATTTTGGAGATCGAAAATCTGCGATAGTAAAATCAATACCGTAAGAAAGATATAGTTTAGGTATGATGTTTCACTCGTATCATTCAAATAGTGTCCGTACCCTATATTAACCAATAAGGCTTTAAACACTGAAACCATTACAAAAGATATTGCAAGCCCTGAAAAGAAAAATATCAGCCTAGTTTCTTTTCTCTCAGTTAACTCATACAATACAAAATAATAGCTAATAATAACAAACCCCCAAAGGGCAGTCATCTGTATTGAAGCTGCTAACAAAGTTATCCCGACAGAATACAGATACTTTCGTCTATTTAAACACGGTATAATAAAAAATAAAATAAAAACACTTAATATCATTCTACTTATATTGAAACCATCAATAACAAACAAAGAAATATAAAAAGCGCCTAGCGCTGAAAAAACTCCTGCCGTTATATATTTGCATATGTGTAGATACAAAGTAAGCATTAGCAGAGATATTAAAAATAAAAAAAACTCAAAATCATCAGTTATTTTTTTTACAGCCCAAGAAAAAGATGAGTATCCAATTTCAAGACGTTGGTCTAAGACTGAAGAGTAATTAGAGTGAATAAGATACTCATATATATATTTATAAACAGATGTATCAATACCTCCTTGTGTAGGACTGATAACACGCCAACCCATCAATGTAGCTAAAAAAACAACACTAAAAACAATAAAGAGATTTAAAACTAATTTTACTTCATCAGAGTTTGAACTGTTCTTTTTATATATTACACCTAGCGATGTTAATATTATGGAAAAAAAAATATAATCTATCATAAATATTGCGCAACTCTCTTGTAATTATAACACTAACCTGCATGAACTGTTATTTCTATAAAACATACTATTAGGTTTCAAGTGCTTCTATTTTATAACCCTCGCTGGTACCCCAACGATAGTTACATTACTATCAAAGCTTTTGTTTACTACGGAGTTAGCACCTATACTCACATTATCACCAATTTCTATGGCGCCATATAGTTTTGCTCCAGGGCCTATATAGCAATTATCTCCTATTTTAGGGACATTATTACTATTCTCTCGGCTTGCACCTATATTTACACACACGTGAATGCGACAATTATCCCCTATCCTTGCCTTTCCATTCACACATATGGTGCCATAGTGAGCAATGGATAAACCTTTACCAAAACAGTTTATTGGAATAGTGAAACCAAGTTTCTCACCAAGTTTATTATGTTTATATTTATAATAATATCTTAACAAGCTTTTTCGATTGTGATGATACTCATGCTTTCTTAAAGCTCTTTGGAATCTCCATATATTATTAAAAAAATAACTTTTCAAACCTTTTGCGCCAAGGGCTTCTTTGTCTCTCTTAAGATAAACAACTAAGTCATTTTTGTTTTTTATCATGAACTTTTCATCGCTACGTTTATATTGTGTTAAAAACACGTCTTTAAGTTAAAAACTCTTCACCAAAATCATTTAATTGCCAAAGGCTACCCATCCAAAAATCATAATCCTTATTAGTGAACTTGTTTGATATCCCCGAACCAGGTGCAAAAGTAAACTCTCCGAAATATATAGCTCCATCTATATTATAAAAATCAATTCGGACGTATGAAAACGGTTCTGCTAGCTTTTTTGCACTCTTAAGCATAAGATCAAAGTTTTTTGGCTTTTCTATTTGAGTGTTTACAGTAGGTACGAATGTAGAAAAAGGAAGCCAATTCATGTCCTCATCATAAAATGAACGATTATGATTTCTCCCCCTTTCGAAATCTATGTGTAACAAAACTTTTTGACTACCATCTTTTTGCTTGAAAACATGAAATTTGTAGTCCCTTAAATCAGATTGACCCTGTTCTGGACTTAGTTGCTCCTCTATAATGATCTTTCTATCAATTAAGCTGTACCAAGTTTCATTTTGTTTCTTTCCATAGTCGTCCTTTAGTTGTCTCTTCATGTCGGACACTATTTCTTTTTTCTTTATCTCGCTCGTCTCAGAGCTAACGATATATACGGGTCCGGAGTTATGATTTGCTTTTACAACGATATTTTGATGCTCATCAATAAGATGATTTATCTCTTCTATACTCAAGCTATCGCTAACAAATAATGTTGGTATAACCACCTCTTTATCAAGAGTTTCTTCCACATGTTTCTTTGCTGCGATTTTATCTGCAAACATTGAAAATTCTCTTGGATTTGAAAAAGCCTTTCGATTTAATATTTTCTCATTGAAAGACTTAGGCTCTTTGATTTTTGGTATATATCCATTAATCGTGTAGAACCTTTTCAAATCGGATATATTTCTTAATAGTTCATTTCTTTTTAGAATTTTTTTCATCTTTTTTAACTTCATTTCTATAAAAGTAAACATAATGGATGAGAATTATAAGCCTTGCATTTAGAAGACCTAAGACCCCACCAGTCACTGAGTATTGATATATCAAAAATGACATGATCGGGAATGATATAAGAGAAGCCCTCAATGATATATTTCTATATTCCACATCCAAGTTATTGGGAAGAAAGTAACCAACAGAAAAGGCTTGCGAGCAAGCAACAAAAATCATGCTTGCTGAAATCACTTTAACATAAAAACCACTTAACATCTCGATACCAAGCAACATGCTTATCATCCCTTTCCCCCAGAAGAACAGTATTAAAGCATTAGGGATCGTTATAATTAGATTAAGTAGAAGCGTACTTTTTAGGTTAGTACCCTTCTGTCTCGATAGAATAGGATAAACAGACTTTGACAAAACATTTTGTAGTAGGAATATTACACCGCATACTTTAAGAGATATCGCAAACTCAGCAAACTCTAACTTATCTGATATATTACCTAGCACCATTATGGGTATAGCGTTATATAGGTTTGGCGCTAAGATTCCTATAAAAATATCCTTCCCTTGTATTATAAGTTTTTTTGCATTCCTAAAGGAGAATAGCTGTGCCTTAAACCTTTTCTTTACTATACTTAACAAAAAGAGCGATGTAATGAGAACAGGTAAAGTTGTCGAGATTGTCAATAACAAAAAGTCAGACTCTTCTTTGACATAAAATATTAGGATTAATATCAGCACTAACTTATTGGAAAGAGCGGCAAATGATAAAAACTTTGAAAGACCTGTAGCCTGGAAAAACCAAGTTGATGTAAATACATATCCAAGAATATATAACCCGAGTGGTATCACTAGCTGGAAGGACTCAAAGGAATGGATGACATAGACGCTAGCCGCAATATAATAAAGCACAGCGAGTATAAGTCGTAGACCTTGGTAATCTGCATAGGTGCTGGCTAGTTTTTCCCTATTACCAATTAGTTTTGATGCGGCCCGAACTCCCGTATACTGAACGCCATAGTCAATCATCGTATGACCAAACGAGATCGTCGTCATAAACAATAGGTACTGACCATAGAGCTCAATACCCAAGGCACGGGATATAATTGGCATAGAGATGATAGGGATTAGCATCCCTACAACATCGATGAGCCCTAGACTCATAAAGTTCGAGATCAGTTCTTTTTTGTTTTTTCTTAGCATTAGAAAAAGGACCAGAGTAGCTGGCCCACTCTTAATTAATCCGTCCCAAACAAATCACGCGTATAGACTTTTTCGGCACTATCGCGGATTTCATCAACCATGCGATTGGCTACAATCACATCAGCGCATTGTTTAAACGCTTCAAGGTCGTTAGTGACTTCTGAGTGAAAGAAGGTGTCTTCTTTTAATACTGGCTCGTACACAATCACTTCAACGCCTTTAGCCTTTAGGCGCTTCATAATCCCTTGAATGGATGAGGCACGGAAGTTGTCTGAGCCCGCTTTCATGATCAAACGGTAGATACCCACCGTTTTTGGTTCACGGCGCAAAATGGCGTTGGCGACAAAATCTTTGCGGGTAGTGTTGGCATCGACAATCGCCTGAATCAAGTTGTTCGGCACGTCGTTGTAGTTGGCAAGGAGTTGGCGGGTATCTTTTGGCAGGCAGTAACCACCATAACCAAACGACGGGTTGTTGTAATGGTCGCCAATACGTGGGTCTAGCCCTACCCCTTCGATGATTTGGCGAGTATTCAAACCGTGGGTTTCGGCGTAGCTATCAAGCTCGTTAAAGTAGGCAACCCGCATGGCAAGATAGGTATTAGAGAACAGCTTAACTGCTTCCGCTTCGGTCGAGTCGGTAAACAGTACTGGCACGTCTTTTTTCAACGCGCCTTCGAGCAAGAGACTAGCAAAGATTTTTGCGCGCTCACTTTGCTCACCCACAATAATGCGTGAGGGATGCAGATTATCGTAAAGGGCTTTGCCTTCGCGCAAGAACTCGGGCGAGAAGAGGATATTATCGCTTCCCATCTCTTCTTTAATTTGTTTGGTGTAACCCACAGGCACTGTCGATTTAATCACCATAGTCGCTTGCGGGTTAATTGCCATCACATCACGGATCACCGCCTCAACAGAGCGGGTATTAAAGTAGTTGGTTTCCGGATCGTAGTCAGTAGGCGTGGCGATGATAATAAAATCAGCGTCTTGGTAGGCTTGGTGTTTATCTAATGTGGCAGTAAATCGCAGTGATTTGTTGGCCAGAAAGTCTTCGATTTCCGTATCAACAATAGGGGATTGCTTTTGGTTGAGCTGCGTTATTTTTTGTTCATTAATATCGAGCGCGACCACATCGAAATGTTGGGCCAATAGCATCGCGTTTGAAAGGCCCACATAGCCTGTGCCCGCAACAGCAATTTTCATCGTTTTTTCCTTGGGTTACCTAGCTTTACAAGAGTGTTAGTAGATTTGTTCTCTGACGAATAGATACGCTACCGCCCGGAGGTTTCGCTCCCCACGGCACGCTGATCACAGATTTTGTATGGTTTTTGATTATTTTCGCTCTCTATCTCACAGTGCGAACAGGATTATGCCTAGCACAGTGGAAAAAATGCCTGCCGTATTCTACACATTTTCGTCTACGTTAAAAGAATGACTCGCCGTTTTATCGCACCTGCTCGCGTTTATGTTTATTTATTAAACAAACATTTATCCTGGCTTAACAGCCGCTCTCGGAATTAGACAATGCCCTAGTCGATACTTTTTTCATCCTTCAAGTTTGGTTCCGCCTCAGATCCGCCTATTTTTTTGTGCACCTCCTCACTCTCCTATCATGTCTGTTACATTTATTTCTTTATAATAAATTGTTTTTTATTAGTCACTTACGTTCAAGACTCTTGTTTTTTCTTATTTTTGAGGCGTTATTAAGTTTTTTATCTATTATTAATGTTAACAAGCCGTTAGATGCGCATCGGGGCTTGACCTTTAAGCAGTGGTTAAGTGAAAGGAGGGCCTATGTCCCTTACCCGCCCCGTATTATGGAAAAACTTAGGTATGGCGTTCGGTATCGTGATTCTCGTGTTTCAGTTAGGGGGTTGCACGGTGTCGAATGGTGGACATCGCGTCGTGAAAGAGCATCCTCCCGTTGAAATGATCGAGCCGAATTCTTTGTTACAGAGAGGCAAGTTTGGCACCAGTGTGCCCATAACCCCTGCGTTAAGCCTGACAGCTGCGCATGTTGCTGAGTTTTCCGCCAGCGATGTAGTGGCTATTCACCCCCGCTGTGATGTAGCACTCATCAAAGCAGACAACCGTGGGCTGCAACTTCCCGACCTGGGGCTGATTTATCAAGGTGATACCGTCGAGGTGTTTGGTAAGTCAAGTGCTGGTGATGTACTGAACGCTAGTGGCCTCTATTATATGGATTTAATGATTGCGGGCTTTAAAGAGGTCGAGAACTGCCCATCCAGCATTACTGATGCGCCTATTCGAGGTGGTATGAGCGGTGGCGGTGCCTTTAATGGCAATGGCGAATTGGTGGGAATTTTAGTTGGGTTTGCACATCCAGAAAAAACGACCTTGGATAATGGTCAGCGCTTAGGATTAGAGCGGATGACAATCTTTGTTTCAATCAACTATATTCACGCTTGGCTTGAAACCAAAGCTGCTCGCTATGGCGGACTGCAACCTTTATCCTTACCGATAGAACAAGACATCGTCCATAACAATCATGTGACAGACATGACACTTTTGAATTCTCAGCCCTAGTCATAGTGCTCGCTAAATATACAGGCAGACACCACCGAATGCTGGGCTTCAACTGTCTATCCGGAGTCTAGTCTGGGTTGGCGAGCACAACGATCTTTGCAAACCATGGTAGAGGATACCTGGCATTGGCAATCAATGAATCCAAATGGGCATAAAAACTAGAAAGACTCTAGGGCATCGAATTGCAGGATGCAGCGGAGCGGTATCCTGCTCACAGATTTGGCAAGTTATTTAACGGACTCAGGCGTTGGGGGCACCGATGGATCATAAACGCGTCCATCGGGTGTATTGTTTTCTCAAGTTAAATCTACTCGCACCACAATAACCCATCTATGCCCCTGATGGCACTCACAGGATCACGTTAGGTCGGTGAATACAATAAGCCTTGCGCAACGATTTTCGCCAAGCTCTTTCCTACCTTGTCTTTCTCTGATAAGCGAGGATCGGCTGTCACGGGCCAGTGAATACCTAGCTCAGGATCGTCCCATTTCAAGGTCACTTCACTAGCTGGATTATAAAAATCAGTACATTTGTAGACAAATTCAGCTTCTTCGCTGGTCACATAAAACCCATGCGCAAAGCCTTCCGGGATCCACAGCTGGCGTTTGTTTTCAGCGGATAAGTAAACACCTTCCCACTGCCCGAAGGTTGGGGAACCTTGGCGTAGGTCAACCGCCACGTCAAACACCTCACCGCTCACAACCCGTACGAGCTTACCTTGCGTATTTTGGGTTTGATAATGCAACCCACGCAAAATCCCCTTCGCCGACTTAGAATGGTTATCTTGTACAAATGATGTGGGCTTACCAGCGACTTGTTCATCGAATCGTTGCTGGTGCCAAGTCTCCATAAAGAATCCCCGCTCGTCACCAAAAACTGACGGCTCAATGATTTTTACATCGGGGATAGTCGTTTCAATTACTTGCATTCGGTTAATCCTGATCACGAATAAGGTTGCCAAGCGCGTGTTGCCAATCACTCGCTGGAATCGAAAAATGGGCCATGATTTTGCTGGTCTTTAACCGTGAATTCGCGGGGCGTTTAGCGGGAGTTGGGTACTCCGCCGTTGAAATAGGTGTCACCTTGGGTGTTACTTCTAACACACCTTGCTCGTGTGCACGGGTAAAAATCGTCGACGCAAATTCACACCAACTCACATGCGGCTCGCCAGCAAAGTGGTAGACGCCATAGGCTACATCATTTCCTGCTTCAATACACTGGGCGATATGAACCAACGCCTTAGCGATATCGCCCGCATACGTCGGACCGCCTACCTGATCATCAACAATGCTTAAGGCGTCGCGCTGCGAGGCCAATCGCAGCATGGTTTTAACAAAGTTACCACCATGCTCACCAAATACCCATGCAGTGCGAATAATAATGTGCTTTGAACACGCGGCTTGTATCGCCTGCTCACCAGCCAGTTTACTCGCTCCATAAACACTTTGTGGCCCGGGGCAGTCTTGCTCGTGATAAGCGTCTTCTTTATCGCCTGCAAAGACATAATCAGTTGAAATATGTAACAGCGCCGCCCCTTGCTGTTCCGCCGCTTCTGCTAAGTATTGTGCGCCTTTTTGGTTGACGGCATGGGCTCGGTCACGATCGCTTTCTGCTTTATCAACGGCTGTGTACGCCGCGGCATTTATAATCACCGTCGGCTTAAATTCACTGACCTTGCTTAACACTGCCGAACGATCGGTAATATCTAATTGATGCCTGTCGCAAGCCAACATAGTGACTTGTTTCATGCCAATCAATTGCTCAACCAAGCAGTGACCGACTTGCCCTTGACTACCGGTTATTAGAACACGCATCAGACTGCCCTTTTGCTGTTGACTCACTGACCAATTTTGCCAAATACTGGCCGTAATCGTTTTTCATCATCGGCTCGGCCAACGCCAGTAATTGCTCGTTACTTAGCCAGCCCTGTCGCCACGCGATCTCTTCTAAACAGGCAACTTTTAACCCCTGAACATTTTCAATGGTTTGCACAAAAGACGACGCCTCGTGCAAACTCTCATGGGTACCGGTATCGAGCCACGCAAAACCGCGGCCCAGTAACTCGACATTAAGCACGCCATCATTTAAATACATTTCATTAATCGCCGTGATCTCTAACTCACCACGGGCCGAAGGTGTCACACGTTTCGCCATGTCGACCACACGGTTATCATAAAAATACAACCCTGTGACCGCGTATTGCGATTTTGGCGATGACGGCTTTTCTTCAATCGATATGGCCTTCATTGTCTCGTCAATCTCAACCACACCAAAACGCTCGGGATCTTTGACTTGATAACCAAATATCGTCGCACCCGATTCTCGCGCTGCAGCGCGTTTAAGTGTATTTGAAAAAGACTGACCGTAAAAAATGTTATCGCCCAGCACTAAGCAGACACTATCATTGCCGATAAAGCCTTCACCAATGATAAACGCCTGCGCCAAGCCATCTGGACTAGGCTGCACCGCATACTCTAAGCAAATACCAAAGTCAGACCCATCCCCCAAAAGACGCTTAAACGCGGCATTGTCTTCTGGCGTCGTAATAATCAAAATGTCGCGAATGCCAGCCAACATCAAGGTGGATAGTGGATAAAACACCATCGGCTTGTCATAAATAGGCAAAAGCTGTTTCGAGACGCCGCGTGTGAGCGGATACAAGCGCGACCCCGAGCCACCCGCAAGGATAATTCCTTTCATAAAAATACGTCCTAGCTGCTAATTCCTAGGCCCAAGACAACCCTGGAACATAGGCGCAAAGATTTAAAAAAGTGTGAATGCTAGTGTGTTCCTAGCCGCTCGCGCGTGTAAGAGCCATCAAGCACGCGCTGCCACCATTCACGGTTGGCCAAGTACCATTCCACCGTTTTGCGGATACCGGACTCAAAGGTTTCCTGTGGCGTCCAACCAAGATCGCGTTCAATTTTGGTAGCATCGATCGCATAACGAACATCGTGGCCAGGGCGATCGGAAACATACGTAATTAATGAAGCATGTCGCGTATTGCGTGGATAGCCCCGTTCATGCATGGGTACAAGCTCGTCCATAATGGCACAAATCGTTTTCACTACCTCGATATTCTGCTTCTCGTTATGGCCACCAATGTTATAGGTTTCACCCACTGAGCCTTTCGTCACGACCTGATACAGCGCACGAGCATGATCATCAACAAATAGCCAATCACGCACCTGTAAGCCATTGCCGTATACAGGTAAAGGTTTCCCTTCCAAGGCATTGAGAATCATGAGCGGGATCAGTTTTTCCGGGAAATGATAAGGGCCATAATTGTTAGAGCAGTTCGTCACTATCGTTGGCATGCCGTATGTTCTTTGCCACGCGCGCACTAAGTGGTCACTCGACGCTTTGGATGCAGAGTAAGGGCTCGATGGCGCATAGGGAGTGGCTTCAGTGAACAAATCATCGGTGCCGTGCAAATCACCATACACTTCATCGGTGGAGATATGATGAAAGCGGAATGCGGCTTGCCCCTCAACGTCCAGGCTATTCCAGTAGCATCGAGCAGCTTCTAACAAGGTATAAGTACCCACAATGTTGGTCTCAACAAATGCCGCTGGCCCATCTATAGAGCGATCCACATGTGACTCTGCCGCCAAATGCATCACCGCATCCGGTTGATGGGTTGCAAAGATTCGGTCAAGCGCCTCACGATCAACAATATCAACCTGCTCAAACGCATACCTAGGGTTATCTTCCCATCCAGCGAGGGATTCCAAATTCCCCGCATAGGTCAGCTTATCAACATTCACGACCGAGTCTGTCGTATGCCCGATAATATATCGAACCACCGCAGAGCCAATAAACCCAGCCCCGCCCGTTACCAAAATCTTCATGATTGTCCTTTGTTTTTTGCAGTCGTGCTAAAACACCGCCCCACCCAAATCGTATCGGGATTATCGTACAATGTATTGGGTTAGAGCAAGAACCAAGGCAAAACCCTAGAGGCTTGAAAACACCTCAACTTAGCACCTCCTCAATGCCCGACTCTTTATAAAAAATCCTTATTCTCTCTTGACGCGGGCTCAAGCTTTCACCAGGGGGGATTAAATTATAAATCGGCATATTAGGATAAAACAGGCTAGCGGTATATTGCGCTGTTGAGTTCATGCCATACAGACAGGATAATTGTATTTTTTTATCTATTAACTCAAGCTCTAGAGGTAAAGTGCTTCTGTGATACGTTACATTTTCTATAGTCGCAATTGCTTCTGCAACGTCGTTCGACTCGGTGCGATGAGGAAAGTATACAATGCCGTTCTTCGTGCTTTTCGCAAATTGTGATACACGCTCTATGTACGAAGACACCGACTGTCCACCTTTGTGCCCTACAGCGCCTTGTCCGATAAAGCCTATTGGCGCATGCTCAGAGAAAAGATCGATGTGGTTGTAATGTGCCTTTAAGTGGCTAAACGTATTCTTTTCGATATTAACTATGTTGCTATTTAGATCGAAAATCGTGAATAGCTCCAAGTTCTCTCTCGGTAAAGATCTCGTCGTGGGCTTGCAACCGTATAGTCTTAATAGGATATCTTGAAACAAGCGGTTTCGAGAGTAAGTCATTTTAGTTTCAATGAACTCAGGTAGCTCACAAACTGTTAGCGTCCCATCATCAAAGTAAACATCTTTTTTTATGCGAAAATTCTCAACAACTAATTTGGTACGCCATGCATTGTACTCCCCATAAAAAAAAGTGTCTATTTTATCGCCTTTAATGATTTTTTTTATCTTTTTTATCGCCTTGGGGATGTTTATCGTTCTATTTTTTCTTGTTGTTGTGATGACATGGTCCCACTCACACGGATTAAAAATTTTTCCCTGCTGCTCGATGCCACGTGTGCTATTTTGGTCAACTAAAAATAATATATTTTTTTTAGTTTTGTAGTGCTTTTTGGCCTCTAAAGCACAAAGGTATTGAAAGGGTGATGTCACTAAGAATAAATTCATAAACAACTCATCATAACTATTTTTAAAGCGCCATATTGGTTGATATGGCGCTTAGCTCTTTACCACAGGTTATTGCATAAACACACGTCAACATCTGGGCTTTCAACTAACTAAGCGATGCGCCAAAGGCGATTTAAAAAATCTTTCATAACAGATTTAATCCAATACTTTCTAGACCGATTTTGTATCTCGGCATAGATCTACAAACACTTTTTGTTTGCTAATACACCATATCGCATCTGATTCGAGCGCCTGCAAAAAAAACCTATCACTGTTACCCAAACCAAATTCTTTTACCGGTGTGAATTGTGCTTTCTTAGCCTTATCGATCGCTTTTAAAATCGAGTTTTTTTCTTCAGCAACATTAAAAATAGAGCAGGCATTTGCACGCTTGTCTTGTCTTGTTCCAAGGTTGATACTCGGTTTCCCATAAAAAGGCACTTCTCGCACACCTGCACTAGAATTACCTATCATAAAATCAGCGTTTTTAAGCAGGGTTAAGAAGTGCTCAAACCTGATGCTGGGGTAGATTTTAAAACGACTATGACCTTTCAATCGTTCTAATTCTTCAATAATTATCTCTGATCCTGAATCATTATTGGGGAAAATGATGACATAGTTTTCATCACTGTCGAGTAGCGCATCAACAGTACTCGATATATGTGTTCTCAGCTTGTCTAGCTCTGTTGTCACTGGGTGGTACATAAACACCGCATAAGCGTCAAACCCAATCTCGTATCTCTCTTTTACTGCAGATAGCGAAGGCAAGTCAGGAGAAGTCATAATATCAAGATCAGGTGAGCCGATGGTGTATATACTCGATTCTGTCTCACCCAACTGAATGAGGCGACTTTTCGCCGTTTGGTTAGAGACAAAATGGATATGCGACATTTTTGAAACAGAGTGACGGATCAATTCGTCAATAGTGCCCGACACCTCACCACCCTCAACATGTGCGACAAGAATGTTATTAAGCGCTCCCACAATCGCGCCAGCCATGGCCTCAACACGGTCACCGTGCACCACAATCATGTCAGGTGAAGTTTCGGCAACGTAGTCGGAAAGCCCTTGTATCGTCTTCGCCAAGGTTATATCCATCGAATCGTAGCTGTTTTGATTAATGTATGTGTAAAGATTAGTGAATCCCGCTTTTTCTACTTCACGTGCTGTCATGCCATATTTAGCCATCATATGCATGCCCGTGATAAACACATACGCCTCAAAGTGAGGGTGACTCTCTACTTTACTGATCAAGCTTTTCAACTTACCGAAATCAGCGCGAGTACCTGTCAAAAATAGGATTTTTTTCATACTAGCTGATATATTTTTTCTTTACTTGAACATTCGCTGGAATCACACACGCTGCTTTTTTCCCTAACAAGCGCTCGTAGTCTTCGGCAAGAAAGTCGCCCGTGCCGGGGCGTTTCACCCAAATATTATCACGAGTGAGTGCTTCGCCCTCTTTAATCTCGGCAATCGTCACAACACTGGCGTAAGCAAAGTCGATGGTCACTTGTTCTTCAGCAGCCGCTTTCTTTTCCCCCCCTCGCATCTGTGCCATGCGACAAGACTGGTGAATAAGTGCCTTACACTCCTCGATATCCATCGAGCAAATAATATCAGGCCCTTGCCGATCTTTACTATCTGTAAAGTGGCGCTCAAGTACTGACGCGCCAGCAGCGACCGCCCCTAAGCAGGCGAGATTATCAATACTATGATCAGACAAACCGACAACGGCATCAGGAAACGCAGCTTGTAACTGCTCCATCGCACCAATACGTATTAAACGATCAGGGGTGGGATAAAGGTTGGTGGTATGAAGCAAGCAAAATGGCGTTTGATGCTTTCTAAAAATTGCCACTGCCTTAGCCACTGATTCAATATCATTCATCCCAGTGCTCAAGATGATTGGCTTGCCAAACCCCGCGATTAGATCAAGCAACGGATAGTTATTACATTCCCCTGAGCCTATTTTGTATGCAGGAACGTTCATTCTTTCCAAGCGCAGCGCAGCGGCGCGAGAGAAAGGCGTGCTGATAAAAATTGCGCCCTTGGACTCGACATAGTCCTTTAGCTTTGTTTCATCTTCCTCACTGAGGGCACATCGCTCCATTATCTCGTAAATAGACACATCGGCATTGCCAGGAACGACACTTTTAGCTTCCCCGCTCATTTCATCTTCGACAACATGCGTTTGGTGTTTTATCACTTCGGCACCACCTTCGATCGCCGCATCAACCATTTGATACGCAACATCCAAAGAGCCTTCGTGATTTATGCCAATCTCTGCAATGACAAGCGGGTCATAATCAAGGCCAATTTTTCTGCCTGAGATTTCAAACACAGGGTGAGTCATTTCTCAATTCCTCCATTCTTTTTTCTACAACATCTAAATCCTGCTGAGTATCGATATCCGCAGACAAATACTCTGACATCACATACGGGAAGGTGTTAGACCTAGGAAAGTGGTTGTTGCGTTTAAACCCTGCTACCGAAAAAATATAGATAGCACCGTTTGGTTGAAAAGCACGTGGTAAGTCTTGCCGCCGTTGATACGGGGCATCATCGCTGAACAGCCCAGAGATCGACCCATCATATTGAGCAATGTAGGCTTTTACCGGTGTGTGTCGCGGCTCAAAGACGCTGATCACAAAGTCCGCATCTTTATCACGGTAAAGCGTAAACGCGTTATCTATACATTGTGCTGTTCTCAACGGTGACGTTGGCTGCAATAGCGTCATGACGTCACAATCTATCGCATGCTGCTCGAGCCATGTGATCGCATGGGCAATCACATCGATACTGCTCGCCTCATCCGATGCAAGCTCAGTGGGTCGCGATATAACTTGTGCGCCGAATGCTTCGCTTACCCGGGCAATTTCTTCATCTTCGGTTGAGACAAACACCTGATCGATATACCAGCTACTTAACGCTGCCTCAATTGTCCATGCAATCAGTGGCTTACCATTAACGGGAAGTACGTTTTTTCTTGCCAACCCCTTGGACCCCCCACGGGCAGGAATAAGCGCAGCTGCTTTGTTTGGCATATCAGGACTGTCTCTCGGGTCGTCTCTTATCCTTTTACTATAACTAATTCCAGCATCGCTCTCCACCTGACTCTGGCTCCAGGACTGACAAAAAAGCATATCGTGCTTGGCTTAGCTCTGTTCGTATTCCACCACAAAAAGTGCAACCAACAACCACATATGTATAATGCAACCGCATTTCTACTCCACACTAGTCATGAAAACCAGACATAAGATAGAGGAAAAGACCTTGCTGCTCACTTCTCGCCAACAGCTCACTAGCTTGTTGTGTTTGGCCTACTTCGCCACCTTGCTTATCACGCCAGAATCTTACAAATATGTGGGGATCTTGCTGGCGATCACCGCTTTATTTATGTTACCGAATACGTGGCAGGCACTAAAAACACGCCCCGCCATGCTGATTAGTGGCTCATTGGTGCTCTACTTTTTGGTCACACTCGCCTTTGCCCTGCCGGGCGGGCATTATACGCAACTGGATATGCCTAGCCGTGTGCTGTTAGCCATTTTGATTTTTGCGTTGCTCTTGACGTATCCCCCATCGCTGAAAGCCGTTTTTTATGGTTGTGGTATAGGGGCGTCTGTAGCGGGAAGCATCGCACTGTATCAGCATTACATGCTCGATATTCGCGCGCTTTCAACCGGCGGGTTTATGCCGATCCAAGTGGCAGGCATGGCGGCCAGCTTAAGCGTTTTTAGCATCTTTGCCTATATCTATAGTTGTCAACGAAGGTTACCGGCTTTAAAGGCCATCGCCTTTCTAGGCATCACCCTAGGCTTTATCGCCATACTACTTAGTGGCGGCCGTGGCTCATGGGTGATTACGCCCTTTGTCGCCTTGTGGGCGCTAGTTTATTATCGCAAGGTTTTCTCGCGCCGCGATTATGTAGCCATGGGAGCCAGTATTGCTCTCATTATAGCCACCGCCCTTGTGCCTGCGTTAAACCGCGCAGGCTTGGTCTTATCGGATTTGGCTAGATACGAGCAAGTGACCGAAACGCCAATGCGCCCGGAACCTGTTAGTCAACCAAAAGAATCGTCACCTCAAGACAAAAGTCAATCAACAGAGGCGGATATAGAATCTGTCACGCTGCCAACGCCGCGTGTCAGTAGCTCTTCAGGAGTTAGGCTCGAGTTATGGAAAGCAGCGCTCTTGATAGCGGCCGAAAACCCTATCACAGGGGCAGGCTATACGAACATCATTGCGGCAAAACAGAGATTGGTTGAACAAGGTTATTCGGACGCCGTTATAGTAGGCTCCAGCCGCGCGCATAATCAGTATTTAGAAGAGTTACAAGTAAAAGGCTTAATCGGTTTTGGCACGCTGATTTTAATGCTCTCAGCCCCCTGGATAGTAACGAGAAAAGGCAAAAGAAGCAGTAGCCCAGAGAATCAATTCGCTGTCGTATTACTACGTTGTCACCTGATACTTATCGCGGGTTGTATGTTGACGCAACACTACATCAATCACCACTCCGGGATCTTGTTTTTTTCACTCGGAGTGGTGATTTTTGCAAGTATGGTGATCTCACCCAATAGTGAACGAAATAACGCTAATACTTAGCTGGTACGGTCTCCCGCACCTTTGCCCAGCACCGTTGCGATGATGTAGAGAAAATACTGCTTTAATGACAAGGTTGCGAGCATGTCGTGATCCCATTGGGCGAGTTTGGTAGGATCTGACATATCAATACCATTAATCTGAGCCAGGCCGGTGATCCCCGGCCTGACATCAAAAATCCCCCGTTGCTCTCGTGCTTCAATCAACTCGGTTTGATTAAACAAACATGGACGCGGGCCAACCAAGCTCATCTCGCCACGCAGCACATTGATAAGCTGCGGCAATTCATCCAGCTTCGTTCTGCGTAGAAAACGCCCTAGACGGGTCACATCGCTTGCACTGACCAAGTGAGTTGCCATAGACTGCGTGTGTATCGGCATGGTACGAAATTTAACTAATGTGAACGGCTGCTGATTTCTCCCAACGCGGGTTTGCCTAAAAATAGGCGCCCCGGTATCGAAGTATCCAAAAACAGCGATCACGATAATGATAGGCCACAGTAGCAGTAGGCCGGCGAATGCAAAAATAAAATCGAGTAAACGTATCACGAACAATGCCTTGTCTTAGGTGTGGTGGATGTTGGCTTGGTTAAGGTTTTTTTGTGAGATAAGGTTTTTTTGCAAGATGGGATTTCTTTGCAAGATAGTCACTCACGGTTTTTGCGATCCCTTGCTCTACGCTATAACGCGGTTGCCAGTTAAGTTGGCCCATGGTTTTATGAATATCCACTTGCAAGTCACCACATAAACGCTGCGACAACTGCGGTTTATTGACTAATTGAGCCATGCGAGTCAGTAACCACGCGGGAATCGGCAGTAAATAGGCACGTCGGCGCATTGCTTGCGCGACGGTTTTTAGTAACCGAGTTGTCGAGACATCGTCATTATCGGAGGCTAAGAATACGTGCCCGGCTGCATTAGGGTGGATACAACACGTTAGGATCAGATCGGCAAGATTATCAACATAGACCATACTTCGTCGATTATAAATGGCTCCCAATGGTAAGGGTATACGGCGTTTTGTCCATTTCATCATGGTGAGAAAGTTCGCTTTTACGCCGGGCCCATATACCAATGGCGGACGGATCACTACCACCTCTAATCCGGTTTGCTGAGCAATATCAAACAGTACCTGCTCGGCCTCATATTTGCTGACGCCATATGGGTCTTGTGGGTTGGGCTTATCATCGGCATAAAACGGCTGGTTAGGGGGGGTCGCTTCGCCATTCACTTTTATCGAGCTAATAAACACAAACCGTTTAACTCCGGCAGCCGCGGCTTGCTGTGCCAAGTGCCGGCTCCCTTCGGTGTTAATGGAACGGTACGCTGCCAGTGCGTCAGCCTCGGTTTCATGCATGTGATGCACCCGCGCGGCGCAATGAACCACACAATCGATTCCCTCGAAGGCCCCTTCCCAATCCGTAGCGCCATTGATGGCATCCACCCAAAATCGAGACGTTTGCGTCTCACGCTGATTTGCTCGCTGGGCGCCTGCTTTGGTGCGTACCACTTCTCGCACGTTGAGACGACGTTCTGTCGCTAAACTAACCACCGCTTGACCCACAAACCCCGAACTTCCGGTAAGTAACAAACTCATCTGTGAAACGTCTCACATACAACATTGCAAATTTAGTACCATTGTTGTCGGCTCTTCGGGTAAAATCAATCGTCAATTTCTCGTAATTGCCTGTGAAGTCAACTAAATTGGTGACAAGTAACATCCTTTCATCAAATCAATTAAATCGAATGGTCGCTAATGTTCACGCCTATTAAGCCACTTCTCAATGCCAGCCGCGGCAAAAAACGCCTAATTACGGCATCTTATGACATGGTTGCGGTGGTGCTTTCTATTTATCTTGCAATTGTGTTTCGCCTCGGCACCACCACGTTTGAGTTTGGTATCGAAGAGGCCGCCTCTTTTTTCGCCACGAACCTCGCCACTGTGTTTTGCTTTATCAGGCTCGGCATGTACCGGGCTGTATTAAGGTACATGACCTTACCAGCCATTGGTCATATTTTTCTTGCCGTTACCTTGTCGGCGATTACGTTAGCGCTAAGCGGCTTCTTTTTTCAGTCTTTTATCCCGCGCAGCGTGCCTTTTATCTATGCCGGTATTGCCATTCTCACTCTCGGTGGGCCAAGGATTTTGTTCCGCATACTTTATGAGCAATATTATAAACGCAGTAAGCCAAATGTTTTTATTTATGGTGCAGGTGCAACAGGCAGGGATTTAGCCTACGCGCTGATCCAGGGTAATGAGTATCATCCTGCAGCAATCCTCGATGATGATAGCGCGAAAGTAGGCCAGATCATGTACGGTATTCGAGTATATCATCCATCAGAATTTGATGGACTGCGGTCGCTCTATCAGCCCGTAAAGCTTCTACTTGCGATTAATAATGTGACCCAAGGTGAGCGGCTACGATTACTTGAAAAACTTGCCCATTGGCCAATTGAGATCCAGTCCGTCCCTTCCGTGGAAGACATTGCCGCCGGAAAAAATAGTGTTGCCGATATAAAAGATCTCGACATTGCTGATTTATTAGGCCGCGCACCGGTTGAACCCGACCCTACCCTGTTAGCTAAACAAATCACCAATAAAAATGTATTGGTTACGGGAGCCGGTGGCTCAATTGGTCTAGAAATATGCCAGCAAGCGCTAAAGCTAAAGCCTGCCAAGCTAATCCTTTTTGAACTAAACGAATATAACCTTTACCGCGCCCATCAGACGCTGTCAAAAATGCGTATCAATTTAGCGCTTAATGTACAGCTTGTCGCTGCACTAGGATCGGTGCAAAAGGAGCATAGGCTCAGTAAGCTAATGGCTACTCACGAGATCAATACGGTGTACCATACCGCGGCTTATAAACATGTGCCTTTAGTTGAATATAATATTGTAGAAGGCATACGTAACAACGTATTTGGTACCCTCGCATGTGCTAACGCTGCAATTGCGAATCAGGTCGAGAGTTTTACCCTTATTTCAACCGATAAAGCGGTACGGCCCACAAATATTATGGGCGCCAGTAAACGCCTGGCTGAGCTAGTCTTACAAGCCCTGGCGGACAAACAAAGTCAAACAACGTTCACCATGGTGCGTTTCGGCAATGTGCTAGGATCGTCAGGTTCTGTGGTACCGCTATTTAAATCACAAATTCGTGCCGGCGGCCCAGTAACAGTGACACATCCAGATATCACCCGTTACTTTATGTTGATCCCCGAGGCGGCACAGCTTGTGATCCAAGCCAGTGCCATTGGTCACAATGGTCAGGTATTTGTCCTCGACATGGGCGAGCCGGTCAAAATTCTCGATTTGGCCAAGCGTATGATCAAACTCATGGGCCTTCGAGAAAAGAGCACCAATAACGTAGATGGGGATATAGAAATCAAATTCACGGGACTAAGACCCGGCGAAAAGCTCTATGAAGAGTTATTGATTGGCGATAACGTTGAGGGTACTGGCCACGAAAAAATTATGACCGCATGTGAAGATAAGCTGCAATGGGATGATATGACTATATTGCTCAGCGAATTAGACAGCTGTTGTCATTATTTTGATGTTGAATGTATTAAACGTATACTGCTCGAAGCGCCTACTGGATATATGCAACCAACCAACACTAAAAAGCCTGCATAACGCAATTGGACATATGCATTATATTCAGCATATGCATTATGAAGAATCATGACATCCATGATTCATCGTACTTAAGTTAAACCATATTCAAACGCTAGGCGAATGCTTACGGCCTAGCGCTTTATATCGATTACTCGCAAGCTCGTTTAACGCTTAGCCAACGTCTTAACTACGTTAAGTGTATGTTTTGCATGATCACGCATAATAGGATTAAGTACTTTATTCGCGTTTTTTCGACAACTAAGATAGTAATCGGAATCGGTAAGTAAAGTTTCTAATTCAGATAAGAACGCCACTAAGGAGTTAGGTTTGGGTCCAGGAGTGAGCTTTTCGTAATCGATTGAAAAACCGATAGTACTTTCGTACTCGTTATAATCGTAGGGTAAAAACATCACCGGTTTTTCGGTAAGCAAGAAGTCTATATATATACTTGAATAATCAGTAATTACAAGATCAAACCCTCCTAACACTGGATTTATATCACTAATATCTTGACTAGACAGCAGTTTAATTCGCTCACATTTTAGTAACTTTTCATCAAGCTCAAATTCAAAATTTGGATGAAGTCTTAAGAAGAGGGTCACCCCTTTCTTTTCTAAGCCATCACAAAGTGTGTCCAGATTAAAATCATCGAAAGGAAATATCTGCGTATCTGAAAAAGGTCGCCAAGTGGGCGCATATAGGACATTATGTGAGCTCTTATCAAGGATCAGACTCACTAAATGACGGTCAGGAGATACAACTTGATCACAACGTGCCTGTGGGCACCGAACAATATGAGAAGATGGTAAGTGTAAACACTTTGCCCACGCACTATCAAACGCTGCCGAACTTGACATTAAATAGCTAAAGTTTGTCCGAATTAAGCGGTAGTAAATAGACTTTACCAAGCTTACATATTTCTCGCCCAACCCTACCGATTTTATTGGAGCCCCGTGCCCTAAATGAATAACGGTTCGTCTGAAACTTAGTCCAAATCCACTTAATGGTGTCTCTAAAGAGGAGCACACCCACAAGCCTGATCGCATTATCATAATTATATCTTTAAAGCGATCATTAGTGATAAAGTGGTCACCGTATTTCTCACGAAGCGCTCTTCTTTTTTCAGAATCATTAATAACGAATTTAGCAATACCATTACTTTCACTTGCTAAAAAATGTAAAAAAAGCGCACGAGAGTTGTGTTCAAATGTAGTGTTAAACTGGGAATTAAAGATGATCGTTTTTTTATCTCTTGGAAAGAAAAGAGATAAAAAAGAAGGTACTAAACCAGAGACAAAATGTACTGCTCTAAGAAAAAGATATCGATTCTTATTCACTCTGTGTTCCTAAGGAGAGACGTAGAAGCATATTAAGAAAAAGGCAGATGACCGAACCACTCGTTTATGAAAGACTTCACAGCGCGGTCTAAATACAAATATGGACAACAACATACAATCCATACGCTAATCTCATAACCTTTTTAATTTTTTCTTAATTGCATATATTTTATTGAGAATAGATTTCATAGCGTTGTTAGCAATACGTGACAATAGTAAAACCAAAATCGCCCCTCCTGCCGACATTGACGAGATGTTATATGACACCAATAACGACGAAAAAATCACCAAAAAAAAAGTTCCACTTAACAGTGTATTTGCTTGATTAACATCTAAATGTAATCGACCAAGAAAATCATATTTGTTATCGGTAAAGATAAAATACTTTGCGATAATCAAATATGTAATCTGTGACAATATAAAAAATAAGGAAAATATAGGTGATATAAAAACAAAAAGCACTATCGACATACAGACCAGCATTATATCGCCAATTAAACCTGAGTAGGTTTTAAACGCATACTTTACAAACTCTTTACCATATTTACCATATTTAGTACGGTACCAATCAGAATCCAGACTATTTTTGTTGAGCTTTTCTGTTCTACTTATATACAACTGAAGAAAAATATTGAACAGGTAAACCAATAACGTGAAAGAAATTAAAAAAGAAAAATACGCAGCATTACCATAATCTTCTTGGAACTTGGTAAGAATTTTAAGATGACTAGCGCCTGACAACAGCAAAAAAACTTTAATAGGCAAGAACATGACAAGCATACTACTGAAAGATGACATGAAGTTCATAGCTCCGAGCTTAATCGACTGCATATCAGCAGATTTATAAACTAACTGGTGCATTTCATTTATCAGGTCAAAATCCTTCAACAATCTACTTGATAGTATTTTTATACTTTTTAAATAATTAAATCTCATGCAACCATACCACTCAATCACAATGAGACAACATTAGCCTAATAATGCGTTCTGATGTTTTGGAGTTATTAAAAGACATGAACCTTTCCTTCCAACATAAATAGTTTTCATCAACAACCTCGTTATTAATAAGATATAATAGCTCGTCAATAGATTCGGATTGAATCCTTGAGCACTCTTCTCTTAAATCAAAATACATACCTCGAGTTTCATTCTCGTACTCTTCGTAATCATAATGATAAAAATACATCTTTCTTTTGAGTATAGAATAATCAAACATGACACTAGAATAATCAGTAACAAGTATATCTGTTACCAGTAGCAATTCGTTCACGTCATTGACATTAGATACATCTATAAAATGCTTTGCCTCATCATTTTTCTCAGAAAAATAATGCCCTCGAAATAGAAAAACATACTCCTCTGAGAGTCTAGAGCAAAACAAATCGCAGTCAAGCGGGTTTCTCGCAGAAAATGTACCATGCTCGTAGATAGTATCCCTATACGTTGGAGCATAAAGAAGCACCTTCTTACCTGGAGGGATATTTAGTAACTTTCTAATATCAATGCGACTTTTAGAGTTAACCAAAGCGTCATTCCTAGGTAAACCAAATGAAACCACCTTATGTTCCTCAATACCAAATGCAGAGCAAAGCTTATCTGTTAGGTAATCAGAAGAGGACAAAAAGTAGTCCGCACGCCACCCTTCTAACAAATAAGCTAATCGTATTGACTCTTTCGACGCAGTAGGGTGGTTATCAACGTCAATATCCATCCCTATTTTTTTCAATGGGACACCATGCCATGTCTGAATCAATATTTGTGAACTTTTTTTATAGATAAAATAAGGTAGTCGGCAGTTTACTACATTAAACTTAGACGTAAAATAAGAAATGTAGTACTGGAGACTCTTAAATCTTACGTAAATAATTTTATTATTTCCAGTTAGATTTGTAACCTGCTCCTCTTTATTATTGGTAACTAATACGAACATCCACCCTGATAAGACCCTATCCATTTCAATTAATAAAGCAAGAGGAGAGTCGCATATATTTTTACCATTAAAACTCTCGAAGATAGCCTTTTTTGGTCTTACGAGAAAAATATGGCTAACAAAAAACCCTATACATTGACAAAGTAAAAGATAAGAAAGCCTAATAAGATAGTCTAGTTTACCATGTCGTAGTCTATTCAGTATTACCCTAACAGTTTTCATTTTTATCTATAAGTCTTTTCAGTCTATTCCTAATCAATTTTTTTGTACTAGTTAACGTGGCATGCTTCGGGTCTTCAAGAATAGATATATTATCAAACCAAATATCTTTTCCTTTATCAAACCGGTAAGTTTGCACTGGATCTAATAAAACCGCTAATGTCTCAGTGGCAGAACAGCCGGCGAACTCTAGCACTGAGTTCCCGGTGCAAATTATAAGGTTTAATTGGTTCATCAAAGTTACCACTGAGGAGAAGTCGTTCATTTGATCAATTGGAGGAATATACATTCTTACATTACTGGCTTGATTAAAATATCTTACTTCCTTTTCACAGTTGTCATATTGTAAACTAATCAAAACGATATTATCAAATCCTTCAAATATATCTACGACATCAGTAATAGATAAGTAGTCTTTACCCCGAACGCCATGATCGTTCATACTCCGCCATGAGATACCAACAATAAGTTGGTTCGATTTGAAACCAGAAAAAAATTCGTTAATGGTATTAGAACAACTCTTATTTAAAACAGATAGCTTTCGTTTTTCAGAAAAAGTGACAGGTTTTAATAAGACGTCATGGAGTAGGTTTGTAATTAGTGTGAACTGCGATATTTCACCAATTTTCTCAAAAAAATCATTATCTAAGACATGATGAAGCTTTTGAGGAGAAACTTTGTCGAAATGGGAAAAATTATCATATGATAAAGTTTTACTTCTATATGTACCTTCAACAGATACTTCAGGATATAACGAAGATAATAGTGGAACCAATCTAGGCTCGGTATGGAATATAATTAACTTATACCCCAAGGATATCATTACATCTATAACTATAGAAAACCTTAGATCATCGCCTGGCCCCCAGGAATTCAAAATATGAAGTCTCTCCGACTTATCTACATCAGACAAAGATTGCTTAAACTTCGTTGGATACAGCCGATCAAGAAGGGCGGACATGTCACGATTGGTCTTTTCCTTCATACCCTCTTTCAACATACAACGAGACAAAAAAAACTCTGTCTTCAATTTACTACTAGACTTTTCAAACCATAAGCTTTGAGTAACATGTAAATAATCATGCTCTTCTAGAATCATACTTTTAGTAACAAGGTCACAGTACTTTTTAGATATTGAACTAACATCCTTAATACTTAAAGCTAAATCAATGACTTTTTTGTAATTACCAGACAGATAGTAAAAATATATAAGATCTTCGACATCCAAAACTGCTAGGTCGATATTAAAATTTTTTAAACAATACAACCTAAACAAATTTATATCTTTGTATGATAGACTTTTTTCTATTTCACCTGAAATTCTATATAGGCAAAAGCCGTTTCTATTAACGCAGTGATTAAACCGTAGATAATCTCCTACCCGAGGATTAGCTAAAATGGTTAGTATCGTCAACTCTAAAGCTAGATCTTTATCTTTTATGAACGATAAAACTTTTAGAAAAAGCTTGTAATATCTTAGAGCAGACAATGTGTTTCTCGTTTTGGAAACTAGCACACACAGCTTATATATGTCATCACTTCTAGTTGCCTTAATAATATCTTTATAAAAATAGATAAACAATATGAACTGATTAAAACCAAAGCATCTTTTGACTTTAACCTTACTGTTAGATACAGATACTGACCGACAGAAAAAAAGTCGTATAACCCTATTAACCTTTCTACTATTTAATTTTGTCAAGAACATAGTCGACAAACCTTTTTGTATTATTTGCATCTATATATTTAAAAAACATATGACTGGCTTGGAAATCACTGATGCTAGATAACTGAAGGAGAGCGATAATTTCTTTTTTTAAACTGTTAAAATCAGTTGAAATCTTACCTTGAAAGACTAAGTCTAGGGGATATATAGTTCCCCTTTCATTTTGATATTCATCTTTGTCATACGTAAACAATATTATTTTTTTAGATATCAATGAAAAGTCTAACCACACGCTAGAATAGTCAGTAATTAAAATATCCGTGTATTTAAGTACTAAATTCGTATTTATATATTTATCGCCATTTATAATCAATCCCTCATCTCGCAAAAGATCAAGTTCTTGAATCTCACTAAACTTGTGAGACCTAACCAATAGAACACAATTATATTTTTTTAGTGTTTCAACTAGTTCCGATTCATTTTCACTATCGAAAGGTGAAATGACATTCCCTTCATTCCAGGTACCACGATAAGTTGGCATCCAAGAGATTACCCTTCTTCCTTGGATCTCTTTGCTAAGTAGCAACTCCTGTTCATCTTTAAACCAAACAAGGTCATCTCCTCCTAACAAAATATCATTTCTAGGGAGGCCACTTAAAATGCACTTATTTGGATGAATCTGGAAGCATGCGGACATAACAGCTCGATCTAATTCGGAAGAACATACTAACCCCGAAAGAAGTCTACCTTCTCTTTGAAGAAACTTTTCATTGAATCTATCGCTATCCAGGTAACGTATTGTCTTTAAGGGAATGCCATGCCAAGTATTAAAAATCTTCCTACCATACCCATTTAGGAACTTCGGAATTTTATGATCGATAATAAGCACATAACTCGATAGTAAATAATATTTGCTTTTAAGTCTCTCTAGAAAGCTTCCCGAAGGTTTTTCAGTTAGCATTATCACTTCAAATTCGTTATGAAAATACTTTAGGTACTGTTCCACGCAGACTAAGTTAGCATCATGTTTTTCGGTAGATGTATAAATACAAATTCTGTGTGTTTTCTTGATAAAAATAACATCTAGAATAGACATTACAACATACTTAAATACTTTAATTATTGTTTTCATATAACTTTGTTAACTGATCAAAGAAATTTAGTAAAAGAACATTATTCTTAGTAGTTTCATAATTCTTATACAACTTTCTGTATGCCGATGCCACTATACCTTGGTTACAGGACTTAGAAAATTCATTAACTTGGCTTTGCAATTTAGTGTGATCTACATTTTGATTAGAAATATCTTTTAAATTCAGATTGTGTGAAAAACAATGAACTCCTGAGAAATCTCGATACCAAGCCATACCGAATGTTATAATGGGCTTACCTCCACTCAAAGCCTCCCATCCAACTGTCCCAGATATCGTAGCAACAACCTGACTTTGTTTCAGTAACTCATATGTTGATACACTTTTGCTAACTAGTATCGCAGATTCTATTTTTGATAGCCTTTCGTAAAAAGCTCTGCCACGCATATAGTGCCCTTGTTTAGGGTTCTCCTTTACATATATAAACCAGCCTTCAGGGAGAATACGCGCTAAGTTTTCAATGGCTAACAGTTGGTCTGTATATAGTCCGCCAAGGCATGATGTTGTTAGTTCCGGCTGATAATGCAGAGGAAAGTACACGAACTTCTCTTCTAAATTAATATTTAGCGATTCAAAACTTTCCCCTTTACTTCTATAAAACTTTGATTCATTAGTAAAGGCTTTTGCACCATAAAATTTTTTCTTTCGATGAGCAATTAGCTTTTTCATATCCTCTTTTGAAGATAGCTTACGTAAGATTTTTTTTGTCTTTCTCAGTGATAGTGATGTCTTATTAAATATTCTGGTCATGTGATTATGACCAACTCTCCCTTCCATATAGAACAACTCTTTTTCAAACCGTTTCTCAAATGAGAAACCCTCAGAAGGATTAAATGTAACAAATTTACTATAACGGCCAAAATCGTCTATATTCTTGTAATGAAAAAATCGATTTGGAAGAATCGTTTGATATAGAATATTTTTATCTAGGCCAAGCTTACTAGCCAAATAGTAAATAATGAGATCAATTCCTTGATGTGGCGGATTATTGAAAACGACTTGAGTAATTCCTTTTGAGATAATTAAATTATAGAAATAGCTTAAGTAGTAGTTTATTGCACATAAATAATCATAATTAGAGTCTCCTTCAAACGCACTGATGACATTTTTTTCAAAAGAAAGCGAGTAACGGTCATAATTAAACAAGAACTCTCGAAAGTGCTTTTCAATGAATTCTTCTTCCCAACCCAAAGGTAACATGTGGTTGTTTTCAAACTCAGCACTTCGGGCTACTAATTCAAAAACATTTGGCTGCCCACGTTTAGACACATGTACTGCGTTTAACCTCAACTCCTCACAAATAAAATCAATGTATTTTTTCTCCATTGGTTGAAAAAAACCCCAAAAAAGAGGGGTGTGTCTTTTATAATGTTCAATCATTGTCAACTCTCGATATTAACTCATTTTCTCTTAATTTATTTGCGATGTCACGTATATCAAAATAGTTATGAGAAGTTATATCTGCTATGTCTAATAATGAATTACTCCCATCAGAATACATTAATACATCACGCAGCACTTTAACTTGGCTAACTGTATTTTTAGTGCTTACAGTTGGATACAAGTTTCTCTTTCCGAGTTGAGGCTCGCACATTACATTACAGCGGTATTGATAATCCGTCTCTAAAATTTCGATACATTTCTTATATTTATCATAAGACCCATAAAGGCCATCAGGACTAATATAAGATAAATTATCTAATGATGTGTGGTACTCATCATATTCGGCGTATTTAGAACGCATAATGGAGACAACAGGGAGTTCAATTCCTGGGCTGGAGTATTGTCTTTCATCACTTCCTCTTTCAACAAATGAGTATTTCGTATATTTTGTCGACGTAATTTTCATTACGTACTCAGCTACCCTATCTGCATATGTATTATTATACTTACTTGGCATAAATGAGTAGGAATTGTTGTCACCTACACATGTAAGCACGAAACCGGCTTTTGTTCTATCTCTCATAACCTTAAAGTTTTTACTAAGGTAAGCAATTGAACCTATAGTCTCGGGAAGAAATAGTATTCGATACGTATACCTGAGGTCTTTCATATTTTGAATCAACTTAGCTAGCTCGACCGCAAGTACGGGACCTGAAAGTTCATTATTAGCCATTGATGGATGACATATATAGGTAGATAACAAAACCTCTTCTTTACTGCTCCCCTGTATCAATAACTCTCCATAATTCATAACACCATCAAAAAGTTCTGACTCAATCTTTACCCTTACTTTTCTCTTGCTATTTTTTAGAAGTTCTTTTCTCTGGTTATGAGTAATACAAAAACCCCAACGTTCTTTGTAATAAGATGTTACGTATGGAACTGCGTCAGGTTGGTTTGGTAGCGAGTAAAGGTTACTATCCAATTGTTCAATCGTCATAACCTGGTCGACAGGTACTGAATATCCCATGACGTGAAGATTTAGTCCAGAGAAATCGATAAATACTTCTCCAGTCTCTAAATCTTGCACATAAGCTTGTTTTATTGACCATTCTTTAGGGACAGACCAATCAAAGACTTGCTCTCCTGTCTTAAATTCACCTACATGTAGGTTAGGAAGTTCGCGTTTTATAACATCTAATGTTTTTCTAACTCCCTCACCCGTTAAGCTACGGTTGATGGGGAAGAGCTCACAAGCTAATGAGTACATATTATTTGCATGATCCATCGTCACTCAGACCTTATTAGTTAGGAACCAAACATTCTTCTTAATTTCCTTCTCCAACAAGGAGTATGCGTCCGACGATGTAATAGATCCAATAGTACCTCGACCTATCTTTTGTTTTTTATAGTATCCTTGGGAAACAGCAACTGAGTTAAATCGTTCAAAGTTTGCCTCACTCCCTTTAATATCCATATCTCTCACCCAAATAACTGATTTTGCTTCTACTATGTTGTCACCCGCATATTTTTTTCCCACAAACGTTTTGTCAAAGCGGTAAGGTACAGAGAGTTCTCTTTCAACAAAATGTAAAAATGTTGATCCTGCATCGAAGTTAATATTTAATATCTTGCCATTTTTATCAAAAAATCTGCCAAAAAAAGCAGATTCGTCATAAGCGTTTTCTGGCAAATCTTGTGTCAAGTCTAAAGCTAAACTGCCGATGCATGCGACAGATATTGAGGGATCATTACTTCTAATTGAACTTTGTAAGCAACGCACGTATTCAGCAAACATTCCACAATTAGAAGGTGAACTAATTGGGTTGTATATTTCTCCTGAAGAAAAGCTATACGTAAATGTAGGAACTGCAAGAGTTCCTTGATCACCAATTACAGAAAGTATTGCATCTAATATAATCTGTAGAGCTTCATCTTTATTTTTAGCTCCTTCAGGCATACCTAGATAGCCAACATTGCTATGGCAGAATAGTACGTCACCATTTTTAATTCCTACAGACTTAATCGCTTCAATCAGTTCCTGCTTAGTATACGTTGCTTTCAATCTGTCACCCTTTCATTTCTATGATTATTTCAGATAAACCATCAATTGTTGAAAAACGACGATCTTCAAACTGAGTTTCAGAGAACACAATTGAAAACTCAGACTCACAATATTCTATTAGCATTATTACATCAAAAGAATCAATCAACTCTTGTTCGAAATAATTTTGTTGTGTGTCAAAAACGCTTTGGCCTGACTGCTCTTGAAACCAAAGGATAAGCTTGTCTCTTACTTTCATTATCTTACTCCTCAATTGCAAAGCATCGAACAGGAGCACCATCTCCATCTTTAATCTTAAGTGGTGCAACGATTAACATGATCGTATCACATTGTAAGCTTCTGATGTCGACTAAGTATTCAACAATCACTACGCCTGCACCTAATAGAATCTTATGATTAGGAGCATCTTTTTCCGCTCCTCTGCCGTTTAATGGGTTATCTGGTTGAGGGGTATCCAATGCAATTAGCTTACATCCATTGTCAACTAGCCACTGGCATGCATCCTCTGAAAAAAAAGCATGGTCAGTATAATATTCATTGGTATTAAGCTTAAGATCCCAATCAAACCTAGCTACCAAGCGATCTGGACATTTGTCGTTTAAGCAAGTTCTGAGTTCATCTTCTGTGATCTCATGTTTATCAGGTAGTGATGAAAAATCGACTACCTTCGCCTGACCGTTTAATTGAGAAAGAGGAATGTTTTCGACGGTTTCGCCTCCCGAAATAAAATGGCGGGGCGCATCTATGTGTGTGCCTGTGTGAGTACCGAGTACAATTTTCCGGGTTTCACGGTTTTCAATACCATGCCTACCCAGCTGGGTTGATTCAAAAAATGGATGCCAATGGGTAGCAAAGGTTTGCATGCCCTCTTCTAACACCATAGATAAATCTGTAATTTTCATTCTATACCTCTATTAATTCTACTATTATTCCGGTGGGTGATTTGAGTAAGATGATTGATAGAGATTTACCATTAACTTCTAGCTTGAAAGCGTCAGATGCCCAAGATAAACTATCTCTAACTCGATTACTACATTCTTCAATATTTTTCGTTATAAAAGCAATAGATGTTATACCATTTAAGTCTAGATACTGCTCAGCTAGAGTTCTAGAACTCTCGGTAACCTCTATATCAACTCGCCATGCAGGAACTGGTCTTTTTAGGCTAACGCTATCACCTGTCCTTGTTAAACCAAGGTCCTCCCAAAACTGATATTCCAGGCTTTTCTTTCCTTTAGGAACCACTATCTCGACCATATTACCTTGGTGAAGACGTATACGATCCTGAACTCTGTCATATCCACTAAAATGGTCAATAACCTCAATATCATAAAAATCAGGATGACGGAACATATGAATATCATGACTATGGTTATAGTGTCTTAACAAATCATTTTTACTGGGGTGATTTAAAATATTCACATCAGAAAAGTCTAACAAGTAACCTTTTTTGGTAAGTAGGCTAATGACTTCTTCAGTATTTGAAACATTCCAAATAAAGTGCGAAAAACCAATTATCATTCTTCTTTACTCACGAACTATCGCATTCTTAACAATCTTTCCTGTTGCAGTTTTAGGGAAAGATTTCACTACATATATTTTTTCTGGATATTGTTCCTTAGACAACCTAGATGTTAGAAAATCTCTAAACTCTTTCTCAGCATAGCTTTGATTAGGTAAAATATACAAAATAGGCACCTCTCCCCAAAACGAGTGAGGTTCAGCAACTACTGCAGCCTCTTCAATAGTATCAGAAGACAACGCAGACTCTTCGATATATCTTGGGCTAATATTTTGACCACCTTTGATCACTAAGTCTTTCTTTCGCCCAGTAATAATTAAGTGTCCATCATCCAATTTCCCAATGTCACCTGTATATCTTCCTGTACCATCTGCATTTATATATCCAAGCATAGTCCATGGAGAATCAACCAAAACTTCTTCATCGTCTGTAAAAGAAATATTTACTCCATCAATTGGCTTTCCCACACCCTCAGTGTGTCCTTCCCCTGCTTTAGCACAAGATATAAAAAGAAGCTCGCTGGTCCCATAACTCTCTAATACTTCACATGAAAATTTTTGTTGGAAAATCTCTTTACTTTTACTTGGTAAAGGAGCTGTGCCTACAAATACTTTAGAGTTACTATTAGAAAGCCACGCAATAGCTTCTTTATCTCTTGTCATTTTTGAAGACAATAATAACATTGAAGGACTCAGCCAAATCGAATTAGCCTTAGAAGAACAGTACTTCTTAAAAAGAACAGAAGCGTTTTGAGCAGAAAAAGTATCACTGATCACGACAGTACCGCCCGCTAAAAGGGGGGATAAAAACGTGTTCAAGATACCCGCCATATAAAAACGTGGCATCACGTGCATCATTTTTGTTTTTGCGTTCAGATCATTATGCTCATTAAACGCTTCACAACATCTAATTAAACCGTCAAGACTATGGCATACCCCTTTTGGTATTCCTGTAGTGCCTGAAGTAAAAGTAACCAAAGCCGTTGAACCTAACTCTGGTGACAAGGTTTCTTCTTCCCAACTTTTCAGTATTAGGTTTTGTCCATTTTTCAATACTGCACTTGGCCTAAAAATACTCAGTATCCTATCGGAGTAGTTATCAGAGTATGTTTCTGACAAAGGACAAACCACTACGCCCTTAGCGAAACATGCTAGTAAATGCGTATAGTATTCAAGAGGATCATCAACCGCTAAGCATATCCGCTTTCCTTGTGTTAATCCATTTTCTTCGAAGAAAGCTTCCATAAGTGCAATTTTACTCTTCAGTTCGCCATACGAGACTTTTAGCTCATTAATCTCGATGGCGACGCTTTGAGCGTCGCCTTTCAATATTTTGTCAATATCAATCATAGTTCTGCTTGTTCATTAACAAAGTAATTCTTATAACTCGGTTTCCAAGCTCCTTTGCTGCTATGAGCATCAGCGATTAACTTAGCATGGCGTTCAACTAATTCAATGTCTGCATTGATAATATCTTCTGAGCATACAGCGGATATTAGTTGACGTGGGTCCACTCGATATTTTGTAGACATATCATGAATTATCGGCATATAACTAGAATGAAACAGAGCCATCCCAGATACAGTATCTATTGAAGTCAGTCCACGTTTCTCAATCATAGGTTTGATAAGCTCTTCGCCAATATCCATCACTTTGATTGGATCGATATTGCCTTCTAGCCCCATTCGAGCTAAACAACCTAACATTTGTTCAGTCGTAGTATTACCTGCGCTGCGACCAAACCCCTGTAGGGAAGTATCAATTATCGTTGCACCTGCTTCAAGTGCAGCTAATGCGTTCCCGATACCTAGGCCTAAGTTATTGTGACCATGAAAACCAATAACTGCATCAGACTTTTCAGCCAGTATTGCTTCTACATAAAGCTTAACTTCATTTGGTAACATCCCACCCGCAGAGTCAACTACATAGACGGCATCGACCCCCATTTCAAAAGCGTGTTTAGAAGCTAATGCAAGATCTTCTGGCTTTGACGCGTATGATTTCATGAAGTTAGCACAAGTCATCATACCTTTTGACTTAGCAGAGGCGACAAATGCTTCACTTTTAGGAAAATCTTCGATGGTCGAGCCAAGTCGAATAAAGTCCATATCATAGGTTTTTGCCATTTCTAAATGATCAAGCGTAGCAATACCTGGAATGGCAAACATACCCCATTTACCATTTTTCACAGAGTTAGCAGCGGACTTCATATACGTTTCATCAGATTCTAACGCAACGCCAATCCCTTTTTCTGTCGCGCCCAATCCGACTCCGTGGCCGACTTCGATAAGTTCGAGCCCTGCTTCGTCAAGTGCAATAGCTATATCATCGGAGTTTTTCTTTGAGAACTGAAAGTCTATTTCATAGCTTCCATCTCTGAGAGTGCATTCTAATATTTTTACATCCATATTTAATTCCTTCACGTAGTTTAATTTCGCATATAATTTATCAACTGATCTCCGACGAGAGTTGCATTAACTTCCCAATCAAATGTATCATCTTTTATAATTTTCTCGTATGGTCTACCAAGTACACCAGTCCCCATTTTTGCAACTAACTTTCCAACTTCCACTTGAAGTTCACCATGATCTATTTGGTAGGACAATACTTTTTCTAAATTACCAATATCTTCAAATTTAAACACGCCAGGTAAATTATTATACCATGCCCACCCAAAAGTTATAACATTCTTACCGCCTGTTATGGCTTCCCACCCAGCAGTACCACTAATAGTAGCAACCAACTCACATTCCCTCATCAACTTATAAGTACTGGTATCAATAGGCACTAAATGAACATTATTAATTCCTTTCAGCCTCTTATAGAATGTTTCGTCACGCATATAGTGCTCTTGTTTTGGGTTTTCTTTAACTAGTATTCTCCACTTCTTTGGTAAAACGTCGGAGAGTTGCTCAATCGCAAGTAATTGGTCACAATACAACTCTCCTCCTAATGAAGAAGTAGTCAACTCAGGTTGCAAATGCAACGGAAAATAAACAAAAGGTGAGTCCATTGAACATGGATGTTCATTTAGCATTGAACGTTCAAAAAATTTTAACTTCTCCGAACTAATATACTTAGATAGGGGCGGCGTATTGGGATGTATGATCAATTTCAACTGAGATATACGTTTCAATATATTAAAATAACTAGATAAGCTAATATCCTCTCCCTTAATTTTGTACCAGATCATTTTGAATAGTATATACATTTCTGTGGGATGATCTATCTTACTATGTTTCTCTCTACGAAGATTACCATTATAAGCTGGATAATAAACTGATCTTTTTCTAGTTAAATTACGCCTTAATAAATCAGTAAACCGTTCAAAAAAGCCTAATCGTTTCACTTCAATATTATCATACATATAAAAAAGGTCTTTTTCGAACTTGTTATCTATGACATAGGGGGACCAATTACTTTCTATCAGTTCTGAGGTTCTCCACTCCCCAAAATCTTCTTGCTCTTTAATAATAAAAAACTTGTTTGGTAAAATAGACTGGTAAAGTATTATTGTTTCGACATTTAATAATTTTGCCAACTCATAAAGTATTAAATCTGCACCTTGATGTGGCATGCTAGTAAACATTACCAAATCTATCCGTCCACTAAGTAATTTATTAGAAAAATAGTTAACAAAAATATTGAATGCATTAACATAAGCATGAAACGAGTCTAAATTGTGTGAAAAGTATGTAAAGCGAAATTCGTATCTAGAATATTGTTCAATAAATTTATGTATGGCTTTTTTGTATAAAAAATCATACTGCTTAGGAGAAATAAGACTACTCTTATATTTATAGTCATCAGAAAGTAAACCAAACTTAACAACCTCGTTAAGGTGAACACTGCTTCGCCTTGAGGTACCAAACCATTCTACAGGGAAAAAACCGTATTTCTCTGACATTTCATTAATTATCGTTTCAGAAATACTAGAAAAGCCCCATAACATTACATTTTTAAACAAGGGCACCTCTCTTAACTACACACTTCTCGAAATCATTAAGTAATTGTTCGATTGGTTGACTTAAACTATTAGTATCAATTAGATTTTCTTTTACTAGCTCTATATTGCCATTTACTCTGAATGAAAGTCTTAAAAAGCAAACAATTAGTTGCTTATCAGTAGGGTTATTTTTTACAAGAGTTTGACATGCACTCAAAGCTTCGTGGTGTCGATAAGTTAGCAAACAACTCGTAAGTAGATACTGCGTTGCGGGTAAGGAACTTTTATCTTTTTCCAGTAATTTCTTGGCTAATTCATAAGCTTTCTCAATATCACCTATTTGAACTAGTGTTTTAAGAGTCAAGTTGTGTGTTAGGTGTTTATTTTTACTGATAAACGAAAGTAATCTTAAATAGAATAAAGCCTCTCTATAATATTCGAATTTAATTAAGAACTTAACATAGGAAAATACAAGTCTTTCATTAAAAAAAGAGCGAATAATATACTTTTTCCATAGTAACAGTGCTTTTGCCTCTAAACCTTTGTGAGAGAGAGCCGAAGCACGGTAATCAATTAAGTCAACAAAATGCTTTCTTTTTCTTTGTTTGTGGAACCTTGACACCTTGTTGCTTGTAAAAAAATACAAGTGGTCTTTATTGTTAGTTTCGACATAAAGTCTGCATTTGATTAGTGCAGACTCAAGGTCGTCCGGTAAACGCTCAGTTATAAAACCTGCCAATTTATATTTCTTTTCTTTAAGAGCACGATATGAGATGATTTTGAAGTTGATATTATTTGGCGCCATCGCGACACACTCAGGATGACTTACCACCTCATTATAAATAAATTCATACACTTCAGAGTCAGGTGATATATGGTTAGACTTTAGCGCTTCAAAAACAACATCTATTCTAGCACTTTCCTTTTCTAGGTATTTTTTAATAAGAAAGTTAAGGTACTTATTTGAAAATCCTTCGTAACTAATTTCAAGGTTTATTTCAAGTAATGTAGAAGCACTAAATAAAGCGATTTTTTCATTTTTTCCCTTTAGGCTAACCTTGATAAATTGACATTGATAATATAATAAAAAATCTGATATTATATCGCTGGAACAATCGCCAATAATTTTGACTTCTTTATAGAGAGACGAAACTTTGTCTTGATCATGTAGATCTAAACTCATTATTTCAGCCTCTTTTTCTAACAGCCATAAATAATCACAGAGCAACTCTTTCCCATACACTTTTAAGTAGTACTTTACTCTGTCTATTTTTTTTTCAGAAACAAGAAAAAGCAAAGCATTTTCCATATACTCTATATCTAATATTTTTTCAGCTAAATTTGTTGTGTGTTTTTTATTGAACTTAACCTTAAGAGCATTTATTTTTAATTTTACAGGTAGAACACTATATACTTTTTTCTTGACATTTGAAATCATATTATTCCTTTAATAGTTCCCAAGAAATAGCAGTGCCCTTGGATATATACTTTGAAGCAGTTCTTTCTAACACTGAGTCATAATATTTAGGCATAAGACCAAATCCAGGACGAACGCTCCTTACATTTTCAGGAGTAATCCGTTCACCTTCCTTGATATCTTTGACAGCGTAAAGTGAACGGCGGAACTTCACATTGCCTTTTTCAGCTTCAGTCCGTTCATAATTAACGTTACCCAGGGCTTGCCACGCCGTTGTCGTGTCTCGGCATAAAGCAGCAAGCTCCGCTGGCTCCAACGAGAAGCTATCATCAGCACCACCGCCGTTACGATCTAACGTGACATGCTTTTCGATTAAACAAGCGCCTAATGCGACAGAAGTGACTGCTGTCGCATTGTCAATGGTATGGTCAGACAGGCCCGAAAGCACATCAAAGCGCTCAGCCATGTCCGCGATGGTTCGTAGATTATATTGCTCTGCCGGCGCGGGATAACCACTGACACAATGCAGTACTACTAATTCTTGGCACCCATTGTCTTTCGCCGTTTTAATTGCGTCAGCAATCTCTTGTTCATTCGCCATCCCTGTAGAGATAATCATGGGTTTGCCCGTTTGCGCGACCCGCTTAATAAGCGGTAAATCAATCACTTCAAAAGACGCAATTTTATAGGCCGGCGCATCCAGCTCTTCCAGTAAATCTACGGCGGTAAAATCAAAGGGAGAGCTAAAAATGGTGATATCCAGCTCTTTGGCTTTCTCAAACAGTGGTTTGTGCCAGTCCCACGGCATGTGTGCGCCTTTGTAAAGTTCATACAAAGTTTGCCCATCCCAAAGACCGCCATGAATTTGAAAATCGTCACTGTCACAGTCCAGGGTAATGGTGTCATGCGTGTAAGTTTGTAGTTTTATCGCATCGGCCCCCGCTTTTTTCGCTTCTTCCATGATTTGAAAGGCGCGGTTAATATCGCCATTATGGTTCGCGGACAGCTCTGCAATAATATACGGTGGATGATCTGGGCCGATTTTCCGGCCGTCTATGGTCATAAATGGGTTCACAATGGCCTCACTGAATGGGGTGTCGAATGTAAGTTTCTTCGTCGACTTGTTGATAACTGGCTTTTTGGAAAAGCCGTTGCGATGGGATATTTTCTTTTAAGACGGTGGCGTGCACGGTGACATCGGGATGTATTAGGTTAATAATTGCTAACGCTTGCGCACCAATTCCCTTCCCATAACGGGTTGGATCAACAAAAATTGACACAAGATAATGCTCGGCGCGCAGTCGGTCTAGGCGTATAGCGCCCATTTTTTTTCCGCTATACCGTTCAACAATCATATAAAAGTAATCGTTGATAGCGTGGAGTTTTGCCGACATCCATGCGTAATGCTGCTCCCATGTGGGCGTACTGGGATTAAGCGCATATTTTCTAGTGTTAGGATGACATTGCCACTGATAAACTAACTCAATATCTTGTTGGCTGGACGCACGCTCAAGGCGATAGCCATTCACGTCATCACAGCGCAGTTGTTCGAGTTCAAACACCACCCTTTTTACACCACGCCCATCACACAATGCTAGGTTAGCAGACTTCAGCGCCTCCCACCGATTCAAAGTGGTTTGGTACGCGTGCAGTAGGCGAGTTGGTATCTCATCGAGCATCACTTTTATCGCAGCATGATGCTTAACCAGTTGCTCACAAACCATCTTTTGGTTATCAGCCAAGGGAACAAGGATATTGGGGAGCCCTAAGCATGCTCGCTCCCAGCTTGTGGTGCCTGGTGCGCCGATAGCGATATCATGGCTCATCATTAGACTGGCCATATCAGCCACAAAATCTACATGGTTGACATTGTCATGATTTGAGCACCACTGTTTTACCTCATGATAATGCGGCGCTCTTGGCGAGAGTAAGACCGTAAACGTTGCATTGACGTAAGGGTATAGAGCCTCTAGCACGTTGAGCGTGGCGTTAGGGGCATCGACACCGCCCATTGAGACAAGTACGCGGGGGACATGACGCGTCAAGGTTCGAGATAGCGCATTTTCCCTTTGTTGGAGAAATGCGCGAGACAGTAACGCATAATCACTGCCTGCGAGTACGGTAGTGCCTGCTGTCTGATAGTCTGATGCCTCACGACCCAGCGTTTGATCTATAACTATATCCGCACTGTGAGTTCGCAAAAGATCATCAATGGCGACAATTTTACAGTTAAGCCTCGCGCGAACGATTTCATGCCACTGTTTTTCAATCGCATAGTGGTCGGTCACAACCACATCTGCAGCATGCACGTGATGAATAAAATCGTGCGCATCGTCGGGGATGGGCTTTGGCAGCCATGCGGCGTAGTCAGCATCGTGCGCCGGTTTCACGACTTGTTCGGGCGCCGTCAACGTGATGACGTTAAAACCCCGCTCACCGATAAACGCACGCATATCGCTTTCTAACGGTAAACACGCGAAGGTTATATCATGGCCATGGTTCGCTAACTCATCGGCAAGCACCAAGCATCGCATCACGTGCCCACTACCAATCCAAACCGACGCATCAACGCGAAATACAACTTTCATGATTCTTGCCACGCTACTTGTTCGTATGTTTTAAGGCTGAAAATAGCGACTCGGCAATGTCCCAGTCTTCGGAGGTGTCAATATCTTGGACACGATGACGCGGTAAAAGCACAGCCTTAGAATGCGGTGAGAAAATTGACAACTTATTGAAAAACGCACTGGCTTTGCCCCAATAGAACTGGCCTGCGTCGTGATACGCCTCTTCCAGATCTTGTGATCTCATTTTCTCCTGCTCTGGCGAGAACATAGACACAGCACCGTTTGCATCTAATTTAATTGCACGCTGGATCGGAAACGGGAAGGACGTGGCACTAAACGCAAACTGGACGTTTTCATTGGCTAGCAACTGATAGCCCGCCTTGAGATCGTCAGCCTGAACAAACGGCGCAGTCGCATATAAGCAGCACACGGCTTCAATATTAAAACCTGCATCTTGGCACCACTGAATCGCATGGGCCATCACATCCATCGTGGTGGCATAGTCATCGGCAATGTCTGCGGGGCGCAAAAACGGCACCTCGGCACCGTATTGCTTCGCAACATCGGCAATTTCCTGATCCTCTGTTGACACAATCACCTTATCAAAGCAGCCCGAGGCGATCGCCGCTTCAATCGAATAAGCAATCATTGGCTTACCATGAAAGGGCTTAATATTTTTACGTGGTATCCGCTTACTGCCGCCGCGCGCAGGAATAATCGCTATATTCATATTACTCCGTCAGTATCGCTGCTAAGACATCAATCACCGTGTCTTGCTGCTCATCGGTCATAGCATGAAACATCGGTAACGAGATGGCGTCTTGGTAGTATTGTTCAGCATGTGGGTAGTCGCCTGGACCAAAGCCGAGCTGCTGGTAATACGGTTGAGTGTGGACAGGAATATAATGCACGTTCACACCGATGCCTTGTTGCCGCAACGCATCAAATACCTGCTTGTGGGTCTTTGACAGCTTCGCCAATTGAAGGCGAACGACATAAAGGTGCAAGCCTGAATAGGTATCGTTTGATTGATAAGGCAATACTAGGGGTAAATCTTGCAACTTTTCGTTATAACGAGCCGCAAGGCGGTGACGCGCACTGACAAACTGATCTACCCGCTGCATTTGGCTTAGCCCGAGTGCAGCTTGCAGCTCTGTCATCCGATAATTGTAGCCAAGCGCGACTTGTTGATAATACCAGTTTCCGTGGCTATCACCTTCCATCAGCAACGGATCGCGTGTCACCCCATGACTGCGATACAGCGCCATCGACGTGGCCAAGGCGTCGTCATTGGTTACTGCAACGCCACCCTCTGCCGTCGTCACAATCTTAACCGGGTGAAAGCTGAACACGGTAACATCTGAATACTGCCCACAACCGATTGGCTTATTCTGATATTTGCCCCCGATAGCATGGGAGGCATCTTCTATCACTTTAAAGCCATACTCGTCGGCTAATTGCCCTATCGCTTGCATGTCACAGGACTGGCCACACAAGTGCACCGCAACCACCACTTTCGGTAGTGTGCCAGTCGCTTCCGCATGCTTGAGTTTTACTTCAAGTTGTTTGGGGCACAGGTTGTAGGTAGTCGGGTCGATATCGACAAAGTCCACCTCCGCGCCGCAATAACGCCCACAGTTGGCTGAAGCGACGAACGTAATCGGCGTGGTCCATAGTCGATCGCCCTCACCAAGCCCGAGCGCCAGACAGGCAATATGTAAGGCGGACGTAGCACTATTGACGGCAAGCGCGTGCTTGGCGCCGGTGTACTCGGCAATAGCTTGCTCGAACGCAGGGACCTTTGGCCCCTGGGTGAGAAAATCCGAATGCAGCACGTCAACCACTGCATCGATGTCATCTTGCGTGATGTCTTGCTTGCCGTAGGGGATCATTGTTTCGTGGCCACCGTAAAATTAGGATCGATGTATTGCTTTATCTTTTCCCGTAAGCTGTCAACGCTTTCCCATTGCTCATTGGTACCCGAGTTATATTTAAACCCAAACGGCACTTTCTCCGCTTTATGGTGCGTCATGTACTCTTGCTCTGTGTGGGTATGAGACACAGACGGTAAGATTGCATAGTAATGACCAAGATCAATGGTATTGAGTGAATCGGTATCGGTGATCATTTCTTCGTGCAGCTTCTCGCCAGGGCGAACACCAATGACTTTTACCTCACAATCAGGCGCGACGGCTTTTGCCACATCCAAAATTTTATAACTTGGGATCTTAGGGACAAAGATTTCACCGCCCAGGTGATTTTCCAGTGCGTACATCACCATGTCCACCCCATCTTGTAGCGAGATATTAAAGCGGGTCATGTCTTCATGGGTGATCGGCAGGACCCCCTCATGGCGCTTTTTCAAAAAGAACGGGATCACTGAGCCACGAGAGCCCATGACGTTGCCATAGCGCACCACACTGAACTTTAGGTCACGTGAACCTTTAATATTGTTTGCCGCCGTAAACAGCTTATCTGATGCAAGCTTGGTCGCTCCATAGAGGTTTATCGGTGCACAGGCTTTATCGGTAGAAAGTGCAACCACATTGTTCACCCCACATTTCAATGCTGCGTTAATCACGTTCTCCGCGCCATCAATGTTGGTGCGAATACATTCTGTTGGGTTGTACTCCGCCGTATCAACCTGCTTGATCGCGGCCGCGTGGATGATCACATCCACCTCTTCGCACGCTTGCACCATGCGCTCCCTGTCGCGCACATCACCGATGAAAAAGCGCAGCTGGGGATATTCGCTTTGCGGATACAGCTGTTTGAGCTCAAATTGCTTTAGCTCATCACGCGAATAGATAATGATTTTTTTTACGTCGGGGTAGCGCGTAAGAATGGTCTGGATGAACTGCTTACCGAACGAGCCGGTTCCGCCGGTGATAAGGACTGTTTTTTTATTTAACATAGGTTTCTCTTAAATTTCATTTTTCTAGTCATTTGACATCGTCTTAGCAATTTCTATCACAGAGTGCAAAGAGCTTTCCATTTTCTCGAGTTCAGACTTATTCAGCGACGCTAACATTTTCTTAATTTCTGTGGTTGATATATCTTCCGTGCGCGACAAATATACCACTTCACATTGTTCCTTAAGAAAGTCAAACTTTCCGATCCAGTCATCACCCATTGCAAAAATGTCTGCGTCGTATTTTTTTACATCGCTTGATTTTTGCTCCCAATTATTTTCAGGAAAAACATCATCAACATATTCACAGGATTTTACTATTTCGGCTCTTTCTTCATATGAAAAGAAAGACTTCTTCCCTTTTAATTCATTAAATGAATCGGAAGAGATACCGACAATCAGTTTATCTCCTAGTTCGCTCAATCTCTTCAACAATCTGACATGACCGACGTGAAAAAGATCAAATGTCCCATACGTAATAACTGTTTTTTTCGACATTTATCTTCCTTTCATCTAAAGCAAAAATTATTCTATACACTGATTTCTCAGCGGTTAATTCAAAGTTATGCTGTGCGTTTATTCAAGATTTTGAAGCATCACTTTTGGTAGCAGCCACTGATATGTCTCTATCTTGGGAGTAGCATGCTATACGTGCACCTTTCTCGCATTCACCCACGCTACCGCCATGAGGTGTCGCTCCCCCCTGTGCGCATAGCTAGATTTTATGTGGCCGCGCGAGACGCATAGCCGTGTAGATTTTAACGGGCTTTGAGTTTACCTGCTAATTTTTGCAGGCAAAAGACCGAGCGCCAAAAAGTCGACATTGCGCAAGCGGTACGGCGGTTTTTTGGGCGAAAGGCCCTAGGGGATGGGAAAAAGCAGCTTCGCGTCTAGTTCCCGCTGGCTATCCGGTTCGCCATGAATCAAGTGGATCTGCTTGGGGGGCGGTTGGATGCCTTGCACAAACCTCACTAGATCATTTTGGTCGGCGTGGGCGGAGTAACCGGAAATTGTGTGGATTTGCGCGTTGACGGTAACTTGCGTGTTGTCTATCCACACTTGTTTGTTGCCTTGCTGAATATCGCGGCCGAGGGTGTGCTGGGCTTGGTAGCCAGCAAAAATCACATCGGTGCGTGTGTCTTCAAGCAAGGCGGCAAGGTAATTCATAATGCGCCCACCTTGGCACATGCCTGACGCGGCGACCACGATGGCCGGCTCGCCGGTTTGTTTTAGTCGATTCACCATCGCCATGTGCTGGCTATGTTCATCAATGGTAATGCATTGCTCAAACGCTAACGGATGACGGTGTTGGTTCAGCTTGGTTTTGGCCTCTTTGCTCCACAGCTTTTTAAACTGGCGATAGTGACGCGTCACCTTTTGCGCCATGGGCGAGTCGAGAATAATAGGGAGCGTATCATCAAGCTGCTTTTGGTGAATCAGCTGCTCAATATCAAACAACAGCTCTTGGGTGCGACCGACACTGAATGCGGGGATCAATATCGCGCCACCGTCTTTGAGTGAGCGTTGAATAATCGCCTCTAGCCGCTGTGCGCGAGTGGCGACGGACTCATGGGTTTTATCGCCGTAAGTGGACTCTAAAAACAAGATATCGGCACGATTTGGCGGGGTTGGGTCGGGCAACAATGGCGTATTACTGGGCCCTAAATCGCCAGAGAACACTATTCGTTGTTGGTTCGGCAGTTTTAATTCGACATAGGCCGAGCCCAAAATGTGCCCGGCCGGTTGCAAGCGCAAGTAGGTCGCTGGCTGCCCTTTTTGCTTGGGCTTTAGCCGGTGCCAAGTATGGTAAGGCAGCGTCACCGTCAGCTGGCGGATACGTTCAAGCACCCGCTGACGATGGCCATAATCCATACTAAGTTGCAGCTTTAAGGTGTCGTCAATTAACAGTGGCACCAAGGCGGCGGTGGCTTCGGTGCAATAAATGGGGCCTTTAAGGCCCGCCGCCAATAGCCATGGCAGTAAGCCACAATGGTCGATATGAGCGTGCGTGAAGATCAGCGCGTCAATGCGTTTGCCATTGAGGTTCACCCTCGCCTCTCGCACTTCATCGCCTTGGTATTGCCCGCAATCAATCAGCAAGCGTAAGCCGCTTGGTTTTATATCCACTTGGTGACAAGAGCCCGTCACGGTTTGATAGCCACCGTGGTGGGTGACGGTGAGAGTTTCAGTGTTTATTGAGGTGTTAGGCATGGCCACGTCCAGGTTGTTGGTTCAAATGTTATCATCGTCGCCCTAGTTTCTATGTACCTATCATCTTATTCATCATCTGCTCTATCAACGGGCTTGGGTGGCCGTTGTCGTCGGTGAGAAAATAGGTATGACCCCAGTGGGGATCGAAGTGGTCATTAAAGGCGTCGCAGTCGGTGACCGTCACTTTGTTGGCGGGAAGCGCATCAAGGTTTTCAGGGCCGGTCATGCCGAGGCGGCGGGTGACGGTGCGGTGGCGTACGTTCACCACTTTTGAGGCAGCCATGGCTAAATCATCCGCGGCATAGTAAATATGCACTTGTTTGGCGGCATCGAGGACGGCTCTTCCTGGCTGGTGCGACTCTAGCGCTTGGTTATCAACATCAGCGGCCATCATAAAGATATGTCGAAACCATTGTGGCATGGTGTCGAGCCCAGCGTGTTGGTGCCAATGGTGAAAGGTGCTAATGAGCGTGCGATTCCCCATGGAGTGCGCGAGTAGGTTCATGCGCCGTTTGCAGGGGTTAGTTTGTTGCTCGGGGGCGCGACGCCATTCATCAAACATCGCCAGTAAACGACTAAACGCCAAGCCTGACGCGGTGGCAGCAAGTTGGTCATCCCAGTAATCATCAATAACGCCGAGCTGGCCATCTTCATCACACGGCCAGATAATCGGCACTACCAGTATGGCGTTGGGTGACAGGCGATCACATTGATGTTGTAAGGTCTGCGCCATCGGGAAAATATGACTTTCCATTTGGTTGTTATAACCATGGAGCCAAAAAAGTATCTGGGTATGCGCGGGCAAGGCTTTCAGTTTGGCCATAAACGGCGCAGCGGTGATCTCTTGGTATTCACCCTGCCCGGCGCGTTGGCAAAAATATACCCACTTCGAGATATCGGTGTTTTGGTTATCAAAGCTGAGCCAGCGGCCAGCCTCACTGTGCGAGCCTTGTTCGGGAATACGGCTGGTAATAAATAACATGGCATCATCCATCAGTTATGAATGTGCGATGAGGTTACGCGAGATCGATGGTTGCGTTGTATGGTGTCAAGAGGATTTTGCGAGGGAGAAGACGAAAAGCGAGAAAGTTCTTAGGACCCAGGTTCCTAGGCCCTAACTTTTCTCTCAATCCGCGCCGAACAAGTCGCGGGTGTAGACTTTGCTTTCTACATCACGGATCTCGTCCACCATACGGTTGGCGACAATCACATCGGCGCGTTGTTTGAAGGTATCCAAGTCTTTGATCACGTCTGAGTTAAAGAAGGTGTCTTCGTCAAGCACGGGCTCGTACACCACCACTTCAATGCCTTTGGCTTTAATTCGCTTCATAATCCCTTGGATGGCTGAGGCGCGGAAGTTATCGGAGCCGGCTTTCATCACCAAGCGGTAGATGCCCACCACTTTGGGATCGCGCTTGATGATTGCATTAGCGATAAAGTCTTTGCGGGTGGTGTTGGCATCAACAATGGCTTGAATAATGTTGTTAGGCACGTCTTGGTAGTTGGCCAACAATTGACGGGTGTCTTTCGGTAAGCAATAGCCGCCGTAGCCAAACGAGGGATTATTGTAGTGGTCGCCAATCCGTGGATCTAACCCTACCCCCTCAATAATCTGGCGCGAATCCAAGCCGTGGGATTCGGCGTAGCTATCCAGCTCGTTAAAATAAGCAACGCGCATCGCCAAGTAGGTGTTGGAGAAGAGCTTCACCGCTTCCGCTTCGGTGGAATGGGTAAACAAGACCGAGATGCCCGATTTCACTGCGCCTTGTTGCAACAACGTCGCAAATTGGCGCGCGCGCTCGGATTGTTCACCAACAATGATTCGTGACGGATACAAGTTATCGTAAAGCGCTTTGCCTTCACGCAAAAATTCAGGGGAGAAGAGGATATTCTCACAACCCATTTGCTGCTTGATTTTTTCCGTGTAACCCACTGGTACAGTCGATTTGATCACCATCACCGCCGCTGGGTTAATCGCCATCACATCTTTAATTACCGCCTCGACTGAACTGGTATTAAAGTAGTTAGTTTCGGGATCATAATCGGTGGGGGTAGCAATCACCACAAAGTCCGCGCCTTGGTAGGCCTGCTCTTTATCTAAAGTGGCAGTAAAGTTCAGTGGCTTTTCTGCTAAAAACTGTTTTATTTCGGCATCGACAATCGGTGATTGCTGGTTGTTAAGCAAGTTGACTTTTTCTTCCACAATGTCGAGTGCAACCACTTCGTTATGTTGCGCCAGTAGCATGGCGTTCGACAGGCCGACGTAACCTGTTCCAGCAACGGCAATTTTCATCGTTTTATTCTCTTGGCTCAAACCTAAGAAAGGGTATCACGGGGATTGGAGAACGACTAGCGGCTGCACATAGCAAAAAACCGCCACGAGGGCGGTTTTTTAAATGATGGCGGTGAGAGAGGGATTCGAACCCTCGATACGTTGCCGTATACACGCTTTCCAGGCGTGCTCCTTCAGCCACTCGGACACCTCACCATATTGTCTGCTACGCAAGCTATTTATTAGGTGGACTTGACCTACCCGCTGTCGCGTTAACGGGGCGTACTATAGAGAGTTGCTGCTTTGCGGTCAAGCTGTTGGTGATGGCTTTAGGTTTAAATGGCTATTCCATCACCAAAAGCATCATTATGTCTGGAAAAACTGAGTTACCCCCCGATTCAGTCGCCAACGTGTTGAGCAACAGTGTACGAGCGATGGAAGCACGCGAGTGCGAAAGCTGTTAAACTCATGGCATTGTTCAAAATACAAATAAGAGTGTTATGACGTTATCAGACTTTCTCACCCAGCATGCCGATAGCGAGCAGCTACTTAACGAAATGCAAACTCGTGGTGTGGTCACCGCGATGGCGGCCGCGCCTCATGTTATTAGCCCTAGCGAGTGGCTTCCTGTGATGTGGGGGGGTGAAGAACAAGCGCCATTTGAGAACCATGAGCAGTTTGAGCAGTACGCCAATTTGATTGTGGATATTTGGAATGAACAGCGTCAGCAGTTGTTGGAGAAAACCTGGCAATGGCCAGAAGGCTGTTTGCTGGATGACGCTGAAATTGTCAACCAAGCGACCCGCGATTTCGCCGAAGGATTGTTGCAAGGCTGGAGCCTGACCCGTGATGACTGGGAAACGCTGATGCCGGAAAACACTGATGGTAATGCCCTACTCGGTGGCGTAGTGCTGTCTATTAGCTTGCTTTACGACCCAGAAACCGCGCTTTCCACCATGGAAGCACAAGGCGCGGAAGAGCTGGCACAGTTTGAGGAAATCTTTAACGCCATGCCCACAATGTTGTGTGGTTTAACCCTCCACGGCGCGGCGTTGGCGGAAGATGCGGAAGGAGCATAAAAACGGGTTCCTAGGACCTAGAAGCCTAGGCCCTAGGAACCGCTTTACCCCTTCATTTCAGCGGCAAAGTTGAGCATGCGGTTGAGCGGGATTAACGCTTTTTCGCGCACCTTGTCGTCAACGTGGATTTCATGCTCTTCACCGCCGTTTTCAAGCGCGTTTTCAATCGCTTTAAGGCCATTCATCGCCATCCATGGGCAGTGGGCGCAGCTGCGACAGGTCGCACCCGCGCCGGCGGTTGGGGCTTCGACAAGTTCTTTTTCCGGCACCATTTGCTGCATCTTATAAAAAATGCCTTTATCGGTGGCGACAATCAGCTTTTCGTTCGGCAGCGTTTGTGCCGCTTTAATCAGCTGGCTGGTTGAGCCGACGGCATCGGCCATTTTTACCACACTGGCTGGCGATTCTGGGTGAACGAGAATCGCGGCATCAGGATACAGATGCTTCATTTTTTCCAGCGCTTGAGCTGAAAACTCATCATGCACCACGCACTCACCTTGCCATAGCAGCATGTCAGCGCCTGTTTCTTTCTCGATATAAGCACCAAGGTGGCGGTCGGGTCCCCAGATAATCGGCTTATCTTGGCTATCAAGGTGTTCAACAATCTCCAACGCAATGCTTGAGGTGACCACCCAATCGGCACGCGCTTTAACGGCGGCGGAGGTGTTGGCATACACCACCACGGTGTGATCAGGGTTAGCATCACAAAAAGCGGTAAATTCGTCCGCTGGGCAGCCTAAATCTAGCGAGCACTCCGCATTAAGTGTCGGCATTAGCACGATTTTTTCTGGGGTGAGAATTTTGGCGGTTTCCCCCATAAAGCGCACGCCAGCCACAATCAAGGTGCTTGCTGAGTGTTGGTTACCAAAGCGAGCCATTTCTAACGAGTCGGCGACACATCCGCCGGTTTCTTCCGCGAGGGCTTGGATCTCTGGATCCGTGTAATAGTGAGCAACAAGCACCGCGTCCTTTTCTTCTAACAATTGTTTGATGCGTGCAACGTGTTGTTTTTTCTCTTCGTCACTCAATGCCACAGGTTTCGGCGGAAAGGGGTAGACCCTTTGCGACGTTTCAATCACTTGGCTCATGGGATTACTCATGCTTACTTCCAGTCCGGAACTTCCATTCCGAGTAGTATAACGTGAGTGGGGGGAGAAACAATATGAAGAGAGAAGCTAGGTCCTAGGAGCCTAGGACCTTATTGCCTACATCGCGTTTTTGGCTTGTTTGGCGCTGGTTGAGTCTGGGTAGGTATCAATCACTTGTTGGAAGTATTGATTGGCTTGGTCGCCATTACCTTGTTTTTGTGCAATCAGGCCCAGCTTCAGCAACGCATCGGGGCGTTTGTTAGAGTCTTTAAACTCACTGACTGCCGTGAATTCTTGGCTGGCTTGTTCAAACTTACGTTTGGAGAAATAAAGCTGACCGAGCCAATAGTGGGCATTGGCGGTGTATACCGACTCTGGGTATGTTGAAAGAAACGCTTTAAATGCTTTGGTTGCGCCTTGGTAATCTTTCTCTTTTAAGATTAGATTAACGGCAGCTTCATAGGCTGCATTCTCAGTTTGATCAGCGGTGAAGTTAACCGCTGGCTTGTCTTCTGGCGCTTTCTCTGGCTCTGCAGGTGCTGATTGCTTCGCCGTTCTCAGGGTATCGATTTCTCGATAGAGGTCGCGTTGACGCTCAACCATTTGTTGAATGTCATAGCTGTTGCGCTCAACGTTGCCGCGTAAATTGCTCAGCTCTTGCGCCATTTGGTCAAGCTGGCGCTGCATATCGAGCTGCATTTGGTTACGTGCTTGGAGCATCCGCTCCAAACGATCGACGGCGGTGCCGCCCGCCCCTACTTCTGTCACCGGAGCAGGTGTGGCAGCCACGGGGGCTGCCACACTCACCAGTAACGCCAGCGCGAGGGTTCGCACAGAGTTACTGTTCATTGTCATATCCTTTATCCATTACCAAAAGGCTGGATTAGTATACCAATACCGCACGACGGTTTTTGGCGTAAGCTTCTTCGCTTTGGCCAAGTACCAACGGTTTTTCTTCGCCGTAGCTCACGATAGAGATCTGGCTCGCCGGTACGCCCAGCGCTTGTAGATATTTAGAAACCGCTTCGGCACGACGCTCGCCCAGGGCAATGTTGTACTCAGGCGTACCGCGCTCGTCAGCGTGACCTTCTACGACCACTTCCATCGCTGGGTTCGCACGCAGGTAAGTGGCGTGGGCATCCAACATGTCTTCGTATTGTGGCAGTACTGATGAGTCGTCAAAGTTGAAGTAAACGGTTTGCGACTGACGCAGTTCTTGGTTACGAATTTGTTGCTCTGTCATTGAGCCTTGGCCGTCAACAGGAGAAACAACGGTGGTGCCGTTTTGGTTGGTTGATTGGCCAGAACCACTGCCTGTTGAGCTATCGTGTGAGCTACACGCAGCCAGAGTAAACATCGGCAGTGCCACCGCCAGACCTTTCAGTACTTTATTGATTTGCATTCTATTTTCCTTTTCTAGAAAGTTAGCGCACGTTGTTTAAAATTAAAAACTACAGGTAAGGTGACCAGGCTGGTGCACGCACGCGCCCGTTGGTTGCCGGTAACCGCGCTTTAAAGCGGCCGTCTACGGAGACGAGTGACAACACATTCTTACGTCCATATACCGAGCTGTAAATCACCATGCTGCCATTTGGCGCAATGCTTGGCGACTCATCCAACAAGGTTTTGGTTAGGATTTGCACCGCCCCGCTGTTTAAGTCTTGCTTTGCAATGTTATAGCCAGACGATGATTGATTTACCATAATCAAATGACGGCCATCGGGTGTCAGTTGCCCACCCATGTTCTGATTGCCTTGCCACGTGATCCGTCGGCTAGTTCCGTCGTCTAAATTTACGCGATAAATCTGTGGTTTGCCACCCCGGTCAGAGGTATAGATCAGCGAGTTACCATCAGGATCCCAAAATGGCTCGGTGCTATTGGCACGGCCGTGGGTAATTTGCGTCAATTTTTTGCTGTTCAAATCGAAGGTGTACACCTGCAAGCTGCCCGTTTTGGAGAGCACCAAGGCTAACTTATTGCCATCAGGCGAAAACTGTGGCGACCCATTGTGACGAGGGTATGACGCAATTTTCTCACGTTGGCCGGTGTAGATGTTCATGATAAAGATCTCTGCCTGACCATTTTCAAAGCTGACGTAGGCAAGTTTACGACCATCCGGTGACCAAGACGGTGACATCAAAGGCTGTTTGGAACGCAAGATCAAACGCTCGTTATAGCCGTCGTAATCCGACAATCGCAGTTGATAGGGGTAGTCGTTTTCTTTATCAATCACCACATAAGCGATACGGGTTAAGAACGCGCCCTTTTCGCCGGTGAGCTGCTCATAAACAATATTGGAAATCCGGTGCGCATAGCGGCGCAAGTCGCTCTCTTTGACCGTAGCGCGGTTGTTGACCAGCAAGTGATCATCGGTTTGCACCAACTCGCCATCGGCGCCTAGGCCTTTGCTGTCCCCACCGGTGAGCTGGCCCCGAACGATATCAATCAGCTGATAATCAATTTGATAGCGACCGTCCGAGGTCGGGGTAATCGTACCTGTGACCACCGCATCCACTCCCAGCGAGGTCCAAGCGTTGTAATCTACGTCAGTATCGCTATACGGAGTTTGTGGCATCTCGCTGACCGCCAGCGGGTTAAACTTACCGCTGCGACGTAAATCAGAACCGACCACCCCAGAAATATCCTCGGGTAGTTCGCCTTGCCCTTTCCATTGAAACGGGATCACACCAATTGGGCGCGCGGTATTCACCCCTTCGGTGATCACCAATTTAAGCGCGGCATGTGCCGGTTGAGTCAGTATCGATAGACAGGCAAAAAGCATCACCATCGCGGCGATACGCCATGTTCGCAAACGATCCTGACTTTTGCTTGTCACACTGCTTGTGCCACCGCAGGGGCTCACTTCCATCATGTTTGGTATCCTGTCGTTTAGTTAGGTCTAACGGTCAACTCGATATCACGTAGTTTGGCAATAATATCGCCATCTTCCGGCATTGGAAACTGAGACACAGACGCCACCGCGGTCTTGGTCGCGCGACACAGCCGCGTGTTGCCCGCCTTTTCTTCCACATTAAGCAACAGGCCGGTCGGTGACAAGCGCATATTCACCACGCACTCTTGGCCACTTAGGCCATCGTCTACGATCAGCCGTTGCTGGATCATCTGTGTAAAAATGGCGCCGTACCGCGCCACTTCATCTTGAATAAATTGCCCGCGCGCGGTTTGCCGTTGGCTGGCTTCCGACTCAAGGCCCGAGAACAAATCGTTCAGTGCCGCCTCTTGCGCTTTGCGCTCCGCTTCTTGGCGAGCTTGTTCGGCTTTACGCGCCTCTTCTTCCGCTTTTTTACGCTCGGCAAGCTTACGCTGTCGCTCGGCTTCGGCTTTTTTCGCTTCTTCCTCAGCTTTACGTTGCGCAGCGAGCTTTTCTTGCCGTGCTTTTTCCGCTTTCTCCGCCGCTAATTCGGCTTTGCGCTTCTCTTCTAACTTGCGCTGCCGTTCGCGCTCGGCCTGCTCGGCTTTTTGCTTGGCAATACGCGCTTGCTCTTCTGCTTTGGCCTTTTGCTCGGCAATTCGCTTTTGCTCTTCCCGTGCCTGGCGCTCAGCTTCCAGCTTTTGTCGTTTTACTTCGCGAAGGCGCTGCTCTTCTTGTTCGCGCTGCTGCTCAAGGCGTTTCGCTTGCTGCTCTAACCGTTTAAGTCGCTCCGCTTCTTCGCGTTTGGCCTGATCGCGCTGCTCGCGAATTTTCTTCGCTTGTGCATTGACGACCGCCGGATCAATCACAGTGGCATCAATCGCGCGACCCGCTTTAGGGGTTGGTGTTGAGTCAGAGCTAAAGTCTGCGCCCCACAACAGCACAATGACTAATACCACATGCAACACGGCAGATATCGCCAGTGCGGGCATCAGCGAATCTTTGCCTGATTTTTTATGGGTTGGTTTATCGCTTGGCTCGTTCATCATCCTCACCTACGACTCGTACGGCTCTGTCATTAAGCCCACCGACGACACGCCGGCTTGGTTTAATGCATCAAGCGTCAGGATGATTTCTGAATAAGGCACTCGGCCATCACCGCCCACTAACACGGGTGATTTGGGATTTAGCTGCAGCTCAGCTTTAACGCGTACTAGGATTTCTTCCAAGCTCAAACCGCGCGTCATATCACCATTATTGACACTGAGCCCGAGCTGACCGTCTTTATCTACTTCTACAATAATAAAGGCGCCGCTATCTTCCTCTTCAGCCAGCTCTGCCGCTGTTTTCGCTTGTGCCGTTTGTGGCAGATCGACATCCACCCCCTGAGTCACGAAGGGGGCGGTCACCATAAAGATAATCAGCAGTACCAGCATCACATCAATGTAGGGGACGACATTGATTTCCGCCGTCATCTTGCGCCGCTTAGGTTGATACGCCATGGATCACTCCTGGGTTGCCGCAAACGCTTGACGATGAAGAATGCTCGAGAACTCTTCCATAAAGTTCATGTAGTTGTGCTCAAGTTTACCCACTTTAGATGTCAGGCGGTTGTACGCCATCACCGCTGGGATCGCCGCGAACAGACCCATCGCGGTTGCCACCAAGGCTTCAGCAATCCCGGGGGCCACCATCGCCAGCGTGGCCTGTTTTACCGCGCCTAGAGCGATAAAGGCATGCATGATCCCCCACACAGTACCAAACAAGCCAATATACGGGCTGATCGACCCGACGGTAGCCAAGAATGGCAGGTGGGTTTCCAGCTCTTCCACCTGTTTTGATAGCGACACACGCATCGCCCGCGACGTGCCTTCCATTACCGCTTCAGGCACTTTGTCGTTGCTACGGTGCAATCGCGCGAATTCTTTAAAGCCGGCGTAAAAAATCTTCTCGCTGCCGGTCAAATTGTCTTTGCGCGCTTGCACTTCTTGGAATAGTTGAGAGAGATCGATCCCAGACCAAAATCTGTCTTCAAACCGTTCCGCTTTGTTAAAGGCTTGCTTCATCACCTTGGAGCGCTTGATGATCATTGCCCATGACACCACTGACATACCCAGTAATATCAGCATCACTACCTTGACAAGCAAGCTTGCTTGCAAAAACAGGTCGAGAATGGAAAGTTCAGCGGTCACGTCATCATCTCCGATTTAATCTGTGTTGGAATCGATTTGGGTTTCATGGTTGTTGGGTCGACACAGGCTATCTTAACCGTCGCCGCACACAATGCTTTTTGGTCAGAATTCACCAAGCTTTGACAAAAGGTCATGCTGGCGCGCCCCATGGCTGACACTGTGGTGACAACCTCTAGCGCGTCATCAAGCCGCGCGCCACGATGAAAATCAATGTCCATGTGACGCACCACAAAGGCCGTGTGATCGGCAAAGAGCGCTTGTTGATTGACACCGATCTCACGCAACAGTTCAGTGCGAGCACGCTCAAAGTAGTTGAGATAGTTAGCGTGATAAACCACCCCACCAGCGTCCGTGTCTTCATAATACACACGAATGGGCCAGCGAAACGGCGTTGATTCTGTCATGTCTCTACCCATGATCGGTTTACTATAGGCAATTACTATACCTAAGTTGTGGATGTATAGAAATGCCGAGACCGCGCGGCTGGCGCATTGGTCGCCCATCAAGCGGTCGAGAAGTGATGTGCAGCAAAAAACACGCAATTACTGACACGCGAGTGATGAAAAAAGCACCACTCGGGTGCCTTTGTCATTCGTTTGTCACTTTGCGCTTTTTAGCGGGCGCCTCACTCAACTAGCGCAGCCACATCAAGGCGAGCAAAAGAAGGGAAACGCCCCACCCGAATGGCGGCCAGGTGAGCCATCGACTCCATTTACCTTGCGCGGTAAAACCGACGGCATGAATCACCCCCACACAGGTGGCGTACAGCAGCCCCACCCCCATCGGAAACGTGACACCGCCCATGCGCTGGGCAAAGGCGTCTGGCGCCCACATCACTTGGCCACCCCAGCACAGGGCACTGGCCAGTGAGAGCAGACGCCAAAGGCCAGAAAAATGCTGGCCTAAGGGAGCAGGTTGGCGCTCACTCATTATCGTGATCCATCGCTTCGGTGTGCTCTAACCATAAGGCGTTGATAATGCCAAAGGCGCATGCCAGTAGCACACCAAGAATCCACGTGAAATACCACATATGCAAGCTCCTCAATCAGTACAGTGAGTGTGTGTTGTCTTCAATATATTGCGCGTCTAAGCGGCCAAACATCTTAATGTAACACCACAGGGTGTAAGCCAAGATAATCGGCACAAACACCGCAGCCACGATAGTCATAATCGACAAGGTCAGCTCGCTGGAAGTGGCATCCCACATGGTCAAACTGTGGCCTGGGAAGGTGCTTGATGGCATCACAAACGGGAACATCGCGATACCTGCGGTCAAAATCACCCCCGCCACGGCTAAACTCGAGAACAAGAAAGCCCAGCCGCCACGCTCAAGGCGCGATGCCAGCAGTGCCAGCAGTGGCATCACCGCACCGACCAGCGGTGCTAACCAGAGGATTGGCATCGCTTGATAGTTACGCATCCAAGCGCCACTTTGCACTGCGACCTCTTTCGCCAGTGGGTTAGAAGCGGCTTGGTTCGCTGCCTCACTGACCACCACGAAGCCATCCATATTTTGTACCCAGAAGCCTGCCGCCACGAATAGCACTGTGGTCAATAGCGCGCACAGTTGCGCGACATTACGGGCGCGTACATGCAGCGCATCGGTGGTTTTCAGTTGCAGCCAGGTTGCGCCTTGCAATACCACCATAAATAGACTCACCAGCCCACACACCAAGGCGAAAGGATTAAGCAGCGCAAAAAAGCCACCGGTGTAGGTTGGGATCAAAAGATCACTAAGCTGGAACGGCACCCCTTGCAAGAGGTTACCAAAGGCAACCCCGAAAATGACCGGTGGCACAAAGCCCCCCAGCACCAAACCCCAATCCCACGCAGTGCGCCAGCGTGGGTCATCGATTTTTGAGCGATAGTCAAAGCCCATGGGACGGAAAAATAGCGCCGCGAGCGTGATCACCATCGCGATATAAAACCCAGAAAAGGAGACCGCATACACCAATGGCCAAGCGGCAAATAGCGCCCCGCCTGCGGTCACTAACCAAACCTGATTACCTTCCCAGTGAGGGGCAACAGCATTAATCATCACCCGACGTTCACTGTCAGTTTTACCGATAAGGGTAAGCAAAGCACCCACCCCCATGTCAAAGCCATCGGTGACGGTAAAGCCAATCAGTAACACACCGATCAGCACCCACCAGATCAGGCGTAACATTTCATAATCAAACATGCTCTCTCTCCTTATGCTTCAATCTGGCGGCTGAAATCCGCTTCTGGATTGCCTTTTTGTTCAAAGTGGTAGCGGCCGGTTTTAAGGCTGCTAGGCCCAAGGCGGGCAAACTTGAACATCAGATAAAGCTCAGCGACGAGGAAAACGGTGTAGAGCGAGCAAATCGCCACCATCGAGAAAATAATATCGCCAGCGGCCAGGTTCGACGCGGCCACGTGTACAGGAAGGATTTCCCCCACCGCCCAAGGCTGACGGCCATACTCGGCAACAAACCAACCGGCTTCGCACGCGATCCATGGCAGCGGGATACCGATCAGCGCAAGCTTCAGTAGCCAGGGCTTTTCATCGATACGCTGACGGCAGGTTTGCCAGAACGCCATGCCAAAAATGAACAGCATCGCAAAGCCGCACGCTACCATGATCCTAAAGCTCCAGAACAAAGGCGCTACTTGTGGAATAGAGTCTTTCGCCGCTTGCTGAATTTGCCCTTCGGTCGCATCCACCACCTTATCGGTGTACGGCTTAAGAAGCAGGCCGTAACCAAGATCGTTTTTCACTTCATTGAACGCAGCTTTGGTTTCCGGTGATTTCTCGCCGGCACGCAGTTTTTCCAATAATGCGTATGCCTGCATACCATTGCGGATGCGGGTTTCGTGCTCAGCAATCAAATCGGTTAAGCCGGTTACTTCTTTATCCAGTGAGCGCGTGGCAATGATCCCCATCGCATAAGGGATTTTGATCGCATAATCGGTCTGCATGGTCTCTTGATTCGGCAAGCCCACCACGGTAAACGCCGCTGGCGCTTCTTCGGTGTGCCACTCGGCCTCAATCGCTGCCAGTTTGACCTTTTGTACATCACCCAGCTCGTAACCGGACTCATCACCCAGCACAATCACGGATAAAATGGCCGCCATACCAAACGAGGCCGCGATCGCAAACGAACGGCGGGCAAAGGCGATATCACGGCCTTTGAGCAGGTAGTAAGCACTGATACCAAGGATGAACATCGCCCCTGTGGTATAGCCAGCGGCAACGGTGTGAACAAACTTCACCTGCGCCACGGGGTTGAAGACCACATCGGCAAAGCTCACCATCTCCATGCGCATGGTTTCAAAGTTAAACTCTGAGCCCACAGGGTTTTGCATCCAGCCGTTGGCGACCAAAATCCATAGCGCAGAAAAATTAGAGCCTAACGCCACCAGCCAAGTGGTGACCAAGTGTTGACGCTTACTAAGACGATCCCAACCAAAGAAGAACAGGCCCACAAAAGTGGATTCAAGGAAGAAGGCCATCAGCCCTTCAATGGCAAGCGGGGCGCCAAAAATGTCCCCTACATAGTGGGAATAGTAGGCCCAGTTGGTTCCGAATTGGAACTCCATGGTGAGGCCAGTGGCCACCCCAAGCGCAAAGTTAATCCCAAACAGTTTGCCCCAAAATTTGGTCATGTCTTTGTAGATTTGCTTGTCGGTCATCACGTATAACGATTCCATGATGGCCAGCAAAAATGCCATGCCTAACGTTAAGGGAACAAACAGGAAGTGATACATCGCGGTCAGCGCAAACTGCAGCCGCGATAAATCGACGATATCGGTAATCATGGTCACTCCTTTACACCGCTTTCGGTGCCGATACTGGCGTATCGCTCGTTTTACTTTCTCACCCTGCACGGCAGTCAAAACAGCTGGCTGGCGCGGGGAAAGCTACACACTTCTTAATTGACTGCTTGCATGTTACACAGTTGAAACGCCAAGGTTATTCTATAGTTAAATTTTATCTAATTAAGGTATAACTAATATTATAGACGCAACAATTGGGTGTTAATCGTGTTTTGCTCGGTTTGTTGAACGTGCTGCAAAAACAGCAAAGCGAACCAACCAGAATGCAAAATTGTGATTAACCACAAAGAATATGAGTGAAATATAGCCATGAACGGAAGCCACATCTCACCGCTTGGTTGTCAGCAACAGCCAGAAGAAGGGGTTACGATACGGGCTCACGTGCTACATAACCTTAATCTAGATCAAAAAACCCCATTGGTTGGCGGCCAATGGGGCTGTTTTGACAAAAAACGTCTTGATCTTGATTAAGGTTTGCTACGGTTTTCCGCTACGACTCGCAGTCACACTTTGGGGAAATCAAAGCCAAAGTGCAGATAGGCACGCTGGCTGGCAATCCGGCCACGTGGTGTGCGTTGTAGGTAGCCTTGTTGGATCAAATAGGGCTCAATCACATCTTCAATGGTGTCTTTTTCTTCGCCAATCGCCGCCGCCAAATTATCGAGCCCCACAGGTCCGCCATCAAACTTCTCAATAATGGCATTGAGTAACTTGCGATCCATGTAGTCAAACCCTTGGCTGTCGACATCGAGCATATCGAGCGCACGTTGGGCTATGTCAGCACTGATATCCCCCGTGCCTTTTACCTCGGCATAATCACGCACACGACGGAGTAAGCGGTTGGCAATACGTGGCGTACCGCGAGAGCGACGCGCCACTTCCATCGCCCCTTCATCGTCGGTTGATAACGCCAAGCAATGCGCGCTGCGTTTCACGATACCGGTTAAATCGCCCACGCTGTAATACTCTAAACGCTGAGTAATACCAAAGCGGTCACGCAAGGGTGATGTCAGCGAGCCAGCTCGCGTGGTCGCCCCCACGAGGGTAAACGGCGGTAAATCGATTTTGATTGATCGCGCGGCAGGTCCTTCACCAATCATGATATCCAGTTGATAATCTTCCATCGCAGGGTATAAGACTTCTTCTACCACTGGGCTCAAGCGATGGATTTCATCTATAAACAGCACATCGTGAGGCTCTAGGTTGGTGAGCAAGGCGGCCAGATCGCCGGCTTTTTCTAATACGGGGCCCGACGTAGTGCGAATATTGACGTCCATTTCATTGGCAACAATATTGGCCAAGGTGGTTTTACCCAAACCCGGTGGGCCAAAAATCAACAAGTGATCGAGCGCTTCTTGGCGTTTGCGCGCGGCATGGATAAAGATTTCCATTTGATCACGGACGTGATTTTGCCCCTGGTAATCTTCCAATAACTTGGGACGAATCGCGCGGTCAATCACCTCTTCTTCTCGATCAGGGGTGGTTTGCGCCGAGATTAAACGATCAGCTTCTATCATGGGTTACACCATTGAGCGCAGCGCGTGACGAATGACGTCTTCGCTGCTCATGTCATCAGTTGCAATTTGTTTAACCACTTTCTCCGCCTGCGCCGCTTTATAACCCAGTGCGACTAAGGCGCTCACCGCCTCATCAGCAGCAGACGAAACAGTGGTTGGCGCTGCGCGTAGGGCTGCGCCTTCAGCCGTCGCGGCATCCGTGTGCGGGGTAAAGAGATCAAACGCTTCCCAGTTTTTAAGCCGGTCACGCATTTCAATCACCAAACGTTCCGCGGTCTTCTTGCCCACGCCGGGGATTTTCACCAGGGTCGAGACATCATTGTGCTCGACACTGTCGACAAAGTGGTTAGCCGTCATCCCCGATAAAATCGCTAACCCCAGTTTAGGCCCCACACCATTGGCCTTGATCACTTCCCGAAACAGCGCCCGCTCACGTTTACCGCTAAAACCATAGAGAAGCTGCGCATCTTCACGCACCACAAAATGGGTATACACGGTGGCGGTTTCGCCCACTTCCGGTAATTGATACAAGCAGTTCATCGGCATACTGACCTCGTAACCGACGCCGTTGACATCAATGAGAATCTCAGGAGGTTGCTTTTCTATCAGGGTTCCCTGTAATCGGCCTATCACAATCGCATCTCTGTTTGTTACTTTGCCTTCAAGGATAAAGAATAACTGGATCTATATCCAGTCAATTTACCTACCGATATCGGCCGCGGCGGGCGGCGTTGGCTTTGCCGGCCATGGCGATGAGGGTGCGGTTGGTGTGGGCATGGCAAATGGCAACCGCGAGGGCGTCGGCGGCATCAGCTTGCGGGGTGGAGCTAAGTTTCAACATATGGGTGACCATATGCTGGACTTGCTTTTTATCCGCACTGCCTTTTCCCACTACGGCTTGCTTGATAAGCCTGGCGGCATATTCAGACACCGGTAAATCGGCGTTTACCGCCGCTACAATAGCACTGCCGCGTGCTTGACCCAGTTTCAGTGCTGAATCCGCGTTGCGGGCCATAAACACTTGCTCGATAGCAAAGTTATCTGGCTGAAATTGCGTGATGACCTCGCTCACGCCTGCGTAGATATGCTTCAGTCGACCGGGTAAGTCGTCTGTCTCGGTACGAATACAGCCACTACCGAGATATTCAAGATGCCGACCATGTTGGCGGATCACCCCATAACCGGTGATCCGCGAACCTGGGTCAATTCCCAGTATCACTGACATTTAGCTTAAACTCGCTGCCACTTCGTCCGAGATATCACCGTTATGGTAGACTTCTTGCACATCGTCAAGGTCTTCTAGCATATCGATCAAACGCAACAGCTTGGGTGCAGTGTCTGCATCTAACTCCGCTTTGGTGGATGGCACCTGCGTCACTTCGGCACGTTCAGCCTCAAACCCAGCTTTATCCAGTGCATCTTTCACATAGCCAAAGTCATTAGGCGTGGTGTACACATCCATTGAACCGTCGTCATAGGTAACCACATCGTCCGCGCCGCCTTCGAGCGCCGCTTCCATCACCGCATCTTCTTCAAGGCCAGAGGCGTAGGTGATCACCCCTTTTTTATCGAATAAGAAGCTGACTGAGCCATCGGTACCCAGATTACCTCCGGATTTGGAAAACGCATGGCGCACACCTGACACCGTGCGGTTGCGGTTATCGGTCATGCACTCCACCATCACCGCCGTGCCCGCAGGGCCATAACCTTCATAGATGACGGTTTCCATGTTCTCGTCACCTTCGCCGCCCGCACCGCGTGAAATCGCACGGTTGATGGTGTCGCGTGTCATGTTATTTGACAGTGCTTTATCCACCGCGGCACGCAGGCGTGGATTGGTTTCCGCCTCGGGGCCACCCTCTTTGGTTGACACCACAATTTCTCGGATAAGCTTGGTGAAAATCTTACCGCGCTTCGCGTCTTGAGCGGCTTTACGGTGTTTAATGTTCGACCACTTACTGTGACCTGCCATATCGACTCTCCGTTTTTTGCGCTCCCCTCACGTGAAAGGAGTAATAAGAAAAAACGCGCCTTGGCTTTTCAGTCTGAGGCGCGTTGAGACATTGACCTTGCGCCTTGATACGACCGCCTGGTGACGGCAGCTATCGGTCGCAAGGATAAGACGGGCAAGGCTGCTTGCCCGTCATCAGGCGAATTTATTCGCTGTGTTCGTTTTGCTCTGCCGCCGCGGTAATGCTCAGCGCCAGCTCTTCAAGCGCCGCGTCATTGGCAAGGCTTGGCGCGTCAGTCATCAAGCAGGCCGCAGCGGTGGTTTTCGGGAAGGCAATTACGTCGCGAATGTTTTCGGTGCCGGATAGCAACATCACCAAGCGATCCATACCAAACGCCAAACCTGCGTGTGGTGGAGTACCGTATTTCAATGCATCCAACAAGAAGCCAAATTTCTTACGCTGCTCTTGCTCATCGATGCCCAGCGTCTCAAACACCGCCGCTTGCATTTCTGGGTTATGGATACGCACCGAGCCACCGCCCACTTCGTAACCATTAATCACCATATCATACGCGTTAGAGTTCGCCGCCGCAGGATTTGCCACCAGCTCTTCAGGTGTCACGTCTGTCGGCGCAGTGAACGGGTGGTGCATCGCATGCAAGTTACCTTCGTCGTCTTCCTCAAACATTGGGAAATCAACCACCCACAATGGTGCCCACGCTTGGGTGTCGGTCAGCTCAAGATCCAGACCTAATTTCACACGCAGTGCGCCAAGCGCTTCGGTGACCACTGATTTCTTGTCTGCACCGAATAGGATAATGTCACCGGTTTGCGCCTCGGTGCGTGACAAGATGCTTTCTACCACTTCGGCATTAAGGAACTTGGCCACCGGCGATTGAATACCATCAAAACCGGCGTCACGGTCGTTGACTTTCATCCACGCCAAGCCTTTGGCACCGTAGATGCCAACAAAGTGGGTGTATTCATCAATCTGCTTACGCGACAAGCTGGCACCGCCTGGTACACGAATCACAGCCACGCGGCCTTTCTCATCGTTTGCCGGGCCAGAGAATACTTTAAACTCTACATCTTTGACGATATCAGCCACATCGACGATTTCGAGCGGGTTACGCAAATCTGGCTTGTCGGAGCCAAAACGGCGCATCGCTTCTTCATACTTCATGGTGGGGAACGCGCCCAAGTCCACATTGAGCAGAGATTGCCACATTTCACGGATCAGTTGCTCGGTTACCTCGCGCACTTGGTCGGCGCTCATGAATGAGGTTTCGATATCAATCTGGGTAAATTCTGGCTGACGGTCAGCACGCAAGTCTTCATCACGGAAGCACTTCACGATTTGGTAATAGCGATCAAACCCAGACATCATCAACAACTGTTTAAACAGCTGTGGTGATTGCGGCAGCGCATAAAAGTTGCCTTTGTGCACACGGCTTGGCACCAAGTAGTCACGTGCGCCTTCTGGAGTCGCCTTGGTGAGTACTGGGGTTTCGATGTCTAAAAAGTCATTGTCATCGAGGAAACGACGGACAAAGCTGGTGGCTTTAGCACGCAGTTTAATCCGATCGCTCATTTCAGGGCGGCGCAAATCAAGGTAGCGATACTTCAGGCGCTGCTCTTCGGAAATAAACTGGTTAAAGTCAATCGGCATCGGTGCACTGCGGTTGATGATCTCCAACCCTTTCGCCACCACTTCGACTTCGCCTGTGGCCATATCACTGTTGATCTGGCTCTCTGGACGCGCACGAACTTCACCACGGATAGTCAGGCAAAATTCGTTACGCAATTTGTTTGCTTGCTCGTAAACATCACCCATATCAGGGTCAATCACAACTTGCACCAGACCCTCACGGTCGCGCATGTCGATAAAAATCAAGCCGCCCAAATCACGGCGGCGGTTAACCCAACCACAAAGACTAACTTCTTGCCCGACGTGGGCTTTATTCAGGTGACCACAATACTGGGTGCGCATAGATTATTCCTGATCTGTTCTGATGATTCCGCTTGCCCCTGGGGCACAAGCCTGCCAAATACTGAGGGGAATTCGGGTAACAGCGTCTGTCGTACCTGACGGTACGCCCCCATGAGTGCCGTTACTGTCAAAGCCTGCCATTATAAAGGAAAAGCCCCGCTCTTGGTAAAGCGATCGCGCTTAAAACCGATAGTTTTTTTGTTCAATTCCTTTTAGGCTAGTGACCTATTGGTTGGCAAGGCATCATTACGGGCATGGTATCCCTATTACACCAAGACCTGAATCCGCCCTTACGATTGGGGCTGACACAATGGTCTCATCCTAGTTGGCAGCATCATTTTTACCCGCCAGGCACAAAGTCGGGTGAGCGTTTAGCCCGCTATGCCGAGGTGTTTAACACGGTTGAAGGAAATACGACCTTTTACGCCTCCCCGTCGCCGCAAACAGTGAGTAATTGGGCGGCCGCCATTCCAGACAGTTTTCAATTTACCTTTAAGCTGCCTAAAACCATTACTCATCAATGCCAGCTGCGTCATGCACAGGACTTAACCGCTGACTTTATCAAGCTGATGGCTCCGCTCCATAACCATATTGGTCAGTGGACGATTCAGCTACCGGCGCGTTTTGGCCCTGAGGGGTTAGCAAGCTTAGCGGCATTTCTTGAATCACTACCCCGCGCGTTTTCCCTTGGGGTAGAGGTGCGCCACCCCGCCTTTTTTGCCAAAGGCGAGGCAGAGAAAGCGCTCAACCGCCTGTTGATCGATCATCACGCCAACCGCGTGATCATGGACAGCCGCCCAGTATTTGCGGCTAAACCCGATACCCCTGCTATTATTGATGCGCAAAAGAAAAAGCCTCGTGTGCCCGTGCACGCCATCGCCACCAGCGATGCCCCCATGATACGTTTTATCGGCCATCCAGACTTGCCCGAGAACACCGCATTTTTTGACCCGTGGATCCCACGCTTATCCAAATGGATAGCCGCGGGCAAAACGCCCTATTTAATGATTCATACCTCAGATAACGATCAGGCCCCTGCACTGGCCGCACAGTTATACCAACGTCTTGATTTATCAACGCCACTGGCTTCCGTCACGCGCGCCGCGCAAAGCCAACAAGGGGCATTGTTTTAATATCCGCCCCACGCGGCACAGTCACCGTGCAGACAGGGGCAAAAAAATTCACTACAATACGCCGCTTTTGTGGCTGGGTTTACGCGCGTCACGCGCGAAAGCCTACCAGCTTGGCTGATGTGTAGGGGCTTACATGGCTAATCAGGATAAAATTTTCGCTGCGCCTATCGAAAAAATGGGCGATTTCACCTTCGATGAGAATGTCGCCGAAGTGTTCCCGGATATGATCCAGCGCTCCGTGCCGGGTTACAGCAATATTATTTCGGCCATCGGCATGCTGGCCAAGCGTTTTGCCACCGCTGACAGTCACATTTACGATCTGGGCTGCTCATTAGGCGCAGCCACTTTATCGATGCGCCGCCATATCCCTCATGACAGTTGCAAAATCATCGCGGTGGATAACTCACAAGCCATGGTTGAGCGTTGCCGCCTACATGTTAATGCGTATCGCGGCGCCGCCGATGTTGAGGTGCGTGAGGCTGACATTCGCGATGTCGAGATAACCAATGCGTCGATGGTAGTGCTTAATTTTACCCTACAGTTTTTAAGCCCTGATGACCGCCAAGCCCTACTCACTCGCATTTACCAAGGCTTAAAACCTGGCGGGATCCTGATTTTATCCGAGAAGTATCGCTTTGAAGATGACACCGCCAATGAGTTACTCATCGACTTACACCACGACTTTAAGCGCGCCAATGGCTATAGCGAGCTTGAGATCAGCCAAAAGCGCAGTGCACTTGAGAATGTGATGCGCCCAGACAGTATTGCCACCCACCAAGCGCGACTTAATGCCATTGGCTTTAGCAGCGTCGCTATGTGGTTCCAGTGTTTTAATTTTGGTTCAATGCTGGCGATTAAGTAAGACCAACCTGACAGTACGAGTAATCTGATGTTTGATTTTTCCGATTTTTATCAGCTGATTGCTAAAAACCGCCTGAGTCATTGGCTCGAGGTGTTGCCAGCGCAATTAGCTGACTGGCAAAACCAGCCCCATGGCGATATGCCTAAGTGGATAAAAGTGCTGCACAAGATCCCAACCACCGCGCCCGAGACGGTTGAACTGAAAGACGCGGTGCGTATTGGTGATGACGGTAGCTTGCCTGATGGCGAGCGCAAAAAATTAGAAAACTTATTGCGCACCTTGCACCCTTGGCGTAAAGGCCCGTACCAGGTACACGGCATTGATATTGATACCGAATGGCGCTCAGATTGGAAGTGGGATCGCGTACTCCCGCATATCTCGCCGCTAAAAGGGCGGTATGTGCTTGATGTCGGTTGCGGCAATGGCTACCACATGTGGCGCATGTTGGGCGAAGAAGCCGCACTGACAGTGGGCATTGACCCGTCCGAGCTCTTTTTGATGCAATTCGATGCCATTCGTCGCTTGATGGGCAACGATCAGCGTGCGCACCTGTTACCTTTAGGGATTGAAAAACTGCCAGCGCTGCGCGCATTCGACACCGTGTTCAGCATGGGTGTGTTGTATCACCGCCGCTCTCCTCTCGATCATCTGATGCAACTCAAAGATCAGTTGCGTAAAGATGGCGAGCTGGTGCTGGAAACCTTGGTAATCGATGGTGATGAAAACGCGGTGTTGGTGCCAACCAGTCGCTATGCACAAATGCGCAACGTCTACTTTTTCCCGTCCGCGCGTGCGTTAAAAGTTTGGCTAGAAAAAGTAGGATTTGTCGATGTGCATATTGTCGACGAGTGCGTCACCACCACGGATGAGCAGCGCAGTACCGAATGGATGACCCATAACTCGCTGCCTGAGTACCTCAACCCAGATGACCCCGCGCAAACCATCGAAGGGTATCCGGCCCCTAAACGCGCTATCTTAGTGGCTCGTAACCCAGACTAACTTGCTGGGTCTGAAAACAACACCACCGCCAGTCATCCTCCGATTGGCGGCGGGGTTGAAGTATCTTTACCTGGCACCCACCCCGCCCTGACGTTACGCTCGCAATCGCGATGCTTGTATTGAGCGCTGCGTTTTATTTCACCGCTTGAGTGCTTGTTTGCTAACGGCTTTGCTTTATTACCGTCGATTAAATCAGCATTTAGTCAATTCTGACTAACATTTGACAGAGTCCCCCTACCCATCTTTGTCGCATCCTTTAGAATTTGCTCTCGCCGTCGCCATCAGGGCGCTACTGCCTGTGACATGGCTAGCCGCAATCCTTCTTATGCTGTGGAGATTTAGATGCTATTTCGTTGCTCACTGATCAGTGCGCTTTTACTTACGGTGTCCGGCTGCACATTGACCTCGCAGCACCAACATCAAGAAACGCTCAACAAATTTGATAACCTGGCAGCCCAAAGCCAGCAACAACAGCAAGCGCTCACCGAGACCTTCACTCAGCATGGCACAGCACTCAACCAGTTGTCTGATAAAGTCACGGCACTTGAGAGCCAGCTGTCGGTCATCCAACGCACGCAGGCCAAACTGTACGCTAACGTGGCAACCGACACCGCTGATGTAAAGGTGAAAGAAAAAGTGGTGAGAGTCCCGGTTAACGACGGCAAGGTTATTCTCGGTGGACGCGAGTTTGTCTGGTTTGATGCGGTCGAAAACACCTTTCAATCCCGTGTTGACACCGGTGCCGAAACCTCTTCACTCAATGCGGTTGATATCCAAGAGTTTGAGCGTGATGGCGACACCTGGGTCAAATTCAACGTCAACCATAGCGAAAACAATGATCAGCCAGTGATCATGGAAATGCCGGTGAAACGCTGGGTGCGCATCCGTCAGTCATCGAGCGATAGCACCGAGCGTCGCCCGGTGGTAGAAGCCTGGATCCGCGTCGGTAACATCCATGAAAAAACCGAATTCACCCTAGCCGATCGCACCAACATGGAATACCCAGTGCTGCTCGGCCGCGAATTTTTTAAAGACTTGGCGGTGGTTGATGTCAGCCAAGTGCACATTCACCCGCAATATCAGCCGGACACGCCAACGGAACCAGGCGATGACGACGCCCCCAACAAATAGGTAATCGATATGGTTTCACGGGTTCCTTTTTATTTTTTGATTGGCTTTTTGGTCGTGGCTGGCATCGCACTCAGTGCCTACCGTCATTTTGTCTATGGCGTGCCATGGCTGGCGGATGAAACGCGCCAAGTGTGGCAAATCGAGGCAAGAATCAATTTTGATGCCACCAACGGGCCGGTCAAAGTCAGTTTGGCTGCACCAGATAGCCAACCCGGTCTGACACTGATTGATGAAAGCACCTCATCAGCAGGCTACGGGTTTTCTTTACTCGATACAGAGCATGGCCGCCAAGGACAGTGGTCGGCACGCCATGCCAGTGGTGAACAAACCCTTTATTTTAAAAACCAGATGCTGGTCGATGACAGCGCGCGCTACACCATGACCCCTCCAGAGGATCAGGTGGTGGCGACCCCTGTCATGGATAATGCGGCTAAAAATGCCGCACTCGCGCTGCTTGACCGTGCTCGTGCTCGCTCTGCCGATAACATTACCCTGACCCGCGAGTTGATCAAGCAGCTTAATAGCCCTGATAGTCAAAACGCGGCCCTGCTGCTCAATACGCTGGATAAACCCGACGCCTTGCGCAAAACCCTGGCCCTTGAAGATATTCACGCGCGCGTGGTAGGCGGTTTAGAGCTTGAGGATGGCCGGCGCCGGCAAAGCATTTCTCCCATGCTGCAAGTATGGCAAGACAGCCGCTGGCACTTGTTTGACTTGGTGAGCGGCCAAAATGGCCATCACGATAACATCTTGCTTTGGAACCAACATGGTGGGCCCCTGTTAGAAGTGATCGGTGGCGAGCATAGTCAGGTGCACTTTTCTATTATCTCGCAAGATATCAGTCCGCAACAGGCAACGTCCGCCAAAGTCTCCGCTGACGATTTGCTCAACTTCTCGATTCATAGCTTACCCATCGAAGAGCAGGCGATGTTCAAAACCATCATGCTGATCCCGATTGGTGCGCTCATCGTGGTGTTCTTGCGAGTGATTGTGGGGCTCAAAACCTCTGGCACCTTTATGCCAGTGCTCATTGCGGTTGCCTTTGTCCAGACCCAGCTCATTACCGGTATTGTTGGTTTTGTGCTGATTGTTGGCACGGGGCTGGTGATCAGAAGCTACTTATCCCGACTCAATTTACTCTTGGTAGCACGAATATCGGCAGTGATTATCACCGTTATTCTGATTATTTCCGTCTTTAGCGTGATTGCCTTCCATATTGGTTTAATGGAAGGACTCACCATTACCTTCTTCCCGATGATCATTTTGTCGTGGACCATCGAGCGAATGTCGATTTTGTGGGAAGAAGAAGGGGCAAAGGAAGTGGTCATTCAAGGCGGTGGCTCACTGCTGACTGCGGTGTTGGTGTATTTAGCGATGACCAATGATCTGATTCGCCATCTCACCTTTAATTTTATTGGCCTGCAGTTGGTGATCCTCGCCCTAATCTTGCTTCTGGGTAATTACACGGGCTATCGCTTGTCGGAGCTCAAGCGCTTTCGTCCCTTAGCAGAGCCAAGTGACAAACCGCTCGGGTTGGCACCAACGTCGGGAGGGGATGATGCGCGCACTTCTCGATAAATTAGCCTCCCCGTTTCGGCTCAACCAAGCGGGGATCATGGGCATGAACCAACGCAACATACGCTATATCGGTCGTTACAATGACCGGCGTTTGTACCCGCTGGTTGATGACAAACTACAAACCAAACTCATCGCCCAACAAGCCGGTGCCACGGTGCCTGAGCTGATTGGCGTGATTGACAGCCAAGCAGATGTCAAACGCATCCACGCTATGGTCGCCAACTGGCCTGGTTTTGTGATTAAGCCTGCACAGGGCTCTGGCGGAAAAGGCATCTTAGTCGTGACAAAAAACCACCAAGGTGTCTATACCAAAGCTTCGGGGAAAGCGGTCAGCCATAATGATGTGGAGCGCCATATCACCAATACCTTGGCAGGCCTGTTTTCGCTCGGAGGTAAAGCCGATGTGGCGGTGGTCGAAAACTTGATTGCGTTTGATGATAGTTTTCAAGGCTTCAGTTACGAGGGCGTGCCCGACATTCGGGTGATTGTCTTTCAAGGTTATCCCGTGATGGCGATGATGCGCTTATCGACATCGGCGTCTGATGGCAAAGCTAACTTACACCAAGGTGCCGTCGGTGTTGGCTTAGACATTGCTACAGGTAAAGCATTGAAAGCGGTGCAGTTTAATCGCCCTATTACCCACCACCCCGATACTCACCAAGATCTCTATACCCTGAAAGTGCCTCACTGGCAGCAGCTGCTTACCCTCGCCGCCAGCGCGTGGGAGATGACAGACTTGGGTTATATGGGTACCGATATGGTTTTGGATAAAGAAAAAGGTCCGATGGTGTTGGAGCTCAATGCCCGCCCAGGCCTCGCCATTCAAATCGCTAACGGCTGTGGCCTATTGCCTCGCCTTGATCTGATTGAATCACTGCCGCCTTGTCGCTACCCACCTCTACCGGAAGACCGGGTGGCGTTTTCAATGCAACATTTTGCTGGCCAAAGCACGCGCTCCTTGCAGCCTCGGCTCGCCCAAGCAGGCTAATGTGCCGTAGAGCACAAGGCCGCATAGGTACGCGTAGGATAAAATAAAAAACGTTAAAGTTTTACCCTCGCTGCCGATACCCTAGTTATCACTATTATCGACCACGTCATAACTAGGGTAACCACAGTGACAGTTCATACCATCGACAAAGCGCAGCTAATTAGCGACGTTCAGTTTGGGGACAACCTAAACCATGCGGTGGTACAAGGCCGTCGTTCCGACTTTGCCCTGATGGTGGCCTTACTGTCGGGTGATGCCAACGAGTCAACCCCGCTGACTCCCGTCGATAAGCCAGTCAGCAATGACCAGGTGCTCCGCCAGCAGTTCCAGCTGGCTGAGCCGCAACCTTTGGCCGCGAGCAATGAGCAAGACTATTTGCGTGCCGGCGCACAAGCCGATGCCTTTCACCGCGGCGGACTGGCAAGTGCTAACCTCCGCTTCCAGCTCGCCCCCGCGGCAATGCACTACCCTCCTCAAGGCACACATGGGTTTGATGAGGCGGTCTATCATAATTTATCAGGCCACGAGCGCCGTCATTTAGCGGATACAGAGCCCAAGCGCCCTGCTTACAACCCGGCCACTTTGTACGAAAAGCTCACCACCTCGCATTGCTTCGATAAAATGCGTGTGAGCGCATAATGCGTCAGATCGCAAGTCGATCTTGATGACATTTATTGATCCTTTATCAAACTGTGATCCTCTATAGATTCCCGATAATCTTTTTGCCATTCCACCGGACGTTTTGAGTCTTTTTTTCGCAGTCCTCGTATTTATGGTCCAGTATTACACTCCCATGCTTGGATAAGGTGTGAGTAAGCTGTCACTTTCACGTGGTTTGCTTGGGTAAATAAACGCATCAGGCTGATTTAATAGGCTGATAAGGTTGAGGAAAGTCTCATGAAGATCGATAGCGCAGTGGTCGTCATTACCGCAGGGGGCTCACCGTCTGGACGAGCCATGGCTGAACACTTTTGCTCACTGGGCGCAAACGTGGTTTTACTCGATACCGAGTGGCCAGCACTGCGTTTAAGTGCCGATCAATGTCGCGCCTACTCAGGTAGTGTCCAACCGATTTGCTTGGCCAACAATGAGCCTGATTCAATTCGCGATGCGTTCACGCAAGTTACTCAGCTTTTTGGTGGGATTGATGTACTGATCAATCACTGGCAAGGCGATATTCTGCCTAAGCTTTTTGACAGCAATAATCAATGGGACACCCCAAAAACACTCAGCGATACCACCTCAAAATATTTTCTGGTGGTTCAGCGTGCGGCTGAATGCATGCAGCAACGCGGCACACCTGGAGTAATCATCAATGTCGCTGGAACCCACCTCACGCCTGACACCGTTGCCAATGCCATGATTGGTGGCTTAACTCAACGATGGGCCAAAGAGCTATCAGCGCTTAAGATCCGCGTGGGCGGTATCGTTCCACGCCATCGCCACCAGGCGAGTAGCGGTATGGATGATGAATTTATTCGCAATGCCGAATACATCGTGTCCAACGATTCTTTCAACGGCCGGTTACTAGAGGCGAGTGGGTAGCGGGTCAGATCTCTCAAATACAAAAAGACCCGCCGGAGCGGGTCTTTATCGTTAAGCAGTTACCTAGGTTAAATTAGGCGTCTGCTTTTTCGTCTTTCTTCTCAGCTTTCGCCGCTTTAGTTGGCGCCGCTGCAGGTTGGTCGGCTTTCTTTTTGATTACCGTAGTGCCTTCGAAGGTTTCACCCTCTACGTAAGGCTTACCGTAGTAAGACGCGACCAGCACTTCTTTCAGCTCTTTAATCAGTGGGTAGCGTGGGTTCGCGCCAGTACATTGGTCGTCAAACGCTTCTTCCGCAAGCTCATCCAGTTTCGCCATGAAGTCCGCTTCTGGTACACCGGCTGCCTGAATAGAGACAGGGATATCCAATTTCAGCTTCATTTCTTCAAGCCATGCTAGCAAACGCTCAATCTTCTGCGCCGTACGGTCGCCATCTTGCGCCAGACCAAGATGGTCAGCAATTTCTGCATAGCGACGACGTGCTTGTGGGCGGTCGTACTGCGAGAAAGCGGTTTGCTTAGTCGGGTTATCGTTAGCGTTGAAACGTACCACGTTGGAAATCAGCAATGCGTTCGCCAAGCCGTGTGGCAAGTGGAACTCAGCACCGATTTTGTGCGCCATTGAGTGACACACACCCAAGAAGGCGTTAGCAAACGCGACACCGGCAATGGTGGCACCATTGTGCACTTTCTCACGTGCAATTGGGTCGTTCGCACCGTGTGCATAGCTCGCTGGCAGATAGTCTTTCAGCAGTTTCAGCGCTTGCAGTGCTTGTCCTTCTGAATACTCGTTAGAAAGAATAGACACATAAGCTTCCAATGCGTGGGTAATCGCATCGTAACCACCAAAGGCTGTCAGAGACTTCGGCATGTTCATCACCAAGTTGGCATCAACAATCGCCATCTGTGGTGTCAGCTCGTAGTCGGCCAGTGGGTATTTCGCCCCAGTTTCGTCGTCGGTGACAACCGCAAATGGCGTTACTTCTGAACCGGTACCTGATGTGGTTGTCACACAAACCAATTCGGCCTTTTTACCCATTTTCGGGAACTTGTAGATACGTTTACGGATGTCCATAAAGCGCATTGCAAGCTCTTCAAAGGCGGTTTGCGGATGCTCATACATCACCCACATGATTTTCGCTGCGTCCATTGGTGAACCACCACCAAGGGCAATAATCACGTCTGGCTGGAAGCTCTTCATCGCTTCCGCGCCTTTGCGCACGACGCTTAACGTTGGATCCGCTTCTACTTCGAAGAAGGTGTTCACATCCATACCTTGCGCTTTAAGCATTGACTCAATTTGCTCTGAGTAACCGTTGTTAAACAGGAAGCGGTCAGTCACGATCATTGCGCGTTTCTTGTCTTCCAAGTCACTCAGTGCGATTGGCAAGCTGCCGCGACGGAAGTAGATAGATTTTGGTAGTTTGTGCCACAGCATATTCTCAGCTCGCTTCGCAACAGTTTTCTTGTTCATCAGGTGTTTAGGCCCAACGTTCTCAGAAATTGAGTTACCACCCCATGAGCCACAGCCCAATGTCAGTGACGGTGCAACGTTGAAGTTATACAAGTCACCGATACCGCCGTGCGTGGTTGGAATATTGACTAGGATACGAGCCGTTTTCAGGCGGTCACCGAAGTACTTGATACGGTCTTGGTTAACGTCTTGGTTGGTGTATAAACCAGACGTGTGGCCGATACCGCCCATTTCCACCATTTTGCATGCCATATCGACAGCGTGCTCGAAGCTCTTGGCACGGAACATACCCAAGGTTGGAGACAGTTTTTCGTGCGCAAACTCTTCTTCAATGCTGATTTCTAGGCCTTCACCAATCAAGATTTTAGTGTCTGATGGCACGCTTACACCGGCCATGTCGGCAATCTTAGTGGCAGGTTGACCCACGATATCCGCGTTTAGGTTACCGTTAATCAAGATAACTTTACGGACTTTGTCCGCTTCAGCTTTACTCAGAACGTAAGCCTTGTGAGAAGCAAAACGCTCTTTGACTTCGTCGTAGACTTCGTCCATCACGATAACCGCTTGCTCTGACGCACACACGACACCGTTATCGAAGGTTTTGGACATCAGCACAGACGCAACAGCACGTTTAATGTCAGCGGTTTCGTCGATAACCACAGGGACGTTACCTGCACCAACACCAATGGCTGGTTTACCTGATGAATAAGCGGCTTTCACCATGCCGGGGCCACCAGTTGCGAGAATCAGGTTAATGTCGTCGTGCTTCATCAGTGCGTTAGAAAGCTCAACCGAGGGTTGGTCAATCCAGCCGATAATGTCTTTTGGTGCGCCCGCAGCCACGGCGGCATCAAGAACCAGTTTCGCCGCATCATTGGTAGAGTTTTTCGCACGTGGGTGTGGCGAGAAGATAATACCGTTACGCGTTTTCAGTGAGATCAGTGATTTGAAAATCGCAGTAGACGTTGGGTTAGTGGTTGGCACGATACCGCAGATAAGGCCAACAGGTTCGGCGATAGTCATGGTGCCGAATTCGTCATTCTCTTCCAGAATGCCGCAGGTTTTGTCGTCTTTGTATTTGTTGTAGATGAACTCAGAGGCGAAGTGGTTTTTGATAACCTTGTCTTCGAGGATACCCATGCCCGACTCTTCAACCGCTTGTTTCGCCAGTGGGATACGCGCGTTGTTTGCAGCCAGTGATGCGGCACGGAAGATCTTATCTACTTGCTCCTGTGAATAGGTCGCAAATTCTTTTTGTGCCTTTTTGACACGCTCAACCATCGCGTTGAGTTCAGCAATATTAGTGACAGGCATAGTCGTCTCCTGGTTCATATTTGAAAATCATTTAGTAATTGCTTGCCGCAGCGTCTTTGCTTACTAAGCCATGTTTATCTTTGGTTAGTGTCGCTATTCGGTGCGTGACATTTAGTAAATAACTTTCAAAACTGAGTATAAGTTTTCACAGCGTGAGTAACTTGATCTCGATCAGTTGTTATCAAATCAACCGCAATAAACTTTACGCTTAACCCCCACAGTTACTGGGTTTAATATTTTTGTAGCACAGAATATATGTGTCTAAAATTTTCATCATAGTAACATATGGTTTACACAATAAGACACGTCTACACGTCGATACTGTATGTAAATTTCAACAAAACGCCCGAAGACGGTTGTTTATGTCCACGACACCGACCCTCAGTATAGTTTGCCGTGCGAAACTTGCATGGCGACAACTTGTTTGCATTGGCCATCTTCAGTTGGTTCAAAACGTGCAACCATTGCATGCAGAAAATACATGGCTGAGTGGTTGGTTTTTAAACTGATATCGCTATACTGGCGCCATTGATTAAACCCGAGAGAAACTGGACTTCCTCACAGCATTACGAGAGTCAACATGGCCGCTTTTGACACCATGATTTTTGTGCAGTTTTTTGTCGGGCTTTTTGCCGCTGTTAACCCTATCGGTATCATGCCCGTTTTTGTCACCCTCACCGTACATCTTGATAAGCAAGAACGAAACCGTACGGCATATACCGCCGCCATCGCGGTGGCGGTGATCTTGATTGTTTCCCTGCTTGCCGGTCAGATGTTGCTGGATTTATTCAGTATCTCACTCGACTCTTTTAGGGTGGCCGGTGGCATGTTGCTGCTCAGTATCGCTTTTACCATGATGAACGGTAAGTTGGGGGAAGGTAAGCAAAACAAACAGGAACAATCCGAGACCATTAGCCGCGAACAAGTGGGCGTGGTACCGCTGGCGATGCCGCTGCTCGCGGGGCCAGGTGCGATCAGCTCAACCATTGTGTATGGCTCTCAATATCCCGCTACATGGAGTACGATTACACTCATCACCACCCTAGTGCTGTTCTCCGCGGGGATTTGGGGATTATTTAAAGTCGGCCCTGCAGTGGTGAAATTTTTAGGCCAAACGGGTATCAACGTTATTACGCGGATAATGGGCCTGATCCTTGGTTCCCTCGGGATTGAGTTTATCGCCTCTGGCATGCGCGCTTTATTCCCTGGCCTTAACTGAACGCGCAGTAAGATCCCTCAGCGCGTAGAGATTACAAACCGGCACGCAGGCAGTTGCAGTGCCGGTTTTTTTCGGCTCAACAACGGAAAGTATTTAGCAAGGTAAGCGAATGAATAAGTCACAAAGCCGTCTTCAACATTACCTATACACCACCATCTTTGGCACCGAGACGAAGCACGGGAAAGCGTTTGATTTGGTGCTGATTGTGATGATCTTGGCCTCGATGGTGGTGTTGATGCTGGAATCCATCGCTAGCTTTCACGCTAAATGGTCGCAATGGCTCTATTGGATTGAATGGGGCTTTACCGGCATCTTTACCATCGAGTATGTACTGCGCCTTTACTGCTCTCCGCGCCCCTCTGCTTACGCGCGTAGCTTTTATGGTGTGGTAGATTTGCTGGCTATCCTACCGACCTATATCGCGATTTTTGTCCCAGGCACCACTTACCTGATGGTGGTGCGCCTGTTGCGAGTTTTACGCATCTTTCGTGTCCTGAGGTTAATGCGTTTTTTGGAAGACTCCAACATCTTGTTACGCTCGATGATGCTATCGTCGCGAAAGGTGATGATTTTCTTTTTCTCTGTGGCAATCCTGGTCACCGTGTTCGGCGCACTTATGTACGTGATTGAAGGGCCTGAGAATGGTTTTACCAGTATTCCCTATGCAATCTATTGGGCGATCGTCACCCTCACTACGGTCGGCTATGGTGATATTGTGCCGCAAACCGATATTGGCAAGGCGCTCGCGTCTTTCACCATGTTGATGGGCTATTCGATTATTGCCGTACCTACTGGGATCATCACTGCTGAAATCGGTCAGCAGATGTCGCTGCATCGCAACTTAGTAAAATGCCCTAACTGCTCAAAAAGCGGCCATGAGTCCGACGCCTCATTTTGTAAGCATTGCGGCAGTGAGCTGCCGGAAGCCGATAAACGCGTGGTCACACCTGGGCTGTAACACCGGCTTCACGCTGAGTGGCTTGGCAGTCGCTTTGCGTGAAAGCACGAGATACCGATAACAAAAAACGGAGCTAGTCGGCTCCGTTTTTTGTGGCTTATTGATAAATAAACAGTCGCTTATTTACGGCGCCAAGTGGTGCCTTGCGGGCCGTCTTCCAGCACAATGCCCATCGCGGTAAGCGCATCACGCGCGGCATCAGCGGTGGCAAAGTCTTTGGCTTTGCGGGCATCGTTCCGTTTTTGAATGAGCGCCTCGATTTCAGCCACTTCATTATCAGCCCCTACATCGCCTTGCAAGAAGCTATCGGCATCTTGCTCGAGCAAACCAAGAATCGAGGCTAACTTGCGCATTTGCGCACCCAGTGCGGATGCCGCTGCCAAATCATCGCCACGTAAACGGTTAATCTCGCGGGCCATATCGAATAGCACCGAATAGGCTTCTGGGGTGTTGAAGTCATCGTTCATCACCGCTTCAAAGCGTGCCACGTATTCATCGCCACCAGCAGGTACGGCCTGAGTATCTAAACCGCGAAGCGAGGTGTACAGACGCTCAAGTGCTGAACGGGCTTGATTGAGGTTCTCATCGCTGTAGTTCAACTGGCTGCGATAATGACCTGAAAGCAGGAAGTAACGCACAGTTTCTGCGTCATAGTGTGCTAACACGTCACGGATGGTGAAAAAGTTCCCTAAGGATTTGGACATCTTTTCACGATCAACCATCACCATGCCGCTATGCATCCAGGTGTTAACATATGGGGTGTCATGGGCGCAGCAAGATTGGGCAATTTCGTTCTCGTGGTGCGGGAACTGCAAATCAGAGCCACCACCATGAATATCAAAATGTTCGCCCAAGATCGCAGAGTTCATTGCCGAGCACTCAATGTGCCAGCCAGGGCGGCCTGGCCCCCAAGGCGACTCCCAGGTCGGCTCGCCAGGTTTGGACATTTTCCACACCACAAAGTCGAGGGGGCTGCGCTTAGCTGTCTCAACGTCAACGCGGGCGCCTGCTTGCAGCTGGTCGAGATCTTGCTTTGACAGCTTGCCGTAATCGTCAAATTTGGCCACTTCAAACATCACATCGCCATTATCCGCGACATACGCGAAGCCACGCTCAATCAACTTTTCTACCAGAGCGATGATTTCGTCGATGTAGTCGGTCGCGCGTGGCTCGATGTCCGGACGCGCCATGTTTAAGGCGTCAAAATCTTGATACATTTCACCGATCAAACGCTCGGTCAATGCATCACAGCTCTCGCCATTTTCCGCTGCACGCTTGATGATCTTGTCATCGATATCCGTGATGTTGCGAACAAAGGTTAAATCAAAGCCCAAGTAGCGCAAGTAGCGCGCAATCATGTCAAACGAAACAAAGGTACGCCCGTGACCAATATGACAGAGATCGTAAATTGTCACCCCACACACATACATGCCAATTTTTCCCGGCGTGATGGGTTGAAAGACAGCTTTATCTCGCGTCAGTGAGTTGTAGATCTTTAACGGGGGGATTTGCGTCGACATAATTATTTGATGACTCGTTACAATAGTGACAATGAGTAAGGTGAAGCGGCTATTACACCTTTTCTACTGGCTTGACGCAAGCCTCTCACGCCCGCGATGCCCAGCAACACATCCAGACTGGGTTCACAACTTATTATTGAAACCACCCTTATTGCTTGAGCTTGTCGACAAACTTGATTTATTTTCCTGTAAAGAATCTTTATCGATAAGTATTTATTGGGCAAACTGGCCCTCAGACTGATTGGCACTGACCGATCTTATTGAGACTAACCGATGTGGCAGAATCATGACTGATAACGCAACCCCTTCCGCTCCTCAAGAAGACAAAGTTGACCTCATTTTGCGTCAATGGCACGACGAGCGCCCGGATATCGATCCCAGCCCGATGGCAATCACTGGCCGTCTCGCGCGGGTTTTGGGCAATATCAATCCCAAACTGCAGCAGGTATTTGGCCAATATAACCTTAATCCTGGCGAGTTCGATGTGCTGGCCTCACTGCGTCGTGCAGGCACACCTTACACATTAACCCCCAACCAGCTGCTCGATGCCCTGATGCTCACCTCAGGCGCGATGACCAACCGAATTGATCGCCTCGAACAGAAAGGCTTGGTGTCTCGGAGCCCGGATCCCAACGACCGCCGTGGCGTTTATGTGTCACTGACAGCGGCGGGCATGGATTTAATTGATGATGCAGTGACCGATCATACCAACAACTTACACCAGCTCTTGGCTGGCCTCACCGCCGACGAGCAAGCCGAGCTCGCGGTGTTGCTTAAAAAGTTGCTCGCGCATGTAGAGCCTGCGTCGTAATCACTTCGGCGTCGCTTAGAGGTCAGTGAAGGGGACAGGAATGATGATTAATTCCACATCCAGGGGATCTTTGCTTGATCAGCGAATACTTTCGGCTAAAATCTGTGATCCTTTTTAGCCAAGCCAATGACAGGATTACATCATGGTGACTCTTCATACCACGTTCGGTGACATCAAACTTCGCATGTTTGCAGACGAAGCACCGGCCACGGTCGAGAACTTTTTACAATACTGCCGTGACGGCTTTTACGACGGAACCCTGTTCCACCGCGTGATTGACGGCTTTATGGTCCAAGGCGGTGGCATGGCCTCTGGCATGGAAGAAAAAGCAACCCGTGCGCCGATTAAAAACGAAGCGGACAACGGTTTAAGCAACCTGACAGGCCGCTTGTCGATGGCTCGCACCATGGAACCCCATTCAGCGAGTTCACAGTTTTTTATCAATGTGAACGATAACCTGTTTCTGGATCACAAAGCTAAGACACCAGATGGCTGGGGCTACTGTGTGTTTGCCGAAGTGGTTGAGGGCATGGATGTGGTCAACAAGATCAAAGGCGTTGCCACCGGTAACTGGGGTTATGTTCACCAAGACGTGCCGGTCGAAGAAGTGTTGATCAATAGCGTGACTATTGAAGACTAAGATGACACTATCGAGCAAGGGTAGCCAAGGCTACCCTTTCTTTTTAATAGCGGCCCGTTTGTATTACTGATAAAGCCAACGCATGTCTCATACCCTCTTTATAGCCGATCTCCATTTAAGCCCAACACGGCAAGATATTACCGACTGCTTTGAGCGTTTTATGCAGGAAGAGGCGATAAACGCCGACGCCCTTTATGTGTTGGGAGATTTATTTGAGGTGTGGATTGGCGATGACGACAAAAGCCCATTCCACCAACAAATCAAAGCCGCCTTTTCTGCGGTGACGGAGCGCGGCGTGCCGGTGTATTTTATTCATGGCAATCGCGATTTTTTAATTGGTCAACGCTTTGCCAAAGAAACCGGCGTAACCCTGTTAAACGAGCTTGAGTGCATTGATTTATATGGCACCCCTACCCTTATCTTGCACGGGGATACCTTGTGCCTAGAGGATGTTGACTACCAGGCGTTTCGCCGCAAAGTCCACCAGCGCTGGTTACAGCGACTCTTTTTGTGCTTGCCGCTAACATGGCGCCGTAAGATTGCGGCCAAAATGCGCGCAGGCAGTGCCAATGCCAACCAGCAAAAGTCATCCACCATCATGGATGTGACGCCACAAGAAGTGCAGCGCCAGTTGGATAACGCGGGGGTGGTTAACATGATTCACGGCCATACTCACCGCCCTCATATTCATCAGTGGCACCAACACGGCACCGCGTACCAACGGATTGTGTTAGGCGACTGGTATGATCACGGCTCTGTCTTGATGTGTAGTGCCCAAGGGTGTGACTTACAAAGCCGCGATTTCATCAACTAATAAGCTGTTCAGCTCATCGTTAAGAGATCTTTATGCAGACTGATTTATGCCCTTGTTGCAGCAATAAAGCCTATCAAGACTGCTGCGCACCCATTCATCAAAACCCCGCCAATGCGTCTCATCCAGAGCAATTGATGCGCGCTCGTTTTAGTGCACACCCCAAAGGCTTGGTGGATTTTATTGTTGCGACCTATCACAGTGAATGTAGCGCCAGCTCGTTTCGTGAAGACATTGCCACCATGACCGAACATCAGTGGCAGTCACTCGAGGTGCTCGATCGCGAGGTGTTGCAGCAAGGTGAACTTGGCTTTGTCACCTTCAAAGCTCACTTTATTGCCGACGGTGAGCCTCAGTGCCTGTACGAGCGCTCTCGTTTTGTCAAAGAAACAATCGATGGACAGCGTCAGTGGCGATATATCGATGGTGTCTTCCCCGGTCATGTCAAAGCAGGGCGCAATGACCCCTGCCCGTGTGGCAGCGGGCGTAAATTTAAAAAGTGTTGCGGCTAGTTTCTTTCACTTTCTGATCAAGGGCTGGTTAAAAAACAATCAAGAATTATTTTCCTTGGTCGATACTGATAGTAAGACCAGAGGAGGATGAATCATGAATTGGCTCGGCAATCTCAGTCCCGTTTATCGCACACCGCATGCGCCACCCACCAAAGTATGGGCGATTCGAAAACAAGCTCATATTGAGGAGCGCAAGCAGCGCCGCTTAGATGACCCTAATGATCCTCAACATCACGCTCAGAAAGAGCATGAGGAAAACAAAAGAAAACAAGACGGTGAGCTAGATATTTACGTATAAGTTCATCGCCCAGCCGCTAGGCTATCGCCACCACAGATAAAAACGTGTGGAAAAAAATAGCGGATCATTGGTTGCAATCTAAGCTGATTTTGATAATGTCAAAAGCAGTTAAATAAAGTTCAACGTAACGACGGACGACACAAATGATTTCAGCGCTAATGACAATGCATCACCACCATCATCCTGACTAGTCTTTCGGGAGGAATGGTTTCGACTGGAAGACGAGTAAAAAGCGCTTCCGTCGGTCATTAGCCAGCTAACAGATTCAGACCCTCGGGAGCACCGTCTTCCGAGGGTTTTTTCTTTTTTAGCTTTTCATTTTTAGACAAGGAAGCACACATGCAAACACAACGCTTACGTATCGCCATCCAAAAAAAGGGCCGCCTGGCGAAAGAATGCCAAGAGCTGCTTAAACGCTGCGGGGTAAAAATCAATTACACCGGCGAACGTTTAGTGGTTCACGCCGAAAACATGCCCATCGATCTACTGCTGGTCCGTGACGATGATATCCCTGGCCTTATCATGGACGGCGTGGTTGATTTAGGGGTAATTGGCGAAAACGAACTAGAAGAAGTACGCCTTGAGCGCATCAAGCTGGGCGAGCCGAGCCAATATCAACTACTGCGCCGCCTCGACTTCGGCGGCTGTCGTCTCTCCATCGCCCTCGATAAAGACCAAAGCTATAACGGCCCACAAGATCTGGCTAACCAGCGCATTGCCACCACCTACCCCAACATCCTTAAAGCCTACATGGATAAACAAGGTGTGAGCTTTAGCACCTGTATGCTCAATGGCTCAGTCGAAGTCGCGCCTCGTGCAGGCCTCGCTGATGCGATTTGTGACCTCGTTTCAACCGGTGCCACCTTAGAAGCCAATGGCTTGAAAGAAGCCGAAGTGATTTTTCGCTCCAAAGCGGTATTGATCCAGCGTGAAGGCAGCTTCAGTGAAGAGAAAACCGCATTGATTGAGCGCCTGCTCACCCGCATGCAAGGGGTCATCCAAGCCAAAGAATCCAAATACATCATGCTCCACGCGCCCAGCGAAACCTTAGAGCAAGTGGTCGAGCTACTTCCTGGCGCGGAAGATCCCACCATTTTACCCTTGGCACATGAGAAGAGCCGTGTCGCTGTGCACCTTGTGAGCACCGAGAATCTGTTCTGGGAAACCATGGAAAAATTGAAGCAGTTGGGTGCGAGCTCAATTTTGGTCCTGCCGATTGAAAAGATGATGGAGTAAATCACGATGCGTACTGTGGTCTGGAAATCACTCGGAGAGTCACAAAAAGAAGGCTTAATGCGCCGCCCTGCAATCACAACCGGCGCCCAAACCCAAGCAAGCGTCGCGGAGATTATCGCCGATGTCCGTGAGCGGGGAGATGACAGCTTAAAAACATTGACCCAAAAGTTTGATGGTGTCGAACTGGATAGCGTCAAACTCGACAAAGCGACCTTGGCCGATGCTGAAACGCGCTTGGGAGAAGATATCAAGCTATCCCTACGCCAAGCCTACGATAACATCAGCACCTTTCACCGTGCGCAAAAAGCGCAGCCGTTGAAAGTCGAAACCATGCCAGGGGTGGTGTGTGAATCCATTACCCGCCCGATTAACCGCGTGGGGCTGTATATTCCCGGCGGCAGCGCGCCCTTGCCCTCTACCGTATTGATGCTGGGCGTGCCCGCACAAATTGCTGGCTGCCGAAAAGTGGTGCTGTGTACCCCACCACCGGTGGCTGATGAGATTTTATACTGTGCCAAACTGTGCGAGATTGATGAAATTTATACCCTTGGCGGCGCACAAGCAGTGGCGGCGATGGCCTTTGGCACCCAAAGCGTGACCAAGGTGGATAAAATTTTTGGCCCGGGTAATGCCTATGTCACCGAAGCCAAACGGCAAGTGAGCCTCGCCGCTAATGGTGCGGCCATGGATATGCCTGCTGGCCCCTCGGAAGTGTTAGTGATTGCTGATGCTGGCGCAGATCCAGACTTTGTTGCCGCTGATTTACTCAGCCAAGCGGAGCACGGCCCCGACTCGCAAGTGGTGCTGGTGACCCCCGCCCCAGAAATGGCAGAGAAAGTGGCGGATGCGGTGCAGCAGCAATTGACCACGCTCAGTCGTGCGGATATTGCCAAGCAAGCGCTGGGCAGCAGTGTGATCATTATTGCCGACACCCTCACTCAGTGCGTGTCGATTTCTAACCGTTATGGGCCAGAGCACTTGATTGTGCAAACTCAACAGCCAAGGGATTTATTGCCCCTGTTGGATAACGCTGGCTCGATTTTCTTGGGCGCATACTCGCCCGAGTCCGTGGGTGATTACGCCTCTGGCACCAATCACGTGCTCCCCACTTATGGTTATACGCGCACCTACAGCAGCCTTGGGCTGGCCGACTTTACCAAGCGCATGACAGTGCAAGAGCTTAGCGACACGGGTCTGCAAACACTGGGCCCGACAGTGATGCGCATTGCCGAAGCAGAAGGCTTGGATGCACACCGCCAAGCGGTCGAAATTCGTCTGACTAAACTACAACAAACTCAAGCCTCAGAGGACTCGTTAGCATGAGCATAGAAAAACTCGCTCGTGAGCAAGTACAAGCGCTCACCCCCTATCAGTCAGCCCGCCGCATCGGCGGTAGCGGGGATGTCTGGCTCAATGCTAACGAGTCACCCTTTGACAATGCTTACACCGTAAGCGGCCAAGGGCTCAATCGCTACTCCAGCTGCCAGCCGGCATCATTGATTAGTGCCTATGCAGACTATGCTGGCGTGGCAACGAACCAAGTCATCACCACTCGTGGCGCCGATGAAGGGATTGATTTGTTGCTGCGTGCCTTTTGCGAGCCAAACCAAGATAGCGTGCTGATTTGCCCGCCTACCTATGGCATGTATGCGGTCAGTGCAGAAAACCAAGGGATCGCCACCACCCAAGTGCCTCTCACCGCGGACTGGCAGCTAGACATGGCAGGAATTGATACCGCCTTGGAGACAGATGCCAACATCAAGCTTATCTTCGTGTGTAGTCCCAATAATCCGACCGGCAATCTCATTAACCGCGACGGCATAGAAGCGCTACTTACCCGCACTCAAGATCGCGCGATTGTGGTGCTGGATGAAGCCTATATCGAATTTAGTCCAGAAGCGACCTGCACCGACTTGCTCGCACGCTTTGATAATCTGGCCATTTTGCGCACCCTATCAAAAGCATTCGCTCTGGCGGGACTGCGTTGCGGCTTTACCCTCGCCAGTCCCGCGATTATTAGCTTGATGCTCAAGGTGATCCCGCCATATCCGGTGCCGGTCCCCGTGGCAGACATTGCCGAACAAGCGCTCTCCGAGGCCGGTTTAGCGCGGATGAAATATCAAGTTTTAGACTTAACCGCCAACCGTGCCTACCTGCAAGCCGGTCTCAGTATGCTACCCGGCGTCGAGGTGCATCCGGGCTTTGGTAATTATCTGCTCATCACGCTAGATGACGCCGGCGCAGTGTTCGCACGTTTAGGGCGTGCCGGCATGATTGTGCGTCAGACCGCCGTTGCCAACAGCTTGCGCATCAGCATTGGTAACCGTGACGAATGTGAAAAAGTGCTGGCCTTTATCCGCCAGCAACTCAGTGAATAAGGACAACCACTGTGAAAGACAAGATTTTATTTATTGACCGTGATGGCACCTTAATTGTGGAGCCGCCTGAAGACTATCAAGTGGATCGTCTGGATAAATTGGCCTTTGAGCCGGACGTGATCCCTGCACTACTCAGCCTGCAAGCGGCGGGTTACACCTTGGTGATGGTGAGCAATCAAGATGGTCTGGGAACCGAGAGCTTCCCGCAAGCGGACTTTGATGCGCCACACAACATGATGATGGCCCTGTTTCGCTCACAAGGGATCGATTTTGAAGACGTCCTGATTTGCCCGCACTTTGATAGCGATGACTGTAGCTGTCGCAAACCCAAACTAGGCTTGGTGAAAGACTATCTACAGCAAGGCCGAATTGATTTCGCCCAATCGGCGGTGATTGGCGATCGCGACACCGATATCACCTTAGCGAACAATATGGCGCTACAAGGCATCAAATATCAACGTGACGTGATGGGCTGGCCACAGATTGTCGAGCGTCTCACCCAGCAGCCGCGACTGGCCAGTGTCACTCGCACCACCAAAGAAACCGATATTCAGGTGGATGTTAACCTGGATAAGAGTGGCGGTAGTCGCATTGAAACCGGACTGGGCTTTTTTGACCACATGTTGGATCAAATCGCCACCCACGGCGGCTTTCAGCTCAACGTTCGCGTTAAAGGCGATTTGCACATCGACGACCACCACACCATTGAAGATACCGCCCTCGCGTTGGGCGACGCACTCAAACGGGCGCTGGGAGATAAACGCGGTATTGGCCGCTTTGGGTTTAGCCTGCCGATGGATGAATGCTTGGCGCAATGTGCATTGGATTTGTCCGGACGTCCCTATTTGAAATTTGAGGCCAGCTTCCCACAGCCACAAGTGGGCGATATGTCGACCGAAATGGTGGGACACTTCTTCCGCTCATTGACCGACACCTTGGCCTGTACTCTGCACCTGACGGTGTCGGGCGAAAACACCCACCACTTGGTGGAAAGCTTATTTAAAGCCTTTGGCCGCACCTTGCGTCAAGCCATCAAGGTCGAAGGCGACGCCCTGCCAAGCAGTAAAGGAGTGCTGTAATGCGCAAACAGACTGTCATTATCGATACCGGCTGCGCCAATGTGGCCTCAGTGCGCTTTGCTGTCGAGCGTCTCGGCTATCAAGCGACACTAAGCCGCGATCCGGACGTGGTGCTAGGGGCAGATAAACTCTTTTTGCCCGGCGTCGGCACGGCCAGCGAGGCGATGAAAAACCTCACCGAGCGCGGCTTGGTAGATTTGGTTAAGCAAGTCGAGCAACCGCTGCTGGGAATATGTCTTGGTATGCAAATGTTGGGGACGCACTCCGATGAAGGCGATAGCCCCGTTGAGTGCCTCGGCCACATCCCCGCGCCCACCAAACTGATGGATACCGCAGGGCAGCCTCTGCCTCACATGGGTTGGAACCGAGTCGCCACCGCCAATGACCATCCCTTATTCGATGGCATTCCCGCAGGCAGCCACTTTTACTTTGTCCACAGTTACGCGATGCCGGTCGGTGATTACACCTTGGCACAATGTCATTATGGCCATGCGTTCAGTGCGGCCATTAATCAAGGCAACTACTTCGGGGTTCAGTTTCACCCCGAGCGTTCGGGCAAAGTAGGCGCGCGTTTGATTCAGAATTTTTTGGAGATGTAAGCAAGGATGATTATACCAGCACTCGACTTGATAGACGGCCAAGTGGTGCGCCTTTATCAAGGAGATTATCAGCAAAAAACCGACTACAGTTTTGACCCGCGTGAGCAGTTTGCACGTTACCATCAAGCGGGCGCGGATTGGCTGCACCTCGTGGATTTAACCGGTGCCAAAGATCCGACTGCGCGTCAGGTCGATTTAATCACCGAGATTTTGCAATCAACGCCTGCCAATATCCAAATCGGCGGTGGCGTGCGCACCGAAATGGACGTGATTGAGCTGCTAAACACCGGTGCGCAGCGCGTAGTGATCGGCTCCACCGCGGTTAAATCCCCCGATTTGGTTAAAGGCTGGATGCAAACCTACGGCCCTGACCGCATTGTATTGGCACTCGACATTCACATCGACAGCGAGGGGACGCGACGCGTGGCGGTGTCGGGCTGGCAACAAGACTCCGGCGTCACCATTGAAGCGCTCCTCGATGATTATTTGTCCGTCGGGCTCAAGCATGTGCTGTGCACTGATATCTCCCGCGATGGCACCTTGCAAGGCAGCAATGTGGCGCTCTATCGCGACTTGTGTCAGCGCTATCCGAGCATTGCGTTTCAATCATCAGGCGGCATTGGCAGTCTCGAAGACATTCGCGCCTTACGCAACACTGGCGTCGCAGGCGTGATCGTCGGCCGCGCCCTACTGGAAGGCAACTTTAGCGCAGAGGAGGCGATCGCATGCTGGCAAAACGGATAATTCCTTGTTTGGACGTCCGCGACGGACAAGTGGTCAAAGGCGTGCAATTTCGCAATCACGAAATCATCGGCGATATCGTCCCGCTCGCCAAACGCTACGCCGAAGAAGGTGCTGACGAGTTGGTGTTTTATGACATCACCGCCTCCAGTGACAGCCGGGTGGTCGATAAAAGCTGGGTCAGTCGCGTCGCGGAAGTCATTGATATCCCCTTTTGCGTCGCCGGTGGAATTAAATCCGAAGCCGATGCTCAGCAAATCTTGGAATTCGGCGCGGATAAGATATCGATTAATTCACCCGCCTTGGCCGACCCAAGTTTGATCACGCGGCTGGCCAATAAGTTTGGCGTGCAGTGCGTGGTGGTCGGGATTGATTCTTTCTTCGATGAAGCGACCGGGCACTATCAGGTCTATCAATTTACCGGCGATGAAAGCCGCACTCAGGCTACGCCTTGGCAAACCGCTGCGTGGGTTGAGGAAGTCCAACAGCGAGGCGCGGGCGAAATCGTACTCAATATGATGAACCGAGATGGCGTGCGCCAAGGCTATGACTTAACCCAACTCAACATGGTGAGAGAGTGCTGTCAGGTGCCTCTGATTGCCTCCGGCGGTGCCGGTGAAATGTCGCATTTCGCCGACGCCTTTTTACAAGCGAATGTCGATGGCGCGCTGGCCGCTTCGGTGTTTCACAAACAAATCCTCGCGATAAGCGAATTAAAACAAGCATTAAAACAACAAGGGATCGAGGTAAGAGTATGACGGCAGCATGGGAAGAACGTATCGATTGGGAGAAAAACGCCGGCTTGGTGCCTGCGATTATCCAACACAGCGATAGCGGCCAAGTGTTGATGCTGGGCTACATGAATGCCGATGCACTGAACGCGACGCTCGAAACCGGTCGCGTCACCTTTTGGTCGCGCAGCAAGTCGCGTCTTTGGGTAAAAGGCGAAAGCTCCGGCCATGTGTTGAGCCTTGAGCACATTGCACTCGATTGCGATCAAGACACCTTATTGGTCACGGCGACGCCTCACGGGCCCACCTGTCACCTCGGCACGACCACCTGCTTTGACAGTGACAATAAACCACCACACACCGGCCCCGGCTTTTTATCGAGCCTAGAGCAAGTACTTGCCAGCCGCAAAGACGCCGCGCCTGATGACTCTTACACCGCAAGCTTATTTGCCAAAGGCACCAAGCGTATCGCGCAAAAAGTGGGGGAAGAAGGCGTCGAAGTCGCCCTCGCTGCCACGGCAGGCGATAAGGCCGAGCTATTAAACGAAAGCGCCGACTTGCTTTATCACCTGTTGGTATTACTGCAAGACCAAGAGCTTAGCCTCCATCAAGTGACCGAAGTCCTCGCCTCTCGCCATCAAGGCTAACGGCCACGCCACGCACGTTAGCGTAAACAAGGCCCCTTCAAAGCGCCGTCCACATGCGGCGCTTTTTAAGTTGTACTCGGTCGCTTAAAACGGCGCTGTTTCCTAAATGATTAAACTTGTCACTCCCGCAGTGATCAGACCATCAGAGCGTCAAGGTAGATCATAGAAGAAAAGGCATTAAACCGACCATTCCACCGCGCAGCAATGCGGGCTACTGGGAGGACGGCCGGCCTCGCAATGCAGCTGTCAAATCCTTGAAACCCGGTGACTGGGAAGACGGGAAACAAGAAGCGGGTTATCACCAACGCTCTCTGTCGGAAACAGGGATAACTCGATACGAAAAGTTACTCATCCCTCAGCTGACACTACGTAATTACGATGCACAAGTTGGCGAAGCATTGGCCAACATGAAAGTGATGAACAAAGTCAATCAACTCGATATGCCTGTTAGTTGCCAAGTTGACTGATGGGAATAACCTTATTTTTATCAGCGCTTTAGGTGACTAATTTGAACAACAACGCCTCGTCAAACCGATCTTTTGGGTCAAAAAACGCTCGCGATCTAGCCCAGTCATGGCTTAAATGCTGACATTTAAGGAAAATGTTATATAACATTTTTAGCTCGCAGCATTATGTAAATCACATGTCTATTTATTCAATATTCAGGTGTTCTTAGTCGAAAAATTTTGGTTTGTCAATGTTCGAGATTGTTGATTAATGTAATGTACTAAACATAGAGAAATATAAATTTATACAAAACAATCAACTTGTTACCAGGAGCTATAGAAATAAAACTATAAAGGAAGGCTATTCTACGAGGAAAAGGAAAACCCTCTTACTATTATTAGCTTTTGTAACATCTTATTCTGCTAACGCTGAAAATGATGATTTACTTTGGCCTGCCACTAACTTTAGTAGTTATGTTTTTAGTGACTTCAACTCCAGCTCCGGCAACAGTCAGCGCGGACTGGCAGTTGGGGGAAGTCTCGGAATAGGTGGATATTCTATTGGTACTGGCTTGCCCCCAGACTATGGGCTTTGTTCTCTCAGTGTCTATTTCTGGATTGATAGAAGCAGTTAACCAGTTATTCAACTTAATCTTTAAGGCGAATTTTTATTTATCTTCTTATAAACCAAGGTGAATAATGGAAATATTATTTTTTATTGCTTTTGCGTTGTCGCTGCTAAATGTAATATATGCTTTTGTAACAAAAGAAATATTTTTTGCTGGTGGCTGGATTAGTTATCATGAAAATAAATCGCATTTTTTTGCTGGATTGGTGGCATTTATCATGTTTATCTTCTTCTATGGTGGTTTTTATTTTTTTATTTTCCCATCCGTGTAATCGATAGAAGTTTGGGTTTGTAAATAATTCTAGATTATTTATTTTTTTAATTCGATTAAACTAAATTAATAAACTAGCATCTGATCGGATACACTCATCAATCGTCGTAGACTTAAGTCTAAACTAGGGCGAGAACGTTTTTTAACCAAAAAGATCAGTTTGACATCTCCTCTGGCTGTGATCATATAGGGCGATTCTAAAATAGTTCGGGGTAGATACCGTGGATATCGCTATATTTAGATAGACGAACGTAGGCACGATTGCGACGACCACTAATGAGGTAACAGTGATGACGATTTTCAACACTGCTGGCATGCAACGCCAACCGACGCATCCTGGAGCCATCTTGCGCGAAGACTTTCTGTCCGAATTCGGCTTGAGTGTAGAACAATTGGCTGATGCTTTGGGCGTCTCTCGTCAATCGATGATTGCCGTATTGGATGAGCGTAAAGCCGTGAGCCCGGAGCTGGCGCTTCGTCTCGCTCGTCTGTTTGGTAACTCGCCTGAGTTTTGGCTCAATGCGCAAAGGGCCGTTGATCTTTGGGAGGCGTCGCAATCAATTAAACACGAGGTAGAAAAAATAAAACCGCTTGATGTCGCTTAATCGCGCGTCATGGCCGTAGCAGATCGCCAAATCCTGCTCAGATCAGTTAAACTGCCTGTATTCCCGACAGTTAGTGACAAGGCGTCCTATGTTTAACGGTAAATCCATTCTGATCACCGGCGGTACTGGTTCTTTCGAAGCTTGTCTGGATTATCCGCTTTCTCGCTTACGCCACCTGCACTCAGTGCGCTTTGTGAGCAAACCCACGCGGCGTGGCAAGCGTTAGGAGAAAGCGCCCTAACTATACGAGAGGCCGAGTCGAGCAACCGTCAATTTAGGCGCTCTTTGTATGTCTGTGAGGATATTGCGCCCGGTGAGCCACTGACGCCCGATAATGTGCGCAGTATTCGACCTGGCTTTGGGTTGGCACCGAAACACTATGATGCCGTACTCGGAAAGCGCGCAACACGCGCGTTAACCAAAGGCACCGCGTTGTCGTGGGAAGATATAGACTAATGGTCTGCGTGGATTCCCAGAGACCATGAACAAAAAACCCGGCTCACTCGCCGGGTTTCGTTTCTCACTGAGAGTCAGTGATTACATCTGCTTGACCATCTCGTCAGCAAACTCAGAACACTTACGCAGGCTCGCGCCTTCCATCAAACGTTCAAAGTCATAGGTAACTGTCTTGTTAGCGATGGTTTTTTCCATTGACTTGATCACCAAGTCAGCCGCTTCAAACCAGCCCATATGGCGCAGCATCATTTCTGCAGACAGAATAAGTGAACCTGGGTTCACCTTGTCTTGACCGGCGTATTTCGGCGCCGTGCCGTGGGTAGCTTCAAACAGCGCCACACCGTCACCAATGTTGGCACCTGGGGCGATACCAATACCACCAACCTGAGCGGCAAGCGCATCAGAAACATAATCACCGTTCAAGTTCATGGTGGCAATCACATCATATTCCGCTGGACGCAGCAAGATTTGCTGCAAGAACGCATCCGCGATGGAGTCTTTGATGGTGATCTGTTTGCCAGTTTTTGGATTCTTCATCGTCATCCAAGGACCGCCGTCCAACAACTCGGCACCAAATTCTTCTTTGGCTACTTCATACGCCCAGTCTTTAAACGCCCCTTCGGTAAACTTCATGATGTTACCTTTGTGGACGATAGTCAGTGAGTCGCGATCGTTATCGATGGTGTACTCGATAGCGGCGCGAACCAGGCGCTTGGTGCCTTCTTCTGAGATTGGCTTAATGCCTACACCACACTGCTCAGGGAAACGGATTTTGTTGGCACCCATTTCTTCACGCAGGAACTTAATCACTTTATCCGCTTCGGCGGTGCCTGCTTTAAACTCAACACCCGCGTAGATGTCTTCTGAGTTTTCGCGGAAGATCACCATGTCAGTGTCTTCTGGCTTTTTCAGTGGGCTAGGAACGCCAGTGAAGTAACGTACCGGACGCGCACAGATATAGAGGTCGAGCTCTTGACGAAGCGCCACGTTCAATGAGCGAATACCACCGCCAACTGGGGTCGTCAATGGGCCTTTGATCGCCACTTTATATTCGCGGATAAAGTCGAGGGTTTCAGCTGGCAGCCACTGATCATCACCGTATACCTTGGTAGACTTCTCACCGGTGTAGATTTCCATCCATGAAATCTTACGATCACCGTTATAGGCTTTAGCAACAGCTGCATCAACAACTTTGATCATTGCAGGGCTAACATCCATCCCGATGCCATCCCCTTCAATGTAAGGGATCACAGGGTGGTTAGGGACTACCAGTTTTGTGCCGTCGAGTGTGATCTTCTGACCTTCCGCCGGTACAACTACTTTACTTTCCATTTTAATCTCCTAGCGTCCATTTGTTATCTTTGTGTAAGATGCGAGTCGAGGATACTCGAATTCATACAACACGCCAAACAGATTATTACGTGTATAATACGGAAGTCTCATTTGCCGTTTAATCTATTTGACAGCCCTCATGCCATATAAAGCCCGCCCCCAGCCAGCGTCAAAGGCTGTTTCAAACACCCAAGCTCCATCGGCCAAAGGTGGGAAGGCCCCCCGAGCGGCCGCCCTCGCCACCAAAGTGATACTTGTTAACAAACCTTATAACATGTTGACCCAGTTTAGTGGCGAACCTGGCGACAGTACATTGGCCGACATTGTATCGGTGAAAGACGTGTACCCAGCCGGTCGACTCGACAAGGACAGCGAGGGGTTACTGGTGCTCACCAATAACGGCGCCTTGCAAGCGAGACTCACCCAGCCTTCATCCAAGTCGCCCAAAACCTATTGGGTACAAGTCGAAGGCGAGCCTAGCGATGACGCGATTCAAGCGCTCTGTGACGGTGTCGAACTGAAAGATGGTCTCACGCTGCCCGCCGATGTCACCAGAATGGCTCCGCCCACCGTCTGGGAACGCCATCCTCCGGTGCGCTATCGCGCTAACATTCCCACGACCTGGCTAAAGGTAGTGCTACAAGAAGGGCGAAACCGGCAAGTACGCCGCATGACCGCGCATATCGGCCACCCGACGCTCCGCTTGATTCGCGCTCAGCTGGGCTCGTGGCAACTGGATGATTTGCAACCGGGCCAGTGGCGTGAGGTCGCTCCCCCGAAAGGCTTTGAGCAGTTCACCCCTAAACCCAAAGGCGCAAAAGGGAAAGCACCGCGTGGGCGCACTCGCTCGTCCAAGCGCGCACCGTCGAAGAAACGCAATGAGTACTAGGAATTCCTGAACACACCATCGAACGATTTGCGCACACAGACCCTCCGCGCCAAGGATGGCGCGGCGGAGCCCCCAGGGATGGGTATACGGCGTGTCTGCGTGCGGGAATCGATCGATAAACCTAAGGTGTTCACAAGTCTTTGCGCGGTATCCAATCCCAAGTATTAACCCTCATTGCGATTAATAGTATTAACATATGCCGCATCGGTCACAGGCCACGTATTCATCTAGCCACCCATCTACTCACTTTGGATAACGGCTAACATGTGAGCCCTATCACATCTGTATCCGGCGATTTGATTCTGTTAAACTCAGCGTCCGTTTATTGATAGCAGCATTTGTGATCACCATGTCAGATAACAGCAGCAAAAAAGTGATTGTCGGAATGTCCGGCGGTGTTGATTCCTCCGTTTCTGCCTACTTGTTGAAACAACAGGGTTATCAGGTAGAAGGCCTGTTTATGAAAAACTGGGAAGAGGATGACAACGAGGAGTATTGCTCTGCTGCAGAAGACTTGGCCGATGCGCAAGATGTGTGTGACAAACTTGGCATCGAGCTCCACACCATTAACTTTGCCGCTGAGTACTGGGATAATGTCTTCGAGCATTTTTTAACCGAATACAAAGCAGGTCGCACGCCCAACCCTGATATTCTTTGCAACAAAGAAATCAAATTTAAGGCGTTTCTCGAGTTTGCCGACGAAGTGCTGGATGCCGATTATATTGCCATGGGACATTATGTCCGTCGCACCTTCCCTGAAAACGGCGAAAAAGCGCAAATGCTGCGCGGCTTGGACAACAATAAAGATCAAAGCTATTTCTTGTACACGCTTAGCCATGATCAGGTGGCACGCAGCCTGTTCCCTGTGGGCGATTTAGAAAAACCACAGGTACGCCAAATTGCGGAAGAGCAAGGTTTGGTGACGGCGAAGAAGAAAGATTCAACCGGCATTTGCTTTATCGGCGAGCGTAAGTTCACCGACTTTTTGTCGCAGTATTTACCTGCGCAGCCCGGCCCTATTGAAACCACTGAAGGCGACGTGATTGGTGAACACCAAGGTTTGATGTACCACACTTTGGGTCAGCGCAAAGGCTTAGGGATTGGTGGCCTCAAGGGCGGCAATGGCAGCGAAGCCCCTTGGTATGTGGTCGATAAAGATGTCGCGCGCAATGTGTTACTCGTCGGTCAAGGCCATGATCATCCTCGGCTCTATTCGGAAGGGCTAATCGCAGCGCAATTACACTGGGTCGATCGCGAGATTGTGACCGAGACCCGCCGTTGCACGGTAAAAACCCGATACCGTCAACACGATATATCGTGTACTATCACGCCCGTTGATGATGATACAGTGAAAGTTATCTTCGACGAGCCGCAAATTGCGGTAACGCCGGGGCAATCCGCTGTCTTTTACGATGGCGATGTGTGCCTAGGCGGTGGCATTATCGAGCAACGTATTTAAGGAGCCGTGATCAGTGGCAGAGACGATTTATGATCGCACCCTGGCTTTTGCCAGCATTTGTCAGGCAGCAAAATTGGTGCAAGACGTATCTCGCAACGGGTATTGTGACCAAGACGCATTAAATACGAGCCTGAGCAGCATTATCATCACCAACCCCTCTTCTACCCTGGATGTGTTTCGCGGAGAGGTGGGGAATGTCACCGGTGGCGGTGAGTCAGGCCTTCATCTTGGCCTAGAAACCCTCATTAGCCAACTCGATAACAGCCGCAATGGTAGCGAAACTATGCGCTACCTGATTAATTTGCTGGCGCTGGAGCGCAAACTGTCCAGCCGCCGTGATGCCATGGCACAACTGGGCGATCGCATCGAAACGATTGAGCGTCAAGTGAGCCATTTTGATTTGCTTGATGAGCAAATGATCAGCAATCTCGCCAGCATTTATCTCGATGTTATCAGCCCACTCGGACCGCGCATTCAAGTGTCTGGTGACCCACAACATTTACAGCAAACTGGCGTGCAACATCGCGTGCGTGCCATCTTGCTTTCCGGTATCCGCAGTGCTGTCCTATGGCGTCAAGTAGGCGGCAAGCGCCGGCACCTTATCTTTGGTCGCAAACAAATGGTTGAGCAGGCCAAACTCATTCTAGCCCGAAGCTAATCAGATTGAACTCAGGAGATAAAAAATGGAACTGTCAGCGCTGACTGCTGTTTCACCGGTCGATGGCCGATACGGTACGAAAACGATTGCGTTGCGATCGATTTTTAGTGAATTTGGATTGCTTAAATACCGCACCATCGTGGAAATCCGTTGGCTGCAAAAACTAGCAGCCACAGACAGCATTGCTGAAGTGCCCGTTTTTAGCGATGAGGCCAACGCCCAACTCGACCGCATTGCTGCTGAGTTTGATGAGCAAGATGCCGCGCGTATCAAAGAGATTGAGCGCACCACCAATCATGATGTCAAAGCGGTTGAGTATTTTCTAAAAGAAAAGATTGCCGACAACGCTGAACTCAACGCGGTCAGTGAATTTATTCATTTTGCCTGCACCTCAGAAGACATTAATAACCTCTCGCATGCATTGATGCTCAAAGAGGCACGCGATACGGTTATCTTGCCAGAAATGCAACGTTTGGCGGACGCTGTTCAAGATCTGTCTCAGCAGTTCCGCGACGTCCCCATGCTTTCACGCACCCACGGCCAGCCTGCGTCTCCATCGACCATGGGTAAAGAAATGGCAAACGTGGCGTACCGCATGACACGTCAGATCAAGCAGGTTAAAAGCAGTGAGATCCTGGGTAAAATCAACGGCGCAGTGGGCAACTACAACGCGCACTTGTCCGCTTACCCAGAGATCGATTGGCATGCCTACAGTGAAGCGTTTGTAACCTCATTAGGTATCGACTGGAATCCGTACACCACTCAAATCGAGCCGCATGACTATATTGCCGAGCTATTTGACGCGGTCGCACGTTTTAACACCATTTTGATCGACTTTGATCGTGATATCTGGGGCTATATCGCACTGGGTCACTTTAAGCAAAAAACCATCGCCGGTGAAATTGGCTCATCTACCATGCCGCACAAAGTTAACCCGATTGATTTTGAAAACTCGGAAGGTAACCTCGGCCTAGCCAATGCCATTTTCTCTCATCTCGGGCAAAAGTTGCCGATTTCTCGCTGGCAGCGTGACCTGACTGATTCCACCGTATTACGTAACCTCGGTGTGGGTGTGGGCTACACCATGATTGCTTATGCGTCGACTCTGAAAGGGATCAGCAAGCTGGAAGTCAACCAAGCCGCACTCGAAGCGGAATTGGATCAGAACTGGGAAGTCCTTGCCGAGCCTATTCAAACCGTGATGCGCCGTTATGGGATAGAAAAGCCCTACGAGAAGCTCAAAGAGCTAACACGTGGCAAACGGGTTGATGGCGAAGGGATGCGTACCTTTGTTGATAGCCTTGATCTGCCTGAGCACGAGAAAGCACGCCTCAAGCAAATGACACCCGCCAATTATATTGGTGATGCGGTCAAGCTTACGGACAAACTGTAAGCAAAGCGCTTCCAATGCTCGCGGCCTCCATATTGGGGGCCGTTTTTTATCCCGCTCGCACCGCCCCGCTGGTCACGTTATACTGCCGCAAATTTCGTAAACTAAGTCGTTATGTATCAATTTCAGTTCTCGCTCGCCGAATTTATGGCCACACATTGGCATCAAAGCCCCACCGTTCTCCGTCAGGGATTAGCCGATTTTGACGATCCAATTGAGCCTGAAGAGGTCGCAGGACTCGCGATGGAAGAGGATATTGACTCACGCCTGGTGACCCAAGCCAATGGCAAGTGGCAAGTCGCGAACGGTCCTTTCGAGCACTTCGACGACTTCCCAGAGACACATGCGCAACTGGTGGTACAAGCCGCTAACCATTGGCACCCAGGCGTACGTGAACTGGCTGATGCATTTACCTCGCTACCGCAGTGGCTATTTGACGATGTCATGGTGTGTTATTCCCAGCCTCAGGGCGGCGTCGGGCCACACATTGACCAGTATGATGTGTTTATCGTGCAAGGCCAAGGCCGCCGCCGTTGGCGCGTTGGGCCAAAAGGTGATTACCAAGAAGCCAACTTAGAAACCGGGCTCAAGCAGATCACCGGCTTTGATGCCATTATCGATGTGGTGCTAGAGCCAGGCGATATTCTTTATATCCCACCAGGCTTTCCACACGAAGGCGATACCCTAGAGCCCTCGCTCAGCTACTCAATTGGCTATCGTTCACCTAAAGCCCGCGAGCTACTGAGCAGTTATGCAGACCAAGTGATTGTCGACGAAGCTGGCGATAATCATTTCCATTGGCCTGCCATGTCAGCCCAACCAGACGCGCCTGCGGCATTGGATCCACAACATCTCGCCCAGATGGACGAAATGATGATGGCATTAATGCACGACGAGACCCGTAAAAAGCGCTGGATTGGCGAATTTCTCTCTCAGGCTCGACACGAGCTCGATTTGCTTAGCCCCGATCCTCAGTGGCAACCAGACAGTCTCAAAGCCGCGATGCAGGATGGACTTTGCTTAGAAAAACTCAGTGGTTTGCGTGCGTTCTATCACGCCGATCAGCCAGACATGATTTTTATGCTGGGTGAGAGCTTTGACTTACCCGCAGGGTGTGAGTCGCTTACCCCAGCGTTATGTAACCAGCGCTTTATTGATTGGGACATCCTCGGCGATGCCGCTGACAATAGCCTGTTTTGGCCTATGCTGACGCTGTGGGTAAACCGCGGCTACTGGTACCCCCTAGAGGAAGCGCCAGAATAACCGCGGATCACCAAAGTTAGACTTTAAACTGGGCCGTTAGCGCACGCTGGCGGCCAGCCAGCGCTTCCAATTGGCTGGCAATACTCGCCGCCGATTCGGCATGCGACAAGAGTTCATCACTGCGCTCACGAATATGGGTCACATTTTGCGTCACATCGCCTGATACCGCACTTTGTTGTTCCGCCGCCGCGCTAATTTCGCTGTTAAGCCCCATCATATCGTGCATCGCAGTACGGATTTGGTCCAGGCTAGCCACCGTCTCTTGTACCTTTTCTGCGGTATCATCCGCTAACTGGTTCCCATCATGAATCGCGGCTACCACTGATTGCGCGCCCGCTTGCAACGAATCAATCACGGTACGGATCTGGGTGATTGACTGATTCGTGCGCTGTGACAGTTCACGTACCTCGTCAGCGACCACCGCAAACCCGCGCCCTTGCTCGCCGGCTCGCGCCGCTTCTATCGCCGCATTTAACGCAAGCAGATTAGTTTGTTCAGACATGGCATCAATCACGGTTAAGATCTCAGTAATGTCCTGACTGCTCTTTTGCAGAGCTTGTGCATCCTCGGTGGCACCATTAAGCGTCTCGACTAAGCGCGTCATGGCTTGCGATGAACCAGTGACGATTTTTTCACCGTTCTCTGTGGCCGTGTTGACCGCGGTAGCGGCAGTCAGCGCCGACTCGGTATGACTGGCAACCTGTGAGGCGGTTTGCGTCATCTCTTCTGAGGCTGTCGCCACTGCATCCAAGCTTGATACTTGCTCACGGCTACCATCTCGGGTTTGCGCGGCCACACGCGCGGCTTCTTTTGCAGTATGCTCTGCTTCTTCAACGCTATTAATCACATTCGCCATGATAGGCTGCAACTTATCGAGGAAGCGGTTAAAGCGCCCTGCCAGAACCCCGATTTCATCGCGATTTTTAAGCTGGATGCGTTGAGTAAGATCGCCATCACCGTCGGCAATCTCTGCCAATCGTTCAGCGAGTAGTTTCAAGGGTTTTACGATTTGACGCGCCGCTAATCCGGCGATCACCAAAGCAAGCAGGGTTGCCACAACCCCTAAGCTACGCTCTGTCCACGCGGCTTGACTGCGCTGCGCGGTGATTTGTTGGCTTAATTGGTTTGCCTCAGAGAGTAAGACATCTTCCGGCAAGGTGATCAGGGCTCCCCACGTGGTGCCAGGCAAAGCAATCGGCACATAGGTCATCAATTGACCTTTTTGCCACTCGGTCTGTGGTTGACCTTCGGTTAGCCATCCAACCATGTTGTCGGGCGCCGACGGTAAATCATTAACCGTCCCTCCCGTTGCTTGCGATTTATCCGACACCACTAAACGGCCACCTTGGCTCAGTACACTGACATTCCCGGCACCGTCAAATAGGGCTTTATCTGCCTCTGCGATCACTGACTGTAATCCGCCAAGACCAATATCAATGCCCAGTACCCCAAGCACTTGTCCGTCGCGCATTAGCGGTGAAGAAATGGTGACGCTAAGACTGCTGCCCGCTTGTTTGGGCGCAGACACACATGCCGCACCTTGGCTCAATGGGCACTGGTACCAATGATTCGCTGCTTGCCCACTGCCATTATTATTGTCGTTGTTAATTTGCTTCTCACTGAGCACACTGCCTTGCAGCTCGCCATCCCGTTTTTGCCAGCGGCTGGCAAAACGCCCTGTGGCATTGGCACCCCGTTCTGTATCGAGCTGATAAAAATCATCTTCTTGGTCGAGCGCATTGGGCTTAAACACCACGAACGCAGCTTGGACCGAATCAAAGTTCTCCACGGAGCGCCGCACTAGCTCATTGATTGAACCGCGAAGTTCACCACTGTCGGTAAAGTTTTGCTCAGCGTTATACTGTAGGTACACCACACTTTGCGCCAGCATTTGCGCGCGGTACACCGCTTCATCTAAAGAACGCTGAACATGGGTCGCTTGAACGTGGGCTTGACTGGTCGCAAGACGTTGAGCAGCACTGCGCAGCGTTTGAGTGCTCGCTTGACCGACCGTTTGCTGAAACTGGTTATTTACGTAAGTCGAGAAGGTTAATAAGGTTACCGCGGTCACAGCAACGCACAAACTGGCCACGAGGGTGACCTTCCATTGAATTGAGAGGGATCGCATGACAGCTCCTTTGTCACTCTATCGACAGCCACCATTGCTATCGATTCTCATCCTTGAAACACGCATTTAACAGTAACAAAAAAGCGCAGGAAATAAACCTGCGCTTTTCATATTATTGCGTTTTTTACGATGGCAAAAAACGTCGCTTATCTGTCTTTTGGATCCAAGGCATCACGAAGCCCATCGCCGACATAGTTAAAACAGAACAATGTCATCACCATAAAGGCGGCAGGGAACAGCAGCTGCCAAATCGCAATTTCCATCGTTTGCGAGCCTTCTTGTAGTAAGGCACCCCAACTGGTCATTGGCTCTTGCACACCTAACCCCAAGAAACTCAAGAAAGATTCAAACAAGATCATGTTCGGCACCAATAAAGTCGAGTAAACCGCAACAATCCCGAGTACGTTTGGCACGATATGGCGAGTAATGATATGGCGCGTGCTCACCCCTGAAACGTGCGCCGCTTCGACAAACTCTTTACTCCGTAAGCTCAGTGTTTGACCGCGCACAATACGTGCCATATCTAGCCACGCAATACAGCCAATGGCCACGAAGATCAGCACGATATTACGGCCAAAGAAGGTGACCAGTACAATCACAAAGAACATGAACGGAATCGATTGGAGGATTTCCACCAAGCGCATCATCACCGCATCGGTGCGGCCGCCAATAAAGCCTGATGTGGCACCATATAAGGTACCAATCAAGACGGCGACAAAGGCACCCATGACGCCTACCATGATCGATATACGCCCGCCCATCATGGTGCGAGTAAAGAGATCTCGGCCTAACGCATCGGTACCAAACCAATGTCCGTCTACGCCCAATGAAGGCGCCGCATGAATGGCATACCAATCGGTCGCGTCATACGCGTAGGCACTGATATACGGCCCAAGGATCACGCTCAAACCAATCAATACCAGAATCACCAAGCTCGCCATTGCAGCACGGTTACGTTTAAAACGAATCGCCGCATCCTGCCAAAGGCTACGCCCCTTGACATCGACTTCTTCAGCAAAGTTTTCGAGGGCGTCAATGTTTTCTTTTTTCGTCAGCATCATGTCACCCCTAGTAACGAATCTTAGGATCGATATACGCCAGCAGGATATCGACGATCGCGTTGAAAAGAATGGTCAGCGTACCGATCAAAATGGTACAGCCAAGCACTAATGAATAATCACGGTTAAACGCGGCGTTCACAAACAGCTTCCCGATACCCGGCAAACCGAAAATGGTTTCGATCACCACCGACCCCGTAATAATGCCCACAAACGCGGGTCCCATGTAGGACACAACCGGTAGCATCGCAGGCTTGAGCGCATGTTTAACAATAATTTTAGGGTAACTGAGCCCTTTGGCACGCGCGGTGCGAATAAAGTTACTGTTTAGGGTTTCGATCATGCTGCCGCGGGTCACACGCGCAAATGTGGCCACATACAGTAAGGACATACCGATCATTGGCAATACCATGAATTGCCAACCACCGCCTTGCCAGCCACCGGCGGGGAACCAACCAAGGTTAATGGCGAAGATATAAATCAGCACGGGGGCTAATACAAAGGATGGCATCACCACCCCTAACATCGCCGTAGACATGATGGTGTAGTCAATCCAGGTGTTTTGTTTGAGCGCAGCAATGGTGCCAATCGTGACCCCAAAAATCAGCGTGAAGATAAACGCCAACGCACCGATTTGTGCCGATACAGGAAATGCGTCAGCAATCAGCTCATTCACCGTAAAATCAATGTATTTAAACGATGGACCAAAATCCCCTTGTAGGATATTGCCCAAGTAGGTGGTGTATTGCTCAAATACAGGCTTATCCAGACCGTATTTGGCATTGATGTTTTCCATTACGGCAGGGGGCAATGGACGTTCGCTTGAAAAGGGGTTGCCTGGCGCAAACCGCATCAAGAAAAAAGAGATAGTAATTAAGACCAACAACGTTGGAATAGCTTCCAAAAGGCGCTTGGCGATAAATTTCAACATAACTGTACCGTTTCGTTTTGAGCCTCACAGCGTCCGCTACCTAGGCGATACCTACATAGCGACAACCAGCCAAGGGAGCCGCATGGAGCGGCTCCCTTATCAGCTGTGAATCAGGCGTTACTCGGCCTTGATATAAAGATCTTTTGAGTAGATCTTCTCTTCGGCGTTATTGGCAGGGAAGCCACCGACTTGTGGACTAAGCAGACGCGCTTTTACATACTGGTAAATCGGCGCGATCGGCATGTCTTTTGCCATCTGGGCTTCCGCATCCAAGTACAGTTGTGTGCGCTTGTCATCGTCTGTGGTGGTCATGGCGTTTTCCATGATCGCATCATAAGCTTGGCTATCATAATGCACACCACCTGATGAGTTAGAGCTGCGCATCAAGCTGAGGAAGGTAGACGCTTCATTGTAGTCACCACACCAACCGGCGCGCGCGACATCAAAATTACCTTCATCTTTGGTGCTCAGGTAGGTTTTCCACTCTTGGTTATTAAGTGCAACATCAACACCCAGCTTGTCTTTCCACATTTGACCGATTGCGACGGCCAGCTTTTTGTGGTTTTCGCTGGTGTTATAAAGCAGTGAGAAGTCGAGCGGATTGTCTTCACCGAACCCAGCTTCTTTGAGCAGACGCTTGGCCTCTGCATCACGCTCTTCTTGTGTCATCTTGGCGTACGCTGGCAGCTCAGGATCAAACCCAGCGGTAATTTCAGGCGTCAAGAAGTACGCGGGCTTTTGCCCTTGGCCCAGTAGCGCATCGGTAATCACGTTACGGTCAATCGCGTAAGACAAGGCTTTACGCACACGGACATCATCAAAAGGTTCACGCTTGGTATTAAAGATGTAGTAGTAGCTACACAGGTTACCCACGATAGATAAATCTTCTGGATGCTCGTTTTTCAAGCGACGGAAATGCTCGTTCGGGATCTCATACGTCATGTCAATTTCGCCGGCCAAGTAGCGATTCATTTCCGCCACTTGGTTTTCAATCGGCAAATAGGTCACTTTATCGAGTGTGGTGTTTTCATTATCCCAATACTGGTCGTTACGGGTTAACTCAATGCGCTCATTAATCACCCAGTTATCCACGACATACGCACCATTACCCACGAAGTTCTCAGGTTTAGTCCATTGGTCACCATGTTTTTCCACCGTTTCTTTATGTACCGGCTTCATGGTGGTGTGGCCCATCATCTTCACGAGGTAAGGTACCGCGGTATCTAACGTCACCTGAAGGGTGTGATCGTCTAGCGCTTCAACGCCCAATGTGTCTTTATCTTTGTCACCCTTAATAATGGCTTTGGCATTCTCCATGTGGGTGTAGCCAAGGTACCAAGAGTAAGGTGAAGCCGTCATTGGATCAGCCACGCGCTTGAAGCTGTACTCAAAATCTTGCGCGGTAACAGGATCACCGTTCGACCATTTGGCGTCTTCTCGAAGGTAAAACGTAAACACCTTGTTGTCTTCGTTTTCCCAGCGTAAAGCGACGCCTGGAATGACATTACCGTCTGCATCCTGGTTGACCAAGCCTTCTAGTAGGTCACGAATAACATGCGACTCAGGCACGCCTTGAGTTTTATGCGGATCCAACGACGCCACTTCGGCACCGTTACCACGCACGAGCTCTTGCTCTGCCGCCAGTTGCGGCTCGCCTGTCGCGGACTCGGCTTGTTGTTTGGTTTCAGGGTTAGATTGAGAGGTCTGTTTTTGCTCTGGTTCGCTGCATCCTGCTAGAGCCAGAGAAAGGCCAGCGCCCATAAAGAGGGTTCGGGTGATCGTGTTTAGCTTCATCGTGTAACTCCATAACAATCGCTATTGCATCCATGACAATCGACGCTACGTGACGGGATAATCCGTTTTGCACAATCTAAAAAGCTGTGCTACGCCTCGCTGCGCGACTAGAGGCAAAACATTATCAAGCAACGCTGTGTTTTGCCATAAATCTGAAGTATTTTGCCACAGAATGAGATTAAAAACTCATCTTTCACTACCTGAGAACCCAAGAATGGAATTTCAAGCTGGTAAGATGAGGTCACATTAGCGCTTTATTCACCACTAGAAACAAAAAACGGAACAAATTGCTATTTATACTGAATCTGGGGACATCGGCACTAATGCTTAACTAGCTTGTCGTCTAAAAAAAACACAAGCCTCTTTGTACCTTTGCAATCTCAGTGACTTTGACTGCTAATATGCGCCAAATGTTACTTAATTGTAAAGCCGATACTAAACGTTATTTGTCGAAAAAACTCAACAGAAACACATGCACGTGATGTCAGACAGCTATCACGGTCACAAAATCTGACTTGAATAAGCGGTAATGATGCCTGCCAGAGGCAGCGCTCATCCCGAATAGGAGCGAGGGTCAAGCGCGGATAATGTAGAACGGAGGGAGAAGGCAGAAATGGCGGCTTCAGTAGGCTTGAGCGGTGATAATGTCGCAACAAAGCCAGCTTCGCGAGCTGGCTTTGTCCTATAAACCACTATTTTTTAGCATCGTCGGGACTAAAAACGGGGCCACTATCAGGTGAGCGATCATTCGCCTGATCGTGCAGGGCACGGTTGTCCTCGCGTGCTTTTCCATCTCTGGCATGACCTCATTGAGCATTTCTTTGATTTTCTTGTTGCTATAGCGCTTGTGTTTCATTGTGTCCTCCTGAATCCTTCAGTCATTGGCACAGTCTCTCACACAACGATCGCCTAAGGTGGGTGGCTGTTGCGTCAGTACAAACCGCTTGTGCAATTTTCAACCTACACCCTCAGCACCAATAAAGCAAAAAATTGCCGACAAGGCTCGCCGGACATCTTCGCCCCCACTACATCTCGGCTTCTCAACCCAGAGCCATAGCGGATATCGGCCCGATCTTGCCTTAGTTTAATAACATTTGCTGATAATAAGCGGCTGTTTAGACGAAATACCAATATTGACGCTTTTTTAAGCAAACGATGTTGTTATTCGACGCTATATCCCCCATCATTATGTTGTTGATGAGATGTTCCCGATCATTAACATGATTTTTCTTCCGACAAGAGAGTAAAAAGCAAGACTATGAGACCACAAAGCTCAACCTCGCGCCCTTTATGCGCACGCGTTCGCCATGGTTACAACCCAAATAAAGGAAAAAAACCACAGGTTAACCGCTAACGCGGTGTTGATGTTAAAAACACCTCTTTAATAGCCTCCAAATGGAGGCTATTTTTTTTGTCTTTATACCGCGACGCTGACGACGAGTCAGGGCGTAATCCTACTCACGGGCGACCGCAAAGCGAGTGAGTGAGCGTTTGCACAATGCGTTATCGCGAGCGGATTTGCGTTGCAAATTGCGAGTTCTCGCTCTCAAGCGCTACGCAATCGCGACATCACGATGCCGAACCGCTGGTATACTGGCGTTTCAAAAAGTAGGCACCCCTTTTGCAATATCTAGATTACTAGACCAACGTCATTGCTTGTCAGGGGGTGTCACATGGGACAATCCACACCAATTTTGTTTAATGATCGCCACATCTTGCCTGGCGGCCGGATGCCTCTTCGCATCCCAGCGGGCGACTCGTTAGACACACTGGTATTCGCGTTAAAGCATGGACTCCCTATCGGAGTGTGTATGGCGGAAACACAAGCCCAGCGCTCTCACGTGGATATTGGCACCTTTATTGAGATTGAGGACTATACCCGAAGTCAAGAAGATGGCTGCTTGGTGATAACGGCACGGGGAACAGCACGCTTTGCTATCCAAGCATTTAACCAGCAGCACAACCACATCTTGTTTGCCACGGTAAACGCATTACCCCGCTGGCCTGATTGTCACGTCGACAAACAAAGTGAGCCTCTGGTCGAACGCTTACAGTCAATGTTTGAGCGCTACCCTGAATTACAACAAATGCACAGAGAAACCGAATTCTCTAACTTGACGTGGTTATGCCAGCGCTGGTTAGAACTGTTGCCACTCCCCACTGGGGAAAAGCAACAGTTAATGGCAAACAGCTCCTGTGTCGCCACACGGGATTACCTGTTGAGTATGATGCAAGATCCACACTAAACCGTTTTTATTGCTGCCTTGCTATTTGCCCTGTTTATTCATCTGCTTGATTGGGCGAGGTAACGCGACGCGTTACCTCTTTTTTTCTTCACCTTTTTATCCCACTTCCCTGATTTGCTCACACTTTACGGCTCCAACAAATACCTTGTCGCTCACGCATCAGGTAAACTAGGCGGCATTGATTTTTTCTCAGGAAACTAAGCGATGACCCAAAACGTTTCAGATCAGCATTCACAACGTATCGTAGCGATTGGTGGCGGACATGGTCTGGGGCGCGTCTTATCGGCATTGGGAGCCTATGGCGAGCAGGTAACAGGCATTGTCACCACAACCGACAACGGTGGGTCAACTGGCCGTATCCGTGCCTGCCAAGGTGGAATAGCTTGGGGCGACATTCGTAACTGCCTCAACCAATTAATCACCGAGCCCTCGGTCGGCTCCATGCTGTTTGAATATCGCTTTAAAGGGAAAGGTGAGTTGAACGGGCATAATTTGGGCAACCTGATCCTTACCGCACTGGATAACCTCTCAGTCCGTCCGCTTGAAGCTATCCAACTTATTCGCGATCTGTTAGATATCCGTCCCAATTTGCTACCGATGTCTGAGCATCCTGCTGAGCTTGCCGCGTTAACGCCAGAGGGTGAGACAGTGTCGGGAGAAACACATATTGATGAGCTAAGCGCTCCCCCGACACGTCTCTTTTTGTCCCCAACCGTCCCCGCGACCCGCGAGGCCATTGAGGCTATCGAGCAGGCTGACTTGATTTTGCTCGGCCCTGGCAGTTTTTTAACCAGCGTGATGCCGCCACTACTGGTTCCCGAACTCGGCCGTGCGTTAAAACATACGCAGGCCAAACTGGCGTTTATTAGAAACCTTGGCAAGGAAATCGGGCCGGCGGGTGACATGTCATTAGCCACTATGCTTGCTTGGTGTGAGCGCGCGATGGGTGGCCAAACCATCGATATGGTCATTGGTGAGCAACATGCATCGCAGCTCGCTACACGTTACCAACAAAAAGAGGCCAGTTTGGCCTCCTCAAATCATCATTGGCGTCATGACAGGGATAAACTACGTCAAGCTGTTGATGAAATTTTGCTCGACGGCCATTTCTCGGTAGGTAGAAGCCGTCCCTCGTAACATCTCGGTCAGCTCATCAAGGTGATGTGTCATCCAATCTTGTTGGCCTTGTTTCACCCGTGATTCACACTCACGCGCCATCTCGGCCAGATCATCCGCACCAAAACTGGCTGCACTGCTTTTTATCGCATGGCTGATCTCACGAACTTGCTCTATCGACGGAGAACCAGACAATTGAGAATGGTATTGGGATAGCTCGTCGCTAAATACAGTGAGCAAAACCGTCACCGTATCCTCGCCTACTTCTGATTTCAGTCGACGTAATGTTTCAGTATTTACTGTGGTGGCCATACATCCATTCCTATCATTCATGCGCCGCAGATTTTTGCCAAGCTTGTAGTTTTCGATACAAGGTTGAAGGGCTAACTTCAAGCAACCCCGCTGCTTGCGGGATATTGCCATTACACACGTCGATCGCGACTTCAATAGCACGTTTTTCCGTTTTCCATAATGGTTCTATATCGGCTTTCATCACCACTGGTGATGATGGCTTGACCGGCTCGAGAGTGGCTGACCCGCTGTTCACCGCTTCCGATCGCGTGTTATCTCCTGTAGATGCAATTTCAGCACCAGAACCGCGAGCGACTGGCGATGGTAGCATCTCTTTGCTGACTTCTTCACCGTTATGCAACACCACAATGTTACGGATCACATTTTGCAGCTGCCGAACATTACCGGGCCAGTCGTAGCGAAGTAGCTGAGTAGTCACTTCATCACTAAAACGACAAAAATCTTTGCCTTCTTCCGCGGAAAATAGCGCGAGCAAGGCATTGGCAATGGCGATCACATCGTCTCCACGCTCTCTTAAAGGGGGCAACTCGAGTGGTATGACATGCAATCGGTAGTAGAGATCTTCCCGAAATTTCCCTTGTTGTACTTGGAGCCAAGGGTCGCGATTGGTAGCACAGACAAATCGGACATCCACCGACTTAACTTGCGAGGAGCCGACCTTTTGAAAACTCCCCGTTTGAATGAAACGTAGCAGTTTGGATTGCAAATCCATATCCATTTCGCAAATTTCATCCAAAAACAGGGTGCCGCCATTGGCCATCTCAGCTGCACCTTCACGCTCAGACGCAGCGCCAGTAAAGGCCCCTTTCACATGGCCAAATAACTCGCTTTCAATCAGGTCTTTAGGAATCGCTGCGCAATTAAGTGCAATAATCGGCTTGTTACTTCGTGTACTAGCAGCATGAATAGCTTCTGCGCACACCTCTTTACCGGTTCCGCTTTCACCTGTAATAAATACCGTGGCTTTACTGGGCGCAGCCGATTCGATCACACGGTATACCGCCTGCATCGGCAGACTACGACCAATAAACCCGTGATATTCACTTTCCTGTTTGGTCGCCTTCCCCGGATGACTCGGTTTGGGCTTGAGCGACTTATTGACCGTGACACGTAACTGGTCAGCTTCACAAGGCTTGATTAAAAAGTCATTAGCACCATGGCGCATGGCATCAACAGCGGCATCAATGGAGCCATGAGCAGTCATGATAATCACAGGTAAGTTGGGCGCGACCGCTCGCACTTTGGCAAGCACATCGATGCCCGACATATCCGGCAGGCGTAAATCTAAGATCATCAGTGCTAACTGATCGCCTTCTTGCTCGAAAAAAGCCATCGCATCCTGCCCTGTCCCTACAATGGTGACATCCACATCTAAGGGGTTAAGGTAGGATTTATATAACGCCGCAACCGACGCAGTGTCTTCCACCATCAATATTCGTTTACTGGGTGATAGAGCTGGCATGTATCCTCCAAGAATCGCATCGCGGCGTGTAGCGTTAACTCACTCAGTTGCACGAGCGTATGCGAAATGCGTTGCATTATGCAATTTTGCAACCATTGTAGCTGGGCTGGTCCGTTAAAACCACACGTTTTGTCGATGTAATCACTATCTTTTATTTTTGGCACGCCAAATGCATCTATTCCAGTGACCCTCAGGGGTCACCTAGCCAACTGACGTTGTTTGTGAGTTTTCACTCACTGAAACACTGTAGCCAACCTGTCATTTAGGTTGGCTTTTTTTTTACCTTAAAGCGGTGATTTTTCACCCCATTAACTGTTAACAATAAATTGCTCACGCAGTGCTTGTAACTGATCGCGCAATTGTGCCGCGGTTTCAAACTCAAGGTTCTGGGCCGCCTCAAACATCTGACTTTCTAGTTTTTTGATTTCAGCATCAATTTGTTGTGGTGACTTCAACGCATAGTCCGCATCAGGCTCAGCAACGGCACGCAACGACTTGGCTGCTGGTTTTGCGGTTTTACCCCGTTTACCCGTGCCTATCTCCATCACGTCCATCACTTTCTTGTTCAATTTCTGTGGCGTGATGCCATGCGCCTCATTATGTGCAATTTGCTTCGCCCGGCGTCGCTCCGTTTCATCAATGGCGCGTTTCATCGACTTGGTGATCGAATCGCCATACAAAATCGCTTTACCGTGAAGGTTACGCGCTGCACGGCCAATGGTTTGAATCAATGAACGTTCAGAGCGCAAAAAGCCCTCTTTATCCGCATCCAAAATCGCAACCAAAGACACCTCCGGCATATCTAACCCTTCACGAAGTAAGTTAATCCCGACTAAGACATCAAACTCACCAAGACGGAGATCCCGAATAATTTCCATGCGTTCCACCGTATCAATATCGGAGTGAAGGTAACGCACTCGCACATCATGCTCTTGCATGTATTCGGTTAAGTCTTCGGCCATGCGCTTGGTCAAGGTCGTCACCAGCACGCGTTCGTCTCGCTCTCGACGCGCGCGCACTTCGGAGAGTAAATCATCAACTTGGGTCGCAACGGGACGCACTTCTATCTCCGGGTCGATAAGACCCGTCGGACGCACCACTTGATCAATGATATCCGACCCTGATTTCTCAGCCTCATAATTACCCGGTGTGGCAGAAACATACACGGTTTGTGGCGCGAGTGCTTCAAACTCATCAAATTTTAGCGGCCGGTTATCCAACGCTGAAGGCAACCGAAACCCGTAGTCCACCAAGGTCTCTTTACGCGAGCGATCGCCTTTGTACATGGCACCAATTTGCGACACAGTGACGTGTGACTCATCGATGATCAACAACCCATCAGCGGGTAAATAGTCAAACAAGGTTGGTGGTGGTTCGCCTTCTGCTCGACCACTCAAATAACGCGAGTAGTTTTCGATACCCGAGCAATAGCCCAACTCATTCATCATCTCAATATCAAACTGCGTTCGCTGTGTGATGCGCTGCTCTTCCAGCAGTTTGTTATGCTCCAGCAGTGTTTTTTTACGTGCCGATAGCTCCATTTTTATCTGCTCGACCGCTTCGAGAATACGCTCTCGTGGGGTGACATAGTGCGTTTTAGGATAGATGGTGCAACGGGGCATGTCTTTGACACTCACCTGCCCCGTTAAGGGATCAAACACGCTAATGGTTTCCACCTCGTCGTCAAACAGCTCCACCCGTATGGCATCTTTGTCCGATTCGGCCGGAAAGATATCGATGACTTCACCGCGAACGCGAAACGTTCCGCGCTCAAAGGCCATATCATTGCGGGTGTACTGTAATTCAGCGAGACGTTGCAAAATGGTACGCTGGTCGAGCAAGTCACCACGACGGATGTGAAGCATCATTTTTAAATATGAATCGGGGTCGCCCAAGCCATATATGGCAGAGACAGAGGCCACAATCACCACATCACGGCGTTCCATCAACGCCTTGGTCGCCGACAAGCGCATCTGCTCGACATGATCATTTATCGATGCATCTTTTTCTATGAAGGTATCCGTCGACGGAACATACGCCTCTGGTTGATAATAATCGTAGTAAGAAACGAAATACTCTACCGCGTTGTCAGGAAAAAACTCGCGCATTTCCCCATAGAGCTGAGCAGCCAAGGTTTTATTAGGTGCCAATATCATCGTCGGGCGATCGAGCTCAGCAATGACATTAGCCATTGTGAACGTTTTCCCCGACCCTGTTACCCCCAGCAACGTTTGATGGGCAAGGCCGGCCTCTAACCCTTCACACAGACGATGGATGGCCTCAGGCTGATCGCCTGATGGCTTAAAAGCAGAATGCAGCGTAAATGTTTTACTCATGAAACTATCCTGTTTGGGGCTGACCACGATGTCCAGCATGGGGCGCTAAAGCGAAACATCTATTGTCCTGACTCGCCCTACGGAGTCAACGATTGCGGTTAACTACTGACAAACCACCAATTGCGATCTTTTTCGTCTTGAGTGCTTGATCTCATGAGGGTGTCTAGGTAACCTATCGTTCCTCTTTTGGCATGCAGTCAATGCATCCAGCCTCTCTAAGCGAAGACAAAGCGCTAAGTAACTATAGTGCTATAAAGATAAAGCCTCTGAATCATGCGTTTTCGCGCACATTTCTACTGAACATTTTCCCTTATGACTGTTTTATCCCCGATACTCAAGGGTTGAACAAATAGCGACCTGTGCATAATCCACGATCGATTTTTTTTCAAACTTATTGCGTTAAAAAAAGCACACCCACTAAAAATCAACACCTTACAGCTATCTCCCTACCTACCATGGCTGCATCAAGCTTGTATAAAATCAGTCATATAGTTAGTTGATCAAGATCCACACACATGGTTATCCACAGAATCTGTGGGTAACCGCTGAGAGCCCTTTCAGAATCGGCTGTGTAAAAAGTCAAGACAAAACTAGCCTCTATGCTCAATCAATCGCCACTATGATGTTTTTATCATCGTCGCTGGCTAGCTTTTCAGCAGTCGATTGAAAAGACAGATTTTATTGCTTCTCATGAGTTGACACCTTTCGAGGTGCTCGCTAACATTCGCCCCGTTCTCAAGGCAATTCCCCCTTAGTTCAGTTGGTAGAACGGCGGACTGTTAATCCGTATGTCGCAGGTTCGAATCCCGCAGGGGGAGCCACTATCTTGAGATAAGATAGACATCGCAAAAGTGAGCACCCGTTCTGCTACGCAGAATATGTCGCAGGACTAGGCGTCCCCGTCTAATCCCGCAGGGGGAGCCACTATCTTGAGACACCACAGAGCACAATAGCAATACAATTCCCCCATAGTTCAGTTGGTAGAACGGCGGACTGTTAATCCGTATGTCACTGGTTCGAGTCCAGTTGGGGGAGCCAAATTTATGTCCGATGGCAAATTTAGTTCTTCAGACTAATCGTTCTGCAATGCGGAATATGTCACTGGGCTGGGCGCCCCCGTTGAGTCCAGTTGGGGGAGCCAAATTTATGTCTCTCTTCTCCTTGACCTGTCCCACGCTTTTCATTACCTCATTACACACTCTTACCGTGATCGCACACGCTACGCTGCCACTACCCTTAGAATGAGGTACGTGAGTAAAGCGTCACTAACAGCTTACAGCGAACCAAGCAAAAACCCTGCTTGATGGCGGTTGTTATAGCCGCCTCAAAGGTCGATAATAGGCAGATCACAAAAACATTAAATGATTAAACAGCATGGCTGAGTATTTGTTGCTACTGGTGGGCACGGTATTGGTCAATAACTTCGTACTGGTGGAGTTTTTGGGCCTGTGTCCATTCATGGGCGTATCAAAAAAACTGGAAACAGCAATTGGGATGGGGCTTGCCACAACCTTCGTGTTGACCTTGGCATCAGTGAGCTCGTATCTGGTTGAAACCTATATTCTTATCCCACTTGATCTCGGATACCTCCGCACACTGAGCTTTATCTTGGTGATTGCCGTGGTGGTGCAGTTCACGGAAATGGTGGTGCATAAAACCAGTCCAACACTGCACCGACTACTGGGCGTATTCTTACCTTTGATTACCTCAAACTGTGCGGTACTTGGGGTGGCCTTGCTCAATGTGAAACAACAGCACAGCTTTATCGAATCGATTATTTACGGTTTTGGGGCGGCCTGTGGTTTCTCGCTGGTGCTGGTTTTATTCGCTGCAATGCGCGAGCGCATTGCAGCCGCTGACGTACCCGCGCCTTTCAAAGGCGCGTCAGTGGCAATGATTACCGCTGGATTAATGTCGCTCGCCTTTATGGGCTTTACAGGACTGGTGACTTTATCATGAGTGGAATAGTGATAGCGGTGGTCGTGCTTGCCGCGCTTGCCGCCATATTCGGTGCAATCCTAGGTTTTGCCTCGATTCGCTTCAAAGTGGAGGCGGATCCTATTGTCGATCAAATTGATGCCATTCTGCCGCAAACGCAATGTGGCCAGTGCGGTTACCCTGGCTGTCGCCCCTATGCCGAAGCCATTGCCAATGGCGATGAGATTAACAAATGTCCGCCAGGTGGCCAGCAAACCATTGAAAATCTGGCAGATCTCATGGGCGTAGAAGCCACCGAACTTGCTCATGATGAGGAAAAAAGCATTAAGACAGTCGCCTTCATCCACGAGGAAGATTGTATTGGCTGTACCAAATGCATCCAAGCCTGTCCGGTCGATGCGATTGTGGGTAGCACCAAAGCCATGCATACCGTGATCGAACAAGATTGTACCGGGTGTGATTTATGTGTCGCCCCCTGCCCGACCGACTGTATTGAAATGATCCCCGTTCAAGACACGCCTGAGACTTGGAAATGGCAACTTGAACAAATTCCCGTTGTAGATGTAACCGAGCGTCAGGGAGCACGAGCCTGATGGAAAGCCTGATAGAACAAATCAAACATGGTCAAATATGGGATTTTCATGGGGGGATTCATCCGCCTGAGCACAAAACCCAATCTAATCAGGGGGAAGTTTTACCAAACATCGTCCCTACTGAACTTGTGATACCGTTAAAACAACATATCGGAAGCAAGGGGAAATTGCGCGTTAGCCAAGGTGATCACGTACTCGCTGGTCAGGCGCTTACCGAAACAGATATTCAACAATGTGTGCCTGTACACGCGCCCACTTCTGGGGTAGTAGTTGCAATTGAAGATAGAACTATTGCACACCCTTCGGGCTTATCCGACCGTTGCGTAGTGATTCAGCCCGACGGTAAAGATACGTGGGGACCAAAAACAGCTTTACCCGCATACCGAACTCAACCACCCGAGCAGTTGATCGATCACATTCGCTCCATGGGTATCGCCGGGATGGGAGGTGCAGGCTTTCCAACCGCAAGAAAATTGCAAAGCGGCTTGGCGCGTACGGAAGTACTGATCATCAACGCCGCGGAATGTGAGCCTTATATCACCGCCGACGACCGTCTGATGCAAGACTGCGCAGACGAAATCGTCGCAGGCATACAAATCCTCAATCACATCGTGAAGCCTAAGCTATCCGTGATTGGCATTGAAGATAATAAGCCAGAGGCTATCGCGGCGCTTAAAGCCGCGGTGGAGTCCGTTGATGAGGACATCCTCATCCAAGTGGTGCCTACCAAGTACCCATCTGGCGGTGAAAAACAACTGATTCAAATCATCACCGGTAAAGAAGTCCCAGCCAAAGCCTTTCCCGCCAGTATTGGCGTGCTTATGCAAAACATTGGTACCACGTATGCGATCAAACGTGCTGTGTTAGATGGCGAGCCGCTGATCAAGCGTGTGGTCACTTTGACTGGGAAAACGCTTAAAACCCAGCAAAACCGGTGGGCACTTCTCGGTACGCCAATTGGCGAATTGTTGGCGCATCATGGCTATAAAGCAGAGAAAAAGCTGCCACGGGTGATCATCGGAGGCCCGATGATGGGCTTTACCGTTCCCCACACACAAGTGCCTGTCACCAAAACGACCAACTGTGTGCTGGTGCCCACACGTAAAGAAATTTCCCCAGCCAAGCAAGAAATGGCATGCATTCGTTGCAGTGCCTGTGCCGATGTCTGTCCCGCTCACCTTTTACCTCAGCAATTGCAGTGGTATGCCAAAGATCAGGATTACGACAAGTGCCAAGACTATGATCTCTTCGATTGTATTGAATGCGGCGCCTGTGCCTATGTGTGTCCGAGTGAGATCCCATTGGTTCAATACTATCGCCAGGCCAAAGCGGAAATTCGTGAAATTGAAGCGGAAAAAGAAGCCGCCGAGCGCGCACGTCAGCGCTTTGAAGCCAAAAAAGCGCGCATGGAGCGTGAAAAGCAGGAACGAGAGGAAAAACATCGCAAAGCCGCGGAGCGTCGCAAAAAAGCCGCGCAACAAAACACGGGCTCCGATGATGCACTGAACGCGGCAGTGGAGCGGGTGAAAGCGAAAAAAGCCGCACAAGCGGCATCGAGCGATGTCAAACCTGCCGTCGCGGCTGCGATCGCCCGAGCGAAAGCGAAACAGGCCGAAGCGGCGCAAGCAGGCAGTGATGAGCCAGATAACAGTGAAATGATGAAATTACGCGAAGAGCGTAAACGTCAAGCGCGTGAACGTAAGGCGGCGAAAGACGCGCAAAAAGCCTCAGCAACCGCTGATTCACAGGCAACATCCGACAACACCGACAGTCAAGACGGCAAGAAAGATGCGGTCGCTGCCGCGATTGCCCGTGCCAAAGCACGCAAGGCCGCCCAGCAAGGTGATGCCAACTCAGAGTCGACACCGGCTGCCGAACAATCATCCGCCTCAGACGATGCTAAGGCACAAACGGATGACGCTGGCGATAAAAAAGCCGCTGTCGCAGCCGCGGTTGCCCGTGCCAAAGCACGTAAAGCCGCACAGCAAAGTGATACCAACTCAGAGCCGACACCAGCTGCCGAACAATCATCCACCTCAGAAGATGCTAAGGCACAAACGGATGACGCTGGCAATAAAAAAGCCGCTGTCGCTGCCGCGGTCGCCCGTGCCAAAGCGCGTAAAGCCGCCCAGCAAGGTGATGCCAAGGCACAACCCGATACGGCTGCCGATACGTCATCCGATGCTGCGGACACCGCGTCTGCAGCTGACGAGACTAACGATAAAAAAGCCGCTGTCGCAGCCGCGGTTACCCGTGCCAAAGCACGTAAAGCAGCACAGCAAGGTGACACCAAGACACAACCTGAGACGGCTGCCAATAAGCCACCCGACAACGCTGCGGACACCGCGTCGGCAACTGACGAGGCTAACGACAAAAAAGCCGCCGTCGCGGCAGCAGTTGCACGCGCCAAAGCGCGTAAAGCGGCAAAACAAACACAAGAAGATAAGGAATAACCCACGTGGCGTTTTTCATTGCAAGTTCACCACACGCCCACAATAAACGCTCTACCAGCCATATCATGCTGACAGTGCTCCTTTGTGCTCTGCCCGGTTTGGCGGCACAGTGGTATTTCTTTGGCTGGGGCGTGTTTGTTCAACTAGCCTTGGCGGTTATCACGGCATGGTCAACCGAAGCGTTGGTCATGCGATTGCGCCGTCGCCCCGTAATGGCTTACCTTCGCGACAACAGCGCCCTCCTCACCGCGTTTTTATTAGCCGTCGCGATCCCACCGATGGCACCTTGGTGGGTGATCGTCATTGGTACCGCGTTTTCTATTATTGTTGCCAAGCATATCTATGGCGGGTTGGGACAGAACCTCTTCAACCCTGCCATGGTTGGCTATGTCGTACTCCTCATCGCTTTTCCGGTGCAAATGACCACTTGGTTGCCGCCGGAGAGCCTCGCCACCCATAGTTTGACCATTACCGATACCCTCGCGGCGATTTTTGGCGGCTATACCTTAGATGGTTTTAGCGTCAACCAGTTACGTATGACTGTGGATGGCGCCACCATGGCAACGCCTCTGGATACCATTAAAACCGCGCTCGCGGGCGGCCAAACCGTCAGTGAAGCCTTGCAGCAGCCCATTTTCTCAGCACTCGGTGGTAAAGGTTGGGCGTGGGTGAACACCCTTTACCTACTCGGTGGCTTGGTGCTTATCCAACGAGGCATTATCAATTGGCATATTCCGGTCGCGGTACTCGCTGCCTTGCTCTCATGTTCACTGCTCGGCCACTTGATCGCGCCTGATCAACTCGCCTCGCCCCTGATTCACTTGTTGTCTGGCGCGACCATGCTCGGGGCGTTTTTTATCGCCACCGACCCGGTGTCAGCCTCCACCACCGACCGTGGCCGCTTATGGTTCGGGGGCCTGATTGGGGTGTTGGTGTATTTAATTCGTACTTGGGGCGGCTACCCAGATGGCGTTGCATTCGCGGTGATCATTGCCAACTTGTGCGTCCCTTTGATTGATTATTACACCAAGCCAAGAACGTATGGGCACGCCAACCGCCATGCGGAGAAGAAATCACAGTCATGATTGATACCATAAAAAAACATGGGGGCATTCTCGCTGTTGCTGCCCTCTTGTCGACAGCACTGGTTGCGGTCACTCACGCGCTAACTGAAGATACCATTAAAGAGCAGCAGCAAATCCAATTATCAAAAGCGCTCAACCAGGTGATCCCTGAAAGCAAGCACGATAATGCGCTTCATCAAAGCTGCCGCCTTATCGAAAATAAGGAAGCACTGGGCACCGATGACGCCCAGCCTTTTTATGTTGCCACCTTAAGCGGTGAGGTCAGCGCCGTTGCCATTCAAGCCATCGCGCCTAATGGCTACAATGGTGCCATCAAGGTATTGATTGGCATGGATGCCACCAGCCATCAGGTGCTGGGTGTGCGGGTGCTCGTGCATAACGAAACCCCAGGGCTGGGAGATAAAGTAAGCTTGCGGGTGTCAGATTGGATCCGAAGCTTTAGCGGCAAAACGGTCACCAGCGAGGAGGATACACGTTGGGCGGTCAAAAAAGACGGCGGGCAATTTGATCAATTCACTGGCGCCACCATTACCCCGCGCGCGGTTGTCGGCGCCGTCAAAAAGGCGGCTTGGTTTGTGAGTCAACACCAAGAAGCTCTGATCAACCAACCGGTTAATTGCGGAGGAGCGTCATGAATAGCGCCCACAAAGAGCTAATGAAAAATGGCTTGTGGAGTAATAACCCAGCGTTTGTGCAGCTACTGGGTTTGTGCCCACTGTTGGCGGTATCCGCTACCGTCACCAATGCACTTGGCCTAGGGATCGCGACCTTGGCGGTACTGGTCGGCTCTAATTTAATTGTGTCACTGATTAGGGACTGGGTGCCCAAAGAGGTGCGCATTCCTATTTTCGTGATGGTGATTGCTTCATTGGTTACCTGTGTTCAACTAGTCATGAATGCGTATGCTTACGGCCTTTATCAATCACTGGGGATTTTTATCCCATTGATTGTGACCAACTGTATTATCATCGGCCGTGCCGAAGCCTTTGCCTCCAAAAACCCTGTTGGCTTGTCGGTGAGTGATGGTTTTTGGATGGGCACCGGCATGACCGTCGCCTTGGTGGTGCTCGGCGCTATTCGCGAAATCATCGGCAATGGCACCTTGTTTGACGGCGCCGATCTCTTGCTCGGAGATTGGGCTGCGGCATTGCGGATTGAAATTTTTCAATTCGACACCAAGTTTCTACTAGCGATATTGCCACCCGGCGCGTTCCTCGCGGTCGGCTTTCTGATCGCATTGAAGAACATCATTGATACGCACCTTGCCAGTAAAACAGAAAAAGACGACAAGCCAGTGATTGAGCGCGCGCGTGTGACGGGTAGTCAATGATCCACAGGATAAGTTAAATGAATAAAGAAAAACGACGACACATTCTGGAGCGCCTGCGCGATAACAACCCAAATCCGCAAACGGAACTCAACTGGTCAACCCCTTTCGAGTTGCTAATCGCGGTGTTACTGTCTGCGCAAGCGACTGATGTCAGTGTCAATAAAGCCACCGATAAACTCTATCCGGTGGCCAACACACCAGAGGGATTATTGGCTCTAGGTGTTGATGGGGTGAAGTCTTATATCAAAAACATCGGCCTGTTTAATTCCAAAGCCGAGAACGTGATTAAAACCTGCCGCGCCTTGATTGAGCAACACAATGGTGAAGTGCCAGAGAGTAGAGAAGCGTTGGAAGCTCTGCCTGGGGTGGGAAGAAAAACCGCTAATGTCGTGCTTAACACGGCGTTTGGCTGGCCAACCATCGCTGTCGATACCCATATTTTTCGCGTGTCTAATCGCACCAAATTTGCGATGGGTAAAAACGTCAATGACGTGGAAGAGAAACTGATCAAGGTGGTGCCTAAGGAATTTAAGGTCGATGTGCACCACTGGCTAATTCTGCATGGACGCTACACCTGCCTAGCACGAAAACCTCGCTGTGGCAGTTGCATCATTGAAGATTTATGTGAGTACAAAGAAAAAGTTTATCCAGATAGCTAACGCCATCGAAGGCGAGCACTGGCAAGCAAAAAAGGAGCAACGTCATGTCAAACGGCAGAATTCTACACACCATGATCCGCGTCGGTGATCTAGACCGTGCTATCAAGTTTTACACCGAAGTAATGGGAATGCGTTTGTTACGCACCAATGAAAACGAGCAGTATAAATATAGCCTCGCGTTTGTCGGCTATACCGATGAATCAGAAGGTGCAGTGATTGAGCTGACCTACAACTGGGGCGAAAGCGAGTACGATCATGGTAACGCCTTTGGCCATATCGCGATCGGTGTGGATGATGTTTACGCGACCTGCGATCAAATTCGTCAAGCGGGCGGCAATATCACCCGCGAGCCAGGCCCCGTCAAAGGCGGTAGCACTGAAATCGCCTTCGTGACTGACCCTGATGGCTACAAATTGGAGCTTATCCAAAACAAAAGTGCCTCTGCGGGTCTGAACGGCTAATACAGCAAGACAGGTCACAAAGAAAAGCCCGGCATCGTTCGTATGCCGGGCTTTTTCGTGCTGTCTTGGTTTTATCACCGCATGTGCTTTCTGCGATAACGTCTGCGGCTATCGCCTACAACAAGGTTCTTCCCAACGAAATCACTACACGGCGATTTTTGCTGCGTCCAATCGGGTCATCGTTGTCGGCAATCGGGCGACGTTCGCCATAGGCCTCAACGGTAATTCTATCTTCAGGCAACCCCAGCGAGGTGAAGTAGTCGCGCAATTTTTTCGCCCGCCGCTCTGACATTTGCTGATTGGCTTCCCGTGTGCCACGTGCATCTGAATATGTCGCCACTAACACAAGGTCGATATCATCACTATAACGAACAAATTCCGCTATCTGTGTAAGTCGCTGGCGGCTGGCTTTGGTCAGCTCATCGCTATTTTCTTGGTAGCGCAACACCGTAAAAGAAATGTCCTCAAACGCATAAGGCAATAACTTATTCAGACACCGGCTGAATTCATTATATGGCGAGCCAAATGCCACCGCCGACAACGCCACATCCACTTGTCGCTGCTGACGCTGCCAATCTTTAAAGCTAAACGTAGGGAACCGACCTGCTTCTAGCTCACTCAGCATCGCCCACGCAGTTTGGCCGCCCACATACCCATCGAATTGCTTGAAAAACTTGAGCTGATCCATATAGCGTGCCGGTTCACCAGGCATCCAGTCTGCGGGCATGGAAAGCAATGATACCTGCGCGGTCTCACCCATTGGCCGCTGCATGTCGAGTGAGAAATCGAGGTTCATATCTTTGCTCGCGCGCGAGGTAAACGAGGCCTGCCCATACCCTGGCACGTCATGCTCTAGTCGGCACTCAATGGGTGTATCAATTGTCACTGTCCAGTTCGACTCTCCCAACGATGCCACGTATTGCTTGTTGGCAGACGCTTGGCTGGGCAAAAGCAGACCAACACATGACAACACCACCACTGGGGTAAAGCGCCATTTTATTAAATCAACAGGACAAAACGCCATTACAGACTCCGTACGTCGCGTGATTCTGTTTCACGCACAGTTAACTGCTTGCAAGATTGCGTACGCCACCGCTGGGACAGTGACCGAAACATGATTAAGACACAAACAAATGATTATAAAGTTATCGACGCGTTACACGCCGACTTTAGCTTAACGCCACTATTTGCGATAATCACGCTTTTCTTATTGTTAGTAAAGTGACATCAGCATGAGCCAAGCAAGTGATCCAAACAGTCTCAAAGCCCGATTCCGTGGTTATTTCCCTGTCGTTGTCGACGTTGAGACAGCCGGCTTCAATGCCCAAACCGATGCACTACTAGAAATATGTGCCGTGACCCTAAAAATGGATGAGCAGGGCTGGCTAATGCCAGACAAAAAACTGCACTTTCATGTCACCCCGTTTGAAGGTGCCAACCTAGAGCCAGCCGCCCTAGAGTTCACCGGCATCCGTGACCCTTATAGCCCACTACGCGGCGCGGTTGATGAGGGCGAAGCCTTGCGGGAAATCTTTAAGCTGATCCGTAAAGAGCAAAAAGCAGCAGAATGCCAACGCACCATTATGGTTGCTCACAACGCCAACTTCGACCATAGCTTTGTGATGGCCGCCGCCGAGCGTGCGCAATTAAAGCGTAATCCGTTCCACCCTTTCGCCACCTTTGATACCGCCGCTCTAAGCGGACTGGCACTCGGACAAACGGTATTGGCGAAAGCCTGCCAAACAGCGCAAATCCCGTTTGATAATAAAGAGGCACATAGTGCGCTGTATGATACCGAGCGCACCGCTGAGCTATTCTGTGAAATCGTCAACCGTTGGAAACGTTTGGGCGGTTGGCCGCTTCCTTCCTCCTCGGAGAGCACAGAGTCCCCCTCTACCTAATCGCGCTAATAGAGAGACCACATACGCACAGTCAGTTCGGCAACAACGCAACCTTTGCGTTGCTACCGGCTCTGCATGATTGACGCCATACGTGTTCACAAACCACAAAAAGTTCAGCTTATACTTGTTAACAATTTGTTTGCGGTCACATTTTCGTGATCTTATTTTGGCCTTTATTTGGCCATCAGACTAACCACTATTAAACAGGCACATGAGGAGTGAGCGACAAAATATAAATGTAAAAATCACGTTAAATAGGGGCTGAACATAGTTATTACTCAAATAGAGTTTTTACTTAAAACAACCGATAGAAACAATGTCAGCCTAACCAGGTGAAATACCGTGTTACCAGTTTTGAAACCAACCTTTAACAAACGTGAAATTGGTGCCACTATTGAACCTGTAGAACATCCGACCACTTCTCTCGCCCACGTAAGATGGGCACTGAAGCGGCGGCCCCAAAGAACAAGAAGCTAATTAACAAAGGAGTGAGGCGCGTTATGTCATCACTATTTAAGAAATCGCTAGTGGCAACCAGTTTATCTTTGTTAGCCGTGCAAGCACACAGTGCCGGCTTCCAAGTATCAGAAACCTCGGTATCCGGTTTGGGGCGTGCTTTTGCCGGTGAAGCCGCTATCGCAGATAATGCCGCAGTGGGTGCACGCAACGCCGCTGCCCTAACTCGTTTTAACACCACCGCGTTCTCGGGCGGCTTAAGCATCATTGACCCAGATGTGCATGCAGATGTGGATGCAACAAGCTCTACGATGGAAACGGACGCAAAAGATATCGCCCCTACTGAATATGTGCCTAACATTCATATTATCCAGCCGATTGATGACAAATTAGCGGTGGGCTTCTCTGCCTTCTCGAATTTTGGTCTATCAACCGACTACCCTAAGGACTTCTACGCGGGGTCAATCGCGGGGTCAACCGAACTGGTGACCATGAATTTTAACCCTAATATTGCTTATAAGCTCAATGATCAGTGGAGCATCGGTGCCGGTATCAGTGCTATTTATGCCGATGCTGAACTAAAACGCCAAAAAGGTGCATTAGCAGGTACCGTTGGCGGAAGCCCAACAGATCAAGCAGCTAAGCTTGCTGGGGATGGTTGGGGATTCGGCTGGAATCTTGGCGTCCTTTGGGAAGTCAATGAAGATAATCGATTTGGTTTGACCTATCGGTCTCAAACCGATGTCACCCTTGATGGCAAGTTTACGGATGGTTTGGCAGCGCTTGCAGGTGGCCCAACTGGAGGAGGCCCAGGTACTAAAGTAGATGGTGAGTTGGAACTTAATTTACCTGAAATCATCGAGTTCTCTGGCTTTCATCAGTTAAACCAACAAATCGCTGTTCATTATAGTGCCATGTACACTGGTTGGGATAGCCTAAAAGAGCTGAAAGCAACGGGTTCAGGGTGCTCTGCCAATAACAATGTATGTTTCCAAAAAGAAGAAGACTGGGACAACAGCTGGCGTTATGCGCTGGGTGCTACTTATACCATGGATGAGCACTGGGCGTTCCGTGCGGGCTATGCATACGATGAAAGCCCTGTACCTGCGGAAAAACGCACGTTAAGCATTCCTGATTCAGACCGTCACTGGTGGAGCTTAGGAACAACCTATACAGCGAATGATAATCTGTCGGTTGACCTCGGTTTCGCTTACTTAGACGGCGATCAAGTTGATGGTACGGAAGCACTAACTAGTACGACCTCGTCTGATACTGATTTCTCAGCCGGTGGCGATGCGTACATCTATGGTCTGCAGCTGAACTACTTGTTCTAAGCCCTGCTACTTAGCCATAACCCAATGAACCGGCCGACTGAGGCCGGTTTTTTTGATCGAGTCGCTGATGCTAGTGACAACTGCGGGGGTAAGCGATGGCTCGGCGCTATCATGGCACAACGCGACCAAGCCCCGCACACAGACATGCCGTGAACCCATCCCTGGGGGCGCCGCCGCGCCGTCCTTGGCGCGGAGGGTCTGCTTAGCGGCACTTGGTCGCTACTGATCAGGATCGCCTTGTATTGCCACACACCGGCGAACGCTTACCTCCTATTTGTCTACTTTACTGGTCGCGACTTTTAGCAAGGCTGACAAGCATGAAAGAAAGTAACCAAAAAAGCCGATTTCCCCTCGACACGGACAAATTTTTGCGCAAACTGGGTAGCTTAATTACAAAACCAGAGATATCCCTGCAGTGAAGCTGCAGCCACAACACCCATAACAGGAATGTTTAATGAACCCGGTAGTCATTTCAGTCTGCGTCATGCTGGCATTGGCGCTTATGCGTGTAAATGTCGTTGTCGCGCTCACGTTCAGCGCCGTCCTTGGCGGCTTGGTCGGTGGTCTTAGTATTTCCGACACCATTAGTGCTTTTGAGGGCGGACTGGGTGGCGGTGCCACCATTGCCCTGAGCTATGCGATGCTCGGCACCTTTGCCGTCGCTATCAGCCGTTCTGGGATCACGGATGTGCTTGCGCACTCGGTGATCCGCAAGTTAAACGCGCGTCCAACCGATGCCAACACCGCCACCTTTAAATATGTTGTTTTAGTCCTTTTAGGCCTGTTAGCGATTTCGTCGCAAAATGCGATTCCGGTCCACATTGCCTTTATCCCTATTGTGATCCCTCCACTATTGCATGTGTTCCAACGCTTAAAGCTCGACCGTCGATTGGTCGCTTGTGTGCTTACTTTTGGCTTGATCATGCCCTATATGGTGTTACCGGTCGGTTTTGGCGGCATCTTTTTGAACAACATTTTGCTCAAAAATCTCAATGACAATGGCTTAGATGTGGTCGCGAGCCAGGTTCCTACCGCGATGCTGTTGCCTGCTGCGGGTATGGTCGTTGGCCTGTTGATCGCCACCTTTATCAGCTACCGTCAGCCACGCCAATACAGTGAAAAAGACGTCTTAAGCGCTGAGCCGGAAAACCAAGGCATTCAATCGCGCAACTTGTGGGTCGCCGCGATTGCCATTGTTGCCGCATTAAGCGTACAGCTAATGGCCGGCTCAATGATTGTGGGCTCGTTGGCTGGTTTTATGGTGTTTACCTTTGGTGGCGTGATCCGCTGGAAAGACACCCAGGATGTGTTTACCAAAGGCGTGCACATGATGGCGATGATTGGCTTTATCATGATCACCGCCGCGGGCTTTGCCGCCGTCATGAAAGCCACGGGTGGCGTGGAATCCTTGGTCGCGTCCCTATCTGGCTCAATTGGTGAGAATAAGCCACTGGCGGCCTTTTTAATGCTGGTGGTAGGACTTCTGGTCACCATGGGGATTGGCTCGTCATTCTCGACCATTCCCATTATCGCTACGATTTATGTGCCACTCTCACTGGCATTCGGTTTTTCACCGATGGCAACGATTGCGTTGGTTGGCACCGCAGCAGCGCTAGGTGATGCAGGCTCGCCAGCATCTGACTCCACCTTGGGCCCCACATCGGGGCTGAATGCCGACGGTCAGCACGAGCATATTTGGGATACAGTCGTCCCCACCTTTATTCATTACAACTTGCCCTTGATTGTCTTTGGTTGGCTTGCCGCCATGGTGCTCTAAGCGGATGTTCTAAAGCCATAAAGTGTGTTTTAACGCATTGATGAAGACGAAAAAGCCACGTCCATGACGTGGCTTTTCAATGTCTGTCACATCAGTAACAGCGTTATTCGTTTTCGCTCGCATCACGGCGCTCGGCCGCTTCTTTGACCAATGGCTGTAGCTCACCTTTTTGGAACATTTCCAGAATGATGTCACAACCACCGACCAATTCACCTTCAATCCAAAGTTGTGGGAAGGTTGGCCACTGCGCGTATACAGGCAGCTCTGCGCGGATATCTGGGTTTTGTAACACATCCACATAAGCAAATTTTTCGCCACACGACATAAGCGCTTGAGAGGCTTGTGACGAAAAACCACAGCTTGGCAGTTTTGGCGACCCTTTCATGTAAAGCAGAATCGCATTTTCTTCGATTTGCTGCTTGATTTTGTCCGTTGTTTCCATTGCTTCCTCGAACACTGTCTGTGAATCTTGCCTTGATTCTACTGGTTAACAAGCCGGAAAAAAATGCCTAAATCTTTTGTGGGATTAGGCATAAAAATTTTACTGCGATCCTTTTAATAAAGTAAAAACTTGCTAAACTACACTCAGCAAAACGAAAATAGTAGCCACACCCGATGCTTAGGTGCTGAGTTGTTCGCGTGAGCATTCATGGCCAACAACACACATGAGCACCGGTGATGGACTACAGGAAGCACTCTCACGATAAAAACGGAGATATAAGCAATGTCATTCCAACTACCAGAACTCCCTTTCGCAAAAGATGCACTAGAACCACATATCTCAAAAGAAACCTTGGACTATCACTACGACAAGCACCACAACACCTATGTAGTGAAGCTTAATGGTCTGATTGAAGGGACTGATTTTGAAGGTAAGTCACTGGAAGAGATCATCAAAACCTCTTCAGGCGGTGTATTCAACAATGCCGCGCAAGTGTGGAACCACACCTTCTACTGGCACTGCCTAAGCCCTAACGGTGGCGGTGAGCCAACCGGTGACGTTGCGGACGCAATCACTAAAGCGTTTGGCTCTTTCGACGAGTTTAAAACTCAATTCACCAACGCAGCAGTTACCAACTTTGGCTCTGGCTGGACCTGGCTGGTGAAAAAAGCAGATGGCTCAGTGGCGATCGTCAACACATCAAATGCCGAAACCCCACTGACTCACGACGGTGAAACGCCACTACTGACTGTGGACGTTTGGGAGCACGCTTACTACATCGATTATCGTAACGTACGTCCAGACTATCTGGCTGCCTTCTGGAAGCTGGTTAACTGGGACTTCGTCGCGAAAAACTTCGCAGGCTAAGTCAACTGACGACAACAAGCTCGAAGCTAGGAGGCGTTTATCGCCTCCTTTTTTATGCGCGCTTAATAGACTGGAACTAAGCGACAAAGAAAATCGGACACAAAAAAGCCGCCAACTCTGTTGACGGCTTGCTACGGTTATCGCTCGGTGATTAGTCTTGCGCTTTTTCCGACAAGATAATACGCAACGTACGACGCAGAGGCTCTGCCGCGCCCCACAACAGCTGGTCACCCACGGTAAAGGCATTCAGGAAGTCGTCACCCATTGCCAGTTTACGTAAGCGACCCACCGGCACAGACATGGTGCCTGTTACTTTGGCCGGACTCAGATCCGTCATGGTGACATCGCGCTCATTGGGAACCACACTGACCCAGTCGTTATGTGACGCAATCATGTCTTCAATTTCATCCATTGGCACCGCTTTTTTCAGCTTAATGGTCAGTGCCTGGCTATGACAACGCATCGCCCCCACACGGACGCATGTGCCGTCGATAGGGATCGGATTGTTGTCTAGCCCTAAGATCTTGTTGGTTTCAACCGAGGCTTTCCACTCTTCTTTGCTTTGACCATTGTCACGCTTCACGTCAATCCAAGGGATCAGTGAGCCGGCAAGCGGCACGCCAAAGTTGTCACTTGGGAAGTCGCTCGAGCGCATGGTTTGCGCGACTTTGCGGTCAATGTCCAAGATAGAAGTGGCAGGGCTGGCCAAATCAGTATTAACGGCATCGTTGATCACGCCCATTTGGCTGATCAACTCGCGCATATGCTTAGCGCCTGAGCCTGACGCGGCTTGATAAGTCTGGGCGGTCATCCACTCGACCAACCCGTTCTGGTACAAGCCGCCCAGGCCCATTAGCATCAGACTAACAGTGCAGTTACCACCAACAAAGGTGCGCGTGCCTTTATGAATACCCGCTTGGATTTGTTTGAAGTTAATCGGATCCAAAGTGATGATACTATCATCTGCCATTCGTAGTGATGACGCCGCATCAATCCAATAGCCTTTCCAACCTGATTCACGCAGCTTCGCGTAAACATCGTTGGTGTAGTCTCCGCCTTGGCAGGTGATAATAGCATCGAGGGTTTTTAGCATCTCAATGTCATAAGCATCTTTGAGGGTACCTGCATCCTTACCGTAGTTCGGTGCGTCGATACCAACCTGAGAGGTACTAAAAAATACAGGTTCGATATGGTCGAAGTCTTTTTCTTCTACCATACGCTGCATCAGCACAGATCCCACCATGCCACGCCAGCCAACTAAACCTACTCGCATCATAATTTTCACACTCCATGTTGTGTGACCGCCGTTTAAAGCACATTCTTTGTTCGACAGTCAGTGAAAAAACGTTTTTGATACTAACACGTCTTTTCACAGTCGTCAGGTTAGCCCCTTTTTCTGCTCAATTATCCACCATTTTTTAAACATTCCGTCACTGAGCCCTAACGTGCTTTAACGTACATACGTCGAAAAACACCGCCCTTACACACATAAAATTCATCAATGAAAAACATGTGATTAACCTTAATAAAACACAACAACAATAAACAACAATGACAATTAACCCAGCTCGCGTTTGACTCACATAAGCGACAAAAATGTTTCCCATCTCATTGTTCTGTTAGCTAGAGTATGACGCCTCACAAATGGAACAAAGGATACTGACACACGGACAGTGATGTGAGTTTGGTTGTTGCTAGTTGCATCGCTAAATCGCGCAGGGAGTAGTCGCGCAATCACAGACGATCCACCTTCCGATAATGATATTGATACGTTCGCCCTATCGGTTGTCACCGAGTGCGACGTGAAGAAGGTTCAGTTATGACAACACATCAAATTCGATTACCATCCATCGTTCAGGTTATTCTGGCGCTTGGTGCATTTTTGGCGCTCGCGTTCTCGTTTACCGCAAAGCTCGATTTACCTATCCAACTAGCATTGTTTATTGGCTGGTTTGTGATCATGGGTTTGGGACTCAAATTAGGCCATCAATACAAAGATCTCGAGTCGGCAGCGACCAAAGGCATTTCCAACGGTCTTGGGGCGGTGTTAATCCTCCTTTCAGTTGGCGCACTCGTGGGTACCTGGATTGCCGGCGGCATTGTCCCCACTATCATTTACTATGGTCTGAAAGCTATCCACCCTTCTATCTTCCTTTTAGCGACCATGTTGATTTGCTCGTTAACCGCTTTGGCGACGGGAACCTCTTGGGGCGCGGCGGGTACCGCGGGGATTGCAATGATGGGTATTGGCCAAGGCCTTGGGATCCCAGCGCCAATGACAGCAGGTGCGGTGCTATCTGGCTGTTATTTCGGCGACAAAATGTCTCCGCTGTCTGATTCGGTGATCCTAGCTTCATCCATGTCAGGCGTGGAAATTGTCGAGCATATTAAAGGTATGCTGCCAATTGCGCTTATTAGCTACATCATTACCGGCATTTTGTTTACCCTGGTCGGCTGGCACTATGCTGGCAATGTCGATATGAGCCAGGTGGAAATGGTGAAACAAGCGATGCAAGATCAGTTTGTGATCACCCCGATGTCATTTATCCCTGTGCTCATCGTACTCGCGCTGCTCGCCATGCGCCTTCCATCGTTCCCGGTGATTAGCTTTGGCTCATTACTCGGGGTCGTTTGGGCAGTGATGTTGCAAGATATGGCCCCTGTTGCGGCGATTAACACCGCCTGGGCCCCCTTCTCTGTCGCATCAGGGGTCGATTTTATTGATGCTATCCTCAATCGCGGCGGTATGTCGTCCATGCTTGGGTCTGTGGCAGTAATTGTATTTGGTCTCGGTTTTGGTGGCTTACTGGAAAAAGTGGGCGTGCTGCATACCATCGCTAATCTCTTTGAGCGTCGCGTTAAAAGTGCGGGTAGCTTGGCCACCTCCACGATCGGCACGGCCTTTATGGGGAATATTTTTGGCTCAGCGATGTATGTATCACTGATCTTAACCCCAAAAATCTGCGCGAAAAACTACGACCGCTTGGGTTATCAGCGCAAGAACTTGTCCCGTAACGCCGAGTTCGGCGGTACCTTGACATCCGGAATGGTGCCTTGGAGTGACAATGGTATCTACATGGCAAGCATCTTAGGGGTCGCCACCTTGTCGTATGCGCCATTTATGTGGCTAAGCTTTGTTTGTATCGCTGTGACTATCGTCACCAGCTACATGGGTTGGTTTGTCGACAAAGTCGAGCCAGCACAGAACGTGCAAACTGACGCCTCTACTCCTCTCAATGCCGAGCCGGAACGGGCTTAAGAACACAGATAACGCATTGTCACGAACACTGCGCGAAGCAACGTAAAGATAAAAGCGGGACACGTCATGGTGTCCCGCTTTTTTATCATACAGTTCAAACTGACCCAGCCACGATCAATGGTCTAGACGCTAGTCGTCATCTCGGCTCGATAAACGACGCTGAAGCTGGTCACGCAAGTTCGGCGGTGTGCCTTTTATAGTGAGCGTATCTGTCTCTGGATCATAAAAAACACGCTCCCCCAATAACATGGCATCAAAGTTTACCGACAAACCGCCACCAGCCCCGACAAACTTGGTGAGCTTTCTCATCGTGGTTCTATCAGCTGGGAATTGCTCTTCAAGCTCATACCCTTGCTGGTTAGCATACTGATAAAAGTCGGTGCCTTCGGGCGTGGCCGGCAACTCGCCCGCAAGCTCCTTCACCACTACCTCATCGCCCGCTTTAAGCTGATCATTACAATAATCAAAAACTTGTTTGCGGTAGTTGTTCTTTTCTTCCTTGTCGAGGCGAGCATCGTCGCAGTAGTCTTCTACCGCTTGCATCAGCACCTGGTTTTGCTGCTTGCTGTCCATCCCCACTTCCGCTTGTAGAAAGTCGAGGAAAAAGTCAGCGACTTTGCGTCCTACGCGGCCTTTGATAAAGGAAAGATAGCGATTTGACTCGGCATCCGTCTCCCAAGTCGATAAGTCAATGCGCGCGGCGATATCCATCTTGCTGACATCGAGATACTCGGTGGCATTCACCTCCAACTCGTCGGTGACGCGTAAACTGTGCTTGGACTCGAGGACACCGATAAACAGATAATCTGTCGCTAGCGCCCGGTAGTGCGCCATCACCAGGGTGCCATTATCGGCAAAAGGATACTTTGCGAGTTCGGCACGCAAGCGCTCCACCGCCTTTTCCGACAGCGCTTGAAAGTCAAGCTCACCAGTACGATAGGCTTTTAACCACTGCTGGAAGTCACTCTCGGTGTCAAACAAAGCAAACCCTTTGCCTGCTTTTGCATGATAAACCCGGTGAATGTCTCCCATCAGGTTTTCGGTCTGCTCAGTCAGCGGCAACGGGCCGTCTCGAAGGTGAACGTTAAGCGAATCATCATCTTGCTTAACGATTTGATGCAATATTACGTTAGAAAGCGTGAGGGTCATGATTGAAAAGATTTTCAGTAAGACTAAAGTGTGAGTTATTATACGCTGCTTTGGTTTTAAGAAGAAAAGACGAATTTATGCCTGTAACTTCAAAATATGACGACGAGCAAGTGGAACGTATTATCAACGATGTTGTCAACGTGTTAGAGCAACACGATGCCTCAACGGATTTATCGCTGATGGTGATCGGGAATGTCGCCACCAACATCCTTAATCACAATATCCCTGCCGCCCAACGCCAGGCATTTGCCGACAAGTTTGCCCAGGCATTAATGGCATCTATCGATAAGCAATAATGCATAAAGCAGCAGTCGCTACTAAGAGAAGAATTAATTTGTATGGTTGATAGCGGAACATCGTATCGTGACAAAGTATCCCAGCTAATCAGTTGGGGGCATTGGTTTAGCTTTTTTAACATCATTGCCGCTATGTTGCTGGGAACGCGCTACATCAGCCAATCGGGATGGCCTGAAACCCTACTAGGGCAAAGCTACTTGGTGTTCAACTGGGTTGGACACTTTGGCTTTCTGGTGTTTGCGCTGTATATTCTGATTATTTTCCCGGCCAGTTTTCTTATCCCCTCCCAGCGGTTAATGCGGCTGTTTGCCGTACTGGTTGCCACCGTTGGGATGATGGTGCTGCTGCTTGATATTTACGCTTACCAAACCCTGCACCTTCACCTTAACCCATTGGTGTGGGAGCTGCTGTTAAGTGGCGAAAAAACCGATATGAATGCGCATTGGCAGTACTTGTTTATTGCCGTGCCCGCCATTTTTATCTTAGAGCTGATTATTGCCGAATGGGTGTGGCGCAAACTGCGCAAACTGACGCGCAAGCGTATTGGTATCCCGGTTGCTGCCGTCTTCGCGCTTTGCTTTATCTCTAGCCATCTTATCCATATTTGGGCTGACGCCTTCATTTATAGCCCGGTCACCGCACAACGCTCCACCTTCCCGGTCTCCTATCCGATGACCGCGAAAACCTTTATGGAAAAGTACGGCTTGCTCGACAGGCAAGAGTACCAACGTTTGCGTGAACAACGTGGGCAGGAAACCAGCGAAGTGATTCGCTACCCTCTCAAGCCACTTGCGTTCGCTCCGGATGCCAACAAGTATCAGAAAAACTTACTGATGGTGATGGTAGAGGGGCTGCGTGCGGACATGGTAAACCCCGTCACCATGCCTCACCTCCACCAGTTTGCTAATCAAAACCTGTGGTTTAAAAATCACTTTAGCAGCAGCAATGATGACATGGCGGGGCTGTTTGGCTTTTTCTACGGCTTGCCTGGCAGTTATGCGCAAAGCGCCCGTACCGAGGGGCTGCGTCCGGTACTGATAGAAACACTTAAACAGCGTGATTATCAACTCGGGCTGTTTAGTGGCGATCATTTTGCCAACCCCATTTACTATCAAAGTATTTTCAGCCAAGCGCTTGAACGCGATAGTCAATCGGATGAACCCGCTTGGCAAGCCGATGCCAATGCAGTAAGCACAATGCAAAACTGGCTGGGAAATCGCGAGACCGATAAGCCATGGTTTGGTTACCTGGAATTGGCAACCGTGAATGAATACGAACAAGGGGGTGACTACCCACAGCCTTTTCAGCCGGCGCTGGATAGCGCGATGGCAGGGGTCGATACCCAGACAAGCTTGGTATTGAAAAACAGTTATAACAACGCAGCACATTATGTTGACGATCAACTTGGCCGCTTGCTTGAGCACCTAGAGCAGTCGGGCCAGTTGGACAATACCGTGGTGATGATCACCGCCAATCACGGGATGGAATTTAACGAAACCGGGCTCAACAGCTGGGGCTCAAACTCAAACTACAGCCGGTATCAGCTGCAAGTCCCCATGATTATGCACTGGCCCAACCAAGATGCGGAACAAATTGCGCATTACAGTAGCCACTTAGATGTGGCACCCACATTGATGGAATCCATGCTATCGGTCAGCTCTCCGGCGGAGACGTATAGCAGTGGAACTAACTTGTTCGAGCTTAAAAACCGTCCACGAAAGTGGGTGCTCGCCGGCGATAGCCGAGATATCGTGGTGGTACAACCGCAAAAAACCACCGTGGTGGATAAGTTTGGCAACTATAAGGTGTTTGATAAGCACTATACACCACTGCCAGAGGGGAAACCGCAATTGTCACTGCTGATGCAGGTGATGCATGAACTGAAACGCTTTTATTATCCCGAAGAGCCATCGTCGTGATTAGCTTGGGGCAAAGGAAAACGTCACTTCGCCCCGGCATGTTGACGCTTTAATAGCCAAACGGTTGAAAAACCGAAAAACAATCCCCCTTGGCAATTGACACCCACTAGGCCGATTCGTAATATAGCGCTTAGTCGGTCTGTAGCGCAGCCTGGTAGCGCACTGTCATGGGGTGTCAGGGGTCGCTGGTTCAAATCCAGTCAGACCGACCACTATTTAAGCCCACCGTTCATCGAACGGTGGGCTTTTTCGTTCGCGTATATTGTGTAGGCTATTTATCGGCTTGTCGCCCGACAAACGCCGCAACCACGGTATCTTCGCCGAGTTGACGAGAAAACACATAGGCGCCCGCTTGGGGGATCGCTTGATGCTTGCCTGCACCGATAGCGGGATGATCTTGTCTAAACTGACCCACTTTACGCCAATGCTTTAGCAAGTCCGCTTGCGTATCGTTGTGCTGCCATATCATGTCCGAACGGGTGCCTTGGTGAAAATCGTCTCCGTAAGGGCCCAAGTCACGCCCGACTTCATCACCATAGAACACTTGTACCGCACCGGGCGCCAGCAACAGTGCGTTGGCAGCCCCCCGCTGCATGCTGGCGTCTTTAAAGCGGCTGAAAAAAAGCTCGGTATCATGGGAAGACATATAGCTTACCGGAATGAAATCCCCCTCTTTGGCCATGGTGTCGGCATACGCTTGATAAGTGTCTTGCATTTCACTGAGGCAATACGCTCCCTTGTCCATTTGCTTTTGCAAATCGAAATTAATCAGCGCATCAAAGCCTTGGTCAAAATAAGGGCTGCGATAAGCACGGTGGCCCCACACCTCTCCCATCATCCAAAACGGCTCTCCCGTTTTGTCATGTTCACGCCGCCACGTCTCTAACGCCGCCGAGGCTTGCGACTTCAATGCTCGCCACACCTCGCCATCGACATGCTTTACCGTATCCACCCGAAAGCCATCAATACCAAAGCGCTCAACCCATTGGGTTTGCCATTCAAGTAAGTAGTCACTCACGGTATAGTTTTCTCGCGCTTCAACACGGGTGCCTGGATTATTTAGTAGCCATTGCGGGGGCGTCACCGGCTGATTAGATTCCGTTTTAAAATCCGGAAGCCCTGCCAGTGTCAGGGTTTTATCACTGCTGCCGGGCTGATCATAACCAGGTAACCCAGCTCGCACCCAGTCTTTGCCCCACCACTGGTGCCAGTTGGTATTCTTGTAATCAATTGCCTGATGAAAGTCATGCCAACTTTGTCCTTTGCCAGGTTGCCAATCTTGCCATTTTTCCGGCAAGTCAGCGTCATTGACGACGTTAATACCGTCTTGCTGTAAGTCCGCAAGCGTGGCATAACCTGGGTGGTTGACCACGGCGTCAAGAAACACTTTTAGGCCGCGCTGGTGTGCTTCATCCACTAGGGTTTTGAGCACGGCGTCATCACCAAAGTTTTTGTCTACTTGGGTAAAGTCACGAGACCAATAACCGTGGTAGGCATAAAAAGGAAAACTGCCTTTGCTTCCGCCTCCGACAAAGCCATGAACTTGCTCGACAATCGGGGATAACCAGATCACATCAGTGCCGAGCGACTGGATATAATCCAGTTTATCTATCACCCCTTGTAGATCCCCTCCATGAAAGGTACCGATGTTCTGTGCATCATCTTGGTGACGTCCATAACTGTGATCATTGCTCGGATCGCCATTGTTAAACCTGTCCACCATCACAAAGTAGATGTTGGCATTCCGGTAATTAAACGCAGGAGAAGGCGTATCAACGGGGGCTAACAACACCAAGCCACCACTGTTGGGTGCCGGCGTCAGTGTGACACGTTGATCTTTTACACTCACCTCTTGGCCACTAAGCGCTTCTTTTAGCTGGGTACCTTCAGCAAAGCTATCGCCAAGTTGCAAAGTAACTGGCCCGCCTAGATACTGCTGGCATTGCACATCCGGCAAAGGCCGTTTAAACGTGGAGGCCGCCTTTTTTGGCTCACGTTTTACGCGTAATGTGCGCGTATCCGCTTGATAATAAAACCCATAGTCTCCAGCAAAGCGAATGGTGAGATCAAAGGAGCTGGCCGTGCCGCACCCCAGCGGTATCGGCGTATTAAACTTGGCATTCGAGGGAGGATTCGCTTGGCACTCACCGTCCACACCGTCCACCGTGACTTGGTAAGTGTTTTTTCCCAATGCGAAGACCGCAGGTGTGTCTGCGTTGAGTGGCTTATCGGCTTGTGTGGTTGAGGTAGTCACCGTGATATGCGGAGAGGCTGCGGCTGCCATTGAAAGAGAGGTGGCTATCGCGATAGCGAGCCGCTGCCAAGTAAATACAGGGGTCATGATCGTACTCCTTGCGATTTTCTTATAGGATAAAAAACCCGCAAGCGGTTGACATCATTCCCGCTTCTGCGCCCTAAAAATGTGAGCGATGACCATCAAAGGATGAGCCTAATCCGTCATCCATTGCTCGCTTGATTGGCAACAGCATTCTGAAACCTCAGTCACTTTCCACCCCCAAAAGCTCGGCAATATCGGCAGCAGGAGCTGGACGACGATATAAATAACCTTGTCCAAAGGTGCAGCCTAGCTCATGCAGTATGGCTTGTTGATGTAGTGTTTCAATCCCTTCCGCCACTACGCCAATCCCCAAGCTATCTGCCATCGCAATCATTGCTGAAACAATGGCAACCTCTTCTTCATCGGGCGATTGGCTTTGAATATCTTTGATAAAGTGACGGTCAATTTTTAGTTTCGAGATCGGATAACGTTTTAGGTACGCCATCGACGAATAGCCCGTACCAAAGTCATCAATTGCTATCCCGACCCCTTTTTCACGTAGCTGTTCGAGAACACGTAACGCATTGGCTTGGTTTTCGATCAAGGTGTTTTCCGTGATCTCCAGCTCTAAAAAGCGTGGATCTGCGCCAGTTTGCTCTAATGCCTCTGCTACCACTTGGGTAAAAGTAACATCCGCGAGGTTGCGCGGCGAAATGTTCACGGCCATGGAGATCTGCGCCCCCGCATCATGCCACGCTTTTAATTGCCGACAGCCGGTTTCCACCACCCATCGCGTGATATCGTGAATGATTGAGCGCTCTTCAGCGACCTCGATAAAATGAATGGGAGACAGCAAGCCACGTTCAGGATGATGCCAACGCAGTAATGCCTCGACTCCCACAATCTGCCCTGTCACCAGATCCACTTGCGGCTGATAAAAGAGCGCTAGCTCTTCATTTTGCACGCATTGTCGCAACTCCACCGCTAAACGTAGCTTGTGGTTGGCATCAATGGTTAATGCATCATCATAGAACGCATAAGTATTGCGGCCCGACTTTTTGGCATGATACATGGCCGAATCGGCGAATGTGAGGAGCTCTTCGGTACTCGACGTATCGTCTGGGTATTGCGCAATACCAATACTTACCCCAATTTGCGCATCAATGCCGCCGTCGAGGACAAACAAGCGGTTCATGGCGTGGATCACGTCTTCCGACAAGCGAATGCAAGCTGCGTTATCAGTATGAATCAAGCGCAGGATGACAAACTCGTCGCCCCCCAAACGCGCCAAAGTGTCACCCTCAGCAAGCAAGCCATGTAAGCGCTCACTGACCAACTTCAACAACTCATCGCCCACCGCGTGGCCATGGCTGTCATTGACGAACTTAAACTGGTCAAGGTCCAGAAACATCAAGGCTATCTGATTGCGCTGAACCGACTGCATGCTCATCGCTTGACGAACCCGGGACGTTAACAACAGACGATTCGGCAGCCCGGTTAACGAATCATAATGGGCTAAATCAATCAGTTTTTTCTCTGAATCTTTAAGCTTGGTGATATCCGAGAACACCCCAATATAATTAACCACATTATCAGCCTCATCTTTCACCACGCTGATAGAGAGTAGCTGGGGGTACACTACGCCATCTTTGCGTCGATTCCATATTTCGCCTTTCCACCGCCCGTGGTCGACAATTTGCTGCCACATTTCAGTGAAGAACGATTTGTCATGGCGACCAGAGTTCAAAATGGCCGGCGTGGCACCAATGACCTCGCTTTCTTGATAGCCAGTAATGGCACTGAACCCGCCATTCACTGCGACAATTTTCCCTTCCGCATCGGTAATCAGCACCCCTTCACTGGACTGCTCGAAAATTTTTGCATTGAGCATTAGCTTTCTTTCTACTTCAAGACGTTCTGACACATCATGAATCACAGAAAAAAGCAGCTTGGCATGGCCAATGGTAATCGGTGAAGAATGGACTTCCACTTGCCGCACCTCACCACTTTTAAGCCGATGCGAGAAGATAAAACAGTTTTTCGCACGCTGTTGCGCCTGCGAGAGGCTTTCTTTAAGGGTATTATCGGTTTGAGTATTGATATCACTGATCCGCATCGACGTCAGGGAGGCATGGTCATAGCCATAAAACTGCTGCGCACTGTCATTGGCATCAAGAATATCGCCCGTTTTCGCATCGAGGAGCATCATCACAGCGTCGTGACGTTTAAAAATGCTTCTGAAGCGGTAGCTATCATCCACCACTCGCCCTATCGATTGGGCAAAGCTGCGCCCCGCGTTGTAACGGCCATAAAGCCCTCCCAGCCAAAAAAGCAAAATAATCGTACCGACAACCCACACCGTGGGGTGAGGATGTAACCCTTTCCACCCCGACTGAGGCACTCCCAGTAAACGCCAATCCCCCGACGGCAAATTGACCGTGACCGTCTCAGGCGACTGGCTCAGTACCGACGTGTCACCATAAACCGTGGTAAACAGTTGCTCAGATTCGCGTTTTTCCTGTAATACCGCGCGGACAGGATAGTTTTCTCCTTGCTTAAAACTGGCGGAGAACAAACTATCGATATCTAACACCGTAGATAACACCCCCCAAGGCAGACCGGTGTTTTGGTTGACTACCGACTGCCTGGCAATCAACGCTGTCCCACCTTGTATGAGCTCAACAGGTCCGGATATAACAGGCTGTCTTGAGGCATAAGCCGCACGAACGCTCTCTAGTTGTTCGGGAATATCATGATAATGGGTGCCCAATAAGGAGGACTCTAACGTGTTAGGGTAAACGTGGCTGATCACCCAGTTTCGCGCCGCGCCAAAATTAAGAATATAGGGCGTTTTACCTCTAAGCTGGCCGGCAAATCGGGAAAAATCTTTTTGGTCCAAGTCAGGGTTAAGACTGATGTAGGTGGCAAGTCCATGACTTAAATCCAAATTCTGTGTCACTTTCAGCTCAATACGAGAGCGATAGGCCAGAAGCGCCCGTTGCACCTCTTTCACTTCTTGATCATGCGCTTGTTGGTACAGCCAAAACTCCACTGAGGCCACAGAGAAAGCAAAGACCAAAATGGAAATAAGCACATTATAAACAAACCCCACTCGCGCGGAGCGGCGCGCAACTTTATCAAGCGCAGAGGGAACAGCTTGCTGCATGACGTGATATAACCTTATTTCGCGCGGCTAGCGGAGCGAAAAATAATCAGACTTTAGATGTAGCACGTGATTATAAAGTGCGTGAATAGATTCGCCAGTATTACTGTTCGGTTTCACAACATCGCGCATAAACAGTATGCTTAAAGTGGTTTTTCTATCAAGCGGTTACACCCCTCATCAGGCGTAGCCTAAATCACACGCAGCGATTGCACACAAGGAGCGTACATGGCAATCACCATAGAGTATGGCCTGCTACTGGTCAGTTTGGGGCTTGTCGCCGGGATAATTAATACATTGGCAGGCGGCGGCTCTAACTTAACCTTACCCGCCTTGATGGTGATGGGCATGCCGGCTGATGTCGCCAATGCCACCAATCGCGTGGCAGTGTGGTTACAGTGTGCTTCCGGCATGGCGGGCTTTCGCCAGCACAATAAACTGGATACCCAAGATATTATCCCTGTTTTAGTCCCTAACTTAGTCGGCGGGTTATGCGGTGCTTTAGCGGCTGCGTGGCTGCCAGCAAGCTGGGTAAAACCCTTATTGCTTGGTACTTTACTAACCATGACGCTGGTGATGCTTATCAAGCCGGCGACGTTTGGTTCCCCCGAAGGCACGCCTATCAAAAAAGTCTCCTCAACTCCCTCTGCCTGGTTTGGCTTATTACTCGCAGGGTTTTATGGTGGCTTCGTGCAAGCCGGGGTAGGGTTTGTATTACTGGCAGCCCTGTGTGGTACGCTTAACTACGATCTAGTCCGCGGTAATGCTCTGAAACTGGCTTGTACACTCGCTTTCACCACCTTGTCCTTAATCGTGTTTATCGCTGATGATCTTGTGCGTTGGGTACCAGGGCTGATTTTAGCCGTTGGCACCATGTTGGGCGCTCGAGTGGCCGTTCGCTTTGCCATTTCAGCCAACCCCAAGGTGCTCAAAGGCTTCCTGTTTGTGATGACACTGGTTGGCTGTATTGCCGCTTATGCGTTCTAACAGGTCACCTTGTACGTTTGCTCGCCACATGCTTCACATGCAAGCTGTCGCCATACTGGTGGTAATATGGCGTACCGCACCAACAACATTATTTTGCGGCTTTGCGTCTCGCTTTCGTGGTACGCGTTGGTGTCGCGGTTGACTTTGGATTAGCAGCCGGCTTTGCTTTCGCAGTCCGCTTTCGGTAGCCGGACGTGCGCCGCCCTTTACGTGCGAACGATTTAGCAGGAGCGGCAGGCAAGTCGCTTAACGAGGCCGGCGGTGGCGATGTCTTCACGGTTTCAATTAGGCCTGTCACTTGTGCCGTTAACCCTTTCATAAAGGGGTGATATCCACACTGACGATCCGCCATATCTTGTAGCTGTCGCTCCCAATCCGCGGTCATATCCGGATAGGTGGCAATGTCTGGCAACGCCGCGATGAGCCCTTTACCACTGGCGCTGGCGTGCAACGTTTTCCCTTGTCGCGTTAATAAGCCACGTTTCACCAATAACTCAATGATACCGGCACGGGTTGCTTCGGTGCCTAAACCGTCGGTCTCACGCAATATCTCTTTCAACGCTTTGTTTTGCACGTAGCGACCAATCCCGGTCATTGCCTGCAACAAGGTAGATTCCGTAAACGCCGCAGGCGGCTCTGTCATGCAATCTTTTATCTCGCCTCGCTCGCACCGTCCTTGCTCGCCTTCTTCCATTAGCGGCAACGGGGCAGCGTCGCTGTCTGCGGTGTTATTTGTCGGTAACAAAGCTCGCCAGCCGGCGTGTGTCAGCACCTTCCCTTTAGCAATAAAACATCCGCCTGCGATATCAAAGATGAGCTTCCCTTCCGCGTATTCAGCAGCCGGGTAAAACTGCATCACGTATTGGCGCGCGATGAGCTGATAAATCTTGGCTTCATCGGCTGACAAGCTTGCCGGCGCGACTTTCGCTGTGGGAATAATTGCATGGTGAGCCCCGACTTTACTGTCGTTCCATGCCTTCCCTTTACGCTTGGTATCAGCCCCCTCACATGCTTGCCCAAGCGCCTCACAACCTTGCTTAATGGCACCGAGTATCTTATTCGCCTCGGCGAAATGGCCTTTGGGCAAATAGCGGCAGTCTGAGCGAGGATAAGTAATAAGTTTGTGGCGTTCGTAAAGCTGCTGGCACACATCCAGTGCTTTTTGTGCACTAAAACCAAACCGCTTTGAGGCATCAATTTGCAGTGCGGATAAGTTGTACGGCAACGGTGCGCTCTGTTTGCGTTGTTGACGCTCCGCTTCAGTGACGGTCGCTGTTTGTCCTGTGATGCGTTGTGCGACGTTTTCTGCCAAGGGGCGAGACAACACGCGACCCTGTTCATCTTGCCACTTTGCACACGCTTCACTGGGCTGCCAACGAGCCCGTATCTCACCCTCTGGATGGGCAATGATCGCATCCAGTTGAAAAAACGGGTGTGGCACAAAGCTGTCTATTGCCTGATCACGGCGCACCACCAGCCCTAACACTGGCGTTTGCACGCGTCCGACCGACAACACCCCTTGGTAGCCAGCCTGTTTGCCCAATAACGTATAAGCACGGGACAGGTTCATACCATACAGCCAATCAGCTCTCGAACGCGCCAGCGCGGACACTGATAGGGGCATGTAAGCTTTGTTGTCTTGCAGCTGCGCAAGGGCTTTTTTCACAGCGGATAGGTTTAAATCACTGATTAAAAGGCGCTTAATGTTAGCTTTTTTGTTGGCACTGACCTTTGCGTAGTCAATCACTTCATCAACCAGCAATTGCCCTTCTCGATCGGGATCGCCCGCATGAACCAGTTGGTCAAACTGCTTGATCAGTTTTTTGACAACAGCAAGTTGTCCGGATGCCGCTTTGCGGGGACGAAGTTGCCATTGCTCAGGCACGATAGGCAGATCGGCAAGATCCCATTTTTTATAACGACTATCATAGGCGTCCGGCTCAACCTGCTCTAGCAAATGGCCGATACACCAGGTCACCACGTCACCTTGTGCTGTCTCGATGTAGCCTTTCTGGTTTTTGTGCGGTTTAGGCAGTCCTGCCGCAATTGCGCGACCAAGGCTGGGTTTTTCCGCTATGAATAATCGTGCCATGACAAAGCCTTTTTACCGTCTCTGGGCGCATGGTATGCAAAGGCTGATCGGGGCGCAATAAAAAACCTGTACATATGCACAGGTTTTTCCGAGATAAACGCGATTTATCTTAGTTTACAGGTAGGTCACAAACTTACTGGTATCACGCCTTGGGGCATTAGCGGGGGCGCAATCAGGCGTCCCTAAGTATAAAAAGCCTACAATCTGATCGTCACCTTCTACCGACAGCGCTTCGCGCACTGCAGGATGATAAGCAAACGCGCCAGTGCGCCAAAACCCTTGAAAACCCTGCGCGACAGCGGCCATTTGCATTGCTTGCGTCGCACATCCCGCCGAGATATGTTGCTCAATGGTTGGGACCTTATCGTGCGGACGCGTACGCGCAATCACTGCGACCACCATGGGCGCTCGAAACGGGGCATTACGCGCTTTTTCAATCGCCGCCTCATCCGCGCCATTGGTTTGTGCCGCGTCGGCAAGAATGGTAGAAAGCCGAGTGAGACCCTCACCTTCGCAGACCACAAATTGCCACGGCGTCAACGCGCCGTGGTCAGGGGCGCGTAAACCCGCTTGAATGATGTTTTCAAGCGTCTCACCACTCGGGGCGGGCGCGGCGAGCCGCGGTATAGAGCGGCGCTGTAAGAGCAAATCCAGTGCATCCATGATTTATCCTTTTTACCGTTAAACGGCCATGTATAATTCATTTACCACAGGTTAACACAGCCGTGAACGGATAAAATCGTGCAAAACGTATGGATTTAAAGCGCCAACGCCGTTTCAATGCCTTGGCGAATAGCGCGTTTCGCGTCCAGTTCACCCGCATGCTCTGCGCCGCCAATCAGATGGTAAGACACCTTTGCCTCATCCAGTTGCTCAGCGAGCTGATTAACGGACTCTTGTCCAGCACACAAGATGATCTCAGTAGCAGGAATCAGGTGCGCCTCGTCTTTGATACTCACGTGCAGTCCCTCATCATCAATCTTGTGATAAGTCACGCCACCAACAAGATTCACACCACGTTTTTGTAAGGTTTTACGATGGATCCAGCCGGTGGTTTTGCCCGGCCCTTTGCCAACACGTCCCTCACGGCGCTGTAGTACCCACACCTGCTTATCGCTATGCGTATCATGGCCTGGGTAGAGTCCACCCTCATGGGAGATGGTTTTATCGATGCCCCACTCTTTTAGCCAATCATCCAAACTTTGATCCTTGGGCTCGGTGATCATAGTGGCAACGTCCACCCCAATACCTCCCGCGCCAATGATGGCAACATGGCTGCCAAGGTCAGGCTTCTCGCGAATAAACGTTTGGTAATCAATTACTTTTGGATGGTCGATGCCTTCAATGGCTGGGCGACGCGGTTTAACCCCGGTCGCGACAACAATATCATCGAACTCGCGCAATGCGTCGACATCCACAGCCTGGTTGAGTTTAACCGTCACCCCCGCTTTATCTAGCCTTCGAAGGTAATAGCGAATGGTTTCTTTAAACTCTTCTTTTCCTGGAATCGCCATCGCCAAATTAAATTGGCCGCCTAGGCGATCAGACTTTTCGAATAAGGTGACATCGTGGCCGCGTTCGGCCGCTTCGGTGGCACAGCTAATTCCCGCCATTCCCCCACCAACGACAGCGACTTGTTTCACTTGCCGGACTGGTGTGGCGACCAGTTCGGTTTCATAACAGGCTTTCGGATTCACCAAGCAGCTTGCCCGCTTTCCTTTAAATACGTGGTCAAGACATGCTTGGTTACAGGCAATGCACGTATTGATGTCATCTGGCTGCCCAGCCTTGGCTTTGGCAACAAACTCCGCATCAGCCAAAAATGGTCGCGCCATCGACACCATGTCCGCTTGTCCGCTTGCCAAAATCGATTCGGCGACCTCCGGTGTATTGATGCGGTTACACGTCACCAGGGGCACCGACACTTCACCTTTTAGTTTTTCGGTCACCCAGCTAAATGCACCGCGCGGTACCTGGGTGGCAATGGTGGGCACGCGCGCTTCATGCCAGCCAATGCCTGTATTGATAATTGTCACGCCCGCTTGTTCAAGGCCCTTCGCTAGAGCAACCACATCCTCGAAGGTATTGCCTTGCTCAACCAAGTCCAGCATCGATAGGCGGAATATCACAATAAAGTCATCGCCAGCGGCCTGACGAACCGCGCGCATGACTTCAACGGCAAAGCGCATGCGATTTTCAACCGCCCCGCCCCATTGGTCATACCGGCGGTTAGCACGATGGCAGAAAAACTGGTTAATGAGGTAGCCTTCCGATCCCATGATCTCAACGCCATCATAGCCCGCTTCTCGGGCGAGCGCGGCACTGCGACCAAAGGATTTAATGGTGCGCCAAATCGCCCGCTCGCTCATTTCAAACGGGGTGAATTTACTGATAGGCGCACGAATAGCAGAGGCACTTTGCGCGAAAGGGTGAAAGGCGTAGCGCCCCGCATGTAAAAGTTGAAGCGCAATTTTCCCGCCATTGGCATGGACCGCTTCAGTGATGGCTCGGTGTGCACGTGCCGCGCGTCCGGAGCTAAATTGAGCGCTAAATGGGGTCAAGCGACCGCGAAAATTGGGCGAGAAGCCACCTGTGACAATCAACCCTACATCGCCTTTCGCACGCTCGGCGTAGAAGGCCGCTAGCTTTTTAAAACCATCGTTTGCTTCTTCAAGCCCAGTATGCATAGAGCCCATTAGAACCCGATTTTTTAGGGTGGTAAACCCAAGATCGAGTGGGGCTAGCATGTGGGGATAAGGGTGCTGTTCCATTGCTTGCTCACTTATTGTTTGTGGTCTGACCAGACTATAGCGCTGACAGACACGTGATTTCAAACATTCGTTTACAAGTTAGCAACATGGTATCTCGATTTATGATCTGGGTAGGACTTTCACCCAGTATTAGCGTATATCGACAATCGCTAGCACCTATCGCTCTTGGCTCTGATCAGCTAGGATATCAGCGACATGCACCGATGGACTCAAGTATGAAAAAACTGTTCCGCTTTATTGCATCCCTTTTTAAATGGCTGTGGCGCGCGCTAAGTTTCGCGCGGCAGCTTTTGTTGAACGTCCTTTTCATAGGCGTGATTGTTGCTATCTACTTGGCGCTTACGTCGGATACACCCTTGACACCAAAGGACGCTGAGTCGGTCAAGGTCGCTCAATCTGAGCCCGAACCACGTGCCCTTTTGCTCAATATTGACGGCCCGATTGTCGAGCAGCGTCAGCGGCTTAGCCCAATTGATACCTTGTCACGCAACGCGCTAGGTCAGCCGATTGAAACAGAAAATGTGCTGTTTGATATCGTCGACACCGTGCGCCATGCCGCCTCCGACGAGCAAATCAACGGCCTTGTATTAAGTTTGGGTGATATGCCGTCTACCAGCTTGACCAAGCTAAGGTACATCGCCAAAGCCATCAATACGTTTAAAGCGAGTGGCAAACCCGTGATCGCCATCGGGGGCACGTACAGCCAAAGCCAGTACTATTTAGCCAGCTATGCTGATGAGGTGCTGATGTCTCCTGACGGTATGGTGATGCTGCAAGGCTACGGCAGCTACAACCTGTACTGGAAAGACCTGCTCGATAAATTGGATGTCTCTACCCATGTATTCCGTGTAGGGACATACAAATCGTTTGTCGAGCCTTACACGCGCAACAACATGTCTGCTGCAGCCCGCGAGGCCAATCAAGCTTGGCTGTCGCAGCTGTGGGATGCTTATGTGAATGATGTTGCCGAGAACCGCGGTATCCAAGCGGATATGCTCTCTCCTAGTGCTGAACAACTCCTCACACGATTACGCCGCTTCGAGGGTGACTTCGCCGCGTTGTCTCAAGACGTAGGGATCGTCGATAAATTAATGACCCGCCAGCAAATCCGTCGCTATCTCGCGGACAAGTTCGGGAGCGATGGCAAAGACAGCTTTGAATACACAGGCTATTACGATTATCTGCCGAAGATTCAAAATGGCTTTAGCTTGCCGGGCAACAATAATATTGCCGTCGTTGTCGCCAGCGGCCCCATCATGGATGGGCAACAACGCCCGGGTACCGTGGGTGGTGATACCACTGCGGCCTTGCTTCGTGATGCACGCCTAGACAGCAGTGTTAAAGCCGTGGTGCTACGTGTTGATAGCCCTGGAGGCAGCGCTTTCGCCTCTGAAGTGATTCGTAATGAGGTGGATGCATTGCGTGAAGCGGGCAAGCCCGTGGTGGTTTCCATGTCGAGCGTCGCCGCCTCCGGTGGGTATTGGCTATCAGCCAGTGCCGATCGAATCATTGCCCAACCCACCACGATCACAGGTTCTATTGGCATCTTTAGCCTGTTCACCACCTTTGAGAACACGCTCGATGATTTGGGTATCCAGTCGGATGGTGTGGGCACCACGCCGTTTGCCGGTGTGGGACTGACTCGCGCGCTCCCTGACGAGGTAGGAGACATCATGCAACTCGGCATCGAGCACGGCTACCACCGCTTCCTCTCGGTTGTCAGTAACCACCGTAACATGTCGATGGAACAAGCCGACCAGGTCGCGCAAGGCCGCGTCTGGACGGGAAAAGACGCATTGAATCTCGGCTTAGTGGATAAGTTGGGTGACTTTGACGATGCGGTATCAACCGCTGCCGAGCTCGCTGGCATTGAGGACTACCAGCTCGATTGGATGCAACAGCCACTCACACCCTTTGAGCAGTTCATTAACGACGTGCTCGGACAAAGTGCGAGTGTGCTGGGTAAAACGGTCCAGGCGAACATGCCATCGATAGCTCAACAACTGGCATCCTCCCCACAGTGGCAGTCATTGACCTTGTTGGAAAAATTCAATGACCCTCAAGGCCGTTACTTGTTCTGCTTGAACTGTCAGTATCAATAAAATCGACTAGCCCTGACCATACAGTCAGGGCTTTTTCCTGTTTTTCTTCTATTCTGTGTGCCGCTCGGTGTTATCGATGTAACCGTTACATGTATACTGTGCTCACGCTCATTTAATGTAGATTTGACATGATGGAACGTAAACACATTTATATCGCTTACACAGGTGGCACGATCGGTATGCAAAAGTCCGATCATGGGTATGTCCCTGTGTCTGGTTTTCTGCAACAACAGTTGGAGAAGATGCCCGAATTCCATCGTCCAGAAATGCCGCTTTTTACTATTCATGAGTACGAACCACTCATTGATTCATCGGATATGACGCCAACGGATTGGCAACGGATTGCGGACGATATTGGCGAAAATTATCACAAGTACGATGGCTTTGTGATCTTACATGGTACCGACACCATGGCTTACACCGCGTCAGCGCTGTCGTTCATGCTTGAAAACCTCGAAAAGCCAGTGATCGTAACCGGCTCGCAAATTCCAATCGCAGAGTTGCGCTCAGACGGGCAAGCCAACCTATTAAATGCACTACATATTGCGGCTAATTACCCGGTAAATGAAGTCACCTTGTTCTTCAATAACCAGTTATTACGTGGCAATCGCAGTACCAAATCTCATGCCGATGGTTTTAACGCCTTTACCTCTCCCAACCTACCCGCGCTGCTTGAAGCCGGCATTCATATCGAGGTAAAAGCAGATAAGCTCAACCAGCCTTCCGACGGCCCTTTTAAAGTACACACCATCAATGATCAACCGGTTGCAGTGATCATGATGTACCCCGGCATCTCTCCCGACGTGGTGAAAAATGCGCTCAAGCAGCCAGTTAATGCCATGATTTTGTTAACCTTTGGCGTGGGCAATGCGCCCCAGCAGCCCGAACTACTGGACTTACTCAAACAAGCCACCGACCGTGGTGTTTTGGTGCTTAACTTGACCCAATGTTTGGCGGGACGCGTGAATATGGGCGGTTATGCGACGGGCTGCGCATTGGCTGACGCTGGCGTGTTGAGCGGCTACGACATGACGCCAGAAGCGGCATTGGCTAAGCTTCACTTCCTGCTTAGTCAGTCCTTGCCGTTTGAGACCCTGCGCACCTTGGTACAAAAAGATCTCCGAGGTGAACTCAGCTATTACTGATGCGTTGCTATCAAGGCGAATCTCTCAGTGTGTGACGCCGGCAAGGTTGCCGGCGTTTTTATTTGCTACCGTATAGACAGAGCCAATCATTTTATATTGGTTGTCACTCAAAGGAGCGCAAAATGAGGGTATTGCATGGTGACTCATTGTCGCCACACACTAGGAAGATCGCACTCGCATTAAGGTTGAAGCATCTCACCTATCAACTCGCGCCTACCTCGCCCTTTGAGGCGCATGAGCGCGTCATTCACCACCCACCGATGCAAACTGTGGTCGCACTCGCCGAGGCATCACAGACCATTTACCAAGATACAGTGATTACGGCCTACCTAGATGATGCCTATCCTGATCCGCTGCTTTATCCAGGTAATCCCACCCATCGGGCTGAGATCCGCTGGATTGAATGGTTTTGTCGTTATCAGCTTGACCCGTTAATCACAGATACGTTGTTTTATCAGCGGGTAGTACGCGGGCACATTTTAGATAAAACGGTCGATCATCAAGCGGTGAACCAAGCCCTGCAAACATTGCCCGCATGCTGCCAATATTTAGGGGAGCAAGTAAAGGCAATGCCTACCCAGACAGTGACGATGGCGAGTATCAGCGTGTGGAGCCTGTTTCGTTGTGCGAAAATGGCGGGACTTGTGCTGGACGACCGATTCGCGGCACTGAGTGACTATCTCTCAGCCCTCGACCAACACCCTTTATTCGATGCCTATGCACAAGAAGAAAATCATCAACTAACGCCATTTTTCGCCAGCCCTATTAGCCTAGCGACAACCTAAACGCTAACATGCAGATTGCCGGTTCAATGATGATGAGGCTATCGTCGTTATCGCTACTCGCTAGTGCTTAGTGTTGCTGTCTTGAGTCGTCACCTCAATCCTGCCTTCTTCTGGACGGGCGAATTCACGTTTCAGCTCCGCTTTCGATTTCCACGTCACATTGCCCCCTTTCGCGACGGTCATGTGTTGGGGCTGGCTGTTGTGACGCGATTGATACAACATTACCGCTTGCAAGGCTTGGTCACGCTGGGCTTGGTTTAGCGTCGTGCCGTCCGGCCATTTGCCCGTCTCCACGGCATAACACAACCGATCATACACTTCAGGCGTCATTGCCTTTAAGACTTGTTCAATATCCATTATTACCTCTTGGCGATCCTCATTGGGCTATTATGCCTGAACTTGGTGGGTGGACGGCATGCTTGGTTCAGTGCGCTGTATCACGCTTTAGGCCATCAACTACACTAAAAGATCACGTATACTCATCGCAACTGACTCAGGATACGATAAACCATGGATTTACGATTACTCACGCGTTATTTTTACCCATTGGGTCTGATTGCGAGCTTACTGCTACTCGCCGGCTGTGAAGGTGAACCCACCACGAATCAAGTCTGCGAAACCCATCCAGAGCTATGTGCAGGACTAAACACTGGTGATGGGCAATGCCGATTTGAGCGCTCCGATTTGATTTTCGATCGCTTATCTGTGTACCAAAACCCCAGTGACTTGAATAAGCTTGCCGAGCTTAAACAAACCAAAGTCTACCTGCGCTGTATGGAACTGGTTGCCGAAATAGAGCCCACCACCTTAAAAGAGCGCAAAACCAAGCGTACCGAGGCGGTATATCACGCTTACGACGCGATTGAGCGACTAGAGAACGAGCTGAAAGAATCTTACCAACCGCCAGTCATTTACTATCGCTGGTCTCAAGGCGATAACAGTGCGTTACCGCAGTTTTTAAAGTTAGAGGGAACACGTCATCTCGAAACGCCACAATTGCAGCTGGGGCTTGCCACCTATTATGTGTCGCGCAACAAAACGAAAACGGTGGAGATCCTACTCCATGCGTTAGAGCTGTATGACGGTGACAATGACACGGTCCGCAAAGAGGTGATCCCAGAGGCGATAAAATCGCTGGCAACCACTAACCATGCATTGAAACGCTTCGAACATGCTTATTTATGGGCAAAAGTGGGGGAAAGTTACAATCTTCCAATCGCGCGCGGCGATCGCCTTGCTCGACTCTATCCATTGACAGAACAGCAGCAAGAGTCACTACAACGCCTTGCGTTTGAGATCGCGGCCGCCATCGAGGACGGTGAATTCGAAGCAACCTTGCTACAAGCTATCGATAACCAGACTCAAGCATCCTCGTAGACAAGTAACATCACCACTTCCGTGCGGCTCTTGTACCCGCGTGCTGCACGGATAACGCCACCTTCATTCCTGTCTATCGCTTGTCATACCACTTTAACTTTCACGATCGCGGTTCTACTTCTACGCTAACAATTACCAGCGGTCGCCCCGTGTCTGCAATCGACGCGTTAATCGCTCGCGGTTAAAGCGCATACAGACATGGCCGCAAGGGGTCAAATGTTTAGGCGATGTAAAAAAAATCCGTACTTTTTTTTGACTTTAAACAATTTTGGCTGCGATTACCCTTGCATGGCGGGGTCCTATTCTGTAATTTTACTACCAGTTTCATCTCACTAGAAATTAAGTTGTGGAGCAACATAATGACTATCAAAGTAGGTATTAACGGTTTTGGCCGTATCGGCCGTTTCGTATTCCGTGCATCTGTCGAGCGTAACGACATCGACGTGGTAGCAATCAACGATCTTATCGACGTTGAGTACATGGCTTACATGCTCAAGTACGATTCAACCCACGGTCGCTTCAACGGCACAGTTGAAGTAGAAGGTGGCAACCTTATCGTTAACGGTAAAACCGTACGCGTCACTGCAGAGCGCAACCCAGCAGACCTTAAGTGGGATGAAGTGGGTGTTGACGTTGTTGCTGAAGCAACCGGTATCTTCCTAACTGACGAAACCGCGCGTCAACACATCCAAGCGGGTGCGAAGAAAGTTGTTCTAACTGGTCCATCTAAAGACGCAACGCCAATGTTCGTTATGGGTGTTAACCACAACGACTACGCGGGTCAAGACATCGTTTCTAACGCTTCTTGCACCACTAACTGCCTAGCACCTGTCGCGAAAGTACTGAACGACAAGTTCGGTATCGTATCTGGCCTGATGACCACAGTTCACGCCACCACTGCGACTCAAAAAACCGTTGATGGTCCGTCTGCAAAAGACTGGCGCGGCGGCCGTGGTGCTTCTCAGAACATCATCCCATCTTCAACTGGCGCAGCGAAAGCCGTTGGTAAAGTATTGCCTGTACTAGACGGCAAACTGACTGGTATGGCGTTCCGCGTGCCAACTGCTAACGTTTCTGTTGTTGACCTGACTGTAAACCTTGATAAAGCAGCGTCTTACGACCAGATCTGTGCGGCGATGAAAGAAGCGTCTGAAGGTGAGCTGAAAGGTGTTCTAGGTTACACCGAAGATGCCGTGGTTTCTCAAGACTTCATCGGCGAAGTACAAACATCAGTATTTGATGCCAAAGCAGGTATCGCACTGACTGACAACTTCGTGAAAGTGGTTTCTTGGTACGACAACGAAATCGGCTACTCAAACAAAGTATTGGATCTGGTTGCACACATCGCTAAGTAATGCGCATGTAACCCTATCCAACGTAAAGGCGGCCATTGGCCGCCTTTTGTTTATCAGGTCCACGACTCGGGACCACGCTTTCTGTGAACTTGTCTTCGATAACTGATTAAGGAACACTTACCCAAGAGGATCAGGCTATGACTTCTCCCACTCTGCATGTTGAGCGTCAACTTTCTGCATCTGTCGATCTGTGCTATCGCCAGTCCGTTCCGATTCTTCGTGTTACTCACCCTGCGTGTTCAGCCACTATTAGCCTATTCGGTGGACACCTCATCACGTTTGCTCCTGCGGGTGAAAAGTCACTGACTTGGATGAGTGATAACGCTATCTATGATGCCAACACCCCCTTACGAGGTGGTGTCCCCATTTGCTGGCCATGGTTTGGTCACACCGGGCAACCTTCTCATGGCTTTGCTCGTCGTCAAATGTGGCAGTTAGCGAACATTGAAGAAACAGCTAAAGGCGTCACCATTCAACTGCAATTATCCGACTCAGACGCCTCGCGAGCACTATGGCCACATTGTTTTCACGCGACGGTGACCTTTACGCTCACTCATCACGCCGACATCGCCCTAACCGTGACCAATACAGACCACCACCCTTGGACCATGGGTGGTGCCTTGCACAGTTACCTTGCGGTAGAAGATAGCGAACAAGCTAACGTGGAAGGACTCGGTTGTCAGTACCTTGATAACTTTGCGGCAGGCAACGCCGTGCCAGCGACGGGAAAAGTGACCTTCGAGGAGCCGGTTGATAGGATTTATACGGGAGCTAACAACACCCTCACTGTGACCGATCCGGTGGGAAATCGTCGTCTCAAGGTCAATAACCAAGGTGCAACCAGCACCGTCATCTGGAACCCAGGCCAAGCAGCATCTATTCAGATGGCAGATATGGATGATAACGGGTACCTTAAGTTTGTCTGTGTCGAAGCGGCCATTGAACAGCCCACACAAGTTGTCCAGCCAGGCCAAAGCTACACGTTAGCAACCCAGTTAATGGATGAGCGCCAGTCAAGCTAAGCGTCTATTCCAGGCCGCTTTACACCCAAGCGGCCTGTTTAATGGGTAACAAAACTACATAAAAATATAGTTAATCCCCAAGTAGCCCGAGGCGGCGGTGGATTGATCCACCATTGGGCTATCGGCAATATCGTCATCCAAATTGGTGTAGCGCACGCCACCCAGTAGCTGAATACGCTCGGTCAGCATAAAATAACCACTCGCACCTATAAAATAATGGCCAGCCGATCCTGGCTCATAAGCGGGTAACCCCGACCGTGCCGCTTCGTCTTCGCTGATCCCGTACAAGTGCTGATTGAGCTCATGGCTGTTATAGGAGTAGCCCACTTCCGGTGACACCCCCCACCGAGGATGATTGAACGCGTATTTCCAACTAGCCTCGCCATACACTCCGTCTCTGTCATGCGTGACGCCTTCCCCAGCCAGCACCTGAAAACGACCTATCGGCGAGTGGTACTGATAAGCTAATGCCGCCACAATTGACGTGTCACGTTTGTCGAGCAGGCTTAGTTGCGGATCATCGGTATCGGCGGGGTCAAAACGGCGCGGATCATAGGTCGCTGATAAAACGAGATTGTGTGTTGAATCTTTCGGGGCCAGCCTCGCACCGGCCGTCAGCCCGCGAAAATAAAAGTGATCGGTATCAACGTTCACCGTTGGGACCACAAGCGGGTCGGTATCCGTGTCTTTGTAGACCTGAGGCGAAAATGCGCCTATCACGCCAGCAGAAACACGCGTCTCAGCGTAAGCACTGCCGGCAGTTAGCATCAGGGCGCACGCGACCCAAGCCGTTCCTCTCGCTATATTCATCATCTATTCCCTTCTTGTTTGACGGCTGGCAAACGTCAGCCTAGTCGCCCTAACTGGTGAAATTATCGCCTTTAGCATACCTCACTAGCTTGAACCGCAGCTGTCAATATCTTGACAAAACAAGTATACGGATCCGGTAACAAAAATTATCGAAAAAACAAACAATTCTTTCACGCAAAATCGGCAAATCAGGTCTAACCTTATAAAAAGGAAAGGGACCATTCAGCCAATTTTGCACCTTTTCTTTTTGAGTTATTAGACGATTTAGGGGGCAGGACCATGACTATTTTCGATCACTATCGTCAGCGTTACGAAGAAGCGAAAGACGAGGAAATGAGCCTTCAAGAATTCTTGGATCTGTGCCGAGAGGATCGCGGCGCGTATGCCAATGCAGCAGAGCGTTTGCTGATGGCCATTGGCGAGCCAGAAAAAATTGATACATCGCTTGACCCGCGGCTCAGTCGTATCTTCTCCAACCGAGTGATTTCCCGCTACAAAACCTTCGAAGACTTTTATGGCATGGAAGACTCGATTGAGCAAATCGTCTCGTATCTCAAGCACGCAGCGCAAGGCTTGGAAGAGCGCAAACAAATTCTCTATTTGCTCGGGCCTGTTGGTGGGGGTAAATCATCCTTAGCCGAGAAACTAAAAAGCTTGATGCAACAAATGCCTATCTATGTTCTGACGGCTAACGGTGAGCGCAGCCCGGTCAACGACCATCCGTTCTGTTTATTTGATGCCGAGGAAGACGGCCATCTGCTCGAGAAAGAGTATGATATCCCACACCGTTATATCCGTCATATTATGTCACCTTGGGCCGCGAAACGCTTAAAAGAGTTTGGTGGCGATATTAGCCAATTTAAAGTGGTTAAATTGCGTCCGTCCATTCTCAACCAAGTCGGTGTGGCCAAAACTGAACCCGGGGATGAGAACAACCAAGACATCTCGTCACTGGTGGGTAAAGTTGACATCCGCCAGCTTGAACACTATTCACAAGATGACCCCGATGCCTACTCCTACTCTGGTGCGCTGTGTCGCGCCAACCAAGGGATGATGGAGTTCGTCGAAATGTTCAAGGCGCCGATAAAGGTGCTCCACCCGTTATTAACCGCCACCCAAGAAGGCAACTATAACGGCACAGAAGGCCTGTCAGCACTGCCGTTTGATGGCATCATTCTCGCACACTCAAACGAGTCCGAGTGGCAATCGTTCCGCAACAACAAAAACAACGAAGCCTTCCTCGACCGTGTCTATATCGTCAAAGTGCCCTATTGCTTGCGCGTGTCAGACGAAATTCGAATCTACAATAAGCTGCTATCTTCCAGTGAGCTACGCCATGCGCCTTGCTCACCCAGCACACTGGATATATTGGCGCGCTTCTCTGTGCTTTCACGGCTAAAAGATCCTGAAAACTCGAGCATTTATTCAAAAATGCGCGTGTATGATGGTGAGACGTTGAAAGATACGGATCCTAAAGCGAAGTCCTACCAAGAGTACCGTGATTTTGCTGGTGTTGATGAGGGTATGGATGGGCTATCGACCCGTTTCGCGTTCAAAATCTTGTCACGGGTGTTTAACTTCGACCATGCGGAAGTTGCTGCCAACCCTGTGCATTTGTTCTACGTGCTAGAGCAACAGATTGAGCGAGAGCAGTTCCCGCAAGAAGTCGCTGAACGCTATCTTGAGCACCTTAAAGGCTACTTGATTCCCAAATACATCGAGTTTATCGGTAAAGAGATCCAAACCGCTTACCTCGAGTCGTACTCCGAATACGGGCAAAACATTTTTGACCGTTACGTCACCTATGCTGACTTCTGGATCCAAGATCAAGAATTCCGCGATCCAGATACTGGCCAGTTGTTTGACCGCTCAGCACTCAATGCTGAATTGGAAAAAATCGAGAAACCGGCGGGCATCAGTAACCCGAAAGATTTCCGTAACGAAATCGTCAACTTTGTCCTCCGCGCACGCGCCAACAATGAGGGTAAAAACCCAGCATGGACCAGCTATGAGAAACTGAAAACCGTCATTGAGAAGAAGATGTTCTCCAATACCGAAGATTTACTTCCAGTGATTTCCTTCAATACCAAAACCTCGAGCGAAGAGCAGAAGAAACACGACGATTTTGTCGCTCGTATGATGGAAAAAGGCTATACCCGCAAGCAAGTTCGCTTGCTCGCAGAGTGGTATTTGCGCGTGCGTAAATCATCGTAGCCCTTGGGCTGACGCAGATGACGGGAGAGAGATATGGCGCATTTTATTGATCGTCGTCTCAATGGCAAAAATAAAAGCACTGTCAATCGACAGCGCTTTTTACGCCGACACAAACGGCAAATTAAAGAGTCCATTGCTGACGCCGTCAACAACCGCTCGATCACAGATGTTGAAAGTGGAGAGGATATTTCTATCCCTTCTCGTGACATTCGTGAACCGACTTTCCACCAAGGTAAAGGGGGACAGCGTGATGCTGTCCACCCTGGTAATGATCAATTCAGCCCAGGGGATCGTATCGCTCGTCCCCCCGGTGGCGAAGGCGGCGGCGGTGCCGGAGAAGGACAAGCCAGTCCTGATGGCGAAGGCCAAGATGAATTCGTCTTTCAAATATCAAAAGACGAGTATTTGGATCTCTTGTTCGAAGATCTTGAGCTTCCGAACCTGAAGAAAAACCAAATGAATAAAATGGTGGAGTACAAAACGCATCGCGCAGGATATACCTCAAATGGGGTGCCCTCGAATATTGCCATTGTACGTTCACTGCAAAACTCACTGGCACGACGCACGGCGATGTCAGCCGGCAAACGCCGAGAACTGGCAGAGCTTGAAGAAGCGCTTGAGCGCGTGCGCGAGGCCGAGCCTGCACAACCACTTGAAGTGAAACGACTCGAAGAAGAAATCACGGTATTGAAGCGCAAAATCGCCGCGGTTCCGTTCATCGATACCTTTGACTTACGGTATAAAAACTACGAAAAGCGGCCACAGCCAAGTAGCCAAGCCGTGATGTTTTGCTTGATGGATGTGTCTGGTTCGATGGACCAAGCGACTAAAGATATCGCCAAACGGTTTTATATCCTGCTTTATCTTTTCCTTACACGCACTTATAAAAACGTGGAGGTAGTCTTTATTCGCCATCACACGCAGGCGAAAGAAGTCGATGAGCACGAGTTTTTTTACTCACAGGAGACGGGCGGCACGATTGTATCCAGCGCCCTGCGGCTTATGGATGAAATCATCAAAGATAGGTATGACCCGACAGAATGGAACGTCTATGCGGCACAAGCCTCGGATGGCGACAATTGGGCCGATGACTCACCCGGTTGCCGAGAACTACTGCAAAACACCCTGTTGCCGGTCAGCCGTTATTACGCCTATATCGAAATCACCCGCCGCGCGCATCAAACACTGTGGCGTGAATATGAGGCGTTGGCGCAAAGCCATGACAACTTTGCAATGCAAAACATTCGCTCAGCGGAGGAAATTTTCCCCGTGTTCCGCGAATTGTTTAAGCGTCAGGTCGAAGCCTGACGCCATACCGGCATCGACGTATTTTATCAGGGAGACATGGTATGGCTGTCACCAAAGGTAAACGTAACACTCCACTTCATGATGGACCCGATTGGACCTTTGACCTGCTCGAGCAGTATCACAAGGAAATCAAACGTGTCGCTGAACACTACAAGCTGGATACTTATCCAAACCAAATCGAAATCATTGCCGCTGAGCAAATGATGGATGCTTACTCAAGCGTCGGGATGCCCATCAATTACAACCATTGGTCGTTTGGTAAAAAGTTTATCGAGACCGAACGCAACTACAAACACGGGTACATGGGGCTTGCTTACGAGATAGTGATTAACTCCAATCCGTGTATTTCTTATTTGATGGAAGAAAACACCATCACCATGCAAGCGCTGGTGATGGCACATGCCTGTTATGGCCACAATTCCTTTTTCAAAGGCAATTACCTGTTTCAAACTTGGACAGACGCAGGCTCCATTATTGATTACCTGCTTTTTGCAAAAAATTACATCAGTGAATGTGAAGAAAAGTACGGCCTGGCAGAAGTAGAAAACCTGATCGACTCCTGCCATGCGCTGATGAACTATGGGGTCGATCGCTATAAGCGGCCGCAAAAGATCTCTCTTGCTGAAGAAAAAGCGCGTCAAAAGGCACGAGAGGACTACCTGCAGACGCAAGTCAATGAACTCTGGCGTACCATCCCAAGTGGCCAAAAAGAGCAAGAAGAAGAAAAACGCCGCTTCCCTGCCGAGCCACAAGAGAATCTGTTGTACTTTTTTGAAAAGCACTCTCCACTGCTTGAGCCATGGCAGCGAGAAATCGTGCGGATAGTGCGTAAAGTCAGCCAGTACTTTTACCCGCAAAAGCAAACTCAGGTGATGAACGAAGGTTGGGCGACATTTTGGCACTACACCATACTCAATCATCTGTATGACGAGGGCTTGGTCACTGACAGCTTCATTATGGAGTTTTTACATAGCCACACCAATGTGGTGGCACAACCGCCTTACAACAGCCAGTTCTATTCCGGCATTAACCCTTACGCGCTCGGGTTTGCCATGTTTCAGGACATTCGCCGAATGTGTGAAACCCCCACAGAAGAAGATAAATACTGGTTCCCCGATATCGCGGGAAAAGACTGGTTAGAAACCGTGCATTTTGCCATGGCAAACTTTAAAGATGAGAGCTTTATCAGCCAGTTTCTATCGCCCAAAGTGATGCGGGATATGAAGTTTTTCGCCGTCAATGACGATGATCGGCAAAGCTACATTGAAGTGACCAGTATTCATAATGAACAAGGTTATCGCCAATTACGTGAAGATCTCTCCGCGCAGTATAATCTCAGTAACCGCGAACCGAATATTCAAGTGTTCGATGTCGATTTACGTGGCAACCGCTCACTCACGCTTCGCTACGTGCCTCATAATCGGATCCCGCTCGCCAAATCTTATGAAGAAGTGCTCAAGCACGTCCATCGGCTGTGGGGGTTTGAAGTGATCCTCGAAGAAGAAACCAGTGAAGGGCGAGGAAAAATACTGAGTAGCTGTCCCAAGCGGCCACAGTTTGATCCTGATATCTTAATGGGCAGTCACTAACCTTGACGAGCCGTTAATAAAAAAGCCGCCATGATCATCAGCATGGCGGCTTTTCTTGATACACATGGTTTCGGTTTCACTCATTGGACCGTGTTAGGCTTCCTCTTCTGCCATGTGTGCCGCAATCGTTTCACGGTTACTAAACCACAAGCCACCGCACTCACGTCCGTATTGTTTGACTCGATCGCCAATCATTGGGTGCTGATTATTGGCTATCATATCACGTAAGTCATTGTAAAAGCTTAATGCATTTTCACAGGCGCGGCGGTCCATAAAGTAATATCCGCCCACACGCGAGTAAATCTGACGCATGCCATTAATGGTTAACACATACACCTTGTTGCCAGAAAAGTGCGCCATTCCTTGGAACAAACGATAGTCAAAGTGATTAAACGCGCGTCCCATACAAATGCGCTCGCACAAGGCTGGATCTTGCTTGCCGTATTTGTCTTGAATCTTCTTAACGTCTTTTAAGACTTCATTTTGTTCATCAATAAGCTCCAAGAATTGCTCAAAGCTCTCGCATTCGAGCACTTGCTCACAGCGCTTAATCACATGATCGATAAGGTTCAAGCAATCGTCAGGGCGGTTTTTCGCCGCATAACGCATATACACGCCACTGATGTCGGTGCGCGCCGCGAGTAGGTCCTCAAGCACACCATGAACATCTTGCCCCTCTAGGGTGACCAGGGTATCAAGAATACTCAGCCCTGACGTACGCATATAATCATTCACGCGTGTTGGTTTACCATGTTGAATGGTTAACCAGCCATCGCGCGCCAAGCGCTGCAACACTTCACGTAAGGTGGTGCGAGTGACGCCAATCAGCTCAGACAGCTCACGCTCTGCAGGTAAAATGGATCCTTTAGGAAAGTGATTATTCCAAATACTTTCAATTATATATTTTTCAGCAAATGTTGCTGGGCTATCCGCCTTTATAACCATTGAATATAAATTCCAATTTGCTTCTTACTCTGATTAATAACTCATCATACCACTAGACGCCACCAGCAGAAACCGCTGAGTGAGATCACGGGATATCGCGTGACATCTGCTATCTTTTTGTACCAGATCAATGAAAAACTGGGCATAAATCGCAAAACTGATCCACACAAGATGTAACAAAATATGTCTAAGGCAAACTAGCGCACACTTATGCGTGACGAAGCTATCCATCTACGTATTGTGATTAAACCATGCGTCCCGATAACCCATCGTCACTGATATCTGTCACCCTCTTACTGTGCCCATGCACTCACTTGCTGATTGTGCGTTTGTGTCGGTGCACGTTACTCGCCCATCCGCGCGCTAGGTAGGCATAGATAACAATGAGACTTTCACTATGGCGAAGACCATGACACTCAGAACTGCGTTTCTTAAGAACTTTCTCGGCAAAGCACCTGATTGGTACAAATTAGCCATTGTTGGCTTTTTGATCCTTAACCCAATTGTTTTCGCGATCGACCCTTTTATCGCTGGCTGGCTACTGGTGGTTGAGTTTATTTTCACCCTCGCGATGGCTCTGAAATGCTACCCGCTGCAACCCGGAGGTTTGCTGGCGATTGAGGCGGTCGCCATTGGCATGACCAGTCCCGCGCAAGTCAAACACGAATTAGTTGCCAACGTTGAGGTTCTGCTACTCCTTGTCTTTATGGTGGCGGGGATCTATTTTATGAAACAGCTACTGCTGTTTATTTTCACCAAAATCCTATTGGGCATCCGCTCGAAAATCGCCTTGTCATTGGCCTTTTGTGGCGCGGCAGCGGCACTCTCTGCCTTTTTGGATGCCTTAACCGTGATTGCGGTGGTGATCAGTGTCGCGGTAGGCTTTTACTCCATTTACCACCGCGTGGCGTCCGGAAAAGAGTTCGGCGCTAACCATGATCATACTTCAGATGAAAGCTTAAGCGACGAGCTGAGCCGCAACGATTTGGAAAACTATCGAGCGTTTTTGCGCAGCCTACTAATGCATGCTGGCGTGGGCACCGCCCTCGGGGGCGTGATGACCATGGTTGGCGAACCACAAAACTTGATCATTGCCGACCAAGCCAGCTGGCATTTCGGTGAATTTATTCTCCGAATGGCCCCCGTCACACTGCCGGTTTTCTTCGCAGGCTTACTGACCTGTGCTCTGGTCGAGAAGTTTGCTTGGTTCGGTTATGGCGCACACCTGCCTCACAATGTATTAAAAATCTTGGTGGAATATGATAAAGCACAGCGGGCAAAACGTACGCCTCAGGATATCGCCAAGTTGGTGGTACAAGCACTGATTGCGGTGTGGCTGATCACCGCTCTCGCCTTGCATTTAGCCGCTGTGGGCCTTATTGGTTTAAGCATTATCATTCTTGCCACTGCTTTTACGGGCGTCGTCGATGAGCACCATATCGGCAAAGCCTTTGAGGAAGCGCTACCGTTCACCGCGCTATTGGCGGTCTTTTTCTCTGTGGTGGCAGTGATCATTGACCAACACTTGTTTGCGCCTGTCATCGATATGGTGCTGTCGCTGGAAGGCCACCTGCAACTGACCATGTTTTATATCGCCAATGGCCTGCTTTCTATGGTGTCAGACAATGTATTTGTCGGTACCGTGTATATCAACGAGGTAAAAACCGCCCTGCTCAATGGCGTGATTGGCCGCGAGCAATTTGATATGTTGGCTGTAGCAATCAATACAGGGACTAACTTGCCCTCTGTGGCCACGCCTAACGGCCAAGCTGCTTTCTTATTCTTGCTGACCTCAACGCTGGCGCCACTACTGCGTCTTTCATACGGTCGCATGGTGTACATGGCGTTGCCATACACCATTGTGATGGGCGTATTGGGTGTGATTGGCATTGAGTTTTTCTTGGTACCTGCCACCGAGTGGATGCTGCACCAAGGTTGGATTTCCGAAGCCATACATATGACTCAGCAAGCCATACCTAGCGCTCACTAACGCACTTCTACCATTGACCTTAGTCTCAACAAACGATTGAATAGCAAGGCTCTCAATATAGGGCCTTGTTTTTTATCAGGAGTGAGTTATGTGGCGCGCCTTAAACCAGTTTTCTCGCAGCCGAGCGTCCTGGCTGTTGTTGCTTCTATGTGTTGTCGGGCTAGAAGCCACAGCACTTTATTTTCAACACTATCAAGGACTTGAACCTTGTGTTATGTGTATTTATGAACGCGTCGCGTTATTGGGTATTGGCGTCGCTGCTTTACTTGGATTGATCGCGCCCAACGACCCTTTTTGGCGTACTCTCGGCTTGCTTGGCTATGGCATCACAGCTGGGTGGGCGCTAAAGCTCTCGTTAGAGCACGTGAGCTACCAATTCCCAGACCCTAACCAACTGTTCGGTGCCACCTGTGATGTGGCGGTAAACTTCCCTTCTTGGGCGCCGCTCAACCAATGGGTGCCATCCGTCTTTGAAGCCTACGGTGATTGCAGCAAAGTGGTATGGCAGTGGCTGGGATGGTCAATGCCACAATGGCTGGTTGGTATCTTTTCAGCCATGTTGTTTGTCTGGGTGTTAGTGGTCATTGCCCAGTTTATTGGCCGCCCCCCACGCCGCATTTTTTCATAACGACGCTTGAATCATGGCGTCGGCTTTCTCGGCGCCTGTGCAGGCCGACTCAGTGTCAAAGTGATGACGCAATGTTTCAATCAACGGGCGATCCGCGGCACTGAACACTCCAGCATCGAGGCGACGAGGCTCACTCCAGTACAGAGCCTGATGCTGGTTCAGTGCTAACGTTCCATCAATAATGTCACACCAAAAGCTGCAAAGTACGATCACTTTGTCGCCGTAATCGAATTCGGTTTCCAAAATCGGGGCGCCAACTTGGATATCAACCCCAAATTCTTCTCGCCATTCTCGCGCGAGTGCTTGCTGGTCGCTCTCGCCTTGCTCGACTTTGCCCCCAGGGAACTCCCACCAACTAATAAACTGCGTATCCGGTTGGCGTTGTGCCACCAATACTTGATGGCCTTGGGTCGCAACACCGGCGACAACACGAAGGGAAGAGGATTGTTTTGACTGCTTCATCTAATTAACGCCCACAACATTTTTTAAATTTTGCGCCACTGCCACATGGGCAAGGATCATTTCGGCCTATCGATTTAAATGGGTTGACCTGGTGCGCACCATGCGTGCCTTGTTGTGCTTCATCCGCCGCTTTCGCCACTTCTTGGATCATTAAATCCAGTTGCTCAATGTATTGCCCGGGCTCAACATCAATGCCGACCTCTTTCATTTGAGCTAAAGTCCCAGCTTCATCGTGCAGCAGCAACATGCTGGTCACCAAGGCAGAAAGCATTCGACGACTGCCATCATTGAGCGTTACCTCGTGCCAATGCGGCTCGACATAAGGCCAGACAGCTAAAAAACCTTCGGCGAAAGCTTGCGCGAGTTCGCCACGCATCGACAGCATTAAGCTATCCGGCAATACATAATCATTACGCATAAGGGCGTGATATTGCTGCTCAAGATGTGCCAGTACTGTCTGCTTATCGTCTTGATTGAGGCTAACGACCTCCCCGTCCTCTTCGATTCCTGCAGTCACTAGCACCGACAGCCAGGTATCAGGGTCTAAAGGAGCCGGGCATATATTTGCGGCCAGGAGGGCACCTTCAATAAAACTGGCAGGCATCCCCTCCCAGTGCTCAGAGAGTGTTACTAGTGTTGACATAAGCTTTCCTGTGTCATGAATTCTGTTTGTTGACGTGCTTTATCCAGCTCGCGAACGATTTCATCAGCGCGATTCAATACACGAATCGCTTTGAAACACGCATCTGCTTGCGGGTAATACTGACGCAAATACTTAAACCATTGTTTGATGCGGTTGGGGAAATACTGTGCCTTATCCCCTTGGCGCTCTTGCTCGGCATAGCGAACTAACAATGCTAGTACGGCAGGCCAAGGCATCGGTGCGGCATCATCACGGATATGCTGACCGAGGTTAGGCATGTTTAACGCCCCACGGCAAACCATTAGGGTGTCACAACCGGTAATGGCTTGGCAGCGAAGTGCATCGTCACGGTGCCAAATATCGCCATTGGCCGTCACTGGAATAGCCACTTGTTGGTTGATATCGGCAATTAAATCCCAACGAATGGTCCCCGCTTTGTAACCATCGCGCTTGGTGCGCCCATGTACCACCAGCTCATCTGCCCCCGCATCGGCCACCGCTTGGGCAATACACATATAGTCATCAAGATCGTTAAATCCGAGGCGAATCTTGGCACTGACCGTATAAGCCGGATCAACCGCATCTCTCACGGCTTTGACCACATCAAACATATGCTCTGGGGTTTTAAGCAGCGCAGCCCCACCACGGTTACCGTTGACGGTTTTCGATGGGCAGCCAAAATTAATATCAATTCCTTGCGAGCCCAGTTCGATGGCACGCACCGCGTTACCCGCCATCGCGTGGGGGTCTTGTCCTAAAAGCTGCACCCGGACCGGCGTGCCCGCGGTGGTGAAGCCCCCTTGCGCTAGCTCCGGACAAAAGCGATGAAAGACTTTTTCTGGCAAGCGTTGGTCGACCACGCGCACAAACTCGGTGACACAGAGGCTGTAGTGATTAATCTCGGTGAGCAACTTGCGCATTAACGGGTCGAGTACCCCTTCCATCGGGCCCAAGACGATACGTGGTGGTGATTGATGTGTTTGACTCATGCCATACCTTTGCGATTAAGGCGCGCTATTTTGCCAGCTTTTTCGCCAAAGCGCAGCTAACAAAAAAGCCAGTCAAAAAAATGACTGGCTTTCATATCGTTAGCGACACCGGTGGCGTTAGCCGTCGGCTCTTGCCGCGTCAACCATGGCTTCTAGCTGTGGGTACGGCAAATAGCCAGGTGCGACCTGCTCGCCAATGATCATCGCTGGAGTGCCTCTGAGCCCCAGCTCAACAAAGGCGCGATAGTTTTCTGCAACCGCTTTCCCGGTCACCTCTTTGCCTTCTAGCAACGCCTCTGTGTCGGTTTTCTTGGCAATTTTCTCTAATGAGCGGGCATCATGCATACCGCGTTTGTTCATCAATAATTGATGAACCTGCGCAAAGGCCTCAGGTTTTTCCAGCCACACATTCATCGCATACACCGCTGAATTGGTGCCGAGTGATTCGATGCTCTGCTGTTTGAGTGGTACGGCAATATTGATCACCTTGACATCATCATGCGCGGCGACCAATTTCTGTAACTCTTCTTCCAGCTTTTTACAGTATGGGCAGTTGTAGTCCATAAAGTTCACCACTGTGACTTCAGGGTTCTCAGCACCAATCCAACTGTGGGTGTCCGATTCAAACCAATCACGGCGTGCAGCAAGGTTTTCCTTTAACGTTTTTTGTTGTTCAACAAACTTTTGCAAACTCTGGTTGAGGTTGGCAATCAGTTTGGGGTTCTCTTCCAACAAGCTAACAATTTCGTCCAGTTGCGCTTGCTCAGTATCCGACAACGTATTCGCACTGACAGGAAGAGCCAGAAGCAGTAGAGCCCAAAAAGGGGCGATATAGCGAGATAAGGACATTGGGTTTCCTTTTGATAAATATAAAGTCATAACACCAGCCTTAACCATAGGCCAAGCGGTGTCGTGAAGCCTGTTGTTATTGAAGTGATTTTTCCTTGCTCGACCACCATCACGGTGGGCGTCACTTTCACTGAAAACGCATCAGAGAGGTTTCCATGTTGATCATTCACCACGGGAAACTCATAGTCATGATGCGCAAGGTATCCAGCAATATGTTTATCTGAGCCTGAGCGTAACGCGATCGAGACGACTTGCGCATGGCCGCTTAACCAATCTACCGAGGGTGTCACAAAACGGCATACACCGCACCAACTTGCCCATACATAGACAAGCACTGGCTTTTGCTGCGACATGGCAACCAAGTCCTGTTGGCGACCATCGAGCAAACGCACCGACTCGACCGGCATCTGACTGGTATCGATGTCGCGGCTGCGCCACCAATCCATCGCGGTGCTAGATATCAGCACAAACACGATGAGCCAGCAGAAATCACGCGCACCGCGTTTGACCCGTTTACGCCACGACCGTTTCATTTGCTTGGCTGTCATGGTGTTTTCGCCTGCTCAATCGCCGCCATCACCGCTTTATCAGTCAAAATAACCGGTAAGGCGATCCCTTCAGGCGCACCGGGGCCATAAACAATGTTGAACGGTACCCCATAACGCTGGTGCTTTTGCAAATACTGCGTCACGGTATCGCTCGGGCGCGTCCAATCACCTTGCATTGCCACCACATTCGGTGCGGTGATAGCGTCATACACGGGGGATTGTAAAATCACACCCACTTTGTTGGCATGGCAGGTAATGCACCAATCCGCCGTCACATCAACAAACACCCATTTACCCTGATCCACCGCTTGATCGATCGCGGCCTCATCAAGGCTCACCCAGTTTGGTTCCGAGTTTAATGGCGTTGCCCATCGCTGCGCGGTCAATGACGCACCAATCAGCCCAAGCACCACGACCACTAGCAACCCAGCCGTGCCTTTAATCGCCGCCAGTTTTCCAAGGGTGCGATATGTTAGCCACACACTGGCAACCAGCAGCAGCGTGCCCACTGCGATAGCGCCAGCAACGCCAAGGTATGGCATCCACAACCAGAATAACCACACCGTGGTACCGGCCAGCAATAACGCAAATAGCCGTTTGACATGATTCATCCACGGACCTGGTTTGGGCAATGCGCGCGTCAGACCAGGAAAAGCGGCGACCAGCAGCCACGGCAGTGCCATGCCAACCGCCAGAGCAGTAAAGATCAACCACAAAGAGGTCAACGACCCACCCAGCGCATAGGCTACTGCCGTTCCCAGGAAAGGCGCTGAACATGGCGTGGCCAGTAAGGTCGCAAACACCCCTTGAACAAAGTGACCGCTGGTGGTGTGGCCGCCGCGTGTCGCCATCCAGGTTTGCCAACTGGGCGGTAAATCAATGCGCAGCACATCAAACAAACTCAAGGCGAACAGCCAAATCACCAGCGTCATCACCCCAATAAATATCGGGCTTTGAAACTGGATCCCCCAACCGACGGCTTGCCCTGTGAGCTTTAATGCCATTAACAGGCCTGCAATCGCCCAAAAGGACACCAGGATCCCCACCGCTGAGGCCAAAAACTGGCCGCGAATAGCGCCACGTGTGGCACTTGGATTTGCCACGATACTGTTGAGCTTGAGCCCAAGCACGGGAAGCACACAGGGCATTACGTTAAGAATCAAGCCACCCAAGAGTGCAATACCGCCAATCATCCAAATCGATAATCCCACTTGCGAAACCACATTGCCCGCCTGCACGGTGGTGGCGTGCTCAGCTAGCAGTTGCTTATCCACGACCGTCACTTGAATCGGTTTATCCGTAAGGTTGGGCGTTTCAATCCAATTGGTCACGTCAAACGTTGCGGTCAGGGTATTGCCATCATGGTGGATACTCGGCACACCAAAGGTATCATCGATAACCGCATCACCATCGACCAGCATATCGGGTTGCTGCCACGCTTGGTTTCCAATCACGGTGACCGCGAGCTGTTGCTGATTGGTATCCCACACCGCGGACTCAATCTGTACACTGGGTAGCGGCTTAGGCACTTGGCTCATCGCTTGGTTGAACTGATACATCCGCTCACCATCGGCCTCGAGGGCGTTGGGGGTAAAGTCGAGAGAGATGGGGTAGTCAGTGATCACGCACACACTGGTGCACGAAGACAAGCGCAAGGTGGCATCTAGCGACACCGGCTGTTGCCACGTATTAACCTCAAAGGTCAGCGGGAAAGTCACCTGCCCTTTGTAGCCCAACATGGTCAGGCCAAGTAGCTCATGGCGACTAGGGGCCGGCCAATGCCAAGTAATATCGTCCAGGTTTTGGCTGTCGTTGATGATAAGTTCCGGCGCCACCCCGCCCTCGCCTGGCGAGCGCCAATACGTTTTCCAATCGCCTTGTAACCGGATAGAGAGCAACCCATCGAGGTGTTGAGTCTCTGGATGACCTTGTCCAGTTAATGCGAGGCGCGCCTCAACGGGCGGATGGTCTGGATTACTGAGCCAACCGGTATCTGGGGCATTGGCTCGTACCGCAGGGCTAAGTAGCAGTAAGCACAAAGACAAAAGCGGCAGTAAAGCAAAACCTCGCCAAACATCGCCGTGTTTAACAAAGTGCCAATAGTTTTTAAGTCGATTCATAAGTCTGTTCCTTGTTTAGAATAAATACGCCATTTGAAAAGCAAGCGCTTTACTCTCGGAACACACAAAAACAAAGGTGCCGTCGTCGATAGGTTGGTGGATCGTGAGTGGGTAAGGTAATCGATATGCTCACCATCGCCATCACTGCAAGTAATACAATCAGCCACCAAAGCGGTGACGGTAGCCAGTCTAACGCCAACACAGAAGGGTGCATCAATTGCTCGGAAAGCGAACATTTTTTACCCAGTGCGCTTTTTGCTCCCTCCGAGTCACCGATATTGACCGCCTGGCAAGCGGCTTGCACACCTGATTGCCAACTCAGTTGATTTTGCAAGGCACACACCGCCAGTACCCAAAGCGCAATCGCGAGGGCCCAGCCAGCTTTTGAACGACGCGTGTACCTTTGCATTCCACCTCCTGTCGAGTTGGCCATCATTATGCCCAACAACAGAAATTAAACAATGGGTTAGTCTGGACCACGGGGTGACAACGCTTTGGCGTTATCGCGGTTGCTGAGTCAATTGGATATGATCTTCCCAATCAATCACATCGATTTCGTACACCACGCTGTCTTTTACCGAGATCCCCGCTTTATGCATCTCCGCTTTTGATCCTGTGATCAGAGGGTGCCACTCGGGCAGCGGTTTATTCTCCGCCAACAAGCGATACGCACAAGTCTCTGGCAACCAATAAAACTCATCAATCTTATCGCGGGTAAGCTTCAAACATGACTCTTCATAAGAGAAGCGGTTGGGATAGTCTTTGCACGAGCAGGTATTATCATCGAGCAAGCTACAAGCGACATTGGTGTAGTAAAGCTCATCGGTCTCTTCATCAATTAATTTGTGTAGGCAGCAACGGCCACAACCGTCACATAAAGATTCCCACTCCTCATCGCTCATTTGCGCTAAGGTTTTTTGTTGCCAAAACGGCGTGCTCATGATGTTTAATCTCTTTTTTATTGCCGCCTTTTCACGGCAACGACATTGCGCGCTTGTTATAACCATCATAGCCCTAAAGTGCAAGCAGGCCTTTTGTGGGTTGGATAGTGCAAAAGTGAGTGATAGAGTGCTCGATTTTGCACGTTGACGGAGGCTATGAGTATGCCAACTGCATCGCCATTTTCGTGCCGCCTTGGGTGTGGTGCTTGCTGTATCGCGCCTAGCATTTCGTCACCGATCCCCGGAATGCCAAACGGTAAGCCCGCTGACACCCGTTGTGTGCAGCTGGATGATCGCAACCTATGTAAGCTATTTGGCTCTGACACCCGCCCCGATGTGTGCGCTGCATTCGACGCCGACCCTGACGTGTGTGGTAATACCTATCAGCAAGCGCTCGATAACCTTATTTATCTGGAAGCAGCAACATAAAAAACGCTGGCTAATCCTAGCCAGCGCTTGGTAGTCTCCGGTTGTTTTCAGAGCAACGGATTAGCTTTGAATACCCACGATTAGCCAAGGCGCATTCGGCTGGCGTAAGTCACGCTCTAGGTGCCAAATATCGGTAATGTCCTCTTCCACGCCTTCAACACGGTCACAATAACGGCCGGTGAACTTCAGGCTCAGCTGGGCGGTGCGGCTGTCGTAATCGGCACGAACAATTTCTGCATCGACATACATCACTTCCGTATGCTGCTCTCCATCCAGTCGTGCACGCTCGGCGGCGAGGTCGTTATACAGTTCAGGCGTCACGTACTCTTGAATTTTATCCAGCTCGTTATGGTTCCATGCGCCTTGCAAAATCCGATAATGCTCACGGGCACCGCTCAAAAAACTCTGCATATCGAACTGCGGGGGGAAGTTAAATGGCACATCATTGTTAGCAGCGCCAAACCCACCAGACGTCGCGCCTGTTTCTGCGCCGTTTTGTCGGAATGCATGAGGTTGCTCATGATAATAGCCTTTATTTTGTCCCGCGTACGCCGGCCCTTGCGCCTGAGCCCCTGCTTTGGCTTGGGTGAGCCCGCGGAGAAACTTCATGGCAAAGTAGGCGATCAGGCCTAAAATCAAGATATCCATAAATTGGATACCCTCAAACGCACCACCGAAGAAAGCGGCCAATAGACCACCGGCAAGTAAACCGCCGAGTAAACCACCGGCGAGCCCTTTTTTGCTGGTTTTCGGGCTGTTCTGTTTGAGGGTATTGGTATTAGTGGTGGTATTTTTGGGCGCAGGCGCGGTTTTAAAGCTTTTACCAAAAGATTTGCCGCCGCCGAAGCGTTTCGCTTCTGCATAAGGCGCTGTTACAACAAAGACAACCATCAAGGCTGCAACAGAGAGTAGTTTTTTCATCATCGCATCATCTGTGGTTTGAGACCGTTATCATGCTAGAGTCTCTGGTGGTGAAGTCAATTAGCAGAGTGGGAATAATTGTTACCAAACGTCATCCAGAAACCATTGTTTTGGGGTCAGTAGGAACCATTTGCCACGCTTGCACTCCAAGCCATTAGTATTCTTTTCACTGCAATAGGACCAAGACATGAATGATACCCACAGTAAATTTGTTGGTTACTTACTCTGGATCTTTGGTTTTCTCGGATCCCACCGTTTTTACTATGGAAAACCGGTGACTGGTACCCTCTGGTTTTTCACCTTAGGCCTGTTCTTTGTCGGCTGGATTGTGGATTTGTTCTTGATTCCCGCCATGGATAAAGAAGCCGATCTCCGTTTTCGCAGTGGCCCCACAGATTTTACTATTGCCTGGCTATTACTGACTTTTCTGGGTGTGTTTGGTATTCACCGTATGTACATGGGTAAATGGATCACTGGCTTTATTTACCTCTTTACCGGTGGCTTTTTCTTAATTGGTGTACTGTATGATTTTTGGACACTCAATGAGCAAGTGTCGATTAAAAACATGCAAAAGTTTTCTTAGTCCTCCTTTTTGTCAACTAACTGAATGATGCGCAACGCATTCAAGGTTGCGCACGCCTCGCTCGCTGCTAGTATAAGTCGCTTACTGCAACGCGAAATGGATCTGCCTACATGAGCCAACAGTTTCAGCTTTTACGCGAGCGACGTTTTTTGCCTTATTTCATTACCCAGGCATTAGGCGCGTTTAACGATAACGTCTATAAGAATGTGTTGGTGATCATGGTTGCGTTCGCCTCGGCCGATCAACTGCCGATGGATGCCACGCTGTTTATCAACGCCGCCGCTGGCCTGTTTATTCTTCCTTTTTTCCTATTTTCTGCCTTTGCTGGCGAGCTTGCGGACAAATACGACAAAGCGCTGATCATGCGGCGGGTGAAATGGTTAGAAGTAGCTATTATGTCAAGCGCCGCGTTCGCACTGTATTTTCACGCCTGGAATGTGCTACTCGGCTTACTGTTTTTGATGGGCACCCAATCGGCTTTTTTTGGCCCGGTGAAATACGCATTACTGCCACAAACGCTCAATGACAAAGAGCTTGTTTCAGGCAATGCCTTAGTGGAAACCGGCACCTTCTTATCGATTCTGCTCGGTACCTTATTGGCCGGCTTTATAGCCCATCACCCTGATTCAAGCCTGATCGCCGGGATAGCCGTATTAAGTTTTGCGTTGCTTGGCGTCATGTCTGCCTATGCTATCCCCCCCGCGCCTGCAGGAAACCCTGGGCTCAATTTACGCTATCGGCCGGTGGCTTTAATGCGGCAAACCCTACGCTTTGCGCGTAAAGACAAAGTCACCTTACAAGCGATTCTCGGGATCAGCTGGTTTTGGTTTTTAGGGGCCAGCTATTTAACCCAGTTTCCCAAATTCACCGCTTCGATCGGTGGCGGTGAAATTGGCGTGTCGTTTCTGCTCACCTTGTTTTCTGTCGGCATCGCTGTGGGCGCATTGCTTTGCGATAAGCTTTCCGGTCATCGTATTGAGCCCGGCATTGTCCCCTTGGGCAGTTTAGGGTTAACCGGTTTTGGCTTACATTTGTTTTTTGCCACGCCGGCGGCCCCCACACTTCATACCAACCTGGTTGCTTTTATCACTGATCCAGCCCTGACCTGGGTGTTTATCGACCTATTGATGATTGGCGTATGTGGTGGGATTTTCATCGTGCCACTGTACAGTCTGATGCAACAACGCGCCGATAAAGCCGCGCGTGCGCGTGTGATTGCCGCGAACAATATCTTCAATGCCTTATTTATGGTGGTCAGTGCGATACTCGGTATCACACTCTTGGTCGTGGTGGAGTTATCTATCGCGGAATTCTTCTTAGTACTGGCGGTGCTCAACTTATTGGTGGCTATCTATGTCAGCAAGTTGGTACCGATTTTCGCCTTGCGCTTTTTTACCTGGATGGTCACCCACACTCTGTATCGGGTAAAACACCAAGATTTACACCATATTCCTGAAAAAGGCGGTGCCTTGCTGATTTGTAACCATGTCAGTTATATGGATGCGCTCTTGTTAGCCGGCGCGTGTCACCGTCCTATCCGCTTTGTGATGTTTGAAGATTTGTATAAAATACCGGTGCTACATTGGTTCTTCCGTACCTCAAAAGTGATCCCCATTAGCCATCGAGGCCGCACGATCCGGGCCGCCATGAACGAGATTCAAAAGGCGCTTGATAATGGCGAAGTGGTACTGATTTTCCCAGAAGGGCATCTCAGCTATGACGGCGAAATCGACCAATTCCGCCGCGGGATGGATATGATTTTGCAACGTTCACCTGTGCCTGTGGTGCCGATGGCGTTACAAGGCCTTTGGGGCAGCTATTTTAGCCGTCATGGCGGGAAAGCCATGTTAAAACTGCCCAAGCGTTTTTGGTCTAAAGTCACCGTCGTCGCCGGTCCAGCCGTTGAGCCTGAGCAAGCGACTTCAGAGCATATGCGCAATGAAGTCATTCGCCTGCGCGCCGACCGGCCTTAGTCAATCGCTTGGCGTTGCGCCCATTGGGTTAATAGCGCTCGGGACGGTTTAATTCCCGCCTCGGGCGACAAAGGTGGCCAAGGTAAAAATGCGACTGGGCGTTGATAAGCGGGTAAGTGCCGACAATAGTCAGCCAGCTGCTGAGCGTTTAGATGGCACCCACTCTGGATAATCGCCAACGGGCGCGCACCGAATTCGCGATCATCAACCGGAACGACCATCGCCTGACGAATCTCGGCACACTTTTGCAAGTGTGCCTCAATCACCTCGGGCTGAACGTTCTCCCCACCGCAGATAAATTGATTATCCTTACGCCCGATGATACGTAGCGTCGGCGGCTGAACGTCTGTACACCAGCTGGCTAAATCGCGCGAGGCCAGTCCTTTGGCCGCATCAAGCGGTTGCAATGCGCCCGCTTGCCAAACCCCTAAGGCTAACGTCTCCCCTCGGTGGATTACCTCACCGTCATCCGCCACTATCAGATCGCGATAAGGCAAGGTAGTGCCCACGTCACCCTGTCCATCGGCTCGCTTTAAGGTGACCGTCGATGCCGTTTCCGTCATCCCATACCCACACCAACAGCTTATCCCTTGCAGTTCTGCCTGCTCCGTCAGTGCACTGGAAATCGCGGCGCCACCAAGCAACACATGAGATAAGGTGGATGTATCTGGGCATTTTCTCAGTGAGGGTAACACGCGATAGAGCTGCGTGGGCACTAAAGAGGCGTGGCTCACATGTGTGAGCGCCGATGCCATCCTTTCCCCGCGGCATGGATAAATAGCCAGCTGAGCGCCTTTATACAGCCAACGCCATACAATGGCTAAGCCCGAGATATGGAACAGTGGTAAAGATAAAAGCCAACTGTCGATGCGATTTTCTAAAGATGTCGTCTTATCCGCCAAGCCCAAAAACGGCAGCATTTGGGTTAATCCGGCAGCACTGGCGAGATGCTGATGAGCCGCGTGAACAATCACCTTCGGACTCCCCGTTGACCCCGAGGTTAAGGTTAACGTCAAAGGCTGATCGGGTTGCCAATGGCTCATCGTTGGCAGCACATTGACACGTGGCTCACACGAGCGGTCAGGCAAAGATTGATAGACGCCAAGTTGACTCAGCACGGTGGCTTGCACCTCGTCACTTAACGCTTGATTCAATACCAGCGTTTTTTTTCCCGCCTGCCAAGCCGCGAGCATCCCCACAATCAGCTCCCTTTGCGACAAGGCGCTGTTGAGCACTACAATGGGCGCCTCACCCAGTCGAGCTTGCTGCCCATCCACGAGCGTACTGAGTTCACGCCATGTTAGCGGCATATCGCTATCAATAGCTTTCGCGTTCGGTGCCACGGCCGCCCAGTGCCGCCATGGCCACGTATCAAACCCAAACATGCATTCACTCACAAGGTGTTTATCCACACGAGTGGTTGGTCGTGGAGCGGGATCAATGGCTGCGACGCCCCTGGCCAAGTGCGATCGAGTTGATGCTGGTAAATCCCCAATGTATCGAGTCCTGGCACGACACCCGGGGTTAACCAATTGGCCAACCGTGACAATTGCGTTAAGCCCAAACTGGTTTCTAATGCCGAGCTAATCACCGCCGTTTTACCCAACGCGTGCGCCCGACTCACCCATTGCTCAATGGCGGCCAGATCGCCGAGTAGGCTAGGCTTAATCACCCAGGTAGATGCCAAATCGTGTTCAAGCAAAGCACTATCGCGGCTATCTGTTAAGCTTTCGTCCCACGCCAAAGGAAAGCCTAATGCCTGCGCTTGTACGAGCGATTGGTTAGGATCGGGGCAAGGCTCTTCAATCCAGTGAATTCGCGCCTGGTGCGCCGCACGGAGACCATTCCAAAAGCTGGCAAGTTGCTCAGGCTGCCAACGACGATTCACGTCAAGGCGCAACCTCAAATCCGGTAACGCCTCTAACAAGGTCGCGATCATTAACCGATCGCGGGCGACCTCATAGTCCCCCACTTTTATTTTTGCCTCATAGGGCTGACCCGCCGGTTGTTGTCCCAACGTCATTAACAACGCATCCGGATCCCCTGTGCACACAGGTACATGACGAAACCCTGACTGAGTAGGCAAATGTTTATCTAACTCGGCTTGCGCAATGCTTAAGCCCCATGCGACCGAAGGCGGCAGTTGTGGCATGGCAATATTACGATGATCACACCAAACCGCGGTGGCGGCAATTAACGCATGACGTGCCTCGGCAAAGGTTTCTTGGCTAAAGCCGGGTAGTGGTGCCACTTCTCCCCAACCACGTTGTGCCCCCTCGCTCAATTCAACCACCAAGCCCTCTCGCTCGGTTAACGGCTGATCACGGACAAATAAACCGGTATTGACTGGCAAGGTGTAGTGATAGATCCGTGCCTGTCTCATAGTGACCTCTATGGATTACGTGGGAAACGATCAAATTCAGGGCGCCGTTTTTCATTAAAGGCATTGCGCCCTTCCTGCCCTTCGTCGGTCATGTAAAACATCATGGTGGCATTACCAGCAAGCTCTTGTAGCCCTGCTTGGCCATCGCAGTCTGCATTTAAAGCGGCTTTTAAGCAGCGCAGTGCCATCGGGCTGTGCTGGAGAACTTCCCGGCACCATCGCACTGTCTCACGCTCGAGTTCATCCAGCGGCACCACCGTGTTGACCAATCCCATATCTAGCGCTTCTTGCGCATTGTAGAAGCGACACAAGAACCAGATCTCTCGCGCTTTTTTCTGCCCTACGATTCGGGCCATATAAGACGCCCCCCAACCACCGTCAAAGCTGCCGACCTTGGGACCCGTTTGGCCAAATTGAGCGTTGTCGGCGGCAATGGTTAGATCGCACATCATATGCAACACATGCCCACCGCCGACAGCATAGCCTGCAACAGCGGCGATGACGGGTTTGGGGCAGGTGCGGATCTGACGCTGAAAGTCCAACACATTTAAATGGTGCGTGCCTTCATCATCTTGATAGCCGCCGTAGTCGCCCCGCACGGATTGATCGCCGCCGGAACAAAACGCCTTCTCTCCCAACCCAGTAAGGATAATCACGCCCACTCGGCTGTCGTAACGCGCATCAGCCAACGCTTGCATCATTTCTTTTACTGTTTGTGGTCGGAATGCATTGCGCACCTGGGGGCGGTTAATGGTGATCCGAGCGATGCCGTCGGCTGATTTATGGTAAAGGATATCGCTGAACGTCAGCGCAGTCGGCACCCACTCGATAGGAGCATAAAGTTCTTGTTCGGTCATTCCCGGCGTGACAGCCATAGTGTCTCCCTTTTCTCGGTTGCTTGGGACAAGGCCCGTCATAAGATAAAAAGTCAGGCGAGCGCGTGACTTTGCGTCAGTACCTGCACAAACCTATCTGGGTTTTCAACATGGCTGTTGTGCCCCGCTCCTTCTATCGGCGTGGCGGGGATGCCAGTGTGTTGCCATAGTGAATGTGCAAGTGAGGTAAATTTGTTGTCGTGCTCTCCACAAAGGTAGTCAATCGTGACGCCTTGTCGAAAGGCTTCACCCAACCCCGCGCGTAAATTGGCCTGGCGACCCAAGGAGGTCGCCATCAGCATTTTCGCCACGGCAGGGCCATGATTATCACGACGCGCCGCGACAAGTTCGGCCCGCTGCGCATCGGTTAGTGAATGAAACACCGGTTGTCGATACCATTCGGCTAATACCACATCCATGGCTTGATGAGCGAAACGTTCCGCCCAGTTTCTATCGTGCTCAAGCCGCTGCTTACATTGGTTGGAATCCATCAAACCTGGGTGACCTGCCTCCAAGAAGACCGCGCGCCAGATGCTAGGTTGAGTGCAGACAAGATGCATGGCAAGGCGCGCGCCGAGCGAGTATCCAACTAAACACGCCCTTTGGTGCCCCCACACCTGATGATACGTTTGCCGTATTGCTGCCACAGTAGTGGCAAAGTTAACGGCTTGATAGTTCACACTGCCACCATGACCAGGCAGATCAATGCACAGCCAGTGACAATGGCGCATTTTATCCGTCACCGTGCGCCAATCTTCTCCGCTGCCTAAAAAGCCATGGAGAAACACCACTTTCTTTCCATGCCGATCGCCGCCTTGCTGGTAACTAAGCATGCGTCCCCCTTGCGGCCATGGCAGCCAGGCACTCGCTGAGCACCTGTCCTGCTTCCCCGGAAGGGGTAACCACTTCAATCACATCGGTGCCAGGCGTGGTGAGTGCCTGATTCACGCTTACCACGAGATCATCTAGGGTAACGGGTTGATGGTGACCTAAAGAGAACTGCGCCGCGATGTGTTCAAACCCGAGACCATGCGGCATCCGGTAGTAGGTATCACAAAGGGTTTGATCAACCGGCAGCGCATCAAAAATACCACCGCCATTGTTATTCAGGATAAGGATGGCGGCCGGCGCAGACGCCTCCCGCCATAATGCAAGACTATTGAGATCGTAAAGAGCACTGGTATCGCCCAGCACCACTAACATAGGTTGAGCGCGGCCTCGTTGCACTCCAGCGGCGCAGGCAAGTAAACCATCAATGCCAGACGCACCGCGATTAGCAAACACCCGATGGCCAGAAAGATCAGCCCACATATCGGCTAAGCGGATCGCTAGGCTATTACCGATAAAAATATCTGCGCGCTTGGGAAGCAAAGCGGGGAGCTGTTGAAACACACTATGTTCCGATAATGCCGTGTGAGACAAGGTTGTGGCAGCCTGCTGCATCTGATGCTTGGCGTCTCGTATCAAGGTCTGCTGCCATGTCTTGACGCTATCAATACCCTCTCCAGGTGCCGAGTACGTGTTAGCCACTGACTCAGCCAACTCCTGGAGCCAAGGCAACCAATGAGGGGGCGGCACAACAAATTGCTCTAGAGACAGATGGTTAGGGTCAAGTGCCTGCGCGTGTTCGGTCAACAACCAATACTGGGCAGTGGTTTGCGAGAGCCATTGGCTAAGACGCTTAGATACCAAGCGCCCGCCTAGCTGAATCACCCATTGGGTTTGATTCAACTGCTGGCAAAGATCCGGGTGATTAAGCCAAAGATCGTAACCGGGTGCGCTACTTGCCACGCCAGATTGGGGATCGGCCAGAATAATGGCATGAAGGGACCGTGCCACTTTCTCTACTGCAGCGGCTACACCCTCCGGTACCGCACCTAGGACAATCACGGTTCGTGGATATCCATCAACTTTCTGCCCAAAAGACGGTAAATCCGGTACAGAAACACGATGCCCATGATGATGATGGTGGATATAAGGCTTACCACTTTGCCACCAGCGCGCGATAGGTGCTCGCACTCTTTCCTCTTCGACCATATCGCGTTCGCCATAAAAGGGCTCTCGAAATGGACAATTAATATGCACGCTTCCGCCCTGCTCTGCTTGGCGAGCAAGTAGCTGATCCACTCTGGTGAGTAACGCCGGCAAAGGGAGCTCAGCGGTCGGTGCCGGAAGCGCCAATTCCGCGGTCACATGGGACGAAAACAGGCCTGATTGGGTAATCGCTTGATTCGCGCCACAATCCATTAATTCAAACGGGCGGTCAGCAGAAAGAATCACTAACGGTTCACCCGTTAAACCACTTTCCACCACAGCAGGCAGCAAGTTTGCCACCGCGGTCCCAGAGGTCACGATCACAGCGATAGGCTCACGGACACTCTTGGCCAAGCCAAGGGCAAGGTAACCCAGCCCACGTTCATCAAAGTGACGGTGTAGTGTTACCGGACGTTGGCGGTGCTGACTTTGTTTCACCGCGGCCAGCGTCAACGGTGTGGAACGTGAACCGGGCGCAATACAAATATGCCTGACACCTAGGCGCGATAGCTCTTCTATCACAACCTCTGCCCAGATGTGTGTGTGAGAAAGCGACATTAGCAGGCTCCGAGTCTGATAGCGTCTTTTTCAGGCACCGTGCAAGCAGGTAAACACTGACGGAGTGTCGTGAGCTTATTGTCCAACTCCTGCCACTCAGCATCCGGATCTGACCCTGGGACAATCCCGGCGCCAGCATATAAATCCACGGTATTCTCTGTCACTTGGGCACTGCGTATCGCTACACAAAATTGGCTTTCACGCTGAGACAGATAACCGACCGCACCGCTATAGCGGCCACGTGTGATGCCTTGCTCGGTTAAAAAAGCGCGCGCATTTTCACGCGGCAACCCGGCCACTGCAGCGGTGGGCTGTAAGGCACTGAGCAACACAGCATCATCAACACCAGGCCCTATAATCGCGCTGATACGACGACGTAAATGCTGAAGATGGCGAAGCACAATCAAATGCGGTTCAGGGTCAACCGTAATGGTTAACGCATGACGGCGAAGTCCGGCGAAAATATCATCTACCACCAGCTGATTCTCGTGCACGTTTTTCGTGTCACTTAATAGCCACTCGCCAAGGCGGTGATCCTCACTAAAGCTTGCCCCGCGCCGGACAGTACCCGCCAACGCTTCAGTGGTGACACGACAATCACGGCGACGGTATAGCCGCTCAGGCGTTGATCCAACAAACGCGTCATCAGGACCGGTCGCAAAAAGAAAGTGGAAACTCTCCACATTGTGCTGTTGGCTGTGGTGTAACAGCTGTCCTGCACTCATCGGTGTATCAAGCGTTAACCGCGTTTGGCGCGCCAACACAACTTTTTTAAGCGGTGTCTGCGCCATTTTTGTTAATGCACAGCGCACTGATTGGCACCATTGATGATGGCTGGGCGTGTGCGTTTCATCCTGGACTACCGCTTGCCCTGCCGCCAAAGGACGGCCTTGCCAAATGATCTGATTAAGTAAAGCCTGACTGTTGCACTCTGCGGTAAGGTTGATGCTCAATTGCCACTGTTGTTCACGCCGAATTAGCTCCACCACCGGCAAGAAAAAATCCCCGCTTCCAGGGGTATCATCAAAGGCCACACAGCCCCAAATGCGCTGGTCAGGCAACAGGCTGGCTTGGGCCGTTTGCAGCTGAGAAAACTGACAGCCAGCGCCCAGTGCCAATACTTCTTCACGGCCATCGCGTGATTGCCAATAAGTTTTCGGGTAGACAGGCTGTGCATCCAACCAAGCAACGGGCGATAAATCACCTGGCCAAGTAAACGCCATGGTCAGTTGTGCGGGTGCTTGACCAATAGCAACTTGGCTTTGTAAATGATTAGCCGCTTGAATCAAGGTAGTCACGACATCCTCCAACCGCTTGAGCGGCAGTGCTCTTTGCAAGTCAATGCGTACTCTTTTTATGTAGCACGTTATTCTTGCTTGTCAGTCTACCTGTGAGCGTCTTTTGCGAATATGCGCTAGATCAGTTATCTGTCAAACTTGGTAGATTTTTTTGTTCAATCCTTGCCAATAAAACTTTGTCTGCCTAAGTCTTTCGAATTGGCAAACAAATAGTGTAAGTTACCAAAAAAGCCTAATAACAATTTTTACCTTTTTATTTACAGGATCGTTAATGCAACCAATAGGAATGTCCGCCAAGCTGGATGATGTCTGTTATGACATTCGCGGCCCAGTGATGAAAGAAGCCAAACGCCTCGAAGAAGAAGGTCACCGCATTCTTAAACTGAATATCGGTAACCCTGCTCCGTTTGGCTTTGATGCCCCTGATGAAATCTTGGTGGATGTGATCCGCAATCTCCCGACCTCGCAAGGGTATTGCGATTCAAAAGGGCTCTATTCCGCCCGTAAAGCCGTGGTGCAGCACTACCAAAAGCGCGGCTTAATGGATTTAGACGTTGAAGACGTCTATTTGGGCAACGGTGCCTCTGAGCTTATCGTAATGGCCATGCAAGCGCTGCTTAATAATGGTGACGAGCTACTGGTGCCCTCACCCGACTACCCGCTATGGACCGCAGCAGCATCTTTGTCAGGGGGCAAACCTGTCCATTACCTTTGCGATGAAGAGTCAGACTGGTACCCAGACTTAGAGGATATTAAACGTAAAATTACCCCAAACACCCGAGGGCTGGTGTTGATTAATCCCAACAATCCCACCGGTGCTGTCTACAGCCGCGACTTTTTGTTGCAAGTGGTAGAGCTCGCGCGCCAGCATAAACTGATCATTTTCGCTGACGAGATTTACGACAAAATTCTCTATGATGGCGCGCAACACTACTCCATCGCCACCTTGGCGCCAGATGTACTGTGTCTGACCTTCAACGGTTTATCCAAAGCCTACCGGGTTTGCGGATTTCGCGCCGGCTGGATGCTGGTCACCGGCCCCAAACAACATGCACGCGGGTACATTGAAGGCCTTGAAATGTTGGCATCGATGCGGCTTTGCGCCAATGTGCCCATGCAACATGCCATTCAAACCGCATTGGGTGGATACCAAAGCATCAATGAGCTTATCTTACCCGGTGGCCGATTGCTTGAGCAGCGCGACAAAGCCTATGAGCTGATCAACCAAATTCCCGGTGTCAGCTGTAAAAAGCCGAAAGGGGCGCTCTATCTATTCCCGAAAATCGACACCAAGCGCTACAACATCCATAACGATGAAAAGCTCATGCTCGATTTCCTGTTGCAAGAGAAAGTGCTTATGGTCCATGGCACTGGCTTTAATTGGCACCAACCTGATCACTTCCGGCTTGTCACCCTGCCCCGTGTGGATGATCTAGAGATGGCTATCAGTCGGTTTGAGCGCTTCTTAAGCGGATATAGCCAAGAGGGCTAATCACGAACCTTTAGGTAACGCAAGTACGTGCGACACGGCTTGCGTTATGTTATTGATCACCGTATTCCGTTTATAGCGCCTATTCGTATGTCTCGATACTGCTCTCTCTGCCATAAAGCCCACGCCATTTGCATTTGCGATGCCATCACCAAGATAGACAACCCCAACCCGGTGATCCTGCTTCAGCACCCTGATGAAGTCTCGCATCCTAAGAACAGTGCCTGCCTGCTGAGCCTTTCACTACAACATAGCATCACTTTAGTCGGAGAAGATTTTAGCCAGCACCCTCAGTTGAACGCGCTATTGGCGGACCCGGACATCACGTATGCCGTGCTCTACCCCGAAGAATACGCCACCCCACTCGGTGAGGTCGTCACTCAACCTGCAGGCGCTAAACAAGGGATTATTTTACTGGATGGGACCTGGAAGAAAGCCTACAAAATGTATCAGCTATCTACCAATTTACAGGCACTTCCGAGTATCAGTATTGACGCGAAGACGCCCAGCCAATATCAGATTCGTAAAAGCCGAAAGCCCGGGGCGCTTTCCACGCTCGAGGCCGGCTATATGGCGCTGAGTCAGCTGGAGGGCAATGCCAAACGCTATCAGCCTTTGCTCGATAGCTTCGACACCATGATTGCACGCCAACTCGCTTTTCTACCCGACGCAAGCAAACGCTGCGACTGAGCACGCAAGGTGCTTGTTGTCATGGACACGGGGGCTTAACCATCAACCTTTTCGCTCAGCCCATGGCTAGCGAATAGCGTATAACGGGCCATTACTGGCAGCGGTAAACATGGTGCTGTGAAGCTTTTGCGCAAAGCTATCGGTCATCGACGACAGATAATCAGCAATCACCCGCATACCTGACTCACCACGCTCTCTCGCGGTCAGCCAGTCACGTCGGTAGTCGGTTGGCAACAGACGTTCAGGATCGGAGGCGAACGCATCAAATAACTCCATCACCAACTGCTGCCCTTTGTACTCAACAACCTGTAACTCCGGCTGCTTAACCACAAATTGACTGACAAAGCGCTTTAGCACCTCTAATACACCGGCCATTACCGCGGTTAAATAGGCATTCCACGCCAATAACGGTGATGTAAAACTGTGCGTACCGTCTTGATTGGTGGGTGCAACTTCCACCGAGGTCAACAAGGTATTCACCAAGGCACCAATGGCATCTTTCCGCTCATAAGGGGGGCCAAACATTTGCTCGCTAAGCTCGCCAATGTTGGCTTCTAACCAAGGATCACCACACTCGGCTAAATGACTGGCGACCGCCTCTTGCCATTGCTCGCGGGTGACTAAGCCCATCACGATAGCGTCTTCCAGATCATGGACGCCATAAGCGATATCATCAGCCAGCTCCATAATGGAACAATCGAGGGATTTATAACGTGTTTTCCGGTGTTGATCCGCTGGCGTATTCTCTCGGAACGCTAAGAACAGCGCGCGATCTGCGTCACTTAATGGGTTCAGAACCCAATCTCGCCGACCTTTATCATCATCATAGATCCCTTTGGCGGGCTGCCAATCTCGCGCTTTAAGATGACGAAAATCGTTAACCGGTGCTGGCTGGCTTCCCTTGTGTGCAGTACTGATTAATGCCGGATACTTCATCACCCCCAGTAAGGTACGACGGGCCAAATTCATCCCATGATGCTGCGTGTAAGGCTCAAGCATCGTGACAATCCGGAAGGTTTGCGCATTACCCTCAAACCCACCGTCATTACGCATCATGTAATTCAGTGCGATTTCACCGCCATGCCCATAGGGAGGATGACCAATATCATGTGCCAAGCACAAGCTTTCCATTAACCCGGTTGAAGGAAGCAAAGGACGAAACGCTGGCTGTTTTTCTTTGAGCTGCGCGACAATGCCGGTACCAATTTGCGATACCTCCAGCGAGTGGGTTAAACGGGTTCTATAGAAATCGCTATGCTCAGCGCCCAATACTTGGGTTTTAGCCTGCAGGCGTCGAAAGGCAGCGGAGTGTAGAATGCGGGCACGATCGCGCTGGTAGGCCGTGCGCTTATCATGACGACGCTTTTTTTTCTCATTCGCCATCTGGCGAGTTTGCCAGGCGTCAGACAGGTCAAAATCCATCATCACTGATCTCATCAAGCGAGAGTGTAAAACTATTCACAAAGGTGGCCATAAAGTAATCGGTTGCTGGCGAGCGCCGTTTTTCTAACGAGGCGTCCAATCGTTTCTTGGCTTGCTCAAACTCGTGGTTACCCGCAGCGATTTCTTCCAGGCATTTCAAATAGGCACACAGGGTGTCGGCTTGCTTCACCAACTGATAGTCATCCTGTGCGATATGGTCTGAGTCAATCAGTCCGATATATTCCTCTTGCAGCTCAGGGGGGAGCATGGCAATCAGTTTCTTCTCGGCCATTTTCTCAATTTTTTTGTACTCCCCGGCAATGGATGGATTGAAGTACTTGACTGGAGTAGGCAAATCACCCGTGATCACCTCACTGCAATCATGAAACATGGCTAACACCGCAATGCGTTCCGGTTGATAGTTGCCATTGAAGCGTTTGTTATTGATTAACGCTAAAGCGTGCGCCACAAAGGCAACCTGTAAGCTGTGTTCAGAGATGTTTTCGGCAGAAACATTGCGCATAAGCGGCCAACGGTAAATTAGCTTCATTCGCGCAAGGTGGGCAAAAAAGTGGCTTTGTTTTTGAGTCATCGCATCCTGCTACCTTACTACACGTCGCTTTCATTGTGTGCATTCAGGCGAGCAGACACAAGTATTATTCGCGCAAAGCACACTGAGCGGCTTTGCGCGGGCATCCGTTACACTTTGATGCGATCACGATTTTTCTCTAATGTCGACGCACCAATCCCCTTCACCTCTATCAAGGCCTCTGGCGAACTAAACTCACCATGCGCCTGGCGGTATTCAATAATGGCCTTCGCTTTTGCAGAACCCACACCACTCAATTGCTCTGACAACTGCTGCTCACTCGCTGTATTGATATTCACCGAGAGACGCTCAACTTGCTCAGCCGCTTGCGAGGTATTGTCATCAGCGCTCCATGCTACTGGGGCGGTGATTAACGCCATGGTGAATAGCAGGCAGGATAAAAGGTATTTCATGGTTGACTCCTTGTAGAAATGTCAGCCTTACCCTAAATCTGCGCTCGCCTATTTGCATGTGAGTAATAAAAGAAAAACGACGCAGGACAAAGTCCTAGCGCCGCTTTTCTTACTCAAGCAAAGAGGGTGCGAGAGAGATCGAACTCCTGCTGCCCACTTCCTTACTGGGTATCTGACTCCGCGTAAGTCACATCCACCTCTTCGCGCAATGCTTGTAAGGTAGCAGACAATGACATATTACTCATCGCGCGCTGAACACGCGCCGCCATCTGGCTTTGCGGGCTAATGTCCGGCACCTCAGGTTCGATGACCTTATCTAGCGCCACCACGACCACATCACCCTCGCGGTTTTGTGTAACGCCATAACTCGATGCCTCTGATTCAGGCTGTGGCAGAGAAAACGCCAATTCGGCTACTGCTTGTTGCTGAGACACACGGTTGAGTGTCATTGGCGCACTGAAAGTGTAATCACTGCCTGTCAACTCACCTGTTTGCTCAAGCTGGGCAATCAAGTCTCCAGCGGTTTGTTTTGCTTGCTCTTGGCCTTTCTCAGCGGCGAGGGTTTCGCGAACTTGGTCTTTCACTTCCGCAAAACTAAGCTGCTTTTCCGGCTTCACATCATCAAGGCGCACAACAATCGCATGCTCACCAGATAACTCAATCAGCTCTGAGTTAAGGCCGTTTTCGCGTACATCATAACTGTCAAGCGCTTGCTGAATTTGAGGACGGGCCATTAACCCCGTTGCTGCGTCCAAGGCAAAGTATTCAGTGTATTTCACGTCACCGTTTATCGCGGCCGCGGCTGGCTCTAGGCCATTGGCTTCCTCAAAAGCGACTTCCGCCAGTTTGGTCGACTGTGCGTAGAAACGATCCGCCGCACGCGCTTGTTGCAAAGCAGTGCGAATATCGTTTTTAACTTCTGCAAGCGGGGTGACATCCGCCGGATCAATATCATCCAAACGGATAATATGATAACCAAAATCAGATTGAACCAGCCCAGAAATATCACCTTTCTCTGACAGCCCATACGCGGCTTTCTCGAACGCCGGATCCATCACATCAGGCTCAATCCAATCGAGTGATCCACCCTGCTCGGCACTGAAGGTATCATCAGACACCTCTTTCGCCAGCTCAGCAAATGCTTCGCCTTGGTTCAGACGTTCTCGCACTTGCTCCGCTTTGGCTTTGGCCTCTTCACCGGTCCCTTCGATCAAGATATGGCTGACTTTGCGACGCTCTTGCGAACCATATTGGGATTGGTTCTCTTGATAATACGCTTCGATGTCTTGATCAGAGATTTGAATGTCACTGGCCAGCCCTTCGCCTGTTAGCTCTACGTAAGCGACTTTCACCATGCGTGGCTGAATATAGTCGTCTCGATGGTCCTGATAATAGGCTTCCATCTCGTCATCAGTGAGCGTTACTTGTTCGGCAAATTTTTCAACCGGGAGCGTGATGGTCCGTACTTCTCGGCTTTGCGCTTCTAGGCGATATAGGCTCTCCAACTCGCTGGGTAACACAAACCCTGAGCTTTGCAGGCCATTAACCAGTTGCTGACGCATTAAATCTGTACGCATGTAGTTAGCAAACTCATCCGCACTCATACCTGTTTGGCGCAGTGCTGCCTGGTAACGGTCGTTATTAAACTGCCCGCCTTGACGGAATTGTGGTATCGCACGAATAGCCGCTTTGACTTGCGCATCACTCACACGCAAGCCGAGTTCGCCAGCCGCTTGCTCTAACAGCAAGTCATTGATCATTCGATCTAAGATGTTTTGACGAAAACGCTTCACATACTCTGGGTTGCCCAGCAGTTGGTTAAACTGCTCTCCGGCTTGTTGCTGCATACGAGCACGTTCGTTTTGATAAGCTCGATCGAGCTCTGCACGGCTGATTTCTTTATCACCGACGGTTGCAGCGGGCGGGTTGGAACCGCCTGCCAGATAGCTGCCGACACCGGCAAAAGCAAAGGAAAAGATGATAAGGCTTAAAATGATCTTCACCGCAAGACTATTGGTGCCTTCGCGTATACGTTCCATCATAACTGGCCGGTACTCCAACTGGTTTGGGCTGGTTGTTTTTCAACTAAAAAGGCGCATCGTGTGATGCGCCTTTACGCTCTTGTGTGCCGAATTATACGCGGTTGTTAGTGGCTTTGCAGCTCCAACGCCCCGTCAAACGCGAATAATTCGGCAGCGAGTCACGTGATCATTACTCGTTAACGGCGTCTTTTAACGCTTTACCCGCTTTAAAGCCAGGTACTTTAGCCGCTGCGATATCGATTTCAGCGCCAGTCTGCGGGTTACGCCCCTTGCGTGCTGCGCGCTCGCGCACTGAGAAGGTACCAAAGCCGACTAACGCGACTTGGTCGCCTGACTTCAATGTGTCTGAGACAGCTTCTACGAAAGCATCCAATGCGCGGCCCGCTGAGGCCTTAGAAATATCCGCACCTTCTGCAATATGATCAATCAGTTCCGACTTATTCACTTTTTCATCCCCTTAGATTACATCTCCGCAAACCTATCAATGTTGCGGTATTCAATAACAGACGCTTTGTCGACGAAAGACGTTGAAAGCGCGCATGCCCGCCCCATGCAGGCAATGCGTCAGAGCAACGTTAGCGAGCAAAAAAAACGCTGACAAGCCTTTTACTGCCTGTCAGCGTTTTACGTTGCTTAATTTTGCTGCATGTCACTCTTTTCGGCGTTAACCAGCTCAATACCGAGCGGATTATTCTCTAACGCAATGGTTAAAACTTCATCAATCCAACGCACTGGGTGAATCGATAAATCCTCTTTGACGTTAGCTGGAATGTCCTCCAGGTCGCGCTCGTTCTCTTTTGGAATGACAACGGTTTTGATACCGCCACGGCGCGCAGCCAATAGCTTTTCTTTTAAGCCGCCAATAGGTAAGACTTCACCACGTAGGGTGATCTCACCGGTCATTGCCACATCAGAACGCACTGAGTTACCGGTTAAGCTTGAGACCAAGGCAGTACACATGGCGATACCTGCACTCGGCCCGTCTTTCGGGGTCGCCCCCTCAGGCACGTGCACATGAATATCACGCTTCTCGTAAAAGTCGCTATTGATCCCCAGCTTTTCAGCACGGCTGCGCACCACGGTCATCGCCGCTTGCACCGACTCTTGCATCACATCGCCCAGCGAGCCTGTGTGTGTCAGTTTCCCTTTACCTGGCATCGCCTCGGTTTCGATGGTGAGCAGGTCACCACCCACTTCGGTCCACGCCAAACCTGTCACTTGACCGACACGGTTTTGCTCATCCGCTTTACCATAATCAAAGCGGCGCACACCAAGGTAATCTTGCAAGTTCTCATCCGTCACCGTCACTTGCTTGAGATCGCTATTAAGCAGAATTTCTTTGACCGTCTTGCGGCAAAGTTTAGAAATCTCGCGCTCAAGGTTACGTACGCCCGCTTCGCGTGTGTAGTAACGAATAATGCCGATAATTGCCGAGTCTTCAATCGTGATCTCATGCGGTTTTAAGCCATTGCGCGCCACTTGCTTGTCAATCAAATGTTGCTTGGCAATGTTGAGCTTCTCGTCCTCGGTATAACCAGAAAGGCGGATCACTTCCATCCGATCCAGCAATGGACCCGGAATGTTCATCGAGTTTGACGTCGCCACGAACATCACATCCGAGAGATCGTAGTCAACCTCTAGATAGTGGTCGTTAAACGCATTATTTTGCTCAGGATCAAGCACCTCAAGCAGCGCCGATGAAGGGTCACCACGCATGTCAGACGACACCTTATCGATTTCATCGAGCAGGAACAGCGGGTTTCGCACTCCCACTTTAGACATCTTCTGGATAAGCTTGCCGGGCAATGAGCCGATATAAGTCCGTCGATGACCACGGATTTCCGCTTCATCACGTACGCCACCTAATGCCATACGGGTATATTTACGCCCGGTGGCACGCGCAATAGACTGCCCTAGCGAGGTTTTACCCACCCCTGGCGGCCCCACTAAGCAAAGAATCGGGCCCTTGAGCTTTTTCATCCGGTTCTGTACCGCGAGGTATTCCAAGATGCGATCTTTGACACGCTCAAGCCCGTAGTGATCGGCGTTCAATACTTCTTCCGCCCGGGCTAAGTTTTTCTTCACCTTTGAGCGCTTCGCCCACGGCACGCTGATCATCCAATCGATATAGCTGCGAACCACGGTTGCTTCAGCAGACATCGGAGACATCATTTTTAGCTTCTGCAGCTCTTGCTCGGTTTTTTCCCGAGCTTCCTGCGGCATTTTTGACTCTTCGATTTTTTGCTTCAGCGCTTCAAACTCATCCGGTGCATCATCCAGCTCACCCAGCTCTTTCTGAATGGCTTTCATTTGCTCGTTGAGATAATACTCGCGCTGGCTTTTTTCCATTTGCTTTTTAACGCGTCCACGAATGCGCTTCTCGACCTGGAGTAAGTCAATCTCAGACTCCATCATGGTCATCAAGTATTCGAGACGCTCGGAAATATCGACGATTTCCAACACATTTTGCTTGTCTTCAAGCTTAAGCGGCATGTGGGCGGCAATGGTATCAGCAAGGCGCGCAGCCTCTTCAATCCCATTTAACGACGTCAGCACTTCTGGCGGGATCTTTTTGTTTAGCTTGATAAAGCCTTCAAACTGGCTGATCGCCGTGCGAACTAGCACTTCCTGTTCACGCTCATCCAAGCTCGGTGTGGTCAAATACTCCGCTTGAGCGGTAAAGAAATCATCTTCACTAAACTGATCGATGCGCGCACGCTGCATCCCTTCAACCAGGACTTTAACCGTACCGTCTGGAAGTTTAAGAAGCTGGAGGATGGTTGCCACCGTACCAACGGTGTATAAATCTGAGATACTTGGATCATCAGTGGCCGCATCTTTTTGCGCAACCAGTAGAATCTGTTTGTCATTGTCCATCGCCGCTTCAAGGCAGCGTATCGACTTTTCCCTTCCCACGAAAAGCGGGATCACCATGTGAGGATAAACCACCACATCCCGAAGTGGCAGCACCGGAATGTCAATGCGCTCGGAACGCTCCAAGTTCATATGCTTCTCTCTTCCGTTCAATCTGATTATGAGTATATGGGGTCTGTTGGACAGGTTTCAACGGCTCAACCGTCAGAAAATAAAAAAGGGAGTTGTCACTCCCTTTTTCTATCTCGCTGATAACCTTATGTAACGATCTTACTCGCCACCGGCTGCTTGATTATCAGTGTGTTCATACATCAGTAGAGGTGCAGATTCGCCTCGGATCACTGAATCGTCAATCACCACTTTACTCACGTCTTTCATTGACGGTAAGTCGTACATGGTATCCAACAAGACAGCTTCGACAATGGAGCGTAGACCACGCGCACCGGTTTTCCGTTCCATCGCTTTTTTGGCGATAGCCCGCAATGCGTCGTCTCGGAACTCAAGCTCAACACCGTCTAGCTCAAGCAAGGCACCATACTGCTTCGTGAGTGCGTTCTTAGGTTCACGTAGAATTTGCACCAAGGCGTCTTCATCAAGCTCTCTCAACACGGCTGTGACGGGTAGACGCCCGATAAATTCAGGGATCAAGCCGTACTTCACCATATCTTCAGGCTCAACTTTGCCAAAGAACTCGTCGGCTGAGCGATCTGTCGCCCCTTTGACCTGCGCACCAAAGCCAATGCCAGAGCCTGTGTCGACACGCTGCTCAACCACTTTATCGAGCCCAGCAAACGCACCACCGCAGATGAACAGAATTTTCGATGTGTCCACTTGCAAGAATTCTTGCTGTGGATGCTTACGCCCCCCTTGGGGTGGAATCGAGGCAACTGTCCCTTCTACCAATTTAAGCAGTGCCTGTTGCACCCCTTCCCCAGAAACGTCTCGGGTAATAGATGGGTTGTCGGATTTACGAGAGACCTTGTCAATCTCATCGATATAAACGATACCACGCTCCGCTTTGGCGACATCATAATCGCACTTTTGCAACAGCTTTTGGATAATGTTTTCTACGTCTTCACCGACATAACCGGCTTCGGTCAATGTGGTGGCGTCTGCCATGGTAAATGGCACATCCAAAAAGCGTGCAAGCGTTTCGGCCAGCAATGTTTTACCACTACCCGTAGGGCCGATCAGCAAGATGTTACTCTTGCCCAGCTCCACGCCATCTGCGCTTTTATCACCGTTTCGCAAGCGTTTGTAGTGGTTGTATACTGCAACCGAGAGCACTTTTTTCGCTTGCTCTTGGCCAATGACATAATCGTCAAGGTGTGCACGAATTTCACTCGGCGCGGGCAAGGTATCTCCCTCGCGCTTCGGCATCACTTCTTTGATTTCTTCGCGGATAATGTCATTACACAGGTCAACACACTCATCACAAATGTAGACCGATGGCCCGGCAATTAACTTACGAACTTCGTGTTGGCTCTTACCACAGAATGAGCAGTAAAGCAGCTTTCCGCTTCCACCGTCTTTTCGCTTGTCTGTCATTCGCTAACCTCTTTGGGGCATTTGCCCGTCGTTGCCTTATGTTGAGTTTACAACAAATCGGCCACTTTTTCCGACCCAACCACTGACAAGCTTTGCACTTGTTCACGCAGCTTGCTTGATTTCAACGCCCTAAGGCATGTTGGGTTTAGTCTCGTTGACTTAATACGGCGTCAACCAAGCCATAGTCCACCGCTTCTTGCGCCGCCATGAAGTTGTCACGGTCGGTGTCACGCTCAATCACTTCCATCGGCTGGCCTGTATGCTCAGCCAACAGCGTGTTGAGGCGGTGCTTGGTTTTAATCATTTCTTGGGCATGAATTTCAATGTCAGACGCCTGGCCTTGGAAGCCCCCCAGCGGCTGGTGAATCATGACCCGTGAATTCGGTAGGCAATAACGTTTGCCTTTCGCCCCACCTGCCAATAGGAACGATCCCATTGAGCACGCTTGGCCAGTACACAGAGTGCTGACATCTGGCTTAATAAACTGCATGGTGTCATAAATTGCCATCCCCGCTGTCACCACACCACCTGGCGAGTTGATGTACAGGTAAATGTCTTTTTCTGGATTCTCTGACTCTAAGAACAGCATCTGCGCCACAATCAAATTTGCCATTTGATCTTCCACTTGCCCAGTGAGGAAGATGATGCGTTCTTTTAGCAGGCGAGAGTATATATCGTAAGAGCGCTCGCCGCGCGAGGTTTGTTCCACCACCATAGGGACAAGGGCGTCCATAATTGGCGGCATGGCATTATTGTGTTGTTGGCTCATAGCGTAATATCCCTAATCGAATTCGTTATAACTCTTGCCTTAACCAAGGTTTAGCACAAAACGCTGTAACAGGTCACTAAAATCTTAAATCGATGAACGCAGCTTAATGATCCAGCGAGGTTTTTTGTGGCTAAAACGTCTCGCACTCTCAACGGCTAGGCGAACGGTATAGCGACTCAGTAGATGGAAAAAATGGCCCAAATGACAAGTCATTAGGGCCATTGTAAGCAAATCCATTTACGCAGTGTCAATGCGACACAAACGTTTTTTAACCTTGATTAAGCTTGCTGAGAAGCGTTCATCAAGTCACTAAAGCCGACTTCAGCTTCGGTGACAGTGGCTTTTGCTAGCAGCGCATCGATGGCTTGCTCTTCAAGCGCAACGTTACGCATGTTTTCCATCAGCTTCTCGTCTTTCTCATAGTAAGCGACAACTTCTGATGGGTCTTCATACGCAGATGCCATCTCTTCGATCAGTGCTTTAACACGCTCATCATCCGCTTCAAGCTCTTCAGACTTGATCACTTCGCCCAGCAGCAGACCAACACTTACACGGCGTTTGGCTTGCTCTTCAAATAGCTCACGTGGTAGCTGAGAAGCGCTGTCCATGTTGCCACCAAAGCGTTGTGCCGCTTGCTGGCGCAAGGTGCCAATTTCTTGCTCAATCAGCGCTGAAGGTACGTCGATTTGGTTTTGCTCAACCAAGCCATCCAGTACCTGCTCTTTTACCTTGTTTTTGATCGCTTGTTTTAGTTCGCGATCCATGTTTTTACGCACTTCTGCTTTCAGGCCTTCTACGCTGCCATCAGCAATGCCAAAGCGCTGAACAAACTCTTCTGTTAGCTCTGGTAGCTCTTGCTCTTCAACCGTATGCAGTTTAATCGCGAACTGTGCTGCTTTACCTTTCAGGTTCTCAGCATGGTAGTCTTCTGGGAAGTTCACATCGATAGTGAATTCTTCACCCGCTTTTTTACCCACAAGGCCGTCTTCAAAGCCTGGGATCATGCGACCTTGGCCCATTTCTAGCTGGAAGCCTTCGGCTTTACCGCCTTCAAACTCTTCACCGTCGATGGTGCCAACAAAGTCCAAGGTGACACGGCTGTTCTCTTTCGCTTCACCGTCTGCTTCTACCCAGCTTGCTTGTTGCTTACGCAGAGTATTCAGCATTTCGTCCACATCGCTTTCTTGCACTTCGGCTTTTGGCTTCTCAACGCTAATCGCGTCTAAACCTTGAAGCTCCACTTCTGGGTACACTTCAAAATCCGCTTTAAAGACCAAATCTTGGCCTGCTTCGTTTTCAACCGGTGTAAAGCTTGGCGCCCCTGCTGGGTTCACTTTTTCTTGAATCATGGCTTCGATGAAGTGACGCTGCATCACTTCGCCCAGCACGTCTTGGCGTACTGTGTCACCGTACATGCGTGACACCATCTTCAATGGAACTTTACCTTTACGGAAACCATCAAAACGACGATTCTTAGCGATATTGCGTAGCTCTTTAGTGACTGCGTCATCAATGTTGGCAGCAGGCACTGTGATGGTCATTTGGCGCTTAAGGCCTTCGGTGGTTTCAACGGTAACTTGCATTATAAATTTAACCTCAAATTTACTCAGGGGTACTGAGTGATGTATACCAGTTTTACTGGTGGCATCATCTGAGCTATGAATCCGTCATAGCCCCTGCGAATCCGGATACACGCAACTGGCGTATCGAGCTATCTCATCCGAGACTGAAAATTAAGACGCGCTATTATAGCGGCACCCGTCAACTGAGTCGAGACAAGGGGCGACCGATGGCGTTTCAATATCAAAATTGGGGTGATATCTCACAATTCAACCGCGTAGGATCACAGTTTTTACGGTTTTATGTGCGTTTGGTTATTTTCAGAGCAATTCGGTGAGAAAAACGGGAAAGGAAGCGAAATGGCGCGCCCTACAGGATTCGAACCTGTGACCCACGGCTTAGAAGGCCGTTGCTCTATCCAACTGAGCTAAGGGCGCACTGTCTTTACGCAGCGTGGATTATAAAGCGACGTTAGGCGTCGTCAACGCTTTTCCCTAAAATCTTGACGTGGTTGCTCAAAACCACATCATTTACTGGCTATGTATTCATGCCACGCGGTGAGGCGAGAGCGCTTAATATGTTCTATTGGTGTTTCAGTCCAGCAAAGCATCGTGCGAACATGGAGGGCTGAGTACTTCTTTTTGCCCTCTCCCTCATTAAACTGCATTAGCAAACGTTTGCGTAATAGCTTTTAGGTGCGTTTTTTGTCACACTATTGCCAACATTGCTTTAGCCGAAGGATAGTTATGGCCGCACAACTCATTGATGGAAAGCTGATCGCGCAAACTGTGCGCCGAGAGGTTGCCGCTCGCGTCTCCGCACGCACTCAAGCTGGACGTAGAGCCCCCGGATTGGCGGTAATTCTGGTCGGAGACGATCCTGCCTCACAGGTTTATGTTGGCAGTAAACGCCGTGTCTGCGATGAAGTTGGGTTTGTGTCACGGTCTTACGACCTCCCTGCTTCATGCTCTCAACAAGAGTTGCTCTCACTCATTGACACCTTGAATGACGATGACAGCATTGATGGCATTCTCGTTCAACTGCCCTTGCCTGCAGGGATTGATGCCACATCCGTATTGGAGCGTATCCGCCCAGATAAAGATGTTGATGGGTTTCATCCCTACAATGTTGGTCGCTTGTGCCAACGCATGCCAACCTTGCGCTCTTGCACACCAAAAGGGATCATTACCCTCCTAGACCGCTATAATATCCCGCTTCGTGGTAAACATGCTGTGGTGGTGGGTGCCTCCAATATTGTTGGCCGGCCGATGACGTTAGAGCTTTTGTTAGCAGGCTGTACAACCACTACTTGCCACCGTTTCACCCAAGACTTAGAGGGACATGTCCGCCAAGCTGACGTACTCGTTGTCGCAGTGGGCAAGCCCAAATTCATTCCCGGAGAATGGATTAAACCCGGCGCCATTGTGATTGATGTAGGCATAAACCGCATGGAAAACGGCAAACTTATCGGCGATATTGAATACGACCTCGCCTATGAAAAGGCTAGCCACATTACTCCTGTGCCTGGCGGTGTTGGGCCGATGACTGTCGCAACCTTGATTGAAAACACGCTCATGGCCTGTGAGCAATACCATGATGCTAACTAGGATAAGAGAGGGTCAAACTGGCCCTCTTTTTCACGAGACTAAATCCGTTTGGGTATCTTGGATTAGCTGATTTCGTCCCCCAGCCTTAGCTTGGTACAAACACCAATCTGCACGCTGAACAAGTTCATCGATACGGGCATCCGCATGAACCATCCCTATACTGATGGTGATTGAAAATGCCTTATCATAGGGTGACCAAACGGTCTTTTCCAACTCTTCTCGCATCGCCTCAAGTCGGCGCACAAAGCCCACCTCGTCATTGCCATAGAGGATACAAAATTCCTCCCCACCAAAGCGAGCAACCATGCCTTCCGGGAAATAACGTTTCATCATTTTTGCTAGTTCAATCAGCGTAATATCACCGATATGATGACCATATTTATCATTGATCTTTTTAAAATGATCGACGTCGATCAGTGCCAAACTCCGCGGCCCCTTGTGTGTGCGTGTATGCGGATGCTCAAAAAAGTAACGCCGATTCCATACCTGAGTTAAATAATCCGTGTTGGCCATATTAAATAGGCGACGCTCGGTATCAAGCGCATTTAGCGTGCTGTGCAAGCGACAATAAAACTCCTCCTGATTAAACGGTTTAGCTAAAAAGTCGTTCGCACCCGCTTTCAAAAATCGCGCCGTTAAGCTGGAATCTTCCTCACCCGATAAGCCTATAATCGCCAATTGGCCGTCTGTTTTCAGCTTACGTAATGCCTTAACCACGCTCACACCGTCCATTTCTGGCATGGTGTAATCGGTAATCACCAAAGAAATTCGTTTATCGCGGCGCACCATAGCCAAGGCTTCTTGGCCATTTTGTGCCTCTAGAACATTGAGGTATTGCCGTTCCAATAAGCTGCGCACGTAACGGCGTGCCGTCAGCGAATCATCCACGACTAACACATGGTGCTGATGGTTCTTTTCCAAACGGTTGAGTAGAGGCGCTATCGACGATACGCACGAAGGGCTATCTTTGGGGATGTAATCAATCACAGTTTTGGCTAGCACACGCTCTCGAGTCCGAGCATCCATCATCGCCGTGAGTACAATCACTTTTATGTCCAGCGACAAACAAACATCAATGATTTCACCGTCCTGCCCATCGGGCAGGCAATAATCGAGGATAGCGCACAGAAAATCAGTCTCTTGGTTGAGGATCTTTTCTGCTTGTTCGATTGAGTTTGCTATACATGGGATGTAACCGGCCTTTCGTATCTCGGCTTCAAGTAACCGCCTGAAAGGTCGACTATCTTCCACAACCAACACTTTATATTCCATCTGCAACGCACCACGTCTTCACGTTAATTTTGCGTGACAATGCACGCAACGGGGCAAGAAGCGATACAGGGTAAGGGCAATTACGTGCGCGTAGACAGAAATTGCGCAAATTTCTCAATAGTGAAACATATCTCGCAGAAATTTGACGCAGTACAAATAGCCGCTCGTACACTTTATTCGTTATTTAGTGTCACTTTTTAGACAATTTAGACATTTACCCTTGATGTACCACTACTTGATTCCGGCCAGACGCTTTTGCCTGATACAAGGCTTGATCAGCAGTGTGTAAAAGGCGTGAGAGAGAGGCCGCTTGAGAGTCCACGCCAATGCTCACCGTGACTTTCAGCGTCTGATCTGACACCTGTACGGGGCGTTCGGCGACTGATTGGCGATAAGTGTCTAGCGATTGCTGAAACACCGTCAAATCACGGAGCGATAACACACAAAACTCTTCTCCTCCCAACCGCGCGACCGTGTCTTCCGGAAAGGCGTCTGCCAGCATTTGCGCGACCTCAACCAATACATCGTCACCGATATGATGACCAAAGTCGTCATTGATACGTTTAAAGTAATCAATATCAATAATCGCCAAATGCTTACGCGCTTCACTCGCCAGCAGCTCACCCTGCTCAAAAAAATAGCGTCGATTCCAAAGCTGCGTGAGAAAATCTGTATTGGCCAAGAGAAATAGCCGCCATTCGGTATCAATCGCATCCAAACAGCTATGAACACGGCAGAAGAACTCTTCCTGATTAAACGGTTTGGGCAAGTAATCGTTGGCCCCTGCTTTGAGAAAGCGTGCCGTTAGTGCATTATCATTATGTCCAGACAAGCCAATGATCGCCTGTGAACACTTGGTATCTTTCTTGCGAAGCGCGTAAACAAGCTGAAGACCATTCATCTTGGGCATTTCATAATCAGTGATAATCAGCGAGATATCTGGCGTTTTTTCCAGCACGTCAAGTGCCTGCTCACCATTTTCAGCTTCCAGTACGGTCAAATACTGACGCGCTAACAACGCAGAGATGCGTTGACGTATCGAGGCTGAGTCATCAACCACCAGTACACGGTGTCCTTGATTGTCAGCTAAACGCTTAATAAGTCGGCAAACCGCATCAATACAATGACTACTGTCTTTCGGGATATAATCGATTACGGGCTTCGATAGGATCTCATCACGCGTTTTCTCTGATTGCGAGGCGGTGAGGACGACCACTTTAAGCCCTGCGGATAAACATAAATCGATGACTTCGCCGTGGTGAGCATCGGGCAAATTATAGTCGAGGATCGCACAGAGATAGGCTGTGTGATGATCTAGCACATCCCTTGTTTCTGCGAGGCAGGTACAAGTCACAGGGGTAAAACCCGCTTTTTTTACCTGCTGTTCAGCCAGCATGCGAAACGACCGACTGTCTTCAACGATAAGGACCGACTTCAATGACTGCCTCCCTCACTTCAAGCTATACCTTGATGAGTGTAGCAGCCAAACGGGGAGATAGCGTTAACTAGGAGATGGTGTTAATTCGAGGCGCTGATATCAGCGTTATTGACACAAAGTTCAGTTTGCTTGCTAAGTATATTTATCAGCAAAATGCAGCGCTTCTCGCCGTCTTTTTCTTTGAAAATCGCTTCCGTGCCGGCAAACTGACCCTGTTCAATCATCACCGACTGTCCAGGCTTGAAGCCTTGATAGAGTGCGTCGCGTTGTTCGTCACAGTCTTCCATCATCATCAGCTGTTGGATCAACGCCAAGTCGACCTTGATCGGATAAGCGCCTTGGCGAACGAAATCAACCACACCACGCGTGGAGCGAACACTTGTATATTGCACGAGGTCGGGATCAAAGCAGGCAAAAATATAGTTGGGGAAGAGCGGCTCTTCAACGTGCTGACACTTGCCACGACGCAACTTTTCCACCGTCACTGTCGGGTAGTAACAATCAACGCCTTGGCGCTTCAAATTTTGTTCTGCGCGTTGCTGTTCCGCGCGCTTACAATAAAGTAGATACCAATGTTTCATGTCGTTCTGTCCCTGATGTCTATCGACAGCCTCAGCCTGTCCAGAGCGACGAGAGTATACGGATGTTAAGCCCGCACAGCAACAAAGGCGAGCGCTAATCTCGGCCACTCACCTTTGCATAGGGTTAACGATTCAACATTGTATCGCTGAGTGATTAGGCGATTTTTTGAATATCGACGCTGAAACTGTTCAAACCAACTTCATTCAACGACACACGCGCATCACCTGATTGAAGATCGACGCTTTGAAACTGGCTCGAGAACGCATCGCGCCCCAACCAATGCTCACTGTGAACAAGGCTTGTCGAACCACAACTATCGACCGTGGCTTTTATCCCCGCCGGTAAAATATCAAGCTGATTGTCGGCAGTGTTTAAGACACCGAACATCGCACGAACCGGCGATGTGTAGGCGGAGGCTCGAATCGCATCCTCGATCCGTTTTACCAAGGTGAGAAACCCCCTCTCATTAACATCACCTGAGCGGACGAAATCATTAAAAAACGCTCGGATCATCAAGGTGGTCGCGGTGCCGTCTTCCTCTGCAGAGGCAGAGTCGACCACATAAAATGCCATTTTCCCGCCCATCAACCACGCATAATCCAGCACAATGGGGTTGGCATCTGCCGATTGCAGTGAGTGATAGGAAAGACGCCAAGCACCTTGTTGCGAGTCGGGCTCTGGCATCAGCCCCATTAATAATTCACGTGCGCTACCTGGGTTGTGGCGTAAGGCATCAAGATGCCATTTGAGTTCCGTCTCTGACGCACCGCGATCTGTATCTTCGCTCACCTTGAACCATTGCTGGCTGAAATCATCGCTGGCGTGTACATCGTCATTCGCATCATCCACTACCGCCTCGATGGCTTTTTTGACCACATTGATGTCTTCGATCGGCTTGATCAGAAAGTCCTTTACCCCAAAGCGAAGCGCTTGAGCAACGTCAGCCATTCCTCCGGTACCAGAGATCACGATCATAGGTAGCATTGGATACTCAAGGCTCACCTCCTCAACGAATTCTAAGCCCGTCATCACTGGCATCGACAGATCACTGATCAATAGGTCAGGAATCGATTGTCTCAGCGCTTGCAACCCTTCTAAACCATTTTCGACTTCACGTACTACCGCTCCCTCTCTCTCGAGAAAAGATGCAATCATCCGACTGAAGACGGGATCATCTTCGACGATTAAAATCTCTTTATTATGCAACACGACGCTCTCCTCCAGGACTGCAAAGCAGCGGCTGTTTTCATTCTCACTGCACTAATCGTAGTTGAATTCAGACACACCTGTGACCGCTAATGAGATTTAATTCAGTAGCGCCCTATAAACAGCTGTTTAAAATAATAATTTTCTTAGCATTCAAGCAGGTGAACCATCAAAGCCATTTATCGGCAGCATAAAAAAGGCTTGAAAATCAATGACACTATAAGAGTACGCTACCCTGTATTAAAAGTAAGACTTATAACAATTAATACATGATGTCTATCACAATAATGTATATCGGTATTGTCTAAATATCGAGCCAATTAGAAATGCGCAGAAAGGCGATTTTTTGTCGGGGGGAAAACTTGCCAAGTGAGACGCCAACAACTATTCCTTATTAAAGGAGAGTGTATACGGCATCTGTCTCCGCACGTTAGCAGAGAACAAGTTTTACTTGAGGCGTCGTGCGCCGACCGTTGCACCTGACTTCACTGAGGGAATAACGAGCGGGGTTACTATGATTTTAAGTCATTTATTGGGGTTATATACCCATCCCAAAAAGGAATGGAAAGCGATTGGCGAGCGCCATGAGGCCGCCTCAAACAGCATCGGTCACGCATTATTACTCGCGTTAATCCCACCTGTTTGTGCCTACTACGCAAGCGTCCACATTGGCTGGCAAATCGGCGCGGGGGATCCTATTTTCATGACCCCGCAGAGCGCACTGTTCATCGCCAGTGCCATGTATCTTGCTTTGTTGGGTGGTGTAGCGGCGTTGGCCTACCTCACATTGTGGATGAGTCGTACGTTCGGTTCCGCCCCGACTTACACCCAATGTCTTGAGCTGGCAGCCTATACTGCGACACCTATTTTTATGGTGGGACTCGCCACGCTCTACCCGGTGGTGTGGTTTGTGATGATCGTCGGCTTGATTGGTATCGCCTACTCTGTCTATCTCCTCTACACGGGGGTTCCGATATTGATGGAAATCCCTGAAGAGCGAGGGTTCATCTATGCGAGTTCTGTCGTCACTTGCGGATTAGTGTTGCTAGTCGCGATACTTGCTGCTTCTGTCATCTTGTGGAATGTCGGTATGGGACCTGTCTTTACCCATTAATCGACATACATGCAAAAGGCTAACACTAAAAAAACGCCGCGATATCTGTCGCGGCGTTTTCAATTAGTCCTCGTTATGTATCTCTAAGTTAGCCAGCTCTTGCTGCTGCTCGCGTACCGTTTTCGCATCATCGTTACGCAAGCTTTGTATATACTCGAGATACGCTTGATCGACATCCTGAGTGACGTATTCACCGCTGAATACAGACGTCTCAAAGCGCTCAATAGCCGGGTTCGCTTCGCCAACCGCCGCTACCAAGTCAGAAAGATCTTGGTAGACCAAACCGTCTGCACCAATCAGTTGACCAATTTCGTCGACTTCACGACCATGAGCGATCAGTTCGTTGACGCTGGGCATGTCGATGCCATAGACGTTAGGAAAACGCACTTCGGGGGCGGCTGATGCCATATACACTTCTTTTGCCCCCGCCTCGCGCGCCATTTCGATAATTTGCTCCGAAGTGGTACCGCGGACGATCGAGTCATCAACCAACAAAACGCGCTTGTCTTTAAATTCAGAACGAATGGCATTGAGTTTACGGCGCACCGATTTCCGACGCATTTGTTGTCCGGGCATAATAAAGGTCCGCCCGACGTAACGGTTTTTTACGAACCCTTGGCGATAAGGCTTTCCGAGCACTTGGGCAATCTCCAAGGCGATGTCACAGGAGGTCTCTGGAATGGGGATCACCACATCGATATCGACGTCATCCCACTCACGTTGAATTTTAGCGCCCAGCTTCTGCCCCATGCGAATACGGGCTCCGTAAACCGAGACCTTGTCAATAAAAGAGTCTGGGCGAGAGAAATAGACAAATTCAAAGATGCAGGGATTTAAACTCGGTGCATCCGCACATTGACTGGTATGCAGTTGCCCATCCAGCGTGATATAGATAGCTTCACCGGGTGCGACATCACGGACAAAATCAAAACCGACCGCATCCAACGCCACCGTCTCCGACGCCACCATGTATTCAGTGCCAGCCTCCGTATCGCGCTTACCTAAACAGAGTGGCCGAATGCCCTTAGGATCACGAAACGCTATCACACCGTGGCCAATGACCATGGCCACGACCGCATAAGCCCCCGACACTTGTCGATGCACCGACGCCACCGCGGCAAACATATCATCAACCGTTAATGGGTGCGATGTCGCGTTAGATAACTGGTGGGCAAGGACGTTAAGAAGGATTTCAGAATCAGAGGTGGTATTAAGGTGACGACGGTCTTTTTCGAATAGCGACTGACGTAAGTCTTGTGCGTTGGTGAGGTTACCATTGTGGGCAAGCGTAATGCCGTACGGCGAGTTCACATAGAACGGCTGCGCTTCTGACGCGCTCGAGCTTCCCGCGGTTGGGTAACGCACATGCCCAATGCCGACTTGGCCTTGTAAGCGCTGCATATGCTTAAGTTGAAACACATCCTTTACGAGGCCATTGGCTTTTCTAAGCCGGAAACGATTGTCGTCAATAGTGACAATCCCGGCGGCATCCTGTCCCCGGTGTTGTAGCACCGTTAGTGCATCATAAATGGACTGATTGACCGGGGTGTTACCAACGATTCCAACAATACCACACATGTCAGCGATTCCTTGTTACGCGAATATCATCCTAAGATCCGGCGATCTCAGGTAAGAAACTGGAACTGTTCTCGAGATAGTGGAAAAACCATTCAATCACTACCGCAAAGTTAGGAATAAGTTGCGATCGCCCCCATGCTTGGGTGTGAGCCACCGACGTAAAGGCATCAAGGAAAAAGAGCATCGCGGCGATAATGAGTACACCACGCACACTTCCAAACACCATACCCAGCACCCTATCGGTACCAGACAACCCGGTTTTCTCTACCAACTGAGCAATCACATAATTGACCACCGCCCCTACAATTAAGGTGGCAATGAACAATAAGGCTATTGCGCTACCATTACGAATAACGGCATCTTCAATATTGGTCAGGTACACCGCCAGTTGCGTATAAAACTGACTGGCGATAAAAAACGCACCAAACCATATCACCAATGACAATGCTTCTTTAACAAAGCCTCGAATCACACTAACTAGCGCCGAAAAACCAATGACGCCAATAATGAGGTAATCAATCCAATTCATCGTATTCACTTGCTCGAGACGTGCGCATTCTAACAGAAAAAATGCTCACGCAAACGTTTTCTTATTGGGTAAGTGGGTCAAATTTACGCAATTGACCCTTCAATCCTGTCAAAGATTGCAAATCAGTCAGTTGCGACGCCAGCGCGGATTTCGAAACGTGAGGCCCCACGACCACCTTGGCTAAATCACCCGGTTGGATGTCTTTGGGTAAGATGTGTGCTTGGTAGCCTTTTTCGCGTAATTGCTTGACCAAACGTCGTGCGTTGTCTTGGTTGCGAAAGGTGCCGAGCCGGATCATCCACGCGCCCTCTTGATTACTGGCTGAAGAAGAGGCTGTTTCTCTAGACGCTGGTTTCGGTGCAGGCTCACTGTCCGTTTCGTTTGTCTGACGCTCTTTAACCTTGGTGTCTGGCGCGTCTACTTCAACCACTTGTGGTGCTTTAATCGGTGCTTGGCTTACCTCACTATCAAAATCATCCCGTAGTGGGATACTTTCATAGCTCTCTTGATAATGTTCTTTTTTGCCATCAAGCACATCTGGCAGCACTATCACCCCGATAGACACCAACACCAAGGTACCAACGATTCTTTTTTGTAACTTACTGGCCACAATGACTCCGTTTTAGTTAAGCTCGCTCATTACCTGTCCAACGGTATGAAACGACCCAAATACGACCACACAGTCTCGCGCAGGTTCAGCGTGTTTTAACGCATGCTGATAGGCCTCGCTAGGTGACGCAAACTGTTGTGATGCCGATACAGGCAAGCTGTCGGCGGGTGCGCCTCGAGGCACGGATAATGATGCCGGATACCAGTGGTCAACGATACCGTCAAGGCAGGCTAAGGTACCCGCCATGTCTTTATCAGATAACATGGCCACCACCGCATGCACGTGCCCGCCCCGTTCAGCTTTACACTCAGCCAATTTCTCTGCCAAATAAGCGGCCGCGTGCGGATTATGAGCAACGTCAAACACAGTGTAAGGCGCCTTGGCGACAACCTGCATTCGCCCCGGTACCGACACCGATACTAGCCCGTCAGAGATGTGCGTGTCTGCAATTTCCAGATCGGCAACGCCCAAAGCCATCAAGGCAGTAGCAGCGTTTTGTAACGGTATTGCCGGGATGGGCAACGCTGTCAGCTCAAACGCCCCTGCCGCCCAACACCAACTATCATCAGTGATTGTATATTGATATTGATAGCCCAGTTGGTGTAGCTCGGCGCCAATACTGTCAGCATGTGCAGCTACGCTCGCTGGTGGAGAGGGCTGACCGCAAACAGCGGGTTTATCAGCTCGGAAGATACCTGCTTTTTCGTAGCCGATTTGATTAATGTCATCCCCTAGCCAATCACAGTGATCAAGCGCGAGGCTGGTGATCACCGAGACATCATGCTCAACCACATTAGTGGCATCGAGGCGTCCACCCAGGCCAACTTCTAAAATAACGACATCCAGTGCATGCTGCTTGAACAGGTGCAGTGCGGCCAAGGTGCCGAACTCGAAAAAGCTCAAGCTGGTCTCACCACGTGCTTGTTCAATCATCGCGAACGCTTGACTATGCGCACCATCGTCTAGCTGTTTGCCATTAATGCGCACTCGCTCATTATAGTGAGTGAGGTGCGGGGAGCTATAAACACCGGTGCGATAACCCGCATGCTGCAAAATCGATTCCAGCAGCGCACAGGTTGTGCCTTTACCATTGGTTCCCGCAACGGTAATCACTGTCGGCGCAGGCTTGGTCAGTTGTGCGTTTTCCGCCACAGCCGCAACGCGTTCAAGGCCAAGATCGATGGCACTGGTATGGATGCTTTCTAGATAAGACAGCCACGTCGTTAAAGAGGACGTGGCTGTTGGGTGTTGTAGTTCAGACATTGACTTGGTCAGTTACTCCATGATGGGCAAATGATACCAAGGATAGCGCCGTGGGACACGGTCAATTATTGGTCTTGAGAAGGTGGTGCCGCTTCAGGGTCAAGATCAGGCTTGTCTTGCTCTACATCGACCACAAGCGGTGAGTGAATGTTATTCAATTTAGCAAGCAGCCCCGCCAAGCGTTGACGCATTTCTCGACGATCGACGATCATGTCAATCGCGCCATGCTCAAGCAAGAACTCACTGGTTTGGAAATCTTCCGGGAGGTTCTCACGCACCGTCTGTTCAATCACTCGGCGCCCTGCGAAACCGATAATCGCTTTAGGCTCGGCCACATTGATATCACCTAACATGGCAAAACTTGCCGTCACCCCACCATAAGTCGGATCGGTTAATACCGAGATAAACGGCAGGTTGTGGCGAGAAAGGCGTTCCAATGCAGCACTTGTTTTTGCCATTTGCATCAGTGACATAAGCGCTTCTTGCATACGCGCACCACCACTGGCAGAAAAGCACACCAAACCGCAGTTATTTTCGATCGCCGCATCCACCGCTTTAACGAAGCGAGCACCCACAACGGCTCCCATCGAGCCGCCCATAAATTTAAACTCAAAGGCACAAGCCACCACAGGTACATCAAACACGCTGCCTTTCATGACCACAAGGGCGTCTTTCTCGCCACTCGCTTTTTGCGCCGACACTAAGCGATCTTTATACTTTTTCGAATCGCGAAATTTCAACACATCTTTGGGTTCAAGCTCACTAGCAATCTCTTCACGCCCGTCTTTATCCAAAAACACGTCGAGCCGACGCCGTGCTGGCATGCGCATATGGTGTTCACACTTTGGACATACTTCCAAGTTACGCTCGACATCCGCGTGATAGAGAACTTGATCACACGACGTACACTTGGTCCACACACCTTCTGGAATCGACGCCTTGCGTGATGAACCAATATTACTTTTGGTTAATATTTTTTCTAGCCAGCTCATGGACAACCTTTACTTAGTAATAACTATCGTGAACGGATAGCTATCTTGGATTCGTAACAAATTAGACCGAATTAAATCACAAGTCTGTCAGACTTGGGATAAAAAACTGGTACTACCTATTCTCTCTCCGTGCTGTTTGAGTACAGCGTACTTGCCGACACAATCACCTAATCCGGCAAAAACAAGGGGCCAATGGGTGAGTGAGGCAACCCAAACGTGTCAGGATAGTCCACCTCAACCAAATACAAGCCTTCAGCTTTCGCCGTCGCGGCAGCCTGGGTCCGATCTTTTTGTGCCAGCAGCCAAGCCATCCACTCAGGAGGCTGCTCTTGACGACCGACCGTCATTAAGCTCCCAACAATATTGCGCACCATATGATGCACAAACGCATTGGCTTTAATATCAATCACAATAAAGCGTCCTTGACGGTTGACCGATAAATACATCACGTTCCGCCAAGGGGAGTTCGATTGACACTGAGCGGCACGGAATGATGAAAAGTCATTCTCCCCAAGGAGATACTGACCTGCTCGGTGCATTAAGGTTTCATCAAGTTCAGCATGATAGTGACTCACTCCCTTGGCTAAGATCGCCGGGCGCAAGGGATGATTATAAATCACATAACGATAGCGTCGCGCAGTGGCACTAAAGCGAGCATGAAAATCGTCTGTCACGGGCTTCGCCCATCGCACCGCTATCGGATCCGGCAAGTTCGCATTGACACCCATCGTCCAAGCTTTTAAAGGACGCTGATTGTCAGTGTCAAAATGGACCACTTGTCCTGTTCCATGCACGCCAGAGTCGGTACGTCCCGCACACTGTACGGCGACAGGATGATTGGCAACCGTCGATAAAGCACGCTCTAGGTGTTCCTGCACACTCGTGACTTCTCGTTGCTTCTGCCAACCGTAAAACTGAGCGCCATCATACTCAATGCCTAACGCGAATCTCATGCCCTGCCTTCTCGTTACTCGTCAATAAGGCGCCGCATTATACCCATAAAGCCTTCGAGTTGCAGGTTAAAAGCGCGTGCTTCGCCATCACTGCCGTCATAAAGAAACAGGCAGCTTTCGCTACCTGTTTGTGTCACTACCTCAGCTGTTCTAACAACTGACGCGCTTCTTGCTGCAAGGCCTTGTTGCCCGATTGCATCACTTTTTCGAGCAAGGAAATCGCCCCATCGACATCGTTCATTTCCAAGTACGCTTTGGCAAGGTCAAGGTTCGTCGACGCTTCAGTGCTCGCGGTATCACCGTCAACATCAATGGCACTGATATCTTCTAACACATCAGGAAACTCATCTAAACCCACATTCAGGTTCATTTCCGCTTTATCAGGATCGATATCTGGCGTAGAGCCATCATCTCGCATGAGCTCCTCAATACTGATGTAGTCATCTTCTTCTTGCTCTTCACCAATCAACTCACTTTCTGCTTCTCCCTCACCCAGTAGATCTTCATCTAAGGCTTCCTCGAGTTCAAAGGTGTCCAGTGAGGCAGGGTCTATTGCGGGTTGCTGACTCCAGTCTTCACTCTCTGCTTCAGGTTCAGGTTCGTTATCAGCCTGCCACACTGCCGCTTCTTCATCGGATAGTGAGGAAAGATCCAGTGGCGTGTCATCGTCTGACTCGGAGAGCAGTGCCTCCATGTTTAAGCCACCCACTTGATGATCGTCATCGTCGAGATCGCTGATATCTCGCTCATCACGTTCAGGCGCTTCCGCGGTGGCGTCACCCTCTTGCTGCTCGTCTAAGTAAGACTCTAGCTCGCGCTGCTCTTCAAGCGCAGCGCTTAGTGCGTCGTCTTCGCCAAACTCGCCAAGTTCATCAAGCGAGAAGGAGTCAAATTCATAGTCACGCTTATTGTTTGGCTCTGGCTCTGGCTCTGGCTCTGGCTCTGGCTCTGGCTCTGGCTCTGGCTCTGGCTCTGGCTCTGGCTCTGGCTCTGGCTCTGGCTCTGGCTCTGGCTCTGGCTCTGGCTCTGGCTCTGGCTCTGGCTCTGGCTCTGGCTCTGGCTCTGGCTCTGGCTCTGGCTCTGGCTCTGGCTCTGGCTCTGGCTCTGGCTCTGGCTCTGGCTCTGGCTCTGGCTCTGGCTCTGGCACGCTATCTAAATCCGCTTGCTCTTGCTCGTCAACCGGTTCAGCGTCTGCCAGTGCCGCTTCCTCGTCGTACTCAGGTAAACTGGTTAAATCAAGTAAGTCTTCTTCGGTAATGTCATCGAGATTATCACCGTCATCCGCTGACTCTTCATCTGCCTCGCCGGTAGCTTCTGGCTCAGCCGGTTCGTCCGTCGGCGCATCGTCTTCGCTTAGTTCTGCTTGCGGCTCGTCGTCAGTGTCATCATCAGCGACTGGCGCTTCATCTGTCTCGCCGGCAGCTTCTGGCTCATCCGATTCGTCCGTTGGAGCATCGTCATCCGCTGACTCTTCATCTACCTCGCTAGTCGCTTCTGGCTCGACTGGCTCGTCCGACGCTGCATCGTCTTCGCTTAGTTCTGCTTGCGATTCGTCTTCCGCGTCATCGTCACCTACTGGCGCTTCATCTGCCGCCTCGTCGGTAGCTTCTGGTTCAGCCGATTCCTCCGCCGGTGCGTCGTCTTCATTTAACTCGGCTTGCGGCTCGCCGTCAGTGTCCTCGTCAGCCGCTGACGATTCATCTTCCTCGCCGCTAGCTTCTGGCTCAGCCGATTCCTCCGCCGGTGCGTCATCTTCGCTTAACTCGGCTTGCAGTTCGTCATCATCGTCATCCGCTGACTCTTCATCTGCCTCGCCGCTAGCTTCTGGCTCAGCCGGTTCGTCCGCCGGTGTGTCGTCCTCGCTTAACTCTGCTTGCGGCTCGTCGTCAGTGTCATCATCAGCGACTGGCGCTTCATCTGTCTCGTCGGTAGCTTCTGGCTCAGCCGATTCGTCCGCCAGTGCGTCGTCTTCATTTAACTCGGCTTGCGGTTCGTCTTCCGCGTCATCGTAAGCCGCTGACGATTCATCTTCCTCGCCGCTAGCTTCTGGCTCAGCCGATTCCTCCGCCGGTGCGTCATCTTCGCTTAACTCGGCTTGCGGCTCGTCGTCAGTGTCATCATCAGCGACTGGCGCTTCATCTGTCTCGCCGGTAGCTTCTGGCTCAGCCGATTCGTCCGCCAGTGCGTCGTCTTCATTTAACTCGGCTTGCGGTTCGTCTTCCGCGTCATCGTCAGCCTCTGATGCTTCATTTGCCTCGCTAGCCTCTGGCGCGGCTGGCTCGTCCGTCGCTGCACCGTCTTCGCTTAGTTCTGCTTGCGGTTCGTCTTCCGCTTCGTTGTCTTGCTCGGTTCGAGCCTGTGATCCTTGTTCAGTGTCAGGTGTGTCTTCTGATTGCTCATCCGACGCGTAAAGAAGTTGCTCGAGCTCCGCTTCGTTCGGATCACTGTCATCTTCTTCTCCCCATAGTGCCGGATCGTCCTCATCAGCGAGTGGGTCTGGTTCATCGTCATCCCCCAACACTTCTTCTAGTAAAGCGTCCGAGTCTTCTAAATGAGGGTCATCATCTTTGTCTAGGACTTCATCCAGTAAGGCATCGCTACTTTCATCGAATTCGCCTTCGGTCTCATCCCCTTCATTTAGCCAGCTATCCTCGTCTTCTTCGTCACCGACAAGCTCATCAAGCAACTCTGTCGTGTTATCGAGAGAAACCGCGTCGTCATCGTTATCATCATCAGATAAGTCAATGTCTTGGCTTAAATCCAGCTCAGGTTCATCGTCGAGCACCGAGTCAAATAGCGCGTCATTTGGCGCTTGATCATCATTGCTTTCGCGCTCTTTTGAAGCTTGATCTTCCGTCTCAGCATTTTCGCTCTCAGGCTCATCCGCGGTTGATGACTCTTCTTCAACGGCGTCTCCACCGGCTTCACCTGCCAACAAGGCGTCGATATCATCGACATCACTGTCATTGCCTTCCTCGAGCGCTTTGGCCCACTCTGCGGCAAGTGCTTCATCAGCACTCATTTCCTCTTCAGGTTGCTCTGCGTCGTCCGTTTCTGATTCGCTATCCTCGTCGGAGGATGTGTCATCGTCGGCGCTTTCTGTATCAGCCGGTGGGGTATCTGCCAATTCGTCCAGCGCGCGCTCCATGTCTTCTAGACCGATCGCGTCATCGCTAGTGGGCGCGACACTCGATTCATTGCCAGCCATGTCATCGAGCTCGTCATCAAGATCCAGATCGTCTAGGTCGGTATCATCGCCAAAGGCAATATCCTCATCCGCTGGCCCATCGTCGGTGATTTCTAACTCATCGTCATCTTGCGCATCGTCAACATCGTCTTCATCCGGATCTGGCACCATGACCACTGGCATATCGTCCATATCATCATGATCCAGTGCCGCGGGCTCTTCCGCATCTTCCTCTTGCTTTCTGCGACGTGCGAGGAAGAAGAAAATCGCCCCTGCAATCAAGGCGCCAGGGATGATGGCCAACATAGCCAGCAACAATGGGCTATCAAGTAAAGATTCAACCGCTGATGGTGGTTGGGTGTCCTTCGCCACTTGTTGCTGGCGCTGGGTGTCTAAAAATGCTCGGATCTCTTTATTGAGCTCGGCATCACCACTTATCTGTTCTTTTAACGCGCTCAACTCGTGCTGTACTTCAGATAAACGGACCTTGAGCACATGATTGCTCTCAACCAGGCGAGTCATCTCTTGGTCAGAGGCTTGCAGCTGAGATTGTAAATTTTGTACCACTTGTGGTTCGGGGGAGCTCGCTTGCGGGTTATCGCCACTGGGTTGAGTATCAGACGCGTCTTGGCTATTTGACGCTGATTGGGTCTGCGCAGCTTGGTTATTATCAGCTTGTGCTGACTGTGGTTGTGGGCTCGGTTGTTCCACCTGCTCGCTGAGTGGCGTCGCATTTTGTGCTTGCTTACGCGCTTCATCAATTTCAAGCCGATTGATCACATCTTGAGTGCTTTCTCGCTCAATTTGCGCCAGCGTCGGCATCACTAAGGTGCTACCCGGCTGCAAGCTATGAATATTGTTATTGGTGAACGCGTCAGTATTTAGACGAAAAATCGCACCGAGTGTCTGATACACACTCACTTGCGTGTTGGGACGCATTTGTGTCGCAATCGACCATAAGGTTTCGTTGGCCCCTGTTGGGCCATACTGCTGTGCTGATTCAACCGTTGACGTCGGCTGGGGCGAAGTGGTTGTTTCCGCCACCATTTCATCTTGCGGACCCAAGATGCGTATTGCCGCTTCGACCGGCACCGTTGAAACACTGACAAGCGCAACCGTCACCAACCCCGCAACGGCAACGAGGTGCCGCTTAATGCGATGCGGGGTTAGGTTCAATCGTGTTTGAGAAGAAGACTGTTCACTTTGCTGTGCGTTGGACACACCCGCACTCCCTTATGGCAGAAATGGCCTCACTAAATATCTAACTATATCGGAAGCCATGCTAAAAACTGTAGTTTGGTGATATAAAAGTGTGTTGTTCGATCAAACTGTGGGCGCTCTGCCTCAGTTTTATCGCGATGATACATCACCACACTCAATGTATCGCTCGGCTTTGCAAGTTTAATGCCTAAAAAAATACCCCATCGGCGGATGGGGTATCAATCAGTCTAAGGTAGCGGTGCGTCAACTATCACGCTCTTAGCATCGCTACAGGCTTTTCGACTAAAGATAATCGCGAACCAACACTTCAGCAATTTGCACCGAGTTAGTTGCTGCACCTTTACGCACGTTATCCGCCACAACCCAGAGGTTTAAACCGTTAGGGTGACTAATGTCGTTGCGAATACGTCCGACGAGCACCTTATCTGAGCCAGTGCCTTCTTTTACTTGTGTGGGGTAATCTTCCCCTTCAAAGACCTCGATGTGTTCATGCTGACTCAAGATCGCCACCGCTTCCGTTGCGTCAATCGGTTGACGGCACTCAAGATGCACGGCTTCAGCATGACCGTAAAACACGGGCACTCTCACACAAGTAGGGTTAACCCCAATCATCTCATCGGCAAGAATTTTCTGGGTTTCCCACACCATTTTCATTTCTTCTTTGGTGTAGCCATTTTCCATAAACTGATCAATGTGGGGCAAGCAATTAAAAGCAATTTGCTTGCTGTATAACGCAGGCTCCGCATCTTGGCTGTTAAGCAATTTAACGGTCTGTCCGGCAAGCTCATCGACGCCTGCTTTGCCTGACCCTGAGACCGATTGGTAGGTGGACACATTTAAACGTTCGATACCCACGGCATCATAAATGGGTTTTAATGCCACCAGCATCTGAATCGTCGAGCAATTTGGGTTAGCAATAATATTACGATTACGAAAGTCACCAATCGCGGCTGCGTTCACTTCAGGCACCACTAGGGGGACATCAAAGTCGTAGCGGAACTGTGACGTGTTGTCGATAACGACAACACCGGCATCCGCTGCAATCGGTGCCCAGTGCGCAGAAGCCTGCGCGCCCGCCGAAAATAAGCCAAGCTGGACCTGTGTCCAATCAAATTTGTCGACATTTTGCACACGCAGGCTCTCACCTTTGAAGCTAATGGTTTCACCTGCACTTCGCTCACTCGCGAGGAGGTGTAGCGTGCCAATGGGAAAATCGCGCTCTTCTAAAATCTCGATCATGGTGCGCCCTACCGCACCGGTTGCGCCCAAAATGGCAACGTCAAATGCTTGTGTCATGCATGCTCCTCAATACTAAAGCCCAGCTTAGCCAGCGACTGTAACCCGAAATCAGCCTGTCCGGCTACCGTGATCGCACTGTACTCGCGTCGATCCCAGTAATTTTTTCGCAATTGGTCAAAGGCTGTACGCTGAGCTGGTTTGTCATCACCTGCGGCATGCATCGCACGACGAAAATCACTGTCATCTCGGCGAATATCGTAGACCAATTGGGTCAGTGCCATCAGATCGCTTTGCTGCCACGGCTGTGCCAAGGCAACGTGTGGGATCGGCGCCGTAGGCAGCAGCTCACTGGCATGCACACGATGAGGCAGGTCAAGGTGTTCACACAGAGCGTTAAAGACCATGGTGGTGCCGCGGGCTTTTCCTTCCAGACCATAGCCTGCAATATGAGGCGTGGCAAACGTAAGCAGGTCCATAAGCGCAAGGTCGACCTCAGGCTCATGTTCATAAACATCCAACACCGCATCAATGTCGCCTCGCGCTAACCGCGCTTTAAGTGCCTGGTTGTCAACAATCGGGCCACGCGCAGCGTTTATCAAAATGCTTCCTGACGCAAGCGCCTCTAACCGAGCGTGATTCATGAGGTGGTAAGTGGGATGCTCACCGGTCGTGGTCAAAGGCGTATGGAAAGTGACCACGTCCGATTGTGCGATCAGAGTGTCAATGTCCACCATGTCAGCAAGGTTTTCTCGAGCCTGACGAGGCGGATCGCAAAGCAAGGTTTTAATCCCAAGTGCCGCAAGTCGCTTGGCCAAGTAGTCCCCCACATGACCCACGCCAACAATACCGACTGTGCGGTCGGTCAATTTAAAGCCCTGCTGTTGTGCCAATACCAATAAAGCACTGATCACATACTCCGCGACCCCAACCTTGTTACAGCCAGGCGCTGCTGTGCCATAAATGCCTTGTGCGTGTAAGGCGTTAAAATCAAGATGATCTTCACCCGCGGTGGCTGAACCGACAAAACGCAGACGGGTGGCACCGTCAATCAGCGCATGGTTCACTTGCGTGACGCTTCTCACCATTAATGCATCAGCATCGATTAAGTCCGCGGCACGGATTGCACGCCCGGGTAATGCGACCACCTCACCCAATTGACTAAACAAGGTTTGGGCATAAGGCATGTTTTCGTCTACGACAATTTTCACGTTCAACGTCCTATATGAGTTGGTGCATCGCGTATCGGATGCTAAATGCGAGAAGGTTATTGTATCTGTCTCACGGTAAGAAAACACCCTTCAGCTGAGCGGGTTACCCCGCTTATCGGGTAGCCTCAGGCATAAAAAAACCCGGCCGAAGCCGGGTAAATCCAGGACCTGAAAGACCATTAACGGCTCTCAACGATAATGGCCCGTGTCTGATGGCAGAGTCTCTCTGCAAACCTGGAAATAGGCGCGGTATCAACCGCGATACTTTTCTATCACCAAGGTGGCGTTGGTCCCGCCGAACCCAAAGCTGTTTGACATCACACGCGTCAGTGCTTGCTCTCGCGGTTGCGTCACAATATCTAACCCTTCAGCCGCGGGATCCAAGTTATCAACATTGATACTCGGCGCGACAAAGCCTTGTTCAAGCATCAGGGTTGAATAGATGGCTTCGTGCACCCCTGCTGCGCCGAGCGCGTGACCTGTCATTGACTTGGTGGCTGAAATGGCTGGGCTCTTACCGCCAAACACTTCCTGGATCGCCCCAAGCTCTTTCACATCCCCTACTGGGGTTGAGGTCCCGTGCGTGTTGATGTAATCAACCTCACCATCCACATCTTGCATCGCCATGTTCATGCAGCGCACTGCGCCTTCACCCGACGGCGCAACCATGTCATAACCGTCAGACGTTGCACCGTAACCGACAATTTCACCATAGATGGTCGCACCACGTGCTAGCGCATGTTCAAGCTCTTCCACGACCAGCATGCCACCGCCACCAGAGATCACGAAACCGTCTCGGTCCGCGTCATAGGTGCGAGATGCCTTCTTCGGATCGTCGTTGTATTTGGTTGACAGCGCGCCCATGGCGTCAAACATCATGGTCAGTGACCAGTCCAGCTCTTCACCGCCACCGGCAAAGACCACGTCCTGTTTGCCAAGCTGAATCAGCTCAAGGGCGTGACCAATACAATGTGCCGAGGTCGCGCACGCTGAGCTCATGGTGTAGTTCACCCCTTTGATTTGAAATGGGGTAGCTAGGCACGCAGAGACCGTGGATGACATGGTACGTGGCACCATGTAAGGCCCAACACGCTTCACCCCTTTTTCGCGTAACGTATCAACCGCAGTGACTTGGTTAACCGATGACGCGCCACCTGAACCGGCGACTAAGCCAGTTCGTGGGTTAGAAACCTGCTCAGGTGCTAGGCCCGAGTCTTCAATTGCTTGCTCCATTGCCAAGTAGGCAAAGCCAGCCGCGTCACCCATAAAGCGCATTCTTTTGCGATCAATATGGTCGGCTGGGTTGAGTTTGAGATCACCCCAAACATTGCTACGCAGCTTCATATCTGCAAACTGCTGAGAAAAGTTAATGCCAGATTTTCCCGCTTTGAGCGACTCCAGCACTTCTTTGACGTTGTTACCAATACTGGAAACAATCCCCATGCCTGTAATGACAGCTCGTTTCATGATTCTTTCCTAGACGTTAATTTCGCAGTGGATGATAGCGTTTTTAAAGCTGATAAGTGGTCAGCTTTCCTTTGAGCCAGTACAATTTCCTTTTTCCTTTCCTGTGTAAGAGGCATTTGTGAGCACTCCCTCGATCGACCACGCAAAAATCAGCTGGAATGACACGGGCACGCCCGTTGCGGATCAGTTCGATGACGTCTATTTTTCCAATCACGACGGCTTGGCCGAAACCCGCTACGTGTTCATCGAACAAAATCAACTTCCCGCTCGTTGGCAACGCGCCACATCGCCCCGATTTGTGGTTGCGGAAACCGGCTTTGGCACTGGGCTCAACTTTCTCGCCACTTGGGCGGCTTTCGAGCAATTCCGTCAAGCCCATCCCGACGCGCCTGTCACCCAGCTTCACTTTATCAGTTTTGAGAAGTACCCCCTGACAGTAGAGGATCTTGCCCGTGCACATCAAGCTTGGCCAGAGCTGGCGAACTACGCTGAACAGCTACGCGCTGACTACCCTGTTCCGTTAGCCGGTTGTCAACGAATCGTCTTGGCTCAAGGTCAGATTACACTCGATTTGTGGTTTGGTGATATTAAAGATTGGTTACCACAGGTACCGACAGGCCCGAAAGGAATTGTTGATGCATGGTTCCTGGACGGTTTTGCCCCAAGCAAAAACCCAGAAATGTGGAATCAAAATTTGTTTAACGGTATGGCAAGACTTGCACGCGAGCAGTGTACTTGCGCCACCTTCACCGCCGCCGGCTTCGTGCGCCGTGGCCTTATCGAGGCAGGCTTTGAAATGAAAAAGGTGAAAGGTTTTGGCCACAAACGAGAAATGTTGGCAGGCGCACTGTCTGTTCGCCAAGACCATGCCAGCTACTCACCTTGGTATGCGCGCATACCCGCCTCAACAGCGGACGACATCGCCATTATTGGCGGTGGCATTGCCAGTGCCGCCTTGATCACTGCATTGCTTCAACGAGGCAAGCAAGTCACGCTTTATTGCCAAGACCCGCGCCCTGCTACTGGCGCATCAGGTAACCATCAAGGCGCCATTTATCCGCTTTTAAATGGCAATAATGATAACTTAAGTCAGTTTTTTGCCCCCGCATTTTTGTTTTCACGGCAATTTATTCAACAACAAAACGCCCAAGGCACCGCTTTTGAGCACGACTGGTGTGGGGTAACACAGCTGGGTTACGACGACAAAAGTGCCGCTAAGCTAGCTAAGATGGCCGGTGGTGCCTTCCCTGAGGTATTGGTCACGCCGTTAGATGCCGATGGCGTGAGCGAGAAAGTCGGGTTAGAAACCGGGCACGCCGGCGTGTTTTATCCGCTTGGCGGTTGGATAAGCCCGCAACAATTTACCGCGGGCGTGATTGATGCGGCGATAGCCAGCGGGCAGCTGCGTGCCCATTTTGATTGCCCTGTGAATGCGCTGACGCAATCGAACAATGGTTGGACACTCGATACCAGCATTGGTCATGTTTGTCACCAAAATGTGGTGATCGCTAATGGTCATCAAGCAGGTAGCTTCAGCCAAACACAGCCTATTCCGGTCTATCCGGTGCGCGGTCAAGTCAGCCATGTACCTACCAATACCGACCTCAGTAAGCTCAATACGGTACTGTGTTTTGAAGGCTATTTAACGCCGGTCAATCAAGCAGGAGAGCATTGCTTGGGGGCCAGTTACAGTCGAAATAATGCCGACCTCACTTTCCAAGCTAACGACCAAACCGAAAACCAACAGCGTCTCACCGGTTGTATTGATACCGGCTGGGCGCGTGACGTGCCGGTTGCAAAAGAAGGACGTGTGGGCGTACGCTGCGCCAGTCGCGACCATTTACCTTTTGTGGGCAACGTGTGTGATTACGACGCCTTGGTTTCCGCCTACCAAACCTTGCAAAAAGACAAAGAAAGAGCGAATTCCGTTCCCGTTTATCCAGGGTTATTTTGCTTACTGGGGCTCGGCTCTCGCGGCCTCACCTCCGCCCCATTGGCGGCAGAAGTGCTAGCTGCGCAGCTGTGTGACGAGCCTTTGCCTTTACCTCAGTTGGTTCTGGACACGCTGCATCCAGGGCGGATGTGGGTCCGTAAGCTGCTAAAAGGCAAAGCACTGTAGCAGCCCTCGAACAAGGTCAACAAAAAAGCCATCGTCAAGGCGATGGCTTTCCTTTTGCCAAGAGGTATCGTATGCAATACCTCTTAGTGCCCCATTTTAAAACAGCGAGTTACACGTCTTTTTCCACTTGCTGTTGCAATAAATCCCACAGCGCCCCGACGAGACGTTGATCGCCGGGTGACAGCTCACTGGCATTGTCATTGAGACTGGCATCGACGCGCGCTTTCAATGCTGATACCTCATCAACGCCTTCCAACTCACAGTCCGCTGCCGCTAAAGAAACGTGGCCACGTAAATAGCCACTGGCAAACAATTCATCGTCTGAGGCGGTTTCTACCATCTCATCGATTAACGCTAAAATGCGTGCTTCGTAGTCTTGAACTCTCATCTTTTTAACCTTGGCTTGGCAACGTAAAGGTATCTGGCGTCAACGGTGCAACACCATAAAAGTCTCGCAAGGTATCAGAAAACTGCTTGGCGCGCACGGGTAAAGCTGGGCTTCCTTCAGTGTCAGAGATATAGGCGATCACTTGCTGGCGGACTTTATCAGTAAACGCGTGGCGATCGGGCTCCACCCCACTTAAGTTGTCGCAGCTTACTTGAAAGCGAAACCCACAGCTTGCAGAGAGAATCCACTCAATCGCTTGTGGCTTCACTTCTACGGCCTCAAAGGCGGCTTGCGTATCAGCGTCACGACCGTCTGGATGATACCAATAACCATAATCTTCCCATTGACGGCGCTGCTCACCGGCAATAGTCCAGTGTGCAATTTCATGCAATGCAGAGGCAAAAAAGCCCCGCGCAAAGATCACGCGGTGATGAGGGCAGGAAGCATCCGCAGGTAGATAAATCGGCTCATCCCCGCCAAGCAACAGCTCAGTATTGAAAGAGGCAAGAAAGGATTGGTTAAAAAGTCGGATCAAGTCGTGATAATCGTGGGTCATACTGCACTTTAATAAGATTAAATATCAATAAAAAACAAAAAGAGACACTGAGCGATAAAAAGCCGCACACACTTCGGCTAAGCCTTTCAATATACACATTCTTTTTAATTCATTTTTTACTACAAATTTGATTGTGCAAGACAAATAAGGCCACTACAATGCGCGTCAATTTCTAATCCCAATGTAAGGTGTCGGGTTGTATGTTGTTATTGACGCTTTATGTCATAGGCATTACTGCGGAAGCCATGACAGGTGCGCTCTGTGCCGGGCGAAAACACATGGACTGGTTTGGGGTGATGTTTGTCGCCAGTGCCACCGCTATCGGCGGCGGAACCGTCCGCGATATTCTTTTTGGCCACTACCCTCTGACTTGGGTTGCTAACCCGCACTTTCTCGTGATCACCTGCCTAGCTGGCTTAATCACGCCATGGATTGCCAGTTGGGTTGCCCGCAATTATAAACTGTTTATCACCTTGGATGCACTGGGCCTTGCCGCTTTTAGTATTATCGGTTGCCGTGTGGCAATGGATATGGGGTTACCGCCCTTAATTTGTATGGTGTCTTCGCTGATCACCGGTGTTTTTGGCGGACTACTACGCGATCTAATATGTCGCCAATCGCCCATGGTATTGCATAAAGAGCTGTATGCCTTGGTCGCCTTTGTAACCGGTGCGCTCTATTTTAGTTTGATTCGACTCGATGTCGGTGAACTGATTGCGACCGTCGCCAGTTTAGTGATTGGGTTTGGGTTCCGAATGGCGGCTGTTCGCTTTAGCTGGTCGTTACCGGTTTTCCGCTTTGAAGCCCCTTCCTCTCTACACTGATAAAAAAACCGCACAACGTAGTGCGGTTTTTGTCTGTCGCGTGAGAGGCGCGCACTGTTAAGTGCCGGGATTTTCGCCCATTTGGCCGCGATGACGCAGCAAGTGGTCCATCAACACAATCGCCACCATCGCTTCGGCAATTGGCACTGCACGGATCCCTACACACGGGTCATGACGACCACGTGTCACCACATCCGCGGATTCACCGTGAACATCAATACTCTTGCCAGGCACGGTAATGCTGGAGGTGGGTTTGAGCGCTAAATGTGCCACTAGTGGCTGGCCTGATGAGATCCCACCAAGAATGCCACCGGCATGGTTTGAGGCAAAGCCGTCAGGATGAATTTCATCACGATGCTCACTGCCACGCTGATTCACCACATCAAAGCCATCTCCAATTTCGACCCCTTTCACCGCGTTAATTCCCATCAACGCATGAGCAATGTCAGCGTCTAAACGGTCAAATACCGGCTCACCAAGGCCCACTGGCAGATTGTCAGCGACAACGGTCAGTTTGGCGCCAATCGAATCTCCGTCTTTTTTGAGTTGACGAATAAGTGCGTCTAGTTCATCGATCTTATTCACATCTGGGCAGAAAAAGGGATTTTGCTCAACTTGTTCCCAATCCACCGTATCGATAGTCACTTCTCCCATTTGCGCCAAGTAAGCACGCACTTGAATGCCGTGCACTTGCGCCAGGTATTTTTTAGCCACCGCGCCTGCAGCCACGCGCATCGCCGTTTCACGCGCTGACGAGCGGCCGCCCCCGCGGTAATCGCGGATGCCATATTTATGGTGATAGGTGTAGTCTGCGTGACCTGGGCGAAACACATCTTTGATTTTGGAGTAATCTTTGGAGCGCTGATCGGTGTTTTCGATCATTAAGCCAATCGATGTCCCCGTGGTTTGGCCTTCAAACACCCCAGAAAGGATTTTCACCGCATCAGGTTCACGGCGCTGAGTGGTGTATTTAGACGTGCCGGGACGGCGCCGGTCTAAATCATGCTGCATGTCCGCTTCCGTCAGCGCCAATCCTGGTGGGCAGCCGTCAATAATCGCCCCTAACGCAACGCCGTGGCTTTCTCCAAAGGTCGTGACGCGAAATATCTGTCCTATCGTGTTGCCTGCCATGCCTTCCTCTACTTGCCTGATGGGCATTGTTGTATTTTTGCGTACTTTGTTAGCAATTAACCATAAAGCAACCAAAGACGCAAAAAAAATCCAGGCGCATGAGGCATGCACTTATCAGTGATAGAGAATAAAAAAGCCAGCTCGAGGCTGGCTTTGTGTCGAAAAGACGTCTTACCGCTAGTCGCGATAAAGCGCAAATTCATCAGCACACGCAACGAGATCTTGGCGGCTGATCATAAACACACCATGACCGCCGTTTTCGAACTCAATCCACTGCAAAGGCAAATGACCGTATTGCTCTTGCATGTGCACGATAGAGTTGCCAACTTCACAGACTAAAACACCTTCTTCTGTGAGGTAATCGGGAGCATTAGCAAGCATACGACGCACTAACTTTAAACCATCCGTGCCTGCGGCAAGCCCCAGCTCAGGTTCATGACGAAACTCATCCGGTAAGTCGTCCATATCCTCCGCGTCAACGTACGGCGGATTGCTCACAATTAAGTCGTATTTATCGTGCGGGACATCTTTTAGCAGATCCGATCGCATCGGGATCACTTGCTCTTCCAAGCCATGATCCTGAATATTGATTTCAGCCACATCCAGCGCATCGGTGGAAATATCCACCGCATCGATCTCTGCCTCTGGAAACGCATAGGCACAAGCGATGGCAATACAACCACTGCCCGTGCATAAATCCATAATCCGGCGAGGAGGATGCGGCAAGATACCAGCGAATTCTTGCTGGATAAGCTCACCAATCGGTGAACGAGGAACGAGCACGCGCTCGTCAACAAAAAACTCTAAGCCACAGAAATACGCTTTGTTGGTCAGATAGGCAACCGGTGTTTTATCATTGATACGTGCAATGACACGCTCAACAATACGATGCTTTTCACTGGTGGTCAGACGCGAAAAGCGCGTTTCTGAGGGAACATCAATCGGCAAGTAGAGTGTCGGTAACACCAACTGTACCGCCTCATCCCACGCGTTGTCGGTGCCGTGGCCATAAAACAAGCCTGCCGCATTGAAACGGCTGACGGTCCAGCGCAGCATGTCTTGCAGCGTATGTAACTCGCTGACCACCTCTTCAGTAAAAATCGTATCCACATTGGCCTCCATCGGCTTCATGCAATTGGGGGTCGCCCTTTGACGCGAGGTCAGTACAATAAGCAGCATTTTGAGCTGGCTGAATGTACAATTCAGGTCATCACCTCGGGGACAGTTTTTATGAGCAAAAAACCATCGATGACGGAAGAGGACTTGGCGCTATTCCGTGATGCCGTCAAAGGCGCAAAAAAGTTGGAGCAGGATACCATAAACCCACCACAACGCCAGACGACCAAAACGCGCAAACAACGTCAGTTTGAGCGACAGAGTAGCGATCATGCGTTTTACTTTTCCGATGAGTTCGAGCCGCTGCTCAGTGAATCAGGCCCAATGCAGTACGCCCGCCAGGATGTCTCTAAATACGAGGTCAAGCGGCTTCGTCGTGGTGTGTATGTGCCCGATATCTATCTCGATTTACACGGGATGACACAAACAGAAGCGAAGCGAGAGCTGGGGGCGATGCTCGCGGCCTGTGTGAAAGACGGCATTCGTTGCGCCAGTGTGATGCACGGGATTGGTAAACGGGTACTTAAAGACAAAATCCCCCTGTGGTTAGCACAACACCCTAACGTAATGGCATTTCATCAAGCGCCAAGAGAATTTGGTGGGGATGGCGCATTACTGGTGCTGATAGAAGTGCCCGAGCGCTAAAAGTAATACTTAGCTCAAGCACCTTTTTCACTCGCTAATTAAAGCTGTCGTGGCGACATATGCGCACTAAGCGATGCCTTTTGGGTGGTGACGTCTACGTCAATCATGGCCATGGCTGACGTGGCAAACATCGGTGGCTGCCCTTCTTGTACCCACTCATTGGTGAGATAGCCGACTAACGGCAGGTGTGATACCACCAAAACAACACTGGGCTTTTCTACCTCAATCATCGCATTCAAATAATCATAGACACGGTCGCTTTGCCCAAAAGGGGTGATCTCTTCTTCAGTGATCACCTCTCCCACGTCGGGCAATAAAGGCGCACAGACTTGCCATGTTTGTTGTGCGCGTAAGTAAGGACTCACCAACACTTTATCAATCATTTTCCCATCTAATTGCTGGTTCAGCCACGTCGCCATCTGTTTACTTTGTTGTTCACCATTGGCAGTTAGCGCGCGGTCGCTATCACTGGCCGCAAATGCTTGCGCTTCGCCATGACGCATTATGATTAATTTCATCGCCTTAATACCCACATTCATATGCCAAGATTGGCTGCATGCTATCAAGATGAACCGCAAAAGACCAAATAAGTGGTTTGCGACTCTGGTCACTGGTAGTCATACTTACTACTAACTTATTAACTCTGATAGTGAGATGCTTGTGCACGTTAGCCCTAACGACCATAAACACTACCGTTATATCACGCTTCCTAATGCATTACGTGTCTTATTGGTGAATGATCCACATGCGCACCGCAGTGCCGCGGCATTGTCGGTGAATGTCGGTCACTTCCACGACCCAGACGAGCGACAAGGGCTGGCGCACTTTCTTGAGCATATGCTTTTTTTGGGGACTGAGCCGTACCCGATCATCGGTGACTTTCAGCGCTTTATTAGTCAGCATGGTGGCCACAATAATGCGTGGACAGGCACAGAACACACGACCTTCTTTTTCGATATTCGCCCCAGACAGTTCGCGGCAAGCTTAGATCGCTTCAGCGCATTTTTCATTTCACCACGTTTCGATGCCGATGCCGTGGATAAAGAACGCCAATCGGTCGACGCCGAGTATCGCATGAAGCTTAATGACGACGTGCGACGTATCTATCAAGTTCATAAAGAAACCATCAATCCTAACCATCCGTTTGCCAAGTTTTCCGTGGGCAGTGTCGAAACACTCGCAGACCGCGATGACACCAATGTGCGTGATGATCTCATCGCCTTTTACCAAGCTAACTACAGCGCCAACCTCATGACACTGGCATTGACTGGGCCACAGCCATTGGATGAGCTTGAACGTTTGGCGAAACAGTATTTTTCCGCCATTGCCAATCATAACTACCCAGAGCTAACCATTGAAGCGCCATTGGTGACCCAAAATGAACAACATCAATGGGTAAATATCGAGCCTTTAAAAGAGGTAAGAAAACTCACCTTGGCGTTTTCTGTCCCTGAAAGCCCCGAGCAATACCGCACTAAGCCTTTGTCTTACATTGCCCACCTACTGGGTTATGAGGGGCCAGGGAGTTTAATGTCACTATTAAAAAACAAGGGCTATATCAACACCTTGTCCGCGGGTGGTGGTATCAGCGGACGAGATTTTCGAGAGTTTACCCTCGGCTTTTCGCTGACGCCATTAGGGCTTAGCCATATCGACGATATTATTACCTATGTTTTTCAAGCCATCGCCCTCATTCGGCGCGATGGATTACAGCCTTGGCGGTATCAAGAAAAACGGCAAGTCCAAGAGCTGGCATTTCATTACCAAGACCCACACCGCCCTATTGATACCGTTAGCCATTTGGTAATGAACATGCAGCATTATGCGCCAACCGATCTTCTCTATGGCGACTACATGATGACAGGGTTTGATCGCCACCAGATCCAAGCCATGCTACAGCATATGAGCGTCGATAATCTTCGCGTGATGCTGGTTGCCAAGGGTCAAAGTTACGATCAATGCGCCGATTGGTATCACACGCCTTATGCGGTCAAACGTTTTTCTGCGCAACAAATTGCCAAATGGAAAACCGATTACATTTCTCCAGCACTGACACTGCCCGACCCCAACCCTTACATTGCTGATGCCCTGCACCCACTGGCTATCGAGCAAGACGCCAGTGAGGGACCAAGCTTAATTGAAGAGCTGCCTGGTTTTCGCCTCTGGCATGGCCAAGAACCACACTTTCGCGTGCCTAAAGGCCACATTTATATCGCCATCGATAGCCCACATGCCGTGGCGACGGTAAAAAACATTGTAATGACTCGATTAAGTGTCGAAATGTTACTCGAAGCCCTGAATGAGCAAGCGTACCAAGCTGAAATTGCGGGAATAAATTACAATTTATACGCGCACCAAGGTGGGGTCACGCTGACACTCAGTGGCTTCAATGACAAGCAGCCCCTGTTGCTCGAGCTCATTTTAAAAACCTTCTCTCAGCGCAGTTTCAATCCTGAGCGCTTCGAGACGATAAAAGCGCAGCTTCAACGCAGCTGGGAAAACGCAGAGAAGAACAAGCCACTGAGCCAACTGTATAACAGCATGACAGGGCTACTTCAGCCTAATAACCCACCGTACCACGCCCTTTTAGCGGCATTAGAGACGGTGACCCTGAGTGACTTACCTCACTTTGTCGATGCTATGCTCGCCACCTTGCATGTCGATATGTTTGTATACGGTAATTGGCATCGCCATCATGCCAAGACCTTGGCAGAAACAGTCAAAGACAGTTTACGCGTGAAAGGACAAGCGTATCAGGAATCTGTACGTCCGTTGACCTTGCTTGAGGACGTCGGCACCGTCAGTTTTGAGCGCCCCCTTGCGCATGCTGAATCAGCGCTTTTAGTCTATTACCAAAGCCCCTCGACCGATCCTCAAGCTGTGGCAACCTATACGTTGGCCAACCACCTAATGTCGGCGACTTTTTTCAACGAATTGCGTACCAAACAGCAGTTAGGCTATATGGTTGGTGCCAATAACTTACCGCTAAACCGCCACCCTGGACTGATTTTTTATGTGCAGTCCCCCATGGCAGGTCCTAACCAGTTAATGGCAGCGGTTGACGACTTTCTCAATGCTTTTTTCATGGTGCTGTTGGAAATGACGGAGGCACGCTGGCAAAGCAGTAAACAAAGCTTATTGGCACAAGTGAGAGAGCCAGACAATAACCTCCGCTCCCGGGCCCAGCGCTACTGGATCAGTATTGGCAATAAAGATTATCAATACCAACGTCGCGAGCAGGTTGCAGAGGCGATGGCAACGCTTACTCGTGCTGACATGGTGCGATTTGTGGTCAATACCCTCAAACCAAGAACCGCAGATAGGTTAGTCATGCACAGTTGCGGGACTGAACATCAACAAGATGCACACTTAGACGGTGCCTATCCGATTGCGGATATCGCTGCCTTCCGCGCCCTGTGTCAGCGTAGTGAGGACTAATCACCCAATCAATAGAAAGGGCAGCCACTGGCTGCCCTTTCGCTCATTGACTGGCTAACCTAACGGTTAGCTTTCGGGGTAAAACAACTGCCCTTCTTTGGCCATCACGGTTAAGCGTTCACAAGGAGCAAATCGCTCACCATAACGATTTTGATGCTCGTTGAGTAAGTTGACAACACGGTCGATGCCAATATGGTCCATATAGCGGAAAGGTCCGCCCAAGAATGGCGGGAAGCCAATACCAAAAATCGCCCCGATATCACCGTCTCGCGCGGAACGAATCACGCCCTCATCCAGGCAACGTGCCGCTTCATTGAGCATCATTAACGTACAACGTTGCGCGACTTCATGGCCAGACAGCTTGGCGTTTAGCGTGATATTCAGCAAGCTATAGACCTTCTTATCCACCTGCTTGGCCTTGCTGCCTTTCTTGCTGGCATCGTAGCGATAAAAACCTTTGCCTGTTTTACGGCCTTTTCGATCATCATTCAGCAGCACATCGAAGACATCTGGCGCTTCAAAACGCTCACCCAGCTCTTGCGTCAGGATAGGCGCTATCTTAGCGCCAATATCAATGCCTACCTCATCAAGCAAGGTAATTGGCCCGACCGGGAAACCAAAGTCCAATAGCGCGGTATCGATATGCTCAATGCTCTCTCCTGCCAACAACACCCGCGCGGCCTCATTCATATAAGGAGCAAGGATCCGGTTGACGTAAAAGCCCGCACTATCACCGACCACAATGGGCGTTTTACCTTGCTGGCGTGCCAGTTTAACCACAGTAGAAATCGTCTGATCACTGGTGTTTTTATGGGGGATCACCTCCACCAGCGGCATTTTTTCTACCGGGCTAAAGTAGTGCAAGCCAACAATGTTTTCTGGACGCTGGCTGCCTTCAGCGATTTGGTGGATAGGTAATGACGAGGTGTTAGTAGCAAAAATAGCGTTCTTCTCGGTGATGGATTCCATCTCTTCCACCATGCGGTGCTTAAGCGATAAGTCTTCAAATACCGCTTCGATCACCACATCCGAGTTCGATAGGGTTGTCGCCTGTGTATCACCCGATAGCTGCATCATGGTGGCTTGAAGCTCTGCCTTGCTAAGCTGTTTGCGCTTGCGTTTTTTGTCTAGCAATTTGTAGCTATAACGCAGGGCATTCAAAATGCCATCTTCGCTCACATCTTTTACTCGTACGGGGTAGCCGGCCTTAGCGACCGAGACATGCGCAATCCCGGCCCCCATCAAGCCACCGCCAAGTACACCAATACGACTGATATCGCTGGGCTCTGCATCGGCACCGTTTTCTTTTTTCATCGCCGTGGTCGCGAAGAAAATACTACGAAGTGCTTTAGACTCTGAGGTCATCACCAGCTCACCAAACTGGCGTGCTTCTTCCTCAAATCCGGCTTTCAAGCCTTTATCGAGGCCCTTTTTCACCACAGATAAAATGGCATCAGCGGCGGGGTAATTGCCACGGGTTTTTGCTCGCGCTTTTTTGCCCGCTTGATCAAAAACGATATTACGCCCAACTGCATTGCCACTTAGCATCCAGCTTTGCCAGCTGCGGCTACGTTTGGGTTTCGATTTCTGCGCGAGCTGCTCAGCCACATCGAGCAAAACGGTATCCGGCACGCAATCATCAATCACACCGAGTTTTTTGGCTTTTTTGGCGCGTAACTGTTTGCCCGTTAGCATCATATCAAGTGCGTCAGGCACACCGATAAGACGGGGTAGTCGCTGTGTACCGCCCGACCCTGGCAACAAACCTAGTTGTACTTCTGGCAGGCCAAGGCGCGTTTTATCCCAATCTGTGGCCACACGGCTATGACAGGCCAGCGCGAGCTCAAGCCCACCACCTAAACAAGGACCATGGATCGCCGCCACCACGTGAAATGGCAATTTTTCAATGCGTGAAAACAGAGTCTGCCCCTGAGCGGCAATATCACGTGCTTGTTCAGCGCTATCGCAGGCTTCAAGCATGCGCACATCCGCGCCAGCAACAAAGTTATCGGGCTTACCAGAATGAATCACTAGCCCTTTCACGCTTTTATCGTTTTCAAGTTGGTCTAATACTGCGGAAACGCCCTCAACAAAACTTGCCTGCAGCGTATTCATGCTCTCGCCTGGCACATCAATGGTCAGCCAGGCTATTTGGTTATCAGCAACCGTTAAATGAAAGGCTTGATGGGTTTCTGTGGTCATTATTCTGCCTCCAAGATCATTGCTGCGCCAAGGCCGCCTGCTGCACAGGCTGTGTTCAATGCTAATCCGCCGCCACGACGTTTTAATTCACGTAAGGTTTGGGTGATCATCCGCGCGCCTGTCGCAGCAAATGGATGGCCGTAGGCGATTGAGCCCCCTAACACGTTGAATTTATCCATATCGATGTCACCAATCGCGCGGTCACGATTTAAATGCTCGCGGGCAAATGCGTCAGAAGCAAACATTTTGACATTAGATAAGGTCTGGGCGGCGAACGCCTCGTGCATATCAATCAAGGTTAAATCCGCAAGAGAAATCCCCGCACGATCAAGCGCAATGGGCGTCGCATAAGAAGGGCCCATCAGCATGTCTTTTTCCACCCCGATGGCGGAAAATGCATACGAACGGATGTAACCGAGCACTTCTAGACCCAATGCTTTTGCACGGCTTTCTGGCATCATCAATACCGCTGCCGCACCATCGGTGAGCGGCGTGCTATTCGCCGCCGTGACCGAGCCATGCTTGCGATCAAACGCAGGCCGTAGTTTGGCGTAGTCTTCCAGCGTGGAGTCAGGACGCAAGTTATTATCTTGTGCAATCCATGTTTTGTAAGGTTCGGGATAGGCTGTCATCACTTCGTCACTCAGCAAGCCTTCATCCCAAGCTTTGCTGGCGAGTTGATGCGAGCGAAGCGCAAGAGCATCTTGCTCTTCCCGTGGGATCTGATGCGACTTTGCCATTTGCTCTGCCGTTTGCCCCATACTCAGGCCTGTTGAATACTCAGCCACCGCAGGCGGAACCGGTGCCAGATCTTTTACTGACAGCTTACTGAGCAGCTTTAACCGCTTACTCATGGTTTTCGCTTTGCTCAAATCTAATAATGTCCGCGCCAGTTTTTTGCTAACGCCGATAGGCAGCACAGAGGATGAGTCCGCACCACCAGCAATCCCCACCTGAATATTGCCGGCGACCATGCTCTCTGCCACATTCGCAACCGCTTGAAAACTGGTCGCACAGGCGCGGGTGACACTGTAGGCATCAGTGTGAATATCCATACCAGTGCCCAGCACGATTTCGCGAGCAATGTTCGGCGCTTCAGGCATTTGCACCACCTGCCCAAACACCACTTGATCGATATCTTTCGGGGAAATACTGCTTCGGTTGAGCATCTCTTGCACGACCATTTTGCCGAGATCGACCGCTGGCACATCAGTATAAGCGGTCGACTGGCGGGCAAAGGGTGTACGTAGCCCAGACACAATAGCAATGCGATCACCATTGCTGGTTTTAAGGTGTTGCTGAGACGTCATCACTGCTCCTTAGGATGTTCTACAGGTCTGACCACAAGTGTAACCAAAATGTTACCAGCTTAAAACATCCGTTTTAATTGATTGGTAAGATTGCCAACAGGCGCACAGATCCATCCTAGGGTAACCACTACGGTTGGTTGCCAGCAAATAAGGAAGAAAAAACACAATAAAAAAAAGGGCCATGCGCTAGCGCAGGCCCCAACATATTGGAAAGCAAAACGATAATCTGGGAAGTGTGCAGTGCTTTTCCCGCACCCAGATCCGAACAGAAAGTCATATCATTCAAAAAGGAAACGCCGTTCACTCAACCTCACGAGTGTCGACACATGGCCGATAACGACAGGTGTCACTTTACCGACTTACGGCGTCCTAATATTGAAACAGATCAAACTTGTACCGATTTTTCACCTAAGATGAAATAAAATGACAAATCACGCGGTCTTTATAGACTGACTAATCCATGGATAAAGGCTCAACCGGCATGACCCGACAAGCACGATACGAGGCATTGGTGCGCGCATGGCATCGTGATCTCTACCGCTATGCCTATTGGTTAGCAAAAGATCCGCATATCGCGGAAGACTTGGTGCAAGAAACTTGCTTACGTGCTTGGCGCTCGTTAGACAGCTTGCAAGATGACAAGGCAGCCAAAGCCTGGCTAATCACCATTTTGCGCCGAGAGAATGCGAGGCGCTTCGAACGGAAGCAGTTTGACCATGTGGACATTGACGATGGCGAATGGGAAGACAAAACGCGACCCAGCGAAGAAGCGTCTATGGAACAACGCTGGCTACATCGGCAGATTGCCGCTTTGTCACCAGAATATCGTGAGCCCTTGGTCTTACAGGTGCTTGCTGGTTTTAGTGGCGACGAAATTGCCCAAATCTTGGATTTGAACAAAAACACAGTGATGACTCGCCTCTTTCGGGCTCGCGCTCAACTTAAAGAAGCACTGGATACCGCCGCAACCTCAGGAGGCCAACAGTATGGACGATCTTGAATTTCGCCGCCGCCTACTAGCAGACCCTTATGATACCGATCCTGAGTTGCAAGCCGCCAAGGCAGAGTCTGAACGTCACCAAAGCTATGCGGATGATATCGCCGAGTTGGACAGTAAAATTGACCAGGCGCTTCGCGTAGATGTGCCGGAAGACTTAGCCGATAAAATTTTGTTTTCGCAAACCACCGATGCTGAGCAACGAGTCAAACGTCCTCGCTGGCATCTCGCCATTGCCGCCTCGATTGCTTTTGTGTTTGGTATTGCACTCGGTCAGTTTAACTGGGGCAGTGCGACGCTCGACCTTAATCAAACAGCATTGGCACACTATTATCACGAGCATGCCTTTATAGAAGGCATTAACGAGGGTGCGACCATTGAGCAAGTCAATGCCAAACTGCAGCCGTTTGGCAAAGCTTTTAATGCGCTCCCCGGCCAGATTACTTACATCAACCATTGTAGTTTTGGTGAGCAACATGCCCTACACATGGTGATGGAGAGTGATGGGCAAGCCTATACGGTGTTTGTGGTCCCATCAGCCAGTCAGGCGCCCGCACAGAAGAGTGACGGCAAAATGCAAGCCGTCAGCCGACCCGTGCAATCGGCGAGCGTGATTGTGGTCGGCGAGGTAAAAAGCGCTGCTGCCCCCATTGCCGAGCAACTGCAACAACAACTCACCCCCAGAGCGATCTAACCACGCATTGTGCGCCCTCTCGACAGGCAGAGAGGGCGTATGCGGTGATTTTTTCCTTTCTCACCAATGCCCTTTTCGCCTAGCAATGTGTAACAGCTGTTCGCTGAGTTCATCTTTCGTCGATTAAATCCCCGCCAACACAACAGACAAAAACACTAATAATATGGGTTTTGTTGATTCATTATTTTGTTTTTACCCTTTTCAGTAGCGATAAATTGATTTACGCACGTGAGCTTTTACTCTAGGCGTCCCTTTATACAGCGAACAAGTAAGCAGATGAAAAATAATAAGATCGTTTATCTTGCCGTCGCCACCGCGCTCGGCTCTCTTTCTACGACCGCACACAGTGCCGGTTTCCAGCTCGCAGAAACCTCAGCAACCGGCCTGGGCCGTGCCTTTGCAGGGGAAGCGGCAATGGCGGATAACGCCAGTGCGCAATTTCGTAACCCTGCGCTACTAAGCTACCTTGCCGATACACAAGTATCAGCCGGTGGCATCTACGTTAACCCTAACGTTGATATTGATGGCGAAAACTCTCAGCACGGTCAAACCTCAACCAATGATGTTGCCCATGATGCCGTGATCCCTAATTTCTATTTTTCCCATCAAATCGACGATCGCTTTACCGCTGGCCTCGCTCTCGCGACCAACTTTGGCATGGAAACCGATTTAGGCGACGATTTTACCGGTACCCAGTTTGGTAACGAAGCGGCAGTGACCACCTTTGAAATCAACCCTAATATCGCTTGGAAAGCCACCGAGCAATTACGCCTGGGCGCCGGTATCCGCTATGTGTTGGGGGAAGGCAGTATTGGGGCGAAAAGTAGTAAAGGTGCTCAACTACCTAAAAACGCAGGCCCACTTGCCGGCAGTCCTGTTCCTGAGCACAGCACTCTGAAGTATATGGAAGGCGATGATCGTGCCTGGGGTTGGCAATTGGGTGCCGTGTACGACATCAATGACAAGCACCGGGTCGGCGTTAACTATCGCTCCGAAGTTGATCTGACACTTGAGGGGCATGCAGAAGGTCTAACTTACAACCTAGCAGCAATTCAAAAAGGTCAACTTGCTGGAGCAGATTATCTGAGTAGCAACCACTATTCAGGCAGTATGGATCTCACCCTCCCCGCTACCGCCGAGTTCTCTTCGTTGCATCAGCTGACTGAGCAGTGGGCGGTACACACCAGCATTAACTGGACCGAGTGGAGCAGCTTTGACAAACTCGAGGCGGACATCCCCTCCCTTTCTAGCGATCCAAAGATGGTGAAAGTAGAGAATTGGGAAGATAACTATCGCTTTGCCATCGGCACCACTTATCAGTGGGATCAGAAACTGACGTTGCGCTCAGGCGTTGCCTACGATACCTCGGCAGTGAGCGATAAAAACCGCACCCTGACCATCCCAGAGACTGACCGTACCTGGTTAAGCGTGGGTGCCGGCTATGACGTAACACCTAAGCTCACCCTGGATGCTGCCTTTACCTATGTCTTTGCCAAAGATGCCCCGGTGAAAGAGCCGCGTGATGGTATTGAGTCCGACCAGTCAGGCTCAGCGTTTGGTGGTAACTTTGAAGGCGAAACCACCGGTAATGTGTGGTTAGTCGGCGTACAAGCCAGCTACCGCTTCTAAACGCTCAGGTCTTCAAACAAAAACACCACGGCCTAAGCCGTGGTGTTTTTTTATCGTGTTTTACCTAACTCGCTTACGCTGATTTACGGTGCGGCATCAATATCATCGATAAAATCATCGAGAAACTCATCATCCAAGGCAGGTTGTTGCTCCAATGCCTCATCGCCTTTGGCGCGATAGCGGCGGTTTTGCAGGTAAGCCTCACGGGCAAACGCGTAAGGGTCCGGTGAGTTATCTAATTGCGACTCCTGAGACACTAACGCAGCGCGCGACTCCATCCCATCAAACATCCATTTTAAAACCGACTGCGGCAGGGTGAGTAACGCCAGCGGCGGATACAAACCATCAACGACTTCGCCCGCGCCTTCTCGTACCGAGGTGGGGCCATAACCGGGCAGCATAATATACGCGCCCGTACCCACATCATAGTGTCCGATCGCATCACCGAATTCGCGCTGGTCATACTTTTGAATATCAGCGGCGGACGCAATATCAATCAAGCCACCCAAGCCAAACAAGGTATTTATCCAAAAGCGGTTAAAATGGGTCGCGGCTTTCTCGCCTTCCAGCATGATTAAACTATTCAAAAAGCTGGCTGGCTCTTCAAGGTTGCCCAAAAAGTTAGAAATCCCAGTGCGCACGGGGCTCGGTACATAATCGACATACGCAATCGAGACAGGGCGTGCCACATAGGGATCCAAATAATCGTAGTTGACCGTCCACATCGCACGGTTAAAGCCCTCTAACGGGTCTTCAGGGTGCGGCTCTGCACCTGGCGGACGTGATACACAACCGGTTAATAGGCCGAGTACCGCCGCCATCAAACACAGACGTTTCCACATCAAATGGCATTCCTCTACACAATGAAAGGCTGGGGATGCCCAGCCTTGCTAACAATGATGACTATTCTGGCTTGGTTATTGTTGTTTGTCGATAACCAGTTCTGTGTGGCTGCCTAGACTTACCACCGCACTTTGTCCAACCCAGTCACCTTCTTTCGTTGCGACGTTACCATCTCGGTCAATTCGCGCCTTAATCACCACCTTATCTTGCGAGGATAACGCTTGGTTGGGATTCAGGCTGTCAGTGTCTGCCAAGTCCACAGACAAGGGAAACTTAGATAAAGGCAGGCGCTTGGCTGCAATCGGCATCGATGAATCGGCCGACGCGTGAGCAGAAATGATCACCACCCCCTCGTTAGGTAACTGCACTTGGCTGCCCAGTGTCACCGTAATATCGACTTTGGCACCGTCCGCGCTATTGAGAGCCAACTTTGCTCGTGCGATCGACTGATCTAACGTCTGGTTACGCGGGTCGTCACTGCCTATCAAGGTTTTCATCGCCTTCCATGTAGCGATCGCATCTTGATATCGTTCTTGCTCGAACGCTTGGTAGGCGAGCAAAGACATCGCCTGCAGATTAAAGGGGTTGTCTTTCACCACAGATTTCAACAAATTCTGCGCCCGCGCACTGTCTGCTTCATCACCTGCAAACAACAAGGCTTGCGCTAGCCCGACTTGAATATCAGGTTGTGAAGGTGCCAAGGCATAGGCTTTTTCCATTGCCCCCTTAGCCGTTTCACCGTCTCGATTAGCAAGACCAATACGGCCAAGCAACAGCCACCCAGTGCTATCGCTTGGCTCGTGTTGCAAGCGCGTGCGCAACGCCAAGGTTAAGTCTTGCATCTCTTGTTGCGTCAGCGGCTGTTCATTGTTAAGCAGGCGCTTAGATAACGACGGCAACTGCTGGGCGGTTTGTTGCCACTGCGCCACTTGGTTGGCACTGCCCTCAATACCATATAAACCGAAGCTCACCACCGCTAGCACGATTAAACCTGGCACCCACTGCATCGGTGTCAGTCGCAAGTGACGGGCTTGTTTGGCTTTCTCTTTTTCTGGGATATCGTCTAACAGAGACTGTTGAAGGTCGCGCGTCAGATCCTTTTCATTATCGATTAAGCCTTCAGCGCTTTCTGCTTGAATTTCTTCAACACGGTCATAGTAAAACGCTTTGTTCAATGCATCACGGCTACCCTGATGATCGTGTTCACTTTTTTGCCAAAGGGGCCACAAAAACATCACCGCGCCAAGGACAAAAAACACCAAGGTCGCGCCCCAAAATTCAATCATTTTGGCTCCTTATTTTGCTGGGTTGACGCATGCTCAGATGACGCCGGTTGATCCGCTGATGTATCCATGTTTGTGGCTGAGGTGCTTACGGGTGAATCATCGGTGCCTTCTGTCGATGACAACAGCGCATTGAGTCGTTGCTCCTCCTCATCGCTCAACGCGTGATTGACGGTCTGCTTGGCACGTCGGCTGCGCATTATCATCACCACCATACCGGACACCAGTACCAGCGCGGGCGCAAGCCACAAAATCAGGGTTGATGCGGTGACGGGCGGATTGTACGTCACAAAATTGCCGTAACGCGCAATCATAAAGCTGCGAATTTCTTCATCCGTGCGCCCTTGCTGCAGCATTTGGTGCACTTTTTGACGCAAGTCTTGCGCCAATTCGGCGTTGGAGTCTGCAATACTATTATTCTGACACTTAGGGCAACGCAGCTCACTGGTCAGGGCACGAAATCGAGCTTCTTGCTCCGCCGAGTCGAACTTATACACGTCAATCGCGTTGGCAAATGCCAAGCTTACACTCAGCCACAACGCGCCAAGCAGGATCAGTCGTTTCATTTGTCAGCCCCCTTCAATGCATCAAATTTTGGCTTGAGGGTCTCCTCCCAATTACGTGCATTCACATCACCCACGTGTCGGTACTGAATCACGCCGTTGGCATCAATCAAAAAGGTTTCCGGCGCACCATAGACACCAAGATCCAGCCCTAGCATCCCATCACCATCGTATAAGCTGATTTGATAGGGGTTACCCAGGTTGCTCAGCCATTTGATTGCTTTTTGCCGATCATCTTTGTAATTAAGCCCAATGATCTTTACGCCTTGCGCCGCCAATTTATTCAAAAACTGGTGCTCGGCATAACAGGTCGGACACCAGGTGGCCCATACATTAAGCAGTAAGGGCTCGCCCGTGAAAATGGCTTGATCGTATTCCTTGCTCGGGGTTTGTAGATCCTCAAGGTGAAAAGCGGGCACGGGCTTGCCCACTAATACTGACTCTAGCTTGGTAGGATCGTCGCCTTTAGCATTCTTATCGAGCTGGGCAACAAAAAAACCTGCCAACGCGACAAATGCCAACAACGGCAGAAACCAGAATAGCTTCTTCATGCCTTTGCCTCCTGCTTAGAAGACAGCGTGCGACGGAACCGATAGCGCTTATCGCTGATCGCCAAGGCACCACCCAGCGCCATGACAATGGCACCAAACCAAATCCAACGCACAAAGGGTTTGTAATAAAGTCGCATTGCCCATGAGCCATCAGGCAACTCTTCACCCATGGCGATGTATAGGTCACGCGTTAAGCCACGATCAATGGTCGCCTCAGTCATCATCGAGCGCTGCACTGAATAGAACCGTTTTTCGGCATCCAAATGGTTGATAAAGGTGTCACCACGGTATACATCAAATGAGGCCACGTAACCTTGGTAGTTGGGGCCTTGTTTTTCCGACAAATCGGTGAAGTTAAACGTATACCCTTGCAAAGTAACACTGCTGCCTGGAGCCATTTTAACGTCGCGCTCAATGTCATAGTTCTCGACCATTGCCACCCCAATAATGGTGATGGCTAAACCGATATGGCCCAACACCATCGCCCAGTGGCTGCGTCCCAGTTTTTTTATTCCCACGCTAAATGGATGACGGTGGGTGGCACGTAAATGAAGCTCATAGCCATGTAGAAAAGTGATCCACAGCGCCATGGTCACGCCCATTGCCGCCATCGCCTTAAAGCTATCGGCTAAGGTCGCGATGGCACCAACACCTAAAATGACAGCAGCAATACCGCTGATAATCATCGGTTTGGCTAAGGTTGACAGCTTGTCACGCTTCCAGCGAATCAATGGCCCAATCCCGAGGAAAAAGGCAAATGGCAGCATCAGCCAAGCAAACAAAAAGTTGAAGAAAGGCTCGCCAATCGATACTGAGCCAAGGCCTAACTGCTTATGCACGAGCGGCAATAAGGTACCAATCAGCACAATCACAAGCGCGGTCATCAACAAGGTATTGTTAACCAACAAGGCGTTCTCACGTGAAATGAGCGACACTTTGGTACGCCCTTTGATCTCGGAGGCACGCAATGCATAGAGCAACAGTGAGCCACCAATCACCACCACAAGAAAGCCAAGAATAAACAGGCCTCGCGCTGGATCAGAAGCAAAAGAGTGCACCGATACCAACACCCCAGAGCGCACCAAGAATGTGCCTAACAAACTGAGTGAAAAAGCAGAAATAGCAAGTAACACGGTCCACGCTTTAAAGGTGCCACGCTTTTCTGTCACTGCTAACGAGTGCATCAATGCGGTACCTGCCAACCAAGGCATAAATGAGGCGTTTTCGACCGGGTCCCAAAACCACCAGCCGCCCCAGCCAAGCTCGTAATAAGCCCACCAAGATCCGAGTGCAATGCCTAAGGTTAAGAAAAGCCATGCCGCCGTTGTCCAAGGACGCGACCAACGCGCCCACGCGGTATCTAAGCGTCCCGCGAGCAATGAACCAATGGCGAAAGCAAACGCAACCGAGAAACCCACATATCCCATATACAGAATAGGTGGATGAACAATGAGCCCTGGATCTTGTAACAATGGGTTCAAGTCACGGCCGTCAACAGGGAAGTAAGGCAGGGTACGATCAAACGGGTTGGAAGTCAGGATGATAAACAATAAGAAACCGACCGATATCATTCCCATCACGGCGAGCACACGCGCGACTGACGATAACGGCATGCCGCGGCTGAATACCGCCACCGCGACGGTCCAAAGTGCTTGAATAAGCACCCACAGGAGGAGTGACCCCTCATGTGCGCCCCAAACCGCGGTTAAGCGGTAGTACCAAGGCAGTGCACTGTTGGAATTACTGGCGACATACGCGACAGTAAAGTCGTTGGTATAAAACGCCCAACTCAAGGCGATAAAAGAAAACAGCAACATAGCAAACATCCCCAAAGAGAGAGGACGCGCCATTTTCATCATCCCTTCATGGCCCTGATTGGCACCATAAAGCGGATAAAAACTGAGTAACAGCGCCAGTCCCAATGCAAGGATCAACGCGTAATGCCCGAGCTCAACAATCATAACTGACTACCTTGTTTTTGCTCTTCTGTGTATTCAAGCGGCTGATGGCTCTTTTCCATCGCCTCTGCTATCTCAGGCGGCATGTATTCTTCATCGTGCTTCGCCAACACCTCGCTTGCTTTTACCGTGCGTGAGTCAACTAATACCCCCTGAGCCACAATACCTTGTCCCTCCCGAAAAAGGTCCGGCAAAATGCCCTCATAGGTCACGGTGACCGCTGGGCCAACATCGGCGACATCAAACTGAATAAGCAAAGACTCTTGATCGCGTTTCACCGAGCCTTCCACCACCATGCCGCCAATGCGCAGGCGCTGGCCGACTTCCGGCTTGCTTCCATCGGGCTTACCTTGCACGATTTCAGTCGGAGTGTAGAACAGATCCATATTTTGGTTTAAGGCATACAAAACCAGGCCGATAGTGGTCGAGACACCAATTAGCAACGCTAAAGTGATCCACAACCGTTTCTTGCGTCGAGGCGTCATAATGTGTTCTCCAGTGCTTGTGCATCTTTTATTCGCTGCTCACGTGCGATTTGTTGTTTGACCGCTTGCAGGCGTTTTTTATGTGTACGCCGGTAACCAACGATGAGTGCCAACATGGCCGCCGCGGTGATACCGAATGCGCTCCATACATAGGCGGCATAGCCTCCCATCGCTAAAAACGCATTAAAACTCTCAAAATGCATTATTCCCCCTCCACCAAAGCGCGTACCCAAGGCCGATGTGACTCTCTTAAGAGAATTTGATTTCGTAGTCCCATCAAGGTCAGGGTGACAAAAAAGCAGGCAAAGCCGAGTAAGCACATCAGTAGAGGCCAAAGCATGCCAGGGTCGATTGAAGGGCGGGCAAATTTGGTGATGGTGGCGCCTTGATGCAAGGTGTTCCACCACTCTACAGAAAAGTGGATGATAGGCAGGTTAATCACGCCCACCATCGCCAAAATCCCAGCGGCTTGCGAGGCAGTGCGCGCATCGTCAAAGGCGTTATATAAGGCCATAACACCGATGTAGAGGAACAATAAGATCAACTCTGAGGTAAGGCGAGCATCCCATACCCACCAAGCGCCCCACATGGGCTTCCCCCAAATCGCACCGGTCACTAGGGCAATAAAGGTAAACACCGCGCCGACCGGCGCGATCGCTCCCACGGCCCAATCGGCCATTTTTAGCTGCCAAACACGGCCAACAAACGCCGCGATCGCCATCGACATATACGCACCCATCGACCAAATGGCAGCGGGAACATGAATATAGATAATGCGAAAACTATCGCCTTGTTGGTAATCGGCCGGCGCGAAGGCTAAGCCCCAAACCATGCCCGTAACCAAACTCAAGCCTGCCAACACAGCAAACCAAGGGAGGAGTTTTCCACACAGCCGGTAGCTCACTTCCGGCTTTGCGTAAGGGTGAAGCCACTTCCACATGACAATTGCTCTACTTCCTGATTAATAATTAGTTCACGCTCACACGCAAGGCGGCGGCGATAGCAAAGGGGGCCAAAGTAACCGACCCAACCAACATGGCGCCAAGGATCGCCAGCTGTCCATTGATGTCTGCACCGAACCCCGCCATATCAATGGCTGAGGTAGCAAAAATCAGTACAGGGATATAAAGCGGGAGGATCAGCAAGCTCAGAAGAACGCCTCCCTTACGTAGCCCTACCGTCAGAGCAACCCCGATCGCACCGACAAAACTCAATGTTGGGGTACCCAACAACAGAGTCATTACCACCGCTTGATACTGGATAGCATCGAGTGACAGCAGCAATGCCAACACAGGGCTGACTAATAATAAAGGCAAACCAGTCAGTAACCAGTGTGCGATCACCTTAGCAATCACGAGTAAGGGTAAGGGAACGGGCATCAGCATCATTTGCTCAAGCGATCCGTCCAGGTAATCATCTCGAAACAATCGCTCCAAGGACAGCAGCGCAGAGAGTAATGCCGCGACCCAAATAATACCCGGCGCGATGGTCTGCAATAGCTGAGGCCCAGGCCCGACACCGAGGGGAAACAAGGTGATCACAATGATAAAGAACCACAACGGATTCAGGCTATCTGCCGGCTGGCGAAACGCCACTTTCAGCTCTCGGCGAATAATCAACCACATCGCTTTGATCATTGCGCCCCCAATCGAATCCGACGCAATAGCGGATGACCCACAAACATGTCCTGGTGAGTAGTAAATAGCACCATTCCGCCTTGTTGCACATGCCGCTCAAACACAGCTTCAAGCACTTTGACCCCTTGTTTATCAATCGCAGTCAGCGGCTCATCGAGAATCCACAATCGGCGGTCGCTTAGCCAGAGTCGCGCGAGCGCAACACGCCGGTTTTGTCCAGCTGAAAGCTGCCCGGCGGGAATATCTTCACGCCCGGCTAATCCCACTTTAGCGAGCGCTTGCCAGATCGCATCATGATCAGTGCGACCGTGCATCTGCATGTAGTAGGCCAGGTTTTCGAAGGCAGTGAGCTCGCGCTTAACCCCTGTGGTGTGGCCTAAAAATAGAAGATCGCGATAAAAGGCGTCGCGTTGTTGGGTGATCGCCTGCTGCTGCCAACAGACCTCACCACTGTCCGCAAGTCCCAGACCCGCGATAATTCGCAATAACGTGGTTTTGCCTGCTCCATTTGGGCCTTCTATTTGAACAAGATCACCGGGAGACAGAGAGAATGTCAGCGCATCAAACAACACTCGGTCATCACGAACACAGCAAAGCTGTTTCACTTCCAACATGACAAATGTTGCATCCTGCTTGTGTTACAAAAGTGGACGCATAGTACCACAATGGTCAAAATGACTGTTAGTTACCACAGGGTTGCAAAGTGTGACTCGCGTAAATAATTGTGAGAAACCATGAAGATTGCCCCAACGAATCCACAACAACTGGTGATAAAACCGGCGGGTTTAGCCTCACCGTCCTTGCCATCAATCGATGGCCGTGCACTGTCGCAAGCACAGTTTACCCTTATACATACCTCGGCCAGCACAGGGTTGGCCGATGTGTTAGCCCAGTTACATTTGTTGCCTGCACTGACTGCCACCATGAGACAACAGCCCGCGTCGAGCCAAACGTTAATGCAATCACTACTTACCGCTTGGACCCTCCCCGCTTTCGGCCATCAACAGAGCCCCAGTTCTGACACAATTGCCCAGTGGCTCACGCAACGCCCTGCCGATAAGTTGCTTGCCACGCTCCTAAGACAATGGCTCTCGTCCCCATCAGAGGGCGACAATCTTACGGGTGCCTTAAGACTGATGGCAGAGCAAAGAGTGGCAGAATCATCACGCCCAGGTGAGTGGCAATGGGTCTTACCCTTTTCTGACCCACAACGTCCTCCTGTTCGTGTCACTGCACGTAAACAAACCGGACAACCGGCGTCTCCCTCAGAGGATAAGGTGCAGTGGCAAGTTCGGCTTTACCTTCCTGTCGGCCATCAGTTTGTCCGTGCAGATTTATCACTATCAAAGGAAGAAAGAGCGCTGACACTGACCGCACCGACCGCTAAGCTTAAGCAACGCATTCATCAAACACTTGATTGGCTCAATGAACGGCTTATACATCAAGCGATTGCCTTGGATATCGACATAAATGAAGACATCGACGAAACCGGGCCGGCGTCAGAGGATGACGTGCTCGCCGCTGGCATTTCTATGAGGGTTTAGTGATGAAAGATAAAAAACGAGCGGTCGCTCTCGGATATGACGGCTACCATGCCCCCAAGGTCAAAGCAAAAGCCACGGATAGACTCGCGAATGAACTGATCGAGGCCTTAAGTGAACAAGGTGCGCTCATTCATCAAGATGCCCATTTGCTCGCCTGGCTAGATCGACTGGATAAAGATGATGAGATCCCACCAGAACTTTATCGAGTCATTGCCGAGTTGATTGCTTACGCTTGGGTATTGGAAGGAAAGACCCCGCCAGGTTGGCAGGGACACACACCTATCGATACGTTGGTGTAGGATAGGCTTAGCGGTTAGCGCTGCTGATTGGCTGCTTGCCGTTTACGCAAATTAAGTAGCAATTCGGCTTCTGCCTTGGGGAGATCACATTCTTGCATTAACTCGTCAACATCCGCACCCAAGTCAACCATCTTACTTGCTCGACTATAGAGACGACTTTCCGAGTCTTGCATCTCAAGCTCGACGTGCTTTTCTAGCAACTCATCCACATTCGTCGACAAGTCTGCAAGTTTTTGCCCCATCCCCATACTGCCTGCTCGCAATTCATTGAATTGTTTAGCAAGACTATCATGACGCTGACGCGCACTTTTTAGTACGGTTTCCATCGCTTGAAGCTTATTCTCGAGCCGCTGCCTAGCGCGCCTCTCTGCACGCAGACACCACAATGCAACGATGGCAAATACCACCGTTACAACTACCGGAGACCACGTCAGCACAAGCTCATTCATTACAGCATTGCCATCTCATTCCACTCTTCGTCGGTCAACAACTTGTTGAGATCAACCAAGATAAGAAGTTCACCATTACGGTTGCTCACGCCTTGAATAAACTTAGCGCTCTCTTCAGTGCCGACACTTGGCGTGGTATCGATTTCTGACGTTTTCAGATACACCACTTCCGCGACGCTATCAACCATAATACCAATAACTTGGGTCTCGGCTTCGATAACGATCACTCGGGTATTATCCGTCACTTCGGTAGAGGCTAAGCCAAAACGTGAACGTGTATCGATCACGGTGACGACATTGCCGCGCAAGTTGATAATACCTAATACATAGTCAGGGGCGCCCGGTACAGGTGCGATTTCGGTGTAACGCAGCACTTCACGCACCTGCATCACATTAATGCCGTAGGTCTCTTCTTCAAGCTGAAAAGTAACCCACTGCAACACCTCGTCATTGACGCCTTCTTTTTGAACTTCAGCTACCTGAGACATTGATTTTCCTCTTTACGCGCTGTGTAACTAGTTATTACGCCATCGCCTTGGCGTCAATCCCCTGATTTAACATAGCAATAAATGCTTGAACATGGATCAGAGCACACATTTTTTCTTTTACCATGCCCGCTAGCCACGGCCGTTTTCCCGCTTGTTTTCGCCAGCGAATCGCTTTGCCACTGAGCGCTTGGGTGCCGAGTAATTGATCACACGCCAACCCCCACTTACTATCGCCCAGAATCACAATATAATTATAGTCGTCCCTATGCTGATTATCTGCCAGTTTTTCTGGCATCACCCAGCGAGCAGTATCGACAACATCAAGCTGTTGTTGCTTTTCTGTCTGCAATCCTAGATACCAATCTGGCCGGCCAATAAGGCGATTGCACTCGCCTAATTGGTGAATGCCGCCAAGTTCGGCTAAAGGTACCGCATAGGTCACGCCCATACTTTCAAAGAATAATACCTGAAACTCTGCTTCCGTTTCAGCATTTTCCCATTGGGTAGGAGGAAGATCTTCCCCCGCTTGGGTGTCAGCCTCCACTGTTTCCTGCGTGTCCGCGACTTGCTCAACCTCGTCAGCCACCCCGATATCAACGTCGGGGGCAACGGCGTCGGCCTCTACATTTACCTCGGTCTCGGTCTCGGTCTCGGTCTCGGTCTCGGTCTCGGTCTCGGTCTCGGTCTCGGTCTCGGTCTCGGTCTCGGTCTCGGTCTCGGTCTCGGTCTCGGTCTCGGTCTCGGTCTCGGTAAGAGTTTCTACCTCTGGGACCGCCGTGTCTACCTCAACCTGCGCCTCAACATCAAGGCCCCAATCGGCCATGGTGTAGGTTTCAAGCGTTTGCTCCTGTGTTTGTTCAACAACAGGGTCAGCAACCGGCTCGGCTTTATCTTGGGCAACGTCTACCTCGGATTGGGTCGCGGTTTTCGCTTCGAGCTCTGCCTCTTCATCTACTTTCAGTTGCGCGAGCAGTCGTTCTACTTCTGCCAAATCACGCTCAGGTTCAGCATACGCCACCGGCTCAGGCGTTACCGCATCCATCACTGGCTGTGGCTGCAGCCGTGGTGCCTGCTCATCAATATACGATGCAGACGACACATGCGGTTTATCTCGATCAGGCTCGCCAAGCTGCTCGCTTGGTTGTGCCACTTCGCCTAAATCATCCAGCAGGGCTTCAAAGTAATCATCGAGCGCTTGACCACTGGAGAGGGCATTATGCTTGTTCATCCTGTTCCAGTCGCTCCAAATAGGTTAATAAAGTTTTGTAGGCAAAGACACCACGGCAATTTTTAGCATAGAAGGATGCCGGCATGTGCTTTAAGCTCGCGTCTCGAAATTTGGTATCAATGGGCACGGCTGACGCCCAAACTTGGTCGCTGTAGCGAATTTTTAATTCCTGTAAAGTCTCTAACGACGCCCGCGTACGCTTGTCGTACATCGTTGGAATGATAGTGAGATTAAAGTTAGAGCTACGAGACTTTTGCATGATCTGCAACGTGCGCATCATACGCTCAAGCCCTTTCATCGCCAAAAACTCGGTCTGAACGGGGATCAATACACGATGACTGGCCGCTAACGCATTGACCATCATCACGCCCAAAATAGGGGGGCAATCAATCAATACATAGTCGTAATCGTCAGCCAATGCATCCAGCGCTTTTTTAAGCACCAACCCCATGCCACCACGATTTCCCATCACACGGTCTAAGGTCGCCAGCGACATGTGTGCAGGAATTAAGTCCATATTCTCAAACTGTGTTTTGACAATCAGCGGATTGACCGTCTCTTTATTGACGGTTTGCAGTTGAAACAAATCAAACAAGCTCGCAGGCAGCTGCTCTGAATCAAAATTCAAATAGGTCGAGAGAGAAGCGTGTGGATCCGTATCCACTAGCAGGACACGTTTCTTACGCTCACTGATCAATCCTGCCAATGTCACTGTGGTGGTTGTCTTACCAACACCGCCCTTTTGGTTGGCGATACTCCAGACTATCAAGCCCCACTCCTTATTTTAAATTCAGCTCAACCATGATGCGTTCGGCGATCCTCTCCAGCGGTAAGTCTTCCGACGATATCCCCGCTTTCGCCACTGCTTGCGGCATGCCGTAAACGACACAGCTCTCCTCGTCCTGCGCCCAAATAGTTGATCCCGCGCTTTTTAGCATACGTGCGCCCTCTCGACCATCTGCGCCCATACCAGTGAGCACCATCGACAACACCTTATCGCCATATATTTTAGCGGCGGAGCCGAAGGTAACATCCACGCAAGGCTTGTAATTCATCCTCTCCCCGCCGTCGAGAATTTTTAGACGAGCCGCGCCCGGCCTGCCATCAATCATCATCTGCATTCCCCCCGGCGCCAAGTAGGCGTGCCCAGGCTTAAGCGTGTCACCATCTTTCGCTTCAACGACCGTGATTTTACTCAGTCCATTCAGGCGCTGCGCAAACGCCGATGTGAAGGTGGCAGGCATATGCTGAATCAAGACGATCGGCAGTGGAAAATTTGCGGGTAGTTTGGTCAGTACTTTTTGCAGCGCAACGGGGCCGCCTGTTGACGTGCCAATCGCCATCAATTGGTAGCGCTTACCGGTTGCTGTGAATCGTGCAGGGGCTTTGGACGACGCGGCCGTGCCCACTGCAGGTCGTGACGCTGGACGCGCAGGCGTTCGCACACCACCGGATGGCGATGCCGTTTGCCCTGTTGATGGCTGCGAGGCTGGACGTGTAGCTCGGCGAAGTACGGGTCGCTTGCGCGCAATTTCCAGCACCCGCTGTTGCAGCAAGCTGGTCGCTTCTTCACGGTTTCGAGCAATATCCTCGAATTTTTTGGGAAGAAAATCGAGCGCGCCCGCCTCAAGCGCATCTAAGGTTGCTTTCGCCCCGTCATGCGTCAGCGATGAGAACATCAGAATCGGCGTTGGCGTTTGCGCCATTATCTGGCGCACCGCTGAGATACCATCAAGTACTGGCATCTCCACATCCATAGTGACAACATCTGGCTTGAGTTGGGCGGTTTTCTCCACCGCTTCCTTGCCATTCACTGCACTATCAATGACCTCCATTCTCGGGTCGGCATTGATGATTTCACTAACGCGGCGACGGAAGAAGCTGGAGTCATCTACCACCAATACTTTTACTGCCATGGGCGTCCTTTTCTCAAATTAACCTGCGTAATGTTTCAACAGGTTGGGCACATCCAAGATAAGAGCAATATGACCATCACTGGTGATGGTTGCCCCTGCCATTCCCGGCGTCCCTTGAAGTAGTTCGTCAAGTGGCTTAATGACCACCTCCTCTTGACCAAACAAGGTGTCTACCACAAATGCGATGCGTTGATGCGCGATTTGCACGATCACCACATGCCCCTTGGTTTTATCGATGTCGGTTGATCCTTTACATAACCAATCTTGCAAGAAGAAGAGTGGGATCGCTTTATCGCGTACGATTAAGGTTAGCTGCCCATCAACCGTATTGGTTCTGGACATATCTAAACTGATAATTTCACTGACATTCGACAGAGGGAACGCAAACGGATTCTCACCGACGCCGACCATCAGAGTTGGCAATATCGCCAGCGTCAAGGGCACCTTGATTTCCAGAACCGTCCCTCGGCCGAGCTCAGAGTCGATATTAATCGAGCCATTTAGCTTGGTGATGCCGGTTTTCACCACATCCATCCCCACACCACGACCAGAAATATCGGAAATCTCGGTTTTGGTTGAAAAGCCAGGTGCAAAAATCAGGTTGTACGCTTCACTATTACTTAAGCGAGCCGCCGCTTCTGCATCAAGGACACCACGGTCAACCGCGATGCTCTTCAGCTTTTCAGCATCCATACCGCCACCGTCATCAGCAATAGTCAGGAGAATATGATCCCCTTCTTGTGACGCTTTTAGGGTGATGGTACCGACGCGAGGTTTACCCGCTTTTTCACGCTCATCAGGCATTTCAATACCGTGATCCACCGAGTTACGTACCAAGTGGACCATAGGGTCAGCCAGCGCCTCGACCAGGTTTTTATCCAGATCGGTGTCTTCGCCCTGCATTTCCAGGACGATTTCTTTTTTCAAGCTACGTGCTAAGTCACGGACAACGCGGGGGAAGCGGCCAAATACTTTTTTAATTGGCTGCATACGCGTTTTCATCACCGCGCCTTGCAAGTCGGCAGTGACCACATCTAGGTTGGTAACCGCCTTGGCCATGCTTTCATCGTTGCTGCTTTGACCCAGACTCACTAAGCGGTTACGCACCAACACCAGCTCACCGACCATATTCATGATGCCGTCAAGCGTGGAGGTATTAACTCGTACCGTTTGTTCTTGTTGAGGGGCGGCCGGCGGCTTCTTCTCAGGTGCCTTTTCTGCCGCAGCAGGCGCTTTAGCACCCGCGCCGGCACTTTTCGGTGTGCTTTCTTTCGCGGGCTCAGGCTTGCTCGCTTTTTGGGCGGGCGCAGGCTCGGACTTTGGCTGAGGTTTGGCTTGCGCACCCACCTTATCGGCATCCGCTTTCGCTTTCTCCGCTTCGGCAGCGGGGCCTTTGCCTTTACCGTGCAAATCATCCAAGAGCTTTTCAAATTCGTCGTCATCAATCAGCTCATCATCACCAGATTGGGATGACGCCGAAGCGGGCTTATCCGATGGCGCTGATGGACTTTCATTGCTTGCGTCGCTTGCCCCTCCAGCAGGGCCTTTACCTGCACCGTGCAAATCATCAAGCAGTTTTTCGAACTCGTCGTCGGTGATATCGCCGCTGTCGGCCTCGGTGCTTTCCACCACCTCAGGCTTCTCCGATCCTGAATCAGATGCCGTGGGAGCTTTTCCCTCACCATGGAGCTGATCGAGCAGCTTGTCGAACTCATCTTGGGTGATCTCATCCACTGAATCACCACTGATCGCGCTGTCATCCTGGCTCGCTGCGTCACTTTCAGACGCCTCAGGTTCGGGTTCTGGCTCGGGCTCTGGTTCAGGTGTGGGCTCTTCGGCCACTGCCTCATCCTCACTCGCCGGTTTCGCATAGCGGTGCAGTGCTTCGAGCAAGGCGCCATCGGCTGGCACTGGCTCTTCGCGGTTTTGTACCGCGGCGAATTGATCATTCACAGTGTCCAGCGCCTGCAAAATAGTGTCCATCACATCTGATGTCACCTCACGTCCATGATTACGTAAGTTGTCAAAGACGTTTTCAGCACCGTGACAGGTATCAACCAGCGCATTTAAGCCAAGAAAGCCCGCCCCACCTTTTACCGTGTGGAAGCCGCGGAAAATACTGTTTAGTAAGTCTGCATCATCAGGGGCACGCTCCAAATCGACCAGCTGCTCAGACATCTGCTCGAGGATCTCTCCCGCTTCAATCAAAAAGTCCTGAAGGATTTCTTCATCCATCTCAAAGCTCATAGCGCACCTCTAAAAACCCAAACTCGATAATAAATCGTCAACATCATCTTGGCTGTGAACCACGTCATCGCGCTCTTCAGGGTGAATCACAGGACCCTCAGGGGCTGACTTATCGGTGGTATCATCTGCTTTTTTCGCCGATGCTGCGTCAATCGCAGCGCTATCCATGCCAAAGGCGGTGAGTATTTCTACCAGCTGTTGCTCAACTTCTTGCACCAATTCAATCACGCGCCGAATAACTTGGCCGGTTAAGTCTTGGAAGTCTTGTGCCATGAGGATTTCAGTCAGGTGCGCGTGCAATTCTGTCGCGCCCCCTTCTACTTGGGTCAAGAGTTCGTCAATGTTGTGACACAACGACTTAAACTCATCCAAAGCAATCTCACCACGCATCAGGCTGTTCCAGTTGGGACGAACGGCTTGCAAGTTGTCTTGTAGCTCGCTTGCGATCGGCATGGTTCGTTCAACCGAATCCATGGTTTTGTTGGCGGCCAATTCGGTTTTCTGCATGACATACGTGAGCCTGTCGCGAGCGTCAGGGATATCCACGTTAGCCAAATCACTCACTCTAGGATCCAAACGAAAGTCAGTAATCGAGTCATGTAATTGGCGGGTGAGCTTCCCCACTTCATTAAACAGTGGGTCACGCGCTTCTTTCGCTATTTCGGTAAGAAGCGTATTAGCGTTATCTTGCTCTCCGTTTTCAAGATACGCGACCAATTGTTTCGCTTGGTCCAGATTGATCATGGCGGTTCCTTCTTACTGTGCGCTGGCTGTTTACATGCGCTCGAAAATCTTATCGAGCTTCTCTTTCAACGTAGCGGCAGTAAAAGGTTTAACAATGTAACCATTCACCCCTGCTTGCGCGGCTTCTACAATTTGCTCGCGCTTCGCCTCAGCGGTGATCATCAATACAGGCAGGTGCTTAAGATCACCGTCCTTGCGGATTTCTTTAAGCAAATCTATCCCCTGCATACCAGGCATATTCCAATCGGTCACGACAAAATCAATACCGCCTTTTTTGAGGATTGGCAGCGCGGTTAAGCCGTCATCCGCTTCAACGGTATTGTTGAAACCTAAGTCACGAAGAAGATTCTTTACGATACGGCGCATTGTTGAAAAATCATCAACAACGAGAATTTTCATGTTTTTATCCAAGGTTGCCTCCGGTGAGGTCTCGTTTTATTGTCGAAACAGTTACTTACTCACTATGCCAAGCGGATAGCTTAGCTCTCAAACGTTGCGTAGCCTGACTTTGAATCTGACAGACCCGGGATTCACTGACCCCTATCACTGCTCCTATCTCTTTGAGGTTTAATTCCTCATCATAATAAAGAGATAGCACCAGCGCCTCTCTTTCAGGAAGACTTTTGATCGCCGCCGCTAATGCGGCTTTGAAACTGTCTTCCGCAACACCCTGAAAGGGAGTGTTGTCATTACGGCGACTCTCTGTTGTGAATGCATCTTCAGAGACGCCCAGATCATCCATTCCGATCAAACGCCCACAGTTTACATCGTTAAGCGCTTGATGGTACTGCTCTAAGCTCATATCAAGCTTTTCCGCAACCTCTACGTCGGTTGGATCCCGACCTAACGCTTTTTCTAGCGATGCGATAGCATCACTGATTGAACGACTCGCCTTGTGGACAGATCGTGGCACCCAATCACCGCGGCGCATATCATCCAGCATAGCACCGCGAATTCGAATACCAGCATAAGTTTCAAAACTCGCCCCTTTGGAGGGGTCATAATTCTGCTGTGCCTCAAGGAGGCCGACCATACCAGCTTGGATCAAATCTTCTACTTGAACACTCGGTGGCAAGCGCCCCATCAAGTGATGCGCGATGCGCTTGACCAAACTCGAATAACGCTCAAGTACCGCTTGGCGATCTGCCCCTGTGCGGCTATACGTGAGCGCTCTATTCACGAATTAACTCTCCTGCGTCATCATTTTTGATAAGCAACCGCTCAACAAAAAACTCCAGATGGCCTCCCGGATTTCGCGGCACCGGCCAGGTCAGCGCTTTGTTCGCCAGCGCATTCATTGCCAATGATGCGGGCGAGCGAGGAAATGCGTCAATGACAACTTTTTGTTTTCTCACTGCTTGCCTCACCCTTTCGTCAACGGGAACACATGCTACTAATTCTAGATTAGCATTGAGAAACCTTTCAGTGACTCGCGTTAATTTTGTGAACAAGTCTCGTCCTTCACGGTAGCTTCTGACCATATTTGCAACAACTTTAAAGCGTGTCACACCATGTTCACGGCTGAGTACTTTAATCAATGCATACGCATCAGTAATTGATGTAGGTTCATCACAGACCACAATGACGACATCTTGTGCGGCGCGCGAGAAACTCAGTACCATGTCTGAAATCCCCGCGGCAGTATCCACTAAGAGTACATCAACCTCTTCTTCGAGTGTACCAAAAGCGCGAATTAAACCAGCATGTTGCGCCGGTGTTAGCTCCGTCATACCTTGAAGACCAGACGATGCAGGTACGATTTTCATACCGTGCGGACCTTCGAGAATAATATCTTTAAGATCACAGACGCCTTGAAGCACATGAGACAAATTCTTGCCCGCTCTTAGGCCAAGTAATACATCCACATTGGCAAGGCCAAGGTCGGCATCCAGTACCATGACTTTTTTACCTTGGCGAGCCATAGACGCGGCCATTCCCAGTGTGACATTGGTTTTCCCTACGCCACCTTTTCCCCCGGTTACGGTAATAACCTTGGTGCGTGACGGATTGGTTAAACGGCGCAGGCCGCTTGCTTGATCTTGCATGCTTGTCTCAATCATAAAAGTCCGCCCCATTCGACTCTGGGACATCACTGTTCCAGAAGTGATTGTGCTGATCCGCACCTGATTCCAACATTTCACTGGCTTTTCCAACCAGGAACTGTCCCGTGGCTTGGCGGATATCTTCCGGCACACGTTGCCCGTCGGCTAAGTAGGCCACAGGCAGGGCATTTTCGATGGTGACACACAACAGTTCACCGAGGCTTAGCGATTCATCGAGTTTGGTCAGAACACATCCCGATAACGGGATGCGGCGAAAATGTTCAATGGTTTCTTGTAAGACGCGGCGTTGTGATGTCGCCGGTAATACCAGCAGGCTACGAATATGGGAGCCACTATTTTGCATCAGGGTATCGAGCTGTTCCGACAAGCGAAGATCACGCTGTCCCATCCCAGCAGTATCTAGCAATATCAAGCGTCTATGACGCAACTGATAAAGGATGTCGGCAAGCTCATCGGCATCTTTAGCCACTTTGACTGGACAACCCAAAATACGCCCATAAGTGGCTAACTGTTCATGGGCACCGATACGGAATGTATCTGTGGTCACCAAGGCAATGTCTTCCGGGCCAAACTCCATTGCGGCTCGCGCCGCCAGCTTAGCAATCGTAGTAGTTTTCCCCACCCCAGTCGGACCAAGCAGTGCTATCACCCCGCCGGTTTCTAGCATATTCTCATCAACCGTGATCACTTGGTCGGCAACCAGGTCAAGGAGCGCTTGCCACGCCTCATTCGGTGGTGTTTCTTCTGGGATATAACAGGCCAATTGATCCGCCAGCTCGGAAGACAGTCCCATACGCTCTAAGCGTTTGATGAGCATGGCGCGTAACGGCTCTCGCCGCTCGACCTCTTGCCACATAAGCCCCGACAACTGGTGTTCTAATAGGCTTCTAATCGATGCCATTTCCTGACGCATTGCATCAATTTCTTGATGAGAAGCCTGAGATTGACGTCCCTCAAATCGGGACGGATCTAGCTTGGGCTTGGGCGTCGGCGGAGATGACTGCGAACCGCTCGACTTATTGGCGGCTGTTTGCCAGCCAGAACGACTGCTACTTTTAAGTTGCCGACGAGGCTCATAACCGCGTCCTAGTGCAGTGGGCCGCTCGTCAGCCCCTGATGGCGATGGGCTCCGTGTTGACTGCTTTTGTTGACGTTGTAGCAATGCGCTCAACGAGTCAGCTTCTGTTTCTGGTTCAGCGGGCTGAGATTGCTCACGGTACTCATCCAGCATCGCGGAGAAGCGAGGTGGGCGCTTAGTATGACCGTTTTGACGGCTACCTGCCTGTTGCCGTTGACGCAGTTGCACTTGATCATCCGCTAGTTGGCGGTGCGCCTGAGAATAAGCCTGAGCAGATTGTTGCTGCGCTTTTGGTGCGGGCTTATCAGGCATTGGCTCTGTATCCGCATCAACCGCCGCGACAATTTCTACGCCGCCTGTCACTTTTTTGTTAGACATGATCACCGCATCAGCGCCGAGTTCTTCTTTCACTTGGCTTAACGCTGCTCTCATATCCTTTGCAAAAAAACGTTTTATTTTCAAAGCACTGCCCTACTCATAAACGATGTTAATTGTTGCCAACCGCATTGACGATACGAATTTGTTTTTCATCAGGCACTTCTTGATAAGACAAGACGCGTAGCGTCGGTATTGTGTTTTTGACAAATTTCGCCAATGTCGCTCGTAGCACGCCAGACGTTAGTAATACAGCCGGCTCTCCTTGCAACTCTTGCTGTTGCGTCGCCTCAGCTAACGAAGACTGCAACCGCTCAGCCAGACCCGGCTCAATGCCTGTCGACTCGCCACCCGATGCCTGCATAGTTTTATGCAACATCTGTTCCAGTTCAGGAACAAGCGTGATGACTGGTAGTTCAGGGGCGCTGCCATTGATTTCTTGAACGATCAGACGGCGCAATGCAATCCTGACCGCAGCGGTTAAAATGTCAGGATCTTGACTCTTGCCGGTATACTCGGCCATGGTTTGCACGATGGTACGAATGTCACGGATAGGGATCGCTTCACTGAGTAAGTTCTGCAGCACTTTGACTAACACACTGAGGGGAATTTGATCCGGGATCAGTCCTTCAACCAAGCGCGGTACCTGCTTACCTAGCATATCGACCAGGTTTTGTGCTTCCTCGTGACCCAATAAACGCTCGGCGTTGTTAGTCAGCATCTGGCTAAGGTGGGTGGCCAACACAGTGGCAGAGTCAACCACGGTGTAACCGAGTGCTTGCGCATGCTCCCGTTGGCTAGGCTCAATCCAAACCGCCTCAAGGCCGAATGCAGGGTCTTGGGTTGGCTCTCCGTCGATAGGGCCAAACACTTGACCTGGGTTGATCGCAAGTTCATGTTGAGGGTGGACTTCGGCTTCTCCGACAGCGACCCCCATTAAGGTAATGCGATAGTTATGGGGTGGCAGTTCAAGGTTGTCGCGAATATGTACCGGTGGGATCAAAAAACCAAAATCTTGCGACAGCTTTTTACGCACGCCTTTGACTCGGTCGAGCAGCTCTCCCCCCTGATCACGATCGACCATGGCAATGAGGCGATATCCAACCTCCAGTCCGATAACATCCACCGGCTGCACATCGTCCCACGATAACTCTTTCGGCTTGGCGGGCGCGGCTTCGGGTAAATCGGTTTGCTCCGGCGCTTGCTGTGCTTTTTGATATTGCTTGTATTTCCAGTATGCCAAGCCACCACAAATCACGGCCAGCAATAAGAAAGGCAAATGAGGCATCCCTGGTACTAACCCCATCACCGTCAAAATACCGGTGGCAATCATCAACGCACGCGGGTTATCAAACAGCTGGAACACCACCTGTTGCCCCATGTCTTCTTCGGTATTTTGTCGCGTCACCATAATGGCGGCGCCTATCGACAGCAATAAAGAAGGGATTTGTGCAACCAGACCATCACCGATGGTCAGTAAGGTATACACCTCCAATGCGTCGGAAAAGCCCAAGCCATGTTGGCCCATCCCGATAGACAAGCCACCCACAATGTTGATGAAAAGGATCAAGATACCGGCGATGGCATCGCCTTTAACGAACTTGGACGCACCGTCCATTGAGCCATAGAAATCCGCTTCTTGCGTGACCTCTTGGCGCCGTGATCGCGCTTGCTCCTGGTCGATAAGCCCTGCGTTTAAGTCGGCATCAATCGCCATTTGTTTACCTGGCAATGCATCCAAGGTAAAACGCGCGGTCACCTCTGAAATCCGGCCCGCACCTTTGGTGACGACCATGAAGTTAATGATCATCAAAATCAGAAACACCACCAAGCCGACGGCATAGTTGCCGCCAATCACCACCGAGCCAAAGGCCCCGATCACTTGGCCTGCTGCATCGGGCCCTTCGTGGCCATAGAGTAAAACCACCCGCGTCGAGGCGACATTGAGTGCCAGCCGCATGAGTGTTGCAATCAACAACACCGCGGGGAACGCGGCAAACTCGAGTGGGCGACGTGTATAAATGGTGACCAGCAGTACCACCAGCGACAATGCAATGTTAAACGAGAACATTAAATCGAGAAGCATTGGCGGGACTGGCAGAACCACCATCGCTAAGGTCGCTAATACCAGTGCTGGCGCACCGATAGCTGGCATCGCTCCCAATCGGTGGTAAGGCACTTTGTCAGAAAATGGCAATCGCCAGTTGGCTTTTAACATGTTAAGCGTTCAAGTCCATGATTGGTGAACGCGGGCCAGATGCCGCGTATAATCAAAACGGGAATGCAGAGGAAGCAAGTTTTACGCCAAAAAAAGACAACAAAGTGTCAGCATTTTGGCACTACGCTGACATGACCGCGCTCAGCGACACTCAGTCATGTTGTAAGTCGGAGGGGATAGGTAAATAAGCGTCATCAGGGCGCGTCGGCCGTCGACCTCGTCCTTTTTTGTACTGTTTAAGCTGGAAGACATACGCCAAGACCTGCGCGACGGCGGTAAACAGGCCATCTGGGATTTGTTGCTCAAGCTCGGTGCTAAAATACAATGCCCGCGCCAAGGGAGGAGCAGGAACGATGGCAATGTCATATTCAGCGGCAATTTCTCGTATTTTCAATGCGGTAAAGTCCGAACCTTTGGCTATCACGACAGGCGCACTGTCGATGTCACTGTTGTAGCGTAGCGCCACGGAGTAGTGTTCGGGGTTAGTCACGACCACATCGGCTTGAGGGACGTCCGCCATCATCCGGCGTTGCGCCATCTCTCGCTGCAACATACGAATTCGCCCTTTCACTTCTGGGCTACCTTCGGTTTCTTTATGCTCGTCTTTTACTTCTTGCTTGGTCATTTTAAGCTGCTCATTGTGTTGCCAAATCTGAAATGGCACATCAATGACCACCACAACCAACAGCGAGCAGCACACGAGCAATACGAAATTCAGTAAAATGTCGAGCGCGTGATAGAGGTTACTGGGGAAGGTATCAATGGTCAGCTCAAAGAACTCTTCGAGGTTAACATAAACCAGGTATGCCGCCACGCCCGCGACCAGCAGCACCTTGAGGATAGACTTCAATAGCTCGACTAAGCCTTGGGTACCAAACATACGCTTGAACCCAGAAAGCGGACTCATTTTCGACAGCTTGGGCCGTGCGGCTTCCCAAGAGAAACTTACACCACCGAGCCCGGCCGCCCCCACTAGGCCGGAGATAAATAGCACAATCAAGATCAGCCCAAGTGGCAGAATCAAATGCAGTAGCTCACCGACCACCACCAGCATCAGCTCTGAGCTGTCAAAGATCTCGGCGCGTGACAAGGAGAATAGGCGCGTCATCAATGCCATCAGGGCTTCGCCCAGCGCTTGTCCGAACCACATCAAACTGATCGCCCCGACCACTAACACTGCCACGGAAGCCAGTTCTCTTGAGCGCGGTACTTGGCCCTTTTCCCGCGCCTGCTCCTGCCTTCGGGGCGTGGCGTCTTCTGTTCTTTCCTGACCGTCGCTCTCTGCCATCAGCTTCTATCCACAGTTAAGTCGAATCAGCGAACAAACTTGGTTCAACCCTGTTTCCCAATGATTGTTGTAATGCGTCAACATACCGAACAGCAGATACCAGCTGATCAGCAACCCCATTAACAATGCAAAAGCGAAGCCAAGAGAGAAAATGTTTAGCTGCGGCGCAGCCCGCGTCATCACACCAAAAGACAAGTTAACCACCAACAAGGCAATGACGCCTGCCAGGGAAATACTGAGTGCAACTTTAAACATGATGCCAAACCACTGTGCCAAACTGCGGTAATCGGCAGCGCCAATCATTTCGCCAATCGGTAAGGTGTCAAAACTCATCACCACCAGGTTAAGCATTTTTAAATGGCCATCGGTGGCAAGAAACAACATCACAGCCAAAAACAAGTAAAATTGACCCAGCAAGGGTGTATTCTGGCCATTGGCAGGGTCGACCATCGACGCAAAGCCCAAACTCGATTGCATACCCAGAATTTGTCCCAATACCACAAAGGTTTGGGTGATAAACTGCGTCACCATCCCCATCGCCACGCCAATCACTATTTGCTGAGCCAATACAGTAAACCCAGCAAATGAGACTAGCTCGATATTCTCGGGGGCGGCCGGTAGCGCGGGCATCACCGCAAAGGTAATCGCTAACGAGAGGTAGAGGCGGATCCTTACTGGCACAAAGCGGGCGCCAAAGAAGGTCATCGCCATCATCATTGACGAAATGCGGGTAAAGGGCCAAAAGTAGTTAGCCATCCAAGATAAAATCACCGAGGCAGGATATTCCATGGCACGCCTCGTCAATACAGAATGGTGGGGATATGGTCAATCAAGCGATAGAAATACTCCATCAGCATTCGCGTCATCCAGTGGCCAAAAAACATCAGCGCAATAAAGGTCGCGATCAAACGCGGTAAAAAGCTCAGCGTTTGCTCGTTAATCGAGGTTGCCGCTTGAAAGATGGCGACAATCAGGCCAACCAACAAGCCAGGCACCACAATCGCTGAGACGAGGAGTAACACCAAATAGAGCGCATCTTGGAAAAGCTCGACAAATGCTTCTGGGGCCATCGCTGCCTCCTTTAGCCGAAACTGGCGGCTAAGGTGGAGAGGATAAGGTTCCACCCATCAACCAGAACAAATAGCATCAACTTGAATGGTAATGACACTATCATGGGCGATAGCATCATCATACCCATCGCCATCAATACGGATGCCACGACCAAATCAATCACCAAAAATGGCAAGAACAGCATAAAACCAATTTGGAACGCAGTTTTCAGCTCTGATGTGACAAACGCTGGGATCAGTACCGTCATCGGCACTTGCTCAGGCTCATCGACCTGAGCGCCTGACATATTGACGAAGGTCTCTAAATCTTTGACTCGCGTTTGCCTAAGCATAAACTCACGCAGTGGCACCTGTACGCGATCAAACGCTTCTCGCGCGGTAACCTGCTCATTAATATACGGCTGAATCGCCTCAGTATTCATTCTGTCAATGACTGGCGACATGATAAACAAGGTTAGAAACATCGCGATACCGATGATCACCTGATTAGAGGGTGTTTGCTGTAGCCCCATAGCTTGGCGCAAAATCGCCATCACCACCACAATCCGAGTGAACGACGTCATCAGAATGACAACTGCAGGTAAAAACCCTAAAGCGGTCATGATTGCTAAGATTTGCAACGTGACCGAGTAGTCTTCACTGCCATCCGGGTTGACACGCATCGTGACCGCTGGGATCCCACCTCCCGTATTACGGCCCACTTCTAAACGTGCCGCCTCACCGCTTTCGCTAATCGATTCGGTGGTGATGCTTTCTTGTGCTGGCGTCGCTTCTTGTTCACCAGCAGCAAACGGTGTAAATAAGGTGGCTGCTACCCAGACCCAAGTGGCCAATAACATTCGTATGGTCATTTTCGATTCAACAATTGGCTAAGCTGATTGGCAAAGCGAGAATGCTTGTCAGACGCTGGCGTCGCAGTAGGAAGAGGGTTATCAAGTGTTTTCAACAAGTTCACGCTGGTTGCCGTCACGCCGACAACCAATTGCTCACCGTGGATATCAACCACCAGAATGCGCTCCTTTTGACCCACAGCCAATTGGCTGACGATCGTGATTCCATCACCTTGCTGCGCCAGCCCCGGCACTTTTAACCGTCGCAGCAACCAGGCCAGAGCAAAGATAAGCCCCAGCACTAGCCCCAGCGACAATAGCATTGTCACTATACTGACCTCAGGCGCCGCCGCCCAAGCAGGCATTGGCACCATGAGTACACCCCAAACGCGTCGGTTCACCGTCATCCCTATCGTAGTTTTTTAATCCGCTCAGTCTGGCTAATCACATCCGTGAGGCGGATACCAAACTTATCGTTCACGACCACCACTTCACCGTGAGCAATCAAGGTGCCGTTAACCAACACATCTAGCGACTCACCCGCTAATCTGTCTAGTTCGACCACCGAGCCTTGGTTAAGTTGAAGCAGGTTACGGATGTTTATTTGTGTGTGTCCGACTTCCATGGAAATGGTGACCGGAATATCCAAGATAGCATCCAGCTTACGCTGCTCATCCGCCCCCATTTTTTGCTCACTGTCATCAGTGAGCTCTTCTAGTGGTGCCGCTTGTACATCATCTGAGCCCTCGGCATCAGATTGCTCAGCCAGGGCTGCAGCCCAATCATCATCTACATCATTTTGATCCATGACGTCTCACCCTTGTTTACTGGTTCTGATCACTGAGCATTACCTTGTTTATCATCAATGGGTAAGTCTTCCTCGAGATCATCGAGTAGCTCAGGTTTGTCCTGCAACAACGAAATATCAGACTTCGCCATTTCAGGGCGTTTAAGTTTTTCCACAATTTTTAGCGCCAGTTTATCGCTAGACTGCCCCATTTTCGCCCGATAGGTCGGCAAGTCCTCCACGAACACGGTACAAGCGTCCGGCATATCAACCGGGATCACATCGCCTTTTTGCAGCTCCATCAGATCGCGCAACGATAAGGTGACATCCAATAGCTTGGCACTCAATTCAACATTCACATCCAAGATCTCATCCCGCAGCGCTTTACTCCAGCGCACATCGGTATCCATCTTGTCACTTTGCACCCCAGCATCGAGCAGTTCGCGGATCGGCTCCAGCATTGAATAAGGCATGACCATATGAATGTCACCGCCACCACCATCCAGCTCAATATGGAATGAACTCACCACAATCACTTCTGAAGGGCTGACAATGTTGGCCATTGCCGGATTCACTTCTGAGTCTAAATACTCAAAAGCGACTTCCATCACCGGCGCCCACGCGTCTTTATAATCCTCGAACATCAGCTTCAACAGCATTTGGATGACGCGTCGCTCGGTTGGCGTAAACTCTCGCCCTTCAATCCGAGCATGAAAGCGTCCGTCGCCGCCAAAGAAGTTTTCCACCAAGATGAAAACCAGCCGTGCCTCCATGGTAATCAAACTGGTGCCTTTTAGTGGACGGAAGCGCACCATATTTAAACTGGTCGGCACGTATAAGGTGTTTTGATACTCGCCAAATTTCATCATCTGCACGCCGTTGATTGATACCTCGGCAGTTTTCCGCAGCATGTTAAACAAGCTAATGCGCATATGACGGGCAAAGCGCTCATTGATAAGCTCGAGCGTCGGCATTCGCCCACGTACAATTCGGTCTTGTGACGAGAAATCAAAGGAGACAGCACCCTCTTTATCGGCTTCGGGCTCGTTATCTTCCTCTTCGACGTCATCAACACCGTGTAAGAGCGCATCAATCTCGTCTTGGCTGAGTAAGTCTGTCACATCATCACCTATTGCATCACAAATCCAGTGAAGAGCACCCGCTCAACCACCGGCTCGCCCGTTACTTTGATTAAAGCCGCGCGCACATTTTCTGCCGATTGGCGGCGAATTTCGAGCTGCCCCTGTGGCGTGCGCAGTTGCTCGACTGTTGCTGCACCAAACGTGTTAAGAAGCGCGTGCTCAATCAGCGGTAAGTTTTCTTTGGCCAAGGTTTCCATTTCAGCACCACGCACTAACAACTGGGTATTGACTTGCACCAGTCGCTGTTGCTCATCCCCAGTGACATTAAAGACAAACGGTTTAGGTAAGGTGACATAAATCGCCGGCAGCGCATTGCTTTGCTCTTCGAGGACAATGTCTTCTTGGCTGCCGTCATCACCGGACAGGAAAAAGAACGCCGCGCCGCCTGCCGCCGCGAGCAACACAACGGCAGCGACAATAATAATGATCAGCTTTTTCTTACTCCCGCCTTGTTCTGGGGTTGCGTTATCATCTGCCATGGCTGTTCTTGCTCCTTGTTATTTAAGCATAGTAATCGACAGCGCGGTCACTGTGAGAGACGCTCAGCGTTTGTCCGGTTAGCATTGTATCATCGCTATCATCCGGCCCTGTCGTACCGAGTGGCGCCCCATCTGCGTGGCTGGCACCATTGCCATGCTGGCCTGAAGCCATCTGTTGCGCGCCACTGTCTTGTTGCTGCACAGAGCCTTGGGTTAACTGTAGCCCCTGTTGCTGCAACATATCGCGCAGTCTCGGCATCGCCTGTTCGACCGCATCACGCGCTTGCTGGTTGGCAACCGTTATGTGCACTGACGCTTGGTCATTATTGACCCCCAGCTTAATTTGCATCCGCCCAAGCTCAGGCGGGTCGAGACGAATATCTACCTGCTTCAGGTTTTTGGACAACATCACATTGATTCGCTCAGTCAATGCCGCGCCAGCTTCGCTAGGCGTTTGCCCCAAAGGTAGCGGGGCCTGCGCACTTTGAGCTACCTGGATATCTTGTCGTGCTGTCGCCGCGTTCGCGCTTGGTGTGCCTAGACTGCTTGCCAGCTGCTGGGCCAAGTTTTCGCCTCGCGAGGCACCTTCCGCCGCGCTTGCTGCGCTGCCTGCAGCCAAGGCTGCGTCAGTTTGAACCGCCTGTTCTGCCATCGCTTTTAACGCCGCTTTACTCAGACCGTCTGACTGACTGTTTTGCCCCGCCAGCAGCGAAGCGGCATTCGGGTTGCCTGCTGCGCCACCCTTTACGTCAGGGTTTGCCATGTTTTGTTGCTGGCCGGTCGCCTGTCGCAGCTTATCAGCCAGTTCATTCGTTTTAGTCATCGCCCCTTCTTTGGCTAACAAGTCTTTGAGCGCAGGCTCTTTATTGGCTGTTGAAGGATCGCCTAAGGTTGGCTCGCCGGGCGCCATCTTAGCAGCCCCATGTTGACTCTCCTGCTGCGCCTTCATGGCCGCCCACTTGATCGCCGACCCATCCGTCAACTGGGATTGTCCCCCTTTGGCCGCCTCACCACTACTATCAAGCGCAAGTTGGCGCCCAGCACCTTGCTCTAATGCTCCTGCGCTACGATCTTGCGTTGCTTTAACCTGGGCGACTAAGGCTGCGAGTTGTTCGGGCGACAACTGTGCCAATACCTCCTCAGCGGAAACCTCATCCGGCAACGCTTTAGAGAGTTCAGCAAGCAGTGCTTGTTTGTCTACTTCACCCTCTTGAATCTGGCGACCGACTCGCTCGATGTTGTCAGCGTCGCTTATCGGTAATGCATCGGCAGATAATGCCTTGGTGTCACCACCGGCAGGCAAGGATTTGCCAGTGAGCATTTCAGCGGCTTGGTTCAAGCGCATTAATAAGGATTGGCTTTCTTCCATTGCCGTCATATCGGCAATTTTTTCCATCTCAGCCTCGCTGAACACACCGTCAGCCAACATGGCTTCCGCATCAATTGCCTGACCATCAACGAGTAAGGTTTTGCCATCAGAGGTAAGCTTGATTGACTCCTCTTGTCCTTCACTTCCATTGAGGGATTGATGCAAAGCGGACAAAAAGCCGGCACTTTGCTCTCCTTTCACCTCACTGGACGCGCCCTCTTTAGGCGCAGACTGGGTTTTACTCGAAACATTGGAAAGTGTCAGCATTGACTGCGTCATAAGTTTCTCATCATTACCTATGGTTACCTATGCGTCAGCTTGGCATCAGCTGGCGCGTCGGTAATGAGAAAGCAATTATCGCGCCATTTTATGATGAAGAGAAGGGCGAGGGACGTCGACGTGCGATAATCGCTGCCATTTCATCCATTTGTCGTTGTTCTTGGTAACGAGCACGCTCTGCTTCCTCACGTTCTCGTTTTTCTATCAGCCATTCTAGTGATTGCCGGTGCTGGCGGGTTTGTTGCCATGTCTGACGGCACTGCTCTAAATGATCTTTAAATTGATGCTCTGCATCTCTTTGTTTTGCCAAGGTTTCATCAAGCTGAACAATGAATTTATTTAAATGACCAAAGGCGCTGGCCGATAGCCCTGACTGACCACGCTCAGACATCTGACGGCAATACTCAAGCCGGTACTGTTCAATTTGCTCCAACTGGCGATAGTAATCATCAAGTGATTGCTGAGCCGCGCTCACACTGAGCTGGGCCTGCTTTTCATCCTCTTGGGCTTTCTCTAACAGCAACTGAAGTGCGTGATCGGCCATCGGTTATCCCTGTAAGGTTGAACGCAACATATTGACACACATATCAAAAGGAACCACTTCTTTGATCCCTTGCTGCAGATAATTGTCGAGCTTAGGCTTCAAGCTAAACGCCTGATCAACCGCCGCATCACTGCCCGGTTTGTAGGCGCCTATCGAGACCAGATCTTGATTTTTACGGCACACGGACAACACTTGCCGCACCGCTTTCGACATCAGAATTTGCTCATCGCTGGTAATGTTGGGCATCACTCGACTGACCGAACGCTCGACATCAATCGCTGGATAATGACCGCTATCGGCCAACTCGCGAGATAGCACAATATGACCATCGAGTATCGCTCGTGCCGCATCGGCAATAGGGTCTTGTAAATCATCCCCCTCCGTCAGTACGGTAAAAAAGGCCGTGATAGACCCCTGTCCAACGGCACCGTTCCCCGCGCGCTCTACTAGCGAAGGTAAGCGCGCAAATACTGAAGGTGGATACCCTTTGGTCGCGGGCGGCTCGCCTACCGACAACGCAATTTCGCGCTGAGCCTGCGCAAACCGCGTTAACGAGTCCATCAATAAGAGAACATCAAGACCAAGATCGCGAAAATACTCCGCAATAGTCAACGCCGTTTGACAGCCTTTCAACCGCACCAACGGTGAGGCATCGGCTGGCGCGGCAACCACTACCGCTCGGGCGCGGCCTTCCTCTCCGAGGATATCGTCGATAAACTCTTTCACTTCTCGGCCACGCTCGCCAATCAAGCCTACGACCACCACTTGCGCAGTGGTACCGCGTGTCATCATCCCCAAGGTGACTGATTTACCTACCCCAGAGCCGGCAAACAAGCCAATGCGCTGCCCTTTTCCTACCGTCAATAGACCATTGATCGCTTTGATGCCAACATCGAGCGGCTCACGAATCGGTTGACGTGATAAGGGGTTTATCGGCATGCCCTCTAAACTTGCTTGCTTATCCGTGTAGATATCGCCCTTGCCATCCAGAGGATTCCCCATACCATCGATAACACGCCCCAAGAGCTCCATACCAACGGAAAGCTGGCTACGTTCGGACAAGGGCGTCACTCTTGCCCCTGGCAACACCCCTGACACTTGCTCGTTGGGCATCAGATATAAAAGCTCACCAGCAAAGCCCACCACTTCAGCTTCAATGGTTCCGTTAAGGGTTTCAACCGAGCAAACAGAACCAATGGGTGCGCGACAGCCTATAGCTTCAAGTGTCAGCCCAACCATACGCACCAATTTCCCCGATGCCACTGGCTTGGGGGCTAAATTATCAAGCTGACATTGTTTTAACCGCTCAGCAAGTTGGCTCATTATGATTGTCCTGGATCCTCAGTCGACGCGGCTTCATCTTGCGGCGCTTGTGTGGCTTCTCGCTCAACAGGTTCATCACTTGACGGCTCGTGCTCGGGGGCCGCCGGTTCGTTGGCATAGGCGCCGCTATCGACAGGCTCTACCGTTTCAGCGTCTGATGACGCCGCTTGGCGGGGTTGATTCTGCCCTTGAAACTCTCGTAACAACGCGTCCACGCGGTCAGCATAGCGGTAGTCGACGACTGAATCTTTGGCTTTTACATGGACATCTCCACGCGAGAGCGCGGGCTCTGATTGCAAGGTCCAGTCGCGGGCTGCAAGCATATCGTCGTCATACGCGTCGGTGACAATGGCATAGTCATCTGGGTGCAAAGCAGCAGTGACAGGGTGATCGGCCACTGGCAAAGCGGCAATGGCGGCACGTAAGGTGTGTAGAATCACCTGAGGATTCGTGGCTAGCTCCACACCTGTTAATGATTTGGTCAAGGTCTGGACCATCACCAACAGTTGTTGCTCAACATCCATATCCAGCTTTTCTAACGGATGACTTAACTGATTGAGTATGCTGTCAAGCTGCTGGCAACGCGCTTCAATCAGCGCTTGCCCATCGGCGAGGCCTTGCTCAAATCCCGCCTTTTTTCCTTCTTCATGGCCTTTCTCATGCCCTTGTTCTAAACCAGCCTCGAGCCCCTCGGCATGCCCCAGCTGCTTGCCTTCTTCATACCCTTCGTCATAACCCTGCTGGCGAATGGCATCGAGGGCATCGGCGGTTAAAGGTTCGGGAGCAGGCTCGTTTTCCTCCGGCTCTACCTCAACCTCCGGCTCCCAACTGGGATCGTAATTGAGTGCGGTGTCTTTGGGCAGGTTTTCGCCTTCGTTGTAAGGGGGCAATGCCCACTTATCAATGCTTTCGGCATCGGCCTCATCAACGCGGATATAGCCACGGCGTTTTTCTAAACTCATCGTTGCCCCTTACAAAAACGACTTAGACGAACTCATCGCCGCCGCCTCCGGTAAGCATAATTTCACCGGCATCAGCGAGACGGCGCGCAATAGACAGGATTTCTTTCTGCGCCCCTTCCACGTCTGAAACCCGGATTGGACCCATGGCTTCGATATCATCTTGCAACATCTCGGCTGCACGTTTTGACATGTTGCGATAGATTTTCTCGCGCAAGTTATCTTCCGCGCCTTTAAGCGCTTTTTGCAGCACTTCTTGTGGTACGTCACGTAGCAAGGTTTGCACGCCGCGATCGTCCACATCAATCAGGTTATCAAATACGAACATCAAGTCTTGGATTTGTGAGGCCATCTCTTCGTCTTGATCGCGAATCGAGTCCATCAACACCCCTTCGACGCTGTTATCCATGTAGTTCATGATTTCCGCTGCTGCTTTCAAGCCACCAATCTTGGCCGCTTGTGCCCCTGCTTGGCCTGCAAACTGCTTCTCCATGATCTCATTCAATTCATGGAGCGCAGCTGGTTGCACTTCTTCAAGGTTGGCAATCCGCATCATTAAATCGAGACGATCACGCTCTACAAATTGCGAGAGGATCTCCGCTGAGTGTTCGGGATCCAAATAGGATAAGACGATGGTTTGGATTTGCGGGTGCTCGTTGATAATAATGCTGGCCACTTGGCGCGGATCCATCCATTTCAGTGAATCCAGCCCTTTCGAGCCACTGCCCAGCAAGATCTGATCGACTAGGTTATTCGCTTTGTCTTCACCCAAGGCAGCCACCAAAGCGTTGCGCACAAAGTCTTCACTGCCCATACCGATCGAGGTGTATTTCTGGATCTCCTCTAAAAAGGCACGGTGGACGGCAGCCACTTTATCCGAGTTAAGATCCGTCATTGAGGTCATCGCCGCGCCCACCCGTTGAACCTGTTTCGGCTCAAGGTGGCGGATGATACTCGCAGCATCTTGTTCACTTAAACTGAGTAGCAAAATGGCGGCTTTTTCAATCCCACTCAACGAGCTTATATCGAAGTTTGAGCCAGCTTGCTCATCACCGCCTGTGGTTGCGACTTCATTTGCCATCTTCGGTTACCCAATTTTTCACCGCTTGTGCGGCCAAGTCTGGCTCATTGGCCACCAGCGCCCGCACCGCTTTTAACAAGTCTTCATCTTTATGGAGGTTTGGTAGCTCAACATCTGACGCTGACATCGCAAAGTTGCTGGAACCGTCAAGCTCAGAACCTATCAAGCCAACATCATCGCCATCTGGGGTGATAGGTAAGCCGTCCGGGCCAAGGATTTCGCCATTGGGACCTACCGTATTGCCATCTTCGTCGGTATTTGGATACAGCAGCTTTTTCATCGCTGGACGCACCAAGACCACGATAATCACAATGATCACTAAGGCAGCCGCTAGCCAACGTACCCAGTCATTAAAGTTGGGGTGATCCCAAATCGGCACATCTTGCTCTGCCGCTTGCTCTGGCTCAACAAACGGGACGGCGATCACTTCAAGCACATCCCCACGTTGTTCGCTAAAGCCCACCCCGCCCATTAAGAGACGGCGGATTTTGGCTAGTTCGTCATCTGACAAAGGCTGCTTAACCGTATCGCCCGTTTCAGGATCGACGCTTTGTTTAAAGTTCACCGCGACAGAAACCGTTTGCCGGTCGATCACGCCTGATTGCGCGCGCCGATGACGAATCGTGGTGTCTAATTCAAAGTTACGGGTGGCTTCACGACTCACTGATCCGGTACCGCCTGCGCCATTTTTAAGATCCCTGACGTCTTCAGGAATGGAGGCATCGGCCGGTGGTTGGTTGCTCAGTGCCCCTGGGATCCCCGCGACTCGGTCCGAGCCATTGTAGTCTTCACGGGTATATTCGCTGCGGGTGGCGGGCGTATTCGGGTTAAACTGACGCTGCGTTTCTTCCAGTGAACTGAAATCCAGTGACACGTCGACTTGCGAGGTATAGTTCCCCAGCCCTAATACAGGAATCAATATCGAGTCAATTTTCTCACGCAACTGGCGCTCTTGCTTGCGCTCCAGCTCATATTCTTTGCGTCGTGCGGCGGAAGCGGGATCTTCACTGCCAGAGTTTAGCAAGCGACCATGCTGATCGGTCACTGTGACACGCGTGGGTTTAAGCGACGGGACCGCTGAGGCGACCATATCAACGATGGAGTCTACTTCCTCTTGGCCAAGGGTGTTAGAGCCCCCCAACGTCAAAAAGACAGTGGCTGACGCCTCTTGATTGTGGCGCACAAAGACACTCTGTTTAGGCATCGCTAACAAGACACGTGCTTTTCGCACTTGCCGCACTTCTTCAATGGCGGCGGCAAGCTGACGTTCGCGGCTGAGTTTAAGACGTTCTTGTTCAAGCTTTTGTGAAACCCCAAACCCCATATCGTTGAGCAAGATCTCATCGCCTTCCGCCGTGCTGGTATTGAGACCAACACGGGTCAGATCGAGCCGAATCGAGGAATAATCACTTGAGGGAACGCGGATGGTATTACCATCTAATTGATATTCAACTTTGTTCTGGTCAAGGTGATCCAAAACAGGGATCAGTTCTTCTGTTTCGTACGTACCCAGTGGCCGCATTTCGGGTTCCTGCACCCAGAAAAACAGCATCATGATCAGTGCGACACAAATCGCAACCGCTAACACCAAGATCAACTGGCGCACCATGTCGAGATCGCCAAATATCGAGTTTGACGATGCTGACTGTTCTGATGCGTCCGGATCTTGCGTGCTTTGCTCTGCGTCTAATGCCGCATCGGTCGATGGCAGTGCTGCTGCGCCATCTGAAACCGCCAGATCGGTGTTTTGGTTCTCTTCAGCCACTGATTAATTCCTACATTAAACAGGCATATTCATGAGTTCTTTATACGCCTCAACTAACTTGTTGCGCGTTTGCACGGTGGCATCAAACGCCACACTCGACTTGTTTCGAGCTATCATGACATCCGATAAGCTTACGTTGCGGTCACCTTCATCGAACCGTGTGGCAAGCTCACCCGAGGTTTTTTGTAATCCATTCACATGGTTAATCGCACTGGCAAGCATATCGCCAAATTCTTGGCTGACTTGTTGACCGGTTGCAGGCTGAGAGACATTCTTTGCCGCTGCCGCCATGGCTTGCATCTCTTGCGTCAAGGCATTCGCTTTCATCGTCGATCCTTCCTGTGTCAATATTTTGTCAATTCAGTCAGATTTTCATCAGTCATCTTACTATGTGCAACTTTGAGACCACTTTCGCAAAGGCTGACGACTCTGTGTGATTACTGGGGAATATCAATCCCTGCGTCGCGCATTTTGGCGAGCTTATAACGCAGTGTCCTGGGGCTGATCCCTAAGCGCTCTGCCACATCTTTACGCCGCCCCTCGCAGGCTCGAATGGTCTCCAATATGATGGAAAACTCCTGATCGCGTAATTCATTGCCTAACCCTGCACCATTAGACTGCGCTTCCATCGCATCATGACTGGGTACGGAAGATGGCGTTGCCGTCGAAACGGTTGATTGGCTATCCATCACCTTGCTTTGTAAACTTGAGGCATCTTGCCAGTCTTGCCCTTCGAGTAAAATGTCTGTCGCTTGAATATGAGATTGGGTTGCCAGTATCAAGGCACGTTGCATCACGTTGTCCAGCTCCCGTACATTACCCGGCCATGCGTAACTCAATAATTTTTGCTCTGCATCTGGGTGTAACGTCGGGCAAGGCAACCCTTGCTTTTGGCAGTGGCGTGACAACAAATAGTTCGCCAGTGGAATAATGTCCCCTGGACGCTCTTGCAACGCCGGCCAAGTGATCGGAAACACATTCAAACGGTAATACAAGTCTTCGCGAAAGTGGCCTTGGGCGACATAGTCTTTTAGATCACGGTTACTGGTCGCCAGTACCCGTAAATCAAGCTGAATGCTTTTACGGCCCCCCAAACGCTCTACCTCGCGCTCTTGCAACACACGGAGCAACTTGGCTTGCAGCCCCAAATCCATCTCACTGATTTCATCCAATAAGATAGTGCCGCCTTGGGCCTGTTCAAATTTCCCCGGACACGCTTGCACGGCCCCGGTAAATGCCCCTTTCTCATAGCCAAAAAGGGTTGCTTCCAGCATGTTCTCCGGAATAGCAGCGCAATTAATCGCGACAAAAGGCGCACTTGAGCGTCCCGAATGATCGTGAATATAACGTGCCATCACTTCTTTCCCTGAGCCAGATGGGCCAAGGATCATTACGTTGGCATCCGTGCTGGCGACTTTATCGGCGAGCGCTAGCAAAGCAACACTTTTTGGATCTTCTGCGATAGCATCCGAGTCATCGTTTTTCACCGGTGCATACCGGCTAACCATATTAAGCAAGACCTCAGGGGCAAACGGCTTGGCCATGTAATCAATGGCGCCTTCTTTCATCGCCGCCACCGCGTCTTCAATGTTGGCATAGGCCGTCATCAGCAAAACAGGTAAATTCGGCATATGCGTTTTGATTGAGCGCAACAGCGCCAAGCCATCCATGCCCGCCATCTGCACATCTGAGACAACGATATCAATCGTCTCGGATTTTAAAGTGACCAAGGCTTGTTCCGCACTGTCCGCTTCACGCCAATGGTATCCAGCCAATGCCAGGGTATCGACAAGCGCTTCGCGCAAGCCTTCATCATCTTCAACGATTAGCACTGTGGTTTGGCTCATTGTGTTTCTCCTACGCTCTTACCCTGCTCTGCCGCCGCCCCTTTGACGATCGGCAAACACAATGTAAAACAGGCCCCTTTTTCAGGCTCGGATTGTAAGGTGAGTTTGCCATCATGGGCATGACACACCATTTGCACAACGGCGAGGCCTAGACCTGTACCTTGCTGTCGTGTGGTAAAAAAAGGCTCCAACACTTTCGCTTGCAGTTCAGGCGCAATCCCAGGGCCATTATCCGCAACAGACAACAATAAATTATCGCCTTGTTGGCGCGAATCCACCACCACTTGGCAACCCTTGCCTGCCACTTGGACGGCATTGACGACCAAGTTACTGAGCGCGCTGGCCAATGCATTAGGATTACCGAGCAACGAGAGACTTTCATCATCACTATTGATAGCAAAATCAACATCGTGACCTTGAATAACCGCATCCACCATAGGCTCGAACTCGTTAAATAACTGTTCAACGGTAAACACTTTAACCACTTTGTTGTCGCCACCCTTAGCAAACAACAACATGTCGTTCACTTGCTTTTCCAAGTCATGTAGCCGGTCTAACAGTTTGAATTGAAAGCGTTGCCGCGTCGCATCATTAAGGTTGGGCGCCCCTAGATTCGACGCATATAAAATCGCGCTAGAAAGCGGAGTACGTACTTGGTGTGCCAGCGACGCCACCATTTTTCCCAACGACGATAACCGTTGCAGATCACTAACGCGCGACTGCAATAAACGGGTTTCTGTCATGTCGGTGATCAAGATAAGTTGCCCTGAATCGGACGCTGAAATGGCAAGCTTCACCCGACGGCCATCTTTGAGAGAGACCTCGTGTCCATCATCATCTCGTGGTGAGAATGCGCGTTGAATCACATCAAACCAGCGCTGCTGAGTGAGCGGCTCCCCAAGGAGGCGATGCGCCTCTGGATTGGCTTCAGCGACACGGCCATTGGCATCAAGCAAAATAACGCCTGCTGGCATCACATCGAGAACTTGCTTATACCGAGTGACTTGTTGATCCACTGATCCCAGTGGCGAAGATTGGGTTTCCATTTAGGCAACACACATTTCGATCAAGGTTTTACTCACTTAAGCAGAGATTATGCCATAAAAATCGCTAACATTATCAGCCATTTGGAGACAAAAAAGCGAAGTCATTTTTTTGACTCCGCTTTTTGACGCCTCGTCGATCTAGATTAATTCTTCCTTGTTCAAACCGTACTTTCGCATCTTTTCTACCAGTGTCGTGCGCCGCATACTCAGCATGTCAGCCGCCCTAGCAACCACACCAGACTGCGCCTCTAGCGCCTGCTTAATCAAATCAATCTCGACCTCGGCGAGGGTTTCTTTCAAATTAACGCCCTCAGGCGGCAAATTTGTCAGGCCGGGGCTATCCGCAAAGCCAGGCATGTCCTCTTCGAAAGCAGGCTCGTCCGGCTCATGGAACATCGCGGTGAGGGCATCGCGTTCAGCCATCTCAGTATCTTCGACCGAATAGGCCTCAGGCTGAAATTCAGGAATATCACTGTAACGATATTTAGCTGGCAAATGATTCACATCGACCATTTGTCCTGGGTACAAAATAACCAAACGCTCAATCAAGTTCGCCAGCTCGCGAACATTGCCTGGCCATTCATGTTCCATCAACGAATTAATCGCCCGAGGGGAAATATGGATCCGGCCATTCCCTTCCACATCAAGCCTAGACATTAGCTCATGGATTAATAGCGGGATATCATCGATTCGCTCGCGTAGCGCCGGCATTTCGATCGGGAAGACATTGAGTCGGTAATACAAATCTTCCCGAAACTCACCGTCTTTGATCATGGTTTCTAGCGTACGGTGGGTCGCGGCAACGACACGAACATTGGCGCGAATGCTTTTGTTTCCTCCCACGCGCTCAAACGTACGCTCTTGCAACACGCGTAACAATTTGACTTGCATTGGCATCGGCATGTCGCCAATTTCATCCAAAAACAGCGTTCCGCCTTCCGCTAGCTCGAAGCGCCCTTTACGCGCTGATATCGCCCCCGTGAAGGCGCCTTTCTCATGGCCGAACAGTTCACTTTCCAACAACTCGCCTGGAATCGCACCACAATTAACAGGCACAAAGGGGCCAGACGCGCGTGACGAGGCATGGTGTACATGGCGCGCCACGACTTCTTTTCCGGTACCAGATTCACCGAGGATCAAAACACTGGCTTCGGTAGAAGCGACCTGCTCTATGAGATGACGGACCTGTTCGATGGCGTCGCTTTTACCCACCATGTTATGAAAGGCGGTATTATCGCCAGACAATTGTGGAATACTGAAAGCCTGTTTACCGGCAAACTCGCGGCAGTGATGGAGTGCATCGAATAATTGCGGGTAGTTCAAAGGTAACCCGAGTTCACCGACATAGTTGGGTAACCCTGAAAGTTCACGATCGTGGCGTCGAATCGCAATCACAGGAACGTGATGATAGGTAGCAAGCTGCTCAAGTACTTTTTCAAGTAACGGTGTCGAGCGGACGTGGCCAAGAAAACATGCGCCCCAGTTTTGCTCCCAAAGTGCATCACTGACATCTGTGGTCGAGTGAAGCGCGTAACGCTCGCCGATAAAGTCGAGTATCACGCCGAGATCGTGACGAAACTGGTCATCGTCATCGATAACGAGGATCTTTGCTAAATCTTGCATGTGTGAGATACGTCTGCCCTGATAACTTTTTATAATTGTGTCGCTTTTAAGCAACAACAATCTCAATTTTAATCAAGACATTGTAATAGAGAACGCGCATAAGGCAACCGGAGACACAGTAAACCTGTGACTCCAGTGCCATGTCAGTAGTTTGATAGGCAGTTTAACTGGTCGCTTGAGTCATATTATGGTATTCGGAAGGAATCTGGTCCCAAGCGGATTTAATCTCTCTTAACAGCTCAATCACATCGTCGATGGGTTCCGGTTTGTTTTCCAAATTCGCGGTACTCACCTGACGAATCATAAAGTCATAGATGGCGTCTAAGTTATCAGCAATATCGCCGCCATCATCCATTGATAGACATGCACGTAGATTAATAATGATATCTAACGCTTTACCTAACCGCTCACCTTTGACGGATAAGTCGCCTTGTGCCATGGCAGCTTTGCCTTGAATTAAGCGCTCGATCGCGCCGGCCATCAGCATTTGGATAACCTTATGAGGCGACGCAGCGCTTAATTGACTGTCAACCGAGACCTTCTTATAGGCCTGTAGTGAGCCTCTCATAGTCTTCCTCACTTATTGAAATTTCTTATACAGCTGCACAGACTGCTTCCCCTTGCGCTGCTGTAACAAGCGCTTGGCAGCATCGGCTTTCTGCCCCTCGAGTGCATCAATGAGCGTTTCTGTTCTTGATAACGCCTGAGACCATTGCTGTTGATTCGGCGCTTGTGGCGACGCTGCAATCTGATCAAGTAACGCTTGTCTGTCATGCAATTGCTGAGCCAGTTTTTCTGAATCAATGTCACTCATGTTCAATTGTTGGGCAATTGCTTCATCAATCGCTTCGAGTGCGTCGAGCCATTCGGATACCTGGGTCATCATTAACCCGGCATAATGTTTTGCATAGCTTGTAACTGTGAACGCATTTGCGATGTCGCTTCTTCCATCGCAGAAAAGCGCTGCATGGTTCGCGACTCTAAATTTTCCATGCGTCGGTCTAACTCTCGTTGGTCATCACGAAGGCGAAGCTTTTGCTCTGACAACGTGCTCTCACGATTACTGATCGCTCCGCCCGCGCCCGTAAAGCCGCCGACGACTTGTTCAAGCTGACGCGCAAAACCATCATTGCCACCAAAAAAACCTTCCAATGCGTTAAAGTTTTGACGCAGTTGCCGGTCTAGTACCTTGTTATCGACTTCTAGACGACCGTCCATAGTGGTAGTGACACCCAGCTCACTCAGGGTTTTCATTCCCTCTGGGGCTTGCTCAATCGGTGACGAGAAAAGATTGCGCAATCGACTGGTTGCCGTTCGAATGACACTTTCCCCCACCAAAGGACCACCTTGCTGGGTCTCAGGGTCATACTTACTGACCGCTTGTGAGACACGGAAAAACGCATTGTAATTATCGACGAACGACGTAATGGTCGAACGCACAGACTCTCGATCATGTTCAACGGCGAGTGCCAGCGGTTTATCACTGGTTTGCGTGACTTCCAGTGATACGCCTTCGATCGCATTATCAAAGGTGTTCGTGGCACTGGAGACTGACGCGATACCATCAATCAGTATTTTGGCATCTTGTGCGGCTTGCATTTGTGCCATGCCATTATTGGCTTGTCCCGCTTTGAAGCCTAACTGATGAAGCGCACTCCCCACTTGCGCATCAACATTGACTTCCACCTGATTCTCCGCCCCCGTTTTGTTGCCATTCAACACCATGCGTGCGCCGCTATCATCTTGAATCAGTGACGCTTGTACACCTGGGTTTTTAGGGTCGCTATTAATCGCACGCACGATGTCTGCCAAGCTGTCTTTGCCTTGGGGAACATCGATCACGCTGGTGCGATTACCCATGGTAATGGTGAGCTTGCCACTCCCGAGAGACGCGTCAGCATCAACACCGGGTGACACAAGTTTATGTGCACCCGCTAATTGCTGAACATCGATTTGATAACGACCGGGGATGGCATCTGGCGTCGCGCTGGCGCCAAGTGCGTCTGGATTGCTAACGGATGTGGTTCTCGCCGCAAAACCTTCGTTGCGACGAAAGTCATACATTTGGGTTTTGAGTTTATCGAGAGATTCTTTTAAGCGGCCAAACGCACTGATGTCGGTTTCGACATCATTCATGCGTTTGACAATACGCTCTTGTTTGGGTGCACGCTCAGCATCCACGATTTTAGTGACCATGGAGTTAATATCCATGCCACCACCCATGCCTGCTGCCTTAACACTCATAACGACTCTCTCACCTCGTTATACCTTTTCTGTGACAAGCCCTCGCGCGTGTTGCGACAATTGCTTAGCAAGCTCTAACATTTCCTGCTCTGGAATCTGACGGATAATGTCACCACTGTTCATTTCATAAACGGTGATCACACTGCGTCCTGTGTCTTCATCCAAACGGAATGCGAGCCCTTTGTTAAAGTCGGACATAAACTCATCGAGCCGCTCTACCAACTTCTCCAGTTGTTTGCGTTGTAGCTGACGATTTTCCTCAATGCGCTGTGACTGCTCTACACGGCGTTGTTGCATTGACTCTCTCGCCTCACGACGCTCTGCCTGCTGGTGCTGGCTGACCGGATCTGGGCGTACTTTTCCAACTCTTACATCTCTAGCAACCTTTGTGCCATCAGAGTGTGCTGAGTGCGGCAGGGATGAATTTGTAACGGATGAAATGTCCATCGCTATTCACCTCCCAAAACGTAGCGGCGGCGATTAGGCCGCCGCTCGTGAATGGTTAACCGAGCAAGCTCAGTGCGGCTTGTGGTGCCTGCTTGGCTTGCGCCAAAATAGAGGTACCAGATTGCTGCAAGATTTGTGACTTGGTCAAGTTGGTTGTTTCTTTGGCAAAGTCAACATCACGGATACGGCTGTTAGAGGCCGAGACGTTTTCATTAACGTTATCCAAGTTGGCAATGGTGTGACTCAAGCGATTTTGCTTCGCACCCAATTCCGCACGGTGAGAGTCGATAAACTGCATCGCGTTATCAATCATACCCACGGCTTTTTGCGCGCCACCCATAGACGAAACATCAACATCTTTAATGGTTTCATCCACTTTGGTACCCATCGCTAGCGATGTTGCCAAAGCACCCGTGAAGGTTGCATCTGACCCAGCACCGGTTACGATTTGCAGCTCACCATCTTCAGTCACAGACGCGCTCAGCTTGTCTTGAGATTGACCGTTGATATAGGTTGCGATTTCTTCAATATCATCACCACCTTTGGCCGTCACATTGATAGACGTGGACGTGCCGTCAGCATTGGTAATATTGATTGCCATGGTGGCACCCGCAGTCGCTGTCCAGCCTGCTGATTTGGCGTTAGCGGCAGTGAAGCTTGCCCCACCCATTTCGCTGTGGTCTGCACGGATGTTTTTAAACTCCATCATCACAGCTTCACCGGCGTCTGCACCCACTTGGAAAGAGCGCGTACCGAAGGTACCGTTAAGCAGTTTAGCACCACCGAACGAGGTCGTTTCTGCGATACGGTTCAGCTCGTCTTTCAGCGCGACAACCTCTTCTTGGATTGCGCTACGCTCTGCATCACCGTTGGCACCGTTAGCTGATTGCAGTGACAAGTCACGCATACGTTGCAAAATGTTGCTTGACTCTTCCATCGCACCTTCAGCGGTTTGCGCCATTGAGATGCCGTCGTTCGCATTTCGAACAGCCACGCCCAAACCACTGCTTTGAGCCATCAAACGGTTAGAAATCTGAAGGCCTGCCGCGTCGTCTTTAGCACTGTTAATGCGAGAACCGGATGACAAACGCTCCATCGAGTTGTTCAGCGCATCGGTTGAGTTATTCAAATAACGCTGAGCAGTCATCGCAGGGACGTTAGTGTTAACAGTAATAGCCATAACTATTCTCCTTTGGTTCTAGGTCCGGCTTCGCCCAGCTGACCAGGGAAAACCAGTATCAAAATTGTTCACAACCCATTTAGCGGCGCACGTTGAGAAAGCTTTAGCTTTTTTTGTCGGTGCTTGGCGGTGCATTTACACCACTGCCGTAAGGCGCTATGAAGGTTAACGCCCAAAGGAGAAATATCTTTAGGAAGATTTTGAGAAAAAATGACACAAAAAAAAGCGGCAACCGATTGCCGCTTTTAGTGTGCTGATATGAAGAAGAATTATTGCAGAAGGTTCAGAGCCGCTTGCGGCATCTGTTTCGCCTGCGCCAGCATCGAGGTACCGGCCTGCTGCAGGATTTGCCCTTTGGTCATTGCCGTGGTTTCTCGGGCAAAGTCGGTATCACGGATCCGGCTATTCGATGCAGCCACGTTTTCCTGAATATTCGACAAGTTGCTAATGGTGTGGCTGAGTCGATTTTGTTTCGCACCCAAGTCCGCACGCTGGCTATCAATATAACGCATGGCCGAGTCAATCACCCCCACTGCCATTTGCGCGCCACCGACATCCGATACATCAAGGTCGGCGGCGGTGACCAAGTCACCATTGCCAGACACCATCCCCAATGAGGTAGCCAGTCCGCCCCCAAAAGTAACGGCACCTTCAACTTTGTGCTCTTCGATAAAGACTTGGAGTTGACCCTCTTCATCCACCGATGCGGTTAACATTTCGCCAGACTGACCATTGATGTAACTGGCCAGTTCTTCGACATCATCACCCGCTTTCGCTGCGATGGCCATACTCACGTTTTGGCCATCTTTGGTAGTAAACTGCAGCTGCAACGTTGCCGCCGCCGGATCCACTTCCCATCCTGCCGATTTAGGCTGGGTACCGGTGAACTCGACCCCCCCCATGCGGAAATCATCAGCGCGAATACTCGATAGGCCCATGATGATCGCCTCACCGGCATCCGCACCAATTTGAAATGAGGCCTCCCCAAACGAGCCATTAAGTAATCGACGGCCACCAAACGCAGTGGTTTCAGCGATCCGGTTAAGCTCATCTTTGAGTGCTTCTACCTCTTCTTGGATAGCGACACGCTCAGATTTACCATTGGCACCGTTTGCAGACTGGAGGGAAAGATCCCGCATACGCTGCAAAATGTTGGTCGATTCCTGCATTGCCCCTTCGGCAGTCTGCGCAATAGAAATACCATCATTGGCGTTTCGCATTGCCACATCAAGGCCTCGTGTTTGGGCAACCAAACGGTTAGAGATCTGCAAACCCGCCGCGTCGTCTTTAGCACTGTTGATCCGGCTACCTGACGACAGACGTTCCATTGAATTATTCAACTCATCGGTCGCTTTATTCAGGTAACGCTGCGCAGTCATCGCAGACACGTTGGTGTTAACTGTTACACCCATTTTGCTCTCCTTTGACTTTCGCTTGCTTTGCGAAACAGCCTACCCGCGACGTGTTGCACTGTGTTTGGCGGTGCTGCGGGAACAGCTTGTTAATCAGTTTCAAAATCAGCCCGTTCAAAAACTGGCCGCTTGCTCGAATAAATACAATATGTGTGCCAACTTTTATAATTAGTTAAAAATCAATAATTTAAAGTGATTAAATTGTCCTATCAGCCAAGATTGACTCGAAAAACCCTGCCGCTTTTCTGTGCTTAGCGGCAAGGTGCGGCAATGCCTCGCCTAGCTTTTTGCCGTCTATGTGATCGGTGGCCTGCAAGTTAGCGGCCAACTTCGAGCAACAGCCGGACGGAAGGCATATTTTTTGCTAAATTATTGGCTTATCGATGCTCGCCAGCCTCTTGCTGTAATGCGCGAGGCTGTCACGGATAACAGGACGATGTAACCGATGACGCAAGACAACGACGGCCACACTAATATGACGCTGGATGATGCCTTCCAGCTCGGGATTCGTCTTTACCAAGAAGGGAATAAAACCGACGCGCGGCAAGTGTTCGAGCAAATACTGAGCCACGCACCCGATACCGTGCAAGTGCGGCAAGTACTGGCCGTGCTGGATGCGGAAGCAGGGCAGTACACGCAAGCAATGGCTCACCTTGACCATGCGCTTGAACATGCCCCTGACGATCTGTCTTTGTTGTTCGATAAGGCACAGGTATTGACGCAACAAGGGCATAATCACGCGGCCATGGAGCTGGTTGAGACATTGTTTGCCGCCGCTCCTACCAATCAGGACATCCTTAATCTGCGTGAGCAGTTAACGGCCAAACTCGGCCTACAGGGAGAAAGTCGTCGAACGCACGCTTTGCGTGACGAGCTCCACCAGCTAAAAAACCAAGGGCTGGCCGATGAAATTAACAAAACCTTGTCAGTGGCAGCTGATTTGGTCGCTGATGGGCACAGTGACCAAGCCGAGCAGCTTTACCAAACCATACTCACGCTGGAGCCAGATTACCCACCGGCGCTGATGGCATTGGCGCAACAAGCATTGGATCAGAAAGCGTTCGGCAAAGCACAACAATTGCTACTACGTGGCAGTGAAAAAGCACAGGCTCATCCAGTTTGGCAACTGCTACTCATCCGCGCAGAAGCGGGACTGGGGGAGTATGCCAGCGCGCGCCAGCGCTGTTTAACGACCTATAAGCAAACACAAGACACGGCATTTTTGCGTCAACTCCTGGTGGTTTATCTCAATGAAGCTAACTGGCTAGAAGCAAGCAAATTGGCCAAACAGTGTTTGCGTGATGAACCTGAGCGCGGTGAATTACATTATGCCTATGCCCGTGCCACCTTCGAACTGCTCAAGCAGCACCATCAATTTACTCAAGATAAATTAACCGATTGCTACCAAGTCCATCTTAAGGCACTGAATTATGTCAGTGACACACAAGCCAATACGTTAAATGCCCAACTGGGTGAACTGGATTGGTATATGGGCAATATTGACCAAGCTCAGCAGCGCCTCGAGGCCCTGCTAGCCTCTCAGCCCGACGATCAGGCACTACGATTTAATCTGGCGTTTGTCTATCGTACGCAAATGGCCTGGGAGAAATTTTATCAAGCCAATGAGGCTGGGATTGAATGCGGACGCCGCCTCAAATATCACGGCAACTTACCCCGTTGGAACTTGTCTCGGCCAGAGACCGATGCCGTGCTTATCATGCCCGAGCAAGGGGTTGGGGATGAACTGGCTTATTTTCACAATGTTGCCATGGTGGTTGAACGCGCTCGGAAAGTGTATGTCGGCTGTGATCCCCGCTTAGAGCCCCTGTTACGCCAAGCCTTCCCCAGCACGGAAATTGTGCCCATTTCTCGCACTGACGGAAAAGATATTTTTGTGCCAGAACATGTCCTAGCCGATATTGATAGTTGGATTGCCGGTGGGTCGTTGGCGGGCCTGTGCTACCAACACTTTGGGCGTCACCTCTATCAACAAACCTATATTGTCCCAGATGTCGCCGCCGATGCGCCTTGGATCGCCCCGCTAGCTGAGCTGCATCAACAGGGCCCCGTGTTTGGTGTGTGTTGGCGAAGTGGTCTCGCCGCCGCCACCCGTAATATTCACTATTTAGTGGCTGACGAATTGGCTGGCTGGATAAAAACCATGCGCCAGCTTTGCCCTAACGCCCAGTTTGTTAATTTACAATATGGCGAGTGTGATAAAGAGCTCAGTAAAATCAAGAAGCAAACGGGCGTTGAGATCGTCACCTTGCCGGGACTGGATCTTAAAAATGATTTTATGGGGACAGCGCACACAATCAAACAACTGTCTGGAGTGTTTACCGCAGGGACAGCGGTACATAGGCTGACTGTCGCTGTTGGCACACCGTGTTATGTGTTTTTTGCCGGCCACCAGCACAGTGATATGCAAACCCCTGATGCGATGCCGGGGAACCATGAGTACGCGTTCAGTTACCCGCCCATGCTCAAAGATAAACAACCCCTGCTTAATGCCATGGCGCACCGCATGGTAAGCGATCTTTGCTCCTAGAGCGGGAAACACCCAATCGCAACACAAAACGGGGCCGCTGATGCGACCCCGTTTTTCTCTTATCCTCGACACCTTGTGACAACCAAAGGCTTACGCTTTGGATTAGATATAATTAAACAGCGAGAGATCTTTGGTTTTGGCAAAGGCCTGTTGGGACGCTTGCAGCGCGAGCATGTCCTCGTTCATATCGATGGCCGCCTGGGTATAGTCCAGATCTTCCATGGTGCCCAGTGAGCGGTTAAGCACCAACTTAAAGTCTTTGTGCATACTTTCTTGCCGATCTAAGGTGGTCAGTCGCGTGCCCACTTCTGAGCGTGCTTTGTTCAAATGCTTGAACGCCGCCGCAAACTGTTCGGTCACCTGGTGGAGTTCCGCCGTGGCAGACGCATCATCAATATCGGCATACGACAGCGCGGCGCCATTTTTAAACGAGTCGAAAACATTGAAGCTGTCTTGCCTTTCTAGGTTGATGGTATCGCCTGGCTTCATCTCGCCCTCGAAGGTCATTTTCAGCGTGTTCCACTCAACGCCGTTTTGAGGATCATACAGCCCAGCACTGACTTCAGTGCCATCTTGCATCAAGGAGTAGGTGGTGTCCCCATTGGCATTAACATCAAAAGACACCGAATAGTTAGAGGTATCCGCATCATTGGTGTTTTCCGCTTTCGCCATCAGCAATAGAGACCCATCTTCGAGATCGTATTCAGGCTGATAATCACCAAAAGGATTATCAATTTCCATAAACAGTTTATCGCCTGGATCAGACGTCGGCACTTCCACCGCAGGGGCTACTTGGGCAGTACGAAAGTAACTATCCCCCGCGTAACGCACGTTGCCTTGGCTATCACGATAAAAAGGCTGCGTACTGGTTTGGGTACCGGAAAACAAGAAATTGCCTGACTCATCCTTGGTGTTCACCAAGTCCATAAAGTTATCAAACATCCCTTGCAAGTCTTGCCGATGCGCGGTGCGGTCTTCCACTGATAACGAGCCGTTGATCATCGCCATCACTTTGCGTTTCGCTCCGTCCATGAGCTGTTCGGACTCATCAATCGCGATTTCTTCGCGAGTTTGTCGGTTTCGCGCCAACGTTATCGAGTCGATAAATTGGTCAATCTGCTCATCTTGCTGGCGAAAGTTTTGAATGTAGATAGACGACACCGGATCATCACCGGATGTAATAACACGTTTCCCCGTCGCCATCTGCTCTTGGTTATCCTGCACCTTCACATTCTGACGCATAATGTCGTTGGAGACCGACTGGTAATTGTGAAAGCTGGCAATACGACTAATCATACTGTCCTACCTTATCGCGTTGCATTGAGCAGAGAGTCAAATGTTTCGTTAGCGGCGGTCATAATCCGTGACGCCGCCATGTACGCGCGCTGAAACTTCATCATATTGGCCGCTTCTTCATCCAGGTTCACCCCAGACACTTCCGCCACACGACTTTCTGCGGCATCGTGTTCAACCATACTCACATCTTGCAGACGCTCATAAGAGGCTTTTTGCACCCCAAGATCGGTACTTAGTCCCTCATAGACATCGAGCACCGTCGAGCGACCGTTATCCATCAGCTTTTCCGTTTGCAGCTCCTGCATACGGATGAGATTACTATTGTCACCATCAGCCGGGATAAGGCTGATAGCCAGCACATCATCCGGCGCCGCTTTATCATTGATCTCAATGATGGTGCCGTTGACATCAATCGGTCCACCCGGCGGGTAGGCCTGTGGTGCGACCAAAACTTGCCCCTTAGGATCGGTCACCGCAAATTGGCTGCCATCAGGGGAGACCCGAACTTGAAATTCTTTTTGTCCACCAGCTTGTAAAATTCGCACATCACCGTCGCCATGGCTCACCGAGCTTGCACTGACATAACTTTGCGCCGCGATATCCGCCGGATCCTCCATGGTCACTCGCATTTGTCCTGCTGCTGAGCGAGCGGGACGAATCAACACGCGTTCATTGGCCGCCAAGCCAGCATCCACTTGCACTCGCATGCCGTCGACATTAAAGCTAGGCGGGGTACCACTTGGTGTCACCGTCGATTGCTTTCCATCCGGTGATGTCAGGGTATATTGGGTGCCATCAAATTTAAGTTGATAATCCCCCCGCTTGAGCTGCTGAAGATCATCAATATAGACTTTTAAATCAGCGGTAGAATCACCGTTTTGGATCACCCGTGCGCTGGCAATACGGTCACTGTTAAAGTCGGTGAAAATGTTCTTTCCAACCTCGCCGTTAAGATCGAACCCTTGACTCTGTAAGTCATTGAGTGATTGGGAAAAACCAATCGCCATCCGACCTAATTCGTCTCGCGCTTGTCCTAAGGTATCATCACGATATTCAAACAATGCCCCGAGTTTCCCGCGGATGTCTTGATTAGAAATCGCTTTCACTGTCTTCCCTTCCACCAACGCCAAACGGCGCTCTTGATGGTCAGGCTTACCCGGCAAGGTGGTCAGTTCACTGCTGTTCATGCCAGACACCAACATATGGCCACTGCCGATAATCACGTTGAATAACCCATCCTCACGCGCGTTCACACTCACCTGCGTGTATTCAGAGAGCTCTCGGATAAGCTTGTCATGTCGGTCTAACAAGTCATTGGCTTCGGCGGGCGTTTTTAGTATGGCTTTATGCACATCCACCAACTCTTGGCCAATGTCATTCATTCGTTTGACGGTGGCATCAATTTGCGAGGACGTATCAATCGATTGCTGCTGCAACACACCATAAACATCGTTCATACCAGAAGCGACCATACGCGCTTTCTCAAGCACGACTTTACGAGCGCCCATGTCGCTGGGGCTATCTGCCAGTCCTTTGACCGCCCCATAAAATTCGTTCATATTCTCGGGTATTTTTTTGGCCGAATGCGCCATCATATCGTCAAGCCGCCCAAGCTGTTCATTGCGGGCAGCAGCATGAGAGAGGTTTGACGTCGAGACATTTAATTCGTTAACCGCAAACTTGTCATAGTTACGGCGTATTGCCGCGGCATGGACACCAGTGCCGTAGTTATTGCCGCCCCAAAACTGAACATCATTGGTTTTTTGCTCAACCGACTGACGACTATATCCCTCCGTATTCACGTTAGAGATATTGTGACCTGTTGTATTCAGCTGTCGCTGCGCAGTCAGTACGCCTTGCGACCCAAGGGAAAGCAGGTCCAAGCCCATTGTGCCTCCAAATAACCCGACAATTAAAACGAGATAGTAGAAGACAAGCAAAAATTGAGCCAAGGGACTTTAAAAAATAAAAGTCGTTTATTATTATGACGTTAGTAGACGTTCAAGCCTCAACAAAGAGAGCAAAAAGCAAAACGGCAAGCCCTTGCCTGCCGCTCTCTTAGTCCATCATGCCGCGGACCTGATCGAGGACGCGGATCACTTTATCCGCGTACTCAGGATCAGTGGCATACCCGGCTTGATGCAGCTCACGAATAAACTGTTCAGGTTGGGCAGATTGCGATAATGCTTGCTCATAGCGCGGGTTGTCACGCAAAAATGAGACGAAATCGTCAAAACTCTCTTGATAGGAAGGGTACGAGCGAAAGCTTGCCGTTTCTTTAACCGGGATCCCGTCATACACCTCGAGGGTTTGTGTGGCGACTTTATCGCCACCCCAACGTTGATCCGCCTTTATATTAAACAAGTTATGACTGTTATCGCGGGCATTGGCGATAACCTTTTTCCCCCACCCCGTCTCTAGTGCTGCTTGAGCAAGAATAATCGCCGGATCCGTACCCAGCGCTCGGGCTGCGCGACGTGCATGTGGCGCCAGCGTGTTCACAAAAGAGTCCGGAGAGTCAAAACTTTTTGAACGTTGGGGCGTGGGGATATTGGCGGCCGGCGGCGCGATAGACTGACTATCGAGTGCAGCAATTGCCTTTTCTGCTGCCTCTCGGCTACGGTTTTGATCCAATGGTAAAGATTGCGCCGACGCGCGAGCCGCTTCATTCATATCTGGCTGGCTATCGCCTTGCGCTTTCCCTAATTGTTCAACAATCATATCCGCGAGGCCCAGTGAGCCCTCTCGGCTTAGTTCACTGGCCATTTGTTCATCGGCCATCTGCTCATAAAATTTAGAGGTACGATCGTCGATTAAGTCAGACTCAAACGCTTCATTAGCATCACGCATTGACTTGAACAGCATCTGGGTAAATAAGGACTCGAACTGCTCGGCGGCTGAACGTAGCGCCGCTTGCTCATCCCCTTCTTCCCCTTTCACGGCTTGGCGACGTAATGAATCGAGCTGGCTTATATCGTGTACAAATTGACTATCAACAGGAGATTTCATGCGTTGCCCTATATCACTATCAATTGGCCATCGATGGCCCCGGCCTGTTTAAGCGCTTGTAGAATCGCCATGAGATCCGAGGGGGCAGCACCAACCCCATTAACGGCACGTACGAGGTCGTCGAGTGTCACACCAGGTTTAAAGTGGAACATCCGCCCTGCTTCTTCCTCAACATTGATTTCGGTATCAGGCGTAACCACAGCCTCACCACCACCGAATGGGTTAGGCTGATCAACATTGAAGTCTTCTTGAATGGAAACCGTCATCCCACCATGGGTGATCGCCGCAGGACGAAGACGAACATTTTGCCCGACCACAATCGTGCCAGTGCGAGAATTAACGATAATTTTCGCTGCCGCATCACCCGGCTGAAACTCAATATTCTCAACCGTTGATAAGAAAGCCACGCGCTGGCTAACATCGCGTGGTGCTCTAACTCTCACTGAGGTCGCATCCATGGCTGATGCGGTTGACGGGCCAAGAAAGCGATTAACCGCATCCGCCATACGCTGAGCGGTAGTAAAGTCGGATTGGAATAAGTTGAAAGTCAGGTAATCACCACGACCAAAAGGATTGGGGACTTCCCGCTCAACGGACGCACCATTGGTGATCCGTCCAACGGTTGGGGTGTTGCCCACCAACTGAGAGCCATCAGCACCGGTGGCACTAAACCCGCCCACAATCAAGTTCCCTTGTGCAGTCGCATAGACGTTACCATCCAAGCCTTTGAGAAAAGTTTGTAGCAAGGTGCCACCACGTAAGCTCTCTGCCGAACCAATCGACGATACAGTAACGTCAAGTTTTTGACCTTGTTTGGCAAACGCGGGCAAGTCAGCAGTGACGGCAACGGCGGCAATGTTGGCTGATTGAGGATTGATATCTGGCGGCAATTGGATGCCAAAGTTTTCCAGCATCGATTTAAAGCTTTGATCGGTAAAGGGCGTGCTCTCTCCCGTACCAGGTAACCCCACCACCAAGCCATAGCCCGTTAGGGTGTTACTGCGTACCCCAGCGACCTCCGCCACATCTTTGATGCGCGCGGCAAGGCTTGGCATCGCCACCATCAGCAAGACTATCGATAACAACCACTTTTTCACGTCAACTCTCCGACACATTGTAGGGCTACAAGGTGACATTAAAGAATCGTGCCAACCAGCCTTGCTCTTGGGTATCTTGTCGCTCACCCGTCCCTGAATACTGAATTCTGGCGTTGGAAATACGGGTCGAAGCGATGGTGTTGTCAGGGCCGATATCGGCTGGACGAATGGTACCGCTGAGGCGAATGTATTCATCCCCTGAATTTAAGGTAAGCCACTTTTCACCGCGCACCATCAAATTCCCATTTGCGAGTACATCCACCACCTGCACAGAGATAGAGCCTTGGAGACTGTTGCTCTGATCCGCCGAGGTGGAGCCGGTTACTGAGTTGTCGTTACTGACCTCGTACGACAGTGTTCGCTCACCAATGGTGATCTCCTCACCACCTAGCGACAAGGGATCCATACTAAGGTCATTGGATTTGGCCAAGTCAGAACTGGCACTTTTTTGTGCTTGGGTGTTTTCTTCCAGCATCACGGTCACAATGTCTCCCAAACCACGTGGTTTTGAGCCATCGTACAGGTCACGCTGGTCATTCACGTTGAATAAGGAGCCTGTCGCTGTGGCGTAATGCTCGGGCGCTTGTTGCGGCCGGATCGGCGACCACGCTGGGTCATCCGCTTTGGGATCTTCACGTTGACGCAACAAGCCAATCAAGCCTTCGCTGTCCGGTGTGGTGTCCCCTTCGACCGCGTCGGTGGTCGAGGTCGCTTGGTCAAGATCACTGCCTGTGTCTTGTTGCCCCGGCAATGAACAGCCACCTAGCCCCAACAAGGTGGCAAGGAAAAGGCCTGGGATTAATACACGTTGCACCGTCATCATTGCCTCCTTAACCCTTATTACAGCTGCTGATTGACGTAGCTGAGCATCTGGTCGACCGACGAGATCACTTTGGAGTTCATTTCGTAGACCCGCTGCGCCTCAATCATATTCACCAGCTCTTCCGTGACATTGACGTTAGAGGTTTCCAGCATCGATTGCTTAACTTCACCAAAGCCATCGAGTCCAGGCACTCCCTCTTGAGGATCACCACTCGCGCCAGTAGGTAGGTAAATATTCTGGCCGATAGGCTCCAACCCACCTGGGTTAATAAAATCAACCGTGGTAATTTGGCCGAGTACTTGGTTCTCTTGCTGACCACGTAATCGCACAGACACTTCACCATCCGTTCCGACCGTAATTTGTACCGCGTCTTCAGGAACAGTAATTTCTGGTTCGAGCGTATAGCCCGCCCCTGATGTCACTATCGTGCCTTCGTCATTCAGGGTAAATTGGCCGTTACGCTGATAGCCAATGTTGCCATCAGGCAGCAATACTTGGAAAAAGCCATCCCCTTCAATCATCATATCAAGGGCATTGTCTGTGGTTTGCACATTACCATTGGTGTGCACGCGCTGGGTGGCCACCACTTTTGAACCGGCACCGAGCATCAATCCACTTGGCAACTCAGTATTCTGTGAGGATTGCCCACCCGGCTGGTTGATGTTCTGGTAGAAGAGATCTTCAAACACCGCGCGTGATTTTTTAAACCCGACCGTGGATGCGTTGGCTAGGTTATTCGAAATCGTCGAGATATTGGTCTGCTGCGCATCAAGTCCGGTTTTACTGACCCATAATGCTGGATGCATAATTACTTCCTCTTAATAAACCTTAGCCAAGCCGTAATAACGATGAAGACGACTCGTCCATTTTTTCCGCGGTTTTCATTAACTTCACTTGCATTTCAAAATGACGTTGCAAGTCGATTAACCCAGTCATCTCACCCACAGCGTTGACGTTACTGCCTTCTAACGCGCCCGTTTGCAGCGTCACACCGGCATCAGCCGGAAACACAGTGCCGGGCTCTTTGGGCTTGAACACGCCGTCTTTGTCTTTAAAGAGATCTTGATTATCTGGGCGAACCAGTTTGATTCTATCCACCACTTCCATGGCATCAGCTGGCGCACCTTGGGGGAGCACAGAGACCCCACCGTCTTTGCCCACTTCAATTTTGGCTGCAGGGAGTGGAATAAATATCGGGCCCCCACTCTCTCCGAGAATGAGATTACCATTACTGTTTTGGAGTAAACCGGTTTGATCTACTTTGAGATGGCCCGCACGGGTGTAGCCTTCTTGCCCTTGGCTGTCTAGCACTGACATCCAGCCTTCACCTTGCACCGCCACGTCCAAGTTTCGGCCAGTAGTGATCGTCGAGCCTTGCTCAAAGCTATATCCAGGTCGCTCAGTCATGTTAAACACACGGCTGGGTAGTCCTTCACCATAGGCCTGCATGGAGCGAGATTGCTCCAAATCTGCTCGAAAGCCTGTGGTGCTGACATTGGCCAGGTTATTGGCGCGCAGTTGCATAGCTTGCATATCTTGCTTTGCGCCACTCATGGCTAGGTATAACGAGCGATCCATAATTGGTTGCCTCCACAATCGTTCTATCTAGAAGAAAGCAAAGAGCGTGCCAGTAATTTTAATCTCTTATTATCAGCGTGTTATATGGAATTATAACGTTGAAACAGGAAGAATAATGGGGGAGGAATGGAAAAGCCTTGCCGCCCTAAGCGTCGGCGGCAAGGCTTGGATCACTAACGGATTTGTAGGATATTTTGTTGCATCTGGTTGCTCACTTCCAAGGCACGTGAGTTCGCTTGGAAGTTTCGCTGCGCGGTGATCAAATCAACCAACTCTTGGGTCATGTCAATATTGGACTGTTCGATCGTACCACTTTTTACCTGACCAAAGGCCCCTTGCATGGCTTCACCAAAGATAGGATCACCCGAGTCTTGCGTCACATCCCATTGGGTGTTGCCCACTTGGGCTAAGCCTTGCTGGTTGGCAACACGTACCATCGCCACTCGTCCTAGCGCGACATTTTCACCGTTACTATATGTCGCCATGATCGTGCCTTTAGGATCGATGTCGACTTTGGTGAGATACCCTGTGGTTGCACCATCATCGGTAAACTTACGCATCTCAAACGGTGCCGCATACTGAGTCGGGTTATCGAAGTTGAGCGTAAGCTGCTGATCGCCATTCGCGCCGTTCATTTCCAACCCAGCCCCTGCAGGCCCCAAGGCATCGGTCACGATCGGATTACCACCATTGATATTGTTCACTGAGCCATCAGAGTTAAAGTCGATGGTGTGGCCAACCTGGCCGGCGGCATTGGTTGAATTACCCCCTTGGATATTTACCGGCTTCTCGCCTTCAGGATCTGTCATGGTGTAGTACACCGACCAACTATTCGGGTTCGCCGGATCATTGCCTTTTACATAATACGTCGACAACTTGTATGGCTGACCCAGTGAATCGTACACCGTAGCAGAGGTTTGTTTGTTATAGGTTTCTGGATCTTCAAAGTTAAACTGCGCGGGATCTTTCTCTTCCCCGCCGGCAGGCAAGTTCAAGCCAATATCAACATTTTGTGACGCACGAGGCTGGCCAAACTGATCCGGGACATTGAGCGACTGCGGCTCATAAGACGAAACCTGCTGAGTATCCGGGTCGACATTATAACCAAGCAGATACTGGCCTTCAGAGTTGATAATGTCGTTATTTTTATCAAGGTGGAAGGCACCGTTGCGCGTTAAGTGGTAATCGTTGTTTTGCAGCTTGTCATTTGAGACGCCGAAAAAACCATTACCGCTAATCCGCAAATCAAGCGGGTTATTGGTGTAGATACTCGAGCCTTCGTGGAACTGCTGTGCCACGGTCGACGTTTGTACACCGGTCCCGTTTGTGGTCTTCGAATTAGAGAAGATGGAGGTTGAGTAGACATCACCAAACTCAGCACGTGACTCCTTAAAGCCATACGTATTGGCATTCGAGATGTTGTTACTGGTGGTGTTCATGTCTTTCTGGGCCGCACCAAGGCCACTTAACGCAATATTAAAACCCATTGCTTTTCACTCCTAATAAATCGGTTAGCCTTTCGTCACATTTCCGACGTCGGCATTACCGACCTCTAGCACTTCAGCAAGCTTAAACGGTGAGGAGAAGCCGGCAAGATTTAGCATCACGTTGCCATCGCCATTCCCCAGCAAGACACTGTTTACATTGGCATAGGTCGACACATCAAACTCTTGAGTTTGGCCATCAACCAAGCCGCTAACTTTGAGCTTATAGGTCCCTTCCGGCATAGGATTGCCGTTATCGTCGAGCCCATCCCATTCCACACGGTGATCACCCGGCGGTTTGGCACCCATACTGAACGTTCTTAATAGCTGTCCTTGTTCGTTTTCAACTCGGACACTGACGTTATCGAGCGCACGCGGCAACTTCACCATACCAGCCACACCGCCAGTCTCTCCTTTCACACCTGTCGATCCAGGCACAAGGACATCACGTCCGACCAAGGATGACGCTTGCAGTGCTTGGTTCGAAGTAATCGACTCGTTGAACGTATCAAATTGATTGTTCATTTTGCCGATGCCTTCTACCGTCGCAAAAGACGCCATCTGCGAGATCATCTTGTCATTATCGACAGGTTTAAACGGATCCTGTTGTGACAGCTGTTTGGTGAGCAGAGAAAGAAAGTCTTCTTGCTTGAGGGCCTGCTTGCCTGTTGTACTATCTTGGCTCTCTTGCAGTTTTTTCTCTTGCTGCGCCTTTAGCTGGTCAATGTAGGACAGTCCGTTACTCGAACCTGTACCGTCGATTCCGGCCATCTTCGCCTCCTACATTACTGCCCCATCTGAAGCGTACGCATCAGCATTTGTTTACTGGCATCGGCAACCTGCACGTTAGTCTGGTAGGCCCGCGATGCCGAAATCATGTTCGCCATTTCTTCCATGACATTTACGTTCGGTTTGAAGATATACCCTTCCTCATTCGACATCGGATGATCAGGGTTATATTCCGCCCGTAATGGCTTTTGGCTTTCCACAATACCGTCAATGTTGACTGGCACACTTTCCCCTTGCTGTTTGAAGCGGTTAAGCTCCGCAGAGAAAATCGGATGCCGAGCTCGATAAGTTTCTTCCGCAGAACTGCTCACCGAATTGGCATTGGCCAGGTTGCTTGATGTGGTGTTCAATCGTACTGACTCGGCGCTCATCGCCGATCCCGACACGTTAAAAATATTAAACAAACTCATCGATTATTTCCCATTCAATGCCTTCTTCATGTTCTTGAACTTAGAGCCAAGAAAATCCAGTGAGGCTTGGTATTCCAGTGCATTCTGCATGAACAAATTCTTTTCTAATTGCGCATCAACCGTGTTGCCATCGCCAGTGTCTGGCTGCGTGGGGATACGGTATTTCTTTTCCCCCATCACCTGGCTAGAGGCAGCAATGTGCCGCTCATTGGTGCGGCTTAGGCCAATACTTGCCTCGGATGTTGCCGCTTTTAAGGCGCGTTGAAAGTCGATGTCTTGCGCCTTGTAACCTGGCGTGTTGGCATTCGCAATGTTGCTAGACAGGGTTTCTGCCCGCTTGCCTCTAACGCCAACTGTGTGCTGGTGCACACCAAGTGCATTGTCAAATGTGATCGCCATGGACAACCTCCGAGTTCTTACTGCATGTAATAAAGCAAACAGGGTGCCAAGTTTTCAACAAGGCCTTGTTTTTGTCTTGAACCCAGGTAGGGCGTAGGGTGAGAGATAGGAATGCCTATCGATACACAGTGAGAGAGCGGCAGAGAAATGTAAAAAAGCGGCAAACAATGTGCCGCTTTGCCGCTTGCTATTTGAGCTTATAAATAATGCCGGGGTTACAGCGGATCATCTCAAACTTGTCGGTTAACCCCGTGAGTGATTCCGACGCGCCCAAGATCAAGTAACCGCCGGGATTTAGTGCCCCCGCCATTTGATTCAATACTTTGGCTTTCATATCAGGGGAAAAATAGATCAGCACATTACGACAGAATATAATGTCAAACTTGCCTAACAGGCTATAGCTTTCCATTAGGTTTTGCGGGCGGAACGTCACCATGCGCTTGATGTTTTCTTTCACCCGCATTTTGCCGTCTCCCACATCTTCGAAGAAGGTACGTCGACGTTCCGGTGACAGCCCGCGCCCCAAAGCTAGATTGTCGTATATCCCCTGACGACACGCCTCCAGCATGGATGTCGATATATCGGTCGCGGTGATACTCACACTTCCAAGCATGCCAGGTTTGCGCTGCTGTGTTTCCGCCACCGTCATAGCAATGGAGTAAGGCTCCTGCCCTGAGGAGCTTGCTGAGGACCAAATCTTAATCGGCTTACGTGATTTCGCCAGCTCGGGTAACAAACGATGCGCCAACACTTCATACGGATAGGTATCGCGAAACCACAGAGTTTCGTTAGTGGTCATCGCATCAATGGCCGCAACCGCGAGTTCGCGATTACGCCCCGTAATGACCGACTTTATCAATTCTGACAGCGACCCCAAGCCAAACTTATTCACCAGCGGGCTCAAGCGGCTACGTACCAGATACTGCTTGCTATCTCCCAGTACGATCCCACACTTGGCTTCGAGATGTTTGCAAAAGTCTCGATATTCTTGATCACTGATTGCTACATTTGTCATTAATTAACTCAATCGCTCTGGTTGGGTTACGACTTAACCGCCTCGAGTACGGCAGAGCCCAATTCATCAGGGTCGAACTTCGCAATAAACGAATTAGCCCCGACACGCTGAACCATGGCCTCGTTAAATACCCCACTCAATGATGAATGCAATACTACATGAAGATCCTTGAGACTCGAATCTTTTCTAATCTCTGTTGTGAGGGTATACCCATCCATTTCAGGCATCTCGATATCGGAAATCACCAAGGCAAGTTGGCTGTAGATGCTTCCCTCAGCGGCCATTTCTTTCAGTTTTTCTAGTGCTTCTTTGCCATCTTGAACCAAGATAACGTCGTAGCCAACGCTTTCAACCGCGCGTTTCACCTGACGGCGTGCGACGCTGGAATCATCAGCCACTAGCACCTGACTAGGCGCACTTTCTTCCCGCTCTTGGCGTTTCGAGAGAACTTCCTCACTCACATCTTCATTCACAGGCGCAATTTCATTGAGGATTTTCTCAACGTCGAGTACTTCTACTAACTCGTTATCAATTTCGGTGACCGCAGTGAGGTAGTGCGATCGCCCTGTCCCTTGTGGCGGTGGAAGAATTTTTTCCCAGTTCATATTGACGATACGCTCAACCGAGCCGACTAAAAAGCCCTGCATGGAACGGTTAAACTCGGCAATGATCACAAAGCGGTTCTCTGGATCGGGAATAGCTGGCCCGCCAGTTGCTAGGCTCATGTCGATGACAGAGACGGTTTGACCGCGGATGTGGGCCACTCCTTTCACCAAAGGATGCAAATTTGCCATTGCGGTGAGTCGTGGGCACTGCAACACTTCTTTGACTTTAAAGACATTAATGCCAAAGCGCTGTTTTCTCATCAGGCGGAAAGTCAACAGCTCTAACCGGTTTTGTCCTACCAGCTGCGTACGCTGGTTGACCGAATCAAGAACACCACCTGTCATAAGATAAACTCCATATTGCCCCATTTTTTTTGTAGAGTAGCATGGTAATCATAGTGGGTAATCACATGACTCTCGAGAAAAGAAGGGATTTTTTTTCTTAACGTCCGCTACTGCTGGATTGAACTATGTCCAAGATATTACGTTTATTTATCGTCGTTTGGCTTACAAGCTTTAGCCTAAGTATAGCTGCTGCCACAGTAAGTCAAATTGAAGCGGTGCAAGAAGCCGCGGAGGCGCATGTCGCTGATATTATTTCTCTGCCTGAAAATGGCGAACTCAACATCGCGGCGGGGAACCTTGATTCGCGCATGCGTCTGACCGATTGCCCCGTGCCACTCGATACCAAAGTACCAGGCCGTCAACAGATTAATACCTCGGTCACCGTGATGGTGTCTTGTGATCGAGACAACTGGCAAGTGTATATTCCGGTTAAAATCGAGTTAATGACTCCCTCGGTTGTCGCAAAGCGACCACTCAATCGTGGCATGACTATTGCTTCGAATGATCTAGCCGTTCAAATGGTAAATAGTCGGTTTCAACGCGGGCATACTTACACGCAACCCGCGCGTTTAATTGGCTCTAAAGTCAAACGAACCGTGGGAATAGGTGAACCGATCAGCAGTAACGATGTCTGCGCCGTGTGTCGAAATGATGACGTTTTGATCACTGCGCAAGGAAACGGACTGAACATTGTTGCAAAAGGCACGGCATTAAGTGATGGCGCTCTAGGTGAGCAAATAAAAGTGAAGAACAGTAAATCTAACCGAATTGTCGATGCTACAATCTCAGCGGTCGGCGAAGTAACGGTGAATTTCTAACTTTTTACGCCACAATGCTAAAGTAACAGCAAGGTGTGCCGATACGCTGAGCAACGGACTCAAAAAGCGACTGACAGTAAGGCGATGTTATGGCGAGTATTGACCAATTACGTGGTAATCAGCAACCCCTGACCACGACGCGTAATACGAGTAACCAAACCAAGACACAAGAGACACAAAGTGGCTCGGTGCGTGAGCAGCAAGGGGTAAAACCTCAAGATGATGCTGTCTCGCTCAGCCAACAAAGCCAAGTGATCGATAAAATGAATCAGAAAATGGCCTCTGAGCCCTATTTTGATAGCGCCAAGGTTGATCAGATCAAGCAAGCGATATCGAACGGCTCTTATAAAGTGGATCCTGATAAGCTCGCCGCAAACATGATGCGTTTCGAGAACGATATCAACGACAGCTAAGTTGACTGGAGTGGTTATGACCCCTACTGCGCCTTTAACAACCTTGGTTGAACAGCAACTCGAGCGAGTCCAAGCGCTACAAAGCGTTCTCGAGCAAGAAGCCGGTGTCATTGCCAGCCGCTCTTCTGAAAAGATTGAAGCGATAGCAAAACAAAAGCAGGCTCTGATCAACGAAATCCAACGTAATGACGCACAAATCAGCCGCCACCCTGAGCGTGACTTACTTAATCATGATGAGACGTTAAGTGAGCACGTTAGTGCCATTCAATCCACGCTCTCAGCCTGCAAACAACAAAATGAAACCAATGGTGTTGCGCTACAACGCGCAAGTTTGAGCATCCATCGCCTGCGCAATCTTTTCCAAGAAAGCGGAGGTAAGTCAGAGCTGACCTACAATCAAGACGGCAACGCATCGGGGAGAAAAACCCTAGGGACTAACGTTAAAGCGTAACGTCCTCCTTCTTCCTCACGCCCAACGACCAGCACACAGCCAGCCACACTACACCGTCCACCTATTCGCTTCGCTTTCCTTGTTTGTCTCATCGCTGCACGACCGTCTACCTGTCTTTTGCCGACTCTGGTTTGTTCCCTACGAGAGCGTGATTCGCTATCCCGCCACTCTGGTGCCAAGCACAAAAAAAGCGAGCATAACGCTCGCTCTCCACCTAAAAACATAGGTCGTTTTTATACTCTATCCACGCGTGCCAACATGTTGGCGTCATCCATCGCATTTAACCAAAGAGACACGCTATCGTGGCTAGAAAATAATATTATTGTTATTCGGTACAGGCTGCGATTCGCCATAGCGTTTCATTTTCTGCATGGTATCAAGATCGAGCTCGAGTTCAGTGACGTAGCTGTCGCCCACTTTATAACTGGCCACCACTTCTGCACCGCGGATAATACCATCCACCGCGCCCTGGGTAGTATCGCGGCCTAAACTTTGGTCATCAACGCGTGCACGGCTGCTAACCCGCAAGCCATATACTTGTTCACTCAATTCTTTATACGCATCCACTTTAGAGGCACGCATGGCACGGGTTTCTTTTTCTTCTTGGGTTGCGCCTTGTTGCGCGCTGATCGATGCCATTCCCACCGCTGAAATGATATTTTCTTCTTTCATCTTGGTTAATGGCTGACAGGCTGACACCATCAGCAAGATTGCGATGACAAATCCGTGTTTCGTAAACATTTATCTACCTTACTCTTTCCTGTACTAAGGTTTTAGCACCACTGTCTCACGCTTCACGCGGTTTTGATCGTCTCGAATAATAACGCCATCGCGTTTGCGAACCTTGTATAAACTATCAATATCACGCCCAATACGATCGGCCGGCAAGAAGCCTTGCGCCGAGGCAACCACCACGCGAGACTCCATACCAATCACTCGTGCATTGACTAATACCCCACCGCCTTGACGCAACATGGTACCCGTCAATACATAATCGATTTGTTGTTCAGGGTTCAGCTCTTTCCAGTCTCGACTAATGGTAAAATCGCCGTCTTCCGTCACGCGAATGGCGCCGGTTGATTTAAAGTCAATCACCGTAAAGCCGCGGCGCTGCATTTGGTAAATAAGCCCCTCGGTCACGGTATTACCTAACCAATTGGTCTCATCCATTTTTTGCAAATCAACAAACGAGGTAACCGCCAAGGGTGTTCGCGCTGTCAAATACGCATTGGTGGCTAACAGTTCATCGGCCATGCTGTTTAAAAAGTAATCAAGGGTGTGACGTGGCCGCTGCTTAAGGAAAAACTCACTGCCCGAATACGGCTCTTTGCCGTTATAAATTGGCGTGTAAGCACAGCCTGTTACCAATAGCGCTACTATCGCCACTATCCACTTTTTCATCGTATCATGCTCCGCGCTCAGTCATCGATGTGAGACAAGTGTGTCATTAAGGGTATCGGTTGATTTCATTAAACCTTTACCTTTGATTGCTGGCTCTATTTAGGTACACAACTTGCATCAGCGTCTTTGCGTCATCTTTTTGGTAGGTCTTAACCCTACGCACTAATAGATTGAAAGCAATTTCCATACCCACTAAGTGAGATCTTGACTATGAAAACCCTTTTGGCGCGGTTAACGCTCATTGTCAGCCTGAGTGTCGTTCCTTGGGCACACGCGGCGTGGTATGAAGTATCGGCCAGCTCCCCGATACTCGAAAGCCAGCAAGCCGCCCGTGTTCGGGCACTTGAAGCAGCGACCTTTGATGCCATGCGCTTCGCAGGTGCCGATGTGGGCAGCTTGCAGCAACTCAAACGTTTTTACTCACAAGTCAAACCTGGTTACCAGTTTAGCGGCAATGCGGTGCGCGAAGTACAAGTGTTGGAAGAAGGCACGCAAGGCGGCAATTATGTTGTCAATCTGCGCTTAGATATCTACCCATCGGCAAACGCTTGCCACAAAACCCAGTATAAAAAAGGCATGGTGCTAACACGTTTTCCGATTGTTTCGCCCCAACAAGCCGCGTTAGGGGGCATTTATCAATTTGGCGATGACTTCTCCGTACTCCTCAACCGTGAGATTAAACAACACGCACAAAGCTTTGTAGGACGTGGTATCGCCAATGTCGATGTATCGCCCAATGCGCCACGCACGGTGGCCATGTTAGCTGAAGATAAAGACGCGCAGTTTGTGATCACAGGCGCCATTACTGATCTGTCTGCCACAACTGATGCCAGCGGCTTTGGTGAGGCACAAAATAACCGCCAATTGGCCGTCAATGTTCAGGCAATGGACAGTGAGAGTGGTGAAGTCATATTTCAGCGCCGCTATCGCGATGTCGCCCAATGGCCGTTTGAACGCCATAGCCAAGTCGATACCCAAACTGCGCGCTTTTGGCAATCTCCTTATGGGCAAATGGCACGCCGAATGAGTCGAAATATATTGTTAGATTTAGAGTCGTCACTTTCCTGCCGCGCCAGTAAGCCAGAAATCGTCGCACTCAAAGACAATATTGCACAAATAAATGTCGGACGTATCAATGGGGTTAAACAAGGCGATCAATTAAACCTTTGGCACATTGCCTCGTTCACCGATGATTTAGGCATCGTACGTACTCAACGTCGAAAAAGCGGGATCACACTGACCGTTGCACGCGTTTATGAAAGCAGCGCTGAAGCTGTAGTTCAGCCCAATAACCTCAGCGGCAGCATACAAATCGGCGACATAGTGACCAAAGGGGTAAATTAAATGAAAACAGGCGCTTAAATCGCGCCTGTTTTTACGTATAATGTCGGCACGCTCTCATAGCTCAACAGGATAGAGCAGTCGCCTCCTAAGCGATCGATCGGGGTTCGAGTCCCTGTGGGAGCGCCATTATCGTTCTATATGGCTATAACCAGGTTAAGGCCTGTGTATAGGTTGCCAGCAGCCAGAGGCTGGCCATCGCCATCACACCAGCGACAATATCATCCAGCATGATCCCCAAGCCACCGTGAACATGTTTATCCAACCAGCTGATCGGCCATGGCTTAACCATATCGAAAAGCCGGAATAACACAAAGCCCGCTAAAACGGTTTGCCAATCGGTGGTAGGCACTAACGCCATTGTCAGCCAAAACCCGACGAATTCGTCCCAAACGATCGCGCCATGATCATGCACTTGCATATCTTTCGACGCCCGCCCACAAATAGCAATGCCGGCAAGGCCACCAACAATAATTGCCACCCACAGTCCAAGGGTGCCGCCGTAATTGATAAACGCAAGATAAAACGGCACCGCAAATAAGGTACCGACCGTCCCTGGCACAATCGGTGACAAACCACTGCCAAAGCCAAGCGCAAGCAAATGGTAAGGATTGCTCAAAGACAAACGATGTTTAGGATCCGTCATGACTTGGCTCCTTAAAGTGATCCCACCCGGACAGCGTCCAGTCTAGAGGCTGATTGTCTGAGACAAGTTCAAGGCGATGGCTGCCGGTTATTTGTCCGATGCATTGCACACTCACACCACTGTGCTTGAGTGCTGTGTCTAATGTGCCACGGTGTAGCTCAGGGACAGTAAAACACAGTTCGTACTCCTCACCACTGGTCAGGGCAAGTTTTTGTGCCTGCTCTACATTGGCTTGATCGGCCAACAAGGCTTCAGAAAGAGGTAGTTGCGCCACATCGACTTTTGCACCAACACCGCTGGCGTTGAGGATATGGGTTAAGTCTGCATGTAAACCATCGGAAATATCAATCGCCGCTGACGCGATACCACGTAATGCCTGCCCAGCAGTTACTCGTGGCTGAGCCCGATAATGACGATTGATCAATGTGGTTGCGCGAGCCTTATCAACCACGGGCTTGCCGAGAATATAATCAAGCCCGGCTTGGCTCTCCCCCAGTGTGCCGGTCACAAAAATCCAGTCTCCCGGTTTGGCACCCGCACGAGTCAGCGCCTGCCCTTTAGGAACATGGCCATGTAAGGTAATGGTGATGCTTTTGGGCCCACGCGTAGTATCGCCGCCAATGAGTTGGACTTGAAAATGCTCGGCAAGGGCCGTAAAGCCTTGGCAAAAACCTGCCACCCAAGCATCATCGGGCTCTGGTAATGTGAGCGCCAGAGAACACCAGGCTGGCATTGCCCCCATTGCAGCGAGATCGCTTAAGTTAGACGCTAACGCTTTATGCGCCACATCAGAGGCACTCGCAGTCGGAAGAAAATGGGTGCCCTCCACCAGCGTATCTGTGGTCACCACTAATTGGCAGCCTTCAGGGACCTCGACCAACGCACAGTCATCACCAATACCTAAAGCGACATCACGACGCTTGACCGGCTGACGAGCGAAGTAGTCGCGAATCAAATCAAATTCGTTGCGTGTCATAAACACTATTTTGTTGGATAGAACAATAAAAAGGCCAGCAATGCTGGCCTAGTCGGGAAGGGATTAACGTAACCGAGGGTACGCTTTATCCAAGACGCCATTAACAAACTTATGGCTGTCTTCTGCGCCAAAGCGTTTGGCCAGTTCAACGGCCTCATTGATAACCACTTTGTAGGGGACATCGTCGCATTTGATCAGCTCATACATCGCAAGACGCAGTAAGGCATGCTCCATATCATCTAAGTCCTGCAAAGGACGTGACAAGTATGGGCGCATTTTACTATCAAGCTCTTGATGGCTAAGCGCAACACCGCTAAACAGATTACGGAAGTAAGCAACATCTGTTTCTGGTTCACGTAGAAGCGGCTCGGTTTTCTGATGCTCGTCTTCTTCTTCGTATTTATCTGCGGCGAGAAATGCTGCTTCAATATCAGCGACATTGCCTTGCGCCAGTTGCCATGAATAGATGGCTTGCAATGCAAACTGACGTGCATTACGTCGTGCGGCTGGTTTCACTTTAACCCCCATTTAGGATTCAATTTGGGACAGAACATTCACCATTTCAAGCGCGCTCAGTGCAGCCTCTGCCCCTTTGTTACCAGCCTTGGTACCTGCGCGTTCGATCGCTTGCTCAATGGTGTCTACCGTCAGCACACCAAATGCGACTGGGGTTTCAAACTCCAGTGCAACTTGTGCTAACCCTTTATTACATTCTCCGGCGACATAGTCAAAATGCGGTGTGCCACCACGGATCACCGATCCGAGTGCCACAATCGCGTCATAGCGACCGCTCTTGGCGAGCTTTTGGGTCACCACAGGCAACTCGTAGGCACCTGGGCAACGCACCACGGTGATATTATCGTCGTTGACTTGGCCTTGGCGCTTCAGTGCGTCAACCGCACCATCCAGCAAACTCTCGTTGATAAAACTATTAAAGCGAGAGATAACAATAGCAACCTGCGCGTTGGGCGCGGCAAATGCCCCTTCGATTACGTTCATGAGCCTTCCTGTGACTTGCTTTCCGGAATGAGAAACCGCGCGATTCTACCACATTTTTATCCGATGGCACCATGTTCCGTGCCAGTGGATGATGGTGCTGATCGCGCGCCCCGGTTATCGGTATTATTCGGTGACGTATTCCACCACGTTTAAGCCAAAACCTGACAAAGCATGATAACGCTTGGTCGAGGACGACAGCAGGCGCATTTGCTTGACACCAAGATCCGCCAGTATTTGCGACCCAATCCCCACTCGGCGAGAGGTCCCCTGCCATTTTGCACCGGCGGGTTTCTCACCTTTATCTTGCGCTTCAAACGCTTTCACTTTGTTGATAATAGCGTCGCTGGTTTCTTCTTTCCCCAAAATCACCAACACCCCGCCTTCATCGCTAACCCTTTGCATCGCGCGGGTCAGACTCCAGCTGCGCTCAGCCGTCCGATCAGATTGGAGCACATCGGTAAAGGTGTCTTGCAGATGGACACGGACCAAGGTGGGATCAGCGCTCACCTCGCCTTTGCACATCGCATAATGGATTTGGTTGTCAATGGTGTCACGGTAGGTGACTAAATCAAACTCACCAAATTCCGTCGGCAATTTACACGACGCGACCCGCTCGATGGTGGTTTCGTTGAGGTTACGATACTCAATCAAATCGGCAATGGTACCCAGCTTGATGCCGTGCTTGTCACAGAACACTTCCAAGTCTGGACGACGTGCCATCGTGCCGTCTTCATTCAAGATCTCAACAATCACAGACGCTGGGCTATAGCCACCTAAACGGGCCAGGTCACACCCCGCTTCGGTGTGGCCAGCACGGGTGAGTACCCCCCCTTCTTGCGCCATCAAGGGGAAGACATGTCCTGGCTGCACCAAGTCAGCCGCTTTGGCGTCGCGGGTAACCGCGGCTTGCACGGTGCGCGCACGGTCAGCCGCCGAAATGCCAGTGGTTACCCCCTCTGCCGCTTCAATCGACACGGTAAACGCAGTGGAAAATTGCGCGTTATTGTCCGACACCATCAAAGGTAACCCAAGTTGCTGGCAGCGCTGCTGGGTCAGCGTCAAACAAATCAATCCTCGGCCATGCGTGGCCATAAAGTTAATCGCTTCTGGGGTCACGGCTTCTGCCGCGATGATCAAATCGCCTTCGTTCTCGCGATCTTCGTCATCCATCAACACTACCATTTTACCTTGGCGGATATCGTCAATGATTTCTTGAGCGCTACTAATTGCCATCTTGGGATCCTTATTTCAAAAAACCGGAACGGGCCAATGTGTCGAGACTGATACCCGCTGATTGTGTCGGTTCAGCCGCCTTCTCACCGAGCATCAACCGCTCGAGGTAACGGGCGATGACATCGACTTCGATGTTTACCTTGCGCCCGGGTGCAAAGTGCTGAATAGTGGTTTGCTCGGCGGTGTGCGGCACAATAGTGAGTTTGATATTGCCGCCATTCACTTCGTTCACTGTCAAACTGATACCATCCACCGTGATAGAGCCTTTCAATGCCACATATTTGGCGAGTTCAGCCGGTAGTGCAATCCAGTACTCCCAGGCGCGACCCGTTTGGCTAACGGACGTCACCTCCCCCAGACCATCTACATGGCCGGAGACCATATGGCCGCCAAAGCGGGTAGTGGGTAGCATGGCTTTTTCAAGGTTGACGCTATCTCCCACTGACAAGGCGCCCAGCGACGAACGTGCCAAGGTTTCGGAAGAGACATCCGCGCTGTAACCGGTTGCGCTCAATGCGACCACGGTTAAACACACTCCGTTGGTGGCGATACTGTCACCCAGTTTGACGTCCGAGAGATCAAGCTCACCGCTGTCGATCGTCAAGATAACGTCTTGTCCTCGACGGCTCAGGGTTTGTACGCGCCCTATCGCTTCAATAATTCCAGTAAACATCGTTCTTAATACTCTTGCGTGATCACAGCGTGCTCAGAGAGGCTCGCCCGTAAGCGGACATCGTCACCGACAGTCTTTACCTGGTTAAAGTGGAAACGCGGCGCGTCGTCCATCGTTTCTAATCCACCCAATGCGACCAAAGGACGGCTATCAGCCCCCAATAATACCGGCGCTTGGTAGACAATCAGCTCATCCACCAAAGATTCACTCAGCAGCTTGCTTGCCAGCCTCGCGCCCGCTTCCACCCACACCTTATCAATATCATGCTCGGCCAGAGCGCGCAGAACCGTAGCCAATGATGCACCTGGCATCACCCACTCTTGAACGTTGTCCGGCCACACTTTATGACTCGGCGCATCAACAACACGGATCACGTCGCCCTCTAGCTGATAAACCGTCGCATCAGGAGAGGTTTTATTGTCTTTATCCAAAATCACTCGTGTGGGCTGACGCAAGGATGGCTGCGAATAGGTATCGAGGATGTCATCAGGAAGCTGGCCATTGCGAATATTCAGGCTAGGGTCATCGGCAAGCACCGTGGCACTGGTTGATAAAATAGCGCCGGCTTGCGCGCGGAATGCTTGCACATCGGCGCGCGCGGGCTCACCGGTAATCCATTTACTTTGCCCATTCGCCAATGCCGTGCGCCCATCAAGGCTTCCCGCCAATTTGAGCTGAACATACGGCATTGTAGTTTGCATGCGTTTGATAAAACCAGGGTTCAGCGCTTTTGCCTGTTCAGCCATCACGCCCACAACCACCTCAATGCCTGCTTCTTTTAACCGTGCAATACCACGTCCAGCCACTTTAGGGTTGGGGTCTTGCATGGCGCACACCACGCGACTGACGTTAGCGGCAATTAAGGCATCGCAACACGGCGGTGTGCGACCGTAATGAGAGCAAGGTTCTAGGGTGACGTAAGCCGTTGCCCCTTGCGCGCGTTTCCCCGCCGCCTTTAAAGCGTGTACCTCGGCATGTGGCCCGCCGGGAGCAAGATGAAATCCTTCACCAACAATGTCGTCGCCATGCGCAATCACACAGCCCACATTGGGATTCGGGGTCGTGGTAAAGCGCCCTTGAGCGGCAAGCGCTAGCGCGCGCGTCATCATGGTGTTATCGCGTTCGCTTTGACTCATTTTTGCAACCGTGCGATTTCTTCGCCAAATTCACGAATGTCTTCAAAACTATGGTACACAGAGGCAAAGCGGATATAAGCCACTTTATCGAGCTCCTTGAGCGCTTCCATGACTAAGTTTCCCACCATGGCAGAACCAATTTCGCGCTCTCCGGTGGCACGCAAACGTGACTTTATACTGTTGATCGCTTTTTCAATGTCATCCGCGCTCACTGGGCGCTTTTCTAACGCGCGTTGAATGCCGCCACGTAATTTCTCTTCGTCAAACGGTTCTCGGTTGCCGTTGGTCTTAATCACCCGTGGCATCACTAATTCCGCCGTTTCGAACGTGGTATAACGCTCTGCGCACGCCAAACACTGGCGGCGACGGCGAACTTGGTGACCATCAGCCACAAGACGAGAATCGATCACTTTGGTGTCGGTAGCACCACAGAATGGACAGTGCATGAGCGTCGCCTCCTCAATATCGTCTTGCTAGTGTAACCGATTTGTAGCGATGAAAAAGCCTATCGAAGAGGACTTTATGGTGGTTTTGTGTGCTAAACAAAGCCAGTGGGGCACATCATGTCGATAAAAACAAAAAAGACGCCCGAAGGCGCCTTATAACCTATTCATTTTCGTGCCAATAATTAGGCATACACAGGCAGGCGACGGCAAATCTCTTGGACTTTTTCTTTGGTCTCGGCAATCACTTGCTCATTGTTGATGTTATCCAAGACATCACACATCCAGTGGGCAAGCTGCTCGGCGTCTTGCTCGGTAAAGCCACGACGTGTAATCGCAGGGGTGCCCACACGAATGCCTGAGGTAACAAACGGACTGCGTGGGTCGTTCGGCACACTGTTTTTGTTCACAGTGATGTTGGCCGCGCCCAGTGCTGCATCCGCTTCTTTCCCGGTAATGTCTTTATCAATAAGGTCAACCAGCAACAGGTGATTATCGGTTGAGCCTGATACTATCTTGTAACCGCGAGCTTGGAAGCCTTTGACCATCGCGCGAGCATTATCAATCACGCGTGCTTGGTAAGCCTTAAACTCAGGCTCCATCGCTTCTTTAAACGCGACGGCTTTACCCGCGATCACGTGCATCAAAGGGCCACCTTGGCCACCTGGGAACACCGCAGAGTTGAGCTTTTTGTAGATATCTTCACCGGCATTCGACAAGATCAAACCACCGCGAGGGCCCGCCAGGGTTTTGTGGGTAGTGGTCGTCACTACATGCGCGTGTGGCAATGGATCAGGATATACGCCAGCAGCAATCAGACCTGCGACATGCGCCATATCCACCAACAACCATGCACCGACTGTATCAGCGATTTCACGCATGCGCTTCCAATCGACCACTTGTGAGTAGGCAGAAAAGCCACCGATGATCATTTTCGGCTTATGCTCTAGGGCCAGCTGCTCCATTTGCTCGTAATCGATCTTACCGGCTTCATCAATGCCATACGGGATCACATGGTAATGCTTACCAGAGAAGTTGACCGGCGAGCCATGAGTTAAATGACCACCATGCGCCAAGCTCATACCTAGAACCGTATCTCCCGGGTTTAGCAGCGCCATATATACCGCACTGTTCGCTTGTGAGCCTGAGTGAGGCTGCACATTGGCATACTCACAACCAAACAGCTCACACGCACGCTCAATGGCGAGCGATTCTGCTTTATCTACGTACTCACAGCCGCCGTAATAACGCTTACCTGGGTAGCCTTCCGCATACTTGTTGGTCAGTTGAGAGCCTTGCGCTTCCATCACGCGTGGGCTGGTGTAGTTTTCTGACGCGATCAGCTCAATGTGTTCTTCCTGACGAGCCGTTTCTTCTTCAATGGCGGCGAACAGCGCTGGATCATAGTCCGCGATATTCATGTCACGCTTTAGCATTTGTCTCTCCTGACTTAACATTGGCGGGCAATAACCCCAAAACCGAATGCTAGGGCGCTTTCAAGGCCCCTAGCAAAAACGAGTGCTGGTGTGATGGCTTCGATCACCCCTTGGCTTAGTCGCCTTAACATGACAAATCAAAGCGATTAAGCCAAGGAAAGTTGTTGATTACAGCCACTTTACGCAAACGTTTCCGTTACCGCCATGACTGCGTTTGCTATTCTACAAAAAATCCATCCTGTCAGGTAGCCTGTGCCACACTTTTTTCTTTCCCAGCAATCGCAGCACAAGAACGATACCGAGCACGCAAGGTGTAAAGGTTTTACAGCTAAGTATCATAATGCTGACATCCTGCAATCAAGTTATTTACCTAGCCGGCTTTCTCTTAACGCCAATTGGCGATAAAATCCGCGCCCGATTATCCCATTAACTTTTTTACCGCCGGCCCGCTGGGTTTTGGCGGCCTTTTTGTTGTTATCTCGTTTTGTTGTTGTCACGCTAATAAGTAGGGAGAAGCCGTGTGAGTCAGTATCAACACAGCTTTAAAGAAGACATTATTGCTATCGCCTCAGGCGCGTTTTTAGTCGCCCAGGGGGTGTTTTTTTTGCAACAAGCCGGACTATTAACCGGCGGAACCACAGGTCTTGCCTTGTTGGTCAGCCAGTTTACAGACCTATCGTTCGGTACTTTGTATTTTCTGTGTAATTGCCCGTTTTATTTAATGGCTTGGTTTCGTATGAGCCCGCGCTTTGCTGTGCGTAGCCTACTCGCCGGTGGTGCGGTATCGGTGATGGCCGATCATATTGCCTACTTTTTTCAAATCACCTGGCTGGCTCCCGCCTATTGCGCGGTCATAGGTGGCTTGCTGATGGGCGTCGGCATGTTGATGATCTTCCGTCACAATGCCAGCTTGGGCGGCTTTAACGTCTTGGTGCTCTATTGTCAGGACAAGTTTGGGATCTCGGCAGGAAAACTGCAAATGGGCATCGACTGCACCATCCTGGCGTTATCTTTCTTCCTCATCGACCTCAATCTCTTGATGTGGTCGGTGGTTGGCGCGATTGTGCTCAATTTAGTCTTGGCGATGAATCATAAGCCCGGGCGCTATCAGGCGCATCCTGCTAACCCCGGCGCTTGAGCGACCTCTCAACGCCAATCAATCTAACAACACGGCGCAAAACAACAAAGCCAAGCACGATGCTTGGCTTTTTGCTACTGCTCGTATTCGCTTATAGCGCGTATCAAATCGCTTCTTCGTCTTCTTCACCGGTACGGATGCGCACCACGCGCTCAACATCAAAGACAAAGATTTTGCCATCACCGATTTTACCGGTTTGTGCGGTATCAATAATGGTATCCACACATTGCTCGGCTACATCGTTACTGACGATCACTTCAAGCTTCACCTTAGGCAGAAAGTCGACCATATATTCGGCGCCACGATACAGTTCAGTGTGGCCTTTTTGACGGCCAAAGCCTTTGACCTCTGAGACGGTCATCCCCGTAATACCCACGTCTGCGAGCGCCTCGCGTACGTCATCGAGTTTAAATGGCTTGATGATGGCTTCAATTTTTTTCATTCCGTTATCCCTCTCGTTGGCCGCTGGCCGGTCCTGATGGATCAAGTGTTTAGCTCAAATTGTATCGCAGCAGGATAAAAAATCATCCATCGATTCACGCATAACACGAAAAAGCCGCCAAACGATGGCGGCTGATATCCTATTTCGCGGTTAACCTAGGGTCACTCGTGCGTTGCGGAACATACGCATCCACGCACTGTCTTCGCCCCAATCATCGGGGTGCCAAGAATTAGCGACGGTACGGAATACCCGCTCAGGGTGCGGCATCATAATAGTGACGCGGCCCGACTCAGTGGTCAGCGCGGTAATGCCATCTGGTGAGCCATTCGGGTTGGCAGGATACACTTGTGTTGGCTGGCCGTGATTATCGGTGTAACGCAGCGCCACCGTGCCTGACGCCTCAATAGCCGCCAGATGTTCTGAATCACGCACCTCAACGCGTCCCTCACCATGCGATACCGCAATGGGCATCCGTGATCCCGCCATCCCAGCAAAGAAGGCGGAGGGGCTTGATTGCACTTCCACCATGCTAAAGCGCGCTTCAAAGCGCTCCGACTCGTTACGAACAAATCGTGGCCAGTGTGCGGCGCCTGGGATCAGTTCATGCAGGTTCGATAGCATCTGGCAGCCATTACACACGCCAAGTGCCAAGGTGTCTTCACGCGTAAAGAAGTCACTGAATTGATCGCGTGCACGGCTGTTAAACAGAATTGATTTCGCCCAACCTTCACCAGCGCCTAACACGTCACCGTAAGAGAAACCACCACAGGCCACCAGCCCTTGGAAACCGTCCAAACTGACGCGTCCTGAGAGAATGTCACTCATATGAACGTCCACAGCGTTAAAGCCAGCACGATCGAAGGCGGCGGCCATTTCCACATGCGAGTTCACGCCTTGCTCACGCAAAATAGCCATCGTCGGTTGTTGACCGGTAGCGATATATGGCGCAGCAATATCTTGGTGCACATCAAAACTCAGGCTGGCGTGTAACCCAGGATCGGCCGCCTGCTTGGCGTCAAACTCTTGACGAGCGCAGTCCGGATTATCGCGACGCGCTTGCATTTGGTAGGTAGTTTCAGCCCAAATCTGACGCAGGTGCTGGCGACTGGCGTGATAGATAGGCGCCTCACCGTGACGCAAGATAATCTCATCGCTATCACTTAGGCCGCCAATTAGGTGACTGCATGCGGTTAATTGATGTTCATCCAACACCGCATTAACACGCTCGAGATCTTGCGCTGCCACTTGGATCACCGCGCCCAGTTCTTCGTTAAACAGCACCGACAAGGCATCGTCGCCTAAACGGGCGATATCTACGTCGATACCGGTGTGACCGGCAAACGCCATTTCCGCCAAGGTGACGAACAGTCCGCCATCGGCTCGATCGTGATACGCCAGTAACTTTTGCTCTGCTACCAAGGTTTGCATCGCATTGAAAAAACCTTTTAGGCGGGCGCTGCTGGTGACATCGGCAGGCTTATCGCCCAACTGGTGATAAACCTGAGCCAACGCGGTCGCGCCCAGACGCTGCGCCCCCTCACCGAGATCAATCGCGATCAGGTGGCTGTCGCCTTTATCAGTACGCAGTTGTGGGGTCACGGTACGACGCACATCTTCCACGCGGCCAAAGGCGGTGATAATCAGCGACATCGGCGCGGTGACGGTTTTGTTTTCACCGTCTTGCTGCCACTGGGTTTTCATCGACATCGAGTCTTTACCCACCGGAATGGTCAGTGACAGCTCAGGACACAGCTCCTCGCCCACGGCTTTAACCGCTTCGTACAAGCCGGCGTCTTCGCCCGGATGACCTGCCGCGGACATCCAGTTCGCAGACAGTTTAATGTTAGTCAGGCTACCAATATCGGCACAGGCGATATTGGTAAGTGCTTCGCCGACCGCCATACGGGCAGAAGCAGCAAAGTCGAGCAAGGCCGCAGGCGTTCGCTCACCCATCGCCATCGCCTCGCCGTGATAGCTGTCATAGCTGGCTGCCGTTACCGCGCAGTTGGCGACCGGTACCTGCCAAGGGCCGACCATTTGGTCACGCGCAACCAGTCCAGTCACCGAACGGTCACCGATGGTGATCAAGAAGGTTTTCTCCGCCACCGCTGGCAAGCGTAAAACACGCTCACAGGCTTCCGGCAGCTCAATGCCTTGGGTGTTAAGTGCGGTACCTGTCACTTGCTGACGCGTGACATCCCGATGCATTTTGGGCGCTTTCCCCAGCAAGATATCCATCGGCATGTCGATGGGGGTATTGTCGAAGTGGCTATCTTCAAGCGACAGATGACGCGCATCGGTGGCCTCACCAATCACCGCGTACGGCGCCCGTTCACGCTCGCACAAGGCTTCAAAAAGCGCCATATTTTCCGGTTTAACCGCCAAGACATAACGCTCTTGTGACTCGTTACACCAAATGGCGAGCGGACTCATTCCCGGCTCATCATTAGGAATGTCACGCAAGTTAAAGCGTCCACCGCGGCCGCCATCATCGACCAACTCTGGCATCGCATTGGACAGGCCACCTGCGCCCACATCGTGGATAAAGGCAATCGGATTGTCCTCACCAAGTTGCCAGCAGCGATCAATCACCTCTTGGCAGCGACGTTCCATTTCTGGATTCTCACGCTGTACCGAGGCAAAGTCTAAGTCTTCCGCAGACTGACCTGACGCCATGGACGATGCCGCCCCGCCGCCAAGGCCGATGTTCATCGCCGGGCCACCTAATACAATCAGTTTGGCCCCCACATCAATCTCATCTTTTTGTACATGGCCGTCGCGGATGTTCCCCATCCCACCAGCGATCATGATGGGTTTGTGATAACCACGCACTTCCTCACCGGCATGCGAGGTCACCAATTGCTCATAGGTACGGAAATAGCCCAGCAAGTTAGGTCGGCCAAATTCGTTGTTAAACGCCGCGCCACCTAACGGGCCTTCCAGCATAATATCGAGCGCAGTGGCAATGCGCTCAGGCTTGCCATAATCGCGCTCCCACGGCTGAATAAAGCCCGGAATTTTGAGGTTAGAGACGGAAAAACCGACCAATCCTGCTTTGGGTTTGCCCCCGACACCGGTCGCCCCCTCGTCACGAATCTCACCGCCAGAGCCGGTCGCCGCGCCTGGCCAAGGTGAAATCGCAGTAGGATGGTTGTGGGTTTCCACCTTCATCAAAATATGAGCCGGCTCATGGTGATATTGATAAGTGTGGCTGTCAGGGCTGGGGAAAAAGCGCCCAACGTTTGAGCCCGTCATCACGGCTGCGTTGTCTTTATACGCCGACAACACGTTATCTGGGGTTTGCTCATAGGTGTTTTTGATCATCTTAAACAGCGACTTAGGCTGCTTTTCACCATCAATGGTCCAGTCGGCGTTGAAAATTTTGTGTCGGCAATGCTCTGAGTTGGCTTGCGCAAACATCATCAGTTCGATGTCGTTAGGATTACGCCCCAGCTGGGTGAAGTTCTCGACCAGATAGTCAATTTCGTCTTCTGCCAGTGCCAACCCTAAGGCTTGATTGGCCTCGACTAAGGCGGCGCGGCCACCTGAGAGAATGTCTACGCTATGCATCGGCGCAGGTTCCGCTTGCTCGAACAGCACCGCGGCAGCCTCAAGCTCACTGAACACCGTTTCCATCATCCGGTCGTGCAACAATCCGATTAAGGTCGCGTGTTGCTCACTCGTCAGGGAGGCAGATAACTGAATATAGTACGCCGTCCCGCGCTCTAAGCGTTTAACCGCGTCCAGGCCGCAGTTATGGGCAATATCGGTCGCCTTCGAGGACCATGGAGACAAGGTGCCCGGACGTGGGGTCACAAGAAACAGCGTCCCCTCCGGGGCATGCGGTGGTAAGGTTGGTCCGTAAGTCAGTAGCTTTTCGAGCTTCTCGCGACTGGCGCCATCCAAAGGCTGATGCAAATCGGCGAAATGAATAAACTCAGCATACAGTGCCGTGACAGGTAACTGGTGTGCTTGGCAGCTCGCCAGTAATTTGTTGACACGAAACTCAGACAGTGCGGGGGAACCACGCAAAATATCCATGTGCGTACGTCTCTCGTTAGCGGTAAATGAAAGGGGTATACCCAAGTTATCGCATCTTGGCACCATAACTTGGGTATCACCACCGGCATTGCCGCAATGGTTGCTCTCTCCGTTATCGTTAACGCTGATTCCCAGGGCAGACCTCCCAAGTGCTCGGAGGTTTCGCCACGCCACACGCGCTTTAATACTGGCGTTTTGCCTAGGCGGCCGCCATTATAGGGGAAAACTGTCACCGACAACACACCTGACGCAACCGTTTGCGCAAAAAATTTTCCCTCTATCGGTCTGACGTCTATTCACGTAGAATGACGCGTCTATCGATCATCGCTAGCCGTTTGATGCTGGCATGCAACAGTGAGCGACAGCCTTTGACACAGCGTGACTTTTCTTTGCGATCATGGATGATTGGCCTAACGGTGCTTGTGCTTAGCCTCGCCGTCACAGGCTGTGATTGGACCTTCGACGATCGTACCGTTCTAGAAAAAATCCGAGACCGTGGCGTTTTAAGAGTCGGGACACTCAACAACGAGCTCTCATACTATATTGGTCCTGACGGCCCCACCGGGCTGGATTACGAGCTCGCCTCTCGGTTTGCCGATGAGCTTGGGGTTAAGCTAGAGATGGTGCCCACTTATACACTTTCCGGCCTCTTTCCAGCTCTTGAACGCGGCGACGTGGATCTGATTGCCGCAGGCCTTACCATTACCGACCAACGTTTAGCCCAGTTTCGCCCTGGTCCTGCCTATTACTTTGTCAGCCAGCAAGTGGTGTATAAAAAGGGACATTGGCGCCCGCGCGATGTCGATGACTTTGACCGAGAGAATGCCATTATGGCGGTGGTGGAAGACTCTAGCCACGACCTCACCTTGCAAGCGCTAAAACAAGATCACCCCGATCTCAGCTGGAAAGTCGTGCAGGACGCCGACGATGATGAGCTACTTAAACAAGTTGCAGACGGTGAGATTGACTTTACCATTGCCGACTCTGTCGATATTGCCTTGATGCAACGCACCCACCCAGATATTGCCGTTGCCATGGCCCTCAGTGAAGACGAGCCTGTAGCTTGGTTTATGAAAAAACAAGGCGACAGCAGCGCCTATGCCTTAATGGTTAACTTTTTTGGTGAGCTTAACCAAACTGGCGAATTGGCTATCTTAGAAGAGAAGTATTTTGGTCACGTTGATCAATTTGATTACGTCGATACCCGCGCCTTTTTACGGGCACTAGAGAGCAAATTACCCAAGTGGGAGCCGCTCTTCAAAAAGCACGCCAACGATTTTGACTGGCGCCTGCTCGCCGCCTTGTCGTATCAAGAATCGCATTGGAACCCTCGGGCAATCTCGCCCACTGGGGTGCGCGGTATGATGATGCTTACCCTGCCGACCGCCAAATCAGTGGGCGTGCGCAATCGTCTCGACCCAGAGCAAAGCATTAAAGGCGGCTCGCTCTACCTGCAACGTGTACTTGATCGTGTGCCTGACAGTGTCAATCCACACGAGCGCATTTGGTTTGCCCTCGCCTCTTATAACATTGGTTTTGGCCATATGATGGACGCACGCCGACTTACAGAAGCTCAAGGGGCCGATCCTAACTCTTGGAGCGATGTAAAACAGCGTCTGCCATTGTTAGCCAAGCGCCAGTATTACACCCAAACACGCTATGGTTACGCACGTGGCTACGAAGCGCTTAGCTACGTCGAGAATATTCGCCGCTACTACCAAAGTATTCTAGGCTATGAGAAGGCACACATAGAATCTCTCGACAGCCAACAAGTTGAAGATCTCGGTGGTCTGCAGACGATCGTCGCCCCTGACGAGCCGTCGGATGATGCCTCCGAGAATGCAACCGAGCAAGCGCCTGACCCGGCGTCATCACAGTCAGAGGATAACTCGACACCGCAATTAGACACGCAACCGCAATGAGGACAGCATGGTTCCAAGAAAACGGCTGGTGAAACAGAGCTTTCGCAAAAACAATATTTCATCCGCTAATCGGCGTAAGCGTATGCGCCAAAATATGCATAAAAAGGTGCTTTGGCGACAACGTGCCTTCGCGATTCGTGAATTTGCCGCCTTTGATGATGCGTTTTAGGACACCTTGCCTGAGTCAGGCAAACACGGTTGAGATTGACGGGCTGCTTTTTTAGCGGCCTTTTTTTCGGCGCGACGACGGCGGAAAAAGGCTTGCAGTTGCGCACGGCATTCCGCTTCTAGCACTCCCCCCTCACTTTTCACATGGTGATTCACACCGTCATAGCTGAGTAAGTTCATTACCGAGCCGGCAGCCCCCGTTTTGGGATCGGGCGCGCCAAAATAAACCTTTCTGACACGGCCATGCACTATCGCCGCCGCACACATGGGGCAAGGCTCTAATGTCACATAAAGATCCGCGTCCAATAAACGATAATTGCCCAGCACTTGGCCGGCTTGGCGTAATGCCATGACTTCGGCATGGGCGGTGGCATCATGCTGGGTAATGGTTCGGTTCCACCCCGTGCCCACAACTTCACCTTGATACACCACCACGGCGCCGACAGGCACTTCACCCTCTTGTTCCGCCTTGTCTGCTAGGTGGATCGCTTGGCGCATATAAACGTCGTGCTCGCTATCCGACGCGTGTGGATCTTTCATCCCAACCTCTGTGACTAACAACCTAATACGCCCTCAGTATACGATACAAATAAGCCGGCTCGAAGGCCGGCTTAAGACACTCAACGCGCAACAGCGTATTACTGCACCAAGTATTGGTAACTGGCTTGAATGCCCAGAGGCAATCCTAGCCCCCAGTAAGCAAGCAGGAATAAGGTCCAACCTACTAGCATGGTAAGCGAGTAAGGGATCATCATTGAGGCCACGGTGCCAATACCCGTGGTTTTCACGTAGCGCTGGCAATACACCACCACTAGTGGGAAGAACACCATTAATGGCGAGATAATGTTCGACACGGAATCCCCTACACGGTAAGCCGCTTGCGACAATTCAGGGGAGATCCCCACCACCATTAACATCGGCACGAGAATCGGCCCAATCAGCCCCCATTTCGCCGACGCTGAACCAATCAACAAGTTCACCATTGCCGTCAGCAGGATCATCCCCACGATGGTCAACTCACCCGGAAGCTTCATCGATTGCAACAGCTCCGCGCCGTTGAGCGCCAATAGAGTACCAATGTTGGATTGGGTAAATGCGGCTAAGAATTGCGCACAGAAGAATGCCATCACCATGTATGCGCCCATAGTCGCCATGGTGTCAGACATGGATTTAATCACATCTTGACTGGTTTTAAAGGTGCCCGCGGTTTTACCATAAACAATGCCTGGAATGATAAACAGCACAAAAATCAGCGGTACGATTGATTGCATAATCGGTGCATCAAACGCAGTCAGCTCACCCGCAGGAGAGCGAAGCGGGGACGTTTCCGGCCATGAGGCCGCCACCAGCGCAGCGATCCCTAGCAGCATCGCCAGCCCAGCACGGTTAAAGGCTTTACCTTCAATCGCCGTAAAAGAGCCCAAATCCGGTGCCTCTTCAGCATCCTCATCAATCGGCATACGATTTAGGCGTGGTTCGACAATTTTCTCAGTCACAAACCAGCCTAGCGCCACAATCAAAATCGATGACAAGCCAGTGAAATACAGGTTCGCAAGCGGGTTTACCTGATAGCTATCGTCCAACACATGCGCGGCAGATTCAGTAAAACCGGCCAGTAATGGATCGATCCCTGACGGAATAAAGTTCGCGGAGAAGCCGCCGGATACACCAGCAAAGGCGGCAGCAATACCGGCCAGAGGATGACGACCCGCCGCGTGGAAGATAATCCCGCCGAGTGGGATCACCAGCACATAGCCAGCATCTGCGGCAGTGTGGGATACAATCGCCACCAAAATCAGCATTGGTGTGAGCGCTTGCTTCGGCGTCACACTCAGCATTTTCTTAAGTCCGGTGGTAATAAAACCGGACTGATCGGCCACACCGACACCAAGCATCGCCACCAAAACAATCCCCAGCGGCGCAAATCCAGTAAAGGTGTCAACCATATTGGCTAAAAAGTGGGCTAGCGCATCGCCGGTGAGCAGATTTTTGACTTGGACAGCGTCACCGGTCAAAGGGTGGACTGAATCAAAAGAGACCTGAGAAAGAATGGCTGATAATACCCACACGGTGATCAGCCCCCAAAAAAACAATAGCGCGGGATCCGGAATGCGGTTCCCTGCCCGCTCTATCATGTTCAAAAACCGATCCATGCCGCGCGGCTGGCCAGCATCGGCTGAGTCGCTTATGTGTTGGCTCACTGTTTACTCCATTTTTCGATGTTGTGTCTGTGCTTGCCTGCTGAAGCAGGTTTCAATGACATTAAAATGACAAACTTTCACCAGTAAAGCAAAAAACAGCATAGTTAGCCACAAGCAAGCCAGTTAACCAAATGTTAAATTGTTTTGTAGTTAGAAAGGCAGCACAAAAAACGTATACTTACCGAGCGCACTGAAACATTTAGAAACAAAAACCCCACTGGCGTGGAATAGGAGTGTGGATCCTTAGCACTCTGCAGCAGCGACGATATAATGAAGGGACATTAATGGTAGGAGAGCACCATGAAATCCATTTCGCGTATTACTAAAGCCCCTGCTGCACACTGGGTAGGCAATGGTTTCCCAGCCCGCTCGCTATTTTCCTATCACCATCAAGCGGCGGAGATGAGCCCCTTTTTACTGCTGGACTATGCCGGTCCAATGCACTTTCCTGCCGATGGCGTGAAGCGAGGGGTGGGTGAACACCCCCATCGTGGCTTTGAAACCGTGACCATTGTGTATCAAGGCGAAGTGGAGCATCGTGACTCCACTGGTAAAGGCGGCGTGATTGGCCCCGGGGATGTGCAGTGGATGACTGCAGGCAGCGGCATTATGCATGAGGAATTTCATTCCAGTGCGTTCAGCCACACTGGCGGCGAGCTGCAAATGGTGCAGCTGTGGGTTAATCTTCCCAAACAAGACAAAATGACCGACCCCAGTTATCAAGGCATTCAAAAAGCCGATATCCCCGAGGTTACCCTCGCCGATAAGGCGGGCACATTACGGGTCATTGCCGGTGAGTTTGACGGTCATCAGGGGCCGGCCAAAACCTTCAGCCCGATGCAGGTTTGGGATATACGGCTAAACGCTGACGGGAAAACGCAGCTTACGCTTCCCCAAGACTGGACCACCGCGGTGGTGGTGCTGGAAGGCAACGTCAGTATCAACGGCGCCGACCCAATTGGCGACGCCGATATGGCACTGCTTAGCCGCCAAGGCCGTGAAGTCGCATTGCACGCCTCACAAGATAGCGTAATTTTGCTACTCAGTGGCGAGCCCATCACCGATCCCATCGTCGGTCATGGCCCCTTTGTGATGAATACCAAGCAAGAGATTTTGCAAGCGTTCAACGATCTGCAAGCAGGCAAATTCGGGCAGCTGTAGAAACTGAACCTGGACCGCTGTTATCCGCGAATACCAATAAAAAAGTCCGCCATTTCGCGGACTTTTTCTATTTAAAGCTTGTTCAGGCTAAACCGCCTCGGTTGGAAATCATTCCCACTCAATCGTCGCTGGCGGTTTGCCGGAGACGTCGTAAACCACGCGGGAGATGCCGTCGACTTCGTTGATGATGCGGTTTGATACCTTACCCAGGAAATCGTATGGCAGGTGTGCCCAGTGTGCAGTCATAAAGTCGATGGTCTCAACAGCACGCAGGGCAATGATCCAGTCGTATTTACGGCCATCGCCCATCACGCCTACCGAACGAACCGGTAGGAATACCGCAAAGGCTTGCGAGACTTTCTCGTAGAGATCGGCGTTGCGCAGCTCTTCGATAAAGATCGCATCGGCGCGACGAAGCAGATCGCAATATTCTTTTTGAATCTCGCCCAGCACGCGCACGCCGAGGCCTGGCCCTGGGAAGGGGTGGCGATAAAGCATGTGGTACGGTAAGCCTAGCTCAAGGCCAATTTTACGCACTTCGTCTTTGAACAACTCTTTGAGTGGCTCAACTAAGCCCATTTCCATCTCTTCCGGCAAACCACCGACGTTGTGGTGTGATTTGATCACATGCGCTTTACCGGTTTTCGAGGCTGCTGACTCAATTACATCCGGGTAGATAGTACCTTGTGCCAGCCACTTAGCATTTTTCATTTTGCTCGCTTGCTCATCGAATACCTCGACAAACACGCGGCCAATGATTTTACGCTTGGCTTCCGGATCCGCTTCGCCTTTAAGGGCATAGAGGAAACGGTCTTCGGCGTTGACATGGACGATGTTCAAACCAAAGTGGTCACCGAACATTTCCAGTACTTGCTCGCCTTCATTAAGACGCAATAGGCCGTTATCGACGAAGACACACGTGAGCTTATCGCCAATTGCACGGTGAACCAGCATGGCGACCACGGAAGAATCGACGCCGCCAGACAAGCCAAGGATCACTTCATCATCCCCCACCTGCTCACGAATACGCTCAATCGCATCGTCAATAATGGTGGCTGGTGTCCACAAGCGCTCGCATTGGCAGATTTGCATCACAAACTGCTCCAACATGCGTTGGCCTTGGCGCGTGTGAGTGACTTCTGGGTGGAATTGCACGCCATAAAAACGCTTATCTTCATTGGCCATGGCCGCGAAGGGGCAAGTGTCTGTCTCGGCCACTTTGACAAAATCTTCTGGAATGGCGACCACTTTATCACCATGGCTCATCCATACATCAAGGAGCGCATGCCCGTCATCGGCGATGGCATCTTCAATGCCATCAAACAGCGCGCTTTGTCCAACGCGTTTTACTTGCGCGTAGCCAAATTCACGGTGCTCAGAGCCGGCCACCTTACCACCGAGCTGCTCAGCCATGGTCTGCATGCCATAACAAACCCCCAACACTGGCACGCCGGCGTTAAAGACATACTGCGGCGCTCGTGGAGAGTTCTCCTCGGCCACGCTCTCTGGGCCACCGGATAAGATGATGCCGTTAGGGGCAAAATCACGAATGTCTTGCTCGTCGACATCCCAGCTCCAAAGTTCACAATACACACCGATTTCACGGACACGGCGCGCAATCAATTGGGTGTACTGGGAGCCAAAATCAAGGATCAAAATACGTTGAGCATGAATGTTCTGGGTCATTATCTGGCTTTCTCAATTAAGTGGAACAAAGGGGAGCTGTGCTCCCCTCTCAAATGCATCGCGGTGGTGATGTCTTTAGCCGAGGCGATAGTTCGGCGCTTCTTTAGTAATGGTGACATCATGCGCGTGTGACTCTTTCATGCCCGCGCCTGTCACGCGAACAAACTGTGCTTGGGTGCGCATCTCTTCAATGGTGGCAGAGCCGGTGAGACCCATGCTAGAGCGCAGACCACCCATTTGCTGATGAATGATCTCTTTCATCATGCCTTTGTAATCAACACGCCCTTCAATGCCTTCAGGCACCAGCTTGTCTGCGGCGTTATCGCTTTGGAAGTAACGGTCAGACGAGCCTTTCGACATCGCCCCTACCGAGCCCATACCACGATAAGATTTATAAGCACGGCCTTGGTAAAGCTCCACTTCACCCGGTGACTCTTCGGTACCGGCGAGCATTGAGCCCACCATCACACAGGATGCACCGGCAGCAATCGCTTTACACAAATCCCCTGAGAAGCGGATACCGCCATCGGCAATCACAGGAATGCCGTACTCTTGCGCCACAGCGGCCGCATCACTGATCGCCGTGATCTGCGGGACACCGACGCCAGTGACGATACGCGTGGTACAGATTGAGCCTGGGCCAATGCCAACCTTGACGGCATCGACACCGGCTTCAATCAGGGCGCGTGCGCCTTCAGCGGTGGCGACGTTGCCGCCCACAATCTGCAGGTTCGGGTACGCGGCACGTGCATCACGAATACGTTGCAGAACTCCTTCAGAGTGGCCGTGTGATGAATCAATCAGCAATACATCTACACCCGCTTCAACCAAGGCGGCAATGCGTTCTTCGTTGCCCGCACCGGCACCAACCGCGCCGCCGACACGCAAGCGACCCTGCTCGTCTTTACAAGCATTAGGCTTGCTTTCTGCTTTTTGGAAATCTTTGGCGGTGATCATACCGGTAAGATGATGGCTTGAGTTGACCACCAAAATCTTTTCGACACGGTGCTGTTGCATGAGCTGCTGTACCTGCTCACGCTCTGCGCCTTCTTGCACGGTTGCCAGGCGGGATTTTGGTGTCATCACGTCTTCGACGCGCTTGCTTAAGTCAGACACAAAACGCACGTCACGGCCTGTGATGATCCCCACCAGCTCTTTTTGTGCATTGACAACAGGGTAACCCGCAAAGCCGTTACGCTCAGTCAGTGCCTTCACGTCAGCAATGGTCATTTCTGGGGTCACAGTCACTGGATTGGTGACCATGCCTGCTTCATAGATTTTGACCAGGCGTACTTGTTCGGCTTGTTGCTCAATGGTCATGTTCTTATGGATAAAGCCAAGACCACCTTCTTGCGCCAAGGCAATCGCCAAACGGGCTTCGGTCACCGTGTCCATCGCGGCGGATAGAACAGGAATGTTTAAGCTGATCGAGCGTGTCAGTTTTGTACGCAGATCGGCATGGTTAGGAAGAACATTTGAGTGGGCAGGGACGAGGAGTACATCGTCAAAGGTTAGCGCTTCTTTCGCGATTCTCAGCATTGCAATATCTCACACCAAAATTTGTGAAGGGGAACAAAATATTGCCGCAGCATTATACGGGCAGCGCAAACGTTTGGCTATCGATTTTTACTAAGAATGTCCGTTTGTTGGGCTACTCAGATTTAGTCGGTTGATTTATCAACAGATATCCGCGGGACTTTTTAGCAACCGATTGCTCAAGGTCTATTTGGCATACCGGAATGCGGCAGGTAGTATGCTGACAAGCTTATTGAAATGGACCGAGATCGTGACCGCTAACAACCGAAACATTCTTTCCGTCTCTCGCTTAAATGCCGAAGTGCGTCTTTGCTTGGAGAAAAACATCGGTATCGTCTGGCTCACGGGGGAAATCTCTAATTTTACCGCCGCGACATCCGGTCACTGGTATTTATCGTTGAAAGATAACCAAAGCCAGGTCAAATGTGCGATGTTCCGTGGTAACAATCGCCGCGTGATGTTTAAGCCTAAAAACGGTGATCAGGTACTGGTACGTGCGCGCGTGTCTATGTACGAGCCTCGCGGCGACTATCAACTGATCTTAGAAAGCATGCAGCCCGAAGGCGATGGACGACTGCAACAGGCGTTTGAGCAACGCAAACAAGCGTTGGCAGCCGAGGGATTATTTGCGCAAAGCGCCAAACAGGCCTTGCCCGACCAACCCAAGCGCGTTGGCATAATCACCTCCAAAACGGGCGCTGCCTTGCACGATATTCTAAATGTGTTGAAACGGCGCGATCCGAGCCTGCCAGTAGTTATCTATCCAACGCTGGTTCAAGGACAAGAGGCTGCGGTTTCTATTGCCCAAGCCATCGGGCGCGCGAATACGCGCAACGAGTGTGATGTGCTGATTGTTGGTCGTGGCGGTGGTTCACTCGAGGACTTATGGTGCTTTAATGAAGAAATCGTCGCCCGTACTATCGCCGCCAGTCAGATCCCCATCGTCAGTGCCGTGGGCCATGAGGTCGATGTCACCATTGCCGACTTTGTTGCCGACGTGCGCGCGCCGACGCCATCAGCCGCCGCGGAATTAGTGAGCCGTGACCTCAGCTATCGTTTACAACAATACCAGCAGCGCGAGCACGCGCTCAAAAACGCGATCGGCACCCTTCTTTATCGCCAGCAACGCGCACTGACACACCAAGAACACCGTTTGTCGCACCAGCACCCTCGCCGGCGTTTGCAACAGCAAAGTCAGCATATTGATGAGTTACAAAGGCGTATGCACCAGGCGCTCACCAAACAGGTTTCACGGTATAGCAATCAACTTACTGCGCTGGATAGCCGCTTGCAGCGTATGACGCCTGACCGCCGTATTCAGCAGCATCAGGCTCAATTGGCGCAATACCATCAACGCCTCACCCACGCGATGGACTCACACCTGTCACATGCGCAACAGCGACTTGCCACCTTGGTCGCCACCTTAGATGCGGTCAGCCCACTTGCCACCCTCTCTCGTGGCTACTCAATTAGTCGTGATAGTGATGGGCACATCGTCACTAACATCAACCAGCTAAGAGAGGGCGATACCTTGCACACCCAGCTCAGCAACGGCGATGTCACCAGCGTGGTGCAACAACATCACTCACGTCAGCCTACTGATTAAACTCTGTACAACATACCTCTGACCGATCAGTAAGCGATCGAGCGATCTGGGGGTTTATTCCCCTTGATCAGCTTCCTACCCCGAAAAGAATATTTATCAATACACTTCCCGAAAGCATAAGTTACATGTTCTGTATTTGGATTTCTAAAAGGATAAAAAACTAAATCAGCTTTTATTAAGGCTTGGATCCAGAATAATAGAAAAGTGTAGCGTTGAAAGGCATGTCGATTTTATCACCGCTCAAAACCTGAGCGGCAGCGCAATGCGCTAGGATCTAAGACAACCGATAATCCTGCTCATTAATGTGATTTAGATCACTCTTATCCGGTTACGGATCCCACGAGAGATCGAACCCATTATGTCGCGATCAAAAAACCCAGCATCGCTGCTGGGTTTTTTATCACTTCTTATTGCGGTTTTTCACCATATCCATTAAGCGTTTACGCTGACGGGATTGAGACAATGTCAGCTTTTCTTTTTTCCCCTCATAAGGGTTTTCGCTGTTTTGGAATTGGATCTTTATCGGCGTGCCCATAATATCCAAGGTTCGCCGATAGTAATTCATCAAATAACGCTTATAAGAGTCTGGTAGCTCTTTGACCAAGTTACCATGAACTACCACAATCGGCGGGTTGTAGCCGCCTGCGTGCGCATATTTAAGCTTCACCCGACGCCCACGGATCATCGGAGGCTGGTGGTCATCTTGCGCCATTTTCAAAATGCGGGTGAGCATCGCGGTTCCAACACGTTTTGTCGCTGACTGGTACGCCTCTTGAATCGACTCAAACAAGTGACCTACTCCAGTGCCGTGCAACGCAGAAATGAAATGCACACGGGCAAAGTCGACAAACCCTAAGCGACGATCAAGCTCTGACTTCACACGTTCTTTCACTTCACTGTCCAGGCCATCCCACTTATTGACCGCCAAAACAATCGAGCGCCCAGCGTTAAGCGCAAAACCAAGCAAGCTTAAGTCTTGGTCCGAGATATTCTCGCGCGCGTCGATGACCAATAACACTACGTTGGCATCTTCAATCGCCTTGAGGGTTTGGATCACCGAGAACTTTTCCACCTTGTCGGTCACTCGTTTACGACGTCGTACCCCAGCGGTATCAATCATCACATATTCGCGACCATCACGCTCCATGGGAATGTAAATCGAGTCGCGGGTAGTACCAGGCATGTCATAAACCACCACACGCTCTTCACCGAGCATACGGTTAGTTAGGGTCGATTTACCCACATTGGGGCGGCCGATAATACCGATTTTAATCGGCAGCGACTGTAAGTACTCATACTCGCTTTCAGCCTGCTCTTCGGTTTTAACCGCGTCCTCGCCACTGTCGAGCGTATCCGTTTCATCAGTCAAATCGACCAAACCTGCCTGCTCGCCGTCTTCGTCCGCTGATACTTGCTCCACCAAAGGCGTCAACGCACGATTAATCAGGCCGCTAACACCTCGGCCATGCGCGGCAGCTATCTGGAACATGTTATCCATGCCTAACTGCCAAAAATCAGCGGTTGCGGTGTCTGGGTCGATACCATCCACTTTATTCACCACCAAGAAAGTGGTTTTTTCACGGGTACGAATATGTTGCGCAATATCTTTGTCCGCGGGTGTCAGGCCTGCACGACCATCTACCATAAACAGTACGACATCGGCTTCTTCAATCGCCGCCAGCGATTGCTCCGCCATCTTGGTTTCCACACCTTCTTCGGTGCCGTCAATGCCGCCGGTGTCAATCACGATAAATTCGTGATCATCGAGCAATGCCTTGCCGTATTTTCGATCCCTGGTCAGTCCCGGAAAATCCGCTACTAATGCATCGCGTGTGCGGGTAAGACGGTTAAAGAGCGTCGATTTTCCCACATTCGGGCGCCCCACTAGGGCTATAACAGGAATCATGTAGACCTCTTCTTTTCATTCGCTTTATTAATAAACAAGGCTCCCGACTGTCTTAGCAGCCAGGAGCCTAAAAATAGAACTGGGTGGCTTCGCTTACTCGATACTCAGCTTTCTCAGTTGACCATCACGGGTGATCACGATATAGCCATCATCCGTTTGCACCGGTGCTACCGCAACCCCGTTACCTTCCAGTGATTGCTGCGCGACAAAATCGCCCGTTTGCGGGTCCAGCCAATGTAAGTAGCCTTGACTATCCCCCACGACCAAGTATCCACCACTTGCCGCGGGGGCGGTTAGGATACGGTATGTTAGCTGGGTATTTCGCCACTTTTCTAGGCCATTACGTGCATCTAACGCAACGATGTTATCTTCATCGTCGATAAGGTAGATGCTGTTGCCTGCCACAAGGAAATCGTTGGCTGAGGAAAAATCGCGCTTCCAAGCCGCTTTCCCTGAGCGTAAATCAATAGAGACTAATTGGCCATTATAGCCCACCGCATACAAACGGTCGCCATCGATCACCGGGGTTGCGTCGACATCGACTAGACGGTCGATCTCGGTCGCGCCTTTTGGTGTCGAGATAGGGATCTGCCAAATTGAGCGGCCGGTTTCGATCATGGCCGCGCCCAGGCGTCCATTAGCCATGCCCCAGAACACGCCGCCGGAAATAGTCACCGGCGCACTCTCACCACGCAGGCTCAAGTTAGGCACATCATTGGTGTTGTTCCATTGTGGCTCGCCCGTTTCTGCATCCAAGGCCACTAACTCACCACGGCTAGTGTTAACAATCACCAACCCAGCTTCCACCAAAGGTTTGGCCAGTACTTCGCCATTCACGTTCTGTTGCCATACCGGCTCGCCGGTTTCCGCATCCAGTGCGTACACTTGACCCGTTTCGCCCCCTACATACACCTTGCCGTATGAGGCGCTCAACCCGCCAGAAAGCAACGCTGGCGTCTCGGCTTGTACCGACTGTTGCCAGACTGATTCACCGCTTTTGAGGTCAAACGCGGCGACTAAGCCTTGGCGATCAGCCGCAAACACTTTGTCATAAGCCACTGTAGGCTGAAGCGCGGAATAATACTGGCCTACACCGTCGCCGACTTGTGCTCGCCAATGCTGGGTTGACGAAATCTCATTGGTGACAGAAGGTAATGGCGCCATTTGCACCACATCTTCTTCACCGGCACAGCCTGCCAGTATTGCCATGGTCGTGGCCATTGCGGCCATACGCCATAATCCTTTTTTCATACCACGACCTTATTGACCAAGATTATCAAGCTTCATATTAACGGTTGGGCTTTCTGCCGCCGCTAACGATGCCGCGTACGCGTCTCGCGCGGCTTGCTTATCGCCCTGACGAAGCAAGACGTCCCCGCGGATCTCTTCCACTTTAGCGGTCCAACTCTCGGCCGTGACAGTACCGAGCTCACTCAACGCGGCTGAGTAGTTTTCCAGCTCTGCCTCAACGCGAGCAAGTCGCGTGGTGACGAGTCCATAAAGGGCGTCATCTTTCACGGCTTGTTGGGCTTTTTTGAGTTGCTCGCGGGCACTGTCCAACTCGCCCTGCGCAACATGCTTTTGTGCCAGCTGTAATGCCGCCAAGGCATGGTAACCTTCGTGGCCCTCCAGCTCGCTCAATGAGACGGTATCACCGCTCTCAATATTGCTGAGTACTTGCTCGTATTGCTGAGAAGCTTGCGCTTGGTTAGCCAGTTGCTGTGACTGGAAATATCGCCAGCCGTAAAGGGCTCCCAAACCGACAACAGCGCCGATTACAACGGCTTTACCATTGTCTCGCCACCACTTTTTAATGGCTTCAACCTGCTGCTCTTCTGTGGTGTAGACGTCCACGTTCTGTCCTCTTAAATCAATGCTTTTAGTGACGCGGCGATCTCATCCTGATTCAGTGTTTGTTGCTCGCCGCCTTTCAAATCTTTTAAGGCTACTGTGCCATTGGCGACTTCATCCTCGCCTAGCACCAGCGCCACAGAGGCGCCGACTTTGTCCGCGCGCTTAAACTGCTTCTTAAAGTTACCACCGCCGAAGTGCGACATCACACGCAGCCCTGGCACCTGCTCACGTAAGCGCTCAGCCAGTTTCATTCCTGCGACCATGGCACCTTCACCCGCCGTGACCATATACACATCCACTGCCGGGCGGACATCATCTTGGTTAAGGTTTTCCAGCATCAGAACGAGACGCTCTAACCCCATCGCAAACCCGACCGCAGGCGTAGCCTTGCCACCGAGTTGCTCAACCAAGCCGTCATAACGGCCACCACCGCACACCGTGCCTTGCGCCCCTAGGCTGTCAGTGATCCATTCAAACACGGTACGGTTGTAGTAATCGAGTCCACGCACCAAACGGTGGTTTACTTGGTATTCGATACCTGCTGCGTCCAAGAGTTCACACAACAGCGCAAAATGCTGTTTTGATTCGTCATCCAGGTAGTCGCCGAGCTGAGGCGCATCCACTAAAATGGCTTGGATATCTGCGTTTTTGGTATCGAGCACACGGAGAGGGTTAGTCTGCATGCGACGCTTACTGTCTTCATCCAGCACAGACTCGTGCTGCATTAAAAAGTCCACCAGCGCTTGACGATAATTCGCACGCGCTTGTGGTGAGCCAATCGAGTTGAGCTCCAATCGTACATGCTCTGCAATCCCTAGCTCCCGCCACATACGTGCGGTCATCATGATTAACTCAGCATCTACATCTGGGCCGTTAAGACCGAACACCTCTACACCAAATTGGTGGAACTGACGATAACGGCCTTTTTGCGGACGTTCATGACGGAACATTGGCCCGGTGTACCAAAGGCGGTGCTCTTGGTTGTACAGCAGGCCATTTTCAATCCCTGCTCGGACACAACCCGCGGTCCCTTCAGGACGCAAGGTGAGGCTGTCGCCGTTGCGATCATCGAAGGTATACATTTCTTTTTCGACAACGTCTGTCACTTCACCAATCGCACGGCTAAACAAATGCGTTGCTTCCACAATAGGCATGCGAACTTCGCTATAGCCGTAAGCGCTCACTACCTTTTTAATCGTAGATTCGAGCTTTTGCCATAAAGGAGATTGAGACGGGAGGCAGTCATTCATGCCTCGAATTGCTTGAATTGTTTTAGCCACGTTAACTTCCGTTACCGAAATGATGTAAAAAGGGGAGAAGGCCGCCTAACGGCTTAGCCCTCTTGATCGATTTGAGACACCTTGATGCGGTTGCGTTCATCCATCATCGCCGCTTTGGCGCGGATTTTTGCCTCCAACTCATCCACCAAGTTGTCGTTATTAAAGCGCTCTTTCTGGCGTTTACCGTCCAGATAGTAAGCGCTGCGCTTGTTACCACCCGCGAGGCCAAGATGCGAGGCCTCGGCTTCACCAGGGCCATTGACCACACAACCAATCACAGAGACATCCATTGGGGTCAGTATGTCTTCCACGCGCTGCTCAAGCGCATTGACCGTGCCAATCACATCAAACTCTTGACGCGAACAGCTCGGACACGCAATGAAGTTGACGCCACGCGAGCGAATGCGAAGTGACTTAAGAATATCGAAGCCGACTTTGATTTCTTCGACCGGATCAGCGGCGAGCGATACACGCAAGGTATCACCAATGCCTTCCGCCAATAGCATTCCCAAGCCCACGGATGACTTAACCGCACCAGCACGCGCGCCACCCGCCTCGGTAATGCCAAGGTGAAGGGGCTGATCGATTTGCTGCGCGAGTTTGCGATAAGACTCAACCGCTAGGAAGACATCTGACGCTTTAACGCTGACTTTAAACTGATCAAAGTTAAGACGGTCAAGAATATCGACATGACGCATGGCCGACTCGACCAAGGCATCGGGAGTTGGCTCCCCGTACTTTTCTTGCAGATCGCGCTCCAGTGAGCCGCCATTCACACCAATACGGATTGGAATGTTTTTGTCACGTGCGGCATCCACCACCGCCCGAATGCGCTCTTCTTTACCAATATTACCTGGGTTGATACGCAAACAGTCGACACCATACTCCGCCACTTTTAATGCAATACGGTAGTCAAAATGGATGTCTGCTACCAAAGGGATCGACGTTTGCGCTTTAATCTCTTTAAACGCTTCCGCTGCATCCATGGTGGGAACCGATACCCGAACAATATCTGCCCCCACCCCTTCTAGCGCTTTAATTTGCGCGACAGTGGCGGCGACATCCGTGGTTCGTGTGTTGGTCATAGATTGCACGGCAATCGGCGCGCCATCACCAATCGGCACATTGCCGACATTAATGCGCGTTGAGGGACGGCGTTTGATGGGAGTTTCGTTGTGCATATCGACGTTCTCTGATTACTGCGGAAGGCGCAACCGAGCCACTTGGCCGGTTGGGAAGCCATCAAGATCAATATTGTCGCCATTAAAGGTGATTTTCACCACACTGGGGGCACCCAATACCAATTGATAAGGGGTGTCGCCGGTTAGGGTCACTTGCTCACCCTCAGACTTTATCCCGGTTGCCAATCGTTCACCATTGGCATCTCGCACGTCTATCCAGCAATCACCACTAAATGTCATCACTAGACGGTTATTGACCGTGCTCGCGGGGGCTTCATCCTCTGCGGTTGGCTGTGCCTCTGGATCGATTTGCGTCGTCGTTTCGTCCATTTGCACCGGCTCGGCAGCAGTCCCCGATTCTGACTCTGTCGATACTGAGCGGTTCTCTTGACTAGACACGGGCTCGTTAACGGTATCTTGTGCGTCCGTTTCCTGTAACTCCGCCCCTTGTGAGGCCGTCGAGTCTGTCGCCGCGGGCTCGGCCATCGCCGGTGCATCTGTGGCAACCATCGCGCTATCTTGCTCTGACGGGGTCGTGACGAGCTCATCCGCTTGTTGGCTATCCAGCTGTGTTGGCACAGACGTCATGGCCTGCTGATTTTGCCAGTACCACACGCCGGTGATACCAACCGCAATAGCGATGATCACCCAAGACAACCACATCAGTCGACTTTCGCTCTTTTGCCGCCGCGTTTTGCGCGAGAAGCTTTGCATTTTTTGTACGGTGGCCGCACTGCTCGCTTCCATATTGCTATTACCCAAAAGCTGATCAGCGTCGATTTGCATCAGCTTGGCATAGGAACGCAAATAGCCACGTGTAAACGTGGCCAATTGATCCATGTCTGGGTTGTTTTGTTCAAGGTCCTCAATGACACTGACTCGTAACCGAAGTCGGTCAGCAACATCACGAACACTCCAGCCCATTTTCTCTCGCGCTTGCTTTAATACTTCCCCGGGCGCAGGTTGGGTATCAGATTGCGCTTGTTCTTCCGTCTGTTCAGTATTCATTCGCTAGGTACAATTGATATTCTTTGGATTCTGGAAACCGTTGCGCCAATCGCTGAGCGTCATGGGCAGCTCGCTCCGTGTAGCCTTGTTGCTGATAAGCTTTCACTAGCAATAACAGTCCTGCAGGTTGAACACCAACGCGTTGGTGGAGCCGCTTGATACGTGCTACGGCCTCTGCCACTTGCCCAGTATCTATCTCTAATTTGGCAAGTTGTAAACCAGCACGGACATTAAGCGGGTCGTGATCAGCCGCTTTGCTAAACAAGGCTTTTGCGCGTTCTACGTGGCCAGCTTTTAGCTGACAAAACGCCGCGTTTTCATAACTGTCTGACACACGATGATAATACGGTTGTACGACTGCTTGCAAAAATGCGTCATTCGCCGCGGCAAATCGCTGTTGTTCGCACAAGAAAACACCGTAATTGTTATATACATCACCTTTTTCAGACGCTTGCGCTAACGCTTTTTGATATAAGCGATCCGCTTTGTCGTTTTCACCGACACGTTGTTGATAATACGCCATCGACAGCGAGGTGCGATAGTAGTTAGGCGCATATTGGCGCGCTTGCTGCAAGTTTTGCTGCGCTTGTTGATAGCGATCACTGTTTAGATAGCCTAATCCCAGTGCAATGCGCGCCTCTGCGGCTTGAATCTTATCAAACTTGGGCTCGTTATGCTGCGAACCTGACGATGAACATCCAGCCAACGCCATCAACATGCCCAATACCCAAACCGTTTTTGTCATGCTATCCCCTTGTCACCCTCTCATTTAGACGGGTCGAACAGGGATAACCTCCTGTGCGCCCAGTCGCTTCTCGGCACGCTTGGTTCGGTCGACAATGTCACCGGCAAGTTGGCCACACGCTGCGTCAATGTCGTCGCCTCGTGTTTTACGTACCGTCACCGTAAAGTCGTATTCCATCAAGGTTTTCATAAACCTATCAATACGAGAATTACTCGGTTTGTTGAACGGTGATCCAGGATACGGGTTAAATGGGATCAGGTTAATCTTCGCTGGGGTGTCTTTTAATAGCTCTGCGAGTTGGCGCGCATGCTCCATGTCGTCGTTAACATGATCCAGCAAGATATATTCTACCGTCACACGGCCGCGGTTGGCATTTGAGGTTTCAATATAACGGTGTACCGCATCCAGAAAAGCCTCAATATCCCAACGATCATTAATCGGCATAATTTGGCTACGCAGCTCATCGTTCGGCGCATGCAGTGAGATCGCCAAGGCCACATCGATTTTGCCAATCATTTGCTCCAAGCCAGAAACCACGCCAGATGTCGACACGGTGACCCGGCGCTTAGATAAACCATACGCATTGTCATCGAGCATCAAATTCAGAGAGGGGAGAAGATTTTTCATGTTGAGCAGTGGCTCTCCCATGCCCATCATCACCACGTTGGTGATCGGACGACGGCCCGTCTCTTTCTCAATGCCAATCTCTTTTGACGCACGCCACACCTGTCCGATGATCTCAGACACACGCAAGTTGCGGTTAAAACCTTGCGCTCCGGTTGAGCAGAATTTGCAATCAAGCGCACAACCTACTTGAGAGGAGACACACAGTGTTGCCCGATCATCTTCGGGAATATACACGGTTTCCACGTCTTGACCGCCCACACGCATTGCCCACTTGATGGTGCCGTCTTTGGAGTAATGCGCTTCACTGACTTCTGGGGCTTTAATTTCTGCCACCCGCTTGAGTTTCTCACGCAACTTCTTGTTGATGTTGTTCATTTCATCGAAGTCGTCGCAACCAAAGTGATACATCCACTTCATGACTTGGTCAGCGCGGAAGGCTTTTTCGCCGAGCTCATCAGCGAAGTAGGCACGCAATCCTTGCCTGTCAAAATCAAGCAGATTAACTTTCTCTGTCGTCATTGGGGGTTGCCTCGTAAGAACTAGCTAGGTGGTAAGACTCAATCATCGCCTCACGCGTGCCGACGCCTTACCTTGATCATAGCCAAGATATCTCCTCGGGACGCGCTTAAGGCGCGAAATTGTACAGGCTTTAGATCACAGTTTCCACTCTCTAACAGCGGGGTTATTCAATGTGGTCGTCTGATATCGATAGGCAGAAAAAAAGAGGCTGACGCCTCTTTTGGAAGGTTAAAAAGCAGGTGCTTGATTTAGCAGCGAGGATGAATTTCATCCGCGGTAAAAAAGTACGCGATTTCGCGCTCTGCAGATGCAGGGCTATCAGAGCCATGCACTGAGTTGTATTGCATGCTTTCCGCATAGTCAGCGCGCAATGTGCCACAGGCCGCTTCTTCTGGATTGGTTTTTCCCATCAACTCACGGTAGCGGCTGATCGCGCTCTCGCCTTCCAGTACTTGTACCATGATAGGGCCTGACGTCATGAACCCAACCAAGGATTCAAAGAAAGGCTTCCCTTGGTGCTCGGCATAAAATCCTTCTGCCTGCTCTTTGCTAAGATGGAGCATTTTCGCTGCGACGATACGCAAACCAGCACTTTCGATACGCTGATAAAGCGTGCCAATCAAATTACGCTCTACGGCATCAGGTTTAACGATAGAAAAAGTGCGTTCAATGGTCATTCGCTTGTCCTTTCACTGTCTGAATCTGGCCCGCTAGGGGCAACAACGCGCTTACCCTAGCAAATTTCCTCGTCTGTCCCTATGACCAATCGGGTGAAGCGTTAACTCACACAAAAAATTGTTAACACTTCACTCGACGTATCACGGGCTATTTGGCTTGTTCAAGTAAGACGCGCGCCAGGGTTTTCACACCCATACCGGTCGCGCCCACGGCCCATTTATCATTGGCTGCTTTGCGGTAGGTGCCAGAGCAATCAATGTGCATCCAGCCTTTTTGGTAACCTTCAACAAAGTAGGAAAGGAACGCTGCTGCCGTACTCGCCCCCGGCATATACGCCCCAATCGACGCATTGGCAATATCAGCAAACGAGGAAGGAAGCAGCTGACGGTGGAACTCAGCTAATGGCAATGGCCACATGCCCTCCCCTTCTTTTTGCGCCGCGTCAAGCGTGCAATGTGCGAGCTCATCATCAAAACTGAACAGGGCGTGGTAATCATTACCCAGTGCCGCTTTTGCCGATCCGGTGAGCGTGGCGCAATCAATCAGCAGTTCAGGTTTTTGCTCACTCGCATACATTAGGCCATCAGCGAGCACCAAGCGCCCTTCCGCATCCGTATTGAGTACTTCAACGGTCACGCCATTTTTGTAAGTAATGATGTCGCCCAGTTTGTAAGCGCTGCTTGAGATCATGTTCTCGGCACAGCAAAGCACCAATTTAACGCGCTTATTCAACCCTTTGGCAATCGCCATCGCGAGCGCTCCGGTCGCTGTTGCTGAGCCGCCCATGTCCGCTTTCATGGTGGTCATAAAGTCAGAGCCTTTAATGCTGTAGCCGCCAGAATCAAAGGTGATCCCTTTACCCACCAAACACGCATACACAGGCGCATCCGGATCACCGGTAGGGTTATAGTCGAGTTGCAACATGGTTGGCTTGCGCGCTGAACCACGACCGACGGTATAAATGCCGTTCCAGCCTTTCTCTAATAAATCCGTGCCCGAGATGATTTTATAAGTGACCTGGTCGGGTGCCATGGATTTCACAAACTCCCCCGCGCGTGCCACCAGCTGATGCGGGCCAACTTCTTCTGCGGTTTGGTTGATGATATCGCGCACCCAGTCACCCACGGTCTGTCGAAGCTCGAACTCTTGGGTATCGCCATCGTTCAACACGGTCTGCGTAAAGGCAACCTTATTTTTGGGGCCGCGAAGTCCTTGGTAAAACGCCCACACTAATTCAAGATCCCAATGCTCGCCGGTCAGGCTCAGTGCCGGAACACCTTGCCCTTCAAGTTTGCGCGCCGCTTGTTGCACCTTGTCTCGCTGATTGGCGTCTTTAGGTGCATGGATCACCGCTTTGTCGGTGTCGAAAGAGACCAGCGCGTTGTCGCCCCACTGCGATGCAGCCGGTTGATGCGACAGAATAACCTTTAGTGAATCTGACATGTTGCACTCCTTGTACTGTCCCGCTGTTTTTACTGTACAGCGTGTCTGACTCAGCAAGCCCAGTAAACACTTGGACCTGCCAGTAGAATGAAAAAAAGCGAGCCGCTGGCCCGCTTTAGATGTTTGTTTTATTGGCCACAGGTACTGTGCCGAGCCGGTGACGATAACACAAGTATTATCAATCACTCACGAGAGCTAGCCCTCAGTCTCGTTCATCCATCCAACACATGATAATCGCCTCTAAGATCCGTTCATTAGAACGCTCTGGATCATCATCAAAATCATCCAACTCGGTGATCCACTGATGTAAATCGGTAAAACGAACCGTTGTCGGATCGACATCTGGGTAAGCGTCGCAAAGCTCGATTGCGATATCGAGTGAGTCTGTCCATTTTAAGCTCATCTTGCTTCTCCGTCCGTTACAGCCTTGGATTAATGATTTTCGGCTGCGTGATTCAAGGTATAGCGCGGGATCTCCACCACCAAATCTTCATCGGTGATTTTTGCTTGGCAACCGAGACGAGACTCTGGCTCAAGCCCCCATGCTTTGTCGAGCATGTCATCTTCTAGCTCATCACTTTCGTCTAACGAGTCGAACCCTTCACGGATCACCACATGGCAGGTGGTACACGCACACGACTTTTCACAAGCATGCTCAATACCAATACCATTTTTCAACGCCACGTCGAGGACGGTTTCCCCTTCTTTCGCTTCCAATTCCGCACCTTCTGGGCATAACTCGTGGTGCGGCAGAACAATAATCTTAGGCATGATTACACCTCATCAATGGATTGGCCGGCCAACGCATTGCGAATCGATTGATCCATGCGGCGTGCCGCAAAAGTCTGGCTGGCTTTGTCTAATGCTTTGATCCCGGCTTCAATGGCGGCGCCATCATTGCCGTTGCGCAAGGCAATCAAGGCTTCTATTTCTTTCACCAAAGCTTGCTGCTCATCAGTGTTGAGCAGGTTATCCCCGTCTTGTTGCATAGCAACTAGCAAGCCTTCGATCACACGATCGGCTTCCACACGCTGCTCTGCCAAGTAGCGGGCATCTTTGTCTTCTTCCGCGTGGGTAAATGACGACTTGATCATGGTCGCAATCTCGTCATCACTCAAGCCATAAGAGGGCTTCACTTGGATAGATGCTTCCACTTCGGTGGATTTTTCCATCGCCGTCACGGACAACAAGCCATCAGCATCTACTTGATAAGTCACGCGAACATGGGCTGCCCCCGCCGTCATCGGTGGGATGCCTTTGAGGCTAAAACGTGCTAATGAGCGGCAATCGTCTACCATTTCACGCTCGCCTTGTACCACGTGCACTTTCATGCCGGTTTGGCCATCTTTAAACGTGGTGAATTCTTGGGCTTTTGCCACAGGAATGGTGGTATTACGTGGGATAATTTTCTCCACCAATCCCCCCATGGTTTCAATACCAAGAGAAAGCGGGATCACATCCAACAACAACATGTCAGAGTCTGGCTTATTACCCACCAAAATATCGGCTTGCGTCGCGGCACCAACAGCCACCACTTTATCTGGATCAATGCTGGTCAGTGGTTCACGACCGAAAAACGTCCCAACCTGTTCACGCACGGCGGGAACACGGGTAGAGCCGCCCACCATCACGACTTCCAGCACCTCATCGGCACTGACACCGGCATCTTTTAATGCGCGGCGGCATGACATCAAGGTTTTCTTGATAAGTGGGGCAACCAGCTGATCGAATGTTTCACGGCTCAGTTCGCCTTGCCAGCCGAGCACATCGATGGACGCGCTGTCAGCAGAAGAAAGGGCAATTTTCGCCTGCGTGGCGGCGTGCAACACGGTGCGGCGCTGATCGCCACTGAGAGTGTCAAACCCAGCTTGCTCACAGATCCATTGCTCGAGAAGGTGATCAAAATCATCGCCGCCCAATGCGGAATCGCCACCGGTCGCCATGACCTCAAACACGCCCTGAGACAGGCGTAGAATCGAGATATCAAAGGTGCCGCCACCCAGGTCATAGACCGCGATGACCCCTTCTTGGCCCGAATCAAGGCCATACGCAATCGCTGCGGCGGTAGGCTCGTTAAGCAAACGCAGCACGTTGAGGCCAGCCAGCTTCGCCGCATCTTTGGTCCCCGCACGCTGTGCGTCATCAAAGTAGGCGGGTACGGTGATCACTACACCTTCAAGCGCGTCGCCCAAACTTGTTTCCGCACGTTCGCGAACGGTGCGTAAGATGTCGGACGACCCTTGCACTGGATTTATCGCGCCACGGCGGGTTTCCACTTGTGGCAAGCCATTTTCGGTTTGTGAAAACTGATAAGGAAGTTGCGGATAACGCGCTTGCACATCGTCCAATGAACGTCCCATCATGCGTTTGACAGACACCAAGGTATTGGCACTATCCGTTTGCACGTGTGGGAGGGCGTCATAGCCCACGGAAATGGCATCATCACCATAATGGACCACAGAAGGGATCAGTGGCCGATCTTGCTCGTCGTTCAAGGTGGTAGCGGTACCGCTTCGTACCGTGGCTACCAAGGTGTTGGTGGTACCCAAATCGATGCCGACCGCGTGCTTGTGCTCATGCGGCGCGGCACTTTGACCGGGCTCTGAAATTTGTAACAGTGCCATGTCTAATCCTTAAACTTTACTGCGTTGACAGGCGAAAGGGCGATCAACTCATCAGCTGATCTTCGACACGCTCCACTTCATGGCGAAGCTTTTCTGCGAATTTGAGTTTGCGCACAATCACGGCAGCCTCTTGCCACTGTGAGGCAGCCAATGCCTGTTTAACCTCTAGAATCAATGCGTCGTAGAGCGACTGGGCTTTTTCACCAAAATCAAACAGCGCCGCTTCATCCTGGCTATCGGTAATCGACTCGAGTTCCTCACGCAACGTCATTTGCTGCATCAGGAACTCAGGATCCTGCATGGTTTGCTGTTCGTCTTTTAACTCAATGCCTTGCAACGTCAGCATATACTCAGCGCGTCGAACCGGATCTTTTAACGTCTGAAACGCGTCATTCACTTGCGATGCTTTCTGTACCGCCTGCAGACGTGTTTTCTCGTCTTGGCTGGCAACATTATCGGGATGGTACTGGCGCTGCAATTCCCGAAATGTTGAAGAAAGCGAGCTACCGTCCAGCTCAAACTGATACGGTAGCTCGAAAAGTTCAAAATGATTCATGTGCTCTCACGGATTACACGTTGAAGCTTTCGCCACAACCACATTCACTACTCACGTTAGGGTTGTTGAATTGAAAACCTTCATTCAGGCCTTCTTTGACAAAATCCAGCTCTGTCCCTTCGAGATAGAGCAAGCTCTTACCATCGACGATTACCTTGACATCATCGTACTCAAAAACCTGATCGCCTTCTTGCAGCTCATCCGCAAATTCGAGTACATAGGCCATGCCTGAACACCCTGACGTTCTCACGCCCAGGCGCAAGCCAATGCCTTTGCCACGGTTATTGAGAAACGCTCTGACGCGATCTGCTGCCGCCTGAGTCATGGTAATAGCCATATATCAACAACCCCTTCGTTTTACTGCTGGTGTTTTTTCTTGTAATCACTGACCGCTGCTTTAATGGCGTCTTCCGCCAAGATAGAACAGTGCACCTTCACCGGTGGTAGCTCTAGTTCTTCAGCGATCTCAGAGTTTTTGATCGCAGCAGCGTCGTCAATTGAGCGGCCTTTCACCCACTCGGTGACCAACGAGCTCGAGGCAATCGCCGAGCCGCAGCCGTATGTTTTAAACTTGGCGTCTTCGATGATGCCTTCGTCATTCACCTTGATTTGTAGCTTCATGACGTCGCCACACGCAGGGGCACCAACCATGCCGTTACCAACCGATGGGTCGCCTTTCTCAAACGAGCCAACGTTACGTGGGTTTTCGTAGTGGTCAATTACTTTATCGCTGTAAGCCATAATCGTTTCCTCAATATGATTGCTCACTGTTGCCAGCTGGCGCGTTATTCGAGTTAGTGGTGCGCCCATTCAACGGTACTTAGATCGATACCGTCTTTGTACATGTCCCAAAGTGGTGACATTTCACGCAGCTTGTTGACTGCTTCACGCACTTTCTCAATCGCATAATCCACTTCCTCTTCAGTCGTAAAGCGACCAAATGAGAAGCGCAGCGAGCTATGTGCAAGCTCATCGTCGCGTCCAAGCGCTCGAAGCACATAGGAAGGTTCAAGGCTTGCTGAGGTACACGCAGACCCTGACGATACCGCCAGATCTTTCAATGCCATCAACAAAGACTCGCCTTCAACAAATGCAAAGCTCACGTTTAGGTTATGTGGAACACGCTGTTCCAAGTCTCCATTGACGTAAACTTCTTCTAAATCTTTCACGCCTTCATAAAAGCGGTTGCGCAGCGCCAGTGCATGCTCAAAGTCTTTTTCGCGCTCTTCTTTCGCGATACGGAACGCTTCGCCCATGCCCACGATTTGGTGGGTTGGCAATGTGCCTGAACGCATGCCACGCTCGTGACCACCACCATGCATTTGCGCTTCAATGCGGACGCGTGGCTTACGGCGAACGTACAAGGCACCAATGCCTTTCGGGCCGTACGCTTTGTGTGCGCTGAACGAGATCAAATCGATCTTCATCTCTTTGACATCCAGTGGCACTTTCCCGACTGACTGAGCCGCGTCAACATGGAACATAATTTTGCGCTCACGGCAAAGCTCACCGATGGCAGAAATGTCTTGAATCACACCGATTTCGTTGTTCACGTGCATGATTGACACCAAAATCGTGTCGTCACGCATCGCTGCTTCGAGTTTCTTCAGATCGACCAAGCCGTTTTCTTCCGGCTCAAGATAGGTCACCTCAAAGCCTTCACGCTCCAATTGACGGCAAGGGTCAAGCACGGCTTTATGCTCTGTTTTGCAGGTAATAATGTGCTTGCCTTTCTTGGAGTAGAAATTGGCAATACCTTTGATAGCCAAGTTGTCTGACTCAGTCGCCCCAGAGGTAAATACGATCTCACGTGGGTCGGCATTGCAGTAATTGGCAATGTTCTCACGCGCTGTATCAACCGCTTCTTCTGCTTGCCAGCCAAAGCGGTGTGATCGAGAGGCCGGGTTACCAAAAAACCCGTCCATGGTCAGGTACTGACTCATTTTTTCAGCAACGCGCGGATCCACCGGACACGTGGCTGAATAATCAAAATAAATGGGCAATTTCATGTTTTTCTCCAATTACACCGACATTGGTCATCAGGAGCGAACGTTCACGCCTATGGTGGCGCTATCTTGTTTGACCTTCGAGCTAAATGTATTTCTGGGCGCCAATGAGGCATCCAGTTTAGCGTCCTGACGATCTGCTACTTGCTTCACTTCATTATCATGCATCAGCTCACCGAGCGTGATGTCGTTTAAAAAGCCGCTAATTCGGGCACTTAAGTCGTGCCACAGAGTATGTGTTAAACAACGGGTGCCGCCTTGGCAATCCGCTTTACCTTGGCACTTGGTCGCGTCGACAGATTCGTCAACGGCAGCAATCACGGCACCTACGGCAATGTCACTTGCCGCAACACCGAGACGATACCCGCCGCCGGGACCACGTACACTTGTCACCAACCCCGATTTACGGAGCCGTGAAAAAAGTTGCTCAAGATAAGACAAGGAAATGCCTTGACGCTCAGAGATGTCCGCCAGTGGCACTGGGCCCTGCTCGGCATGAAGCGCCACATCGAGCATGGCGGTAACCGCATAACGGCCTTTCGAAGTCAATCTCATAACACGCTACCTGTGGTGAATAGATGCTCAGATAGTTACATACCCGAGTAATTTGGTCAAGTATTTACCTGAGTATTTTTGTCAGGCTTTCACTCCAGGTTTACGCGTGTTCGCTTGAAAGGATCACTGAGCGCGATGATTATCGGTATTTTGCTCGCTCGATGCCGCTTGTTTGGTCACTTTTTCGATAGAGGACAGCACGCCGCGCAAGATATTTAATTCTTGGCTCTCCAGTCGCGCTCGGTTAAACAGCCGACGCAACTTGGTCATCACCATCCCAGGATGCTGGGTGCGAATAAATCCCGTTTTAGTCAGTACGGTTTCAAGGTGCTGATAAAACCGAGCGAGCTCCTCATTTAAAGGGTAAGTCTCTTCAACGCTAGACCCTTGGTATGCTTGACTGTCTAACCAAGCGACGCGCATTTCATAGCACAGGGTTTGCACCGCCATCGCGAGGTTTAACGAGCTGTAGTCAGGGTTTGACGGAATCGAGACATGATAATGGCATGTTTGCAGCTCTTCATTGGTCAAGCCAGTGCGTTCGCGGCCAAAAACAATCGCCACCGGATGAGCACTGGCCTCTTCAACCGCCTTTTTACCGCATTCGCGCGCATCTAGCATCGGCCACTCGAGCGTCCGGCTTCTCGCACTGGTACCGACGACAAGGCCACAGTCTGCCACTGCCTCTTCTAAGGTCCCGACCACCCGCGCATTATTGGCAATATCACTGGCACCGGCTGCCAACGCAATGGCTTGACCATCCACGTCACAGTCAGGCGCTACGAGGGTCATATTGCTAAGCCCCATGACTTTCATCGCTCTGGCTGCCGAGCCAATATTACCGGAGTGGGAGGTCCCCACCAATACAACGCGGATTTGATCTAGCATGATGTTGTTTTCGTCTCTTACGCTGTGCACCCTCGGTGGGGTGAGCAGGGGTCTGTCAGATCTGCGCAGTTTATCACAGTGCAATCGATAATACTTCTCAGCTAAGCGTGTCGCGCCAGCTCGGTGATATCGCTTAGGTCAAAAAATACCCACTTTCCTTTTGCTCTGGCTCTGTTATACTCCGCTCCGCTTTCGTTCTTTAACATCCGTTGGGAAAACCGTATGCATCCGATGCTAAACATCGCCGTCCGTGCTGCACGGAAGGCTGGCGATTTTATCGCTAAATCTGCAGAAAACAGAGACAACATCGAAACCGCACAAAAAGGCAGTAATGACTTTGTCACTAACGTCGATAAAGCGGCAGAACAAATCATCATCGACATCATCAAAAAGTCCTACCCGGACCACACCATTGTTGGCGAAGAGTCAGGCGTGGCTGAAGGGAAAGATAGCGACTATCAATGGATCATCGACCCACTGGATGGCACCACCAACTTCGTTAACGACTTTCCGCATTTCAGCGTGTCTATCGCGGTGCGCATTAAAGGCCGCACTGAGATCGGCTGCGTTTACGATCCTATCCGTAATGAGCTGTTCACCGCACAACGTGGTGCTGGCGCGCAACTCAACAACAAACGTATTCGTACCGGTAGTGCAAAAGAGCTGGACGGCACCATCCTAGCAACGGGCTTCCCTTTCAAAGCGAAGCAACATGCTGAAGGCTTTATGGCAGTTGTGAGCGCGTTGTTTGTCGATTGTGCTGACTTCCGTCGCACCGGTTCGGCCGCACTCGATCTTTGCTATGTAGCCGCAGGCCGTGTTGATGGCTTTTTTGAACTTGGCCTTAAGCCTTGGGATATCGCTGCAGGCGAATTGATTGCCCGCGAAGCTGGAGCGATTTGTACCGACTTTAACGGCGGTACCGACTACATGCGTAGCGGTAATGTCGTAAGCGGCGCGCCACGTGTGGTAAAAGGCATGCTGGCCAAAGTACGCGAAAACGCGCCTGAGTCGATGAAAAAATAATACTCCCCTCAGGGAATAAAAAAGCGACGCTCGATGAGCGTCGCTTTTTTTGTGTCGTTCAATCACCAATTGCCTCTTTGAGATGCGCACCATGCTAAGTGCTTACCCCCAATAATCAAAACGTCGCCCCACCATCATGCAGGCAGGGCGAGCGTATTAAGGCATAGCGTCGAATTCTTGTCCTTCTTTTTCCACTTCTGGCACCAAGAGGTGCTCACGCGCAATCCCCAACTTCAATGCCAGTGCAGACGCTACGTAGATTGAAGAGTAGGTACCGACGGTGATACCAATCAGCAAGGCCATCGCAAAGCCGTGGATCATCGACCCACCCAAGGTGAACAGCGCAATCACCACAAATAATGTAGTGCCCGAGGTGATAGTCGTTCGGCTTAGCGTCTGAGAGACAGAGGCATTAATGATTTCATCTGACTCACCTTTACGCAGCTTGCGGAAGTTCTCACGAATACGGTCGAATACTACAATGGTATCGTTCAACGAGTACCCCACCACTGTCAGCAACGCAGCGACAATGGTCAAGTCCACTTCGACTTGGAACAAGGAGAAAATACCCAAGGTAATGATCACATCATGCGCCAGTGCCATCACCGCGCCCGCGGCCAAACGCCACTCGAAACGGAACGACACGTAGATCAGGATACAAACCAGTGCGATGATGATCGCCAACCCACCCGCTTCGGTCAGCTCGTCACCCACATTCGGGCCAACAAACTCGATGCGGCGCATTTCTACCTGATCACCCGTGCCTGCTTTGATGGCATTAAGCACTTCATTACCTAGGTTCTCGCCTTCCATGTCATCGCGCGGACGCAGGCGCACCATCACATCCGTGGCACTGCCAAAGTTTTGGACCACGGCATCACCGAAGCCGTCAGCGGCGAGCGACTCACGAATTTGCGGTAAGTCAGCAGGCTGTTCAAAGCCCACTTCAATCAAGGTACCGCCAGTAAAGTCGAGCCCCCAGTTTAACCACTTGGTAGATAGGGTGACGACAGACGCGGCAATCATGGCGATGGACAAAACGAAGGCCAATTTAGACCAACGCATAAAGTTGATCGACATGTCCGGCTTAAATATTTGAAACATGCTTGGACTCCCTTAAATCGACAGTTTCTTGACGCGCTTACCACCGTACACCAGGTTAACCAGTGCACGCGTACCAATGATGGCTGTAAACATCGAGGTCAAAATACCGATCGACAGTGTCACCGCGAAGCCTTTTATCGCGCCCGTTCCCACTGCAAACAAGATGATGGCAGTGATCAAGGTGGTGATATTGGCATCAGCGATGGTACTAAACGCATTAGAATAACCACGGTCGATTGCGTGTTGAGGGTTACGGCCTTCGTGGATTTCTTCGCGGATGCGCTCAAAAATAAGCACGTTGGCGTCGACCGCCATCCCCACCGTCAGGACAATACCGGCAATACCAGGCAGCGTCATGGTTGCCCCAGGGATCAAAGACATAATACCGATGATCAGGACGATATTGGCGAACAAGGCGCAGTTGGCAAAAAGACCAAAGCGACGATAGTAAACCAAGGTGAAGAGCATCACCGCCACCAAGCCCCAGATACAGGCTTGCACACCCATGTTGATATTTTGCTGCCCCATTGATGGACCAATAGTGCGCTCTTCAACAATCGAGATTGGTGCAATCAAGGCACCCGCTCGCAACAGTAGCGCCAAATTGTGTGCTTCAGCAGCAGAGTCGATGCCTGTGATGCGGAAATTGCGTCCCAAAGCAGACTGTATCGTGGCTTGGTTAATCACTTCTTCGTGTTTTTCCAAGATCACTTTGCCGTTTTCGTCACGCTCGCCGCTGTCTTTGTATTCTGCGAATACCGTCGCCATCAGCTCACCAATATTGCGCTTACTGAAGTCAGCCATCTTGTCTCCCCCCTCGCTGTCGAGAGAGATATTGACTTGAGGGCGGCTGTATTCGTCGCGTGACGAGCTGGCGTCAGTAATGTGTGAGCCCGTCAAAATGACCCGCTTTTTCAGCACGGCGGGACGGCCATCACGGGTACGCATCAGCTCACTGCCTGGTGGTACACGGCCAGCCATGGCGGCAGATAAGTCGGCGTCTTGATCCACTTCGCGGAATTCCAAGGTCGCGGTGGCACCGAGAATTTCTTTCGCACGTGCCGTGTCTTGCACGCCAGGGAGTTCAACCACAATACGGCTTGCACCTTGGCGTTGAACCAAAGGCTCGGCCACACCAAGTTCATTCACACGGTTGCGCAGAATGGTAATATTTTGCGCAACCGCGTAATTACGAATTTCTTTTAGCCGCTCTTCTTTGTAAACGGCTGTCAGGCGACCTTCGTCTTCATCGACAGAAAAATTCATGTCGAGGTAGTTGTTCGAGAGCAGATCTAGCGCTTTGTTAGCATCTTCCGCATTACGCAGGTTCACCACCACACGGGTATTATCTTCTACACGCAAGCCACGATAACGGATACGCGCTTCACGTAAGTCGGTGCGGAAGCTGTCTTCTTGCTGGGTGATCAGCTTTTCTAATGCTGCATCCATGTCCACTTCCATCAGGAAGTGCACCCCACCGCGTAGGTCTAGGCCAAGCTTCATCGGAGTGGCACCCAGCGCATCCAGCCACGATGGCGTTGCAGGCGCTAAGTTTAAGGCGACCACATAGTCATCACTGTCGAAACGCGACATCAAGGCATCACGGGCACTGATTTGTGCTTCCGTGTCTTTAAAGCGGGCTAAGACGGTACCGTCTTCGAGCGCAATGGATTGGTAGGAAAGGTCGTTCGATTCGAGGGTCTGTTTGATGGAGTCCAAGGCAGTCATATCTACCGAGGCGCCACGCGCCCCGGAAATTTGTACTGCTGGATCTTCACCGTATAAATTGGGAAGCGCATACACGATGCCAATAACCAAGGTTACTAGCACCATGATGTACTTCCACAAAGGATAACGGTTTAGCACAGCATGCATCCTTTATGGTTGCGAGAATTAGAGAGACTGGATAGTACCTTTAGGCAGTACTGCCGTCACGAAGTCTTTTTTGATGGTCACTTCGTTGTTATCGTTGAGGGCAATCACAATAAAGTCATTGTCTTCAGCGATTTGAGTGATCTTACCCACTAAACCACCCCCAGTTAGCACTTCGTCCCCTTTGCTCATAGATGCCATCAGGTTTTTGTGCTCTTTGACACGCTTAGATTGCGGGCGGTAGATCATAAAGTAAAAAATCACCGCAAAGAGACCAAGCATGATAAAAAGCTGCATTCCGCCACCTTGTGGTCCGGCTTCAGCGGCTGCGTGAGCTTGTGAGATAAACATTCAATCACGTCCTCGTTCTAGTTGTTGAATTCGAAATTAATCGAGCGGCGGCACTTCCTTGCCACGACGCGCGTAGAAATCCGCTACAAAGGCATCTAATCTACCTTCGTCAATCGCGTTACGCAAACCTTCCATCACTCGCTGATAGTAGCGCAAATTGTGGATAGTATTGAGTCGCGCGCCTAGGATCTCATTACAGCGGTCTAAATGGTAGAGGTAAGCACGGCTATAATGGCGGCAAGTGTAACAGTCACACTCAGGATCCAAAGGCGAGGTATCACTTTTATGTTTCGCATTACGGATCTTGATCACACCGCCAGTAATAAACAGGTGGCCGTTGCGGGCATTTCGGGTAGGCATTACACAGTCGAACATATCTACGCCACGGCGCACACCTTCCACCAAATCTTCAGGCTTACCCACGCCCATTAGATAGCGGGGCTTATCTTCTGGAAGCTGCGGGCAAGTGTGCTCCAAGATCCGGTGCATATCCTCTTTTGGCTCCCCGACCGCTAGGCCGCCAACCGCGTAACCATCAAAACCAATCTCGGTAAGGCCTTCTACTGACACATCACGCAAGTCTTCGTAAACACCGCCTTGTACAATACCAAACAAGGCATTTTTGTTACCTAATTTGTCGAAATGATTGCGGCTACGCTTCGCCCAGCGCAATGACATTTCCATCGACTTTTTCGCTTCTTCGTGTGTGGCAGGATACGGCGTACACTCATCAAAAATCATCACGATGTCTGAACCCAGGTCATATTGGATTTCCATCGATTTTTCTGCGTCCATGAAGATGCGATCGCCGTTAACCGGATTGCGAAAGTGCACCCCTTCTTCGGTGATTTTGCGGATATCGCCCAAACTGAACACTTGGAAACCGCCTGAATCGGTCAAAATAGGGCCATGCCACTGCATAAAGTCATGCAAATCCCCGTGCAGTCGCATAATTTCCTGACCTGGGCGTAGCCACAGGTGGAACGTGTTCCCTAACAGGATCTCCGCTCCCGTGCCTTTCACTTCTTCAGGGGTCATCCCTTTGACGGTGCCATAGGTGCCCACCGGCATAAAAGCGGGCGTTTCCACGGTGCCGCGTTCAAAAATTAAGCGGCCACGGCGGGCGCGTCCGTCGGTTTTTTTCAGTTCGTATTCCACGAATCCTCCTCAGTGCCAGAGAAACAGTCTGGCGTGTGTCTTATGCTAACAGATTGACTCTGTCGCAAGCATAGCGCACACAGGCATGAGAGCCTGTGTCCTCATCATGTCGTCAGTTGTGCTGACGGGTAATAAACATGGCATCGCCATAGCTGAAAAAGCGATAGCGCTCTTCAACCGCGGCACGATAAGCCGTCATGGTGTGTTGGTAACCGGCAAAGGCACTTACCAACATAATCAAGGTTGATTCCGGCAGGTGGAAATTGGTCACCAATGCATCCACTAACTGCCATTGATACCCCGGATAGATAAAAATCTGGGTGTCATTAAAAAACGGGGACAGTGGCTCACCTTTTTGCTTGGCCGCCTGTGCCGCACTTTCCAGTGAACGCACCGAGGTGGTCCCCACCGCAATCACCCGCTTGCCTTGCGCACGGGTATGGTTCACCGCATCAACGACCTCTTGTGGCACTTCGGCATACTCGGCATGCATCACATGCTCTTCGATATTATCCACCCGCACTGGCTGGAATGTGCCCGCACCGACATGCAAGGTAACAAAGGCGATGTTGACGCCTTTTTGTTTGAGGGCAGCCATCACCTGATCATCAAAGTGTAGGCCTGCAGTGGGCGCAGCGACTGCCCCTGGCTTCTCACCGTACACCGTTTGATAGCGCTCTTTATCGCTCTCTTCATCAGGGCGATCAATATAGGGCGGCAGTGGCATATGACCAATTTGATTGAGCGTGTCCACCACACCTTGATCGTGATTGAGCTTAATTTCAAATAGTGCATCGTGGCGCGCCACCATCTGAGCCGCGACTTGTCCCTCATCACCGAGAAAAAGCTCAGCACCGGGTTTGGGGGCTTTAGAGGCACGCACATGGGCGAGGAAGCGCTGCTCATCAAGCACACGCTCCACCAGCACCTCTATTTTACCCCCCGAGGCTTTGCGCCCATACACACGCGCCGGGATCACGCGCGTGTTGTTGAACACCATCAGATCACCCGGCTCAACCAGCTCGAGGATGTCTTTAAACTGACGATGTACCACGTCACCGCTGGTGCCATCGAGCGAGAGCAAGCGGCTCGCGCTACGATCCGGTTGCGGATAGCGCGCAATTAACTCATCGGGGAGTTCAAAGTGAAAATCGGATAATTGCATGACCTTTGCCTAGATAAAAAGCAGGCCGCTAGTATAGGTAGCCCACCGTGAAGATCAAGCAAGCTGCATGCTTGATTCAGGCATTGTTTGCACAGGTCCCCTTGGACACAACATTTGCCCCGATGCGCGTAGTTATCTTGATGCATATCACGTCTAACCCAGCACAACTGCACTACAGTAAAAGTAACCCTGTGTTCTAACGACAAGGAGGTGCCATGTTTATTGTTGATGATATGATGACCCGGCATCCACATACGCTTAGCCCTAACCACACACTTGACGATGCACACCGTTTAATGCGCGCCGAACGCTTCCGTCACCTACCTATTGTGGATGATGATGAGCGTTTATTAGGACTGGTCACCCAAAGAGATGTGCTGTCAGCGCAAGCCTCGTCACTGGGCAAAACCACCAATGGCGATCACCAGATTCATACCCCCCTGTCACACTTTATTGATAAGCAATTATTCACGGTCGACCCAGGCGCATCCTTACGAGCGGCAGCGCTAACCATGTTGGAGCGTAAAATAGGCTGTTTGCCGGTAGTGAAACACCAGCGTTTAGTTGGGATCATCACCGACAGTGATTTTGTCGCCATCGCTTCGACACTGCTCGAGATCCAAGAAGAAAGTGAGCCCGTTGAAGAGGGCGAATAAATAAAAAAGGGAGTCAAGCACTCCCTTTTTGTTGATAGATAACCTTTATCTCGCTATCAGAACTGGTCTTCTTCTGTCGAGCCCGTTAATGCCGTCACCGAGGATTGGCCACCTTGGATAATATTGGTCATTTGGTCAAAATACCCAGTGCCTACTTCTTGCTGGTGCGCGACAAAGGTGTAGCCACGCTCTGCGGCAGCGAACTCTGGACGCTGAACCTTTTCAACATAGTGACGCATGCCTTCACCTTGCGCATAAGCGTGGGCCAGGTCGAACATGTTGTACCACATGTTATGAATACCCGCTAAGGTAATGAACTGATATTTGTAGCCCATGTCTGACAGCTCTTGCTGGAAGCGCGCGATGGTCTCGGCATCCAGGTTTTTCTCCCAGTTGAAAGACGGTGAACAGTTATACGCCAGAAGCTGGTCTGGGTATTGGGCATGAATGGCTTCAGCAAACTGGCGTGCTTCTTCCAAGTCCGGCTTCGCGGTTTCACACCAAATCAGGTCGGCATAAGGCGCATACGCCAAACCACGAGAAATGGCCTGCTCAATCCCTGGACGCACGCGATAGAAACCTTCGGCTGTGCGCTCGCCAACGATAAAGTCTTTGTCGTATGGGTCGCAATCTGAGGTTAATAGATCCGCCGCGTTGGCATCAGTACGCGCAATCACCAAAGTATCTGTGCCCGCCACATCCGCAGCGAGGCGTGCCGCTACCAACTTTTGTACCGCCTCTTGGGTCGGCACCAACACTTTCCCGCCCATGTGGCCGCATTTTTTCACTGACGCGAGCTGGTCTTCAAAATGCACGCCTGCAGCGCCAGCCTCAATCATGTTGCGCATCAGCTCGTAGGCGTTAAGCACGCCACCAAAGCCTGCTTCGGCATCCGCTACAATCGGCAAAAAGTAATCCGTGCCCTCTTCCGGTGAACTTCCTTTAGACCACTGAATTTGGTCCGCTCGGCGAAACGCATTATTAATACGCTTGACGACAGCGGGCACAGAGTCAACCGGATACAGGGATTGGTCTGGATACATACTTGAGGCTGTGTTGTTGTCAGCCGCCACTTGCCAGCCTGATAGGTAAATCGCTTCGATACCCGCTTTTGCTTGCTGTACCGCTTGACCGCCAGTGAGTGCACCCAAGCAATTGACGTAGCCTTTTTTCGCACTGCCGTTGACCAAATCCCATAGCTTGGCGGCACCGCGCTTGGCGATCGTGTTCTCAGGCACAAAAGAGCCACGCATGTTAACCACTTCTTCAGCCGTATAGGGGCGCTTAACCTGTTTCCAGCGCGGGTTTTCGGCCCAATCCTTTTCCAGTTCAGCGATTTGTTGTTGGCGAGTCAAAGTCATGTTCCATTCCTCTTTGTTAGTAGGGCTTTACCAGCCCCTTACTTTCATTCCATGTTTGTTATTGTGCTTCCATGCCCATTACGGCAGGTATTCATAACCTGGCAAGGTTAAGAAGTTAACGAGCTCATCACTGGTCGTGAGCTCAGCCATCAAGGTTGCGGCCTGCTGGTATTGGCCTTGTGCGAAGCGCTCTGCTCCCAGCTCGCTTTCCAGCACCGTCATTTCCTCGCTAAGGTATTGTGTGAATAGCGCTTTGGTCACCACTTTGCCATTGCTAAGCGGTTTTTGATGTTTAATCCATTGCCAAATTGACGCACGTGAGATTTCAGCCGTGGCCGCATCTTCCATCAGGCCATAGATAGGTACACAGCCGTTACCCGAAATCCACGCTTCAATGTACTGCACCGCGACACGAATATTGTGCCGCATACCGGCCTCTGTGCGTTCACCCTCGCAAGGTGCTAGCAAGTCAGCCGCGGTAATCTCAGCATCTTGCTCGCGGGTAACCGCTAGCTGGTTTGGCTTATCGCCAAGGGCGCGGTCGAAAATCGCTTTAGCCGTGTCAGCCAGGCCTGGGTGCGCAATCCAGGTGCCATCATGGCCGTTGTTCGCTTCTAAGGTTTTATCCTTTTCAATTTTCTCCAGCACCTGCTGGTTTTCAGCTGGGTCTTTGCTGGGAATAAAGGCAGCCATGCCGCCCATCGCCAACGCGCCACGCTTGTGGCACGTTTTGACCAATAGGCGTGAGTAAGCGTTAAGGAAAGGCTTATCCATGGTCACCACTTGGCGGTCTGGCAAGACACGATCGGGGTGATTGCGCAGCGTTTTGATATAACTGAAAATATAGTCCCAGCGGCCGCAGTTAAGGGCGACGATATGGTCGCGGAGGTGATACAGGATCTCATCCATCTCGAACACCGCGGGCAAGGTTTCAATCAGCACCGTCGCTTTGATGGTGCCTCGGCTCAAGCCAAATTCGTCCTCGGCAAATGAGAATACCTCGCTCCACCATGCCGCCTCTTGATAAGCCTGCAGCTTAGGAAGATAGAAATAAGGCCCTGACCCGGTTTCAAGCAAGCGCCGATAGTTATGGAAAAAGTACAGCGCGAAGTCGAACAACGCCCCAGGAATCGGCTTACCTTGCCATACTACGTGTTTTTCGGTCAGGTGTAGGCCGCGTACACGGCAGATAAGACGTGCTGGATTATCATTCAGTTGATAGCGCTTGCCTGTTTCTGGGTGCTGATAACTGATAGTGCCATTGACGGCATCGCGCAAATTACGCTGACCTTCAACCACTTGTGGCCAAGCCGGTGCAAAGGAATCTTCAAAGTCCGCCATGAAAACTTTGACGTTGGCGTTAAGTGCGTTGATCACCATCTTCCGCTCTACCGGCCCGGTGATTTCTAGCCGCCGATCTTGTAAATCCTCGGGAATACCGCGGATAGTCCAGTCACTTTGGCGAATCGACTGGGTTTCCGAAAGAAAATCGGGCAACTCTCCCGCATCAATGCGTTGCTGACGCGCTTCACGCGCCGCTAGCAGTGCAGGTACGCGCTCAGCAAAGCGCTCAGCGAGGCTGGCTACAAAGCACAATGCATCCTCGGTTAGGATTTCTGCCTGCTCTGCGGTGACGGTCTCATTAATCACCAACGACTCGCGTAAGGTTGAGCACGCTTCTGTCATATTGCCTCCCTGGCTTATCATTTGTAATCCAATCACAACACTCTTTCCGCTGCACTGTCTTGGGCTTCTGTGCAGCGCTGTGCCTTAACGTTGGCTCACATTCGCGTAAAAATCAACCAAAGAAAAATGACAACCACTTAAACAAATCAACCAAAAACATTTAAAAACAAAAACATAAAACAATTAGAGCATAAGCTCGAATATGCTTTTTTATCTCAATTGTCAGAATGATATAACACTGCTACTGGGATCATGTTTTTGTCATCACTTTGTAACCAGTTACGTAAATAAATTACAAAACACACTCAATTCAAACCTCAGGAAAAACAATAAAAACCTTTATTATCAACATCTTAAAAACAATAAAAAAAGCAGCACCTGTAGATGCTGCTTTTTTTCGTGATAATAATCCAACGGCTCTAGAACGCCATCCGTCGTAGTCAAACAGAGCATTACACTAAAATAGCTACCACATTGCAGTGAAAGTAACTAATTTTTGCGTATTCAGTCCTTTGCTGTTGGGGAAAGTAGCCCTGCCACTAGGTCAGCAAGCTTATTAAAGGTGTTAACCCGGCTCGATGAAGGCCGCCAAACCACTCCGATATCACGATAGGCCGCTTCACCAGGAGGCGTTTCTAAGTGCACGTCAAGGTTGTCAATCAGGCCATGATCAATCGCCATTTGCGGTATAAAGGTCACACCATTGCCGTTGGCCACCATTTGCACCAAGGTGTGTAAGCTGGTTGCCATAAAAGGGTTAATCTTCTGTGAGGCCGTCATTTGGCAGGCAGAAACTGCATGGTCAGTGAGGCAGTGTTCTCGCTCAAGCAAGAAAACAGATTCATCGGGCAGCGCGTCATAATCGATGGGTAATTCAAGCTGCGCGGCTTGCTTTTGGCTCATTACCATTTTAAACGGATCACGTCCCACCACGCGGCGAGTCATGGTGCCAATGTCCATTGGCAGCGCGAGGATCAGGATATCCATTTCGCCGTGTTTTAACGCGGTGAGTAAGTTCGCCGTGGTGTCCTCGCGCAACAACAAATCTAAGTTGGGGTAATGCCGGTTGACTTGCTGCACCACATCACACAATAAGAAAGGCGCAATAGTAGGAATACACCCTAACCGGACTTTGCCGTGCATGGGATCTGATTTAACTTGGGTTAGCTCCATCAGATCCTGGCTGCGAGCCAAGATTTCTCGGCTGCGACGCACGACCTCTTCACCCATGCTTGTGAGTACCAGGGTTTTGTTATCACGCTCAATCAACTGAGCGCCGATCAACTCCTCCAAGTTTTGGATCCCAGCACTCAAGGTGGATTGACTCACAAAGCACAGTTTGGCCGCTTCGCCAAAATGGCGGGTTTCAGACAAGGTAACCAAATAGTGTAGCTGCTTTAAAGACGGATATTTGTTCATACAGTCATATTTTAAACAATCGTATTTTTCGATTATTACAATCTATTAATTCCACTTTTTTCAATCTAACAAGTTAGCTATAGTTTGTCTCGCTTATATAGGAACCTGATTATCAGGAAAACATTTAAATTAGGAGCTGAGATATGGTACTCGTAGGTCGTCAAGCACCAGATTTTACTGCCGCTGCCGTACTAGGTAATGGCGAAATCGTTGATAACTTCAACCTGAAAGAGTTCACCAAAGGCAAAAAAGCTGTTGTCTTTTTCTACCCACTCGACTTCACTTTCGTGTGCCCATCAGAGCTGATCGCATTCGATAAGCGCCTGAGCGACTTCCAAGCTAAAGGCGTTGAGGTTATCGGTGTGTCTATCGACTCTCAGTTCTCACACAACGCATGGCGTAAGACTGCTATCGCAGACGGCGGTATCGGCGCAGTGAAATACCCACTGGTTGCTGACGTTAAGCATGAAATCTGCAAAGCATACGACGTTGAGCACCCAGAAGCGGGTGTTGCTTTCCGTGGCTCTTTCCTTATCGACGAGGAAGGCGTTGTTCGTCACCAAGTTGTTAACGACCTACCACTAGGCCGTAACATCGACGAAATGCTACGCATGGTTGACGCACTGAACTTCCACGAGAAAAACGGTGAAGTTTGCCCTGCACAGTGGGAAGAAGGTAAAGCCGGCATGGCAGAATCTCCTGAAGGTGTTGCCGCATACCTTTCTGAGCACACTGACGACCTGTAATTAGGTCAGGTGCCCAGCACTGGACAATGTGAGATAATAATGAGGCCCGGCAAACCGGGCCCTTTTTGTATCTGCTCGCCTCGCCTTACACGACGCCTCTCTCCCCTCAAGCTATTTTCATCTAACACTAGGTAATTGCCCTTCACCCTGTCACAATACCCCTGGTTACGCTGACACGGTACGTTTCGTCAAAGGGGTGATATGTCTGTCTTCGTTGAAGTGTGTATTGATAGTATTCGTTCATTATCGCTGGCCGAGCATGCTGGCGCAGATCGGATTGAACTGTGTAGCGCACTGCGCCTCGGTGGCTTAACCCCGAGTGATGGCTATATGCAACAAGCCGCTCAGAAAGCACGCATCCCCATTTATGCGATTATCCGGCCGCGAGAAGGCGACTTCGTCTATTCCAGTGACGAAATTGAAGTGATGCTGCAGGATATTGCCAACGCCCGCCAAGCCGGGTGTGCAGGCGTGGTGATCGGCGCACTCTCGCCAAACGGTCAGCTCGACGTGCCGGCTATTGATGCCATGCTTGCCCAAGCACACGGAATGGGCGTGACGTTCCACCGCGCATTCGATCATTGCCAAGACCCTCACGCGGCGCTCGAGGCGATACTAGCCCGCCCAGCGATTGAACGGATTCTCACCTCAGGGCAAGCGACGAATGCTTTACAAGGAAAAGAGGCTCTCAAACAATGGGTGGACGCCACACGCCACTCATCGCTGACTATTATGCCTGGCGCGGGCGTGTCACCCGATAACGCACAAGAGCTGCTCGCTTACACCGGCGCACGTGAAATTCATTTGTCTGCCCGCACCGAGCAAGTCAGCCCCATGCAATCAAACTTACACGCATCAATGGGCGATGGGGACGACGCCCGTTATCCGATTACCGACTCAGAACGCGTTCGTCTCGTCAAAGCCATTGCCAATCGGTTTTAAACCACGGTGTAATGCCGTGACTAAACAACATAGCAGTGTGACCCACCCTAGTCTTTTGAGGTGATATACACTTTCGCTGCTTGAATCCATTGCATCCGAAAAGTGAGTTTTCTACCGTAACCCCATCGCTGTGGTAAAAGGAGAGCTGTCTTGTCGGATAAAAAATCACAAAAAATCAGCAAAAAACATTACGAGAAAAAGCTAACCGAACTGCAGACTGAATTGGTCAAGCTTCAAGAGTGGGTCAAGCAAGAGCAGTTGAAAGTGGTGGTCATTTTTGAAGGGCGCGATGCCGCCGGTAAAGGCGGCGTGATTAAACGGATCACCGAAAAACTCAACCCACGAGTTTGCCGAGTCGTCGCGCTAGACAAGCCCACAGAGCGTGAACGCACGCAGTGGTATTTTCAGCGTTATATTGAGCATCTGCCCGCCGGTGGTGAAATTGTCTTGTTTGACCGTAGTTGGTATAACCGCGCCGGCGTCGAGCGAGTCATGGGCTTTTGCAGCGATGAAGAATATGAAGAGTTTCTTCGCACCTGCCCCGAGCTCGAGCGCATGTTGATCCGTTCAGGGATCATCTTGATTAAATACTGGTTCTCTGTATCAGACGAAGAGCAAGAAAAGCGCTTCGCGGAGCGGATTAACACCCCAATAAAGCGTTGGAAGTTCAGCCCAATGGATCTTGAGTCTCGGAGTCGCTGGGTGCAATACAGTGAAGCCAAAGACCGGATGTTTGCCTATACCGACACCAAAGAAAGCCCTTGGTGGGTGGTGGAGGCCGATAACAAAAAGCACGCTCGACTCAATTGTATCGCCCATTTACTCTCACAAATTCCCTACCAAGAGATAGACTACCCCGCGGTCACCCTCCCGGAAATCAACAAGGAAGGTTATGTGCGCATGCCTCTGCATGACCAAAGCTTTGTCCCAGATGCCGTCAGTGACTGGTTAAAGGATAAGTAACCATTATTTGAGGAGCTTTTCCAGCTCCTCTTTTTGAATGTGGCGAACGTCTTTACCTTTGACAAAGTAGATGATGTATTCACAAATGTTCTGACAGCGATCACCCACTCGCTCAATGGCTCGGGCCGACCACATGACTTTCAGCACATTGGGAATCGAGCGTGGATCTTCCATCATGTAAGTCATCAGCTGACGCAAAATCCCCTCGTATTCACGATCCAACGAGTCGTCTTTGCGATAGACTCTCATGGCCGCATCAATATCCATGCGCGCAAAGGCATCTAACACATCATGCAGCATTTTAGCTGCGCGCTGACCCAAGGCTTCGAGTGATACCAAAAACGGCTGCTGAGAGTAGCTTGAGTTATCCAGTGCCATTTTAGCGATACTGTCGGCAACATCGCCAATACGTTCAAGATCAGTGATGGTTTTAATGATAGCCATCACCAGTCGCAGATCGCTCGCGGTGGGCTGGCGTTTAGCAATGATACGTGTACATGCCTCGTCGATCGCCACTTCCATGCCATTCACTTTGTGATCTTCACGAATGACATGGCGCGCGAGCTCCACATCTTGATTGTGCATGGCACGTAGCGCATCGGTTAGCTGACGCTCAACCAAGCCGCCCATTGCCAGCACGTGCGTGCGAATGGCTTCAAGCTCTGCGTTAAACTGACCAGAAATATGACGGCTAATATTGTGGTTATCCAAGGCCTGCTCCTTATCCGTAGCGACCGGTTATGTAATCTTCGGTTTGTTTGTTTTGTGGGGTTGTAAACAGAGTATCGGTATCCGCGTATTCCACCAAACGCCCCATATTAATAAACGCCGTTTGATCCGAGACCCGTGCCGCTTGCTGCATATTATGGGTGACAATCACCACCGTATACTGATTTTTTAAGTCATTAATCAGTTCTTCAATGGTTAACGTGGATATTGGATCTAGCGCCGACGATGGCTCATCAAGCAATAGCACCTCAGGCTCAATAGCGATCGCCCGTGCAATCACTAACCGTTGCTGCTGCCCACTTGATAACCCAAACGCATTGTCATTTAACCGATCCTTCACCTCGTCCCACAACGCTGCGCCACGTAGCGAGCGTTCTACCGCATCATCCAGTGTTCTGGGGTCATTAATCCCCTGCAAGCGTAATCCAAAGATCACGTTTTCATACACAGACTTGGGGAAAGGGTTTGGACGTTGAAACACCATCCCCACTTGGCGACGTAACGCTGGCACATCCACATCACGGTGATAGATATTCTGCCCGTGTAGGGTGATCCCGCCTCGAACACGGCAGCCATCTACTAAATCATTCATCCGGTTAATACAGCGCAGTAGCGTTGATTTACCACATCCAGACGGCCCGATAAATGCGGTGACTTTCCCTTTCGGGATCCGCATGCTGATATCAAACAGCGCTTGGCTCGACCCGTAGTACAGGTTGAGATCCCGAATAGCTAACGCAGTTTGCTCGTCAGGCAAATTCCCCAAGTCTAAGCTAGGCGTGACGCCTATGGGTGGCGTTATCGAAAACATCGAGCGGGATCCTTATCGTTATAATTCCAATGCGCGATACTTTTCACGCAAGTAATGACGAATACCAATCGCGGACAAATTGAGCGCCACGATCACAGACACAAGCAAAAACGACGTGGCGTATACCAAAGGACGCGCCGTTTCGATGTGCGCGCTTTGAAAGCCCACATCATAAATATGGTAGCCCAGGTGCATGAACTTCCGCTCTAAGTGCAAAAACGGGAAGTTACCATCCACTGGCAAAGAGGGGGCGACCTTAACCACCCCCACCAACATTAAGGGCGCTACTTCTCCGGCTGCGCGCGCAACCGCTAAAATCAACCCGGTCATCATTGCAGGACTGGCCATCGGTAATACTACCCGCCAGAGCATTTCTGATTGTGTCGCCCCAAGGGCAAAGGCCCCATGACGGACACTCGTCGGGATCCGAGCCAGCCCCTCTTCTGTGGATACAATCACCACAGGCAGTGTGAGGATCGCCAAGGTTAACGCCGACCAAAGAATACCTGGTGTCCCAAAAACCGGTGCCGGCTGCGCCGCTTGATAAAACACATCGTCAATGGTGCCACCGATAAAATAGACAAAAAAGCCCAACCCGAACACACCGTACACAATGGACGGTACCCCGGCGAGGTTAACCACAGCAATGCGAATAATACGTGTGAATGCCGTTTTCGGCGCGTATTCGTGAAGATACACTGCGGCAAGCACCCCTAACGGGGTGACAATCACTGACATCAGCAACACCAAGAAAACGGTGCCAAAAATCGCGGGGAAAACGCCCCCCGCCGCATTACTGTCTCGCGGAGATTCGGATAAAAAGGTCGCCACCTGGTAGCCCCAAAATTTAAGCTTATCAACGGCACTCATGGCGTTGGGGTACCAAACATTAATCACATTTTGCAGAGGCAACGCCACGGCGTCACCGTGGCTATCTTCAACAACAAGCGCGCCCGTTTGTTGTTTTTCTCGCAGCTGTTTGAGCTTTTTCTCTAACTGCTGGTATTGCGATAGCAGTTGTGAACGACGCTTATCAATTCGGTTTTGCGCACTGGCATCTAAGGCGTTTTCTAGCGAGAGGGATTTCTCTTCTAGCCGCAATTGCTCCAGTTGATAGTTAACGCTCGCCAGGTGTACTTGCTCGATGTCATTGATCACCTCTCGACGCGCCGCTAAATCTTCCAATCGTTGATAAAGTTCAGACAGCACTAATGCATGTCGGTGGCCGCCGGCGTCGACGTATGCTTGAGGCTTGCCGTAGAACATGCCATTTTCATTTCGCTCGATCATCGCCATTTCAACTGGTGTGTGCTGGCTTTTTATCTGAAACGCCAGCAATTGACGAAAATCGATCCCTTCTTGCTCACGGTTACCGGTTTTTACCACCAAGCGTTGGTAGCTGGGCTGGCGATAGGCGGGCAATGCAACACCTGCATCTTCAAGCTGCGTCGCATCAATCTGATCGGTTCGGTATATTTGTCCGACCACGGTTTCTACGCCCTGCTCACTCTTCACTTCAAAGCTGGTGACCGGTGTGGGCCAGAAATAGCCTAAGCCTCGATACCCGAGCAATAACAGCACCCCAAGAATCGCAATCAAACTGACGCTGACCATTCCGGCCGTCATCCAAACCCAGGGAGTGCCAGATTTTATCCATGGACGCATGCGCATTCTCATCTCGGTTAAAGGTTGCTGTATTTGTCACGCAAGCGCTGACGGATCAGCTCTGCCAATGTATTAAAGACAAACGTGAAGACAAAAAGAATAAATGCGGTTAAAAACAGCACCCGATAATGGGAACTACCGACTTCAGACTCAGGCATTTCCACCGCAATATTGGCCGATAAGGTACGTAGCCCTTCGAGCAAATTCCAATCCATGATAGGGGTGTTGCCGGTTGCCATGAGTACGATCATCGTTTCACCGACCGCGCGCCCAAGGCCCATCATCACGGCAGAAAAAATACCTGGGCTTGCGGTAAGCAAGACCACCCGAATCAAGGTTTGCCAGTGTGTCGCCCCTAAGGCCAGGGCGCCGTTTTTAAGGTGGGGAGGCACAGAAAAAATCGCATCTTCGGCAATAGAGAAAATGGTTGGAACGACCGCAAACCCCATTGCAATTCCCACCACCAGCGCGTTGCGCTGATCATAGCCGATACCCAGTTCATGCGTAATAAACTGGCGCGCATCGCCCCCTAACCAGGCCTGCTCTACCCATGGCCCAAGATAAGTGGCTAATGCCCCGACAATCAATAAGGCCGGAATGATGACCACAATTTGTGCGTTATCAGGTAAGCGGCGTCGAACATACCTTGGGATCATGCGCCACACGCCGCTTAGCCCAAGTAAAATAATAGGGATGAGCAAGAGTAATAAAAAGACGCTAGCAATGTGAGACTCAACCCAAGGTGCTAGCCACAAACCGGCCAAAAAGCCGATAATCACGGTTGGTAACGCTTCAATCGTTTCCACCGTCGGCTTCACCCAACGCCGGAGCCCGGATGACATAAAGTAAGCAGTGTATATGGCTGCACCAATCGCCATCGGCACCGCAAAAATTAGAGAAACCAAGGCGACCTTTAAGGTACCAAAAATCACGGGCACCACACTGAGCTTGGCTTCAAAGCTGTCATCCGCAGAGGTCGATTGCCACACATACTGCGGAGATGGATACCCTTCATACCACACTTTCTGCCATAGCGAGTGAATACTCACTTCTGGGTGAGGGTTGTCGACGGTCAACCATTGCCATTGATTATCAACCACAGCAATCAGCCCGTTTGCACGAGGCGTAAAAGCCAAAGCGTCAGGCAACGCGGTAAATTGAGCATCGAAATGCCGCTGTTTCTCACTGGTGACGTGCACTAGGCTAAGTCGCCCCGTTTCATCTACCGTCGCCAGACTTTTACGGTGACGCTCAGGTGCGAGACGTGCCACGCCCTCTCCCGGTGAAAACGCGCGCACCTCTGTTAACGATGGCTCACCATTTTTCACCACATCGAACCATTGTGTGACGGTGCCATCTTGGTGCTGAAGGAGCAAAGAGCGTCCCCCGGCTAGCATCGACATTTTTGTGACTGGACTGGCGACCACATTGTCGAGATTGACCGTTTCACGCAACGCTAAGTCGTTCCCGTTTATGCGCCAAATCGCTAAACGATTTTGTTGATGCACAAACAAGCGCTGCCCGTCTCCTGATAACGCGATATGGTCAACAGTTTGCGAAAGGGGCACCGTGGTTTTTTGCGTACCACGATAAACCACCAGACGGTTATCCTGAGTGACGGCTGCCAGTACTGGCGGGATGGTTTGACCATGTAAACTATCCGGCACCGCAACAGTAAGCTGGTTAAGCGGCTGCGCTTTGGCGTCCACTACCAACTCACGACCAAACGCTGCCATCGTAGATAACTGGGGGACCACTGAAGCGTCAGCTTGATATTGTGTGCGAAAGCGTAATTGCCAAACAGCAACGTACCCAGGCGTCTTTTCCACCGCCAAAAACGGCGTGGATGCTGCGACGCGGCTTATCGCAGGCTTATCCATGCTGGATAACCGCTGCTGTAATACCGTTTGTGCACGTTGCACCGTGCTGGTTGTGGGAGTCTCAGACCGTTGCGGGCGCTTGGCAACCGTTAACACACCTCGATCATCCAAGCCATATACCAGCTGATTACGCGTATCGGCACCAATGTATTGAGGTACCCCGGTAGTATCTAGGGTAAAACGCTCACTCAAGCTGACACTCGCTTGGTGAAAAAGCGGTACCACCACCGTGAGTAAATAGAAGAAAAGAAGCAGCAGGGTCACTAATACCATCACGCCACCAAGACGTACCGTTTGGCGAGTCAGTTTATCTTTAAACCGCCGCGCCGGTCTGGTGTCCGTTAATGATGGTGAAGAGTGGGTCATTCGTGCCTCTTTTTATTGAGCAAGCCCTGCATTGTATGTCATTACAATGACAATTTTGTGACAGCGAAGCGCGCTACTCCGCCTTTCATAGACACAGCATCGCATCACTGTCATCCAGTGTATCGTGAGTGGTCATCGACGCCTAGTCACGCTGCCGCCACGCAATAAATATGCAACAAACGGGCTTTAGGCTTGCTCAAGTTGATATTGGGCACACTTTCGTGAGTTTAGCCTCCAGCAGCATAGACAACACCTTGACTGGCCTCAATAATTGTCTAAAGAATCGCCGTAAGGATCACGCATGAAGCACTTTGTTATCACATTAGTGGGCCCAGATCGCGCTGGCCTGGTTGATCAAATATCACACACAGTTTTCAACCATCACGGCAGCTGGCAAGCCAGCCGACTCAGTCAGCTAGCGGGGCAGTTTGCCGGCATCATTCACATTTCAGTGTCAGACACGTACGCTGATGCGTTGGTCCATGCGTTACGCGATCTCGATGGTTTACAGCTGCTGATCACCGATGCAACGCCCGTCTCACCGTCTCCGATAACCCATACGTTGTCGGTAACAGGCAACGACAGGCGCGGCATTGTGCAAGCGCTCAGCCAGCTGCTCGCCGCTCATGGCGTCACCATCAACAAACTCAACACGCAAACACAAAGCGCCGCCAATACGGGCGGGCAAATTTTCACCGCAGATTTTTATTTAACGGTCCCACCGACGGCGGACATTAACGTATTGCATGAAGCCCTTGAAACGCTGTCAGACGACTTGATTGTCGATTTTGACAGCAATTTTATTCAGTAGAACAGGATTTTCTTACCCGTTATGACTTTAGACTCTTATCATGTCGACAAAGAACTTAGCTGGCTTTCTTTTAACGAACGTGTCCTGCAAGAGGCCGCGGACAAAAGCGTGCCTATTATTGAGCGAGTTCGGTTTTTAGGCATTTTTTCATCCAACCTTGACGAATTTTATCAAGTGCGGTTTGCCGACGTGAAACGGCGCATCATTATCGATGAAGAGCGAGGAGTAGAAAGTCATGCCAAAGAGTTGTTGAGCAAGATTCAAGCGAAAGTCGTCAAACTGAATCAAGATTTTGATCATCTTTACAATGATATCTTGCTGGAAATGGCACGCCGTCACATTTTTTTAGTCAATGAACGTCAACTCTCTGATCATCAAGCGCAGTGGCTAAAGCGTTATTTTAGAAGCAATATTTTGCCTTACATCACGCCAATCATGCTTAACAAGGATGTCGATGTTTTAAGCTTTTTGAAAGACGCCTACTCTTACCTCGCCGTACAGCTGAAAAAAGAAGGGGAAGAGCCTAAGTACGCGCTGATAGAGATCCCAACAGATGAACTAGAACGCTTTGTTAAAGTCCCTGAGCCAAAAGGAAAACGGCAGCGCAAAACTATCATTTTACTCGATAACATTATTCGATTGTGTTTAGACCAAATTTTTAGTGGTTTTTTCGACTACGATACCGTCGAAGCTTACGCGATGAAAATGACCCGCGATGCGGAATACGATCTGACCAATGAAGTGGAGCACAGCCTGCTTGAGAACATGTCAGAAAGCTTGGATCAGCGTTTAACCGCCCTGCCGGTTCGGTTTGTTTATCAACGCGATATGCCACCAGAAATGGTCAGCAAGTTGATTCAGGTATTAAAAATCTCCGACTACGACAGTGTCTTACCCGGTGCTCGCTATCACAACTTTCGTGATTTTATCGGCTTTCCGAACGTTGGACGCAAGTACTTAGAAAACCCTCCGCTTCCCCCGTTCGAATCGGCTGATTTTCAACTACAAAACAATGCCTTCGATGCTATTCGCGAACGCGATATTCTACTTTATTATCCCTATCATACGTTCCGCCATATGACTGAACTGGTGCGCCAGGCTTCCTTTGATCCTAAGGTGCGCAGCATTCGAATCAATGTGTACCGCGTGGCGAAAAACTCCCGCATTATTAACTCAATGATCGATGCCGCCAATAATGGTAAGCGTGTCACCGTGGTCGTTGAGCTTCAGGCGCGCTTTGACGAAGAGGCAAACATCGAGTGGTCACGCGTGCTCACCGATGCTGGCGTAAAAGTGGTATTCGGGACGCCTGGCCTCAAAATCCACTCAAAGCTGTGTTTGATCTCTCGCCGTGAAGACGGCGTGCTACGCGATTACGGTCACATTGGCACAGGTAACTTTCATGAAAAGACAGCGCGTATTTACACCGATTTTGCCTTATTTACCGCCGATCAACAGCTGACATCAGAAATACGTAAAGTCTTTGACTTTATTGAAAATCCTTATCGACCGGTTAAGTTCAATCACTTAATTGTCTCGCCACGTAACTCGCGGCGACGTATGTATAAATTGATTGAGCGTGAAATTGAACATGCGCAGGCCAAACGTAAAGCAGGCATCACATTAAAGGTCAATAACTTAGTCGATAAAGGCTTGGTGAATTTGCTTTATAAGGCCAGCAACGAGGGGGTAAAGATCCGCATTATCGTGCGCGGCATGTGCTCGCTGGTGCCCGGTGTCAAAGGGGTCAGTCAGAATATCAAAGCGATCAGTATCGTCGACCGCTTCTTAGAACACCCACGCGTGTTCGCCTTTGAAAATGGCGGTGAACGTGATATGTATATTTCGTCTGCCGATTGGATGACTCGCAACATCGACAACCGAATTGAAGTTGGGGCACCGATACGCGATCCTAGACTGAAAGATCGCATCATGGAGATCTTAGAGATTCAATTTTCTGATCGCGCGAAAGCCCGCGTCATCGATAAAGCCATGTCCAACGCCTACGTTAAACGGGGTAACAAGAAGAAGATCCGCTCGCAAACCGAGATCTATGATTACCTTAAGCACGCAGAGCGCCAAGAACTCAAAAACGCGGAAAAGTTGCAACATGACACACCCCCAGTCAAAGGATAAACCTCGCGAAATCGCGGCGGTTGATCTCGGCTCTAACAGTTTTCATATGGTCGTCGCGCGCGTCGTTGGCGATGGGTTACAGATAGTGAGTCGCCATAAACAACGTGTGCGACTAGCCTCAGGGCTGGATGATCAACATCGCCTCAGTGATGAGGCAATCAGCCGTGGTGTCGAGTGCTTAGCCATGTTTGCTGAGCGGTTGAACGGCTTAGACATGGAGAATGTCCGTATCGCCGCGACCCACACCTTGCGCCAAGCCCGCAATGTGGACACCTTCATCAAGCAGGCAAGACAGGTTTTGCCCTACCCCATTGAAATCATTTCTGGGGAGGAAGAGGCGCGTCTTATTTACATGGGCGTCTCCCACACGCAGCAAAACGTTGGCCGAAAATTAGTGATTGATATTGGAGGCGGCAGCACAGAATTAGTGATCGGGGATAACTTTGAGCCCGCACTGGTTAACAGTAAACGGGTTGGCTGTGTCAGTTATAACGAGCGTTTTTTCCCCAAAGGCAACATCACACCTAAGCAATTTTCTGCCGCGCAGCTGGCCACCCAACAAAAGCTAGAAAGCTTAGCCTCTCAATACCGTCAAGCCAGTTGGCAAGTGGCGCTCGGTGCGTCAGGCACCATCAAAGCGATCCGTGAAGTGATTATTGGCCTCGGCGATGAAGATGGGATTATCACCCGTAAACGGCTAGATAACCTGATCGAAAAGCTACTGAAATTTAAAAACAGCGACAGTATCGACTTACCCGGCTTGTCGGCAGACCGCCAACCGGTTTTCGCCGCAGGCGTAGCGATTCTTTCTGGGATCTTTGATGCGCTTGCCATCGAATCGATGCGCTTCTCTGATGGTGCGTTACGTGAAGGGTTGCTCTATGAAATGGAAGACCGCTTTCAGCGTACCGATATTCGTGGTCGCACGACCGATGATATGGCAGCACGCTACAATATCGACCTGAATCACGCCCGTCGCGTGCAACATACAGCGGCGTATTTTTATGCGCAAGCCGAACCGGATAAGGGCAGCAAAAAGGCTGAGCTCGCAGGGCTTTTGAATTGGGCTGCGCTGCTGCACGAAGTGGGTTTAAGCATTGGTTATCCTGGCTACCACAAGCATTCTGCGTATATTCTGCGCAACACCAATTTGCCTGGGTTTAACCAAGAGCAGCAAACCGTGCTTGCCACCCTCGCGCGCTTCCATCGTAAGGCGCTAAAGCTCAATGAGATGCCTAAGTTTACCTTGTTTAAACCTAAACTTATCGAGACGCTGATTTGCGCGCTACGCTTAGCTTGTGTGTTGCACTCACAGCGCAATGATGAGGCATTGCCAGAGATTGTTCTCAATATCGACAAGAAAGGGGCATGGCAACTCACCTTCCCTTCCGGTTGGCTGCAAGAGAACCGCTTGCTCGCGGCTGACTTGGAAGCAGAGCAGGCATACTGGCAGTCAGTAAACTGGGGGCTGACCTTTAGCGATTGAGAGCACGGTAAGCGTTCGGTGGAGGCTGTCGCCTCCGCAACACTGCCCCCCTGAAAATCTAATTTAGCGACGCATCCAGTTGTAATGCCTGTCTTTGCGCGCGCACCGATTGAGCTGGCAAGGGAATATAGCCTTGCTGACTCACCGCCTTCTGCCCTTGTGCCGACAAAATATAACGCATAAATGCCGATTCAAGTGGCGCCAGTGGCTGATTTGGCGCTTTATTAATGTATAAATATAAGTAACGAGTAAGGGGGTACTCCCCCCTTCGAATCGTTGAAGGGGTGGGCGTTATCGCCTCTTCTCCCTGATGTGAAATCGCTAGCATGCGTGCCCCTGACGCTTGGTGCCCAATCCCTGCATACCCGATAGCATTTAGCGAAGAGGCCACCGACTGCACAACAGACGCCGAGCCGGGCTGCTCATTCACATCAGCACGAAAGTCCCCACGGCACAACGCTGCTTGCTTAAAGTAACCATAGGTACCTGATACCGAGTTTCGTCCAAACAATTGTAAATCTCGGTGGGCCCAACGGCCTGATAAGCCCAATTGCCCCCACGTTACCACCGGTTTACTCGCCCCACACCAGAGTGTGCGAGAAAAAACCGCATCCAACTGTTGAAAGCTGATGGTGCGTAAAGGGTTATCTTGGTGGACATAGACGGCCATCGCATCCACGGCAACGGGTACCGCAGTAGGAGGGTAGCCAAAACGTGCTTGAAAGGCATTTTCTTCACTGACCCGCATCGGACGACTCATGGGGCCGAGTTGTGCTGTCCCTTCCACCAGCGCGGGAGCCGCAGAGGCCGAGCCTGGCGTTTGTAACTGTATATTCACCCCAGGATGTAGCCGTTTAAAACCTTCAGTCCAAGCGGCCATCATATTGGCTAAGGTGTCTGAACCCACAGAGCTCAAGTTACCGGATATACCACTGCTACGTTGATAATCAGGGAGCGTATCAGCATGACTAAGGCCCGCCACGCTCACTAGCAGGCAGGCTGTGGCAACAAACCGCTTTAACATGCTAACCGCTCCGGTAAGGTAAAGGAGAATGTGCTCCCCACCCCAAGTTCACTTTGAATATCTAGCTCCGCATCGTGATGACTTAACGCATGTTTTACGATCGCCAATCCTAAGCCACTGCCACCCGTTTCACGGGAGCGGGCTTTATCCACTCGATAAAAACGCTCGGTTAACCTGTCCAGATGCTGTGGCGCGATCCCCTCACCACTATCTTGCACCTCCAATCGAGGCCCTTTGCAAGAGCGATACCAACGCACGGTGATCCCTGCGTTGGGTGGCGTGTGTTTTACCGCATTATAAACCAGGTTGGAAATTGCACTGCGTAATTGGTCGTCATTGCCTTTGACTTTAAGGCTGGCATCGACTTCAAACGTGAGTACATGCTCACTATCACCGCTTAAGGCTTGAGCTTCTTTTTGTAGCACATCGAGCATGGCTGGCACATCGACGTGGTGATCAAGCTCAGGCTTGGCGGCCGCTTCAATTTTAGACAGGGTCAAAAGCTGCTCCACCAGTGACTCCATCCGAGATAACTGCTCAGTCATGACCCCATGTGCTTTCGGCCACATGGGGCCAACGACCATGTCGGGATCTTCGGTCATCTCTAAGTAGCCACGTAATACCGTCATCGGCGTGCGTAGCTCATGCGACACATTGGCGAAAAAGTTGCGGCGCATCCCTTCCAGTTGCTTCAACTGGGTAATATCACGCACCACCATCAAATATTCGCCTTCAGCATAAGGCATGGTCCGGAATTCGAGTGTGCGGGCACTATTAAGGTGAGAACGCATTTCGAGCGGCACATCGTAGTTGGCATCCGCGATATAACTAACGAATTCGGGAGCACGGATAAGATTACTGATATGCTGGCCATTATCATCAGGCATACGCAAGCCGAGCAGCTCTTGAGCCAATTTGTTGCACCAGACAATGGCCCCGTCGCGCTCAAACACCACCACCGCATCAGGTAAAGACTCTGCCCCGTTGCGGAAGCGACGAATCAGATTCGCCAGCTCCTTACGGCGACGACGGTTACGCTTTTGTAAGCGATAAATCCCATTAAACAAAGGCTCCCAGGAGCCGGTGCCAGAGGGTGGCATCAGGCTTTTGTCTTTCCAAAGCCAATCGGACAGTTTGACCTGCTGATGCAGGTGCCAAAACAGCATGGCAACGGTGGCGCCAAGCAATAGCCAAGGTAGGCCGCCAAATAGCCAACCTATAATAAACCAAGGTAAATAAAAAAAAGCCAGCTCCCAGGCTAGCTTCTTCCAAGACAGTCGTTCGACCATTGCGTCTCCATGCAGCCTACACCTGATGTAGGCGGGATTTAACTACGTGTTGAAAAGCGGTATCCAGCGCCGCGCACGGTTTGTACCAATTTAGCGTGCCCACCTGCTTCTAGCACTTTGCGCAAGCGACGAATATGCACATCTACCGTTCTATCTTCCACATAGACATTGGTGCCCCACACGTTATTGAGTAGCTGCTCGCGGCTATATACCCGCTCTTGATGAGTCATGAAAAAGTGCAGCAGCTTGAACTCGGTCGGCCCCATGTCTAGCGGCTCATCATTGGCGGTTACTCGATGCGAGACAGGGTCAAGTTTCAACCCTTGTACTTCAATGACATCATCCAAGGTTGTGGGCGATACGCGGCGCATCACCGCTTTTAATCGCGCCACCAGCTCTTTCGGCGAGAAAGGTTTGGTGATGTAGTCATCGGCGCCCACCTCTAAGCCGCGCACTTTGTCTTCTTCTTCGCCCCGTGCGGTCAGCATTACCACCGGGATTTGTCGGGTTAACTCTTCCCGCTTTAAGTGCTTAATCAGATTGAGCCCCGATCCGCCAGGTAACATCCAATCCATCAGGATCATTTCTGGGTAAGGCTCGCAAATTTGCGCCAGTGCCGAGTCGTAGTCTTCTGCCTCAACCGTTTGATAGCCTTTTTGTTCGAGTACAAAACAAAGCATCTCGCGAATGGGGGCTTCGTCTTCAACAACGAGAATCCGTCTAACCATGATAATTACCTAGTGTTATCATTGAACTGGCGCCATTATGTGGATTTATTATGACATTTTTGTGACCCAGCGCGAGCTATTTTCCCCTTGTGTCAACAGGCTGTGACCTAGCCAACACCTTGCTGTGTCACTAATACACGGCTTGCGCCCCCACCTTGGCTATCTACGCGCACTTGCGCACCGATCCGTTCAACCAGCGTATTCACATGCGAGATCACGCCTATTTGTCGGCCATCGGCTTGCAGAGTATCCAGACAGGCGAGCGCCATTTCTAAGCTGTCAGGGTCTAAGGTGCCGAAGCCCTCATCAATAAACAATGAGCCAAGCTGGCGGGTATCTGCCGCCAAAGAGGCCAGTGCCAGCGCCAGCGAAAGCGAGACTAAAAAGCTCTCTCCGCCAGACAGTGATTCAACACTGCGCACTTCGTCACCCATATCATGGTCAACCACTTGTAGCGCCAGCAAGCTATCCGGTACCGTTTGCAATGCATAACGTGGTGACAATGACGCCAAGTGCTCATTGGCGATGTCCACTAACTGAGACAAGGTTAACGACTGCGCAAGATTACGGAATTTCGCCCCGCTCGCGGAGCCTATCAGATCCGCCAGTTTTAGCCATTGCTCGGTTTGATGCCGCTGCGCCTCGATTTTTTCAGTCAGGGAACCGGCTTGCTGTTTGGCTTTTTCCGACTCCGTCAATTGATGGCGGAGGGTGAATAGCCGCTGCTCGTTTTCTTCAAGTGCTTGTTGCCAGCTCGCTTGCTGCGCGCTAAGTGATGCCTCATCCTCCGCGAGCTGCTGTGCCACTATCCAAGCTTTGGTGTCTGCCATGGTTTGCTGACAATGACTAAGTTGTTGCTGACGCTCATCAATGCGCGTTTTGGCTTCTTGATAACGCGCCTCAACATCGCTGATAGCCTGCCGCTCATTGGCTCGCCACGCCTCACTGTAAGAGAGCGCGTTAATCAAATCATATTGATGAACACCAAGCTCTGGTTGCCATTGGATCCAGCGCCTGACACTTGCTCGGTAGCGCTGATCAGCCTCGCGCTGCTGAGTGTCGAGGGTTTGTTGACGCGCCTGTACGCCCGCACGCTTTTCACTGGCCTGTGTATACGCCTGCTCTGCGTGGTCGCGTTGCGCCCGTTGTCCGTCAATGGCGGCTTTGTATTCTCGCTCTAACGCCTCTAAATCTGATTGCGGGATCAGTGCTTGGCGCGCGACACTTTGTTGTTGATGCTCTTGCGCCAACACGACCAATTGCGCTTGCCGTGCTTGAATATCTTCCGACAAGCTCTGACACTGCTGCGAGAGCGTGGCCAGTTCGGTCTCTCTTTGTTGCTTGTGCTCAGCAAGCGCCGCTTTTTCATCCTGCAGCGCCTGATAAGCCTGAATTTTTTGCTCCATCTGGCGGATATAATGCGCCGCACCAACCTGTTGTAGGCTCGCTAGCCATTGCCCAGCACCTAACTGCTGATCCAACGATTGGCTGACGCGCGTGAGTTGCGCGTGTTGTTGTTGCCATTGCTCATCAATCGCTTTGAGTCGTGTCTCACACTCCGTCAGTGACTGATCAAGTTGATGACGTCGTGCCACTAGCTGCTCACGTGCATGCTGGAGTTCCGCGATGGCCGTATCCATTTGTTGCACGTGCGCAAGCTGTTGTTGGCGCTCCGTCATCGCTTGATAACACGCGGTATAGTCGGCATAAGTTTTTTGAGCTTGCGACTCAATCTCACCCAAGCAATCACCCAGTGGGCGAGTAACATCGATAGTGTCATCCAGTTCAGCGATCGCGGCATTTACCTCTCGTTCGCATTGCTGTCGCTCAGCCTGCCAAACAGCCCCTTGTTCTTTTAACTCCGCGCAAGCGTGCTGGCTTTGCTGATGCTGTTTCTGCCAATAATAGTATTCGGCATTGTGCTGGTTATACGAGGCTTGCAGGGCGTCTACACGCGCCTGCTGCTGGGCGATCATGCCTTCAATCGCCGGAGCATGGTGCAGATAAGGATGTTCGGTGGCCCCGCAGAGCGGACAAGGATCTCCCTCGTGTAAGGTTTGGCGAAGATCATCAAGCTCGACCACCGCCATCGCCTGTTGGAGGCTATTTTGTGCTTCTTCGACCTGAGCCTGCTCACGGGTCAGCGTGTCTTTCAAATGGGCTAAATGGGTTTGGCTTTCTGCAAACAGTGCTTGATGTTTTTCCAGCTCCGCTTGGTTATGCTGACAGCGCTCTTGCCAATACTGCCAGTTTTTTCCCTCATTGAGCACCGCTTCTTGCTGCTGCTTTTGCGTGTGCAGTTTGCTGTAGCGCGCCTGGTCCGCGTCTTGATTTGCCTGCAACGCCTCGGGCTCCAGCGCTTGTCGCTTGGCTTTCAGCTGCGCACTACTGTCATCCACTTGGGCAATGTCTTTGTCTAACTTGTCACGTTGCGGCTGCCAATGTTGCTGCTGACGATAACGTGCTTGATACTCTTCTTGCAGCGCCGATAGGGTGTCTTGGCAATCGAGGTACTGGCGTAGGTTATCGAACACCGGCTGATAGTGCTCTGCGACATGCGAGAAGTCACCATATCGCGCGATTTCTTGTTCTAACGCCGCCTCGCGACGTTGCTGCTGCTCGGCTTGTTCGCGCGCATGGACGAGTGACTGATGAGCATGACGATACTTTTGCTGCTGCTCATTCAACGCCACGTTTTGCTCGTGCATTTGCCGCTCAATGCCAGATAACTGCGTATCGATTTGCTGCGCGTCACGCACTTTCGGCTCAATATCCGCCCAATGTTGCTCGGCCTCAGCCAGTGCTCGGTTGGCGGCGCGCCAGCGTTCGGCTTCTTGTTCATACGCGTGCGCAATCTCGCGCTCTTCGCGTGCGAGTTGATGACGTTCCAATGTGAGTGCTTGGCGTTGCCACTGACTGGTTTGCACCGCTTGCCAGTCGTCACGCGCCGCTTGTACTCGCTCTATTTCATCCAGCGCCTCTCGCCGCGCTGCAATGCCCTCTTTTGCTGCACTCGCTTCATCGAGTGCCTGCTGGGCCGTCTCGACACCCTGCTGCGCTTGGGCAAAGTGCGTATGCTGTTGGCGATAGTCATTGAGTTTTCTCAGCTGAGTTTGCAACGCGTGAATATGCTGCTGGCATTGCGCCTGCTCTTGATGCAATTGCTGTTCTTCGTCATCCGTGAGTAATTGAATATCGCCCAACTGTTGGGTCAATTGATCCAGTGCGTGCTTTTCATCGCGGGCCCGCTCGTGTGCCATTTGCGACAGCCGGCTGTATATCTCAGTGCCTGTCATCCGTTCAAGCAAGGCGGCTCTATCATCAGCAGACGCTTTTAAGAACGCGGCAAAATCCCCTTGCGGCAGCATCACCGCACGGCGGAACTGTTCATAACTAAGCCCAACGAGACGCTCTATTTCGCTAAGGACTTCTTGCTTTTTCCCAGCGATACGCTGACCTGTTGCGAGGTTTTCCAGCCAATGTTCACTCGCTTGTATGCGGCCATCCGCCTTGCCCCGCGCCCGGCGTACTGACCAATGTGCGCGCCAACGGCTGCCGTCATAGGCGACAAAATCAACCTCTGCGTATCCCTCGCCTTTACCACGCGATAAGATACTACGCACATCATTGGCTTTAACCCGAGTGGCCGGGTCGCCCAAGCCAATATCCGCATCATGCTTTTTATTGGACTGAAAGCGCGGGATCTTGTCGTAAAGCGCCAAGCAAATCGCATCCAAAAGCGTCGACTTTCCCGCGCCCGTTTTGCCTGTGATCGCAAACAAGCCACTGTCACCCAGTGGTCCTTGTGAAAAGTCCAATGCAAACGGATGTTGAATGCTGGCCAAATTTTCGCCACGTAATGCCAGGATTTTCATCGTTTATTGATCCTCGTCCTGTTCCAGTTGCTCCAATAACTGAGAAAACGTTGCTGATAACGCCGTATCAGGTTCACCTTGATACTTTTGCTGCCAACCATGGCGAAGCACCTGATAGGGTTCGACCTCCGAGAGACGTTGCTGTCGAAAGCCACTTGTTTGTGGTTGCTCTCGATAATGCGGTGTGATTTTGGCAAGCCGCACAGGCTTATCATCTAAGGCCGCTAGAATTTTTTCCCTGAGCATCGGCTGAGGTTTATCTAGCAAAACAGGGACATCAAGCAAAGGCTGCTGCGACAGCGGTAAAGGCTCAAGCGTTAGTCCCGCCAGTGCGTCGAGTACCGTCTCCAACGGTGAGGGCTGTTCCGGAACCCGCCATAAATCAACGGCACGCGGCACATAATGTGGGATCACGCTTTGTAGCTGATTGTCTTCAAACGTCACAGCGAGTACTTGGTGCCGATAGTGACGCTCTGATAGCGATAGCGGAATAGGCGAGCCGCAGTAACGGATCCGGGTTTGTTTCGCCACTTGCTGGGCTAAGTGCAAATGCCCAAGCGCGACATAAGCAATATCCTCACTGAAAATATCCGCCGGCAGCGCATGCTGATTGCCTCCCAAAATGCGTCGCTCTGACATCTCTGACAACTCACCACTGGCCATATACACATGGCCCATTGCTATCAAGGCCTGATCAGCGCGCGCATTCTCTCGCCCAGCTGTCTCGGTTTGCTGATAAATAGCTCGCACTCCCTCAATAAGCCGATCGTCATTTTCATCGAGCCCTTCTGTACGTAGATCACCACTTCGCAAAAAAGGCACAGCCAATACCCAAGCCGCGACCTCGCCTGACTTATCGGTAATTGGCACGCGCATACGTTCTGTATCTAAATCGCCATCTCCATCTCTCGCGATGGCGCCAATTAAGTGTAAATCAAAGGCTTTCAGTAGCTCGTGTGGGGCGTCGAGTTTGCTAGGTGAGTCATGGTTCCCGCCGGTGATCACCACATTTAAGTGTGGCAGTGCTTTGGCAATATCAGCCAAAAAACGATACAGCATTCGCCAAGCGCTGGCGGGCGGATTGGCGCTGTCAAACACATCTCCCGCCACCAATAAGGCATCGGCTTGCTCATCGATGAGGCATTGTTTGAGCCAATCGAGAAAGACTTGATGTTCATATTGGCGGTCATAACCATGCAGCTGATGACCAAGGTGCCAATCGGAGGTATGAATGATTTTTAACACGACTGAGGCAATCCATTCGTTGAGGAAATTGGGCAAGTTCGTCTCGCTGAAGTCGCGAGCAGGATTAAATTCTACGCTAATTGCAGCGACATTCGAGAGTGAATGCAATACCATGTTGCCTTTCTCACAACAGGATGGATAAAGCCTCACCATGATTTGGTTTAAGAATTTACTCGTCTATCGTCTTACCCGTGATATTCCTCTCGATCCAACCCAATTGGAAAGCCAGCTCAAGGAGTTCGACTTTACCCCTTGTGGCAGCCAGGACATGCAAAAATTTGGTTGGGACAATGCACTGGGTAAGCACGGTGATATGCTCACGCATGTCAGCGGCAACAATATCCTGATCCGCGCTCGCAAAGAAGAAAAGCTGCTCCCCGCCTCGGTGATCAAAGACGCCCTGGAAGAGAAAGTCGACGCCATGGAGCAAGCCCAAGGGCAACGCCTGAAAAAGCGCGAGAAAGATAGCCTAAAAGACGATGTAGTCATGGAGCTCTTGCCGCGTGCTTTTACCCGCCAAAGCCAAATGTGTGCCTTGATCATGGCCGATAAAGGCCTGGTATTAGTGGATGCAGCCAGCATCAAAAAAGGCGAAGAGTTGCTCGCGCTATTACGAAAATCCATCGGCAGCTTACCTGTTGTCCCTGTAGAAACCGAGACCCCCGCAGAGCACGCGATGACCGAATGGGTGAAGCAAGGCCAAGCGCCGCAAGGCTTCCACCTCGGTGATGAGGCAGAACTTAAAGCGCTGCTGGAAGAAGGTGGGGTGATAAAATGCAAACAGCAAGATCTTACCAGTGACGAAATTCAGGCGCATCTGGAGGCAGACAAACAAGTCACCAAGTTATCTATGGACTGGCAAGAGCAAATTGACTTTGTATTAGGCGATGATTTGAGCCTGAAGCGACTGAAGTTTTCTGAAGAGATCCGCGATCAAAACGCGGACATCGACCGAGAAGATGTTGCCGCCCGCCTTGATGCCGATTTATCGCTGATGTGCGGTGAGCTCGACACGTTATTAGAAGGCTTATTCACGGCCTTAGGTGGTTTAAAAACCGACTAACTAATCCCTACAAAGATTAGGTAAATTCGGCTGGTAGTGTGGGCAATGTCACAGTAAAATGGCGCCCACACTCACCTTCACAACGAAGGTGCCTGACTTATACTCAGACTCAAGCTTGGAATTATGTTTACGCCAGAATTACTCTCTCCCGCCGGTAGCCTAAAGAATATGCGCTACGCGTTCGCCTACGGGGCCGACGCCGTGTATGCCGGTCAGCCACGCTACAGCCTGCGTGTGCGCAACAACGAATTCAACCACGAAAACCTGAAAATTGGCATCGATGAAGCCCATGCACAGGGTAAGAAGTTCTACGTGGTTTGTAACATTCAGCCGCACAACGCCAAGCTCAAAACGTTTATACGCGATCTCAAACCGATTATTGATATGGGCCCTGATGCGCTGATCATGTCGGACCCTGGGCTGATTATGATGGTGCGTGAGCACTTCCCTGATATGGCTATTCATCTTTCCGTGCAAGCCAACGCGATTAACTGGGCGACCGTCAAATTTTGGCAACAGCAAGGAGTTGAGCGTGTGATTTTATCGCGTGAACTATCGCTGGAAGAGATCGAAGACATCCGCCAACACTGCCCTGAAATGGAGCTTGAGGTGTTTGTTCATGGCGCGCTATGCATGGCGTATTCTGGTCGTTGTTTGCTGTCAGGCTATATCAATAAGCGCGATCCAAACCAAGGTACCTGCACCAATGCCTGCCGTTGGGACTATAAAGTCCATAAAGGCAAAGAAGACGATGCAGGTCAAGTCGTACAAGTTCAAGAGGTGACGCCAACTCTGGGTAAAGGCGAGCCGGTTGATGATGTGGTATTGCTCGAAGAAGGCGGACGTCCGGGTGAGTTGATGGCCGCGTATGAAGATGAGCACGGTACCTACATCATGAACTCAAAAGACTTACGCGCCATTCAGCACGTTGAGCGCTTGACCCAAATGGGCGTGCACTCGCTAAAAATCGAAGGTCGCACTAAGTCTTTCTATTACTGCGCACGCACCGCACAGGTGTATCGCCAAGCGATTGATGATGCCGTGGCCGGTAAACCGTTCGATGAAAGCCTGATGAACACCCTCGAGAACCTTGCACACCGAGGCTACACCGAAGGCTTTTTGCGTCGTCATACCCACGATAGCTACCAGAACTATGACTATGGTTATTCGGTCTCTGACCAGCAGCAATTTGTCGGCGAATTCACTGGCAAGCGCCGTGGCGATCTGGCTGAAGTAGAAGTGAAAAACAAATTCATGCTCGGTGACAGCCTTGAGCTGATGACGCCACGCGGCAATGTGCATTTCACATTAGAAGCGATGGAAAACCGCAAGTCAGAAACCATCACAGATGCCAAAGGCAGCGGTCATTTCGTGTTTATTCCTGTGCCAGAAGATATGGATCTGGAGTACGCGCTACTGATGCGTAACCTGCAATCAGGACAAGATACACGTAACCCATCGGGTAAGTGATATGGCACTACTCATCACCGATAAATGCATAAACTGCGATATGTGTGAGCCCGAGTGTCCCAACGGGGCCATCTCGATGGGGTCCGAGATCTTTGAGATCGAGCCAGATTTATGCACCGAGTGTAAAGGCCATTACGACAAACCAACGTGCCAGTCGGTCTGCCCGATCTCCAAGTGCATTATCACCGACCCTGATAATGTGGAGACCGAGGATCAACTCTTAGAAAAGTTTGTGATCATTCAAGGGATGGCCTAAGCCATTAAAAGCGCCGCAAGGCGCTTTTTTTATGTCTTTTTATTCTCCAGCAATAACCCTAACACTAAACGTTTAATGGTCAGGCATGAGAGTGCAGAGTGAAAACTTGCGTTTAGACTCCCAGACTGACACATATGGCAGTTTATGCATTCATAAAGCTATGTCTAGGCATGCGTTAGTAAAAACGTATAGTGAGGAAAGAGAGCGAAGCACTCCACGCCGTGCAATTCTCAAACATGAATAAGCTCTTGAATTAAGGGCGCTTTAAATGCAAAAAACCCCAGCTTTTCAGCTAGGGTTTTTAAGTAGTGGCGGAGGGCCGGGGTTGCGGACAATGGGCAGGCCACCCTGCGGGACTCAACGCGCACTGTAAGGCAGGGCTGGCCATCTAGCCGCGGCCAAGACGTCAGGCTTAGGGGAACTTAAACGCAAAAAACCCCAGCTTTTCAGCTAGGGTTTTTAAGTAGTGGCGGAGTGGACGGGACTCGAACCCGCGACCCCCGGCGTGACAGGCCGGTATTCTAACCAACTGAACTACCACTCCGCACCAATTCTGTCTCATCAAAGTCTTACATCTATCTGCTTTGATGATTAAATTGCGTTCTATGCGCAGAGAGTTTTGAAGCGATACGCGCAGTGTATGCCAATACATGAGCATCGCAGCTATCAAAAATCGCAAGCAATAGGCGCAATTTATAATCAAAGCCTGGCGATGTCCTACTCTCACATGGGGAGACCCCACACTACCATCGGCGCTGCTTCGTTTCACTACTGAGTTCGGCATGGAGTCAGGTGGGTCCAAAGCGCTATGGTCGCCAAGCAAAATTTTGTCTGGAACAAAATTTAACGCGCTTCAGTGCGGCCCGTCAGGGTCAAATACAAGGATGTATTTGATAAATTCGTTCCTAAATCTAGAAAGCTGTTTGTTCTCGCCACAATCAACTGGCTTATTTTAAGTCCAACCCAAAACCTCTTGGGTGTTGTATGGTTAAGCCTCACGGGCAATTAGTACAGGTTAGCTCAACGCCTCACAGCGCTTACACACCCTGCCTATCAACGTCGTCGTCTACGACAACCCTTTAGAGAGCTCGAAGCTCTAGGGATGACTCATCTCGGGGCCAGCTTCGCGCTTAGATGCTTTCAGCGCTTATCTGTGCCGAACTTAGCTACCGGGCAATGCGTCTGGCGACACAACCCGAACACCAGCGGTTCGTCCACTCCGGTCCTCTCGTACTAGGAGCAGCTCCCCTCAATCATCCAACGCCCACGGCAGATAGGGACCGAACTGTCTCACGACGTTCTAAACCCAGCTCGCGTACCACTTTAAATGGCGAACAGCCATACCCTTGGGACCGACTTCAGCCCCAGGATGTGATGAGCCGACATCGAGGTGCCAAACACCGCCGTCGATATGAACTCTTGGGCGGTATCAGCCTGTTATCCCCGGAGTACCTTTTATCCGTTGAGCGATGGCCCTTCCATTCAGAACCACCGGATCACTATGACCTACTTTCGTACCTGCTCGAGCCGTCACTCTCGCAGTTAAGCGGGCTTATGCCATTGCACTAACCTCACGATGTCCGACCGTGATTAGCCCACCTTCGTGCTCCTCCGTTACGCTTTGGGAGGAGACCGCCCCAGTCAAACTACCCACCAGGCACTGTCCTCACCCCGGATAACGGGGCTAAGTTAGAACATCAAACATACAAGGGTGGTATTTCAAGGATGGCTCCACAGCAACTGGCGTCGCCGCTTCAAAGCCTCCCACCTATCCTACACATGTAGGCTCAATGTTCAGTGCCAAGCTGTAGTAAAGGTTCACGGGGTCTTTCCGTCTAGCCGCGGGTACACAGCATCTTCACTGCGATTTCAATTTCACTGAGTCTCGGGTGGAGACAGCGTGGCCATCATTACGCCATTCGTGCAGGTCGGAACTTACCCGACAAGGAATTTCGCTACCTTAGGACCGTTATAGTTACGGCCGCCGTTTACCGGGGCTTCAATCAATGGCTTCTCTTGCGATAACCACATCAATTAACCTTCCGGCACCGGGCAGGCGTCACACCGTATACGTCATCTTTCGATTTTGCACAGTGCTGTGTTTTTAATAAACAGTTGCAGCCACCTGGTATCTGCGACTGCCCATAGCTCCATCCGCAAGGGACTTCACCGCGGGCAGCGTACCTTCTCCCGAAGTTACGGTACCATTTTGCCTAGTTCCTTCACCCGAGTTCTCTCAAGCGCCTTGGTATTCTCTACCCGACCACCTGTGTCGGTTTGGAGTACGGTTGCTACTTACCTGAAGCTTAGAGGCTTTTCCCGGAAGCATGGCATCAATGACTTCACCACCTTGGTGGCTCGACATCGTGTCTCGGCCTTGATTTCCCGGATTTGCCTAAGAAATCAGCCTACGCACTTGAACCTGGACTACCATCGCCAGGCCCACCTAGCCTTCTCCGTCCCCCCATCGCAGTAAGTAGCAGTACGGGAATATTAACCCGTTTCCCATCGACTACGCCTTTCGGCCTCGCCTTAGGGGCCGACTTACCCTGCCCCGATTAACGTTGGACAGGAACCCTTGGTCTTCCGGCGAGGAGGTTTTTCACCCCCTTTATCGTTACTCATGTCAGCATTCGCACTTGTGATACCTCCAGCATGCCTCTCAGCACACCTTCAACAGCTTACACAACGCTCCCCTACCCAATATCCATAAGGACATTGCCGCAGCTTCGGTGTATCGCTTAGCCCCGTTACATCTTCCGCGCAGGCCGACTCGACCAGTGAGCTATTACGCTTTCTTTAAATGATGGCTGCTTCTAAGCCAACATCCTGGCTGTCTGAGCCTTCCCACATCGTTTCCCACTTAGCGATAACTTTGGGACCTTAGCTGGCGGTCTGGGTTGTTTCCCTCTCCACGACGGACGTTAGCACCCGCCGTGTGTCTCCCGGATAGTACTTACTGGTATTCGGAGTTTGCAAAGGGTTGGTAAGTCGGGATGACCCCCTAGCCTTAACAGTGCTCTACCCCCAGTAGTATTCGTCCGAGGCGCTACCTAAATAGCTTTCGGGGAGAACCAGCTATCTCCGAGTTTGATTGGCCTTTCACCCCTAGCCACAGGTCATCTCCTAACTTTTCAACGTTAGTGAGTTCGGTCCTCCAGTTGATGTTACTCAACCTTCAACCTGCCCATGGCTAGATCACTCGGTTTCGGGTCTAATGCAAGCAACTGTCGCCCAGTTAAGACTCGGTTTCCCTACGGCTCCCCTATGCGGTTAACCTTGCTACTTACATTAAGTCGCTGACCCATTATACAAAAGGTACGCGGTCACCCCACAAAGGAGGCTCCCACTGCTTGTACGTAGACGGTTTCAGGTTCTATTTCACTCCCCTCACAGGGGTTCTTTTCGCCTTTCCCTCACGGTACTGGTTCACTATCGGTCAGTCAGGAGTATTTAGCCTTGGAGGATGGTCCCCCCATGTTCAGACAAGATATCACGTGTCCCGTCTTACTCGTTTTCACGCCTAAGGCGCCGTCGGTTACGGGGCTATCACCCTTTATTGCCAGGTTTTCCAACCTGTTCACCTAACGCCTAAGCCGCTTAAGGGCTGCTCCGGGTTCGCTCGCCGCTACTGCCGGAATCTCAATTGATTTCTTTTCCTTCGGGTACTTAGATGTTTCAGTTCCCCGAGTTCGCCTCTTAGCGCTATGTATTTACGCTAAGATACCTGCTTATGCAGGTGGGTTTCCCCATTCGGACATCGATGGCTCAAATGCTTCTTACCAGCTCACCATCGCTTTTCGCAGGTTAGTACGTCCTTCATCGCCTCTGACTGCCAAGGCATCCACCGTCTACGCTTAATCACTTAACCATACAACCCCAAGAGGTTTTTTTTTTGCGCGAGATTGTCTAAAAAAGAAATCTGCGTCGCAAAACCACTGAGTGTTGAATCATCAACCAATTAAGGTTTTGTTTTTGCCGGACTCAAAATAGAGACTTTGCTTATCAAATAAGACAAAGCCCAAGCACACTTGATTGTGTGAGTGACATTACATGTCACTGATTGAGAACTTTACTGTCATTCTTTAAGAATGACTTGTCAGCTTTCCAGATTGTTAAAGAGCATGTAAATCTATCAATACGATAAACCACTTTTTAAAGACACTTATCATCATAAATGCGCTTAAAAAGTGGTGGAGCTAAGCAGGATCGAACTGCTGACCTCCTGCGTGCAAGGCAGGCGCTCTCCCAGCTGAGCTATAGCCCCATCATAATTCCTTAGACAGACTTCTTCGAAGAAGCCACTTCGCTTAACCAAGTCAGATTTGAAGTGAGACGCGCAGTGTGCGCTAGCACATGAGCATCGCAGCTATCAAAGATGACGCAGGATAAGTAGAAGTGGTGGGTCTGAGTGGACTTGAACCACCGACCTCACCCTTATCAGGGGTGCGCTCTAACCACCTGAGCTACAGACCCATCTAAGGTACGAGCCTTTTACTAAGGCATTCGTATCTCTTTGACTTTCAACCTATACAATCTGTGTGAACACTCGCAAAAATAGCGTCAGTAAGGAGGTGATCCAGCCCCAGGTTCCCCTAGGGCTACCTTGTTACGACTTCACCCCAGTCATGAACCACACCGTGGTAAACGCCCTCCCGAAGGTTAAGCTATCTACTTCTGGTGCAGCCCACTCCCATGGTGTGACGGGCGGTGTGTACAAGGCCCGGGAACGTATTCACCGTGGCATTCTGATCCACGATTACTAGCGATTCCGACTTCATGGAGTCGAGTTGCAGACTCCAATCCGGACTACGACAGACTTTAAGGGATTCGCTCCACTTCGCAGCTTCGCTGCCCTCTGTATCTGCCATTGTAGCACGTGTGTAGCCCTACTCGTAAGGGCCATGATGACTTGACGTCGTCCCCACCTTCCTCCGGTTTATCACCGGCAGTCTCCCTGGAGTTCCCACCATTATGTGCTGGCAAACAAGGATAAGGGTTGCGCTCGTTGCGGGACTTAACCCAACATTTCACAACACGAGCTGACGACAGCCATGCAGCACCTGTCTCAGAGCTCCCGAAGGCACCAATCCATCTCTGGAAAGTTCTCTGGATGTCAAGAGTAGGTAAGGTTCTTCGCGTTGCATCGAATTAAACCACATGCTCCACCGCTTGTGCGGGCCCCCGTCAATTCATTTGAGTTTTAACCTTGCGGCCGTACTCCCCAGGCGGTCTACTTAATGCGTTAGCGCCGAAAGCCAAAGTCTTAAACCTCAACCTCCAAGTAGACAGCGTTTACGGCGTGGACTACCAGGGTATCTAATCCTGTTTGCTACCCACGCTTTCGCATCTGAGCGTCAGTCTTTGTCCAGGGGGCCGCCTTCGCCACTGGTATTCCTTCAGATCTCTACGCATTTCACCGCTACACCTGAAATTCTACCCCCCTCTACAAGACTCTAGCCTGCCAGTTTCAAATGCGGTTCCGAGGTTGAGCCCCGGGCTTTCACATCTGACTTAACAAACCGCCTGCATGCGCTTTACGCCCAGTAATTCCGATTAACGCTCGCACCCTCCGTATTACCGCGGCTGCTGGCACGGAGTTAGCCGGTGCTTCTTCTGCAGCTAACGTCAAGCAATGCACGTATTAAGTACACCACCTTCCTCACTGCTGAAAGTGCTTTACAACCCGAAGGCCTTCTTCACACACGCGGCATGGCTGCATCAGGGTCTCCCCCATTGTGCAATATTCCCCACTGCTGCCTCCCGTAGGAGTCTGGGCCGTGTCTCAGTCCCAGTGTGGCTGATCATCCTCTCAAACCAGCTAAGGATCGTTGCCTTGGTAAGCCATTACCTTACCAACTAGCTAATCCTAACTGGGCCCATCCCAACGCGATAGCTTACATGTAGAGGCCACCTTTGGTCCGAAGACATTATGCGGTATTAGCCGTCGTTTCCAACGGTTATCCCCCTCGTCAGGGCAGGTTCCCAGCCGTTACTCACCCGTCCGCCGCTCGACGTCCAGCAAATCCACCGAAGCTTCAATGCTGCCGTTTCCGCTCGACTTGCATGTGTTAGGCCTGCCGCCAGCGTTCAATCTGAGCCATGATCAAACTCTTCAATTTAAGTTTTGGTGTTTGCTTTCCTATAAAGGAAAGACAAACGGCTCGATAAATACTGTTTTGTTCGTCTCTTACGAGACAAACGAATTGACTGTTCTCTTGTTGGCATCCACTTTTAAAAAAGTGAAATCAAAACAGCTCAAGGCTGCACCAACATGAATTGGTCACTCAGTTCATCGAATAAATCTTTTTGTCTATTCTCAACGAGTGCCCACACAGATTGCATAGGTCAAATTGTTAAAGAGCGCCGCCCAATCTTGAGCGGGAGTGGCATTTTACGCCACTTTGGCATCGAGTCAAGCGTTTTGTTTGCTTGGCTGTTTTTCCGTTGTTGGCGCGGCTTGCCGTGCCAACGAGAGCGCATTATAGAGAGGTAATTTTGGGACGCAAGGGGTTTTTAAGAAAAACGCTTCAAGCGAACAAAAAGCCACCACTGCACGTTTACCGTCCGTGGGAAAGTGCTTTAATTAAGCCCGTTTTGTCGCCGCACCCCAGTAAAATAAAAAGCCAACGTTTGTTGCTGCCCATGTGTGGTTCGCCAGCGTACAGAAAGTGTTAGCGTTTTGGCATAGACCTCGCTATCGGCCATCAATATGTTTTGCTCATTAGCAACCACCAGCTCATAGTTCGAATCCTCGGTGGTAATTAAACACTCAGAGAGGTTATCTAACCTGATGGGCTCGCTGTTACTTGTTGAACATGGCGTATCAGTATTCATCAGTCGCCAGTGAGAGAGTTGGTCGTTAGCTAAATACATGGCCCCTTTAGCGAGACGCGCATCACGCTGCTGAGTCTGAATATCCGTTGCCAGCCGAGACACACCAGCGCCAGTAATAGAAACCAGCACAAGAGCCAGTAAGATCTCGATGAATGAGAAGCCTCGCGCTTGTAACATACTACCCCTCTCCATGAGGCGGTTTGATGTCATGGTAGCTATTGTAAAGCGGCCTGAGCAGCCCTAGGCCTTCAAAGCTATCTCGTACATGATTACCGTTGTAGTTTGGCTTAAATGAACCATTAACCACTATATGTCCACCCGGTATATCGACAATAAATCCCCCATGGGTTTGAAAGCTACCGTGGAACCAAAAGGGCGTTCTCCTCGCTTGCGTTGGATTTTCTGAGTGTTTCACAATTAACGTACATAGCTCGTTAAGGTTGATATTACTATGAACGCAACTTAATTCTCCTTGCTGAGTGGCTTCCATTCCCCATTGATGCGCAAAGTCATCGGCAGAGAGCGTCGGATTAAACTGAAACACCACGCCATTAAATTGAGATAGGGCTCCGCGAAGTGCGAGGATTCCGTCTTGCACTACCAGCAAAATTGGCTTTTGGTTGTTGAACCTGGCCTGCGTCTCTATCGCTGCGTTTTCACTGTCATCTGAATATACTCGGCTCAAATCGCACGGCCCATCTATCCAGATTTTAGCGTGTGCTTGCTCAGTAACATTCATGGCATTCAATAAGGTCTCATAACATAACGACGGATCATGATGGGTATTAACAACAATACCGCCTTGTCGCTCAAATTGATCTCTGACTGTTTTCCACTGCGCGCGAGGGACACCAAAGTAATCTTTGAATAAGTCCATATTCTCAACATTGGTCTGCACATCTTTTTTTAGTCGCGCGCCAGTTTCATCGCGACTATCTGCGACTGTGTAGTCGCTAACCTTCGTTTTATATTCGGGGGCGCATTCATCGCCCCCACCTAAGCTAACGGTAAATCCGTTTGGGCTATCCGGCTCTTCACTCTCTGGCGGACTCTCATCCGGCATTCGCGGACGAATCATGACATCACCCCCGGCTATAATTGAATGACACTCATAGAGGCCATCCTTTCGCTTTTTTCCCTTTGCCGGTCGCCATATATTGCCACCGTAAAACGCGGCAGATCCTGAGGTGACAAACGAGCTTGCTCGTCCCCCTGAAGCACCCGCAAGTGTCACCCCCACTTGCTGTTGTGCATGAGTGGCATAAAGGTGCCAGAGTGCGCCTTCACTATCTTGCCAAGGTTCCAACCATAATTGACTCCCTGCAATATGTTGACAAGATGAGAGTTGCTCTATCCCCGCTGCTGCATCGCCTTTCGATAAGTGAATTCCATCATGTTCAATCTTAGCCACCGCGCAATCTAGAGCCGCCCACGCTCTGGAAAGGGATTGTTCAGTCGTGATTTTTGCCTGTGTTTGTTGGATATCATTGACTGTCCGTCGACCGACACCTAATACAATAAGAAGTGCAATCAGCGCGATGCTGGCGACCACCGCGAGGGTCGCTATACCTTGGTCACGCGTGCATTTTGCGACGTAATTCATGATGAGGCCACCGTATTAGCTAAAACCAATGTTCGCGACACGTCTTTACGCAGGCCAGGTTGGCGTGTTAGCGAGGCGGAAACCTTGATAGTCAGTGAGGTAATGCGTCGCCCATTTTCCGTGCGCACCTCATTACGGGTAAAAGATAAATGCGAGATCTTCAATGCACGAGAAGAAATATCTCGCCAATAACCTGACTCACACGACCAGTTCGCCGTGTCTCGGTGATTTTCATAGACCTCTATGGCATGGTCTTCTGTGTCTAGTCGAAAGCCTTTGGCGTCATCTTTACCCACGGTATTCGTTGGATGGGTGCTGTCTTGTTGATAAGCAAAGCGAAGGCACTGCCCTTGACGCTGCGAGGGGGTTTCATCAATCAGTAAAAGGTGAAGATCATGACCATTGTCAAAGAGGTAGGGCGACGCGCCACCACACTGGTAGCACAATCCGGCTCGGCGTATCTCAGTTTCCATCATCGTTAATAAGCGGCTGACTTCGAGCGATAAGCGCGTCTTGGCATCTATTCGGGCTTGCATCGTGGTCGCCGAAGTCATCACAGAGAGTGCTGTGATTGAAACCAAAACACTCACCGACAAGCCGACTAAAAGCTCAACTAATGAGTAACCTGTGGACTTAGCTACACGCACTGTCGATACCACTCCACTGACAGGATTCAAAACCGAGATATTGACGGACAGTGACCACGTAGTCAGGCGCTTGCCCGCGATCGCCGCCCAAACCAACAGTCAGATTCAAGCTCGGTCTCTGGGTGCGAAAATCAATCGAGAATAGCTCACCTTCCGGTAACGGCGTCCAACTCTTTTTTTCTTTAAACAACAGAGAAATGTCACTCGGGATCGTCACCATCGGCAACTTCGTCTGTTGGCAAGATATGGCTGAGAGCCAATCAGTTATATTGCTAACGAGCCCGCTCCCAGTACTTGGTTGCGCAACGATACACTGGGTGTTTTCTGTTTTACGCAGGCGAAGATGATAGACCCGGTTTTCTTTCATCGCACGAGCTTGAGCAAGATAAAACAAGCTTGTTAGCGATTCACTACGACTCGCCATCATGGTTGCTTGCTGAGCAGACGAAAAATGAGGAATCGCGATGGTGCATATAGCCGCTAACACACTCAGTACCAGCAGGGACTCTATAAGGGTGATGCCACTCCTCTTTTTGAGGCAGAGCCGAAAGCACTGACTTACGTGCACAGTTTGAAAACGCATACTGCCTCCCAAGGTTTGGGTGTCGCCATTGCCTGCAGGCTAACACCCGCATAGGCTCAGTAGGGTTTTCATTATCAACTCTTCGAGAGGTTAAAAAGAATGCGTCAGCGTCAAAGCCGCCGTTTTCAACATGGAGTGACGTTGATCGAGATCCTGACCGCGCTCGCTATTATTGCCACGTTGACAGCCGTTGTCGTGCCCAACTTTCACCAGTATCAGCAAACACAAGCACGCAAAGCGGCAATTGAGCGGTTAGTGCACCTCCAAGCTTGGGTAGAAATGCAAGTCATCACCAAGGGATATTATCCAAGCATCTCTCACTCTACACTGCTAGAAAAAGGGCTTGTTTGTTCAGATTGCCAAGTATCATCTGACTATCAGTTTTCAATAGAAGGCAGTGATACAGGGTATAGGATTATCGCGCACCCTCAAGCAGATAGCCATCAGCATGACGACCCATGCAATAGGTTGGTTTTATATCCTAATGGGGTAATTACTAGCATATCAGCAGAAACATCGTGCTCGCTTCCCTCCCAGCAGAAAACGCCCGGCTTCTCTTTGAAATAGGTTCTTGTGGCAAAAAAATAGCCAGCGCGAGGCTGGCTATTCATCATTTTAATGTTTTTTAGACAAGTGGCATCCATTAACCGGTAAGGTCATCAAAGAATTTCTTAACTCCGTCAAAGAAACCTTCTGATTTTGGCTTGTGCTTTTTCGCTTCAGTGCCACTAAACGACTCTTCCAGTTCTTGAAGCAGCTCTTTTTGTCGGCTACTCAAGTTAACTGGGGTCTCGACCACCATTTTGCAGATGAGATCGCCAACACCGCCACCACGAACAGACTGCACCCCTTTACCGCGCATGCGGAACATGCGCCCCGTTTGCGTTTCCGCTGGGACTTTAAGGCTAACACGGCCATCTAAGGTAGGGACTTCGACCTCGCCACCGAGCGCTGCCATGGTGAAGCTGACCGGTACTTCGCAGTAGAGGTTGTTGCCATCACGGGTGAAGATATGGTGTTCACGGACGTGTACCTGAACATACAAGTCACCCGCCGGTGCACCGTTCTCACCGGCTTCACCCTCACCAGATAAGCGAATGCGATCGCCAGTATCGACACCTGCAGGAATTTTCACATTTAGGTGCTTGGTTTCTTTTACGCGACCTTGGCCATGACAACTGTTACAAGGGTCTTTGATAATGGTCCCGCTGCCATGACAGGTTGGACACGCTTGTTGAACCGCAAAGAAACCTTGGCGCATTTGCACTTGGCCAATACCGTTACAGGTTCCACAGGTTTGTTTTTTCGAACCCGGTTTCGCCCCACTGCCATCACAGGTTTTACACCCGACATAAGTAGGCACTTCGATCTCTTTGCTGACGCCACGGACCGCCTCTTCAAGCGTAAGCTCCATGTTGTAGCGTAAATCGGCTCCACGTTGCGCGCGTTGCTGACCACCACGACGACCTCCGCCGAATATATCGCCGAATACGTCACCAAAAATATCGCTAAAGTCAGCGCCTCCACCGAAGCCACCGCCGCCGAAGCCGCCGCCTCCCATGCCACCTTGTTCAAAGGCTGCGTGACCGTATTGGTCATAGGCTGCGCGTTTTTGCGGGTCGGTCAGCACTTCATAGGCCAACTTAATTTCTTTAAACTGGTCGGCCGCATCTTCGCCTTTGTTGCGGTCTGGGTGATATTTCATCGCCAGCCGCTTATAGGCCTTTTTAATATCGCGCTCGCTTGCATCGCGGCTTAAGCCGAGCACTTCATACAAATCTCTTTTAGACATGGTCTGACTGCACCTGTTTACGTCAACAAAACAAAGACGTTCAATTCACTGTTTGATAAAACGACGGGCGAAGGAGATTGCTCCCCTACGCCCGTGCTTATTAACGACAGTGCTTTCGCTTATTTCTTGTCGTCGTCTTTAACTTCTTCGAACTCAGCATCGACAACATCGTCGTCTTGTTTTGCTGAATCAGCACCGGCGTCTTGCTGCGCCTGCTCATCTTGAGCTTGCTGCTGCGCGATTTCCATCAGTTTTGATGAAGCGGCAACCAGTGCTTGAACCTTCGCATCGATGTCTTCTTTGTCTTCACCGTTACGTGCGGTTTCCAGCTCAGAAATGGCGGTTTCGATCTTCTCTTTGTCTTCTGCAGGCAGTTTGTCACCTGCTTCTTCCATTTGCTTACGCGTGCCGTGAACCAGTTGGTCAGCTTGGTTGCGCGCAGTCACTAGCTCTTCGAACTTTTTGTCCGCTTCTTTGTTAGCTTCTGCTTCTTGCACCATCTTCTCAACGTCTTCGTCGCTCAGACCGCCAGACGCTTGGATAGTGATCTTCTGCTCTTGACCGGTTTGCTTATCAGCGGCAGACACGTTCAAGATACCGTCGGCGTTCAAATCGAAGGTTACTTCAATTTGTGGCACACCACGTGGCGCAGGCTGGATGCCTTCAAGGTTGAACTGACCCAGTGATTTGTTGTGCATGGCTTGCTTACGCTCACCCTGAATCACGTGGATCGTTACCGCGCTTTGGTTGTCTTCTGCTGTTGAGAACACCTGGTTCGCCTTGGTTGGGATCGTGGTGTTTTTCTCAATCAGCTTGGTCATCACACCGCCCATGGTTTCGATACCCAGTGAAAGCGGAGTCACGTCAAGCAGCAGTACGTCTTTTACATCACCAGACAATACGCCACCTTGTGCCGCAGCACCCATGGCAACAGCTTCGTCTGGGTTCACGTCTTTACGTGCATCCTTACCGAAGTACTCTGCCACTTTGGCCTGTACCATTGGCATACGGGTTTGACCGCCAACCAAGATAACGTCAGTGATTTCGTCAACCGATAGCTCGGCATCGGCCAGTGCTACTTTCATTGGTTCCAGTGAGCGCTGAACCAGCTCTTCAACCAGAGACTCAAGCTTGGCACGAGTCACTTTGATGTTCATGTGCTTAGGACCGGTTGCGTCCGCCGTCACATAAGGCAAGTTCACGTCTGTTTGCTGCGCAGAAGACAGTTCAATCTTCGCTTTCTCAGCTGCCTCTTTAACACGCTGCATCGCTAGCGGGTCTTGACGTAGGTCGATGCCTTGCTCTTTTTTGAACTCGTCAACCAAGTAGGTGATCAAGCGGTTATCGAAGTCTTCACCACCAAGGTGAGTATCACCGTTTGTGGCCAATACTTCGAACGTTTGCTCGCCATCTACTTCATCGATTTCGATGATAGAGATATCGAAGGTACCACCACCTAGGTCATACACAGCGATTGTGCGATCGCCGCCTTTTTTGTCTAGGCCGTAAGCCAGTGCCGCTGCTGTTGGCTCGTTGATGATACGTTTAACTTCTAGACCTGCGATACGACCAGCATCTTTGGTTGCTTGACGCTGTGAGTCGTTAAAGTAAGCAGGGACAGTAATTACCGCGCCGGTGACTTCCTCACCGAGGAAATCTTCAGCGGTTTTCTTCATTTTCTTCAGGACTTCAGCAGACACCTGTGGCGCAGCCATTTTTTGGCCTTTCGCCTCAACCCAAGCGTCACCGTTATCTGCCTTAACAATTTTGTAAGGCATGATGCTGATATCACGCTGCACTTCTTCATCTTCGAAGCGGCGGCCGATCAGACGCTTGATAGCAAACAGGGTGTTTTCTGGGTTTGTCACTGCCTGACGCTTCGCAGGCTGGCCGACAAGTGTTTCACCATCTTGTGTGTAAGCGATAACCGATGGTGTTGTACGATCACCCTCTGCGTTCTCAATGACGCGCGTTTTTTCACCGTCAAGTACGGCGACACATGAGTTGGTTGTACCCAAGTCAATACCAATGATTTTACCCATCTGGTGCTCTCCGAAATTCGTTCTGTGGCTTTAATGCGTTACCCCTTATGTGGGGGTAACTGTGAGAGGTTCAACCCCTCACCGCAATTTTTATTTAGTGCTGCCGTTTAAATAAGGGCAGCCAAATGCTTTTCAAGGGGAGAAGGCAAAAAAAACACCGAATCGAGTTTGGTAAGGCCCTTCTCCCGAGCCTGATTAGGCTTTTTCGTCTACGTTACCTTGCGGCGCTTTAGACACCATGACCATGGCTGGACGCACAACTCGACCGTTTAGTTCATAGCCTTTTTGCATCACCATCATCACGGTGTTTGGCTCATGCTCGGCGCTTTCTTGAATGGTCATCGCCTGATGCAATTCTGGGTCAAACGGTTGACCTTGAGGGTCGATCGCTTTCAACCCAAACTTATCAATGGTGTCCATCATGGTTTTCAGCGTCAGCTCAACCCCTTCAACCATTGGCTTGATTGATTCGTCTTCCTTGTCGGCCATTTCGACCGCACGCTCAAGGTTATCAATCACAGGTAAAAGCTCACCGGCAAATTTCTCTAGGGCAAACTTGCGCGCTTTATCCACTTCTTGCTCGGTGCGACGACGCATGTTGTCAACATCAGCGCGAGCACGTAGCACACTATCTTGCTGCTCTTGCACCTTGGCTTCGCTTGCCTCAAGCGCTGCTTCTAGCTCGGTGATGCGCGCAATCATGGCTGCGGTTTCTTCATGTTCAATGTCTGCACCACCACTTGCTTGTTGCTCAGCGGCCTGCTCTTTACCTTTGGCTTCAGCAGCTTGCGCATCTTTCTTCGCTTCCTGCTCTTGCTTCACTTTCTGTTCTTCGCTCATGATCACTCCGACACAAATGGCATTGCCCAGCACGCCACTGGGACTATTCAACTTGATTGACGAAAGTATTATGGGGATGAATCTTTATGATTCAACCGCCCGCATAACGCAAATCACGACAATCGCTTTTTTACCGCGTTATACTGGGCACAAATAACGATGAGATCCTGATTATGTCGACACCATTCCAGCGCATTGCCCTGATTGGCAAACCTCGTAACCCGGAAGCGGTTAACACACACATCGGCCTTTATCACTGGCTAACTGAACGCGGTTATGAGGTGTGCATTGATACACGCTTGAGCGCCAATCTTGGCTTGCCAGATGCCCATTATTTGGATCTCGTGACCATAGGCCAACACGCCGACTTGGCCATTGTGATAGGTGGGGACGGCAATATGCTCGGCGCCGCGCGTGTACTGTCTCGCTGCGACATTAAAGTTATTGGTGTTAACCGCGGTAACCTTGGCTTTCTCACCGACTTAGATCCCGAAGCCTTTGAACATGCGCTAGAAGCGGTATTAAATGGCGATTACGTGGACGAAGACCGTTTTTTGCTCGAAACCGAAATTCATCGCCACGATCAGGTAAAAAGCCATAACGCCTCATTGAATGAAGCGGTACTTCATCCCGGACAAGTTGCACACATGATTGAGTTTGAGGTGTACATTAACGAGCAGTTTGCCTTCTCACAGCGATCGGACGGGATCATTATTTCAACCCCCACCGGCTCAACCGCATATAGCCTATCCGGCGGTGGCCCTATTTTATCTCCCAGCCTCGATGCGATTTCGCTTGTGCCTATGTTCCCACATACATTGTCGAGCCGCCCATTGGTTGTCGATGGCAACCGCCGTATAAAATTACTGGTTTCTCCTGACAACCGTGGGACACTCGAAGTGAGCTGTGATGGCCAAGTCTCTCTGCCGGTTAATCCGGGGGATGAGGTGCATATTTACAAAAGCCCCGCCACCCTCAAACTCATTCACCCTCAAGATTACAATTATTACAACACGTTACGAAAAAAGCTGGGTTGGTCGTCCAAGTTGTTTTAAGTCAGCAGTTTCTTGCCTCTTGCATGTATCCAATAAAAAGCAGGTTTTCCTGCTTTTTTAATGCGCAATTTTTGTGCGGCTCATCCCATTAACAAGAATTCTCGCCACACAGTGTTCACTGGATGAAAAAACAGTATATACTGTATCTATACACAGTTGTTGATAGATACAGGTGTCTCTCTATGTTAGCCGATATAACCATTCAAAACTTTGCCATCGTTAAATCCTTGGAGCTGGAGTTTAGTAAAGGCATGACGGCGATCACCGGTGAAACCGGGGCGGGTAAATCTATTTCTATCGACGCGCTAGGGTTGTGCCTTGGTGATCGTGCCGATGCCAACATGGTGCGCCCCGGGGAGAAACGCGCAGAAATTTCTGCCAGTTTCACCCTCGAGCAAAACAGTGCCGCGCGTCGCTGGCTGCAAGATAACGAACTGGAAGACGGTGATGATTGCATATTAAGGCGAGTGATCACCAAAGAAGGCCGCTCACGCGCTTATATCAACGGTAACCCCGTACCTGCCTCACAGCAAAAAGCGTTGGGGCAACTATTGATAAATATCCACGGCCAACACGCGCATCAACAACTGTTACGCCCTGAACACCAAATTACGTTATTAGACCAATACGCTGGTCACCAAAGCTTGCTGGATAAAATGGCAACACGCTACCAGCGCTGGCGCCGCACTAAAAATGAGCTGAAAGCACTGATCAAGAAAAAAGACGACATTGACGCTCAGCAACAGCTTTTGGAATATCAAGTGGGTGAGCTCAATGAACTCGCATTGGGTGAAGAGGAATACCAGCACATTGAAGAAGAGCATAAGCGCTTGTCAAACAGTGGCGATATCGCCATGACCAGTCAAGCGGTGGTGGACTTACTCAGTGATGGCGAAGAGACCAACACATTGAGTTTACTGACGGCGGCCCAACAGCGCTTAAGTGAACTGGCAGCACTAGACAGTCACTTTTCACCACTCGCTGAAATGCTCGAAGAGGCGCGGATCCAAACCCAAGAGACGAGCCAAGAAGTAAGTAGCTATCTTGACCAGCTCGATATGGATCCTCAACGCCTTCAGTATCTAGATCAACGTATGAGTACCATCATGAGTTTGTCTCGCAAGCATCATGTCCAACCTGAAGCATTGTATGACACCCACCAGCAGTTGATTAGAGAGTTGGAGAAACTGGCACATAACGATGAAGCCATTGAGCAGCTTCAAGCACAAGTGGATCAACAATTTGCAGATTGCCTCGACACCGCTGAAAAGCTGAGCAAAAGCCGTCGTCGCTATGCCAAAGAGTTGAACAAACTGATCACGCAAAGCATGCACCAGCTGAGCATGGAACATGGTAGCTTCGAGATCCAAGTCGAGAATAAAGCGGAGACCCACCTCAGTCCACTAGGCGGAGATGCGGTGGCATTTCTTGTGTCGACGAACCCCGGTCAGCCTTTACAGCCGCTGTCTAAAGTTGCTTCCGGCGGCGAGCTGTCTCGGATCTCGCTGGCCATTCAAGTGATCACCGCCCAGAAGGTTGAAACACCAAGCCTTATCTTCGATGAAGTCGATGTGGGGATCAGTGGGCCAACCGCCGCGATTGTGGGTAAACTCTTACGTCAACTTGGCGACTCCACGCAAGTGATGTGTGTGACCCACTTGCCACAAGTCGCAGGCTGTGGGCATCAGCAGATGTTTGTTGCCAAAGATACCGATAAAGGCAGCACCACGACCCGTATGTATCCGCTCGATCACAAGGCACGTATTAGTGAGCTTGCGCGGTTACTGGGTGGCAGTGAGATCACTGAGCGCACCCTTGCCAACGCTGAAGACCTTCTTGTCGCCGCCTAGTCTTCTCCCTCATGACGAAATCTAAAGCGAGAAACGTGCACTGAGGCCACTTTTCTCGCTTATTTCCTTACACCTGTCGAACTTTTTCACGTTATCATCGTCGAAACGCTAGTCGTCAGCAGGTTTTTTACATATATTCCCTGCTTCATTATACTCGGGACGCATCAGTCGCAGACTACACGGTCACCGACAGACATGATTTGCCATCAAACAAGACAGTGAAGATATTAACTATGGGTTGGACTAAAGCCGCCGTTGCCTCTCTGATGGCAGTTGCCATGATGGGCTGCTCTTATGCCGAAAAGCTGGTTTATCGCGTAGATATAAACCAAGGTAATTACATTGAAGAAAAGGCCGTCGACGCCTTGAAATTTGGCATGACCAAAGAGCAGGTAAAATTCCTTCTCGGCCCCCCAATGTTGGTGGAATCAGGTTACCCTAACACTTGGTATTTTGTGCAATGGCAACAACCTGGCCATGAGGCACCAACACAAAAAGATCTTGTTCTCTCATTCGATGACAATAACCAACTCGTCAACATGGATGGTGATTTCGAGCCGGGCGAGCAATTTTTCGAAGCCGTTCAGTAGCGGTGATGCATCCGGCACTCTGATGCCGCTACATATTCATCCTTTAGTAAAGGCGCCGCACGGCGCCTTTCTTTTTGACCCGCTATGAGCGTTTGCGCTGGGTATCCACACGCCCACCAGTAACAGGATCCGCTTTCCCCTCTTGTTTCGCGCGCTCGGCGCGGCGGCGGCGGATCTCTTTCGGGTCGGCTTGCAGCGGTCGATAAATCTCAATACGATCGCCATCGCGCACTTGCGCATCTAGCTTCACAGGCCGACTAAACACCCCAACCTTGTTGGTCTCAAGGTCAATCTCCGGGTAGGCGCTTAAGACACCTGATTGACGAATAATATCTTCCACCGTCGAGTCTGGCTTCACCACGCAGTTGAAAATGCGCTGCTCATTAGGCAACGGGTAAACCACTTCAACATGCAGCAATGTCTCTTCACTCATAAATCTCTTTCGCTCGCTCTGTAAACGCCTTCACCATACTGCTGGTTAACTCGCTGAAGATGCGGCCAAAGGCAGCTTCGACCAAGCGGTTAGTAAACTCAAACTCTAGGTCGAGCTCTATCTTGCACGCGTCACTCGATAGTGGCGTGAATTTCCAGCCACCACTTAAGCGTTTAAATGGCCCGTCAACCAGTGTCATATCAATACGGCTGTTATCCACCAAATAATTTTTGGTGGTAAATGTTTTCTTAATCCCTGCTTTCGCGACATCTAACGACGCGACCATGGTGGTCTCTGTATGCTCAATAAGACGGGTGCTCACACACCCAGGCAAGAAAGCAGGATAGGATTCAACATCGTTCACCAAGGCAAACATTTGCTCAGCACTGTACGGCACTAAAGCCGAGCGGATGATTTGCGGCATAGGGACTCCTTGCAAGTTAACCGCGAAATAATACCATCGAGACTGATTTAGACCAATGCTCGCAACCCACATCGCAGATAAAGTCAGACTCTTTCTGCCACTGAGTGCGATAATCCTTTCATTCTTCGATATATCACCTTTATAATGCGGCCACTATGGCTAAGAAAAACGCAAAGAACAAAGCAAGTAGTAACACTATCGCGCTGAATAAAAAGGCACGCTTTGAGTACTTCATTGAAGATGACTTTGAGGCGGGGCTAGAGCTGCAAGGCTGGGAGATCAAAGCACTCCGAGCAGGAAAGGCCAATATCAGCGAAAGCTATGTGTTGCTAAAAGACGGGGAAGCCTTTTTGTTCGGGGCAACCATTACCCCGCTTAATGTCGCCTCCACACACGTGGTGGCCGATCCGCAGCGCACCCGTAAGCTATTGCTTAAACGGCGTGAGCTTGATACCTTGCTCGGTAAGGTAAATCGAGACGGTTTCACAGTGGTGGCGCTGTCTTTATACTGGAAAAAATCTTTTGCTAAACTCAAAATAGGCTTAGCGAAAGGTAAAAAATTACACGACAAACGCGACACGGCGAAAGACAGAGACTGGCAGCGACAAAAGTCCAGGATCATGAAAAACGCAGCGCGTTAATCGTTGACGCGGTAGATCAATGTGTTAGACTCTGCCGCTCACACTCTGGGGCTGATTCAGGATTCGACAGGATTGAGAAGGCCCGTGGAGCATGCCGAGGGGCGGTTGGCCTCGTAAAAAGCCGCAAACAAATAGTCGCAAACGACGAAAACTACGCACTAGCAGCTTAATAACCTGTTGAGTGCCTATCCTCCCTAGCCTCCGCCTGTAGGACGGGGATTCAGGATAGTCAAAACCAAACAGGATCGCGTGGATGCTTTGACCCAAGAGCTGAAGCGTTAAAACTAAGTTGGGTATGTCTTTGTGTGGCGTGTTTGTCCGCAGCACACTGACGAGATTAAAGACAAACTAAGCATGTAGCGCCATTGGCTAGACTGATTCTGGACGCGGGTTCAACTCCCGCCAGCTCCACCAATTTTATATTCAAAGACGTCCACGGACGTCTTTTTTATTGCCTTGAATAACTTAAAATCAATAACTTAGCGTTCATCAAGGTCCATAGAGGTCCACCAACCGCTTTGATTTTTAGGTACACCGAGGTGTACACTGATAAAAATGGAGGCTGAGAGGTGTACCCATTATGGCTAAAATCATAGCTAAGCTTACGGATAAGAAGATAAAAGCAGCAACGCCAGAAGATAAAGAGTACCTACTCTATGATGGCGACGGGCTCAGACTAAGAGTTAAACCAACCGGCTCTAAGCTTTGGCTTTTTAATTACCTACGTCCATTCACCAAAAAGCGCACCAACCTCAGCCTCGGTGCCTATCCCACTGTTACCCTCTCTCAAGCGCGTAAAGCGACCATGGATGCAAGAGCCCTCCTCGCTCAAAACATCGATCCTAAGGAACACCGTGAAGAGCAACAAAGGCAAGAGATTGCGCTCACCGAACATACGGTAGAGAAAGTCGCCTACCAGTGGTTTGAGCTTAAAAAAGAGCAAGTGACTGAGGGATACGCGACCGACATATGGCGCTCTCTGGAACGTCACATTTTTCCAAAGCTTGGCGCTACTCCCCTTTCCAAAATCACTGCCCCTATGGTGATAGATGCCTTAAAGCCCATTGAAGCATCGGGCAGCCTAGAGACATTAAAGCGCTTGGTCCAACGACTAAACGAAATGATGAACTACGCGGTTAACTGTGGCCTTATCCACGCTAATCCGCTATCGGGCATTGGCGCTGCATTTAAAAAGCCCAAAAAGAACCATATGGCAGCGTTAACGCCCGATGAACTACCAGAGTTAATACAGAAGCTTGCTTACGCGAATATCAAACGAGTTACCCGGTGCCTAATCGAATGGCAACTACATACCATGACGCGGCCAGCAGAAGCGGCAGCTACACGGTGGGATGAAATAGACTGGGATAACGAACTATGGATTATCCCGGCGGAGAGGACAAAAAAAAGAAGAGAACACCGCATCCCACTCACAGAGCAGATGCTGGCGATATTAGAAGTGATCAAGCCGATAAGTGGCCATCGTGATTTTATTTTTCCTTCAGATCGTGATCCGCAAAAGCCTTGTAATAGCCAAACGGCCAATATGGCACTAAAACGAATGGGGTTTGCCGACCGGCTCGTGAGTCATGGGCTACGCTCCCTGGCAAGTACAACACTGAACGAGCAGGGCTTTGATGCAGACCTTATCGAGTCCGCACTTGCCCACGTTGATGACAACCAGGTACGGAGTGCATATAACCGGACAGATTACATTGAACGCCGACGCCCAATGATGTGCTGGTGGAGTGGACACATCGAGCAAGCGGCTAAAGGCAGCCTATCAGTGACTGGGACTAAGCAACTGAAAGTGATCTAACCATAGAAGCCGATAAAAACTCGCTACCTGAATACTCTGCTCTCCCTGCGTGGGAGGCCAAGCAATCTACCCACCATACCGAAGCCGGGGTGTGGTTAGAGCGCGTCGAATAAGGGTTTTACGCTCATTTTAATAAACTAAAAATCGCTCTGGGTACGGCATGGGGTATGAGAGCACTTAAAACCAACATCATGTCTTTTGTCGTCCAGTCTAAACTCAGCGGCATATTGACTCATTATCTGATGTTAATTTGACCGTATTAACTTCAGCGAACTACTTGTTGTGGTATTGAATAAAACTGCCAAGCAATATAATCTCAAAGCACACCGCGCAGGTTTTAGATAAATATGAAGAAAAAGGCTATCACTTGAGCTTATTACTAAAAAACGGCTATCTTTAATACTGATCCGATTGTGTAGCACCTTCAAACAATGTAATGCGATAAGAGCTCGGACGTACAATACCGCCACTCAATAAAATGGGGGGAATAGAGTATTTCATGGTCCATGACCTACGCCGCACTGTTGGCCTCTGCTGACATACCCGACCAAAGTAGCTGAGCGGTATTTAAATCTTAAACTCAAAGACATAGAAGTAATTTATTATAGATATGATTATTTAGAGGGAAGTAAGGAAGCTTTAACAAAAGTATCTAGGCACTATTCCCTATTTTAAGTTGTAGTTTCTCACATTCGATCTGCCAGATTTGCTAACTAGACACAACCAATTCATACAGTGAGGCACCTTCAAATGGTGATGTCACAACTCACTTTGGGCTGAATGTATGGCGCGCCCCTTTATCTACCTTTATTTCAATTTTATCAATGACTTGAAAGTGCTTTGACTACTCATTGTTCCATTATAGTATTTTGTGCGACTTTGAGCACAGTGTTACGTTGAGTATACGGTTATGCTGATTAAATCGACAAGCGTGTGATTTTGGTTAAAGTAGTGGATACAAGTAAGAGAAAACTGGTAACTGTTATCAAATTTGGTGAATCTTAGTGAACTAATTTTATCTTCAACAACGCTGTCGGTTTCTTTCGGAAGCTATAACTGACCTTGTAAAGGAACTGCTACACAATGGCATCAATCGAAAACCAGATACTAAGTGCTAATCAAGCGATTTGCTCTAACATTACATCTTTAAGTGATCACAGATCTTTGTTATCAAAAAACATTCTTTCGCAACTCAGAAATCTCATCGAAGGTATTTTAGTGTTCACGCACGCAGGAACGCTGCAAAGTGATTTTCACTATAATAAAGTTGGTCCAGCACTTGAATATGTAAAGCGCAATGGAAGACTAAACTTTTTATCTAAATTCCATAAACTTACTCAAAAAAGCACCTCTCATTACACCTTTGATGGTGATACTTCTGAACGTTTGATGCTAAAATATTACGAGTATCTACTTAGAAGTAAAATCCTCCTTAGTGAGCAGTATCGCGTCTCTATTCTCGAGAACCTAGAGAGCTTTCCTATTGACCTTGACCCCTCTCTTAGAGAGTACCATGAGCGTATAGCAGAAAGAATTCACCAACATCCAAGCTCTTACAGTCATCTATTACTAGCACCTGAGAGATACTATATACATAAGACAAGACCGTTTTTCTGTTTCGGGAAAATATTCTATGAAGTGACTTTTTACCGAGCAGTGAATAAAGCTACTAAAGCAGATCGTGTTATAGCATTCACACAAATAGACATTTCCGACAACTATGCAGCAATGCTGACACTTCAGCAGGACAGCATATCAGTTATTGGCTATACAATGCCGATCATAATCATAAGACAGTGGGAAGTCTCTATTCGACCTTGCGAGTTTGATAACTTAGCAAAACTGCTCAATGTACCAAATGCACCATTAGGTGTGCGCACAAACTCACCTGAATATCGTTTTCTCATGAACATGCTTACTAATGAGGCAGTGAACTTATTAGACTTAATTGATATGTCGGATCAATCGTATAACTCTCTTAAAGCAATTGGTACGCAAGGTGCTACATCTCTAAGAATATTTCCAATGATAGATATAGCAAGAAATATAGCGAGATCCCGAGCCGCAGGATACAACGTAGTTCGCTATTTAATGCTAAGAATGTACAATAAAACACTAAAGTCTCAGTTAGATCGTAACCCATGTAAACACTTATCAGGGCTAAGTCTTAAGTATGGTTGTATACCGTTTGATCAAATGCCTTTTTGCACTTCCTTACCGGGCCATAACCCGAGGTACTGGGATTTGGTAGATAGTCTAGATACGACTGATAGAGAACATGAATTGATGGTAAGGCAAGTCAAAAACAACGTAGAGCGTCATGGCATTCTCTATACTCCGAAAGCAGATCTAGTGCAGTATGGCGATACCAGCAGTTTAATTACTACCTTTAACCACAAGCTTTATTACAAACATACCCACCGAAAGTTGATAATGGACAAGGGGCATGTGTTCGTAAGAGGATATGAAACTGACACTGCTGACATTGTAAAGAAGTTACAAGATAAGTCGTCATCTGGTGTACAAGGTTACACTCAAGCCGTAGAACGTTGGTTGTTAGAAAAAACTCGAAACATTGACGACCCACTGAAAAAAGATGCTCTAGTACAGTTGTTTAGTAGATCATGTGTAGCTTTAATTTATGGTGCAGCTGGAACAGGTAAGTCGACTATGGTCAACCATATTGCTAACTACTTTAATGACAAAGAAAAACTATTTCTCGCGCACACAAACCCGGCAATTGACAACCTGAAACGAAAGGTCAGTGCACAGAAATCTACGTTTAAAACTATTAGAAGTCACACTTATCGTCAGGATGACATTGCGTACGATATTCTTATAATTGATGAGTGTAGCACGGTTAGCAACGCTGATTTACTTACAATATTTGAGAATACCTCGTTTGAGTTACTCGTTCTTGTCGGCGATAGTTACCAGATTGAATCAATTCAATTCGGTAATTGGTTTTGGGCAATAAATTCTTTTATCCCTAGCGACTCAATATTTGAACTGAAGACTCCTTATCGTACAAGTAGCGAATCTTTGTTGGGCTTTTGGAACAAAGTGAGAAATATTGAGGACGATATAGCTGAATGCATGGCTCAGAATGGCTATTCAAGCCTGTTAAGTAGTGAACTATTTGAGATGAGTGCTTCAGATGAAATAATACTTTGTCTGAATTATGATGGCCTTTACGGTATAAATAACATAAATCGTTTTATGCAAAGTAGTAACCCAAACCAAGCATTTGCATGGCGCGAGGCAACTTTTAAAGTTGGGGACCCTATTCTATTCTCTGACACAGATCGGTTTCGACCAGTAATTTACAACAACCTAAAAGGGCGAATAGAATCTATAGTTAAAGAACCGGGGTGGATTCAATTTGATGTATGGTTAGACCGCCCTGTAAGTGAATTTGATGTACTTCATCTTGAAGATCTAGAATGGATAGCTGATTCTATAGTGAGGTTTACTGTTTTTGACCTTCATAGTAGCAGCGATGAGGATGACGACTCACACAACACAACAGTGCCATTCCAAGTAGCCTATGCTGTTTCAATCCACAAAGCACAAGGCTTAGAGTATGAGTCCGTGAAAATTGTCATCACAGATGCCAACGAGGATGATGTTTCTCATAGCATTTTCTATACAGCTGTAACTAGGGCTAGAAAGTACTTAAAAATATTCTGGACACCGGAGACGCAACAAAATGTGTTAAAAAAACTAGACAGAAACACTAACTCTAAAGACGTACATCTTCTGAAAACCCGGTGTGATCTTCAAACTGTGAATTAGCTTTTTACTGCCCCCAGCCCTAAAAGGATTTTTTATCTATTATCGGTAAACTGTCATTCATGATTTACTCCCAACACTCGGCATAAAAAGCACGCCCTCGGGCGTGCTATTGATAACTAACATCTAAGAAAAAAGATCTTATGGTAAGGATCTTCTAAGTGAAGAATCATCGAGGCTCAAATTTCAGCGACTGCTTTAGTCATCACTTCAGCATCAATCTTCGTCCGCACTTCGCTATACAAATCCACATCAACCTCTGGAACGGATAGTGACACTACTAACGCGTAGCGAGCTTTTGAATGGTACTTTTCATGAGCATGTCGGGTCTTCCACCAGCCATTAGCAGGATAAACGGCTATCTTTCCTCGTGCAGCAAGATCTGCAGCACTACCTCGCCAAACATCTTTGTGAATTGATCCTCTATGACGTTGCTGCTTTCCTAGTAACCAATTTCCGTCGGCTAAGGATTCCGGTTTTTCACCCTCGGCCTTAGCATTAATCCTTAGCATGAACTGATGGTCAGATTCACCCTGGTGCTTAACGTCGAATCTTAACTGATGGCTGGCATAACTGTATTTGTCTAATGCATTGCGACTAGATGGATTTGGCTCGATAAAGTATGACAAAGTAATCGTGAGCTCTACATCCGCTTCACCAATTTTTTGTAGTTCATCAACGGGCCATGGCAGGTCATGTAGATGCATATCTTTAGTCTTAGCTTTTCCCGGTTTTGGTCTTATGTATGGCTGCAGTTCATCCTGAACCACCATATATAACGAATTGCTTGCGCTGCTTAGTGCTTTATCCAAATTGGGTACACCAAAGCCAACTTTGCGTACCAATTTGGCCATATCAGCTTTTCTAATGTTGCCATTACCTCGCTCCGCAGAAATCAGTGAGTACATTTCATCCGTCCAATCGGCGGAGTGTACCGTTAGAGCCCTTACTGTTTCAGGCCAAAGCTTTGGATACTTCGATAGGATCTGAGCAGCAAACCTTGCAGCTAATGCAGTAGCAGCACTGGTTGCATTTGCACATCGAAAATGTCGTCTAGAGAAGTCATGATTGGTTGTGAGTAGCTCTAAATCTGGCATACCAGCACAACCGATATCGTCTCGACCAATATTACCTCCCTCAAACACAACCTCTGGCTTAATCGGCGAATTCTTCCTTTCCCATTCAAGAGATGTAGTTGAATAGGGAGAAAGCCCCCCTCTAGGTGCCAATGGTTGATAGTCGCCTGGTTCTGTTATGATATCTTTCTCGGTATATGCGCCGACAGTTAACACATTCCAAGCTTGAGCAGGGTCATGTACATCGCTTAGATAATTATGTTGTGGATACTCAAAACTTCCGATAGGGGCCGTATTCCCTGCACAAACAGTGAAGAGCCTAGGAAGGGCCCCTTCGCCCAGAAAATCTACCGCAAGCATATCCATTGCACTCGACCACGATGACGCCCGCCCTCTATCCGTTCCTTTTCCTGATGACAGTGACATGGAATAAATTCGTGAACGTTCGGGTTCATAGATCTCTATTTCTGATACCGCATCTTCGGTTACTCTCCCTAGAGACTTCCCAGCATTATCACCATTAAATCTAATGGTTTTCACTGACTCTAGCCGATGGGTAATCGTTTCAGTATTTGTCGAACTTAACCTATCAGTGAGATCTCCCCACATCGCTAAACCAGCCATACTTGTGCCATGACCTATCGCATCAGTAGGATCACCATCATCGGTTATTGTTCTCTGATCTGGCAAATCGGCAAAGCAAGACAATAATGGATGCTGTACGTTCACGCCGGAGTCGATTATGCAAATATAAGGAGAGTCGGCTGTATAGGTATGGTTTAAACGGTGGAGAAGCTCATCAGACCACATTCGCTGCTCTGTAGGCTCCATCGAATCAAAAAATTCCGCCGTGACCTTCGGGTAACGTATCTCTGATACCCTGAAGAGGAGTGTTGCATTTTCTTCAAGCTTTCTTTGACTAGCTTTTACTTGAACAACAGTGTGTTCAGGAAAACGAAGCTGAACTTCAGAGACCTCAATCTCAGCAAGATCCGCTAATCGAGAAAAATCAGAGACTATTTCAAGGTAGTGGTTATGGGTTTGGTGACTCTTCCTCGGTGTTGCTAACCATACTTCCCACCAAACATCCGCTTCTTTGTCTTCGGGCAGAAGACTGATATCGTCAGCCCAGATAGCAGAGAAAGCAGCACGCTTGATAGATTTTATTGAATCAATCAGTTTTTGATGGTCAGCCGCGACACCGTTCGAATTTTTTTTGTATTTTTCGTAATCATTCAGCTTTTTTTGATAGAAGCTTAACTTACCCTCTGGCACATACGCCGTCGCAAGAGTCGTATTCTGTCCATCTTGCTCCACTGTTTTGACATTGTGTAGCACAATACCTTGGGGATCATTAGCAAGACTCTGAACGGCCATGCCAACGTCTGGAAAGCTTTCAAACTCAACCTGAATACCAACGCCCATTGAGAGCTCCGATGCAGGAATGCTCCGTTTAAGGTCCGTTAAGTCAGTAGCAACATTTTGGATATCTTGGCGTAGCTTTTCGCTGTGAGAAGCCCTGTCCTGAGCAGGAATCACTACCTTGTTTGAGCCTCCTGGGGAGCGAGACGTAAACTCATGAGGACTGCCGGAGGAGCTGAAAAAGAAGTGGGGTTTATCAAATTCGTTTTTTTTGGCCATTCAAAATCCTTTTACTCCATAAAGTGCTGGCTAATACTTTTCCTATCCTCAATGGCCTGCATCAGCATTTTAGTGCTAATTGAGCTGTAACCATGAATCAACATTTCTTTGATTGCATCATTTGCAGCTAAAGTTATCTCTGCATTGCTCAACCCTTGAGCAATCGTGGTAAGCCGCTTCCAAGAAAAATTCTTCGCTACGTATGGCTCTAAACGAGAACGAAACAGCTTTGTTATTTCGTCTTCCGACGGCAATTCATATCGAACCACATCATCAAAACGACGAAATAACGCATGATCTAGCGCTTCAATATGGTTTGTTGCGCAGACTATGACGCTATTGGAGTCATCTTGCTCAATCATCTGCAAAAAGCTATTCAGAATACGTCTGGCTTCACCAACATCATTGTTCGAACCACGATGCGATCCTAGGGCATCAAACTCATCAAAAAAGTAAACACCACGAACTTCTTTTATCGTATCAAATATTTGCCGAAGCTTAGCAGACGACTCACCGAGATATTTTGTAATCACAGCATCTAAACGAACCTCGAAAAGAGGAAAGTCTAGTTCTCCAGCTAAAACTGACGCAGTAAACGTTTTCCCTGTACCAGGCTTCCCTGCCAGCAGGAGCTTTCTCCTGGGAGAGAGGCCGTGGTTCTTGAGCGTTGTTAGATGCTTTTGTTCCTTGACCAACCGCTCTAATCGCCCTTTAACGGCGCTAGATACAATTAAGTCTGAGAAGCGCAATTGAGGATGAGTTGTAACCAGTAAGCCAGAAGCATCTTTAACACCAGCTGCAATGGAAACCGGTAAATTGCTCGCGCTTCTCTTCTTCGCTTTTTCAACTAGTCCTTTCAGCTCTTGCGCAAGCTTGCCATGACCATTCCTAGCTTCATGAGCAGCTACCTGGAGCGCAACAGAAACAAACCGGTCGTCATCTCTGTCAATATGTGATTGCAGCAAAGCTTTGATATGGTTGGAGCTAGCCATAGGTTATTCGCAATAGTGAAAAGTGATTACAGTATAATGATACATTGAAACCCCTTTTTCTTCTATAGACTAGGCGTCACAAGGGGCGTCAAAGCTGGCAATATTTAGCGCAAGGTGAGGTACCCAGTTTACTCTTTGACTCTAAAATGCCCTAGTCAGAAGTCCACCTCACTATCCCTCTCCGCTATCCTTGCCATCACCCACTCTTCGACTTCACTTTCTACCCACGCAACCGCTCGGCCTCCCAGGGGAACGCTTTTGGGGAAGGTGCCGTCTTTCATCAGGTTGTAGATGGTTGAACGGCCAAGGCCTGTCATGTGCTTTACTTCGCTCAATTTAATTAATCTCATGATGTTACTCCGTTATTGGACTCATGAGATTTCCGCGCACGTAAAGATTTACCGGTTTCACTCCCTCTTGTATCCACTCCCCTAACCAACCTGATTTCAGATATATGTCATCGATACGCATAGCCACATCAATCACTTAAAGGAGACTCCCTATGCGTACGTCACACACTCCCCTGTTCACCCCTGCAGACAACTACCCTGCCCATCAGCCATCTGATTTGAATCAGCTCTTAGAGCTCGCGGCAGAAGCACTGGCACAAAAGTACAAACGCGAAGGCACCTTCACGAGCCCTAAAAACGTGATGGAGTACTTAAAGCTCAAACTCGGCGCGTACGATCGTGAAGTGTTTGCGTTGATGCTGCTGGATAACCAACATCGGCTGATCCAGTTCGATATCCTGTTCTTTGGCACCATTGATGCCGCGTCTATCTATCCACGCGAAGTGGCAAAAGCGGCACTGAGTCACAATGCAGCCGCCGTTATCTTTGCCCACAACCACCCATCCGGGATTGCCGAGCCGTCACAAGCAGACCGTCATATCACTGACAAGCTGATCAAAGCGTTGGGCCTTATTGATGTTCGCGTTTTAGATCATGTGGTTGTCGGTGAAGACTGTGTGTCTTTCGCCGAGCGAGGCTGGATCCCAGTCGTGTAGCGGCTTCAAAGGCCATTTTTACACGCCATACATGCACACAGGCAGCGATACCTTTCCCTGCTTCTCATTATGTTAAAACGGGAAGCAGCCAACCCAGGCGCAACAAGGGTCCGGCTGTCGCTGTCGTGCTGTGCTTCTCAAAACCTCCATCTGTGAAGAAAAAAGGAAGTAAGCCATGTCAGAAGTTCAAGCCATCAAAGATGCTGAGACTGTTCAGCTTATCGGCCACCTATTGAGTATTCGTTATCATCGCCAAATGGCCGACGTCTGGTATATCGGGTTAAACCTGGCGTTACGTATCTCCGATCTGCTTGCCATTCGGTTCGACGACATCCACGGTGACCGGTTGCGAATCAAAGAGCGTAAGACAGGTAAGATTGCTGATATCCAGCTCAACTCCAAAACACTGGCGCGCATTGAAAAGATACGGGCAGACCATCCTGACCACGTCTACCTGTTTCAATCTCACCGCTGTCAGCAGATTAAGCAGTTGCCGCCTAAACCGCTCTCTCGGCGTGCTGTTACTCTGGCCTTTCAACAGGTTGGGCAAGAGCTCAACCTCTCGTTAGGGACGCACTCAATGCGAAAAACACGCGGTTATATGCTGTATCAAGCCACAAAAGATATTGGTCGGGTGATGAAAATGCTGCGTCATACCTCAGAAGGCATCACGCTTCGTTATATTGGTATTACACAGGAGGATGTCGACAATGATTTTATTGCCTTAGAGATATGAAATAAGGCCGCACCATGACAGTACGGCCGACGGGATTTTAAATATATATCATCAATAAAAAACGATTTTGCACGATTTACTTGGTGCTAGAACCAAAGCAACGAAACCCCTCGTTGCGACGCTTGGTTCTTTTTTTGGCCAAATAGCTTAATCGATAGAATATATCTTTATACTCCTGCTCAGCGCGTTCAGAGCTCTCAGGACGTCCGTGAAGGTAGTAAATACTATTATCAGGGATATGCACTAACCCCATCGCTTGATTGTTACACAGGCCGATTGCCTTCGCCCAGGCACGGGCAATGATATTATATAAACCATCACCGCACTCAACATTCTCAAACTTTCCCCAACGGTAAAACCTATCCTTATTTAAAACCAACGCGAAATGATAGTGGTCGTTGTGTGAACCATCGCGCTCTCTTGCCCATACATACCGCACCTTACAACGATGCATCCGCTTACCCTTCGCTCGCTTCTCACACTCTTGCTTTGCCATTTCTAATTCAATAGCTCGAATAAAAACTTTAACGGTATCTTTTCTCCTCCGTCTTAACGAAAACACCTCATCACGCATCAGAAAGTCATCAGACTCATCAATAGCTGGAAACCTTAAGTCAAGACGAGCAATAGTGAGGTTTTTATAGTCATGACATCCATCAGCTAGCACCTCTCTTATTTTATCTAAACACCTTCCCTTACATTCATTAACAGGTAGGAGAATGGGAAACCCCTCATAGGTATGTTGATTCATTTTATGTTCCTCTATTAGTTCTACAAAGGAACACTAGTTAGATTATTTTTTACCTTACCTTCTTTACTGGTAATGGGTATATGAAGAGAAGAGCTAATATGTATATTACTATACCGACAACTCCCCCTCCTCCTGTGACCATGTCCCCTTCCAGCTAACCTGGATTCTCCCTCCTCCATCGACGAACTGAGTATGTGGAAGTTATGTTATCGAACCAAAAACGATCATTACTACAATCGCATTGAATATACACTATTGACACTTACCAGCAAAAAAAAGCATTATTTGTGACAAGTATCACACACAAACAAAAGAGCGAACAGCTAACTGTTTATCACTTTAAAAAGGTGATAAAACAGGTTAAAAATAACAAGCCAGTTGATATAAAAATGTCAGTAAAAGTCATAAATATTCATCTTCTAACAGCTGTAACGACGAAAAGAGATTTGTTTTTCTTTTGGAATGAAATACTCAGCGAGTCTCTTCTAGATCTAACAAATGAAGAGAGAGATAATATAAATGGATATATTGAAGATCAGCCTATATCCAACAAAACAATCAGGGTTCTATCTGATGTTATTTATAAAAAAAGCCAATATAGCAAAAATGAAACCTCAAGATTCTTAGTAAGAACAAAAGAAAAACTATATCGTGAAAAGTTAAAAAAATATGACTTCAAAGACCTTTGCAATGAAGATAGAAAAACAAACTGGCTGTGGTGCTATATAAGAAAGAATACGAACAAAAAGTTGGGACATTTGATATACAAGGAAAACATAAAAGGCAACCCAACCAAGGAAGTTATTTTTAAAGACCTTGAACTGAACCATCTTTATCTGCAAGAAACACTCCCAAACACGATGTCTCGTCCTAAAATAGGTTGACAGTTTTTAGGCCAGCTCCAGTAGCTGGCCTTTTCTATTATGCACCTGATTGGGGGTTGTCATACTTAAACTCAGGTGCGGTCTCATTTCGTTGTATATCGCTATCGATTCTTTTACCAGTACTTTCAGCTCTGCCAGTGTCTTACACCGGTACAGTAAAAACTCCTGCTTCAGTATGCCATTGATTCTTTCCGCTAACGCGTTTTGGTAGCAATCATAACCATCCGTCATCGACGACTGGATTTGACTCTCCTGTAACGCATTCTGATAAACGGCTGAGCAGTATTGCGAACCTCGGTCTGAGTGATGTACCGCATTGCCGATATAGCGCTTATCTTTGACGGCCATTTTCAGCGCTTTCACTACATTGTCTACTTTCATATCTTCGCTCACGTGATAACCCACTATCTTGCGTGAACTGGCATCGGTCACCAGTGACAGGTAATGCACACCTTGGTCTGATTCAACATAAGTTATGTCGCTAACCAGTACATGCGCAGCATCATGTAGTCCGTCTTCTTTTAGCAGGTTAGGATGTTTCTTCATCCAGTGCTTACTACACGTTGTTTTTGTGTAGCTTTTCTTGGGTCTAACCAGTAAACCTTCACTTTTCAGATAGCTAAAAAACCCGTCTCGCCCTAGTTTAATGCCATGTTCAACTAGCTTGGGCTTTACCAACGCGTAGAGCTTACGCGCCCCTAACCTCGGCATATATTTACGCCAGTATTGGACCCAGTCTTTGATGATTGATAGTTCAGCTCTTCGGCTTTCCATTCGAGCAACGGCTTGGTAGACACCTTGTCGAGAAACGCCTGCGGCACGACATGCCGACGCTAACTTGATTTTGCTTTTGGCTTTGGCTTGCCAGATGTACCGGATAAGTACTTTTTTCTGAGGCCGGCTCCGTACTCATTGTCCATGATATCGACCATACCGTTGAGGATTTGGTTACGCAGTTTCTCTTCGGCTAACTCACGCTCAAGGCGCTTGATAGTTTCGGCTGGGGTTTCTTTTGAATGTGGCATAAGGGGATGCTGAAATGGTTTCGACCAATCGAGTCTACCATGTTTTCTGAGCCAGACGAGCACCGTTGAGCGGCCCTGAATACCAAAACGGGCTTGCGCTTGTTTGTAGGTCATTTCACCTTTTTCAACACGCTCAACAACGCCTAATTTAAAGGCTAAGGTGTAATCACGTTGCGTACGCTTACGGCTTGAGTTACTTGATGTTGTCATAAAGAAGTCCTCTTTATGTCAACGTATTTCAGGACGGGACACGACAGAAGAAAAAAGGAGACAAATAGAGAACTGCTTCATTTATTCCCCCTACTCAGAAAATGGGGAGGAACAATTATCGAACCATTTTAAAGATGAGTGGAGAAAAAACACTAATAGAAATGAAATGATAAAGTGGTTAGATGACTGTCACAGCAATCAGCTCATGTGGGCTTATGATTACATAAAAAAAAGAGAAGAAATAAGGTACACTTGGACACCGTCAAGCAATGAAGATATCAGGTCAGTAGTTGTAGCGTTTTATGACCTCATTCCTGAAAAAGAAAAAAAAGATTTTATAATTAAATTCAGGCGCGCCTGGAACACAAAAAAGTATAGAATTAAAAAAACAGAAAAAATACTACCGATAGAAAGTGAAGTTCTTCACAAGATCGATAAATTGGCTGGGGAGACGGGAAGCACACCCCAGGGCGTCATAAAAAAGCTCATTAACTCTATGGATTGGGACGAGATTTTGGACATATTGGAGGGGTGAGCGAAAAAACATGATCATTTATATCACTGGAGTGCATTCTTAAACTTTAATGATTTTCTGATACTCAACATCTACATTTGCTAATACGAGGGCTCTTAGGACAGATGAGGTTGACGACTCCTAGACCTCTCATTGGAATACAGCAACAATGTCAAAGGCATGCTTGGCAGAGGAAAAGAGATAAAAATGGTAAACGAAAGAGTTCTGTCTTCCACTCACTTACAGCGATTAAAACAGCTTGAGCAACATTTTGGCCATGATAAAGCCTATGATGTCGATATCTCTTTTCTCGCGGATATTTTGCATTGCTCAGAGAGAAATGTGAGCAAGCTAATGGCATCGCTGGACAGTAGAGGAGTTATAAACTGGCGACCTGGAAGCGGACGAGGGCGACGCTCTCAGCTTACCGTGTTGAAGACCTTCAAAGTAACCCTCTTATCCCAACTAGAGATCATCGCCCGTCGAGGCAATATCAATCGCGCTTTTCAGTTAGCAACGCAGTTTGAGCAACAAAACCTGTTTCAAGAGTGGCTTCCATATTGGTCAGACTCGGCAAAGAATGAGCTCAGAAAACAGAACACCTTAATGTATCTTGTCCCGTATAATCTGCCAGAGTGGCGACCGCACCTCGCACAATCCTCACGCTCCATTATTCTCATCGAGAGTTTGTTTGACACCTTAGTGAAGTTTGACCCCGAGCAACAGAAAATCATTCCTCATGTAGCACACCAGTTTTATTATGAAGATAACAAGGTAGTCGTTCGCCTCCGTAACGATGTCACCATGCACAACGGTGAGCCGCTGACGGCCGAGCTTGTAAAGACTAACCTGGAGATGCGACGTGATACCCCTCACCCCTACCAACTTCTATTTCGTCACTTGAAGAGCATTGAAACCCGCGGTCAATGGGTTATCTTTCATATGTGCCAATTCGACCCAATATTCATCCACTTATTAGCTGACTCACACACCGCTATTTTTGATTTCAATGCCTCTGCTCCCATAGGTAGCGGCCCTTATCAAATAGAGAGAGTTGAGACGAAAAGGTGGAGTTTGATCCGAAATCGCCGCTATTTTGGTTTAGGTGGACATATTGAGCGGGCTATGTTTTGGTCAAGTGACTCGACGCCAGACGCTACGGTGCATGTAGCTGAACACCCGTACTTTGAGGACCAGCTAGGAAAAGTTGAAGACATTGACCATAGTGGTTGTACCGTGCTGCAGTTTCATCACCATTCGAAGGGGCTATCCCTAAAGGAGCGTGCTTGGATTGTTCATCACTGTCGTAAGTTTATCGGTGAAAACAACATGGACGCGGCAAACAGCATCATGCCAACTCACCAGAAAAAAGGCTTTCATCTATTTAACCAAGAAATGTCAGCACCTCACAGACCGATTAAAATAGCAGTCAAAGACTGCCATGAAATGGAAGTGTCTCCCCTACTCGATGCCCTCGCCGCCAAAGGAGTAGCATGGCAACTGCTCGATAAAGAACAGACGGATGTTATCCCGGATTTATCGTACGACTGCTATGTTTTTAGCGATGACTTGGCCTTCCAGTATTATGAGTGGTTGTTATCAGGGGAAATATTTACTCTCTGCTTACCCGAAAAGTCTAAACAAAGCCTACTTACGTTCATCAATATGCTCATGCAAGAGAGCGATGATAGTCAAGACTTCCTATACAAGCTCTATCGAGCCGAGGACTGGTTGATACAAAACTACTACTACTGCCCATTATGGCGTAATCATTTTTCTGTCAGTCGTGCAGATAACCTTTATGGTACTGAAACAAGCAATATGGGGGTTATGTCCTTAGTGAAAATGTGGTTGGAGGATTAGCACCCTCTGAAGGGACATGGTAAATCGGCTCACAGATCGCGGACAAAAACAAAAAGGATGAACACCTAACTTTGCATCCATCATTCTTTGCTTTCGTTGATTGGCCAATAATCTTTCGAGACGGCATCAACACGGGAGCAGTAACAATGATACCGCTAGACTATACACTTTACCGCCCAAGCGCACAGCATCGAACCGTCAACACCAAAATATGGGTTCCTGTTAATTCCAGAGCAAAACGAACACGCATCCCTTACTTGGCATTCACTATCGGGTTTGTTGTTGGGCAGTTTGTTCATCTCCTGTCGATTTTTTGATAGCTAGTTTGCTTGGTTAGTAACAACAACTCACAAAACTGGCTGCTTGCAATTACCTGGTATATCTCGGTGAGAATAGGGAGCCTCTTTAGGGCTCCCTTTTAGCTCTAGACTGTCTACAGCCCTGATCCGGTTAATTCAACTCTGTCCAATACTCTTTGTTGACCTCCAGCATTTCATCCAAAATTTCTTTGGCTTTTGAAGCGCTTGGAATTGTGGCTGACAAAGTAAATGCTTGCCATAGTCGCTGGTAAGAGCCCTCAACGTGAGCTTGAACAACAAGCTTTTCAACTGATACCTGTTGGTTCATCATGCCTTTTTGGAATTCAGGGATTTCACCGATTTGCATTGGTTTTGCACCTGTATTGTCGACAATACAAGGGATTTCAACCATCGCTGTTGGATCAAAGTTACTAATAGCCCCGTTGTTAGGGACGATAAGTAGCATTCTTTCCTTGGTGTTAAAGGCAATCGCGGTCGCTAAGTCAACGATATACGATGCGTGTTCCTCAACCTCAATGGTGGTGTCCTTTGCTGTCCCTGCTGCGATAATGCGATAGCATTCGGTGAAGACTTCTTTCTCGCGTCCATCCATCACCTCATTAGCCCGCGTGTATACCTTGTCGGAGTGCTCCACAACATAATCAGGATACAGATAATACTTAAGATATGTGTTTGGAATCGTTTCTGGGTCCAGCGCATACACATCACGCACTTTGATAAACGTATCTTTCCATGATTCGTCGGTATGCTGAGCACCGTTCATCGCGCTAGGTGGCAAGTAACCATGTTCTTTCACATACGCTTTAATCCGAGGCATGAGATCTTCGCCGGTTTTGGCATCTTTAAACTCTTTCCACCATCCAAAGTGGTTCAGGCCGTAGTACATCACATCAAACTGTTTACGGTCTTCATAGCCCAAGATTTCAGCGATACGGGTCTCTATCCCAATCGGCATGTCACAGATATTAAGCACTTTCGAATTAGGCCGTAGCACTCGACAAGCCTCAGCAACAATTGCTGCCGGGTTGGAGTAATTAAGCATCCATGCATTTGGTGAATACTTTTCCATGTAGTCGATAAGCTCAATCACGGCAGGAATGGAGCGTAAACCGTAAGCCATACCACCTGGGCCACACGTTTCTTGGCCCACACAGCCATGACGAAGCGGGATTTTTTCATCTTGCTCTCGCATGGCGTAAAGACCAGCGCGAATATGCGCCATGCAAAAATCAACATCCGTAAAGGCTTCTTCTGGATCGGTGGTATAAGAATACTCGATTTGAGGCGCCCGCTCTTGTAGTAAGATCTTGCATGCTTCAGCCACGGTTTCCTGCCGAGATGCAAAGTTGTCGTAGAATTTCAGTTTACGGATCGGAAAACGATCTTGGTTTTCCAGTAGCATCATGACAATACCCGGGGTGAAGGTTGAGCCGCCGCCTGCGATAACAACTGAGAATTCTTTTTTCATCATTTCCTCTCTTATTTGGCTTAAATCACTTGCCAATGAATAGCTTGTTTATAAGTATTTGATAGATATATTTTTAAATGGCTGGATTTGGCGCAATGTCTGCATCCTCTTCCCTTTTTGCTTGTTTTTCACCTCGGTGCACAGCGACGATTTTTTCGCATTCCTCCCGAAGTTGGGGAACGTTTAGACCAATAATGACCTGTACAGCTTGGCCATTCGTCACCACATTGACCGCCCCGGTATTCATAAAGAACTCACGAGATGCAACCTTACTTGGGTCGGCAACCGTCACACGTAAACGTGTTGCACAGTTACTCAACTCAACAATGTTTTCTGTTCCACCTAGGCCATCCAAGGTTTCAGCCGCTTGTACTTGCAGTGGGTTGACTGCATGACCACCTTTGCCGGTAATTCCGTGTTTTTTATTGAAGTCATCTTTAGTGTGAAGTTTGAGATCGGCATCGCCTCGACCTGCAATTTGCACATCAAACTTTTCAATTAAGAACTTAAAGGTGACAAAGTAGATAAGCGTGAATGCTAGACCAATTAGAATTTGGGTCACGACCATACTGGTGTGATTGCCAAGTAACGGTATCCAATTCCCTGTGACAAATTCGATTAACCCTCCCCCCATGTTTCCAACGACGCCGAAGCTATACATCATCATCGCCATGGTGCCAGCAAGGAGCGCATGAATAGCGAACAGCCAAGGCGCAATGAAAAGGAACGTAAATTCGAGTGGTTCAGTAATACCCACCAGCATCGCCGTGAGCGTCGCGGGAATGAGAAGCGCAGCGACCTTTTTACGATTCTCGGTCTTAGCTGTGGCATACATGGCCATCGCAATCCCGACACAACCAAAGACTTTCGAGTTACCGTGTAAGGCAAAACCGCCCGCAGGAAAGAGATCTTTTATCGCCGTTGACGATTGAGTGAAACTCTCGAGATTCATAAACCAATCAGCCGTGATGCCATTCGGGGTCGCGATGTTACCGAAGACAAACGGGGTATAGATGAAGTGATGCAGGCCGGTTGGGATTAAAATGCGTTCGAGAAAGGTATATAGCCATACGCCAAAAGACCCTGACTCCAACATGAATGTTTGTAGACTGAGGATGCCCTGTTGAATGGAAGGCCAAATATAAAGAGTGAGCCAAGCTGCTGGGATCATCGCGAAGAACGACAACATGGCGACAAAAGATGCACCCTGAAAAATACCTAAATAGGCCGGTAACGTTTTTTCAAACGTACGATTGTGGATCCAGGTGATCAGAGACGAGATTATGATGGCACCAAAAATCCCAGTATCGAGCGTTTTGATCCCGGCCACTTCTGTGAGTCCTGATGTGCCGCCGATAGCCTGTGAAAAATCCACACCAAAAAACTCGCCCCAAAAGCCTCCCATTGCATTAACGAAGTAGTTAAACGTGAGGTAGGACACGAGCACAACCATCACTGCTCGAGCATGTGCTGTTTTGGCAAGGCCTATCGGTAAGCCGATAGCAAAAAGAAGAGCCATGTTGCGGAAGATGGTCCATCCTCCTTCTTCGATGATTTTTAGTACTTGGTAATAAAGGCCCTCTTTATCTGCAAGATCGCCGACAAACACTGGGTTTTTCAGAACAATACTCAACCCAATCAGTATCCCAACAAACGGGAATAGCAGTACTGGGGTAAACATCGCTCCGCCTAATCGTTGTATTGCACTTAACATAAGCAGCTTCCTTGGTAATTTTTTTAGGCTTCGTTGTCTTCTGACAACTACAACCTATACCCGCCCCAACAACAATACAAATAAAGAATATGCAGATCGTGATAAGATACAAATAAATACAAAAAAGGCAAAAGCAGGGCAAAAAACGTACGAAAAATTGATCTTTATGCTTGATAAATAGACAAACCAGTGTTTTAGGGCGGAGGGTCGCTTAACTTGTCTTTTTTTTGTATTATCTGAAAGGTGTATTAGAGAGGTGAAAGATGCTGTATAAAAAAGTGATGCAAGATTTGCGCTCACGCATCAATTCAGACGAGCTCGAGGTTGGTGATACCCTTCCCACAGAAAAAGCACTCAGTGAACATTATGGCGTTAGCCGAGTGACTATACGTAATGCTATCGATGAGTTGGTTAAGCTAGGATTAGTCGCAAAGCGTCAAGGGGCTGGCACCACCATCATCGGTAAGACGGTCGTTGGCTCGTTGCTGACACTGAAAAGCACCAATGAGTACTTCTCAAGTACAAACACGACGCTTGAATACAAGATTGATGAGTTCTCTCTCATTGATCCAGACGAAGAGCTGGTGCGGCTTCTAAAGGTCGAGAAAACAGAAAAAGTCTATTTTATTCGAAGATTCAAGCTACTAAATGGAAAGCCATCCGTATACGAAGAGTCTTACATGCCTGCATCACTCTATCCTCGAATGAATGTGATGTCTTTAGAAGGCTCAAAATATCGCTACCTCGAAGAGGAGCTAGGCCTTGATATCGACGGTGCGTCCCAAGATTTCGAAGCCATCCTTCCGAGCGAGTCAATGTGTAGGATCCTCGATATCGATCCATCAACGCCCTTGCTTCAAGTGCTATCTATCGGTTTGCTAAAAGACGGCCGTGTCTTTGAGTACACAAAGCTGGTATCACTACCTGGCACTATGTCTTACAAGCATTACCTTAAACGAGGTGAGTAGATGACTCTTCCACTTTAAATTTCTTATTAAATTTAATGTCTTACTTTTAGCGCTTTGAGTCTAAGTCAATTTTGTACAATACAGACTCGAGGGGAACGTATAGGGTTTGCTTATAATGATCTACACATGAAGGTTTAGGCGGCGAAATGAAAAAGCTTGGTGCTTGTAAAGAATCAGCAAACTACCTTTACCATCAGGAACTTGGCGGTATAGGTATTCTGGACGCGAGTTACCATAGACAATGTTTTTCTCGACACAGCCATGAGGGCTACACCTTTGGCGTTATCGAACGAGGTACCCAAAAGTTTCTTAGAACTGGCTGTAACAACCTTGCACCTGCTGGGAGTATCATTTTAATCAACGCGGATGATATTCATAACGGCCAAGCCAACACCGACGATGGTTGGGCCTACAAGGCACTATATCCTTTACCAGAGCACTTTGAACGGTTAAGCCATGAGCTCGTCGGAACCGACACCTATACGCCCTACTTTCCTGATGCTGTAGTGCATGATGAAGCACTAGCTAAACAGTTCCGGTACGTCTTCTCCGTCTTAGAGAGATCGGAAAACAAGTTGTTAAGAGAGTCGCTCCTCTACGCGCTACTCACTCGCTTGATGAGAAGTCATGGTAAAAGGAAAGTCGAACTCCCTGTTGAGAAAAAGGCAACTAAGAAAGTAAGCATGGTAAAGCACTTTCTAGACGACTCTCCTAGTACCAACATCTCTCTGAGTGACCTTGCCCAAATGGTTTCCCTTAATCCTTATTATCTAGTGCGTGCGTTCAATAAGGAATTTGGTCTTCCACCACATGCATATCAACTACAAGCACGTATCCGGTATGCCGAGAAGTTGATACGACAAGGATACCAACTGGCGGAAGTCTCAAACCTCTGCGGGTTTCACGACCAAAGCCATTTTACTAAGCACTTTAAACGAGCCATTGGTGTAACCCCGAGTCAATACGCAAGGCACTTTCTCAGATAGTCAAAAACGTACTATCTCTTACCACCTAGCGCTTGTAGTTTTGATCATCATAGAGACAACGTGAGGACCTCAAATGAAAACGATAGGATTGCTTGGCGGGATGAGCTGGGAGTCGACTGTAAGCTACTATACAGCGATAAATCATGGCATCAAAGAACGCTTGGGTGGCTTAAACTCGGCCAAGATTTGTATGTATAGCGTTAATTTCGCTGAAATAGAGGAGCTCCAACACAAGGGGCTGTGGGATAAAACCGCTCAGATACTATCAGATGCGGCAGTATCGATTGAAGCCGGCGGTGCTGACTTTCTCCTGATATGCACCAACACCATGCATAAAGTGGCACCTCAGATTGAGTCGCACATCAGTATTCCCATTCTGCACATTGCTGATGCAACAGCTGAAACGCTCATCCTGCATGGCATCAGAAAAGTTGGTCTCCTCGGGACACGATTCACGATGGACCAAGATTTTTATAAAAAACGAATTACAGATAAATATGGGATAAGCGTTGTCGTTCCAAGTAGCGAAGATAAAAACACGATCCACAACATTATCTACGAAGAGCTGTGTCAAGGTATCATTACTGAGCAATCTCGTGATGCTTACCTGAAGGTAATTGATAAGCTGAAGCATGAAGGGGCGGAGGCTGTGATCCTAGGCTGCACGGAAATTGCTCTACTTGTTCAGCAAAAGCATACTAATGTGCCACTGTTTGATACCACAGCGATCCATGCGAACGCTGCAATACTGAGATCCCTTGGAGAGGGTTAACGACAAGAAGTTGTACCCACTAAACAGCGCAGACAAGTAGAGGTCACTCCTCGACAGTAATCTGTTATCAGACTAGACATACATTGATTGAGTGTCTCATTGTGGACTCTTGATACAATCAGTACTTTAGATACACCCGATGGTACACCGAACCAAAGTCAAACCATAAAAAATCAATAAATACATGACGTTATTGACCTGATTCAAGTTACGCCAGCCCACCAAACGTTTGGGAAAGCCGGTAAATCATTGATTTAACGGCTTTTTTATTTTTATAGTTTGAGGATTGGGCTCATTGTGTGCCAGTGGTCTACATACCTGTGATACAAACTGGGAAAGTAGCACGTCGTTACTCTCAAGCAAGTCATGATGGTAGGTACCACTGGCTTAACCGCCATGCTATGTGTCCAAGCCTTACTCAACGCCCATACCCAACCGACAGACGGGACGATACTTGTTACCGGTGCGAGCGACGGGGCAGGTGCCATGGATACCATAGGCAGCAAATTCTTGGCTCCCCTCCTCACCCGAGTGAAGTGAGGACTACACAATATCACCACTCTTACTCCGCAACCTGTTTCCACTATGACCTGAGCACTCCTGGATAATTATGCTTTCCATTTTTATATAACCCCTGACTATAAAGAAACACCCCTACCTTCCTTACCGCTATAAATGAATACAAATTCACAAACAATGCTTATCACTACGAAAAAAGGCGCTTATCGAGTAATCGATTACTAAAGTTTTATTCATGTAGGGATTAGTACTTTTTTTTACTCATTTAATGGTTTTTTATTCGAGCTGAACAGAAACTGAATGGTGATTGGTGCGATTTCCAACAGAAAAAATAGAGCAAAAATACTAATTGACACTTAACTCATTATTAACACCGTTGTCATGTTACTGACGCATTGCTAGCATAAATCCACATTCACTCGACACAAGTGGATGACTCTTACATCGCTCATACATAAGCGAACGTCAAGGAATAGACTGTCGCTAAGTGTTGTTTATCGGATAAAAAGCCGATACGTGTATCGCCACGTTCAATGACGCAATGCGTGCACGAGGAATAATTAAAACGCGACAGTACTCAGATGTTTTATTAAAGAAGGGATACTTTAAAGTGAGTAATACTATCCAAAAAACAGCGATTGCCGCTGCAATCACTCTTGCTAGCACCAATGGCTTTGCCGGTGAATTGGGTTCACTGACCAGTGAAGTCAAAATCAATGATTATGAAAATGGCCTCACTAAAACCGAAGCCACCATCGGTAAAGGGTCTTATAAACTCAGTGATGATTACAGCTTTCTCTTTGATGTGGACAAAGACTTCATTAAAAATGAAGGTGAAGCGAGAAAAGAAGGTTGGGATACCCAATTTGGCTTAGCACAAGGTGCAGGTAGCATCGGAGATTTTGATGCGACCATGTATTATTTATTCCGCTACGATGCATCATGGAAAGCCAGTGATGAGTCCGACTCTTCAGATACTAAACAATATATTATTGCGCCTTACTTCAGTAAAGATATCACTCTGGGTGGAAAAGACTTTTCATTCGGTATCGAATTATGGGCACAGCTTGGTAATGATAATGATGATAGCTTGAAAAACAAAAGTGGCGTCGAAACCAACTTCTACCTATCCGGCGATCTGTCTGAACACTGGAACCTCGAACTCGCTTGGTATAACTTCGATTACTACGACACAGAGGAGGAAGAGTACGACTATCAGATTGGTACCGAAAACTATCTAACTTACTCGCTACCACTTCCTGCTGGCTTCATGTTTAATATCGAGAACTATGTTGAGGCCTATCATACGCCAGACTCAGATACAACATTGGCCTATGCGCATATCCAACCTGAATTAGAATTTAAAAAAGCGGTAAATGAACATTTCTCTTGGCATGCAGGTGTTTCCTATGAAGCATTTAACTGGGAATTCAAAGATGCTAAAGGAAATAAAGATGACAAAGATATCTTCGATAATAATGAGTTCCAAGCCTACTTAGGCTTCACTATAAAGTAAAATCGATACACTGCAGGCAAATTCACTGCCTTTTGCCTGCAGTGCTATTTCCTTTAATGACACTGCTTTGATAAGTCAATCAAACTATCGACTTTTCACCCCTTACTAATTGTAAATTTTCTTCTAGACTCGACGTTTTTATCGCGCCCCAAAAAAAAAACAGTCAATTAATTATAAACACACCCAATAACATAGTGCCTATAATGAAAATAATACGCTATGCATTAATCTATGTCGCTGCCGTCATGCTAGGCTAGGTGTCGGATTGACAGTCAGTGAAATCCGCCGCACTCTATCTTAAAAAGTGGACAAGCTGAGTGTCATGATGACTGCGAATTTTGAGCAAAAAATCCGTCCAGATCGGCCTTTTAGAACGCAAACGAACGGCGATTTGATGAAGCAATTTGAAAGCGATCGTGGGCGGATCATTAACTCTGCCGCCGTGCGCCGTTTGCAACAAAAAACCCAAGTTTTCCCTCTTGAACGCAATGCCGCGGTGCGCAGCCGTCTCACCCACTCTTTAGAGGTCCAGCAAGTCGGGCGCTATATCAGTCAACTGATTGCCGACAAGCTGTCTGCCTCGCAACTCGCTCCCCCGCTCGACCGCTGCTTGGAAACCTTGGTTGAGATGGCTTGCCTCATGCACGACATAGGTAACCCACCGTTCGGGCACTTTGGCGAGCAAGCGCTCAGTGATTGGCTCAGTGAACACGTCCCTTATATCTATCGCCAACATTTTAACGACGAACTGCCTGAGGCGGTACAGCGCGATCTCTGTCATTTTGAAGGCAACGCACAAGGCATTCGGCTGATCCATACCTTACAACAGCTGAACCTCACCTATTCGCAAGTCTCCGGCATTCTTAAATACACTCGGTGTGGTAGCGAGCCGAAACCTGCAGATGACGACGCGCGCGCGTACCTTAAAAAGAAGGTCGGCTATTTTCTCAGTGAACAAGCGTATATTGGCGATTTGCAAAAAACGCTCGCCATCTCGCCCGGCTGTCGTGCCCCAGTCAGTTACATCATGGAAGCGGCCGATGATATTTCTTATGGCATTGCCGATTTAGAAGACGCCGTTGAAAAAGGCGTACTGACTCTCGCGGATTTGAAAGCGGCCTTAAAGGCAACCTTTGTACAGCTTACTCAAGCCAGTGAGGAGCATGACGCCAACACCATGGCGACCATGTTAGAGAATGCGGAAAAGCGCAGCCACGGCAGTGACAGTCAGTTTTTTGTCTTCTTGCGTGTGGAGGTCAATAAACGCTTGCCTCGCCATGCCGCCCAACGCTTTGTCGACCATTTACCCGCTGTCATCGATGGCACCTTTAATCACGCGCTAATTGAAGATAACAGCGTCAATCATTTAATTGTACAAACCTTTAAAAACGTCGCCAAAGCGCATGCCTTTTGTCACCCAGAAGTGGAACGCCGCGAGCTACAAGGCTACCGCGTCATCCATGGTTTGATGAGCATCTATCGTCCACTCCTCACCTTACCCAGTGAGGTCTTTACGGCTTTAGTCAATGGCGAGCCGGTCAAGCCACAGGCGTCGATATACACCCAGCGGCTATTTAAAAAGCTGCCTGAAAAACATAAAAAAGCCTATCGCGATGCGGTACAAAAACAGGCCCTGGAGAAGCAAATCCCTTCTGCCACTGCGCGTGAGTTCTATTTTCGTACTCGCCTGTTGATTGACTATATCAGCGGTATGACGGACCAATACGCATTCGACGAATACCGCGCCTTTCATGTGATTGAAGAGGGCTAAAAAAACCGCTCCGTGGTCGGGAGCGGTTTTTTGCGATGAGGCTATTAGCCAAAGCGCTTTTGCCACTTATCAATCACCGTGGCACCAATCAAATCGCCTTGCACATTGACCGCGGTACGGAAGGTGTCGAGTGGGCGCTCAATGATCAGCAAAATAGCAATGGCTTCCAGTGGAATACCCGCAGCCAGCAACACCAACTGCATACCTGACATCGAGCCCGACGGCATGCCCGGTGCGCCTACCGACGAAACCATCGCCATAATGAAGATCATCACAATGCCGGTCGTCGACAGGTCAATGCCGAACAGCTGTGCGAGGAACACCGCAGCAATGCCTTCAAATAATGCGGTGCCATCCATATTCATCACCGCGCCCAACGGCAAGACCATGCTCGCGGTCGACGGGGTGACCTTGAGCTCGTCTTTGGCAGCCTGCATCGATACGGGCAGTGTCGCAGCACTGGATGAAGTGGCAAACGCCATCGCCAGCGGTGCAGAGATTGCGCGAAACAGGCTCACAAAGCCAATGCCGCCAGCAACACGTGCAATAAGCGGCAACACGATCAGCGCATGGACCATCGTCAGTCCAAACACCAAGGCGGCAAAGCTAAATAGCTGGCCAAATAGATCGTTATCCCCTTGATGGGAGAACTGGAAAACAATCGCGAACACCGCAAATGGTGCCAGCTTAATAATCCCTGCCACCATGGTGTTAATGCCTTTATTCAACCCGCGAATGGTCTCGAATAATGGGTGCGACTCTGGCAGTGCGACAATCAGCGAAATGCCAAACAAAATGGTGAACACCACAATCGCCAACAGGTTCCCCTGAGTCACTGCGGCAAACGGATTCACCAACGCCATATTAATAAGTTTGGTGGCAATGGCTCCAGCACCCGCAGCCTCTTGATTGATAAAGCTAATGCTCTCATCCACAGGCGGTGCATTGGTGAGCGGTTGCCATTCGGGCATCATCAGCGCTGCCCCAAGACCAAGGGTGATCGCAATGGTAGTGGTAAAACCGTAAAACAAAAGTGTTGCACCACCTAAGCGCTTAAGGCGGACCACATTGCCAATATTACTGATCCCTTCCAGTAGCGAGAGCAATACCATCACACCGACCACGGCTTTGAGTAGACCGATATAACTGACCTTGGCGAGCATAAGCAATGGATACCACGTGGTCTGCTCTGCGTTCTCAATGGGGCCGAATACCGTGCCTACCAGCCAAGCTAGTGCGGCCGCCACTGCAATTTGCAATGGCAAAGAATGTCTAAGGGTTTTCCACATTGTCTTTTCCCTAATCACAGCGTCAAAGCTGCATAATGATGATTTGTCTATTTTTTTGGCGCTAAGAAGCGATAAAGCATACCAAGCTGTTAGGCGGGGCTCATGTAAAAGTTATGAACAATCTGGAATAACTAGTAACAAAATAGTTGGTGGGTAAATTGTGCCGCACTTTTCTCTACAAAATAAGGAAAGGCCATGATAAAAAGCCCGCCTAAAAAGACGGGCTTGTTGATAAGCACTATTTTTGTTTATTGGGGACGCTGATTTTGCGGATTCAGCTCCAGATTGACAGGCGTGTCCAACTCTTGATTTAACGCCTTTTCTAGCTCCGCTACATTGGTACCGGGCGTCGCTTCCAGCAACGCCACCCCATCGAGATAGCTGACTAGGTCAAGGCCATATTTCTGTGCTAGCTGGTTGGCGTTCGCCTCACTGGCTTTGACCAAAATCGAGCCAGTGACCGTTAATGGCGCGCTTTGTGCCGATACAGCGACTTTATCGCCGACCATGACGCCCATTTGCTCGCCACTCATATTACGCGCATTGCTGTCGGTTTCGACAACCACATACTCTTTGCCATTTAGCTGCACCGTGCCTGCGCTGACACCAAGGCTGATACCCATGACTGCCAGGGCTATCATTAATTTTTTCATACTTCGTCTCCTATTAACCGCGGTGACCAATGACACGCAGTGACCATTGCGTCAATTTACCATCGACGCTGTTATTCGCCATCGATTTCACCTCACCCCCGAGGCTGTATTGACGCGTCTTGCCGTCTGTATCTGTGACGTAGAGTGTCCATTGACCTTGCGATGCTTCACCATTGAACTTATGGCTGAGCATCAGGTGGTCAGTAAAGCCTTCAGGGTAGGTGCTATCTAGGGTATTCGATAGCATGCTATTGCGTGGCGACATCAGCACGCTACGGGTACCAGAAGGGGACTCGAGTTCAACCAGCAAATCCGACATACGGCTATGCTCAATCGAGGTGCGCACCTGTACCGCCTCGATAGTGAGGTTATCGGCCACCTGTACACTGTCTGTGGTGGCCACCGCCCCAGCATCGGCAATCGCTAACCCAGTTTCACCCTGTTGATTGTGATAAGACCACGCCCAATCAGTGAACACTTGTGCAGGCAATGGCTGATATGTCTTCGCTGCTTCGAGTGCCGCATTAACATCAATCAGGCCGAAACCATACGTTGGGCTATACCAGCGCCCTGCAGCATTTTGCTGCCAACCTTCAAGGCCGGTTACCGTGCGATCGCCTCCTTGTGCGGTGCGATAGGTTAAGCGTACCGCTGAACGACCCGCATCCACACGTGTCGCGGTTGTTGCTAATAGGTGGCGAATATCGCGCTGCGATAGGTTCGGGTAGGCTGACATCATCAACGCAAATGCCCCCGAGGTATTTGGCGCGGCGGAAGACGTCCCGTTCATCACGCTGTTGAAATCACAGGTATTGTCGATGTCCGTACCACCATGAAGGTCATGCGAGTCGTAGGGAATACGATCATCGCGGTTATAGCCCATGGTACAGCCAGTCAAATCTGTCGTGATATGTGCCGGTTTATTGGTGCCATACTCGCCACCCGGTGCTGTCAGGAATACACTGCTGCCGACCGACGAGTAGGATGAGCGTTCACCATCCGCATTCAACGCGCTCACCGTCACGTTCCAATAGTTGGCATTACTGGATGATTGGTTGCTGTTTTGCCATGGAAGACCATGATTATCATCCACAGGCCCGAAGCGCTGACGATTAAAAGATGTGCGCTTGTAACCGTTCCCCGCCGATTTAATGAAAACTGCGCCAAGTCCGCCAAAGGCTTCCGTGCTCATTTTTTTGTACTGGGCGTTTTGACGACCATCATAGCTCATCGGATCATCACTGTAAGGATAACTGCGGATACCAGAGCCGCCATAGCTTTGGTTAAACACGCGTACATCATCCGAGTAACCTTCGCGGCCATGGCTAATTTCCCACGCATTCTGGCTTTGATATTCGAGATAGTTATAGCCTTGCAGGTTGGCAAGCGGCGCAACCCCCATACCACCAATACCGTTGTCCCGCACCGCAGCGATGATCCCCGCGACCGAGGTACCATGGGCGGTATTACGACTGCTCCAGCCTTCCGGGGTCGGGTCATCATCACGATTAACGAAATCGTAAGACTTTCCGGCTCGGACGTTAGCGGCCAGATCGGGATGGGCAATTTCTAAGCCATCATCGACAACGGCGACGTTAACGTTTTGTCCGAGCACATCTTGACGATGGGCTAACCATACGTTGAGGTCATTACCCGGTTGGCCTCCTTCACGCGCAAAAGCATTTTGACCACGGTTAAGCAAATGCCATTGTTCGGCCGTAAAGGGATCGTCACCGGGCAAGCAACGCTCATCACTGGTGCGGCTACCATCAATACCGTTAGCTCCAACCAGTGATACACACGCTTGTGGCTCTGGATCGGTGGGAGGATCAACAGGATCGGGCACTTGAGCCATCGCCCACACCCCGGAGGTATGAAAAAGTGCGCCGATGATCAGCGCAAGAGAGCTGTGTTTGTGCATTTATCATTCCTTTTTACACTAACTAGACATGTCTCAATTATGAGAGACCCATCATTAGTAAAAAGAAATAACTTCAATAGAAACAAGCTATTAAAAGAAACGTGATCTTATGCCTAATTATCAAAGCATAAGATCTAATTAGTTGAACAAAACCTGCAAAAATTAACCGCTTTGTTACATAGGCATGCAAGGAATGTGAAGTGGAAAACACTTATTGTGTAATAAGATATACCTTTTTGTTTTATGCGACAGCATCAATCACTGGGTCCCCCCTCCGTCTTACACAATTCACTGACTACATAATTGGCAATTGCCGTATCCTGCACCCCGGTTCCAGTCAAATCACACACGGTGATCGCCGCATCACCTCGCGCAATGGGGCGCCCCGACGCCACCGTTTTCCCTAACTCTTCCACACATCGTGACAGTGCCAGTCCTTTTAGCTCACCCAACACCTCTGACTGAGCACGTCTATCCACCAGCACCCAATCAGCGTTGTGCAATATATGAGGGTCAAGCTCGCGCTTCTCTGCGCTATCCGAGCCCATTGCCGTAACATGGGCGCCCTTGGGAATGTCTTGCCAATGCAAAATCGGCTGTTTAGCCGGCGTCGTGGTGACAATAATATCGGCCTGTTGACAAGCCTGCGCCACATCCTGATGGGGGATCACTCGCACCCCCAGTTCGGCCTCAACGTCCGCTTTATACCGCTTTGCTTGTGCACTGTCTCGTGCCCAAACATGAACCGTATCTATTTCTCTAACCAGTTTGAGCGCGGCCACTTGCAACCTTGCTTGCGTGCCCGCCCCCAACACAGCGACGGTTTTAGCATTATTACGCGCGCAGTACTTAGCACTTAACGCTCCGGCTAGAGCCGTACGCACATCCGTGAGGTATCCTTCATCAAACAGCACGGCTTCCACCACACCGGTTGATGCCGAGAACACGACCATCAAACCATTAAGGCTCGGCAAACCTATCGACGGGTTATCGAAAAAACCGGGACTGACTTTAATCGCAAACCGCTCAGCGCCTTTGATGTGAGCGGTTTTCACATCGACTTCACCGTTGTGCTCGTGAATGGCCATGCTTAACACTGGTGGCATGGTTACCTCCCCACGTCCCAACGCACTGAAGGCACTTTCAATCACACTGAGACTGTGCCGATTAAACGTCGCGACAGATTCAATTTGCTGACGATGATATAGCTGCATACGGGCTCCTTTGGCACTTACCAAGATTTAACCATGAGCTAAGGACGAACCTGCTCACTTAATGCCATGACCGCACTCAGGGTGTCAGTTGACACATTGTTTCCACTAACCACGATCACCACTTTCTTGTCCTGCCAATCTAACTGGTGTTGACGTGCAGCGGCTAACCCCACTACGGCGGCACCTTCTACCCACCTATTTTCGCACTGCCACATATCGATCATCGCACGGGCGATATACGCTTCATCCACTTGATAATGTTGCGTCATCACTTGGGGCACTAGGGCAAAGGTGTATTGGTTAGTCAGGCCAATGCCACCCCCAAGACTATCAGCCAACGATTCAGACTCCGGCACCGCGACTGGCTTCCCCGCTATTATGCTTTCATGCATAGCAGCCCCATCACGAATAGAGACGCCAATCAGGTCGATATGTGGGGCGATGGTACGCGCCGCTAAACCAATTCCTCCTACCAAGCCGCCCCCCGATAAGCCGGCGACAATCACATCAACATCTGGCGCATCTTCAAGGATCTCAAGCCCAATGGTCCCTTGTCCGGCAATAATATCGGGATGATCAAAGGGAGGGATATAGCACAAACCATCACGCGAAACAGCCTCGAGCGCGGCTTGCTCGGCCTCATCTTGCGAGCGTCCCACAACCCACACTCGCGCCCCCATTGCTTTGACAGCGTCCACTTTATTGTCGGGCACCAACGAAGAGAGACACACGGTCGCCGGGATCCCTAGCTGCTTCGCGGCGTAGGCAAGCGCACGCCCATGGTTGCCTGTCGAGCAGGTGATCACACCACGCTCACGCAGCGCCTGAGGCAACCGACTCAATGCGTAGGTGGCGCCGCGTAATTTAAACGCGCCTGTCGGCTGGCTCGTTTCTAGCTTCAACCAAATTTGTGCTTGGTAACGCTTAGAGAGCGCCGGTGAATAAACAAGCGGTGTGCGCGCCGCCACTGGCTTTATCGCTTGGCGGGCAAGGTATATATCATACAGGCTCGGTGACACACTCCCTCCTCGTTCGCATTGCTTGGTCAGTCAGCACGGAGAAATACATCACTGTTAGTAAACAGACTAGTTGCCTGACACTCAGGATCCAACCTTCTATTTTCACCACTGGCACTAAACGTTGGCAGGGCTTATCGCGTAAACTAGCTATAAACGAGGAGTGGTTATGAATTGGATTGAAGCGCACGAAGCAGGGTTTAGGCTCAGCCTGTTTGCCTTGGTACTGTTGGTGATGCTGTTTGCCGAATGGCGGTGGCCGAAGCGCCAGCTCACTCGCACGAGGCGAGAGCGTTGGTCAGGGAATATCTTACTGACGGTATTTAATACCCTCACGTTGCGTGTACTCGCACCGATTTCTGCAGTGGGTGCGGCCAGTTTTGCCGCCGCCTCTGGTTTTGGCGTTTTTAATCAATTTTCGCTCCCTGAATGGGTCGCGGTTCTCGTCACATTAGTTGTGATGGATATGGCGATTTGGTACCAACACAAACTCTTCCACCAGGTGCCATGGCTGTGGCGGCTGCACCTGGTACATCATGCTGATATGGATATTGACGTCACCACAGGCGCACGCTTTCACACGGTGGAAATCTGGCTGTCGATGGCCATTAAGTGCGTGTTAGTCGCGCTACTTGGCGCACCTGTTGTCGCCGTGATCGTGTTTGAAACGCTACTCAGCGGGATGGCGATGTTTAATCACAGTAATGTTTGTCTCCCCAAGCGCGTAGATGCTTGGTTACGTCGCTTTATCGTCACACCAGATATGCACCGGGTGCATCACTCCACCCGTTTTCATGAATGCAACGCCAATTACGGATTCAACCTTTCATGCTGGGATCGCTGGTTTAATACCTATGTGCCACAGCCACGCAAAGGACACCGTAAAATGCGAATTGGCTTAAGCGAAGTCAGCCAACCTACTGATGCCAGTAATATTTTTGGAATGCTGCGTTTACCCCTCCGGTGGCGTATACTGCAACACGCCTATCAACACAAAAAGGAGAGCTGGGCGCATGAAGCAGGTGATCGTCACGTCCAAAAACCCCGCTAAAATCGCCGCGGTTGAAGCCGCGTTTTGTGACGCTTTTCCCGACACCCTTTTCACTTTTACCGGCGTCTCTGTGCCGAGCGATGTCCCCGCACAACCAATGACCGAGAAAGAGACCTATGCCGGCGCGTGCAACCGCGTTCATCATGCCAAAGCGGAGTACAAAGGAGATTTTTATGTCGGGGTAGAAGCCGGCTTAGACGGCCAACATACCTTTGCTTGGATGGTGATAGATGATGGGACAACGCAAGGCGAAGCACGCTCTGCCTCACTGCCACTGCCGCAAGAGGCGTTAAAAGCCCTGCATCAAGGGGAAGAGCTTGGCGATGTGATGGACAGGATGTTTGCCACTGAAAATGTAAAACAAAAAGGTGGCGCCATTGGCATGCTCACCGGGCATCGATTAACGCGCTCGAGTGTTTACCATCAAGCGCTAATCATGGCGCTGATTCCTTTTATGCACCCGCACTTGTATCGTTAACGCCAAAAAACGGAGCCTTATGGCTCCGCTTCAGAACATTAATCTAGCTTGTCGACCCAAGGCGTATCTGCCATTTTAGGATAACCTTCCAAATAGGTTATTTTCGCACCTGTCTCTTCTTTTATTTGCTTAGCAATATCGAGAATTGTTTTTTCTGTCCACTCTTCGGGCGTTCCGACCATAGCACTTGCCATATCACGGCTAATTTGCATCAAACCACCTTCTTTCTTATTGAATGTGGCGTATGTGTCTAAGTGATACCCATCCTGATATTGCCACAAGCAAGCTGTAAGATTCAGATTCGACTGCCCTGAAATATCTCGAACAGCTTTAGCGGTCCAAACAGCACCATCGCAAGTGGCAACTTTCATACCCACAGAGCCTGTAGCCCCTGCCAAAGCAGCAAGTTGAGACCCCTGAAAAGGATTGGTTAGAGTGAAACGTCCAGGTTTCTCTGGCGGCTCTGAAAAATTAGGAATAGGGGTTGCTTCAGTTGCACTATTGACATTTTTACCCAGCCCATCGCTTGCGGCTTCAGCGACAGTATAACGATCAGAATCTGTTTTGATATCGAAGATTCGGTAATACTCGACTGACTTATTTTTCTCAAGTAAAGCGTTATTTACGCCACCACAACCAGCAAGTGCTGCGCACATACCAGCAACAACGAGTGTTTTTTTCATCTGACTCTCCATGTGTTAGTTGGATGCCCAATTATTCAAACTCACTCATGAATTACAAGTACATGCGTCTCATTATCAAACAACGGCGCCCTGTGGCGCCGTTGTTGGTCTATTTAAGGCTTTGTTGATTGGGTCGATGAAGTGGACTGTTCAGCTTCACGTTTAAGTAAATCAGCTAGCCAATTTTTGGTCTCGTCATCCATCCGCTTTAACTCATTAGAGCCGCGTGTGACGGTCGCGATCCCCACGCCCAATAATTGACTCAACTGGCGCTGACTCATTCTCCCTTCTAACAACTCATGCAAAATATTAATCCGAGCCACTAAGGTGTCTCGCTCGTCGGGGGTCAGTAAGGCCGTCAACAAGGCATCATCATTATCATCTTGTCCAGCACGGCGCACTAGCGCGATAACATCTTGCCAACCAGAAAATGCAGGCGATTGCGACATGGATTCCTCTAGCTCTTTACGTGATGGTCGCGATTGTAACATTAATAACGCTGTGCCAACTCGTGTGCTCTTAAAAACTGCACGGGCTCACCTAACAGTTGGCGATAGTAAATATCGAACATCAGCACGTTCTGCACATAATGGCGCGTTTCATAAAACGGGATCGACTCGATAAAGGCAATCGCATCCATGTGCCCTTTCGAACGGGCCAGCCAGCGGCTTACTCGATGTGGTCCGGCATTGTATGCCGCAAAAGCGAGAACGCGGTTGCTATCGAAGCGATCAAGCATCATTTTCAAATAACCACTGCCTAAACGAATGTTCACACCCGGATCGCTAAGACTGGCCGGCCCTTGATAATCAAACCCTAAGCGACGCGAGGTTTCACGTGCCGTACGCGGCATCAATTGCATCAATCCTCTCGCCCCCACATGAGACACAGCTCGGGTAAAAAAGGCACTTTCTTGGCGCGACAGTGCCATCAATGTGGTTTTATCTACCCCGCGTTCGCGACTGAAAAACTCAAACCACCACTGATGAGCCAACGGAAAACGCAACGATAAGTGGTCCCACATTTTGCCGGCGATGGTGGCTTGTACCGCAAGATGATACCAGTGCTGTTTATTGGCATAAGCGGCCAATAGCGCAATTTGCTCATCACTGGCGCGCTGCAACACATAATACCACTCACGCTTAGCCGCGTAGATTTTATCAAGCGCAATCAGCTCATCGACTCGCGCCAGCACATCATTGACAGGCATCAATCCCGCCTCTTTCAACACCGCGGTACGCGAAGGAATATGGATCGGTTTTTCCAGATGTTGAGCGGCAGCCACACTGTAAAAATTACGCTCACCCAACATGGTTTCAAACGCCTGGTTCGCTGCGTGACTGTCGCCAAGCTCTAATTGAATTCGCGCCTGCCAATATCGCCATTTTAATGACTGTTTCGCCTCATCACTGAGCAGTGAAAGCCATTGATTCAATACGTGCCAATCACCCTCCACCAGCGCCAAACGGAATCGTCGCTCGAGCAGGCCATCATCGTCGCTTTGTCTCAGCATACGATCACGCCACGCAGCCAATGCAGGCTCATCATCATTCATCAGCTGGCCAATAAGATAATCGGCAATGGCTTGTCGTTGATCCTTATCGTAGTGCTGCCCCTCAACAGTGCGACGAAAATGACGAATGGCTTCGGCTTCGTCTTTACGCGCCAGTCGCTCAAACGCGAGGCGAGTAAGCGTTTGATTGAAGGGGGTCACTTTACTGCGCTTAGAAAAGTCAGCAACTTGATCAGGGTTATCATAAAGATCAATGATTTGCTTTCCCGTCGCTTGGTCGGTATTGGGGAGTTGACCTTGTAGGTAACGCATCAAACTGCGATTGCGCCCTTCAAAGGTCAGCAACATCCGCTGCAAGATTAAGTCACCAGTGAGTTGCTTTTGCTCGGAGAGGTAATCAAACAAGGGGTCACAGGCACTGTCGACCGATTGGCCGGATAAATACAGCGACTTGGCACCACTGCGTGCCAACGCACGGTTGCCTGCTTGACTATGAGCGTAATAATACTGACATTGATAGCGCTCCCCTCGTGGCACATCAGGCTGGAAAGCGACCAATGTTGCCCAATCTTTTCTATCCGCTAATAACGTGAGGTAGTCAGCACGCAGACTATTAGCAAACGGCATGGTGGTGTAACGCTGAATAAAGTTGGTCACCGAGGCATGCGACTTTTCTGCAAGGTTGCGAGTAAAATCACGATAATCTAAATACGGATAAAGTGGATAATCACGTAACTTAGCTTTGAGGCGGCGAAATTGGCGCAATTCACCACGCTCAATCGCATCGATGGCAGCCTCATATTGACGCTGCGCAGGCGTCATTTGCCCACTGTCTGGACTGGCCGACGCCAACGCGAGAGAAGGAGAAAAAGCGGCCCCTAAAATAAGTCCTGGTAGCAGTGAACGGGAGAAGGCACGGACACCACGGCGCGCCGCATGAGAGGCATTGCGCAAAGGCCCGGACAAAGCGATGAATCGTTCCATGTTAAAGGTCGCTCCTAATCAATTAACACCGTGACGAATGTGTCACATCCAAAATGTGTGACAACGAATAGACAACAATCTCATCAGCAAATTCCCTCGCGCTTTGGCAAATGGTTTGCCGCCCATGGGCTATATTACCCACCGAATATGACAATCACTGTTAAACTTGGCAAAGTTAACGTTAGAATAGCGTCTTTTACTCCACAACGATTAGCGTGAGCAGAAATGGCTGAGTACGTATATACCATGTCGCGGGTGAGCAAGATCGTGCCACCTAAGCGCCAAATTCTTAAAGATATTTCTTTGTGTTTCTTCCCAGGCGCCAAAATTGGGGTGCTAGGTCTCAACGGGGCCGGTAAATCGAGCCTATTGCGCATCATGGCCGGTATCGATACCGAAATTGAGGGTGAAGCCCGTGTGCAACCAGGCATTAAAATTGGCTACCTCCCCCAAGAACCTGCGCTGGATGAAGACAAAACCGTGCGTGAAACCGTTGAAGAGGCGGTCTCGGATGTCAAAGATGCATTGACCCGTCTCGACGCGGTCTATGCGGCCTATGCCGATCCTGACGCCGACTTCGATGCCTTGGCGCAAGAGCAAGGTGAGCTTGAAGCACTGATCCAAGCCAAAGATGGCCATAATCTGGATAATGCGTTAGAGCGTGCGGCCGATGCTCTGCGTTTACCCGAGTGGGACGCACAAATCAAAAACCTTTCTGGGGGCGAACGTCGCCGTGTGGCGATTTGCCGCTTACTGCTTGAAAAGCCAGATATGCTGCTACTCGATGAGCCAACCAACCACTTGGACGCCGAATCAGTGGCATGGCTAGAGCGCTTCTTGGTCGACTATACCGGCACTGTTGTGGCGATTACGCACGATCGCTACTTCCTCGATAACGCTGCCGGCTGGATCCTTGAGCTTGACCGTGGTGAAGGCATCCCTTGGGAAGGCAACTATTCATCATGGCTTGAGCAAAAAGACGTCCGCTTAAAGCAAGAGGCCTCACAAGAAAAAGCCCGCCAGAAAACCATTGAGAAAGAGCTTGAATGGGTACGTCAAAACCCGAAAGGCCGTCAAGCCAAATCAAAAGCGCGTATGGCACGCTTTGAAGAGCTTAACACCTCCGATTACCAACGCCGTAACGAGACCAATGAGCTGTTTATCCCACCCGGCCCACGCCTTGGTGATAAAGTCATTGAAGTCAACAACCTAACCAAGTCATTTGGTGATCGCGTATTGATTGACGATCTGTCTTTTAGCGTCCCGAAAGGCGCTATCGTCGGTATCGTCGGTCCTAACGGTGCGGGTAAATCAACACTGTTCAAAATGCTCAGTGGTACCGAAACACCGGATGCGGGCACAGTAGAGGTCGGTGACACCGTGCAACTGGCCTCGGTGGATCAGTTCCGTGACAGTATGGACGACAACAAAACCGTTTACGATGAGATCTCAGAAGGTGCCGATATTATTCGCATCAATAACTTTGAGTTACCTGCGCGTGCTTATGTCTCTCGCTTTAACTTCAAAGGAAGCGATCAACAAAAACGTATCGGCGATTTGTCCGGCGGTGAACGCAACCGCGTCCACCTGGCGAAGCTATTGAAAGCGGGCGGTAACGTACTGCTGCTCGATGAGCCAACTAACGATCTGGACGTTGAAACCCTACGAGCCTTGGAAGAAGCTCTGCTCGAGTTCCCAGGCTGTGCGATGGTGATTTCGCACGACCGCTGGTTCCTTGACCGTATCGCCACCCACATTCTTGACTACCGTGATGAAGGCCAAGTGAATTTCTTCGAAGGTAACTTTGCCGAATACACCGATTGGTTGAAGAAAACGCTGGGCGCACAAGCGGCGGAGCCACACCGCATCAAATACAAGCGCGTTGCCAAGTAACACCGCACTAATGAGGGCAGCCAAGGCTGCCCTACTCCCCCACCCACAAACCGCATTCCATCCGCTTAATCACGCCAAGACATCAAAAAATGTTTCAGAATCGATACGCCTACACAGATTATTAGGTCGCCTGCCATGCATCGCCTACACTTTAGGCAAAGGAATGAGGAGATGCGATCATGCCAGAGCGTAGAAAATTTTCCCGCGTGATGTATCGTGCCCCCGCGATACTCAAGCAAAATGAACAGTCGTGGCACGCACATGTACTCGACCTTTCTTTGAAAGGGGTGCTTTTGTCTCGTCCAGACAATTGGCAAGCAGACCCGCAACACACCGCATTCTCGTTGGTCTTTTACCTGCATGACTCTGACGTAGAATTAGACATGGACTGCATTCTTGTTAATAACTGCGAGAATTACCTCCATCTTTATATTGATCACATTGACATTGATAGTGCCAGTCATTTAAAAAGGCTCGTTGAACTTAACGTTGGCAACGATGAACTGCTTCATCGCGAGCTAGCGCAGTTGACCGACCCTATGAAGGAGCCCGAGTCTTAGCTCCGTGTCGTCATGGGCGGTACCGAACGCAGGCCAGCAGTAACCAGTCATGACAGATCACATCCATATCGCCATCTCACACCCAAACGGTGTGAAGCATTATACGCTTTGCCCTACCCGCAAAAAGGTAGTGCAAACATTGGCGTTGGTATTGCTGGCCGTTCTCACCGTGACCTTCGCCAGCCTTTATTTGCTCTCCGAGCGTTCCACTGAAGCCGAAGCTGCCGTTAACCGTTTACGTGAAGAGCGTGCCGTATTGAATAACGAAGTGGCCATGCTGCAACAAAAGCGCGATGAGCTGTCACAAACCATCGAGAACAAAGATGTCGAGCTGACTGCACTGACTCAGCGCGTGGTGACGGTGGAAGATATGCTGGGGCTGCAGTCGGTGGCGAAAGATGCCTCACTGACCCACCGACTGGATGTGGCAGCCATAAACTCCGCTGTGCGTTACACCATGCTTCAACTCATTCCTAATGGCAAACCGATTCAAAGCTATCGTCGCTCATCTGGGTATGGTTCACGCACACACCCGGTGACGGGCAAAGAAAAATTCCACATGGGGTTAGACTTAACTGCTGACATTGGTACGCCCGTGTACGCCCCAGCAGATGGCGTGGTGGAGTATGTCAGACCCAGCCGTCGCAAAGGCTATGGCAACTTTGTAAAAATAGACCATGCCTTTGGCTTTATGACCCTCTACGCCCACCTCGATAAGTTCAACGTACGCAGTGGGCAGTTCGTGAAAAAAGGTGACCTAATTGCCTGGTCAGGTAACACGGGGTTATCCACCGGCCCTCATTTGCACTACGAAGTCCGCTTTTTAGGGCGAGCGCTTAATCCGCGCCGGTTTATTAAGTGGAGTGCAGAGCAGTTCGATACCTTGCTCGAAAACGAGAAGCGTGTCAGTTGGGGCCATTTAGTGGCGGTAGTCGAAAACTTGGTCGAAACTCAGGTACAAGTCGCCAATATGCCAGACGCTGAGCCGCCACTGAGTACCGCACAGCAGCGCGAAGCTGATATAAAATCGGCACCGACGAAGGCGTCAATGTAAATAAGCTCGGGGTAAATAAGCTTGGGGAAATCCGGTAGCATGACTTACCTTTTCCTGTATAAGCCATGTTTGCCCGTCTACCTCTCCATATCGATAAAACTGGGGCTCATGTGCTTCGCCCCAACACTATCGGCTATAAATCTTCTAGTACATCGAGGGCGTCAGACAGCTTACTGACGCCGTAGACCGTCATGCCGTCAATCGATTGTTTCGGTAAGTTAGCCTTGGGGACCACGGCTTTTTTGAAGCCATGCTTCGCCGCTTCCATCAAGCGTTCTTGCCCACTTGGAACAGGGCGAATTTCTCCCGCCAAGCCGACTTCGCCAAAGACCACCAGCTCTCTTGGCAGCGGGCGATCCCTAAAGCTCGAAATCAGCGCTAACAGCAGGGCAAGATCGGCACTGGTTTCTGTAACTTTGACCCCACCAACCACATTAACAAACACATCTTGGTCAGACATTTGCAGCCCACCGTGTTTGTGTAAAACGGCCAGAAGTAAAGCAAGACGGTTTTGCTCTAACCCCACCGCCACCCGGCGTGGATTGGCCAGTTGTGAATAGTCGACTAAGGCTTGTAACTCTACCAGCAAAGGTCGGGTGCCTTCCCATACCACCATTACCGAGCTACCGGAGGTTTGCTCCTCACCACGTGAAAGGAAAATGGCGGACGGGTTACTGACCTCTTTTAACCCCTGCCCAGTCATCGCAAACACGCCAAGTTCGTTGACCGCACCAAAGCGGTTTTTATGGCTGCGTAGTGTGCGAAAACGGCTATCGCTAGAGCCATCGAGCAAAATAGAACAATCAATGCAGTGCTCCAACACCTTGGGGCCGGCCAGCGTGCCATCTTTCGTCACATGCCCCACCATGAAAATCGCCACATTGTGTTGCTTGGCATAACGGGTCAAGGCCGCGGCAGACTCCCGCACTTGTGACACGCTCCCCGGCGCAGATTGCACATCCGCGACATGCATCACTTGTATCGAGTCGATGACCATGATTTTCGGTTGCTCTTTTTTAGCCACCTGGCAGATGGTTTCCACGCCCGTTTCTGACAACAGCTTCAAGCGATCTTTGGCAAGCCCCAGCCGATCAGCGCGCATCGCCACCTGCTGTAATGACTCTTCCCCTGTGATGTACAAGGTCGGCAGATGGTGTGCGAGCCCCACCATGGTTTGCAAGAGCAAGGTGCTTTTCCCTGCGCCCGGGTTGCCCCCAATCAAGATCGCGGCACCAGGAACGATCCCCCCGCCAAGCACACGATCCAGCTCTTTAAAACCACTACTTAGGCGTGGCACCTCTTGTAAATCGATATCCTGTAGGGTTTGTACTTGTCCTTCTGCGCTGCCTGCATACCCAGCATACTTTTCATTGCGCACGACCTGGGGCGATGCTGCCAGTCTCACTTCTGTAATGGTGTTCCACGCGCCACAGGCTGAGCACTGCCCTTGCCAACGGGGAAAATCCGCGCCACAGTCGTTACATACGTAGGCTCGTTTTGTTTTTGCCATTCGCTCTCCAAGACGTATGATGTCAGCTAATTCACAAAATGATTGCTATCTTATTAATTATTCCGACACTTTTTCGAACCGGTGCCGTTATTATATAAGGACAACACTTTACCAGACTTTGCCATGAAGCAGGATGATTACCAGGGACTGATTGAGCAACTGCTTCCTATGTCCCAAACCCCCAAATTTGAGGTGCTGCTCGATAAGCTCACCGCCAACGAGCCAAGCTCTGCCAAACTTCTGATCAAAATGGAGATCAGACGTTTGATGACGCCATGCAACCGTACCATCGATCTCCGTGGCAAAGTCGATGGTGAATGTCATCAATACGAGCTAAACGGCAAAAAGCATTGGTTGGATGATGTGGCGATTAACCACTATTACGAGCGCTTGCCTTTATACAATGGGCAAATGACGCAAGGGTTGTGGGAAGATTTGCACAATACCCCTAATAACTTTCGCGTCAAACACGAACAAGAAAAACACACTCAGCAACAAGGAAAAGGCCCAGTCAGTGATACGGCCCAAGAGGCATTGTTACCCGAGAAGCTCACCTTTGGCCGTTATTTAGCGCGTAGTGAAAGCCGCATCCATTTTGCTACCCAAGTATTAATAACACTGAATACCGGCTATGAGGTACATGGGGTCACCAGTGACTTGTCTAACTCAGGCTGCCGAGTGCGTGTCCCTGCAGCATTCGATTACCCGCCTAGCTCTGAAGTATTAGTTCGGTTCACAGCATTAGCGCAAAAGTATCAAGACCCCGATCTTGAGCAAGGGCTGAGTTACCGTATTATTGGCGTCGATCAAAACAAAGACTCCACCAGCAGCACCTGGTTACGCTTACGGCTTGACACCAGCAGTGATGCGATTAAGCAGGCGCTAGACACAGAAATGGCCTCGCCCGACTTTCGTGGCAAGCAAGATGGTGAAGACAAGTTACTCACTCTCAAGCTGCAAAGCTATGAGCAATCTTTCTTGCACCATACCAGCGTCCTGCCGCTTTACTTTGCACAAGACAAGTTAGAGTACGTATTACAAACGCGGCAAAACCGGGAGCTTTGGGATTACTGGCACGACAGCCGCAATCAACCTGTCATTAATCATATTTTCGATGCACAGCGCTTGTCACTGCTTCAAGTAGAAGGAGCGTCAACCAGCCAGCTATTGTTATATTGCTTTTCTGTAGAGAAAGACAAGCAGCGTTTTTTCTATTCCGCCTCGCCCAATGAAATGAGCGAAGAAGAGCGCCACCTGTTCTGGCAACTAGGTGCCAAGCGCCATTCATGGCGGGTGTTTAAGGTGACCATGTCAGCCATTAACGCGGGTGACATTGAACGGCTACAAGACGTGTCGCCTGATTGGCTGAATACGCTCAAAACCCTGACTCATGTCGCGTTGGTGCAAGATGTGACCCACGCCGAAAGCAAGAAGAGTTATTTAACCCACCCCAAACCGTCGTTATCCAGCCAAGCCTTGCGACGCTTTTTACACCAACGTAATCCGGTTTGTGGGGCACAGTTAATCTCATCCGACAGGCAGCCCCAACGCCGTGAACCACGTTATGCCTACCGCTCTGAGGTATCACTGGTACATCCAGAGCAAGGGGCCCTGAAGGGAAAACTGGTCGATTTCTCCTCGGGTGGATTGAACCTGAAACTGGCACAGCCTTTTCAAGGGGCGAAAGATGACTTGGTGTCTGTTTCACTCGATGCATTAGTCAGTATTGACCCTCGTGCGCCTCTCGTCGATATGCCGTATCAGGTGATTCGAGTGAGCCCCAAACGAGACAATATTCAACTCAAGCTCACCACTGAAGCGCCCAACACCCGTCGTCGCCAGTACCTTCGCCGCTTGATTGAACATAACCTCGACAAACTGACAGTGCTTGATGAACGTTTGCCCGATCCGCCCTTAGTTTGGGCCATGCACCAATTACTGCTCACGCGCTTAACCGTACAGCCCTACTTTATTCGGCGTGACAACGGTGTACTCTCGGTGCCTGCGGTGGGTATCAACCTACCACCCAGCCGCTTGCACCGCTTTCTCGAACGCGCTGGTGGGGGCCGTCAGCTATCATTCTATCCTGTCTTCGGGGACAAGATTCTCACCCGCACCCATGAAGTTACCCGCCCTTCCCAGCCTCTGAAAGAGCTGGTGCGCGAGTACTTCGTCTGGGTAGACATGCAAGAAGACAAGGTACGTGCCGTGCACACTTTTGCCGATAGTGAGTTTGAATCTGACGATGCGCGGCGAAAATTTATTCAGCTGGCGCAAAAAGGTGGGGCGTTTGCCGTGCTACGCAACCGGATGACACCACTGGCCCATGCCGAGCAAGATATCGATGCCAACCAATTATCAACCTTACTTAAACGCGACACCCATAAAGCGCGCCAACTGGAAGATGAATTTGTCGCACTGTGTGCCTACGGTGAGCTGGTTGATGTCACCGACGAAGTGCTGATGCGTTTAGGGCGCTAAGAGGGGCCAAGCCATGGTAGCTTGTCACATAGCCCCTCAGCATTGTAGGCAGCCCTCCTTTAGCGCGGCTGCCAGCTAATCCGATCGCGAATACTGGCAGAGAGTACACACAGCACACCGCCCAACCACGCGTGTTTGACTGCCGCCTGCGCCTTCTCATTCACCTTGGGTTTCGCATGATATGCAATGCCGAGACCCGCTGCCTCCATCATTAGCAAATCATTCGCGCCATCCCCGACGGCTAAAGTGTTTTCTGGCGCAATGTCGTATTTTTGCGCCAGCATGGTTAGCACATCCGCTTTTCGTTGCGCGTCCACAACAGCTCCTTCCACCTCGCCGGTGAGCTGGCCATTGTTGAGCCCAAGCTGGTTCGACTCCGCATAGTCCAAGTCTAATTGCTGTTGGAGATGATCCGAGAAATAGGTAAAACCGCCCGAAGCAATCGCTACATACCAGCCGTGGGCTTTTAAGCTGGCCACGAGGTGCGCCATTTCTGGCATCAACGGCAACTGGGCTTTCACCGCCTCAAGTATCGACCCATCCGCCCCTTTCAAGGCCGCTACGCGCTGGCGCAAACTCGCTTCAAAATCAAGCTCGCCCAACATGGCGCGCTCGGTGACCGCAGACACCGCGTCTCCAACCCCAGCGCGTGCCGCAATCTCATCAATACACTCTATCTCTATCGCGGTGGAATCCATGTCAAACACCGCCAATCCAGGCCTGCTTAAATCAGGAAGGGCCTGTAAGTCAGCGCAGTCAAGCTCGAGCGCCTCAATCACGGTGCGATGTTCAGCCGTCAGTTCACCGCGGATCAATAACACCTCATACGGCCCGACACGCCAACCATCGGCAACCTCAACGTCATCACCGGTAAAAAAGCGGATATCGTCGAGCTGACGCGGATCGATGACCTCACCAAACACAATCCATCCCCCTTGCCGACGGCGAGAGAACGCAGACGTCGTCATTGTCGGGAAGCGGCGGTAAAGTTGCGGTGAACGGTGAATTGCCAAGGGGGTGGCCTTATCCATGGTCAATATTTTCCTTTCGGTTTCCAAGCAAGCTTGGTCAATGAATCAATCACAATGAGGCTGTGATACCATAAAAACCGTAGTAAGCTCCAGTGCTAATTGACTCTGTTTATCTGGCTTGAGGAAGGTATGTTTTCAATTTCGCGCAAAACGCTACGGCGGATGACTTGGTGGGGAATGCTGCTCACCACTATCAGTGCTATTGCCGCCTTAATGCTTTACAGCACCACACTCAGCCAGCGCCAGTACCAAGCGCTGTATCAGCAAACCGATCAATTAGCCCAGCTAATGACCCGCCAGGTTGGTGTGCAAGCCTATGATGCCTTGGTTGATAAGAATTATCAGCCTTTACAAACCATGGCCAATGAACTGGCAACCGAGCCACTGATCCGTGATGCCAGTTTCTACCAGCTCAACGGCAGTCCTGTAGTACGCTCGACGAATGCCTTGCCACTGGAAACCGCCGTTGGATTAACCACCCCTCTAGGACTCGAAAGCCAAGGACGACAGCAGCTAATGACGCCGATAAGCCGTGATGGCGACATCGTCGGGTTTCTTCGCCTCACGGTAGAGCACCATTCGGTTATCAATGAAGCCAAACAGCAGCTGCAATCGAACATAACCGAGTTTCGTCTCCTCATCGGCCTTGCACTATTACTGGGGGCGCTATTGATGACAATGCTCACTCGTCGTTCTGCACGTTTATCTTGGTAAAACGGCAAAGACACAGCGACCAGAGCGAGAAACCGAGATAAAAAAAGAGATGGCCATTCGCCATCTCTTTTTATCTGGGAGGGTGTAGTCAACGTGTTACAGGAACGACTTCCCGTAATCCATTGGTGACAAATCAAAGTATTCCGCTAATGACTGGCCAATATCCGCGAACGTTTCGCGACGACCGAGTGAACCCGCTGGCACTTTTTTGCCATAGACCAGTGCAGGGATATGCTCACGGGTGTGATCGGTGCCAGGCCAGGTTGGATCGCAACCATGGTCAGCTGTTAGCAACAACACATCGTCTTCTTCTAGCATTTCCATGATTTCGGGTAAGCGACGATCAAAGTATTCCAACGCCGCCGCATAGCCAGCTACATTACGACGGTGGCCGTACGCCGAGTCAAAGTCAACAAAGTTAGTGAAGACCAAGCTGTTGTTGCCCGCTTCTTTGATCGCGTCTTTGGTTGCATCAAACAAGGCTTCTAGGCCTGTCGCCTTGATTTTCTTGGTGATACCACAGTGCGCGTAAATGTCTGCAATCTTACCAATCGAGATCACATCACCGCCTTTTTCTTCCACCAGCTTTTGTAGCACGGTAGGAGAAGGAGGCTCGACAGACAAGTCACGGCGGTTACCGGTACGCTCAAACTGGCCTTTCGCTGGCCCAATGAAAGGACGGGCGATCACGCGACCAATGTTATAGTCTTCCAGCTCTTCGCGCACGATCTGACACAGCTCATACAGGTTATCTAGCCCGTAAGTTTCCTCATGGCACGCGATTTGGAACACTGAGTCCGCTGAAGTGTAAAAAATCGGCTTCCCAGTTTTCATATGCTCTTCGCCCAAGTCGTCTAGCACTTGGGTGCCCGACGCATGGCAGTTACCGAGATAGCCAGGTACGCCCGCTCGCTCAACAATGCGATCTAGCAGCGCTTTCGGGAAGCTGTTGGTTAAGTCTGAGAAGTAGCCCCACTCAAATAAGACAGGCACACCAGCAATTTCCCAGTGACCAGACGGTGTGTCTTTACCCGAAGACAGCTCTTTAGCGTGGGCGTAAGCACCGATAATCTCTGCATGTGAGTCTAAGCCTTCTGGGAAGTAACCTGACGACTCTTCACACGCTTTACCCAAGCCCAATTTGGTCATGTTAGGCAAAGATAATGGGCCTTGACGATCCGCATTATCCGCTTCGCCTTTCGCACACGCTTGTGCAATGTGGCCCAAGGTGTTTGCACCTTGGTCACCAAATTTGACGGCATCTTCAGTGGCGCCAATACCAAATGAGTCTAAAACTAATACAATTGCGCGTTTCATGATCGCCTCCATTAGACGTCTTGTAAGCTGATGCGACGATATACGTCTGGCGTTGCACTCGGCGCCTCATCAGCGACTTTCACTGCGGCTCGCACCGCATTCGCCGCTTGTTGCCATTGCTCTTCAGTCTGAGCGTGGAGCATGGCGAGCGGGGTGTGCTCATCCACTTGTTGCCCCAGACGAATCATTTCGTTCAACCCAACGGCATAATCAATTTTATCGCTGGCAACCCGACGGCCGCCACCTATTTCTATAATAGCCATGCCCAATGCCCGTGTATCCATGGCATTGGCAATACCTGATTGCTCGGCATAGACAGGCTTAATCACTGACGCAGTGGCGAGGTATTGCTCCGGCGACTCAACAAAGTCAGCCGGCCCGCCAAGCCCTGCAATCATTTTGGCAAAACACTCGGCAGCGCGACCGCTGTCCAGTGCCTGATCCAATTTTTGTTTTGCTTGATTCACATCGGCCGCCAGTCCACTGACCACCAACATGTCAGCGCACAGCGCCATGGTCACATTGTACAAACGTGGATTACGGTAACGACCGGTCAAAAAGTCGACGGCTTCTTTGACTTCTAAGGCATTGCCGGCAGACGATGCTAACACTTGGTTCATGTCCGTTAGCAAGGCACTGGTTTTGGTTCCGGCACCGTTGGCCACACCGACAATCGATTTGGCCAACGCCTCTGAATCTTCATACGTCGGCATGAACGCCCCCGATCCAACCTTGACGTCCATGACCAAAGCATCTAGACCTGCAGCCAGTTTTTTCGACAGAATCGACGCAGTAATCAAAGAGATGTTATCCACCGTGGCAGTGACATCGCGGGTGGCATACACACGTTTATCCGCAGGCGCTAACGAGCCGGTTTGCCCAATGATTGCTACACCGGCATCGCGGGTCACATCCCCAAACACTTGGTTGCTTGGCATGATGTTATAGCCAGGAATAGACTCCAGTTTGTCCAGCGTGCCCCCGGTGTGGCCCAAGCCGCGACCTGAGATCATCGGCACATAGCCACCACAGGCTGCAACCATGGGACCTAACATCAACGACGTCACATCGCCGACCCCACCGGTTGAATGTTTATCGACCACAGGGCCATCAAACTGCATGTGTGACCAATCTAAGGTCATGCCAGAATCGCGCATCGCACACGTCAATGCCACACGCTCATCCATGGTCATGTCATTAAAGTAAATCGCCATCGCAAACGCAGCAATTTGCCCTTCAGAGACCGACTCATCGGCGACACCTTGAATAAACGCGTAAATTTCTTCTTTGCTCAACGCGATGTTGTCGCGTTTCTTACGAATAATCTCTTGAGGTAAGATCATGCATCCTCCTTACCGTCCAGTGGGCAAGGCTCGGCTTGCCCGTGGTGCCGAGTGACAATCAACGGTTAATAACCGCCTTCTGCTGCTTTTTCACCTTCGCCTAAGGTGTGCAACAGGTTTGCCAACAGGCTCGATGCACCAAAGCGGTAGTGGCGGCTGTCAGCCCATTGCTCGCCGAGAATGCGATCTGCCATCGCGAGGTATTGTTGCGCGTCTTCCGCCGTGCGTACGCCACCAGCAGGTTTAAAGCCAACAGTCTCAGCCACGCCTTTATCGTTAATCACGTTGAGCATGATCTCCGCTGCTTCTGGGGTGGCATTGACCGCCACTTTCCCCGTAGAGGTTTTGATAAAGTCTGCGCCTGCATCAATGGCCATCTCAGAGGCGCGTTTGATCAGTGTCTCGCTTTTCAGTTCACCGGTTTCAATGATCACTTTAAGCAATACATCGCTGCCACACGCGGCTTTACATTGTTTGACCAGCTCAGCACCTACTTGTTCGTCACCTGCAATCAGCGCGCGATATGGGAAAACCACATCAACCTCATCGGCACCGTAAGCGACGGCTGCTTTCGTTTCTGCCACCGCAATATCAATATCATCATTACCGTGAGGGAAGTTGGTCACGGTCGCGATACGCACCTCTGGGGTGCCTTGCTCGCGCAATGTTTTCTTGGCGATAGGGATAAAGCGCGGATAGATGCAAACGGCTGCGGTGTTGCCAACGGCGGTTTTCGCGTTCTGACACAGGCTGATCACCTTTTCATCGGTATCATCATCGTTCAGTGTGGTCAGATCCATCAGTTTTAGTGCGCGTAGGGCCGCGGTTTGTAATTCGTTCATTGGATATCTCCAGTCCTCATTCTTTTGCCAAACAGGTAGTAGGGTTGGCCACTGTATTAACAACCAGCTTTGTTCGCCGGTCATTGCTCAGCGGACTTGGCTCCATGAAGTTTGAGGCTGGACATCGCGCCGCCTTCAACCAACCATCCTTGTTGCCGCGTGCAAATACCTGGGTATTTGCGGGTTCGCCGTTGGACGTTTCCGATTGGGGCTAGCCACACCTTGTTGCTAACCATGAGAGGAAAATAAGGATTGTGGCGCCAGCAAACTTTGACGGCGTTCACTTATTTTACCAACGCCGTTTCAGCAAAACTAGATTTTACCGTTTATGTTGAAAAATACACTGTTGCGCGGTAGAACCAATCTTTCTAACTGAAAAAACGCGCCACAATCCACTGATAGCCGACGCCACCTAAATACACTCCGACAATACCCATCACACCGGATAAAACCGGTGGTGCGGGGATGGGGAGTTTTATCGCGCTAAACAATACGCCCACTAAAAAGCCGGCCACGAGGGCGAGAAGAATTTCCTGCATGGTTTTACCTTATGTTGTAACAAGCCTCTATTGATGAGTATACACCCCTCAGCAAGGACGGGGGGTGAAGCACATTCACTACGTAAGCCCAATAAAAAACGCCACACAGGCAGCCTGTGTGGCGTTTTGCTTAACACTGTGTGCTACCGCAATAAGACGATTAGCCCGCCAGGGTTAAGGTCACAAATAGACCCGCAATGGTCGCCGCCATCAAGTTAGACAAGGTACCGGCGATCACCGCTTTCACACCGAAGCGCGCAATTTCTGGGCGACGGTTTGGCGCGAGGCCACCCAAGCCACCCAGCAAGATAGCCACAGATGACAAGTTAGCGAAACCACACAGAGCAAACGAGATAATCGCTTTGGTTTTCTCTGTCATTTCCATGCCGGTTGCTGCAACAACTTGCGCACCGTCACCAAGGTATTGAGTGAAGTTCAGGTAAGCCACAAATTCGTTGACCACGATCTTCTGACCGATGAAAGAGCCTGCGACCACCGCTTCTTCCCATGGTACACCGATAAGGAACGCAAACGGGGCGAACAGGTAACCCAAGATCAGCTCCAGCGTAATGTCTGGGTAACCGAACCAGCCACCGATACCACCTAACATGCCGTTGATCAGGGCAATCAAACCAATGAACGCAAGTAGCATAGCACCGACGTTAAGCGCCAGTTGCATACCTGATGATGCGCCGCCTGCAGCTGCGTCAATCACGTTCGCTGGTTTCTCTGCACCCTCAGCAGTCGCGTCAGCCATTTGCTCGACCGGCTCATCAGTTTCAGGTTTGATGATTTTCGCAAACAGTAGACCACCTGGTGCGGCCATGAATGATGCCGCAATCAAGTACTCTAGCGGTACACCCATAGAGGCATAACCCGCCAGTACGCCACCTGCGACTGAGGCCAAGCCACCACACATTACCGCGAACAGCTCTGATTGCGTCATGCGAGGCACGAACGGGCGAATCACCAAAGGCGCTTCAGTTTGTCCAACGAAGATGTTAGCGGTTGCTGACATAGACTCGGCACGTGATGTACCCAGTGCTTTTTGTAGGCCACCACCGAGCACGTTGATCACAACCTGCATAATACCCAGGTAGTAAAGCACGCTGATCAGTGATGAGAAAAAGACAATAACAGGGAGAACTTTCAGGGCGAAGACGAAACCGCCACCGCCGAACAGTTCAAACATTTTGTCAGAAACCAGTCCACCAAAGATGAAGCTGATCCCTTCGTCACCGTATGCGATGACGTTAGCAACGTATTGTGATGCGCCGTACAGAATGTCACGTCCGACATCGACATACAGTACGAAAGCACCGAAAAAGAGTTGGATAGCAAATGCGCCACCCACGGTACGGAGGTTAATGGCTTTGCGGTTATCGGAAAGAAGAACAGCTATCCCTAGCAGTACAACCATCCCGATCACGCTCATCAGCAGGCTCATAGTATTGGCATCCTCAAAGTAAAAAGTTGGCGTCTCGACAAAGTGGAATTTGGTTTCCGGGAGAGATTATACGCATCGCAGTCACATTAAAGTAATATTCCAATCACAGTTCGCTGTAAAACTATTTTGTAATGCATCAATAAGTATGACTTTGATCTAGTTTTGTGAGCTTATGCAACCGCAAACGTTTGTCTTTTGCCCGTTCCCGCTCAATCAAAGCCAAACAATCTTTCAGCGTTGTCTGATGTTTCAGCCACCAGATGATCTTTATCACAGCTTTTTAACTCTGCAACCACATCAGCGACCCTTGACACCTGAGAGGGGGTGTTCGGTTTTCCTTGAAATCCAGCTAAAGGCATGTCGGGGGCATCGGTTTCAAGCACTAAATTGGAGAGCGGTAACTGCGCGATGGCGCGACGGGTCTTTTGGGCTCTCGGATAGGTGACGGTGCCGCCAACCCCGAGCATCAAGCCCGCATCAATAAACTGTTTACCCTGCTGTTCACTACCACTGAACGCATGCAATACGCCTCGTACACCTGGGTAGGCTTTGACCATGCGTAATAATTGATTATGCGCTTTACGGCTATGCAGAATAATGGGGAGATCATAGTGGCGAGCGAGCCAAAGCTGCCCTTCCAATAGCGCGTGCTGGCGCTGCTGTGCGGTATCTTGGTTCGCGACAAAAAAGTCGAGCCCCGCTTCCCCGACGGCGATACAGCGCGCAGGACGCAAGGCCAATGCCCGCTCAAGTTTACCCAGGCTGTCGTCAGTGTGAGCATCGAGAAAACACGGGTGTAACCCCAATCCGGCATACACACCGTGTAGGCGTTCAGTCAACGACAGCACCGCCGACCAGTTATCCTCACTAACACTGGGGATCACCATCCGAGTCACACCGCTTTCGCGTGCCGCCCGCCAATATGACTCTGGCGCCTCACGAAACGGAGAAAAATCAAAATGGCAATGGGTATCAATCATGCTGAGACGTTGGTGTAGATGGTGTTTTTTCTGAACGCTTGATAGGCACACAGCTACGACGGTTATCCTCGCCAAGTCCCATTTGCTGACACCAAGCATCGTACCGTGCCACCCAACGTTTAATACGCGCGATCATCATTATTGGCATCCTTGTTTTGTAAACCTTGTGCCATTAAAAAAGCCGTCTGGTTACAGACGGCAGTATAGCATGGCGCGAACGAGGAGAGTGTCACCTCTATCCGGTACGAGTTTTTAATCACACTAGGCGATCCGGCCCTCACCCCTGCCGCTTAGTGTTCGCGGGTCGCTCTGAGCTCAATATCCGGGAAGCGCTCTTGCGTGAGGTTCAGATTAACCATGGTCGGCGCAATGTACGTCAAGTTATCACCACCATCCAAGGCTAAGTTCGCCTGGTTTTTACGCTGAAACTCGTCCAGCTTCTTCTCATCCTTACACTCCACCCAACGCGCAGTGGCCACATTAATCGGCTCATACAACGCATCCACGTTGTATTCGGCTTTCAAGCGTGCCACCACCATATCGAACTGGAGCACACCGACCGCACCGACAATTAAGTCGTTCGATTGTAGCGGACGGAACACCTGTACCGCACCTTCTTCAGACAGCTGAATCAAACCTTTAAGCAGCTGCTTTTGACGTAGTGGATCTTTGAGACGGATCCGGCGGAACAGCTCTGGGGCAAAGTTGGGGATCCCTGCGAATTTCAGATCTTCCCCTTGGGTAAAGGTATCGCCAATTTGAATGGTGCCATGATTGTGTAGGCCAATAATGTCACCCGCAAACGCATCTTCAGCCCGTGACCGATCCCCTGCCATAAAGGTCACCGCATCGGAAATATTGATTTGTTTACCTAAACGTACATGGCGCAGCTTCATGCCTTGCTGGTATTTACCAGAGACAATACGCATAAAGGCGATCCGATCACGGTGACGTGGATCCATATTGGCTTGGATTTTAAATACAAACCCTGAGAATTTCTCCTCGTCGGCACTGACCTCGCGGTCATGGGTTGGGCGCGCCATGGGCTTTGGTGCCCACTCAGTCAAGCCATCCAGCATATGATCCACGCCGAAGTTACCCAATGCGGTCCCGAAGAAAACGGGCGTGAGTTCACCGCTTAAAAACAGCTCATGGTCAAACTCATGTGACGCCCCCATCACCAGCTCCAACTCATCGCGCAAATCTTGCGCAATGTCGGCACCAATCGCCTCATCGAGCTCAGGGTTGTCCAAGCCTTTGATGATACGCGCATCTTGGATGGTATGGCCTTGCCCTGATTGATAGAGGATGCTTTCGTCCCGATGAATGTGATAGACACCTTGGAAACCTTTCCCGCAACCAATCGGCCACGATACCGGTGCACAGGCGATGTTGAGTTCACTCTCTACTTCATCGAGCAGCTCCATCGGATCGCGAATATCACGGTCAAGTTTGTTCATAAAGGTGATAATCGGGGTATCGCGTAAGCGCGTGACTTCCATCAGCTTGCGAGTACGATCTTCGACACCTTTCGCCGCATCAATCACCATTAAACACGAATCGACGGCAGTCAGTGTCCGGTATGTATCCTCTGAGAAATCCTCGTGCCCTGGCGTATCAAGCAGGTTCACCAAGCAGTCATTGTAAGGAAATTGCATCACAGAAGTGGTCACAGAGATACCACGCTCTTTTTCCATATCCATCCAATCAGACTTGGCATGTTGGTTAGAGCCACGCCCTTTCACGGTTCCTGCCGTTTGAATGGCACGTCCGAATAACAGCACCTTTTCCGTGATGGTGGTTTTACCCGCATCTGGGTGCGAGATAATCGCAAAGGTGCGGCGTTTATCAACTTCCTGTTGCAGCAGTGTATTTGACATAAAGGTTATCTTCTTATTGACTTCAGGCGGCAATCAGGCGCCAGCTGAGAGGGTCATTCACAAAAGTGGCGTATTTTCGCTGATCTTGTAGTCAGCTTCAATTCACAAATCTGACTTGGCACTGTTATCTGTATCCGTTAGGGTCAATTTTGCTTGCCAAGCACATCACAAATGTTGCCAATCGACTGCCTCGTGGTGTCGTTATCGGCCAAGCACGTGTATAATTAGCGCCACTTTCAGCTGTAACACAGTCAACAACGTCGACCATAAGGTCGCGACTATTGACAGCATACTGCCCACGAAGGCCAAACACCCGCGCAGCGTGGTGTCATTAGTCGCGATGGTGAGCAGCTGAAAGCCGACACTTAGTGAGATAAACCAACGGGTTTATCCCTTAGCAACAAGGAAATAATCTGTGAATCCAATCGTAAAAACATTCCAATACGGCAATCATACAGTCACATTGGAAACTGGCGTGATGGCACGTCAAGCCAATGGTGCTGTCATGGTCAGCATGGACGATACCTCGGTATTCGTTTCTGTGGTCGGTAAAAAAGAAGCGGCTGAAGGCCAAAGCTTCTTCCCATTGACCGTCAACTACCAAGAGCGTACCTACGCCGCGGGTAAAATCCCAGGTGGTTTTTTCAAGCGCGAAGGCCGCCCTTCTGAGTCAGAAACCCTGACCGCACGTCTGATTGACCGCCCTATCCGCCCGCTATTCCCGGACTCGTTCAAAAACGAAGTGCAGGTTATCGCAACCGTGGTATCTGTTAACCCAGCGGTTAGCCCTGATATCGTTGCCATGCTAGGTACCTCGGCCGCACTGGCCATCTCAGGGATCCCATTCAACGGCCCTATCGGCTCAGCACGTGTCGGCTACATCAATGATGAACTCGTGCTTAACCCAAGCCCTGCTGAGCTAGACGACAGCAAGCTTGACCTTGTGGTCGCGGGTACTGAAGGCGCCGTGCTGATGGTTGAATCAGAAGCGGATCGCCTAAGCGAAGAGCAAATGCTGCAAGCGGTGATGTTTGGTCATGAGCAACAGCAAACCGCGATCAACGCAATCAAAGAATTTGCCGCCGAAGTGGGAACGCCTACTTGGGATTGGCAAGCGCCGGAAGTTAACGCTGCGCTACAAACCCGTGTGGCTGAAATGGCACAAGGCCCACTGGCTCAGGCATACCAAATCACTGAAAAAATGGCCCGTTACGAGCAAATTGGTCAGGTGAAGCAGGAAGTGGTGTCTGCACTACTCGGCGAAGACGAGACCTTGGATGAGCGTGAAATCCTAGGCATGCTTGGCGACCTAGAAAAGAAAGTCGTACGTAGCCGCATCATTGCGGGTGAACCACGTATTGATGGCCGTGAGAAAGACATGGTTCGTGCCCTCGACGTGCGTACTGGCGTATTACCACGTACTCACGGCAGCGCCTTGTTTACCCGTGGTGAAACACAGGCTTTGGTCACCGCCACACTCGGTACTCAGCGTGACGCGCAAACCATTGATTCTATCATGGGTGAGCGCCAAGAAGGCTTCATGCTGCACTACAACTTCCCTCCTTATTGCGTGGGTGAAACCGGTTTTGTTGGCTCACCAAAGCGCCGCGAAATCGGCCATGGTCGCCTAGCGAAGCGCGGTATTGCAGCGGTTCTACCAAGCCAAGATGAATTCCCATACACACTGCGTGTGGTCTCTGAGATCACTGAGTCAAACGGCTCGTCTTCAATGGCGTCAGTATGTGGTACCTCTCTAGCACTGATGGATGCCGGTGTACCGGTGAAAAAATCAGTGGCCGGTATCGCCATGGGTCTGGTGAAAGAAGACAACGATTTCGTTGTGCTTTCCGACATCTTGGGTGATGAAGATCACCTCGGTGATATGGACTTTAAAGTGGCCGGTACGGATGACGGTGTCACTGCTTTGCAGATGGACATCAAAATCGAAGGGATCACTAAAGAGATCATGCAAATTGCATTGAACCAAGCCAAAGGCGCACGTTTACACATCCTGGATGTGATGGACCAAGCCATTGGCTCGGCACGCGACGATATCTCTGAGTTCGCGCCTCGTATCCACACCATGAGCATCAACCCAGACAAGATCCGCGATGTCATTGGTAAAGGTGGCGCCGTGATCCGTCAGCTTACCGAAGAAACTGGCACCACCATTGAAATCGACGACAACGGTACCGTGAAAATTGCGGCCACCGACGGTGAAGCTGCCAAAGATGCCATTTCACGCATCGAAGCACTCACTGCAGAAGTCGAAGTGGGCCGTATCTATACCGGTAAGGTTCAGCGTATCGTTGACTTCGGTGCCTTCGTCTCAGTGATTGGCGGCAAAGATGGTCTGGTTCACATTTCTCAAATCGCTGATCAGCGCGTTGAGAAGGTGTCTGATTACCTCGAAATCGGCCAAGAAGTAGACGTGAAAGTGCTGGAAGTTGACCGTCAAGGTCGTATTCGTCTGAGCATGAAAGAAGCAGCGGCTGAAAAAGCTCCCGCTGCTGATGCTGCGCCAGCAGAAGAAGCACCAAGCACTGACGCTTAAAGTCATATCGTCATTCATGGTATAAAGGGGGCTGAGGCCCCCTTTTTTTTACACGGAGATGCGCCTTCATGACCTTTTTTATTCAGCCACGGGCAATATTTTTCAAGCCTATGGCGATACTGGCGCTGTTATTTTTAACAGGCTGTACCAGCCAGTGGACCTTTCCTCCTATGGCCGTCCCTTTACAGCCCACCCTGCAGCAGGAAGTGCACTTGGCACGTATTGATCAACTGCTTGCTCGCAATGATTTGAGTGACGACGCACGCGCTCAATTGCATTATGAGCGTGGACTGATGCACGACAGCCTGGGGATGCGCGATTTGGCAAGGCTGGATTTTAACCAATCTCTCTCGCTAAAGCCCGACCAACCTGATGTATTCAATATTCTTGGGGTCTATTTTACCCAAAATGGTCACTATGATGCTGCCTACGAGGCCTTTGACTCCACGTTAGAGCTGGATAACAGTCACAGCTATGCCGCGCGTAATCGTGGGATCGCCTTGTACTACGGCGGTCGCTATCGCCTAGCCCATCAAGACTTACTCCATCACTACCAAGAAGACCGCGACGATCCTTATCGTCTCATTTGGCTTTATTTGGTGGAGCGCGACTGGAAGGGGGAAACCAAGGCACAGCAAGCGCTGGCTACCCGAAAAGCAAATGCGGAGGCCGCGGGTTGGGGCTGGCAGCTTGTCGATATGTACCTCGGTGAGCTCAGCGAGCGTGAACTGCTTGAGCAACTTGCCTCGCAAGGTGAAGATAATGAACTGCTCGCAGAACGCTTATGCGAAGCTTACTTTTACCTTGCTAAACGCTATCAATTCCAAGGGGACAACGATCGCGCCGTGGCATTGTATAAGCTTGCCATGTCGGGCAACGTGTATGAGTTTGTCGAGCACCGCTATGCGTTACTTGAGCTCAACCGGATCGCCTACCGTCGACCATAGTCTTTCATTCGATAGCGCCTCAAAACAAAAATAGAGCAGGCTCGCTGCTCTATTTTTGATCATGGTTGATACCAATAGGCATCGGTCAACTTGTCTGCGCACTGGGCGCCAGTGCCTGTGGTGGTTGCCTGTTAGGCTTACTTTTCAGCAATAGCTTTTCAAATTCATGCTTGGGCATGGGCGAGTGAAAATAATAACCTTGAATGGTGTCACAGTGCAGGTTAGTGAGTACCGACGCCTGCTGACGGGTTTCAACTCCCTCTGCCACCACGGTCATTTCCATTGCCCGTCCGAGGTGAATGATGCTTTCCACCAGTGTCACCTGTTTACTCAAGGCGTCCATATCGTGAATAAACGCACGGTCAATTTTAAGCTCATCAAGCGGAAAACGGGCAAGGTATGACAAGGATGAGTAGCCGGTGCCAAAGTCATCAATCGAGAGCGCAAAGCCCAATGATTTAATCGCATTGAGCATATTCAGCGCATGCTCATCGTTTTTCATCACCGCGCTTTCCGTCAATTCAAAAGTAATATCCTCTGGTTTCGCTCCCGTGGCTTTAATCAGCTTTTCCATGTGCTCGGTCAGCTTGGGGCTGCTAAATTGCTCTGGCGATAAGTTAATCGCCACTCGCCCCGGCAGCATGCCTTGTTGACGCCAGCGACGCACGTTTTGAAAAACCTCGCGCATCACATGACGCCCGAGCGCTTCAATCAGGCCACAGCGCTCTGCAACCGGAATAAAACGTCCAGGACTGATATAACCTTCGATAGGATGTTTCCAACGCACCAAGGCTTCAGCACCGTTGATACGGTAATCACTGGCACTGACCTTAGGTTGATACCACACTTCCAGCCCATTATTTTGTAAAGCTTTTTGCAGCTCGATCTCCAACCAAAGCCGCATCCGTGCCTCTTTACTCATGCTGTCATGATAGGCGACCACACGGTTTCGGCCTTGCTCTTTGGCCTCATACATTGCGGTATCCGCATTTTGCAGCAGCTGACGCGCGTCTTTACCATCATCGGGATAACGCACCATCCCCACTGAACACGCCAAATACTTACTAAAATAGTGCAATTCGAAAGGCTGACTAATCGCCCCGACGACTTTCTCAGCCAGCTGATCAGGCGCGTCTTCCGTTGCTGGCTTAGGAAGCAATACCGCAAATTCGTCACCGCCTAAGTGGCCAATAATGGTATCCGCAGAGAGCAAGGCACGTAAGCGCTGAGCGATATCCTGAAGCACACGGTCACCAACATGGTGTCCGAGAGAGTCATTGATATTTTTAAAATTATCAACATCAAGGTACAGCATAGCCAATGGTGTTTGAGCCTTTATCAGCCTATCCAGCTCTCGACTAAACCCGTAGCGGTTATAAAGACCTGTTAATGCATCCGTATAAGCGGATTGTTGCTCACCGACTTTGCTGGCATCCTCTTTGTCGGTGGGTTTTAAGCGCTTAACCGACGAGTCAATCATTGTCGGTTGTAGGCGTAACATATGCGCTTTTTTGCCCAAAAGATGGATCGGTGATTGGCTTACCATCAGCGACGCATTGTTTTTTGCACTCACCACCGACACACCTTGCTCATGCGGTGCATGCAATAGGCTGTCAATGGTGGTCGCCTCCTTCTCTGGCGACACGAGATAGTCTGATAAGGGTTCACCGATCAACGCGTCGATACTACCGACGCCAAGTAACCCTGCCGCCGCAGGATTCGCTGATAATATACAACCATCTTCAACCACACAGCAGCCGTCATCGATAAGTTGACTAAGACGGTGGTATTTTTCCTCCACCTCTTCGAGCGCACTGGCTAATACTTGGCGTTCAGATGTATCCGCGGCATGAAAAATCACACAGGGCTTACCGCTTTCATCTGCGATATTTGCCAATGGTGCGACACTGAAGTGAAAGCTAGCACTATGGTAGCTGTCAGTAAGAAACACCTCTCCTTCCGCGCATTCACCACGTCTGGCTTTGTCATAATGCGGTTTGACCGACTGATAAAAAGCCTCGCCTAGGGTATCGATATCAGATAACCCCTTTAATGACGGCAAGGCCAAGCCAGACAGCTCGCGGTAGCGTTGGTTGGCGTAAAGGTAGCAATCATTGCTGTCGAGAATGGCAAAAAGAAACGGACTATTATCGGTTAAGCAGTAGAACCAATCATTTAACGACGATATTGGCATGAAAAGCTCACATCTGGGAATCACTCTCGACCATCTCATTGGCGAGACAAGCGTCTCACATATTAGACACTTTTAACTTTGTTGTCAGTAGCACTTTATGAGGCACGCGTCATGGGTTCAAGCTTTTCTCACTATATACCGCATATTTTACTGTAAAAATAGATAAAGGACTCAAAATCAGTAAACAAGGGAGACTGTGTCGCCATATTGCACAATTTGCTGACTATTTATGCATTTGGCTGCGTAAGCATCAAACACAAATGGCAGTCACCTCTTGCACGGGATCGGGAATCCGTTATTCTGGCTACACCATTTAATAACCACTACCTCTGTGATGATGATTCGTACAGAAGCGCCCGCCGACCTAGTTCGTCTAGACGGTTGGTGGCGAGAGACGCTAATGCGCCCCATGCAAGCCGACCAGCTCCAACAGCTGCGCGAAACGGGTCAGATCTCGCTCTCTCTCCTTGCGACCGATGATATGGGAGAGATATTGGGGCACATTGCCGTCACCGATGCTCAAACTGCCAATAACACCCAAGAAATTACGTTGTGGCACAGCCCAGATGCAGACTTGGTGATGCCGCTGTTAGACGAGGCTGAGTCTACCTTGTTTGAGCTGGGCTATAGCCTGTTAAAAATAGCGCCTAGTGACGCCGCCGAACAGGCGGAATTTGCTCCCTTAGATCCGGACGATACTTGGTGGTATAAACAACTCGCTGCCGCGACTTCAACGTGAGAGTCAGCAAACCATGTTAACAGATATCCAGCGTTTACAAGCCATGGATCTCGATGTGTGGCAGTTGCGACACCCAGAAATATACGGCCGTGAACAAGAGGTGATCCAATTGCCCGACCATTGCCAATTATTGCTGGTCTGCGATCACGTACTCAGTGATCAAGACGCGTGGCTATTTGGCAACATCCTAAAAAGCATGAAATTAGGTGCTGAACAGGCTCTTCAACTTCCCCACGCTGCGTTGCCAGCCCTTGGCGAACATCACCTTAACTGGTGTTGGTATATTGGTCCTGTCGAGGTGATTGTCGATGGAGTGAAAAGCTTGTACTCACAGCCCTTAGCGCAGATGCACGATAACCCGATGGCTAAGCGCGATCTTTGGCGTCAAATCTGTCAGTATGAGTGATTACCAGATTACCCCGCTTGATCATGACGATATTGAGAGGATCACCGCTATCGAACAGCGCGCCCACCACTTTCCATGGTCAGCGCCACAACTGGCGGTTTCGCCTCACCGGTTTGACTATCACTACGTGCTGCGCTTGCCCACTACGCCCTCAAGCATCATCGGTTATTTTTATGCGCGCTGTATCGCGGGAGAGGGCGAGCTGTTGAATATCACTATCGATCCTGATTATCAGGGGCAAGGATGGGGATGGATACTTTTAAACGGGATGATAACGACACTGCGTCATGCTGGGGCGGACAGTATTTGGTTAGAAGTAAGAGAGAGTAACCTGCCTGCCAAAGCACTTTATCACAAGCATGGTTTCCAAGTAGTTCACCGCCGGCAAGAGTATTACCGCTGTGCCGACGGTCACCGTGAAGATGCGTGGATAATGGAAAAGCGACTGACTTAGTCGCGATGCTCGTGCTCACTATCAAGGCGAATGGGGGGAAGAATATATCCCTGATATCCTTGGCAGCCCAACTGATGAAAATACTGATGCTGCTCTGACTGCTCGATTCCCGTAGCAATCACCTTAATTTCCCGAGAAGCGGCAATATTCACCAGCATGCGAATGAACACATCGTCAACATCACTCGAGGGCTGGCCAAAGCCAATATCGAGCTTCACGTAGTCTGGATCGACATTTTTAATATAATCAACGTTATCCATATCACGCCCAAAATGATCCACACCGACCTCAAAGCCTTGCTTACGAACGAGCTGAAACAGCGCTTGGCAAGCCTCTGGGTCTTGATGCACCGCGGCTTCAGCCACCTCAAACGTCAATTTATTGGCCAAGTAGGTTTTCAACAGATAGTTTTGTAGCCAATCATGGAAGGCTTGGCTTTTAACACTTTCTAACGTCAAGTTGACGGCTAACTTATCAGTAACTGAGTTAGCCTTTACGTATTCATCGACCCTGGTCAGCACATGCTTATCAAACTCTTCACCCAGCGCGTACATTGAAATACGATTCAACAATTGCCCCGCGGCCAACCAACTCTCATCTACCCAAAGGTGCGCATACACCTCTTGGTGCCAATTATGTTGATTATCGCGATGGCGAACCGGCTGGGCATAAAGCGCGAGTGGGTTTTTATTCAGCGCATCAAGCAATATCTGCCGCCATTGCTCTCGAGTACGACCGTCAGCTTGCTCGTCAGAAGGCCAGAAATATACATCATCTTGGCGCTTTGCCTGTTGTAAAGCATTATCCGCTTTGGCCATCAAGCTGGCCGTATCATCTGTACGGGTTTGCGCTAAACCAAGATGGAACCCTTGGTTAACGGGCAAAGCAATATGCTCCAGCTCTTGGTTTATCGCGCGTAACAGTTGCCTCAAGTAGCGACGCACTAAGCTCTCTTCATCAATCGTCAGCAGTATTGCGACCTCGTTATGACTTAGACGCGCCACTAATTGATGGCTTTGTGCGAGTTCCCCTTGTGTTAACGCTTCTCCCAACAAACGCCAGCACTGATCACGATATTGGTAACCATAACGTGCACGCAGTCGCGATAACCAAGAGACTTCGATCAGCACGAGCGTACAACCCACACCGTCTTTTATGTAACTTTGTAACTGATGCTGGAAGTAGCCTCGGTTGGGTAACTTTGAGACAGGGTCAACCATCAATTTATCGCGCAAGCGTACCAATTCTTCTTGCTGCGATTGCTGCACTTTGGCCACTTGCTGACCTGCAAGGTTAAACGCACTTTGTAAGGCCACCAAATCATTAACTCGCGTCTTGGCTCGCGCGGGGTGGAAATCACCATGACCTAATGCTTTCAACCGCTTTCGTAGCTCCCCCAGCGGTGCTGTCACGCTAAGGAACATGACCGACGCTCCCAAGCTTATCAGTACACTCACTGCCGTTAACCCGAGGACCAGCTGTAAAAGCCGACTCCACAGGGCCTCAATTTTTCGCTGAGGCGCGATGGCGATGGTCAATTGTGCCAACTGAGTCCAACCATTGGTCACCGAGACAGAGCGGGTACGGGTTTTGAGTCCCGTCAGTTGTGTAAACCACCCCGGTGCGTCCAGACCCGGTGAGTCTGACTCCCACACTTGACGATCTCCGGAGAGCATAGGCTTGACAACGATCCTCTCCACCTGAGGCATGGTAATAAAGTGAGAAACCAGTTTATTTAGCCTTTGCGTGTCGCCCTGTTCAAGCACCACAGGTAATGCCTCTGCGAGTGACTGGCTTAATAAACGTGAGTATTGTTGCTGCTCTCGGTCTATCTGTTGTACGCCAAAATGAAAGACCACTGCCGTGGTCACTAAAAGGATGACCACGGCAGCGGTTATTACAAACGAGAGCACACGTTGATGGAGCGTCATTCCACGCCTCTTTTCATGTCTAGGTTATCGCGCTGAACTATTGCTCTTCTGACGAGTATATAGTCCATCGTTTCTCCATTACCCCATGTTCGCCTGACACAGACGCTATCACACGGCGATTCTGTTCATTCGCTCGGTCACTCTCGTCATCAATCAGCGGTTGGGTTTCCCCAAATCCCTGCGCATCCACGCGGTTTCTATCAATATAAAACTCTTTCACTAGCACATTGGCAATGGCTTCCGCTCGACGTTGAGACAGCTGCATATTGTAAGACGCATTGCCCACTTTGCTTGCGTGACCCTCTATCGTCACAGTTGCTTGAGGATAGCGACGCATAAAGTCCGCAAGGCGGCGAATATCCGCGTACTGATCTTCGCGAACTCGGGCAGACGCAGTCTCAAACTGCACGTTGAGTTCAAACGACTCTTTCTCGATACGCTGACTTGGGCAACCCTCATTGTTCACCTTGGCTTGTTCAACGCTATCACCGCATTGATCGCGAGCGGTAATTACACCGTCTTTATCGCTATCCGTTAAATCACGACTTTGCGTCAGGGAATCTTCCATGGGTTGAACACTTTGAGGGGCACAACCGCCAAGCAATAGTCCAGTGATTAAAACGATACCTAGCTGTTTCATTGTTCACGCTCCTGGCCCGTCAAAGACTTTATATCCCAACTTGCAGGCATATCGACCCGTAGCGAGGCTAAAAGCTGCCCTGTTGCGTTCAATATACGATACTGCGCATAACGTTCATCCGCTTCTTTGCTCAGGTACTCGCGCCGTGTTTCAAACAGCTCATTTTGCGAGTCCAGCACATCCAACAAGGTGCGTGCATTCAGACGAAACTCTTCTCGGTAAGCATTGCGGGTATCCGTCGCCGCTTCAACATGTTGACGCATAAAATCGCGTTGCTCTTCTAGGTAGGTACGGGCATTCCAAGCCAGCTTTGCGCCCTCAATCACATCACGATGCGCCATTTCATTAATTTCACGCGCTTCAATGGTTTGGTAGGCCGTTTGTCGTTCACGCGCTCGATCAGCACCACCGTTGAACAAGTTGTAACGCATACGCACCATCGCCTGAATATTGTTGTTTTCCCCACCCACATCAGGGGGACCCGCACCATCTTCACCGCTGACATTATCGTTCCAATTGGCGTCAACTTCGATATTAAACTCTGGCAGGTAGGCAGCCCGAGAGCCGTCACGGGCAGCATTGGCAGCTGCAATATCCGCTTGCGCAGAGCGCAACCTTGGATGCTTTTCTAAGGCTCGGGCCATCAATGTATCCAGAGATGAAGGCAGCATCGCCTCATCAGGTCTTGGCAAATGAAGATCTTCCGGAGCCGCACCCACTATTTTGGTGAACGCACTGCGCGCGTCCGCTAAATTATTACGTGCAGACATCAAGTTAGCATTAGCACGGGCTAGTCGGCCTGTTACCTGAGATAAGTCACTGGCTTTGGCAAATCCACCTTCGTTGCTCTCTTTAATGGCATCGTAAATCTCTTGGTGGTTATCCAAGTTTTTCTCCGCCAGTGTCACCACCTCATCGGCCACAAGCACATCTAAGTATACTCTTGCTACTTCCAGCGCTTTGTCTTCGGCGGTGGCGACCAGTGCCCATTGTTCAGCAGTGGCTTCATTCTCGGTTCGAGAGACCTCATTTTGTGTGCGAAAACCATCAAACAGCACCTGACGCAACGACACTCCTAGCTCACGACGCGTCAAGTCAACCTCATCGTCGGTGGTCGTATCACGGCGTGTTGCCGGCGAGTCAGTTCGCTCCCAACCAATGCCTGCCGTCGCATCAAGTGTGGGATAATAGCCGGCTTCGGCCTGCTCGATAGCCTGTTCACTGGCTTTATATCTTGCAAACGCTTGGCGAATTTGCGGATGAGACTCTAAAGAGCTCGCCACCGCTTGCTCTAAAGTTTGCGACATCACGGCTGGCGAGCTTAAGCTCATTGCCAGGGTAAGCGTCGCGATACGCTTTTTATTGACCACATGCGAGAAATTCAGCACGTTGTTACTCCTACTAGTATATTTCTCAGCGCTCACGTAATGCGTTTTCTTTTGCTCGTAAGATAGGATTGAGTATGTACTCAAGCACAGTACGCTTCCCGGTTATAATATCCACCGACGTCAACATGCCGGGTATAATCGGCATAGGCGTACCATCTTCCCTGGTTAAGTGTGATGATTCCGTTCTTATCCGTACTAAATAAAAGCTATTGCCTTCTTCATCCTGCGTCGTATCCGCACTGATGTGCTCGACGGTGCCGTCCAGGCCCCCATAACGGGTAAAGTCATAGGCTGTTACTTTCACCACCGCTGGTAAACCGGGATGAAGAAAGGCAATGTCTTTTGGCAAAATTTTCACTTCAACGAGCAGCTGATCTTCTGTTGGCACAATTTCAATCACATCTTCGCCCGGATCAACGACCCCACCGAGGGTATTGATGTGTATTGTTTTCACCGTGCCATCAACCGGAGAGGTGATAACCGCTTTATTCACCTTGTCTTGAGCGCCTACTTTCGCTTCTGTTAATCGTGACAAACGTGCCTCTGTTTCACTCAACTTAGCCCGTGTTTCACTGATAAATTGCAAAGCGGCTTCTCGACGTTTTAATATCGCTTCATCCAATGAGGCTTTTATCTTTGGCCGCGAAAGCTTTAAGTTGGTTAGCTCACCGTCCATATCATTGATCTGTCTTTCCAGTTTGAGAAGTTCCACTTCTGAGACAATCTTCTTTTCCACTAAAGGACGTGTGATATTGATCTCACGCTGCATAATTGACATCGAGTTGGTCAAGGTTTTTATCTTAGAGGCGACCTCTTCCAGCTCTTGTTTTTTTTGTACGATTTGACGAGCCTGAATTTCTAATTGGTTACTGAGGCTCTCAAGCCGACTGCGGTATTCCGATTTTTGCCGCGCGACCAAATTTGGTTTTCTGCTGGTTAATTCGTTGGGAAACGTCATCGGACGCATGGTAACGTCGATTTGTTGTTGCCACGGCTTACTAGCCGGTTGTAGCGTCACACTATCAAGCTCATGGTACATTCGCGTCACCGACGCGCGCAGGCTATCGACCTCTTGCTCTTGCTGAGCAAGGTCAGAGCGAAAGCGCGTATCATCAATACGCGCTAAAGGCATCCCTTTTTCAACCAGTTGACCTTCATCCACATACATGGCTTGTAAGATGCCACCATCTAGGCTCTGAATAAGCTGAACATGAGATGGGGGAATAACCTTGCCGTTACCTCGGGTAACACGATCTAGCTCAGCAAAAGCGGCCCAAACAATAAAACTGACGATAAGGAGCAGGGCCACCCAAACGACAGCTCTGTATTTGAGCGGCGTGTCTGTCATCATGGCGCCATAAACGTCATCAACCATATCGAGATCAGCGGGTTGACTCGTTTTTTTAACCATTTTGCCCATTACACACTTCCCTTATTGAGCTTACTCAACACCTTATCGCGCGGACCATCCATAACAATTCGACCCTTATCCATCACAATCACACGCTGTGCCATATTAAGTAGGGCCATATTGTGTGTCACCATGACCAAAGTGCGCGATTTAGCTGCGACTTCCATCGCTTTAATAAACTGGTTTTCGGCGTGTGCATCTAGGCTGGCAGTCGGCTCATCCATGACGAGCATGGGGGGTTCGTTAAGTAATGCTCGCGCCAAGGAAACCGCTTGCCGTTGACCACGAGATAGTTTTTCACCGCGCTCCCCGACTTGTTTGTCTAAGCCTTCATGATCTTGCGCGGTAAACAAGCTCACGCCTGACAACTGAACCGCACGCATTAGTTGGTGTTCAGTCACTTGGCGAGTCCCAAACATGATATTTTCGCGAATAGTGCCATGGAACAGCGTCACATCCTGCGCCAAATAGCCCACGTTACGACGCAAGTCTGAAGGGTGTATCTGGCGACTATCAACGCCATCAAACCGCAAGCTGCCTTGGTTGGGTTGAAAAAGACCCGCCAACAGTTTCAGTAAGGTCGTTTTTCCTGAGCCATTCTTCCCCAAGATGGCAATCACCTCTCCCGGTTGAATGCGGAAGTTAAGCGGATAAAGGGCTGGCTTTTCCGTCTCTGGATAGTTAAAAGCCAGATTATCCGCACTGAGCTCGCCTTTTAAGCGCTTGCGACTGACCAAGTGCCCTTTGTCGGCAAATTCGTCCTCTTGTTCCATCATCGCATTTAGCTGCCGCAGTGACGTGCTGGTTTGGTTCCAACGATTGAGCAGGCTGGCCATTTGTGCCATCGGTGACACCGCCCGGCTGGAAAGCATCACTGCAGCGATAATCCCGCCCATGGAAATGTCACCATCCGCCACCCGGTATACCCCCAGGATCACCACCGCGATTGCCATCATTTGGGTGATAAAGGTGGCAATGTAAGAGACATTATTGGTGATTTGTTTGACTTTAAAGTTCCAATTAGCTGTATGCGCGGTCATTTGTTGCCAACTACGCTGAACAATCCCTTCCGCACCACTGGCTTTAACGCCCTCTAATGCCGAGAGGCTTTCGATCAAATGGCCATGGCGCTCGGACGCGTACTTGTTACTCTCTTCAATTGCCGCACGTAGTTTAGGCTGCACCGAGACGGTATACCCTAAGATCAATAAACCCGCCACGACAGGGACGATCGCAAGATCCCCGGCCACCAAATAGATAATGGCAACAAAGAAGACGGCAAACGGGAGGTCCACCAAGGTGGTGATGGTAGCTGACGTCAGCATATCGCGCACTGAGTCGAATTCACCCAATTGCTTTGCGGTTGCGCCGACACTGCTTCCTCGATTGACCAGCGGTGTCCCCATCAGCCGTGCGAACAGGCGAGAGGAGACGATAATATCGACTTTCTTACCCGCCATATCAATCATATACGAACGAAGCTTGCGCATTAAAAAGTCAAAACAATATGCAAGCGTCGCGCCACTGGCTAACACCCACAAGGACTCAAACGCCAAATTAGGGACGATTTTGTCGTAGACGTTCATCACGAACAACGGCGAGACCAGCGCGAATAAATTTACCAGCACGGACGCCAGTAACGCATCACGATAAATAGGTGCTGCGTCTTTGACCGTTTGCCAGAACCAATGGATTTTGTTGTCGTGAAGATGCAAGTCGACCGATTGATCGCCACGGTATTGCCGTTTGATCAAAAAGCAGTAGCCAACGTACATTGACTCGAGCGCCTCAAGCCGCATGGTTTGTTCGCCACCATTTTCTGGTAACTGAATCAACGCGGTACCCGCTTCATTATCGATCTCTCGTAATACACAGGCTTTTTGATCAGCGAGCAAAAGCACGCAGGGTAAGAGCAGTGGCCCTAAATTATCCAAATTACGGCGTGACAAACGGGCGGCAAGACCCGCTCGACCCGCTGCTTGCGGAAACATATCCGGCGTGAGTAACGCATTGGTCATCGGCAAGCCCGCGACTAACGCATCGCCCGAGCAGGGTGTGCCATAGTGTTCGGTAAGCAATACCAAGCAATCCAGCAAGGGATCGTCGGTAGGCTGCTCACCCGCGGCTATCTTCCATTGCACGGATTGATTATTACTTGATTGGTCAGTCACTTACGTCTCTCTTTTGACCGAAAAATAGCAGGCAGCGACATCATAGCCGCTGCCTGATGGCGATTACCAGTCGGTATCGATATGAATATCATCCAGTGCATCATGATTTGACGTTACTGAGATTGAACCATCACTATGCTTGTCGATCGCTAATGCCCCTCTTTCGCCATCAATCAGCGTGTTGATCACGACCGTTCCTCCTTCCATTTTGACATTGCTCAGCTCAATGGTCTGATCAGCATCTGCCCTGTTGTGATAATCGAACTTCAACGTCACATCGACAGTACCGTCATTGTCGCTATCATCACTGACCGTAACACTAAAACGACTGAACTCGCCGTTAACAGAATCACCTTTGAACAAGTCATTCAGGTTTAAGGTATCTTCTGCCGAGAAGTCACTGATCGTATCGGTATATTCATGACCATTTTGTGAGTTCACATCGGCCATCGACCAAGAGAAAGTATCCGCACCATCAGAGCCGGTCAGCATATCGTTGCCTCGACCACCGATTAGAACATCGTCACCTTCACCACCACGGACATTATCATCGCCACCTCCGGCATCAATGACATGATTATCCGTCACTCGCCAGTCAGAGACAAACTCTGACATCCGGTGCGTCTCAGGCCCGTCAATAGTAAAGCTTTCGTCGTTAATGACGACTTTTTCAGACCCACTTAAACCGACATTCAATGCCAACCAGCCACTGTCTGTACTCTGCAACATATCAATTTGATCGACACCATCACCGGTTTCTATCGAATGATTTTGTGGCTCAGGCACGTTTGCTGGCTGAACAGAAAACTCACCGGTTGCTGAATCACCATCACCATCCACGACTTGGTATGAAAAGTCGATATCAGCATCACCTTCTGGCGTTTGAACGACTTGATATTGATAGAACTCCCATTTTCCTGTCGCTGGAGTCAACTGAACTTCAAAGACCAATGCACCGTGTTCATCAGTAGCAATGAGGCGATTATTACCATCAAAACGGGTTGTAATGGCTAACCCTTCAGCGGTGCGCAATCCATCCTCAACGCCTGTGATCTTGAGAGAGCCTAATCCATCGGCGCCAGCGTGGTATTGCAATGTACCATCAGCCACAGCAATCGCTTGTTGATCCGATGCGCCTGTGAAAGTTATCGACTTGACGGTTAGGTCACTATTATCTGGGCCATTTCGGTTTCCATTGTCAGTGGCCTCAATAGTAATTTGATCAAAGCCACCTTCCTGAATATCAAAGTTCTTCGCATAGTCACCACTGGCTTCATCGGAGGTGAATGCCTTTTCAGCAATAAGCTGCCCATCACGATAGAAGCGCACAATGCCTGACTCGAGCTCTCCACCATACATTTTTGAGAACTCAATTTGCGCGCCGTAAGCCACTTTGCCATTTAATGAGAAAATGAGCTGCTCAGACATACCTTGGCCCGAGTCCGTGATGCGATATTCGATCTCATTGGACAACGGATGACCGTGTTCATCTTGATCATACCGGCCCCAATAACGGCTATAACCACTATCAACCCCGATACCATCAGACGATAAATTCACCTTATCGTATTCAAGTTGTGTGTTGTAATCATTCGCAAACCCAAGCGCGGTCACCGTAACATCATCAAAAGTGACACTATCTCTCGAACCTTGCCCTGTAAACGAGACTTTGCCAGTAAGTACATCAGGGATGTCTTGCAACTCGACAGGAATAGCCTCTACCGCTGTCGTTTCAGGGCTATCATCCTCAACAGTAACACTCAACGGCTTACTCAAGCCCGTGTGGTTGTCATCACTCACAACAACATTGATAGGAAGCGCGAGTGTATCTTCTGTCTGTGAGTCTGAATGATCGAGCGATCCATGCAACTCGACGTCATAAGTCCATACTTCGTTTCCGTGAGTAGGCTCATTGAGTGCAATGGAAACAACAGGGTTTGTGGTGCTCGCATACCCGATTAAGCGATTTGTAGATGCATCCCATGTCCAGGCTACCGCTTCACCATTAGAGGTCAAACCGCTACCGCCGGCAAGTGCGACGGTCACATTACCCACGCCTCCCGTCACAGCGAACTCGCCCGATACCGATGGGCTATTGGTCGTATCTGTGCCCGTTGGAGCGCTATCGGCGTTCCCACCATCCAGCCCCTCTTCGGACACATTAACACCCGAACCAATGGTGATCACAGGCGCGAAACTTTTCACAACTGAGTCATCAAACCATTGACTACCGTTTACATTCGTAGCGACGTTACCATCTTGGTCGATAAATGATGCAAACGCGTCAATGCCGCCATCTTGTAAATTACTGACATCAATACCACTGATTGTAAACAGGCCATCCTGTCCAGAAAGAGTAAGCGCATTTGCGTCAAGCTCTCCACTGATGACATTAATACGTGGACCGTTATTATCCCAGACCAGTTGCAGTTCAACATCTGGATCATTGCCTGAACTATCTCGCAAGACAATCGTACTCGTTCCAGCCGTAACTCCTTCACCAAAATCGACTATTATTTCAGCCGTCTCTGAATTGGTGATCACATCATCGCCATCGTTCTCCGTGCTGTCCGTGATGACAACATTAGGTAAACGTATATCACTAGGATCTTCGCCATCTTCACCGCCATACTGGGTGTCAAGCACAGCGCTATCACTGCCTGGTTCTGATGTATTGCCGTACTGATCTTCCAGCTCTGCGGTCACGGTGAGGGTTTCACCTTCCGCTGGCGCATCGAACGAGGTCGCTACGCTGCCGTTGTTGATGTCGCCCTCGGCCAACACGATCTCGTTGGTGGTGGTGCCATCGCTGACGCGGATGGTGTCACCGACCACGGCACCGGCTGGCAACACGACGTTAACGTCGACCTGGCCATCGAGCTCGGCGCTGCTGATCACGCCATCATCGTCGGCATCTTCGACAATATCGACAGTCGGCGTGAAGAGTTCATCGATATCCTTGTCATCGCCATCTATATTGATCGATTCAAAATCACGCAGCTCAACACGATCTCCGGTGTCACTGTTTTCAACAATGACGTAACCATTACTATCTTTGCTGAACGATAGGTTGTCGACACTCGCATTAAATACCGCCTTGTCATTCCCTGCGCCGCCGTCAATGACGAGTTGATCGTTAGCATCATCAGTAATGATATTAACCGTATCATTGTCTCCGCCGGTCAGTACGTAATCATCACCTGTTTCGGTATTGGCATTGGCCCAGTTGCCGTGCCAGTAATGCACCGCCTCCGACGGTTCGCTTTGATTTCCTGCATCATCACTTTGTACCGCCTCTAGACGAACATTTTCGTTAATCCCAATACTGGCAATACTTTCTAGATCAACAGCCCACGAACCGTCTGCCTGCACGGTTGCCTGAGCGAGTGGGGTCCCAGTCTCACCTTCGAAATAAATCGAAATCGTCTCACCAGGCTCACCCGTTCCGTGCATAGTGACGTCACTGTAATCACTACCCGCTGAGTCATCGGTGATATTGGTGATGACTGGGGGATTGGGAAGAATACCATCCAACGTCGCGGTTTCTGTGTCGCTCGCTGGGTTGCCCGCGCTGTCCGTCACGGATGCAACCACGGTGATGTTGCCATCAACCAGACCGGCTGCGCTTAGGTCTTCCGTGGTGCTGAACGTACCGTCCGCTTGAACGGTCGCCTCGAACTCGGCGGTGTTGGCTGGGTCCGCGCTGTCGGTCACGGTCAAGGTCACTGTCTGACCGGCTTCGACGTTGTCAGTTGTACCGTCCAACGTCACCGCATCCGCTTCGCTCGCGCTGAGGTTGCCATCGCCTACCGCATTCAAGTCGATAGTCGGTAGATCCGCATTGTCCGCATCCAACGTCGCGGTTTCTGTGTCGCTCGCTGGGTTGCCCGCGCTGTCCGTCACGGATGCAACCACGGTGATGTTGCCATCAACCAGACCGGCTGCGCTTAGGTCTTCCGTGGTGCTGAACGTACCGTCCGCTTGAACGGTCGCCTCGAACTCGGCGGTGTTGGCTGGGTCCGCGCTGTCGGTCACGGTCAAGGTCACTGTCTGACCGGCTTCGACGTTGTCAGTTGTACCGTCCAACGTCACCGCATCCGCTTCGCTCGCGCTGAGGTTGCCATCGCCTACCGCATTCAAGTCGATAGTCGGTAGATCCGCATTGTCCGCATCCAACGTCGCGGTTTCTGTGTCGCTCGCTGGGTTGCCCGCGCTGTCCGTCACGGATGCAACCACGGTGATGTTGCCATCAACCAGACCGGCTGCGCTTAGGTCTTCCGTGGTGCTGAACGTACCGTCCGCTTGAACGGTCGCCTCGAACTCGGCGGTGTTGGCTGGGTCCGCGCTGTCGGTCACGGTCAAGGTCACTGTCTGACCGGCTTCGACGTTGTCAGTTGTACCGTCCAACGTCACCGCATCCGCTTCGCTCGCGCTGAGGTTGCCATCGCCTACCGCATTCAAGTCGATAGTCGGTAGATCCGCATTGTCCGCATCCAACGTCGCGGTTTCTGTGTCGCTCGCTGGGTTGCCCGCGCTGTCCGTCACGGATGCAACCACGGTGATGTTGCCATCAACCAGACCGGCTGCGCTTAGGTCTTCCGTGGTGCTGAACGTACCGTCCGCTTGAACGGTCGCCTCGAACTCGGCGGTGTTGGCTGGGTCCGCGCTGTCGGTCACGGTCAAGGTCACTGTCTGACCGGCTTCGACGTTGTCAGTTGTACCGTCCAACGTCACCGCATCCGCTTCGCTCGCGCTGAGGTTGCCATCGCCTACCGCATTCAAGTCGATAGTCGGTAGATCCGCATTGTCCGCATCCAACGTCGCGGTTTCTGTGTCGCTCGCTGGGTTGCCCGCGCTGTCCGTCACGGATGCAACCACGGTGATGTTGCCATCAACCAGACCGGCTGCGCTTAGGTCTTCCGTGGTGCTGAACGTACCGTCCGCTTGAACGGTCGCCTCGAACTCGGCGGTGTTGGCTGGGTCCGCGCTGTCGGTCACGGTCAAGGTCACTGTCTGACCGGCTTCGACGTTGTCAGTTGTACCGTCCAACGTCACCGCATCCGCTTCGCTCGCGCTGAGGTTGCCATCGCCTACCGCATTCAAGTCGATAGTCGGTAGATCCGCATTGTCCGCATCCAACGTCGCGGTTTCTGTGTCGCTCGCTGGGTTGCCCGCGCTGTCCGTCACGGATGCAACCACGGTGATGTTGCCATCAACCAGACCGGCTGCGCTTAGGTCTTCCGTGGTGCTGAACGTACCGTCCGCTTGAACGGTCGCCTCGAACTCGGCGGTGTTGGCTGGGTCCGCGCTGTCGGTCACGGTCAAGGTCACTGTCTGACCGGCTTCGACGTTGTCAGTTGTACCGTCCAACGTCACCGCATCCGCTTCGCTCGCGCTGAGGTTGCCATCGCCTACCGCATTCAAGTCGATAGTCGGTAGATCCGCATTGTCCGCATCCAACGTCGCGGTTTCTGTGTCGCTCGCTGGGTTGCCCGCGCTGTCCGTCACGGATGCAACCACGGTGATGTTGCCATCAACCAGACCGGCTGCGCTTAGGTCTTCCGTGGTGCTGAACGTACCGTCCGCTTGAACGGTCGCCTCGAACTCGGCGGTGTTGGCTGGGTCCGCGCTGTCGGTCACGGTCAAGGTCACTGTCTGACCGGCTTCGACGTTGTCAGTTGTACCGTCCAACGTCACCGCATCCGCTTCGCTCGCGCTGAGGTTGCCATCGCCTACCGCATTCAAGTCGATAGTCGGTAGATCCGCATTGTCCGCATCCAACGTCGCGGTTTCTGTGTCGCTCGCTGGGTTGCCCGCGCTGTCCGTCACGGATGCAACCACGGTGATGTTGCCATCAACCAGACCGGCTGCGCTTAGGTCTTCCGTGGTGCTGAACGTACCGTCCGCTTGAACGGTCGCCTCGAACTCGGCGGTGTTGGCTGGGTCCGCGCTGTCGGTCACGGTCAAGGTCACTGTCTGACCGGCTTCGACGTTGTCAGTTGTACCGTCCAACGTCACCGCATCCGCTTCGCTCGCGCTGAGGTTGCCATCGCCTACCGCATTCAAGTCGATAGTCGGTAGATCCGCATTGTCCGCATCCAACGTCGCGGTTTCTGTGTCGCTCGCTGGGTTGCCCGCGCTGTCCGTCACGGATGCAACCACGGTGATGTTGCCATCAACCAGACCGGCTGCGCTTAGGTCTTCCGTGGTGCTGAACGTACCGTCCGCTTGAACGGTCGCCTCGAACTCGGCGGTGTTGGCTGGGTCCGCGCTGTCGGTCACGGTCAAGGTCACTGTCTGACCGGCTTCGACGTTGTCAGTTGTACCGTCCAACGTCACCGCATCCGCTTCGCTCGCGCTGAGGTTGCCATCGCCTACCGCATTCAAGTCGATAGTCGGTAGATCCGCATTGTCCGCATCCAACGTCGCGGTTTCTGTGTCGCTCGCTGGGTTGCCCGCGCTGTCCGTCACGGATGCAACCACGGTGATGTTGCCATCAACCAGACCGGCTGCGCTTAGGTCTTCCGTGGTGCTGAACGTACCGTCCGCTTGAACGGTCGCCTCGAACTCGGCGGTGTTGGCTGGGTCCGCGCTGTCGGTCACGGTCAAGGTCACTGTCTGACCGGCTTCGACGTTGTCAGTTGTACCGTCCAACGTCACCGCATCCGCTTCGCTCGCGCTGAGGTTGCCATCGCCTACCGCATTCAAGTCGATAGTCGGTAGATCCGCATTGTCCGCATCCAACGTCGCGGTTTCTGTGTCGCTCGCTGGGTTGCCCGCGCTGTCCGTCACGGATGCAACCACGGTGATGTTGCCATCAACCAGACCGGCTGCGCTTAGGTCTTCCGTGGTGCTGAACGTACCGTCCGCTTGAACGGTCGCCTCGAACTCGGCGGTGTTGGCTGGGTCCGCGCTGTCGGTCACGGTCAAGGTCACTGTCTGACCGGCTTCGACGTTGTCAGTTGTACCGTCCAACGTCACCGCATCCGCTTCGCTCGCGCTGAGGTTGCCATCGCCTACCGCATTCAAGTCGATAGTCGGTAGATCCGCATTGTCCGCATCCAACGTCGCGGTTTCTGTGTCGCTCGCTGGGTTGCCCGCGCTGTCCGTCACGGATGCAACCACGGTGATGTTGCCATCAACCAGACCGGCTGCGCTTAGGTCTTCCGTGGTGCTGAACGTACCGTCCGCTTGAACGGTCGCCTCGAACTCGGCGGTGTTGGCTGGGTCCGCGCTGTCGGTCACGGTCAAGGTCACTGTCTGACCGGCTTCGACGTTGTCAGTTGTACCGTCCAACGTCACCGCATCCGCTTCGCTCGCGCTGAGGTTGCCATCGCCTACCGCATTCAAGTCGATAGTCGGTAGATCCGCATTGTCCGCATCCAACGTCGCGGTTTCTGTGTCGCTCGCTGGGTTGCCCGCGCTGTCCGTCACGGATGCAACCACGGTGATGTTGCCATCAACCAGACCGGCTGCGCTTAGGTCTTCCGTGGTGCTGAACGTACCGTCCGCTTGAACGGTCGCCTCGAACTCGGCGGTGTTGGCTGGGTCCGCGCTGTCGGTCACGGTCAAGGTCACTGTCTGACCGGCTTCGACGTTGTCAGTTGTACCGTCCAACGTCACCGCATCCGCTTCGCTCGCGCTGAGGTTGCCATCGCCTACCGCATTCAAGTCGATAGTCGGTAGATCCGCATTGTCCGCATCCAACGTCGCGGTTTCTGTGTCGCTCGCTGGGTTGCCCGCGCTGTCCGTCACGGATGCAACCACGGTGATGTTGCCATCAACCAGACCGGCTGCGCTTAGGTCTTCCGTGGTGCTGAACGTACCGTCCGCTTGAACGGTCGCCTCGAACTCGGCGGTGTTGGCTGGGTCCGCGCTGTCGGTCACGGTCAAGGTCACTGTCTGACCGGCTTCGACGTTGTCAGTTGTACCGTCCAACGTCACCGCATCCGCTTCGCTCGCGCTGAGGTTGCCATCGCCTACCGCATTCAAGTCGATAGTCGGTAGATCCGCATTGTCCGCATCCAACGTCGCGGTTTCTGTGTCGCTCGCTGGGTTGCCCGCGCTGTCCGTCACGGATGCAACCACGGTGATGTTGCCATCAACCAGACCGGCTGCGCTTAGGTCTTCCGTGGTGCTGAACGTACCGTCCGCTTGAACGGTCGCCTCGAACTCGGCGGTGTTGGCTGGGTCCGCGCTGTCGGTCACGGTCAAGGTCACTGTCTGACCGGCTTCGACGTTGTCAGTTGTACCGTCCAACGTCACCGCATCCGCTTCGCTCGCGCTGAGGTTGCCATCGCCTACCGCATTCAAGTCGATAGTCGGTAGATCCGCATTGTCCGCATCCAACGTCGCGGTTTCTGTGTCGCTCGCTGGGTTGCCCGCGCTGTCCGTCACGGATGCAACCACGGTGATGTTGCCATCAACCAGACCGGCTGCGCTTAGGTCTTCCGTGGTGCTGAACGTACCGTCCGCTTGAACGGTCGCCTCGAACTCGGCGGTGTTGGCTGGGTCCGCGCTGTCGGTCACGGTCAAGGTCACTGTCTGACCGGCTTCGACGTTGTCAGTTGTACCGTCCAACGTCACCGCATCCGCTTCGCTCGCGCTGAGGTTGCCATCGCCTACCGCATTCAAGTCGATAGTCGGTAGATCCGCATTGTCCGCATCCAACGTCGCGGTTTCTGTGTCGCTCGCTGGGTTGCCCGCGCTGTCCGTCACGGATGCAACCACGGTGATGTTGCCATCAACCAGACCGGCTGCGCTTAGGTCTTCCGTGGTGCTGAACGTACCGTCCGCTTGAACGGTCGCCTCGAACTCGGCGGTGTTGGCTGGGTCCGCGCTGTCGGTCACGGTCAAGGTCACTGTCTGACCGGCTTCGACGTTGTCAGTTGTACCGTCCAACGTCACCGCATCCGCTTCGCTCGCGCTGAGGTTGCCATCGCCTACCGCATTCAAGTCGATAGTCGGTAGATCCGCATTGTCCGCATCCAACGTCGCGGTTTCTGTGTCGCTCGCTGGGTTGCCCGCGCTGTCCGTCACGGATGCAACCACGGTGATGTTGCCATCAACCAGACCGGCTGCGCTTAGGTCTTCCGTGGTGCTGAACGTACCGTCCGCTTGAACGGTCGCCTCGAACTCGGCGGTGTTGGCTGGGTCCGCGCTGTCGGTCACGGTCAAGGTCACTGTCTGACCGGCTTCGACGTTGTCAGTTGTACCGTCCAACGTCACCGCATCCGCTTCGCTCGCGCTGAGGTTGCCATCGCCTACCGCATTCAAGTCGATAGTCGGTAGATCCGCATTGTCCGCATCCAACGTCGCGGTTTCTGTGTCGCTCGCTGGGTTGCCCGCGCTGTCCGTCACGGATGCAACCACGGTGATGTTGCCATCAACCAGACCGGCTGCGCTTAGGTCTTCCGTGGTGCTGAACGTACCGTCCGCTTGAACGGTCGCCTCGAACTCGGCGGTGTTGGCTGGGTCCGCGCTGTCGGTCACGGTCAAGGTCACTGTCTGACCGGCTTCGACGTTGTCAGTTGTACCGTCCAACGTCACCGCATCCGCTTCGCTCGCGCTGAGGTTGCCATCGCCTACCGCATTCAAGTCGATAGTCGGTAGATCCGCATTGTCCGCATCCAACGTCGCGGTTTCTGTGTCGCTCGCTGGGTTGCCCGCGCTGTCCGTCACGGATGCAACCACGGTGATGTTGCCATCAACCAGACCGGCTGCGCTTAGGTCTTCCGTGGTGCTGAACGTACCGTCCGCTTGAACGGTCGCCTCGAACTCGGCGGTGTTGGCTGGGTCCGCGCTGTCGGTCACGGTCAAGGTCACTGTCTGACCGGCTTCGACGTTGTCAGTTGTACCGTCCAACGTCACCGCATCCGCTTCGCTCGCGCTGAGGTTGCCATCGCCTACCGCATTCAAGTCGATAGTCGGTAGATCCGCATTGTCCGCATCCAACGTCGCGGTTTCTGTGTCGCTCGCTGGGTTGCCCGCGCTGTCCGTCACGGATGCAACCACGGTGATGTTGCCATCAACCAGACCGGCTGCGCTTAGGTCTTCCGTGGTGCTGAACGTACCGTCCGCTTGAACGGTCGCCTCGAACTCGGCGGTGTTGGCTGGGTCCGCGCTGTCGGTCACGGTCAAGGTCACTGTCTGACCGGCTTCGACGTTGTCAGTTGTACCGTCCAACGTCACCGCATCCGCTTCGCTCGCGCTGAGGTTGCCATCGCCTACCGCATTCAAGTCGATAGTCGGTAGATCCGCATTGTCCGCATCCAACGTCGCGGTTTCTGTGTCGCTCGCTGGGTTGCCCGCGCTGTCCGTCACGGATGCAACCACGGTGATGTTGCCATCAACCAGACCGGCTGCGCTTAGGTCTTCCGTGGTGCTGAACGTACCGTCCGCTTGAACGGTCGCCTCGAACTCGGCGGTGTTGGCTGGGTCCGCGCTGTCGGTCACGGTCAAGGTCACTGTCTGACCGGCTTCGACGTTGTCAGTTGTACCGTCCAACGTCACCGCATCCGCTTCGCTCGCGCTGAGGTTGCCATCGCCTACCGCATTCAAGTCGATAGTCGGTAGATCCGCATTGTCCGCATCCAACGTCGCGGTTTCTGTGTCGCTCGCTGGGTTGCCCGCGCTGTCCGTCACGGATGCAACCACGGTGATGTTGCCATCAACCAGACCGGCTGCGCTTAGGTCTTCCGTGGTGCTGAACGTACCGTCCGCTTGAACGGTCGCCTCGAACTCGGCGGTGTTGGCTGGGTCCGCGCTGTCGGTCACGGTCAAGGTCACTGTCTGACCGGCTTCGACGTTGTCAGTTGTACCGTCCAACGTCACCGCATCCGCTTCGCTCGCGCTGAGGTTGCCATCGCCTACCGCATTCAAGTCGATAGTCGGTAGATCCGCATTGTCCGCATCCAACGTCGCGGTTTCTGTGTCGCTCGCTGGGTTGCCCGCGCTGTCCGTCACGGATGCAACCACGGTGATGTTGCCATCAACCAGACCGGCTGCGCTTAGGTCTTCCGTGGTGCTGAACGTACCGTCCGCTTGAACGGTCGCCTCGAACTCGGCGGTGTTGGCTGGGTCCGCGCTGTCGGTCACGGTCAAGGTCACTGTCTGACCGGCTTCGACGTTGTCAGTTGTACCGTCCAACGTCACCGCATCCGCTTCGCTCGCGCTGAGGTTGCCATCGCCTACCGCATTCAAGTCGATAGTCGGTAGATCCGCATTGTCCGCATCCAACGTCGCGGTTTCTGTGTCGCTCGCTGGGTTGCCCGCGCTGTCCGTCACGGATGCAACCACGGTGATGTTGCCATCAACCAGACCGGCTGCGCTTAGGTCTTCCGTGGTGCTGAACGTACCGTCCGCTTGAACGGTCGCCTCGAACTCGGCGGTGTTGGCTGGGTCCGCGCTGTCGGTCACGGTCAAGGTCACTGTCTGACCGGCTTCGACGTTGTCAGTTGTACCGTCCAACGTCACCGCATCCGCTTCGCTCGCGCTGAGGTTGCCATCGCCTACCGCATTCAAGTCGATAGTCGGTAGATCCGCATTGTCCGCATCCAACGTCGCGGTTTCTGTGTCGCTCGCTGGGTTGCCCGCGCTGTCCGTCACGGATGCAACCACGGTGATGTTGCCATCAACCAGACCGGCTGCGCTTAGGTCTTCCGTGGTGCTGAACGTACCGTCCGCTTGAACGGTCGCCTCGAACTCGGCGGTGTTGGCTGGGTCCGCGCTGTCGGTCACGGTCAAGGTCACTGTCTGACCGGCTTCGACGTTGTCAGTTGTACCGTCCAACGTCACCGCATCCGCTTCGCTCGCGCTGAGGTTGCCATCGCCTACCGCATTCAAGTCGATAGTCGGTAGATCCGCATTGTCCGCATCCAACGTCGCGGTTTCTGTGTCGCTCGCTGGGTTGCCCGCGCTGTCCGTCACGGATGCAACCACGGTGATGTTGCCATCAACCAGACCGGCTGCGCTTAGGTCTTCCGTGGTGCTGAACGTACCGTCCGCTTGAACGGTCGCCTCGAACTCGGCGGTGTTGGCTGGGTCCGCGCTGTCGGTCACGGTCAAGGTCACTGTCTGACCGGCTTCGACGTTGTCAGTTGTACCGTCCAACGTCACCGCATCCGCTTCGCTCGCGCTGAGGTTGCCATCGCCTACCGCATTCAAGTCGATAGTCGGTAGATCCGCATTGTCCGCATCCAACGTCGCGGTTTCTGTGTCGCTCGCTGGGTTGCCCGCGCTGTCCGTCACGGATGCAACCACGGTGATGTTGCCATCAACCAGACCGGCTGCGCTTAGGTCTTCCGTGGTGCTGAACGTACCGTCCGCTTGAACGGTCGCCTCGAACTCGGCGGTGTTGGCTGGGTCCGCGCTGTCGGTCACGGTCAAGGTCACTGTCTGACCGGCTTCGACGTTGTCAGTTGTACCGTCCAACGTCACCGCATCCGCTTCGCTCGCGCTGAGGTTGCCATCGCCTACCGCATTCAAGTCGATAGTCGGTAGATCCGCATTGTCCGCATCCAACGTCGCGGTTTCTGTGTCGCTCGCTGGGTTGCCCGCGCTGTCCGTCACGGATGCAACCACGGTGATGTTGCCATCAACCAGACCGGCTGCGCTTAGGTCTTCCGTGGTGCTGAACGTACCGTCCGCTTGAACGGTCGCCTCGAACTCGGCGGTGTTGGCTGGGTCCGCGCTGTCGGTCACGGTCAAGGTCACTGTCTGACCGGCTTCGACGTTGTCAGTTGTACCGTCCAACGTCACCGCATCCGCTTCGCTCGCGCTGAGGTTGCCATCGCCTACCGCATTCAAGTCGATAGTCGGTAGATCCGCATTGTCCGCATCCAACGTCGCGGTTTCTGTGTCGCTCGCTGGGTTGCCCGCGCTGTCCGTCACGGATGCAACCACGGTGATGTTGCCATCAACCAGACCGGCTGCGCTTAGGTCTTCCGTGGTGCTGAACGTACCGTCCGCTTGAACGGTCGCCTCGAACTCGGCGGTGTTGGCTGGGTCCGCGCTGTCGGTCACGGTCAAGGTCACTGTCTGACCGGCTTCGACGTTGTCAGTTGTACCGTCCAACGTCACCGCATCCGCTTCGCTCGCGCTGAGGTTGCCATCGCCTACCGCATTCAAGTCGATAGTCGGTAGATCCGCATTGTCCGCATCCAACGTCGCGGTTTCTGTGTCGCTCGCTGGGTTGCCCGCGCTGTCCGTCACGGATGCAACCACGGTGATGTTGCCATCAACCAGACCGGCTGCGCTTAGGTCTTCCGTGGTGCTGAACGTACCGTCCGCTTGAACGGTCGCCTCGAACTCGGCGGTGTTGGCTGGGTCCGCGCTGTCGGTCACGGTCAAGGTCACTGTCTGACCGGCTTCGACGTTGTCAGTTGTACCGTCCAACGTCACCGCATCCGCTTCGCTCGCGCTGAGGTTGCCATCGCCTACCGCATTCAAGTCGATAGTCGGTAGATCCGCATTGTCCGCATCCAACGTCGCGGTTTCTGTGTCGCTCGCTGGGTTGCCCGCGCTGTCCGTCACGGATGCAACCACGGTGATGTTGCCATCAACCAGACCGGCTGCGCTTAGGTCTTCCGTGGTGCTGAACGTACCGTCCGCTTGAACGGTCGCCTCGAACTCGGCGGTGTTGGCTGGGTCCGCGCTGTCGGTCACGGTCAAGGTCACTGTCTGACCGGCTTCGACGTTGTCAGTTGTACCGTCCAACGTCACCGCATCCGCTTCGCTCGCGCTGAGGTTGCCATCGCCTACCGCATTCAAGTCGATAGTCGGTAGATCCGCATTGTCCGCATCCAACGTCGCGGTTTCTGTGTCGCTCGCTGGGTTGCCCGCGCTGTCCGTCACGGATGCAACCACGGTGATGTTGCCATCAACCAGACCGGCTGCGCTTAGGTCTTCCGTGGTGCTGAACGTACCGTCCGCTTGAACGGTCGCCTCGAACTCGGCGGTGTTGGCTGGGTCCGCGCTGTCGGTCACGGTCAAGGTCACTGTCTGACCGGCTTCGACGTTGTCAGTTGTACCGTCCAACGTCACCGCATCCGCTTCGCTCGCGCTGAGGTTGCCATCGCCTACCGCATTCAAGTCGATAGTCGGTAGATCCGCATTGTCCGCATCCAACGTCGCGGTTTCTGTGTCGCTCGCTGGGTTGCCCGCGCTGTCCGTCACGGATGCAACCACGGTGATGTTGCCATCAACCAGACCGGCTGCGCTTAGGTCTTCCGTGGTGCTGAACGTACCGTCCGCTTGAACGGTCGCCTCGAACTCGGCGGTGTTGGCTGGGTCCGCGCTGTCGGTCACGGTCAAGGTCACTGTCTGACCGGCTTCGACGTTGTCAGTTGTACCGTCCAACGTCACCGCATCCGCTTCGCTCGCGCTGAGGTTGCCATCGCCTACCGCATTCAAGTCGATAGTCGGTAGATCCGCATTGTCCGCATCCAACGTCGCGGTTTCTGTGTCGCTCGCTGGGTTGCCCGCGCTGTCCGTCACGGATGCAACCACGGTGATGTTGCCATCAACCAGACCGGCTGCGCTTAGGTCTTCCGTGGTGCTGAACGTACCGTCCGCTTGAACGGTCGCCTCGAACTCGGCGGTGTTGGCTGGGTCCGCGCTGTCGGTCACGGTCAAGGTCACTGTCTGACCGGCTTCGACGTTGTCAGTTGTACCGTCCAACGTCACCGCATCCGCTTCGCTCGCGCTGAGGTTGCCATCGCCTACCGCATTCAAGTCGATAGTCGGTAGATCCGCATTGTCCGCATCCAACGTCGCGGTTTCTGTGTCGCTCGCTGGGTTGCCCGCGCTGTCCGTCACGGATGCAACCACGGTGATGTTGCCATCAACCAGACCGGCTGCGCTTAGGTCTTCCGTGGTGCTGAACGTACCGTCCGCTTGAACGGTCGCCTCGAACTCGGCGGTGTTGGCTGGGTCCGCGCTGTCGGTCACGGTCAAGGTCACTGTCTGACCGGCTTCGACGTTGTCAGTTGTACCGTCCAACGTCACCGCATCCGCTTCGCTCGCGCTGAGGTTGCCATCGCCTACCGCATTCAAGTCGATAGTCGGTAGATCCGCATTGTCCGCATCCAACGTCGCGGTTTCTGTGTCGCTCGCTGGGTTGCCCGCGCTGTCCGTCACGGATGCAACCACGGTGATGTTGCCATCAACCAGACCGGCTGCGCTTAGGTCTTCCGTGGTGCTGAACGTACCGTCCGCTTGAACGGTCGCCTCGAACTCGGCGGTGTTGGCTGGGTCCGCGCTGTCGGTCACGGTCAAGGTCACTGTCTGACCGGCTTCGACGTTGTCAGTTGTACCGTCCAACGTCACCGCATCCGCTTCGCTCGCGCTGAGGTTGCCATCGCCTACCGCATTCAAGTCGATAGTCGGTAGATCCGCATTGTCCGCATCCAACGTCGCGGTTTCTGTGTCGCTCGCTGGGTTGCCCGCGCTGTCCGTCACGGATGCAACCACGGTGATGTTGCCATCAACCAGACCGGCTGCGCTTAGGTCTTCCGTGGTGCTGAACGTACCGTCCGCTTGAACGGTCGCCTCGAACTCGGCGGTGTTGGCTGGGTCCGCGCTGTCGGTCACGGTCAAGGTCACTGTCTGACCGGCTTCGACGTTGTCAGTTGTACCGTCCAACGTCACCGCATCCGCTTCGCTCGCGCTGAGGTTGCCATCGCCTACCGCATTCAAGTCGATAGTCGGTAGATCCGCATTGTCCGCATCCAACGTCGCGGTTTCTGTGTCGCTCGCTGGGTTGCCCGCGCTGTCCGTCACGGATGCAACCACGGTGATGTTGCCATCAACCAGACCGGCTGCGCTTAGGTCTTCCGTGGTGCTGAACGTACCGTCCGCTTGAACGGTCGCCTCGAACTCGGCGGTGTTGGCTGGGTCCGCGCTGTCGGTCACGGTCAAGGTCACTGTCTGACCGGCTTCGACGTTGTCAGTTGTACCGTCCAACGTCACCGCATCCGCTTCGCTCGCGCTGAGGTTGCCATCGCCTACCGCATTCAAGTCGATAGTCGGTAGATCCGCATTGTCCGCATCCAACGTCGCGGTTTCTGTGTCGCTCGCTGGGTTGCCCGCGCTGTCCGTCACGGATGCAACCACGGTGATGTTGCCATCAACCAGACCGGCTGCGCTTAGGTCTTCCGTGGTGCTGAACGTACCGTCCGCTTGAACGGTCGCCTCGAACTCGGCGGTGTTGGCTGGGTCCGCGCTGTCGGTCACGGTCAAGGTCACTGTCTGACCGGCTTCGACGTTGTCAGTTGTACCGTCCAACGTCACCGCATCCGCTTCGCTCGCGCTGAGGTTGCCATCGCCTACCGCATTCAAGTCGATAGTCGGTAGATCCGCATTGTCCGCATCCAACGTCGCGGTTTCTGTGTCGCTCGCTGGGTTGCCCGCGCTGTCCGTCACGGATGCAACCACGGTGATGTTGCCATCAACCAGACCGGCTGCGCTTAGGTCTTCCGTGGTGCTGAACGTACCGTCCGCTTGAACGGTCGCCTCGAACTCGGCGGTGTTGGCTGGGTCCGCGCTGTCGGTCACGGTCAAGGTCACTGTCTGACCGGCTTCGACGTTGTCAGTTGTACCGTCCAACGTCACCGCATCCGCTTCGCTCGCGCTGAGGTTGCCATCGCCTACCGCATTCAAGTCGATAGTCGGTAGATCCGCATTGTCCGCATCCAACGTCGCGGTTTCTGTGTCGCTCGCTGGGTTGCCCGCGCTGTCCGTCACGGATGCAACCACGGTGATGTTGCCATCAACCAGACCGGCTGCGCTTAGGTCTTCCGTGGTGCTGAACGTACCGTCCGCTTGAACGGTCGCCTCGAACTCGGCGGTGTTGGCTGGGTCCGCGCTGTCGGTCACGGTCAAGGTCACTGTCTGACCGGCTTCGACGTTGTCAGTTGTACCGTCCAACGTCACCGCATCCGCTTCGCTCGCGCTGAGGTTGCCATCGCCTACCGCATTCAAGTCGATAGTCGGTAGATCCGCATTGTCCGCATCCAACGTCGCGGTTTCTGTGTCGCTCGCTGGGTTGCCCGCGCTGTCCGTCACGGATGCAACCACGGTGATGTTGCCATCAACCAGACCGGCTGCGCTTAGGTCTTCCGTGGTGCTGAACGTACCGTCCGCTTGAACGGTCGCCTCGAACTCGGCGGTGTTGGCTGGGTCCGCGCTGTCGGTCACGGTCAAGGTCACTGTCTGACCGGCTTCGACGTTGTCAGTTGTACCGTCCAACGTCACCGCATCCGCTTCGCTCGCGCTGAGGTTGCCATCGCCTACCGCATTCAAGTCGATAGTCGGTAGATCCGCATTGTCCGCATCCAACGTCGCGGTTTCTGTGTCGCTCGCTGGGTTGCCCGCGCTGTCCGTCACGGATGCAACCACGGTGATGTTGCCATCAACCAGACCGGCTGCGCTTAGGTCTTCCGTGGTGCTGAACGTACCGTCCGCTTGAACGGTCGCCTCGAACTCGGCGGTGTTGGCTGGGTCCGCGCTGTCGGTCACGGTCAAGGTCACTGTCTGACCGGCTTCGACGTTGTCAGTTGTACCGTCCAACGTCACCGCATCCGCTTCGCTCGCGCTGAGGTTGCCATCGCCTACCGCATTCAAGTCGATAGTCGGTAGATCCGCATTGTCCGCATCCAACGTCGCGGTTTCTGTGTCGCTCGCTGGGTTGCCCGCGCTGTCCGTCACGGATGCAACCACGGTGATGTTGCCATCAACCAGACCGGCTGCGCTTAGGTCTTCCGTGGTGCTGAACGTACCGTCCGCTTGAACGGTCGCCTCGAACTCGGCGGTGTTGGCTGGGTCCGCGCTGTCGGTCACGGTCAAGGTCACTGTCTGACCGGCTTCGACGTTGTCAGTTGTACCGTCCAACGTCACCGCATCCGCTTCGCTCGCGCTGAGGTTGCCATCGCCTACCGCATTCAAGTCGATAGTCGGTAGATCCGCATTGTCCGCATCCAACGTCGCGGTTTCTGTGTCGCTCGCTGGGTTGCCCGCGCTGTCCGTCACGGATGCAACCACGGTGATGTTGCCATCAACCAGACCGGCTGCGCTTAGGTCTTCCGTGGTGCTGAACGTACCGTCCGCTTGAACGGTCGCCTCGAACTCGGCGGTGTTGGCTGGGTCCGCGCTGTCGGTCACGGTCAAGGTCACTGTCTGACCGGCTTCGACGTTGTCAGTTGTACCGTCCAACGTCACCGCATCCGCTTCGCTCGCGCTGAGGTTGCCATCGCCTACCGCATTCAAGTCGATAGTCGGTAGATCCGCATTGTCCGCATCCAACGTCGCGGTTTCTGTGTCGCTCGCTGGGTTGCCCGCGCTGTCCGTCACGGATGCAACCACGGTGATGTTGCCATCAACCAGACCGGCTGCGCTTAGGTCTTCCGTGGTGCTGAACGTACCGTCCGCTTGAACGGTCGCCTCGAACTCGGCGGTGTTGGCTGGGTCCGCGCTGTCGGTCACGGTCAAGGTCACTGTCTGACCGGCTTCGACGTTGTCAGTTGTACCGTCCAACGTCACCGCATCCGCTTCGCTCGCGCTGAGGTTGCCATCGCCTACCGCATTCAAGTCGATAGTCGGTAGATCCGCATTGTCCGCATCCAACGTCGCGGTTTCTGTGTCGCTCGCTGGGTTGCCCGCGCTGTCCGTCACGGATGCAACCACGGTGATGTTGCCATCAACCAGACCGGCTGCGCTTAGGTCTTCCGTGGTGCTGAACGTACCGTCCGCTTGAACGGTCGCCTCGAACTCGGCGGTGTTGGCTGGGTCCGCGCTGTCGGTCACGGTCAAGGTCACTGTCTGACCGGCTTCGACGTTGTCAGTTGTACCGTCCAACGTCACCGCATCCGCTTCGCTCGCGCTGAGGTTGCCATCGCCTACCGCATTCAAGTCGATAGTCGGTAGATCCGCATTGTCCGCATCCAACGTCGCGGTTTCTGTGTCGCTCGCTGGGTTGCCCGCGCTGTCCGTCACGGATGCAACCACGGTGATGTTGCCATCAACCAGACCGGCTGCGCTTAGGTCTTCCGTGGTGCTGAACGTACCGTCCGCTTGAACGGTCGCCTCGAACTCGGCGGTGTTGGCTGGGTCCGCGCTGTCGGTCACGGTCAAGGTCACTGTCTGACCGGCTTCGACGTTGTCAGTTGTACCGTCCAACGTCACCGCATCCGCTTCGCTCGCGCTGAGGTTGCCATCGCCTACCGCATTCAAGTCGATAGTCGGTAGATCCGCATTGTCCGCATCCAACGTCGCGGTTTCTGTGTCGCTCGCTGGGTTGCCCGCGCTGTCCGTCACGGATGCAACCACGGTGATGTTGCCATCAACCAGACCGGCTGCGCTTAGGTCTTCCGTGGTGCTGAACGTACCGTCCGCTTGAACGGTCGCCTCGAACTCGGCGGTGTTGGCTGGGTCCGCGCTGTCGGTCACGGTCAAGGTCACTGTCTGACCGGCTTCGACGTTGTCAGTTGTACCGTCCAACGTCACCGCATCCGCTTCGCTCGCGCTGAGGTTGCCATCGCCTACCGCATTCAAGTCGATAGTCGGTAGATCCGCATTGTCCGCATCCAACGTCGCGGTTTCTGTGTCGCTCGCTGGGTTGCCCGCGCTGTCCGTCACGGATGCAACCACGGTGATGTTGCCATCAACCAGACCGGCTGCGCTTAGGTCTTCCGTGGTGCTGAACGTACCGTCCGCTTGAACGGTCGCCTCGAACTCGGCGGTGTTGGCTGGGTCCGCGCTGTCGGTCACGGTCAAGGTCACTGTCTGACCGGCTTCGACGTTGTCAGTTGTACCGTCCAACGTCACCGCATCCGCTTCGCTCGCGCTGAGGTTGCCATCGCCTACCGCATTCAAGTCGATAGTCGGTAGATCCGCATTGTCCGCATCCAACGTCGCGGTTTCTGTGTCGCTCGCTGGGTTGCCCGCGCTGTCCGTCACGGATGCAACCACGGTGATGTTGCCATCAACCAGACCGGCTGCGCTTAGGTCTTCCGTGGTGCTGAACGTACCGTCCGCTTGAACGGTCGCCTCGAACTCGGCGGTGTTGGCTGGGTCCGCGCTGTCGGTCACGGTCAAGGTCACTGTCTGACCGGCTTCGACGTTGTCAGTTGTACCGTCCAACGTCACCGCATCCGCTTCGCTCGCGCTGAGGTTGCCATCGCCTACCGCATTCAAGTCGATAGTCGGTAGATCCGCATTGTCCGCATCCAACGTCGCGGTTTCTGTGTCGCTCGCTGGGTTGCCCGCGCTGTCCGTCACGGATGCAACCACGGTGATGTTGCCATCAACCAGACCGGCTGCGCTTAGGTCTTCCGTGGTGCTGAACGTACCGTCCGCTTGAACGGTCGCCTCGAACTCGGCGGTGTTGGCTGGGTCCGCGCTGTCGGTCACGGTCAAGGTCACTGTCTGACCGGCTTCGACGTTGTCAGTTGTACCGTCCAACGTCACCGCATCCGCTTCGCTCGCGCTGAGGTTGCCATCGCCTACCGCATTCAAGTCGATAGTCGGTAGATCCGCATTGTCCGCATCCAACGTCGCGGTTTCTGTGTCGCTCGCTGGGTTGCCCGCGCTGTCCGTCACGGATGCAACCACGGTGATGTTGCCATCAACCAGACCGGCTGCGCTTAGGTCTTCCGTGGTGCTGAACGTACCGTCCGCTTGAACGGTCGCCTCGAACTCGGCGGTGTTGGCTGGGTCCGCGCTGTCGGTCACGGTCAAGGTCACTGTCTGACCGGCTTCGACGTTGTCAGTTGTACCGTCCAACGTCACCGCATCCGCTTCGCTCGCGCTGAGGTTGCCATCGCCTACCGCATTCAAGTCGATAGTCGGTAGATCCGCATTGTCCGCATCCAACGTCGCGGTTTCTGTGTCGCTCGCTGGGTTGCCCGCGCTGTCCGTCACGGATGCAACCACGGTGATGTTGCCATCAACCAGACCGGCTGCGCTTAGGTCTTCCGTGGTGCTGAACGTACCGTCCGCTTGAACGGTCGCCTCGAACTCGGCGGTGTTGGCTGGGTCCGCGCTGTCGGTCACGGTCAAGGTCACTGTCTGACCGGCTTCGACGTTGTCAGTTGTACCGTCCAACGTCACCGCATCCGCTTCGCTCGCGCTGAGGTTGCCATCGCCTACCGCATTCAAGTCGATAGTCGGTAGATCCGCATTGTCCGCATCCAACGTCGCGGTTTCTGTGTCGCTCGCTGGGTTGCCCGCGCTGTCCGTCACGGATGCAACCACGGTGATGTTGCCATCAACCAGACCGGCTGCGCTTAGGTCTTCCGTGGTGCTGAACGTACCGTCCGCTTGAACGGTCGCCTCGAACTCGGCGGTGTTGGCTGGGTCCGCGCTGTCGGTCACGGTCAAGGTCACTGTCTGACCGGCTTCGACGTTGTCAGTTGTACCGTCCAACGTCACCGCATCCGCTTCGCTCGCGCTGAGGTTGCCATCGCCTACCGCATTCAAGTCGATAGTCGGTAGATCCGCATTGTCCGCATCCAACGTCGCGGTTTCTGTGTCGCTCGCTGGGTTGCCCGCGCTGTCCGTCACGGATGCAACCACGGTGATGTTGCCATCAACCAGACCGGCTGCGCTTAGGTCTTCCGTGGTGCTGAACGTACCGTCCGCTTGAACGGTCGCCTCGAACTCGGCGGTGTTGGCTGGGTCCGCGCTGTCGGTCACGGTCAAGGTCACTGTCTGACCGGCTTCGACGTTGTCAGTTGTACCGTCCAACGTCACCGCATCCGCTTCGCTCGCGCTGAGGTTGCCATCGCCTACCGCATTCAAGTCGATAGTCGGTAGATCCGCATTGTCCGCATCCAACGTCGCGGTTTCTGTGTCGCTCGCTGGGTTGCCCGCGCTGTCCGTCACGGATGCAACCACGGTGATGTTGCCATCAACCAGACCGGCTGCGCTTAGGTCTTCCGTGGTGCTGAACGTACCGTCCGCTTGAACGGTCGCCTCGAACTCGGCGGTGTTGGCTGGGTCCGCGCTGTCGGTCACGGTCAAGGTCACTGTCTGACCGGCTTCGACGTTGTCAGTTGTACCGTCCAACGTCACCGCATCCGCTTCGCTCGCGCTGAGGTTGCCATCGCCTACCGCATTCAAGTCGATAGTCGGTAGATCCGCATTGTCCGCATCCAACGTCGCGGTTTCTGTGTCGCTCGCTGGGTTGCCCGCGCTGTCCGTCACGGATGCAACCACGGTGATGTTGCCATCAACCAGACCGGCTGCGCTTAGGTCTTCCGTGGTGCTGAACGTACCGTCCGCTTGAACGGTCGCCTCGAACTCGGCGGTGTTGGCTGGGTCCGCGCTGTCGGTCACGGTCAAGGTCACTGTCTGACCGGCTTCGACGTTGTCAGTTGTACCGTCCAACGTCACCGCATCCGCTTCGCTCGCGCTGAGGTTGCCATCGCCTACCGCATTCAAGTCGATAGTCGGTAGATCCGCATTGTCCGCATCCAACGTCGCGGTTTCTGTGTCGCTCGCTGGGTTGCCCGCGCTGTCCGTCACGGATGCAACCACGGTGATGTTGCCATCAACCAGACCGGCTGCGCTTAGGTCTTCCGTGGTGCTGAACGTACCGTCCGCTTGAACGGTCGCCTCGAACTCGGCGGTGTTGGCTGGGTCCGCGCTGTCGGTCACGGTCAAGGTCACTGTCTGACCGGCTTCGACGTTGTCAGTTGTACCGTCCAACGTCACCGCATCCGCTTCGCTCGCGCTGAGGTTGCCATCGCCTACCGCATTCAAGTCGATAGTCGGTAGATCCGCATTGTCCGCATCCAACGTCGCGGTTTCTGTGTCGCTCGCTGGGTTGCCCGCGCTGTCCGTCACGGATGCAACCACGGTGATGTTGCCATCAACCAGACCGGCTGCGCTTAGGTCTTCCGTGGTGCTGAACGTACCGTCCGCTTGAACGGTCGCCTCGAACTCGGCGGTGTTGGCTGGGTCCGCGCTGTCGGTCACGGTCAAGGTCACTGTCTGACCGGCTTCGACGTTGTCAGTTGTACCGTCCAACGTCACCGCATCCGCTTCGCTCGCGCTGAGGTTGCCATCGCCTACCGCATTCAAGTCGATAGTCGGTAGATCCGCATTGTCCGCATCCAACGTCGCGGTTTCTGTGTCGCTCGCTGGGTTGCCCGCGCTGTCCGTCACGGATGCAACCACGGTGATGTTGCCATCAACCAGACCGGCTGCGCTTAGGTCTTCCGTGGTGCTGAACGTACCGTCCGCTTGAACGGTCGCCTCGAACTCGGCGGTGTTGGCTGGGTCCGCGCTGTCGGTCACGGTCAAGGTCACTGTCTGACCGGCTTCGACGTTGTCAGTTGTACCGTCCAACGTCACCGCATCCGCTTCGCTCGCGCTGAGGTTGCCATCGCCTACCGCATTCAAGTCGATAGTCGGTAGATCCGCATTGTCCGCATCCAACGTCGCGGTTTCTGTGTCGCTCGCTGGGTTGCCCGCGCTGTCCGTCACGGATGCAACCACGGTGATGTTGCCATCAACCAGACCGGCTGCGCTTAGGTCTTCCGTGGTGCTGAACGTACCGTCCGCTTGAACGGTCGCCTCGAACTCGGCGGTGTTGGCTGGGTCCGCGCTGTCGGTCACGGTCAAGGTCACTGTCTGACCGGCTTCGACGTTGTCAGTTGTACCGTCCAACGTCACCGCATCCGCTTCGCTCGCGCTGAGGTTGCCATCGCCTACCGCATTCAAGTCGATAGTCGGTAGATCCGCATTGTCCGCATCCAACGTCGCGGTTTCTGTGTCGCTCGCTGGGTTGCCCGCGCTGTCCGTCACGGATGCAACCACGGTGATGTTGCCATCAACCAGACCGGCTGCGCTTAGGTCTTCCGTGGTGCTGAACGTACCGTCCGCTTGAACGGTCGCCTCGAACTCGGCGGTGTTGGCTGGGTCCGCGCTGTCGGTCACGGTCAAGGTCACTGTCTGACCGGCTTCGACGTTGTCAGTTGTACCGTCCAACGTCACCGCATCCGCTTCGCTCGCGCTGAGGTTGCCATCGCCTACCGCATTCAAGTCGATAGTCGGTAGATCCGCATTGTCCGCATCCAACGTCGCGGTTTCTGTGTCGCTCGCTGGGTTGCCCGCGCTGTCCGTCACGGATGCAACCACGGTGATGTTGCCATCAACCAGACCGGCTGCGCTTAGGTCTTCCGTGGTGCTGAACGTACCGTCCGCTTGAACGGTCGCCTCGAACTCGGCGGTGTTGGCTGGGTCCGCGCTGTCGGTCACGGTCAAGGTCACTGTCTGACCGGCTTCGACGTTGTCAGTTGTACCGTCCAACGTCACCGCATCCGCTTCGCTCGCGCTGAGGTTGCCATCGCCTACCGCATTCAAGTCGATAGTCGGTAGATCCGCATTGTCCGCATCCAACGTCGCGGTTTCTGTGTCGCTCGCTGGGTTGCCCGCGCTGTCCGTCACGGATGCAACCACGGTGATGTTGCCATCAACCAGACCGGCTGCGCTTAGGTCTTCCGTGGTGCTGAACGTACCGTCCGCTTGAACGGTCGCCTCGAACTCGGCGGTGTTGGCTGGGTCCGCGCTGTCGGTCACGGTCAAGGTCACTGTCTGACCGGCTTCGACGTTGTCAGTTGTACCGTCCAACGTCACCGCATCCGCTTCGCTCGCGCTGAGGTTGCCATCGCCTACCGCATTCAAGTCGATAGTCGGTAGATCCGCATTGTCCGCATCCAACGTCGCGGTTTCTGTGTCGCTCGCTGGGTTGCCCGCGCTGTCCGTCACGGATGCAACCACGGTGATGTTGCCATCAACCAGACCGGCTGCGCTTAGGTCTTCCGTGGTGCTGAACGTACCGTCCGCTTGAACGGTCGCCTCGAACTCGGCGGTGTTGGCTGGGTCCGCGCTGTCGGTCACGGTCAAGGTCACTGTCTGACCGGCTTCGACGTTGTCAGTTGTACCGTCCAACGTCACCGCATCCGCTTCGCTCGCGCTGAGGTTGCCATCGCCTACCGCATTCAAGTCGATAGTCGGTAGATCCGCATTGTCCGCATCCAACGTCGCGGTTTCTGTGTCGCTCGCTGGGTTGCCCGCGCTGTCCGTCACGGATGCAACCACGGTGATGTTGCCATCAACCAGACCGGCTGCGCTTAGGTCTTCCGTGGTGCTGAACGTACCGTCCGCTTGAACGGTCGCCTCGAACTCGGCGGTGTTGGCTGGGTCCGCGCTGTCGGTCACGGTCAAGGTCACTGTCTGACCGGCTTCGACGTTGTCAGTTGTACCGTCCAACGTCACCGCATCCGCTTCGCTCGCGCTGAGGTTGCCATCGCCTACCGCATTCAAGTCGATAGTCGGTAGATCCGCATTGTCCGCATCCAACGTCGCGGTTTCTGTGTCGCTCGCTGGGTTGCCCGCGCTGTCCGTCACGGATGCAACCACGGTGATGTTGCCATCAACCAGACCGGCTGCGCTTAGGTCTTCCGTGGTGCTGAACGTACCGTCCGCTTGAACGGTCGCCTCGAACTCGGCGGTGTTGGCTGGGTCCGCGCTGTCGGTCACGGTCAAGGTCACTGTCTGACCGGCTTCGACGTTGTCAGTTGTACCGTCCAACGTCACCGCATCCGCTTCGCTCGCGCTGAGGTTGCCATCGCCTACCGCATTCAAGTCGATAGTCGGTAGATCCGCATTGTCCGCATCCAACGTCGCGGTTTCTGTGTCGCTCGCTGGGTTGCCCGCGCTGTCCGTCACGGATGCAACCACGGTGATGTTGCCATCAACCAGACCGGCTGCGCTTAGGTCTTCCGTGGTGCTGAACGTACCGTCCGCTTGAACGGTCGCCTCGAACTCGGCGGTGTTGGCTGGGTCCGCGCTGTCGGTCACGGTCAAGGTCACTGTCTGACCGGCTTCGACGTTGTCAGTTGTACCGTCCAACGTCACCGCATCCGCTTCGCTCGCGCTGAGGTTGCCATCGCCTACCGCATTCAAGTCGATAGTCGGTAGATCCGCATTGTCCGCATCCAACGTCGCGGTTTCTGTGTCGCTCGCTGGGTTGCCCGCGCTGTCCGTCACGGATGCAACCACGGTGATGTTGCCATCAACCAGACCGGCTGCGCTTAGGTCTTCCGTGGTGCTGAACGTACCGTCCGCTTGAACGGTCGCCTCGAACTCGGCGGTGTTGGCTGGGTCCGCGCTGTCGGTCACGGTCAAGGTCACTGTCTGACCGGCTTCGACGTTGTCAGTTGTACCGTCCAACGTCACCGCATCCGCTTCGCTCGCGCTGAGGTTGCCATCGCCTACCGCATTCAAGTCGATAGTCGGTAGATCCGCATTGTCCGCATCCAACGTCGCGGTTTCTGTGTCGCTCGCTGGGTTGCCCGCGCTGTCCGTCACGGATGCAACCACGGTGATGTTGCCATCAACCAGACCGGCTGCGCTTAGGTCTTCCGTGGTGCTGAACGTACCGTCCGCTTGAACGGTCGCCTCGAACTCGGCGGTGTTGGCTGGGTCCGCGCTGTCGGTCACGGTCAAGGTCACTGTCTGACCGGCTTCGACGTTGTCAGTTGTACCGTCCAACGTCACCGCATCCGCTTCGCTCGCGCTGAGGTTGCCATCGCCTACCGCATTCAAGTCGATAGTCGGTAGATCCGCATTGTCCGCATCCAACGTCGCGGTTTCTGTGTCGCTCGCTGGGTTGCCCGCGCTGTCCGTCACGGATGCAACCACGGTGATGTTGCCATCAACCAGACCGGCTGCGCTTAGGTCTTCCGTGGTGCTGAACGTACCGTCCGCTTGAACGGTCGCCTCGAACTCGGCGGTGTTGGCTGGGTCCGCGCTGTCGGTCACGGTCAAGGTCACTGTCTGACCGGCTTCGACGTTGTCAGTTGTACCGTCCAACGTCACCGCATCCGCTTCGCTCGCGCTGAGGTTGCCATCGCCTACCGCATTCAAGTCGATAGTCGGTAGATCCGCATTGTCCGCATCCAACGTCGCGGTTTCTGTGTCGCTCGCTGGGTTGCCCGCGCTGTCCGTCACGGATGCAACCACGGTGATGTTGCCATCAACCAGACCGGCTGCGCTTAGGTCTTCCGTGGTGCTGAACGTACCGTCCGCTTGAACGGTCGCCTCGAACTCGGCGGTGTTGGCTGGGTCCGCGCTGTCGGTCACGGTCAAGGTCACTGTCTGACCGGCTTCGACGTTGTCAGTTGTACCGTCCAACGTCACCGCATCCGCTTCGCTCGCGCTGAGGTTGCCATCGCCTACCGCATTCAAGTCGATAGTCGGTAGATCCGCATTGTCCGCATCCAACGTCGCGGTTTCTGTGTCGCTCGCTGGGTTGCCCGCGCTGTCCGTCACGGATGCAACCACGGTGATGTTGCCATCAACCAGACCGGCTGCGCTTAGGTCTTCCGTGGTGCTGAACGTACCGTCCGCTTGAACGGTCGCCTCGAACTCGGCGGTGTTGGCTGGGTCCGCGCTGTCGGTCACGGTCAAGGTCACTGTCTGACCGGCTTCGACGTTGTCAGTTGTACCGTCCAACGTCACCGCATCCGCTTCGCTCGCGCTGAGGTTGCCATCGCCTACCGCATTCAAGTCGATAGTCGGTAGATCCGCATTGTCCGCATCCAACGTCGCGGTTTCTGTGTCGCTCGCTGGGTTGCCCGCGCTGTCCGTCACGGATGCAACCACGGTGATGTTGCCATCAACCAGACCGGCTGCGCTTAGGTCTTCCGTGGTGCTGAACGTACCGTCCGCTTGAACGGTCGCCTCGAACTCGGCGGTGTTGGCTGGGTCCGCGCTGTCGGTCACGGTCAAGGTCACTGTCTGACCGGCTTCGACGTTGTCAGTTGTACCGTCCAACGTCACCGCATCCGCTTCGCTCGCGCTGAGGTTGCCATCGCCTACCGCATTCAAGTCGATAGTCGGTAGATCCGCATTGTCCGCATCCAACGTCGCGGTTTCTGTGTCGCTCGCTGGGTTGCCCGCGCTGTCCGTCACGGATGCAACCACGGTGATGTTGCCATCAACCAGACCGGCTGCGCTTAGGTCTTCCGTGGTGCTGAACGTACCGTCCGCTTGAACGGTCGCCTCGAACTCGGCGGTGTTGGCTGGGTCCGCGCTGTCGGTCACGGTCAAGGTCACTGTCTGACCGGCTTCGACGTTGTCAGTTGTACCGTCCAACGTCACCGCATCCGCTTCGCTCGCGCTGAGGTTGCCATCGCCTACCGCATTCAAGTCGATAGTCGGTAGATCCGCATTGTCCGCATCCAACGTCGCGGTTTCTGTGTCGCTCGCTGGGTTGCCCGCGCTGTCCGTCACGGATGCAACCACGGTGATGTTGCCATCAACCAGACCGGCTGCGCTTAGGTCTTCCGTGGTGCTGAACGTACCGTCCGCTTGAACGGTCGCCTCGAACTCGGCGGTGTTGGCTGGGTCCGCGCTGTCGGTCACGGTCAAGGTCACTGTCTGACCGGCTTCGACGTTGTCAGTTGTACCGTCCAACGTCACCGCATCCGCTTCGCTCGCGCTGAGGTTGCCATCGCCTACCGCATTCAAGTCGATAGTCGGTAGATCCGCATTGTCCGCATCCAACGTCGCGGTTTCTGTGTCGCTCGCTGGGTTGCCCGCGCTGTCCGTCACGGATGCAACCACGGTGATGTTGCCATCAACCAGACCGGCTGCGCTTAGGTCTTCCGTGGTGCTGAACGTACCGTCCGCTTGAACGGTCGCCTCGAACTCGGCGGTGTTGGCTGGGTCCGCGCTGTCGGTCACGGTCAAGGTCACTGTCTGACCGGCTTCGACGTTGTCAGTTGTACCGTCCAACGTCACCGCATCCGCTTCGCTCGCGCTGAGGTTGCCATCGCCTACCGCATTCAAGTCGATAGTCGGTAGATCCGCATTGTCCGCATCCAACGTCGCGGTTTCTGTGTCGCTCGCTGGGTTGCCCGCGCTGTCCGTCACGGATGCAACCACGGTGATGTTGCCATCAACCAGACCGGCTGCGCTTAGGTCTTCCGTGGTGCTGAACGTACCGTCCGCTTGAACGGTCGCCTCGAACTCGGCGGTGTTGGCTGGGTCCGCGCTGTCGGTCACGGTCAAGGTCACTGTCTGACCGGCTTCGACGTTGTCAGTTGTACCGTCCAACGTCACCGCATCCGCTTCGCTCGCGCTGAGGTTGCCATCGCCTACCGCATTCAAGTCGATAGTCGGTAGATCCGCATTGTCCGCATCCAACGTCGCGGTTTCTGTGTCGCTCGCTGGGTTGCCCGCGCTGTCCGTCACGGATGCAACCACGGTGATGTTGCCATCAACCAGACCGGCTGCGCTTAGGTCTTCCGTGGTGCTGAACGTACCGTCCGCTTGAACGGTCGCCTCGAACTCGGCGGTGTTGGCTGGGTCCGCGCTGTCGGTCACGGTCAAGGTCACTGTCTGACCGGCTTCGACGTTGTCAGTTGTACCGTCCAACGTCACCGCATCCGCTTCGCTCGCGCTGAGGTTGCCATCGCCTACCGCATTCAAGTCGATAGTCGGTAGATCCGCATTGTCCGCATCCAACGTCGCGGTTTCTGTGTCGCTCGCTGGGTTGCCCGCGCTGTCCGTCACGGATGCAACCACGGTGATGTTGCCATCAACCAGACCGGCTGCGCTTAGGTCTTCCGTGGTGCTGAACGTACCGTCCGCTTGAACGGTCGCCTCGAACTCGGCGGTGTTGGCTGGGTCCGCGCTGTCGGTCACGGTCAAGGTCACTGTCTGACCGGCTTCGACGTTGTCAGTTGTACCGTCCAACGTCACCGCATCCGCTTCGCTCGCGCTGAGGTTGCCATCGCCTACCGCATTCAAGTCGATAGTCGGTAGATCCGCATTGTCCGCATCCAACGTCGCGGTTTCTGTGTCGCTCGCTGGGTTGCCCGCGCTGTCCGTCACGGATGCAACCACGGTGATGTTGCCATCAACCAGACCGGCTGCGCTTAGGTCTTCCGTGGTGCTGAACGTACCGTCCGCTTGAACGGTCGCCTCGAACTCGGCGGTGTTGGCTGGGTCCGCGCTGTCGGTCACGGTCAAGGTCACTGTCTGACCGGCTTCGACGTTGTCAGTTGTACCGTCCAACGTCACCGCATCCGCTTCGCTCGCGCTGAGGTTGCCATCGCCTACCGCATTCAAGTCGATAGTCGGTAGATCCGCATTGTCCGCATCCAACGTCGCGGTTTCTGTGTCGCTCGCTGGGTTGCCCGCGCTGTCCGTCACGGATGCAACCACGGTGATGTTGCCATCAACCAGACCGGCTGCGCTTAGGTCTTCCGTGGTGCTGAACGTACCGTCCGCTTGAACGGTCGCCTCGAACTCGGCGGTGTTGGCTGGGTCCGCGCTGTCGGTCACGGTCAAGGTCACTGTCTGACCGGCTTCGACGTTGTCAGTTGTACCGTCCAACGTCACCGCATCCGCTTCGCTCGCGCTGAGGTTGCCATCGCCTACCGCATTCAAGTCGATAGTCGGTAGATCCGCATTGTCCGCATCCAACGTCGCGGTTTCTGTGTCGCTCGCTGGGTTGCCCGCGCTGTCCGTCACGGATGCAACCACGGTGATGTTGCCATCAACCAGACCGGCTGCGCTTAGGTCTTCCGTGGTGCTGAACGTACCGTCCGCTTGAACGGTCGCCTCGAACTCGGCGGTGTTGGCTGGGTCCGCGCTGTCGGTCACGGTCAAGGTCACTGTCTGACCGGCTTCGACGTTGTCAGTTGTACCGTCCAACGTCACCGCATCCGCTTCGCTCGCGCTGAGGTTGCCATCGCCTACCGCATTCAAGTCGATAGTCGGTAGATCCGCATTGTCCGCATCCAACGTCGCGGTTTCTGTGTCGCTCGCTGGGTTGCCCGCGCTGTCCGTCACGGATGCAACCACGGTGATGTTGCCATCAACCAGACCGGCTGCGCTTAGGTCTTCCGTGGTGCTGAACGTACCGTCCGCTTGAACGGTCGCCTCGAACTCGGCGGTGTTGGCTGGGTCCGCGCTGTCGGTCACGGTCAAGGTCACTGTCTGACCGGCTTCGACGTTGTCAGTTGTACCGTCCAACGTCACCGCATCCGCTTCGCTCGCGCTGAGGTTGCCATCGCCTACCGCATTCAAGTCGATAGTCGGTAGATCCGCATTGTCCGCATCCAACGTCGCGGTTTCTGTGTCGCTCGCTGGGTTGCCCGCGCTGTCCGTCACGGATGCAACCACGGTGATGTTGCCATCAACCAGACCGGCTGCGCTTAGGTCTTCCGTGGTGCTGAACGTACCGTCCGCTTGAACGGTCGCCTCGAACTCGGCGGTGTTGGCTGGGTCCGCGCTGTCGGTCACGGTCAAGGTCACTGTCTGACCGGCTTCGACGTTGTCAGTTGTACCGTCCAACGTCACCGCATCCGCTTCGCTCGCGCTGAGGTTGCCATCGCCTACCGCATTCAAGTCGATAGTCGGTAGATCCGCATTGTCCGCATCCAACGTCGCGGTTTCTGTGTCGCTCGCTGGGTTGCCCGCGCTGTCCGTCACGGATGCAACCACGGTGATGTTGCCATCAACCAGACCGGCTGCGCTTAGGTCTTCCGTGGTGCTGAACGTACCGTCCGCTTGAACGGTCGCCTCGAACTCGGCGGTGTTGGCTGGGTCCGCGCTGTCGGTCACGGTCAAGGTCACTGTCTGACCGGCTTCGACGTTGTCAGTTGTACCGTCCAACGTCACCGCATCCGCTTCGCTCGCGCTGAGGTTGCCATCGCCTACCGCATTCAAGTCGATAGTCGGTAGATCCGCATTGTCCGCATCCAACGTCGCGGTTTCTGTGTCGCTCGCTGGGTTGCCCGCGCTGTCCGTCACGGATGCAACCACGGTGATGTTGCCATCAACCAGACCGGCTGCGCTTAGGTCTTCCGTGGTGCTGAACGTACCGTCCGCTTGAACGGTCGCCTCGAACTCGGCGGTGTTGGCTGGGTCCGCGCTGTCGGTCACGGTCAAGGTCACTGTCTGACCGGCTTCGACGTTGTCAGTTGTACCGTCCAACGTCACCGCATCCGCTTCGCTCGCGCTGAGGTTGCCATCGCCTACCGCATTCAAGTCGATAGTCGGTAGATCCGCATTGTCCGCATCCAACGTCGCGGTTTCTGTGTCGCTCGCTGGGTTGCCCGCGCTGTCCGTCACGGATGCAACCACGGTGATGTTGCCATCAACCAGACCGGCTGCGCTTAGGTCTTCCGTGGTGCTGAACGTACCGTCCGCTTGAACGGTCGCCTCGAACTCGGCGGTGTTGGCTGGGTCCGCGCTGTCGGTCACGGTCAAGGTCACTGTCTGACCGGCTTCGACGTTGTCAGTTGTACCGTCCAACGTCACCGCATCCGCTTCGCTCGCGCTGAGGTTGCCATCGCCTACCGCATTCAAGTCGATAGTCGGTAGATCCGCATTGTCCGCATCCAACGTCGCGGTTTCTGTGTCGCTCGCTGGGTTGCCCGCGCTGTCCGTCACGGATGCAACCACGGTGATGTTGCCATCAACCAGACCGGCTGCGCTTAGGTCTTCCGTGGTGCTGAACGTACCGTCCGCTTGAACGGTCGCCTCGAACTCGGCGGTGTTGGCTGGGTCCGCGCTGTCGGTCACGGTCAAGGTCACTGTCTGACCGGCTTCGACGTTGTCAGTTGTACCGTCCAACGTCACCGCATCCGCTTCGCTCGCGCTGAGGTTGCCATCGCCTACCGCATTCAAGTCGATAGTCGGTAGATCCGCATTGTCCGCATCCAACGTCGCGGTTTCTGTGTCGCTCGCTGGGTTGCCCGCGCTGTCCGTCACGGATGCAACCACGGTGATGTTGCCATCAACCAGACCGGCTGCGCTTAGGTCTTCCGTGGTGCTGAACGTACCGTCCGCTTGAACGGTCGCCTCGAACTCGGCGGTGTTGGCTGGGTCCGCGCTGTCGGTCACGGTCAAGGTCACTGTCTGACCGGCTTCGACGTTGTCAGTTGTACCGTCCAACGTCACCGCATCCGCTTCGCTCGCGCTGAGGTTGCCATCGCCTACCGCATTCAAGTCGATAGTCGGTAGATCCGCATTGTCCGCATCCAACGTCGCGGTTTCTGTGTCGCTCGCTGGGTTGCCCGCGCTGTCCGTCACGGATGCAACCACGGTGATGTTGCCATCAACCAGACCGGCTGCGCTTAGGTCTTCCGTGGTGCTGAACGTACCGTCCGCTTGAACGGTCGCCTCGAACTCGGCGGTGTTGGCTGGGTCCGCGCTGTCGGTCACGGTCAAGGTCACTGTCTGACCGGCTTCGACGTTGTCAGTTGTACCGTCCAACGTCACCGCATCCGCTTCGCTCGCGCTGAGGTTGCCATCGCCTACCGCATTCAAGTCGATAGTCGGTAGATCCGCATTGTCCGCATCCAACGTCGCGGTTTCTGTGTCGCTCGCTGGGTTGCCCGCGCTGTCCGTCACGGATGCAACCACGGTGATGTTGCCATCAACCAGACCGGCTGCGCTTAGGTCTTCCGTGGTGCTGAACGTACCGTCCGCTTGAACGGTCGCCTCGAACTCGGCGGTGTTGGCTGGGTCCGCGCTGTCGGTCACGGTCAAGGTCACTGTCTGACCGGCTTCGACGTTGTCAGTTGTACCGTCCAACGTCACCGCATCCGCTTCGCTCGCGCTGAGGTTGCCATCGCCTACCGCATTCAAGTCGATAGTCGGTAGATCCGCATTGTCCGCATCCAACGTCGCGGTTTCTGTGTCGCTCGCTGGGTTGCCCGCGCTGTCCGTCACGGATGCAACCACGGTGATGTTGCCATCAACCAGACCGGCTGCGCTTAGGTCTTCCGTGGTGCTGAACGTACCGTCCGCTTGAACGGTCGCCTCGAACTCGGCGGTGTTGGCTGGGTCCGCGCTGTCGGTCACGGTCAAGGTCACTGTCTGACCGGCTTCGACGTTGTCAGTTGTACCGTCCAACGTCACCGCATCCGCTTCGCTCGCGCTGAGGTTGCCATCGCCTACCGCATTCAAGTCGATAGTCGGTAGATCCGCATTGTCCGCATCCAACGTCGCGGTTTCTGTGTCGCTCGCTGGGTTGCCCGCGCTGTCCGTCACGGATGCAACCACGGTGATGTTGCCATCAACCAGACCGGCTGCGCTTAGGTCTTCCGTGGTGCTGAACGTACCGTCCGCTTGAACGGTCGCCTCGAACTCGGCGGTGTTGGCTGGGTCCGCGCTGTCGGTCACGGTCAAGGTCACTGTCTGACCGGCTTCGACGTTGTCAGTTGTACCGTCCAACGTCACCGCATCCGCTTCGCTCGCGCTGAGGTTGCCATCGCCTACCGCATTCAAGTCGATAGTCGGTAGATCCGCATTGTCCGCATCCAACGTCGCGGTTTCTGTGTCGCTCGCTGGGTTGCCCGCGCTGTCCGTCACGGATGCAACCACGGTGATGTTGCCATCAACCAGACCGGCTGCGCTTAGGTCTTCCGTGGTGCTGAACGTACCGTCCGCTTGAACGGTCGCCTCGAACTCGGCGGTGTTGGCTGGGTCCGCGCTGTCGGTCACGGTCAAGGTCACTGTCTGACCGGCTTCGACGTTGTCAGTTGTACCGTCCAACGTCACCGCATCCGCTTCGCTCGCGCTGAGGTTGCCATCGCCTACCGCATTCAAGTCGATAGTCGGTAGATCCGCATTGTCCGCATCCAACGTCGCGGTTTCTGTGTCGCTCGCTGGGTTGCCCGCGCTGTCCGTCACGGATGCAACCACGGTGATGTTGCCATCAACCAGACCGGCTGCGCTTAGGTCAACACCTTCCAAGCTCCACTCACCGTCGGTAACTATCGCAGTCCCCACTTCAGTGCCATCTACGGTAATGGTCACGATTTGGTTATCCTCGATACCATTGGTGCTACCACTGATGGTTACATCATCAGCTTCATTTGCATTAATCTGGTTGTCCCCGGTGATATCGGCAATGATGATGCTACCAGCCTGGGTGTCAACAGTATGCTCTGATGAACCAATGCTCTCTACCGTATTACCCGCGTCATCCGACGAGCTCACGACCACCTCGAACTCGGTGTCCGCCGCCAGGTCGCTGCCGGCCACGTCCACGCTCCAGTTACCATCGCCATCCACGGTGGTGGTGTAGTCTTCGCCGTTAATGGTCATCGAAACGGTATCGCCTTCGGCGATGTCGCCGCCGCTCGCGCTGCCGCTGACCGTAATGGTCTCGCCCGCTTCTTGCGCATTGATCACGTCATCGCTGGTGATGTTGCTCACGCTGACCGTGCCCGCATCCGCGCTGGTATCAATGTCTGCTTGATCAGTCCCAGGCGCGGAGGTGTTGCCGGAGGTATCGGTAATGGTGGCTTCTACGGTAAGCGTTTCACCGTCTGCGGGGGTATCAGGGAGGGTTACAATGACAGATCCGTCAGTAATATTATCTTCCGTCACGGTGAAAGTCTGCCCATTCACCGTTAACACATCGCCTGGATTGGCGTTGGTGCCCGTCAAGTCGATAGACACACGAATACCGTCGCCAATTTCTTGGCTGCTAATCACACCATCATTGTTTGCATCGTTGAGGATAGTCACCCCAGGGGCGTTGGGGGCAGTCACATCCACCAAGCGACCAAAGCCATCTTCTTCGTTTGTGCCAATCGCACCTGCATTGTTAGCAATCGAGTCTGAGTCAAAGCCAGAGCTTGCAATGGTCTCGCTTCCATCTCGCTCCAAGTTAACATAGCTCCATGAGCCACTACCCGTTGCTTCACCACCTGCAGCGGTCGCTTGGTCTTCTTGAATGGTGATCTCGCCTTCACCTTCCAAGATTTGTTGTTGAATGTCGGCTATTTCGTCTTGCACGTCTTGCGGCAAGCTATCAATCAAGGCGCCGGGCTCGCCGCCTTGCGATTCTAGCGTGAGCAATACGCCATTGCTCAATGCAATAACGGCATCACTGTTATCGGGCAATACGAGCTCCGTCCCTGCCGGGAAAGACATTCCCTCCGAGACCGTCATGGGCGCGCCATTAACGAGAACAACAGCACTCCCTTGAATGCTTTCGACGATTACGTTGCGAGATAGCGAGATTGATTTCATAGCCGGACTCTTTAGCTAAACAAAGTGTGATCTGCTTTCAGGAAAAGCGAACCTTGATACATTATCGGTCTAATTAGACTTATCCGAAAGTGATTTTACTAGGAAATGTGCGCTTTATACGGCTCAAAAATGAGACAACAGCGAGGCTGAAACTATGGCAGTGCGATAATACGAAAGTTATTTGCAAAGAAGAGGTTATTCCATTTTCTTGTGCCAAGTGAATCACAACTTGCGATGGATACTGGTCACACTCGCTTGCCGAATAAAATCCTCGATATAATCTTCTCTCTCTCCAGCACGTATTCCTAAATGAATGGCTTTATTGATGCCGCTTTTTCCCATACGCAAAACATGTAGGTTAAGTTGTTGCTGGTACTCTTTTGCCAGCCACTTCGGTAAGGCCGCGATGCCTCGTCCTGCCGCAACCATTTGTAGCATAATGTCTGTCGTTTCAATGGTTTTATGTTTGCGTGGCGCACAATGTGCCGGAGCTAGAAACTGGGTGAACACATCTAAACGTGCTTGGTCAACAGGGTAGGTAATAAGTACTTCTTGCGTCACCTGATGAGGCTCGACATGAGACTGCGATGCCAACGGGCTTTGTGGGTGAGTCACAAGCACCAGTTCGTAATCAAACACGGAGACATAGTCAATACCTGGTTTAAACAAGGGATCCGGTGTGACAAGCACATCAATGTCGTGACCAAATAATGCCCCTAGGCCACCGAATTGAAACTTTTGTTTCACGTCGACATCCACATCTGGCCATTGGTGCAAAAAAGGCTCAACCACTTTCAGCAACCACTGGTAGCAGGGATGACACTCCATGCCGATGCGCAATGTACCGCGCTGACCTTGTGCAAACTGTTTGAGTTGTTGTTCAGCATGTTCAAACTGAGGAAGCATGCGTTCAGAAAGGGTAAGCAAGTACTCACCAGCCTGTGTGAAGTGTAATTGCCTGCCTGACTTTTTCCACAGGCTAACTCCTATCTGGCTTTCTAATTTTTTCATCGCGTGGCTAATCGCAGACTGAGTGAGATAAAGCGTCTCTGCTGCTGCGGTAAGCGATCCTTGCTCTTTTATTGCGCGCAAAATATGAAGGTGGTGACGTTCTAACATGCCTTTTCCATGACCAAATTTCATTGATTGATGAAATAATGCCATTTTAGTTCATAACGAGAAAGCCCTATGCTGAACTCAACTTAAAGGAGGACGTATAGATGGCTAAAACTCATAATCTCGGCTTTCCACGTATCGGAGCACAGCGTGAACTCAAATTTGCACTCGAGCGTTACTGGCGTGGCGAATCATCACAGCAAGATTTAACCCATGTTGCGGCAGAACTACGCCGAACCCATTGGCAACAACAAGGTAAGCTCGACACGGTGCCTGCCGGCGATTTTTCCTTTTACGACCATGTGCTTGATACCAGCTTTTTAGTCGGCAATGTCCCTGATCGTGTGGCTGAGCATCAAGATAACACCCTCGATAACTACTTCCGAGTCGCCCGTGGCCGCTCGGCAAATGATACCGGATGCCAGTGTGTCCACGCTGGTGAAATGACCAAATGGTTTGACACCAATTATCACTACATCGTGCCAGAATTTACCGCGAAAACCACCTTTAGCTTGCACGCTGAAAATCTATTAACGCAAATAGAAGAAACCAAAAAAGCGGGTGTTCAGGCCAAGCCTGTTTTGGTCGGTCCTGTCACGTATCTGTGGCTAGGTAAAGAAAAAGATGCCTCTAACAAACTGGATCTGCTCGATAAGCTCTTGCCCGTGTATCAAGCGCTACTGAGCAAACTGGCAGAAAAAGGCGTTGAGTGGGTCCAAATCGATGAGCCTATTTTGGTGACTGAGCTTACGCCTGAGTGGCAAACGGCATTACACACTGCGTATCAGGCGCTAAGCCAAATCCAGGTGAAATTATTGCTGGCGAGCTACTTCGGTGAACAAGCTGAAAATCGTCAATTGGCGCAATCGTTGCCCGTTGACGGCTGGCATTTGGATGCTATTCGTGGCCGAGGAGATGTAGATTCATATCGTGAAACACTTGGCGAACAACACGTCCTGTCTCTTGGTGTGATTAATGGTCGTAATGTATGGAAAACTAACCTTGATGCCACGTTGGAATGGCTCGAACCGATTCATCAATCGCTGGGCGATCGCCTCTGGCTCGCGCCCTCTTGCTCTTTGCTCCATGTGCCGGTCGATTTGGCGAGCGAACAAAAGCTCGACCCAGAGGTAAAAAACTGGCTTGCCTTTGCCCATCAAAAACTCGAGGAGCTAGATGTACTCGCTCGCGCCCTTAATCATGGCCGTCAAACCGTCCAGCCAGCGCTGGACAATAACCGTGAGGTAATCGAAAGCCGTCAGAAATCACCACGTGTACACAACCCTAAGGTGCAAGCCGCATTAGCAGCGATTACTCCGCACTTAGGGACACGGCAGCGTCCGTTTGCAGAGCGTGTTCGCTTGCAACACGAGCAGCTCAAACTACCGCGCTTCCCCACCACCACCATAGGCTCTTTCCCACAAACGCGCACCATTCGCCAAACGCGTTTGCAATACAAAAAAGGCGAGATTGATGCGGTGACCTATCAGGACATTATGCGCAAAGAGATCGCTCACGCAGTAGAAAAGCAAGAAACACTGGGGCTTGATGTCTTGGTTCACGGTGAAGCTGAGCGTAACGATATGGTGGAGTACTTTGGCGAACAACTAGATGGCTATGTATTTAGCCAATTCGGTTGGGTGCAATCGTATGGCTCTCGCTGTGTGAAGCCACCGATTTTATTTGGTGATATTGAGCGCCCTAAAGCGATGACCGTCGAGTGGACCCAGTACGCTCAGTCTCTGACTGATAAGCCACTAAAAGGCATGCTCACCGGACCGGTCACCATTCTTAATTGGTCATTTGTGCGCGATGATCAGCCACGATCGCAAACCTGTAACCAACTGGCGCTGGCGATCCGACAAGAGGTACAAGATCTCGAGAAAGCTGGTACCAAGATCATTCAAATTGATGAAGCCGCACTACGTGAAGGTTTACCTCTGCGTCGCAGTGAGTGGCAAAGCTATCTGGATTGGGCAATTAACGCATTTAAAATTGCCGCCAACGGTGTCAATGACGAGACGCAAATCCACACCCATATGTGTTATTCCGAGTTTAACGATATCATCGCTTCCATTGCTGATATGGACGCCGACGTGATCACCATAGAAACCTCGCGCTCGGACATGGAGCTACTGGATGCGTTTGATCACTTTGACTATCCCAATGATATTGGCCCAGGCGTTTACGATATTCATTCTCCCAATACGCCTACTCAAGCACAAATTATTGGGTTGATGAACAAAGCCGCCGCCCGTATTCCTGAAGAAAGGTTGTGGGTGAACCCCGATTGCGGCCTAAAAACCCGCCAATGGGACGAGGTGATCCCAGCATTAGAAAATATGGTCGCAGCGGCAAAAGCGCTTCGCCAGTGACACTGCGTCAGTGACACTGCGTCAGTGACACTGCGTCAGTGACACTGCGTTATCAAAGCGGGTAATCGGTATACCGTCAAACAAAAACGCGCCACGGACTTGTCCTGTGGCGCGTTTTTTTATCGCAAAAGAAAAGGGAGCCTGAGCTCCCTTTTCTCCAGAATCTTAGCGACGGATGCCTAGACGCTTGATAACGTCCAAGTAACGGTCAACGTTGTTCTTTTTCAGGTAATCAAGCAGCTTACGACGACGTGAAACCATGCGTAGCAGGCCACGACGGCTGTGGTGGTCACCTTTGTGCTCAGCGAAGTGCGATTGCAGATCGTTGATTGATGCGGTCAAAAGGGCGATTTGAACTTCTGGTGAACCAGTGTCGTTCTCAGTTTTACCAAAATCAGCAACGATTTGTGCTTTTGCTTCTGCAGTCAGAGACATAATGCTCTCCTAATAAGAGTGTGTGATTATCATGCACCAGCCAATCTCTGATTCAGCCGGTGCCCGAAGGCGCGTATTCTACTGACTTTCGTCTAAGGTAGCAATCTATCCACGCCTCTTTTTTCCTGTAAAAACACGCGCCGAAGCGTCGGGCTTTTTAGCGTGCTTCAGGCTGACGGCTCGCCACCAAGCGACGTGGGGCGACTAAACCATCGGCGTCGATTTCTCCCACACCAATGAAGTGGCGCTCATCGCCCGCGGTGAGGCGAACAAAACCACTTGTAGGTGCATTGGGTACTTGAACCGCTTGCCCTTGCAGCGCATAGCTCGCCATCACCGGCAACAAGTTAATTTCACGTAAGTCTTGGACCGCGGTATCAAGGGGCAGTAGCAAAGGATCGAGCAACTGCTTAGGCTGGATCTCTTGCTCTCTCGCTTGATTGAGCAAGCTTTCCAGTTGCTCAAGCGTCACCATATGGCGTGTTGGATACGCCGATACACCGGTACGACGCAAGGCTGTTACGTGCGCGCCACAGCCCAGCATTTCGCCCAGATCGTCGACGATAGTGCGAATATAAGTGCCTTTAGAGCAATGCACTTCCATTTCAATCTCATCACCTTCAAAGCGCAACAGCTCAATCTGATACACCTTAATGGTACGCGCTTCGCGCGGCACTTCGATGCCTTGGCGCGCGTATTCATACAAAGGTTTTCCTTGGTATTTCAGCGCCGAGAACATAGAAGGGATTTGTTGGGTTTCACCGCGAAATTTAGCGATGCAACGCTCAAGTAGTCCCAAGTTGACTTTGACATCACGGGTTTCTACCACTTCGCCATCGGCGTCAGAAGTGTTAGTACGCTCACCCAGCTTTGCCACGACGCGATAACGTTTGTCGGAATCAAGCAAGAACTGGGAAAACTTGGTCGCTTCGCCAAGGCAAATTGGCAACATACCGGTTGCGAGCGGATCAAGCGCCCCTGTGTGGCCTGCTTTTTCGGCAAAAAAGATACGTTTTACTTTTTGTAAGGCATCATTAGAGGTCATGCCCGTGGGCTTATCAAGCAGGATAATCCCATCAACGGGGCGACCTCGACGACGTTGACGACGCGCCATCTGTTACTCCTCACCTTTGTCATCTTCACCACGGCGCTCATCATCGCTGCGCACCGCTTTGCTTACCAAGTTGGAAATACGAATTCCCTCAGTGAGTGACTCATCAAAAACAAAAGTCAGCTCTGGGGTCACACGCAAACGAATAGCCTTTCCGACCAAAGAGCGGATATAACCACTCGCTTCATTGAGGGCTTTGAGGCTTTCTGTCGGCGCTTGCTCGTCAACGGTTAAAAACGTGACGAAAACCTTCGCGTACGCCAGATCACGTGAAATCTGAACGTCAGAGACAGTGACCATGCCAATGCGCGGATCTTTGATTTCGCGCTGCAGTATCAGTGCAATTTCTTTTTGCAGCTGATGGGCGACGCGATCTGTGCGGCTAAAATCTTTACCCATTTTCTTTTCTCTCAATAAAATGGGGGTAAGCGCATGCGCCTCCCCCCACGGTGTATCCAAACAACCTGGTTGATTTATACGCTTAATCAGTCGATTGAGCGCTGAATTTCAACCGTTTCATAGACTTCGATCTGGTCACCAACGCGAACGTCATTGTAGTTCTTCACGCCGATACCACATTCGTAGCCTTTCTTCACTTCGTTGACATCATCTTTGAAGCGACGCAGTGATTCTAGCTCACCCTCGTAGATAACCACGTTTTCACGTAGTACACGGATTGGGTTGTTACGCTTAATCACACCTTCAGAGACCTGACAACCGGCAATGGCGCCCAGTTTTGGTGATTTGAAGACGTCACGTACTTCTGCCAAACCAATGATTTCTTGTTTGAACTCAGGCGCAAGCATACCGCTCATCGCTTGTTTCACTTCATCAATCATGGTGTAGATGACAGAGTAGTAGCGCAGATCCAAGCTTTCATTTTCAATGGTCTTGCGTGCTGCGGCATCGGCACGCACGTTAAAGCCACAAATGATCGCATTGGATGCGGCAGCCAAGACAGCGTCAGTTTCAGTGATACCACCGACACCTGAGCCGACAATCTTCACCTTCACTTCGTCTGTTGACAGTTTCACCAGTGAATCTGCAATCGCTTCGACAGAGCCTTGTACGTCCGCCTTGAGAACGATATTCAGCTCAGCCACTTCACCTTCAGCCATGTTCGAGAACATGTTCTCCAGTTTCGCTTTTTGCTGACGCGCCAGTTTCACGTCACGGAACTTGCCTTGACGATACAGCGCCACTTCACGGGCTTTCTTCTCGTCACGCACGACCGTGGCTTCGTCACCTGCAGCTGGCACACCAGACAGACCGAGGATCTCAACCGGAATCGACGGACCAGCATGCTCTACATCTTGGCCATTCTCATCACGCATCGCACGAACACGGCCATATTCCAAGCCACACAGAACGATATCACCTTTGTTCAAGGTACCTTCTTGAACCAGTACTGTCGCGACAGGACCACGGCCTTTATCAAGACGTGATTCAACCACTACACCGCGCGCCATGCCTTGCTCGACCGCTTTCAGTTCAAGCACTTCTGATTGCAGCAAGATAGACTCAAGCAGGCCGTCAATGTTCTGACCTTGTTTTGCCGAAACATGCACGAAGATGTTTTCACCACCCCACTCTTCAGGGATAACGTCATACTGCGCTAGCTCGTTTTTCACGCTGTCAGGGTTAGCGCCTTCTTTATCCATCTTGTTGACGGCAACAATCAAAGGCACACCTGCCGCTTTCGCGTGTTGGATAGCTTCTTTGGTTTGTGGCATCACGCCATCATCAGCGGCAACCACCAAGACAACGATATCCGTTGCTCCCGCACCACGTGCACGCATAGCGGTGAACGCTGCGTGTCCAGGGGTATCTAAGAAGGTGATCATGCCATTGTCGGTTTGTACGTGATACGCACCGATGTGCTGGGTAATACCGCCCGCTTCACCCGTCGCAACGTGCGCTTTACGGATGTAGTCAAGCAGCGAGGTTTTACCGTGGTCAACGTGACCCATGATAGTCACGACCGGCGCACGTGGCGCTACCGGCGCATCGCTATCACGATCCGAGAGGACTGCTTCTTCCAGCTCGTTTTCTTTACGTAGGATAACCTTGTGACCCATTTCTTCCGCGACCAGTTGCGCGGTTTCTTGGTCGATCACTTGGTTAATCGTCGCCATCGCACCCATTTTCATCATGGTTTTGATGACTTCGGCGCCTTTAACAGCCATCTTGTTGGCCAGCTCTGCCACGGTGATGGTTTCGCCGATTTCAACTTCACGGTTTACTTTCTGCGCTGGCTTTTTAAAGCCATGCTGCATGGATGATGGCTTAGCCATACGGCCTTTGCCTTTCCCACCTTTGCCACGACGGCCGCGAGTGGTTTTATCCTCAGCTGCGTTAGCTTTTTTCTTCTTCTTACGACGCGGGGCGGCACTCTCTTCACGACGATCCGCCTCGTCTTCTGCCTCACGGGCGTACTCGGAAGTGACTGTATGGTGATCAGCCGCCTCCATGGTATTGAGTGCTTTGTCTTGATCTGACCAGCGTTCTTGGTTTGCTTCTGCCATTTTGCGTGCCTCTTCTAACTGCCGCTGACTTTCTTCTTCAGCTTTACGCTTGGCTTCCTCTTCCTGGCGACGCTTAAGTTCATCAGCTTCTTTCTTCGCTTGCGCATCAGCAGCTTGAGCTGCAGCAGTATCCGCTGCGTTTTCTTTAGACTGCTCAGTTTTCGGTTGCGCTTGCGGCTTGGCTTCACGCTTAGCTTTTTCTTCGGCTTCGCGTTTGGCTTTCTCTTCTGCTTCACGTTTGGCTTTTTCTTCCGCCTCACGCTTAGCTTTCTCTTCTGCTTCGCGTTTCGCTTGCTCTTCGGCTTCTAGACGCGCTTTTTCTTCGGCTTCGCGTTTCGCTTGCTCTTCCGCTTCTTGCGCTGACTTTTGCTCTTCAAGCTCGCTACGCTTCACATAGGTACGCTTCTTACGCACCTCAACTTGGACATCTTTGTTCTTTCCGCCAGCCCCTGACACGCTCAGTGTGCTACGTTTCTTGCGCTGAAGCGTCAGACGCGTCGGAGCATTGCCGTTATCACCGTGCTCACGCTTTAAATGCGCGAGCAAAGCTTGTTTCTCATCTTGGCTTACCTGATCGTCAGCCGACTTTTGCATACCAGCTTCTTTAAACTGCTTCAGCAGACGATCGACTGGCGTATCAATTTCCTTCGCCAGCGTATGTACTGTAACCTCTGACATTCTGCTCCTCCTTTGCCGTCTTTACGCTTCGTCGCTGAACCAGCAGATATTACGCGCGGCCATAATCAGCTCGCCCGCACTGGTTTCGTCTAATCCGTCGATATCTAACAGATCATCAGTGCCTTGATCAGCCAGATCTTCCAGCGTCTTCACGCCCTTCGCGGCCAGCTTGAAAGCCATTTCGCGAGAAAGACCGTCGAGAGCCAGTAAATCTTCGGCAGGTTCAACGTCTCCCAGCGACTCTTCTTGTGCCAACGCAATGGTGGTCAACGCTTCTTTGGCACGTGCGCGCAAAATTTCGACGGTGTCTTCGTCTAGGCCATCGATTTCGAGCATTTCGCTGGTTGGCACATAGGCCACTTCTTCAAGGGTGGTAAACCCTTCTTCTACCAAGGTTTCGGCAAAGTCTTCGTCAATATCGAGGTATTTTACAAACAACTCGACGGAGGCTTGCGCTTCTTCTTGGTGTTTTTTCTGTAGATCTTCTACCGTCATCACGTTCAGCTCCCAACCGGTCAGTTGAGACGCCAAACGAACGTTTTGACCGTTACGGCCAATGGCTTGCGCCAAGTTATCCGCCGCGACAGCGATATCCATGGAGTGCGTGTCTTCATCGACGATGATAGAGGCTACGTCGGCCGGTGCCATGGCATTGATCACAAATTGTGCAGGGTTGTCGTCCCACAAAACGATGTCAATGCGCTCGCCACCTAGTTCGGTCGATACGGCTTGCACACGTGCACCACGCATACCCACACAGGCGCCGACAGGGTCAATACGCTTGTCGTTCGTTTTCACCGCAATTTTCGCTCGTGACGCTGGGTCACGCGCCGCGCCCATTAGCTCGATCATTTCCTCGCCAATTTCTGGCACTTCAATGCGGAAAAGCTCACTCAGCATTTCCGGCTTTGAGCGGGTCATAAACAGTTGGAAACCGCGTGCCTCTGGACGAACGGCATATAGCAAGCCACGTACACGGTCGCCTGGACGGAAGTTTTCACGAGGCAGCTGATCTTCGCGCTGGATAACCGCTTCCGCGTTGTTACCCAAATCAACGATAATCACATCGCGGTTAACCTTCTTAACCACACCGGTTACCAGTTCACCTTCATTGTCCATGAACTGCTCAACCACTTGTGCACGCTCAGCTTCACGTACTTTTTGTACGATCACTTGCTTAGCCGTTTGAGTGGTAATACGGTCAAAGGCAACAGATTCAATCTGATCTTCAACGTAACCACCCAACTCTAGGGTCTCGTCTTCGTACTGTGCGGCTTCTAACGTGATTTCACGCGTAGGCTGTGTCACTTCGTCAACCACGAGCCAACGACGGAATGTATCGAATTCACCGGATTTGCGATCAATGGCGATACGTACATCAATGTCGGCTTCGTACTTCTTTTTGGTTGCCGTTGCCAGTGCGGTTTCTAGTGCCTCAAAAATACGCTCACGCGGAACGGCTTTTTCGTTTGAGACCGCTTCGACAACAGCCAAGATTTCTTTATTCATCTACTAATGCCTCATTTACTCTTAAAATGAAGGAACCAGGTTTGCTTTGGCGATATTACTCAAGGCAAACGCCTCATCTTGGCCGTCAACGCGAACCGTGATGGTATCGCCATCGACAGAAAGGATTTCTCCTTTCCACTTACGGCGGTTTTGCATAGCCATTTTCAGCACGATGTTCACTTCATGCCCGATGAATTGCTGATAATGATCAGCGGTGAACAGTGGACGGTCAACCCCAGGTGATGATACCTCAAGGTTATAAGCCACTGTGATTGGGTCTTCTACATCCAACACTGCACTTACCTGACGGCTCACATCGGCACAATCATCCACCGTGATACCATTGTCGTGGTCAATAAAAATACGCAATGTTGAATGTTGGCCAGCTCGAACAAATTCAAGCCCAACCAACTCGTAGTCCAACGCCTCAACCGGCGCGGCCAAAAGTTCAGTCAGTTGTTTCTCTAATCCTGTCATTCCAAACCCCAGAAATAAAAAAAGGGCTTAAAAGCCCAGTTACTATCCGAATGGTCTTCTTCAGATAACAAAAAACCCCGAAGATCGGGGTTTAATGTAACTGGACCCTGATGCTACGCCAATGACGTAGCCGTTATCGCTGGTGTCGGAATCATCTCAGCAATAACGAGAGAGTAACTCTCTGCACAAAGGCTTATTGGTCCGCTTTGTGCTGCCCCCGAGGGCAAAAAGGCTAGCACATGGCTAGCCCGGTTAGCGTGGCTTTAATAAGAAACGCTAACGCGTTATTCAGTTTAGCCGTTATGTTAACAACAAACTTGAAATTGGTTGTGAGAAGCGGATTTTATCGCGCCGCGTAACGGCGCCGACCGGAGGTCGTGTTGATTAAATTCAACCTGATATAGCGCTTCATCAACCTAAAATTGGTTGCGGGAGACGGATTTGAACCGCCGACCTTCGGGTTATGAGCCCGACGAGCTACCAAACTGCTCCATCCCGCGTCCGATTGCGATTATTATATCGCTTTTTGCAACAAAGGTGCAAGCTGATGACCTTTGTGAACTTGGTGCCGAGAGCGGGACTTGAACCCGCACGCCTATAAAGGCACTACCCCCTCAAGATAGCGTGTCTACCAATTCCACCACCTCGGCTCAATTTTTACTGAGGGATCTCGCTGTTATCAACAGGGATTTCGTCCTCTTTTTGCGTCGCTTGCTGTTGTGTAGCAGGCTCGCTTAAATCTTCAAAACCGCCTTTTGCCTCAGGCTTGTGCGCGGTGAGGTTACCAAGCACCAAACTTAACGCAAAGAATGCAATTGCAAAACCGGTTGTCATTCGGGTTAAAAAGTTTCCAGAGCCGCCAGAGCCAAATACTGTATTTGATGCTCCAGCCCCGAACGAGGCTCCCATATCTGCGCCTTTACCTTGCTGAACCAGAACCAGGCCAATTACACCGATTGCGGCCAACAGATAAATCACAAGTAGAATTTCGTACATGGTTCCACCTATGCTCCAGGTTGTTGAGCCGGCAGTGTTACTTTTCAGCCAGCGCAGCCCCCTTCGTTGGGAGCGGGTGAATACTAGCGAAAGCGCGGTGACGAAACAAGAGAAAATTACAAAAAACCTTGATTTCGACGCTGTTTGCGCAATCTATAACCACCCGCTCGAGGTTTATCAACAATTCGCCTTCACGGCTTCTGCGATTTCAAGCGCATACGCCTGAACATTATCGGCCTCAGGCCCTTCCACCATCACTCGGATTAAAGGTTCCGTGCCCGATTTACGTAACAGTACACGCCCTTGCTCGCTCAGCTTTTCCTCTACACTGGCTTTCGCTGCCAGCACAGGTTCGCTTTGTAACGGGTCAACTGAGCCACTGAAACGGACGTTCTCTAATACCTGAGGCAACAAGGTCATCCCGTCACTCAAGGCTTTGAGATCCATGCCAGTCGCTGCCATGCTGGCTAATACTTGTAACGCGGCAACAATGCCATCCCCAGTCGTGACTTTATCTAGCACGATCACGTGGCCCGAGTTTTCTGCACCGATCCGCCACCCTTTCTCTTGCAGCATTTCCATCACATAGCGGTCGCCCACTTTGGCGCGGGCAAACGGAATGCCGAGAGACTGAAGTGCGAGCTCCATCCCCATGTTGGTCATCAAGGTGCCCACGACGCCACCCTTTAATTCACCACGACGAAGGCTTTCTCGCGCAATAATATACGCAATTTGGTCACCGTCGACTTTGTTACCAAGGTGGTCAACCATGATGACGCGGTCGCCATCACCATCAAACGCTACCCCTAAATCGGCTTTTTGCTCGAGGACTTGTTGTTGTAACGCACGAACGTCAGTGGCTCCCACCTCATCGTTGATATTGGTGCCGTTGGGCGCACAGCCAATGGTGGTCACCTCCGCACCCAGCTCACGAAACACAGAAGGTGCAATGTGATAAGTGGCACCGTGGGCACAATCGAGCACCATTTTTAAGCCACTCAGGCTCAAGGCGCTCGGGAAGGTACCTTTACAAAACTCTATATAACGCCCTGCCGCGTCATTAATCCGGCTAGCTTTACCTAACTCAGCAGACTCGACACAAGTCAGTGTTTTTTCCAACTCAGCTTCAATCGCTAATTCAACCTCATCCGCCAGTTTGGTGCCTTCTGAGGAAAAGAATTTAATTCCGTTATCGTAATGCGGGTTATGCGACGCCGAAATGACAATCCCGGCTTCCGCGCGGAACGTTTGGGTTAAGTACGCAATCGCAGGTGTAGGCATGGGACCAGTAAAGGCCGCTTCCAGTCCCGCCGCTGACAGACCCGACTCAAGCGCTGACTCTAACATGTACCCAGAAATACGCGTATCTTTACCAATCAGTACCTTACGTGTGCCTTGTTGTGATAACACACGTCCAGCCGCCCAACCAAGCTTCAGCATAAATTCAGGCGTGATGGGGAATTCGCCCACCTTGCCGCGCACACCATCGGTGCCAAAATACTTACGCTCTGTCATTATTTTTCTTCTCCTAATCCATTTTTTACACGCGCTGTCATGGCAACCACTTTGAGTGCATCAGCGGTTTCTTTCACATCGTGGACGCGAATAATCTGTGCCCCTTTAGCCGCGGCTAAGGTAGCACAGGCAACGCTACCGCCCAGAATATCCTGCGGCGTTTTATCTAACATTTTATAAATCATTGACTTACGTGACATCCCTGCTAATACAGGTAATCCGAAGTCATGAAAAGCATCGAGGTCAGCAAGAAGCTGATAGTTATGCGCTAACGTCTTACCAAACCCAAAGCCAGGATCCAGAATGATATTCTGTCGACGGACCCCCGCGTCAGTGCAGGCATCGATACGTGCCGCTAAAAACGCTTTCACCTCTCCAACGACATCTTGGTAGTCAGGGGCTGATTGCATTGTTCGTGGTTGTCCTTGCATGTGCATGATGCACACTGGCACTTGCAGATCCGCTGCCGCTTCCAACGCCCCAGGCTCTTGTAATGCACGCACATCATTAATGAGGTTGGCACCCGCATTTACTGCGGCACGCATAACGGCTGCTTTACTGGTATCAATTGAAATCCAACAATCAGATTGCTCACGAATCGCTTCAATGACTGGAACAACACGATTAATTTCGTCTTGCTCATCGACATCGGCCGCACCTGGACGCGTCGACTCGCCACCAATATCGAGAATGGTGGCGCCATCTGCGAGCATTTGCATCGCTCGTTCGACCGCTTTGTCGCAGTGCTGAAATTGGCCACCATCGGAAAAGGAATCCGGCGTGACGTTTAAGATCCCCATGATGACAGGGCGGGTCAGAGAAAGCGTGAGGTTATTGTGTGTTATTTGCATGCGTTTTTCCAAGCACGATCAAAAAAACCCCGACGTGTCGGGGTTTGTTTTCATGGGCATTTATGCTTCAGATTGGTTTTCTGAATCAAGCGGCTTTTGTTTTTTGTCGTCAGATTGCTCGTCAGACTCGCTCGCTTTTGATGCATCCGGTTTGCTCGGCGTATCATCTGAAGATGAACCACCATCGCCACCTTCCCAGCCTGCAGGCTCTCGCACGTCTCGGCGAGCCATTAAATCATCGATTTGTGCCGCATCAATGGTTTCGTACTTCATCAACGCATCTTTCATCGCGTGCATAATATCGAGGTTTTCTTCCAAGATTTGCTTGGCGCGATCGTAATTGCGGTCAATGATGCCACGGATTTCCGCGTCAATGAGTCGGGCAGTCTCATCGGAGATGTGCTTGGTCTGTGCCACAGAGCGACCAAGGAAGACTTCGCCTTCTTCTTCCGCATACAGCAGTGGACCGAGTTTCTCTGAGAAGCCCCATTGCGTCACCATTTTGCGGGCAATATCGGTCGCGCGCTCGATGTCGTTTGATGCCCCTGTCGAGACTTTCTCTTTGCCGTAGATCAGCTCTTCCGCTAAGCGGCCACCGTACAGGCTCGAAATCATCGAATCGAGGTGCTGACGCGACATGCTGATCCTGTCTTGCTCAGGCAAGTACATGGTCACACCCAATGCACGTCCACGCGGGATAATGGAGACCTTGTACACAGGATCATGCTCAGGCACCAAGCGACCAACAATTGCGTGACCCGCTTCGTGATACGCGGTTGACTCTTTGGTTTCTTCCGACATCACCATTGAACGGCGCTCGGCGCCCATCATGATTTTGTCTTTGGCAAGCTCAAACTCGACCATCGACACCACACGTTTATTACCACGCGCAGAGAACAATGCTGCTTCGTTAACAAGGTTAGCCAAGTCAGCCCCTGAGAAACCTGGTGTACCGCGCGCAATCAGTGACGCATCGACATCATTACCAAGCGGCACTTTGCGCATGTGTACTTTGAGAATATGCTCACGGCCACGCACATCTGGCAAGCTCACCACCACTTGACGGTCAAAGCGACCAGGACGCAATAGCGCAGGGTCCAATACGTCTGGACGGTTAGTCGCCGCAATGACGATCACGCCTTCGTTGCCCTCAAAGCCATCCATTTCGACCAACATCTGGTTCAAGGTTTGCTCACGCTCGTCGTGACCTCCGCCAAGCCCAGCGCCACGTTGACGACCAACAGCATCGATTTCATCAATAAAGATAATGCACGGCGAGGCTTTTTTAGCTTGCTCGAACATATCGCGGACGCGTGATGCACCCACACCCACGAACATTTCCACGAAATCAGAGCCGGAAATGGTAAAGAATGGCACTTTGGCTTCACCGGCAATCGCTTTGGCCAGCAAGGTTTTACCTGTACCTGGAGGACCGACCATCAATACGCCGGTTGGGATTTTACCCCCTAGCTTCTGGAAACGGCTTGGATCACGCAGGTAATCCACCAGCTCCTTCACGTCCTCTTTGGCTTCATCACAGCCAGCTACGTCAGTGAAAGTAGTTTTTACCTGCTCCTCACTCATCATTTTGGCTTTCGATTTACCAAACGACATGGCGCCTTTGCCGCCACCGCCTTGCATCTGGCGCATGAAGAAAATCCACACCCCGATAAGCAGTAGCATTGGGAACCAAGAAATGAAGATCGATGCCAACATACTTGGCTCTTCAGGTGGCGTCCCTTTCACGCGCACGTTTTTGTTAAGCAAATCATCCAAAAGCTTTGGATCATTCATCACAGGCATAAAGGTGACATAGCGTGAGCCGTCACGTCGGGTGACACTCAGCTCACGATCGTCAAATTTTACTTCCTGTATTTGATCGTTGCCGATTTCGCGTACGAAAGAGGTATAGTCGACTTGACGACCGGCGCTGTCCCCTGGTCCAAAGCTTTGGAACACAGACATTAAGACAACGGCGATAACCAGCCACAGAATCAAGTTTTTTGCCATGTCACTCAAGGTGTTAGCCTCGCATAACTGAGATAGATAAATGTAAGGGTACTACAGTTTATAACCTGTAGCCACAATGTAGACTTCTCGCGACCTTGCACGGGATGAGTCGGGTTTTCGAATTTTGACCGCTGTAAACATTTTACGCACCTCGGCCAAATACTGATCAAAGCCTTCGCCCTGAAAAACTTTTACCACGAAGCTGCCTTTCGGCCCCAGCACTTCACGGCACATCTCTAATGCCAGTTCGACCAAATACATCGCTTTGGGTTGATCGGCCGCCTGATTGCCGCTCATATTTGGCGCCATGTCAGACATCACCACATCAACTTGGTTGGGTTGAATGCGCTCGAGCAAGGTGTCGAGCACCGCTTGTTCGCGAAAATCCCCTTGAAGAAAGCTAACACCTGGCATGGGATCCATGGGTAAGATATCGCAAGCAATCACTTGCCCGTCGTCACCGACTTGTGTCGCTGCATACTGCGACCAACCTCCAGGAGCAGCGCCCAGATCGACCACGGTCATTCCCGGCTTTAAGATGCGATCTTTTTGCTGAATCTCTTCTAGCTTAAAAATGGCCCGAGACCGATACCCTTTTTTCTGCGCTTCATGAACGTATTTATCGTCGAAGTGTTCTTTCAGCCAGCGTCCTGAGCTGGCAGAGTGTTTTTTATTCGCCATGTTGTTCCTACTACGCCCACCAATCGCACTACATTCATATAAAATTCAAACAATTGCGTGCGTTAGCTTATTCTCAAAGACAGACTCGCTCTCACCAAGCAGACGACGTGCTTGCCATCCGCCCACTTTCTACTGTTTCAGTTTGTGGTGAGATGGCGTTAGAATGGCATGTTTTCAACCCCTAGCAAATAGAAATCGAGCCAACATGAAACTCAGCACCAAACAAAAACAGCATCTCAAAGGACTGGCTCACCCGCTTAAGCCTGTCGTCTTAATGGGCGCCAACGGTTTAACTGAAGCCGTGGTCGCTGAAATTGAGCTTGCGCTTGATCACCACGAGCTGATTAAAGTGAAAGTCGCTTCGGAAGACCGTGAGACCAAAAACCTGATTGTCGACGCGATCCTTCGGGAAACAGGCGCTGAAAAAGTGCAGGTAATCGGTAAAACCTTAGTGATTTATCGCCAAAGCGAAGAGCGCAAAATTGAATTACCACGCAAATAATCACGTGTGTGATCAACGACGTGCTGTAGCATAACAAAAAGGCCGCATTGCGGCCTTTTTACTGTGTCAGCATCGGAGAAAAGTTACATTCAGTAACACTTTCCTATACGTAATCGACACTATCAATTTCAAACTCTTTGACGCCACCTGGGGTGGTGATGCTCACTTCTTCGCCTTCTTCTTTACCAATCAGACCGCGCGCGATGGGAGAATTCACCGAAATTAAATTCGCTTTGATGTCGGCTTCGTCATCACCCACGATTCGATAGGTCACTTCTTCGTCAGTGCTCACATCAATCAAGGTGACCGTCGCGCCAAAAATCACTTTGCCATTATTCGGCATCTTAGTGACATCAATCACCTGTGCCACCGACAGCTTGTATTCGATATCACGGATTTGCGCCTCACAAATGCCCTGCTCTTCACGAGCCGCATGATATTCTGCGTTTTCTTTTAAGTCACCGAGTTCACGCGCCTCTGCAATGGCGTTGGAGATCTCAGGGCGACGCTTGATCAACTTGTCCAGCTCTTCTCGTAGCAGCTGCTCACCGCGTACGGTCATTGGCACTTTATCCATAAATGACATTACCTCTTTCAATCCACAGCAAAGGGATTTTGGCAAAACAAAGCCACGCCCAAACAGAGTATCTGGGCGCGGCGGAATTCAACGCTTTTTTTAGATTGTAAACAAGAATTCGCGCAAAATCATCTCTGATCCGGTGATAGCATAAGCCGCCCATCCACTATCCGCTTCATCTCCAGCCCAACTGATGCATTGGTCACCCCCGAACGGCTTGTCTTCAAGGCTAGACAGGGTAGGATGGCATGCATGCGCAAACAAAAAGGCTTTTACCATGCTGTCCGCTCTTTTCCGCCGCCTCGCCCCCATGGCGATTTTCCTCGTGCCGTTTGCATCGGCCTCCGCGCCGTCGTTAACACTGGAACAACTGACACCGTTACTCCCTCAAGGCAGCCAAGTCGCGCTATGGGTGAGTGATGCGCAGCAAAATCAGCCCCAGATCAGTGAGCAAGCCGATGCGCTGCTGCCCCCGGCCAGTACACAAAAACTCCTCACTGGACTCGCCGCTCGACTTTATTTACCAAGCACTTTCCGGTTTTCCACCCGATTGGTGCAAACCGGTGATGACATCGCCCTTATTTTTAACGGTGACCCCTTACTGACTCGAAAAGATATTCGTCAACTGCTGAGTCAATTACCGCGTCGTGGCCTCGATACCATTAACAACCTCTATCTGGATGGTCATGCGTTTGCGGGTCGCACCCGTGCGCCAGGCTGGCCATGGGACATTTTAGCGGTCTGCTACAGTGCACCTTCCACGGCAATCACCCTCAATCACAACTGTGTGCAAGGGGCGATTTATAGCCAGCCTGATAGCACGTTGACACGCGTGCATGTTCCTGACCACCAGCCCGTTTCAGTAGAGAACCAAGCGCGAGCGGTAAGCGAGGACGAACAAGCTACCCGCCATTGCGGTCTCGATCTCACCGCGACACCGCAAAATACGTATTATTTTTCCGGTTGCCTCCCGCACCGGGAGCGTCCGCTGCCACTCAACTTTGCCGTACAGACCCCTTCGACTTACGTCAAAGCCATTGTGGCCGATGAGCTCGCGCGCCTAAATGTGCGCGTGAAAGGCGATATCCGAGTGGCGCGAGCACCCAGCCAGTCACGCGAGTTGGCTCGTCACCAGTCAGCGCCCCTTACCTCCCTGCTAACCACGATGCTGCGCGACTCTGACAACCTCATTGCCGACAATCTTCTCAAAGCCTTAGGGCGCCGCTACTTTCAGCAGCCTGGCTCTTATCGCAATGGCGTCGCGGCGGTGAAAGCGATATTGCAGGAGGCTGGGATTGACCTATCACAGGCCGTACTGGTCGATGGGTCAGGGCTGTCTCGTAATAATCGTCTCAGCGCCCGCCAACTGGCGGAAGTGATGCATTACATCACCACTCACCCAGCACTCGGCATGGCTCAAATGCTCCCTACTGCCGGCATAGATGGGACCCTCAAGTATCGCCAGAGCATTCGTCATGCTCCCATAAAAGGGCGATTAAAGGCCAAAAGTGGCTCGCTGTATGGCAGCTTTAATCTAGCTGGGATTCTGGAAGATGATTCAGGAAAACAGCATATCGTGGTGCAACTTGTCAGTCATTATCATCCTGAGGAAGACGCGCAGCCGGAAAATGTTCCCTCGCCGATTACTCAGTTTGAGCGTGAGTTTTATATGGCGCTGATCCGCGGTCAGTTACGGCCTACACTGGCACAGTCTCACTGAATAAAAAAAGCCCGCCTAAATGGCGGGCTAATCATACGTTGCTATCACGCTATTAAAGTCACAGCACTACGACGTAGTCAGCACCCGTGCATGCAAAGATTGCACAGGGTTGACCTTGCTCATGTCGGCGGCCGTTAACGCCATGCACGTGGCGAAGGCGGCGTTCAGCGTAGTGGTATAATTCACCTTGGCTGCGAGCGCGCCACGGCGCAAGACTTTCGAATCTTCAATCGCTTGGCGTCCTTCCGTGGTGTTGACAATATAGCTGTACTCACCATTTTTGATGCGATCAAGAATGTGTGGCCGCCCTTCGTGCACCTTATTGACCAGACGCGGATTGATGCCCGCTTCGCCAAGGATCACCGCGGTGCCGTGGGTAGCGTCTAGCTCAAAACCAAGCTTGAGTAACTTCGCTGCCAAATCCACCACGCGCTGTTTGTCATTATTGCGCACCGATAACAAGGCCCGTCCGCCCTCACTGTAGGCTTTACCGCAAGCGAGGTCTGCTTTTGCAAAGGCTTCGGCAAAGGTGTCGCCCACGCCCATCACCTCACCGGTCGAGCGCATTTCAGGGCCCAGCAGCGGGTCAACCCCTGGGAATTTGTTGAACGGTAGCACGACCTCTTTCACCGAGTAATAAGGCGGAATCACCTCTTTAACAAACCCTTGCTCAGCCAAGGAGCGGCCAGCCATGACGCGCGCGGCGATTTTCGCCAGCGGGACACCCGTCGCTTTAGAGACAAATGGCACCGTTCGAGCGGCGCGAGGGTTAACCTCAATCAGGTAGATTTCATCATCCTTCACCGCAAACTGGGTGTTGACCAACCCGTTCACGCCTAACTCCAACGCCAGCTTGCGCACCTGTTCACGCATGCGATCTTGGATATCGTCACTTAACGTATACGCGGGCAACGAGCAGGCAGAGTCACCGGAGTGCACGCCAGCTTGCTCGATATGCTCCATAATGCCGCCAATCACGGCCGTTTCACCATCGCACACCGCATCGATATCCACTTCCGTCGCATCATCCAAGAAGTGGTCCAGCAGGACTGGCGACTCATGCGACACACTCACCGCCTCGTTGAAGTAGCGGCGCAGGTCGGTTTCATCATAGACAATTTCCATCGCCCGTCCGCCCAGTACGTAAGACGGACGCACCACCAACGGATAACCAATTTCTTTGGCTTTCTCCACCGCTTGCTCCAGTGCGGTGACTGTCGCGTTAGCAGGCTGCTTAAGGCCAAGGCGCTGCACTGCATCTTGGAAGCGCTCACGATCTTCGGCGCGGTCAATCGCGTCAGGGCTGGTTCCGATAATCGGCACGCCAGCGGCCTCTAAGTCACGTGCCAGCTTAAGTGGTGTTTGTCCGCCGTACTGAACAATCACGCCTTCTGGTTTTTCAACGTTCACAATGGCGAGTACGTCTTCCAAGGTGATCGGCTCAAAATAGAGGCGGTCTGAGGTGTCATAGTCGGTAGAAACGGTTTCTGGGTTACAGTTAACCATGATGGTTTCGAAACCGTCCTCACGCAGGGCCAATGACGCGTGGACACAGCAGTAATCGAACTCGATCCCTTGCCCAATTCGGTTTGGGCCACCGCCAATAACCATGATTTTCTTCTTATCTGTCGGCTGTGACTCACACTCTTCATCATAGGTGGAATACATATAGGCCGTATCAGACGAGAACTCAGCAGCACAGGTATCGACACGCTTATAGACAGGATGAATCTGAAATTTGTCACGCAGCTTGCGCACTTCAATTTCTGATACGCCCAACAAGGCGGCCAAACGCGCATCGGAAAAGCCTTTGCGCTTTAACTGACGCAATGCGGCTTTATTAAGCCCTGCGAAGCCCTGCTCACGCACTTGCTGCTCATGCTTGACGATGTCTTCGATTTGCACCAAGAACCAACGATCGATATTGGTCAGGTTAAACACCCCATCAACCGACATCCCTGCGCGGAAAGCATCGGCAATGTACCAAATCCGCTCTGCGCCTGGCTCTTTGAGTTCATGACGGATTTTGGTCAATGCCGTATCGTCATCCAGGTTCACCATTTCGTCAAAGCCCGCCGCCCCGACTTCTAGGCCGCGCAGTGCTTTTTGCAATGATTCTTGCTGGTTACGTCCAATCGCCATCACCTCACCCACTGACTTCATCTGGGTGGTTAAGCGGTCGTTGGCACCGGCAAATTTTTCAAAGTTAAAGCGTGGGATTTTAGTCACGACATAATCAATGGTCGGCTCGAATGACGCTGGCGTGGCACCACCGGTAATATCGTTCATCAGCTCATCAAGGGTAAAACCCACCGCCAGTTTGGCCGCCACTTTGGCAATCGGGAAGCCGGTTGCTTTTGACGCGAGCGCAGAAGAGCGTGACACGCGTGGGTTCATCTCGATGATCACCATACGGCCATTTTTGGGGTTAATACCAAATTGTACGTTCGAACCGCCGGTTTCAACGCCAATTTCGCGCAGCACCGCCAGTGATGCATTACGCATCAATTGGTATTCTTTGTCGGTCAGGGTCTGTGCCGGTGCGACCGTGATAGAGTCACCCGTGTGAACCCCCATGGCGTCGAAGTTTTCAATCGAGCAGACAATGATGCAGTTATCATTTTTATCCCGCACCACTTCCATTTCGTACTCTTTCCAGCCAATGAGTGACTCATCGATGAGCAACTCATTGGTGGGAGATAAATCGAGCCCTCGCTCGCAAATCTCTTTAAACTCTTCTTGGTTGTAGGCAATGCCCCCGCCAGTGCCGCCCATGGTAAAGGAGGGGCGGATAATACAAGGAAAGCCCACTTCGTCGAGCACCTTGTGCGCTTCATCCATGCTGTGGGCGATGCCCGCACGCGGACAATCCAAACCGATGCTTTGCATCGCCTCATCAAAGCGATGACGGTCCTCGGCTTTATCAATCGCATCAGCCGTGGCGCCAATCATTTCCACGCCAAACTCGGCTAACACGCCATGACGCTCAAGATCCAGAGCGCAGTTCAAACCTGTCTGGCCACCCATGGTCGGCAGCACAGCATCCGGACGCTCTTTCTCGATAATGTGTTTCACCACTTGCCACTGAATAGGTTCAATGTAAGTGGCATCGGCCATCTCTGGATCGGTCATGATAGTGGCTGGATTGGAGTTCACTAGAATGACACGATAACCCTCTTCGCGCAGGGCTTTACACGCTTGCGCCCCTGAGTAGTCAAATTCGCAGGCTTGGCCAATGATGATAGGGCCTGCACCCAAGATAAGAATGCTTTTTATGTCTGTGCGTTTTGGCATGCTCAACGACTCCGATTAGGCGCGATGTTGTTTGATAAGATCGATAAAGTGATCAAAAAGAGGGGCAGCATCATGCGGCCCTGGGCTTGCCTCGGGGTGCCCTTGGAAGCTAAATGCGGGCTTGTCGGTGCGATGAATACCTTGCAAACTTCCATCAAATAAAGACACATGGGTCGCGCGCAGCGTTTCTGGCAGGCTGTCTTTATCGGCGGCAAAGCCATGGTTCTGGCTGGTGATCATCACCACGCCACGGTCTATGTCTTTCACTGGATGGTTAGCGCCATGGTGGCCAAACTTCATTTTTACTGTCTTCGCGCCGCTCGCCAGTGCCAATATCTGATGACCCAGGCAAATACCAAAGACAGGCACGCCTTCTTCTAAAAACGCTTGTGTTGCCTCAATGGCATAATCACATGGTGCTGGGTCGCCGGGGCCATTAGATAAGAAAACACCATCCGGGTTCATCGCCAACACCTCATCAGCCGGTGTCGTCGCCGGCACCACGGTCAAGCGACAGCCACGGTCAACTAACATGCGCAAAATATTGCGTTTAGCACCAAAGTCATAGGCCACCACGTGATAGGGCAACTCGCTCTCTGGTGTAGCGTCAGGCAAGCCTTGATGAAGCTGCCAAGAGCCTTGTGTCCAGCTGTAGCTTTCTTTGGTGGTCACTTCTTTGGCGAGATCCATTCCCTTCAAGCCAGGAAAGTCCTGCGCTTTCGCCAGAGCCAATGCCTCATCCACACTATCACCAGCCACAATACAGCCATTCTGAGCACCCTTTTCACGCAATAATCGCGTAAGTTTGCGCGTATCAATATCGGCAATGCCGAGAATGTTGTGATGTTTGAGGTAATCAGAAAGGGATTGTTGATTGCGGAAGTTGCTGGCTAACAGGGGGAGATCACGAATGACGAGGCCTTGGGCGTGGACTTGGCTAGATTCTTCGTCTTCGGTGTTGGTGCCGGTGTTGCCAATGTGGGGATAGGTGAGTGTCACGATCTGACGGGAATAAGAGGGGTCGGTTAGTATTTCTTGATACCCCGTCATCGAGGTATTGAAAACCACTTCTCCCACCGCGGTGCCATCAGCGCCGATCGGGGTACCGTGGAACACTGTCCCATCTTCTAGGACTAAGAGCGCAGACTTGCTCAAGACAACCTCCAGTTATATAGAAATGCACTTTTTACGACTAACGTTGCATTCACGTATTCCATCTAAGATCAAAACCCGCGTCAAGCTGAATTTTGACAAATTGCGCGCATTCTATGGATGCATCGGCTACCTGTCAATCGAAGCACAACATTTTTCTTTATTTTATTAGTCACTCACTAACAAAGCACCATCAAAGCACCATAAAAACAAACTTAAACCACGATTTGCGGGCAAAAAGCATCCAAGTGACGCATTAGGATTTTTTTATTGCTCGTTTTTTCTCTCTTTAAAATAAAATCAATCTCGCAAACGTTTACCTTGCATGACTAAATACTGATGAAAGCAACTTTGTCGCTTAAAGCTCACGAGAGGCGTGTAAAGAACAAGAAATAAGGGAATGAAAAGCACATGTGGAAAAGCAAACAAGAGAGGATAAAAAAACATCGCGCCGAAGCGCGATGAATAATTATTTAAGATTGAGGACATCTTGCATCGTGTATAAACCGCGTTGATGCTGATTGAGCCATACCGCGGCACGTACCGCCCCTTTAGCAAAGGTATTACGGTTAGAGGCCTTGTGGGTGATTTCTACACGCTCGCCAATATCGGCAAACATCGCTGTGTGTTCGCCGACAATGTCCCCAGCTCGAATGGTCGCAAAGCCAATCTCGTCTTTACTCCGCTCGCCAGTGATCCCCTCACGGGCATAAACCGCCACATCACTAAGCTGGTTCCCCATCGCACCGGCGATCGCTTCACCCATACCTAATGCAGTACCTGATGGTGCGTCCACTTTATGGCGATGGTGCGCTTCAACAATTTCAATGTCGCACTCGTCTCCCATCACTTTCGCCGCCTGCTCAAGTAACTTGAAGACAAGATTCACACCAACACTGTAGTTGGGTGCCATCACCATGGCTGTTGAGACTGCAGCCTTTTCAATGGTTTGTTTTTGCGCCTCATCAAAGCCTGTGGTGCCGATGACCAGTTGCTTACCGGCTTCTTGGCACAGCGTTAAATTAGCCAAGGTTGCAGCGGGAGCAGTAAAATCAATCACCACATCAAAGTCGTCACTGACTTTACGCAAATCGTCCACCACATTCACTCCCAAACGGCCGATCCCTGCCAACTCGCCTGCATCGGTACCAACTAAGCTAGATTCAGGCCTTTCGCTCGCCGCTCCTAACACGGCGTCTGGATACTGTGAAACCGCTTGAATGAGGTTGCGCCCCATGCGTCCGGCCGCACCGGCTATGGCAATACGTACCATGATTTTCCCCTTTGTCACTCTGCCAGTATACTGGCTCCTTCTTGGTAGCCAATCACTCTAGCGCGTTCCTTGACACTTGTATATTGGCGAAAAAAAGGGAAGCGTTCGCTCCCCTATCTTTATTGACCATTACTCTAGGTGACTTCACGAATTTGTAGCTCTTTAGGTACTTCAAAAAACATGTTTTCTTCACGCCCAGCAAGGTTATCAACATGTGTCGCACCCAGCTGCTTGATCCGCTCGATAATTTGATCCACTAGCTCTTCTGGCGCCGAGGCGCCGGCCGTGATCCCAACCGTCTGCTTGCCTTCAAACCAGGCCGGATCAATATCTTCTGCCGTGTCAGTTAAATAACCTGGCGTCCCCAGTTTTTCGGACAGCTCGCGCAGACGGTTTGAGTTGGAGCTGTTTTTTGAGCCAACCACCACCATCACATCACAGCTTTGCGCTAAATCGCGCACTGCGTCTTGGCGGTTCTGGGTGGCATAACAAATGTCGTCTTTGCGTGGTCCTTGGATGTTAGGAAACACCTTACGCAGAGTATCAATCACATCCGCCGTTTCGTCGACCGACAGGGTGGTTTGACTGACATAATGCAGGTTATCGGGGTCGTTCACCTCCAAGGTATACACATCCTCTGGGGTTTCGACCAAATACATCCCACCGGTTTCACTGGCGTATTGTCCCATGGTGCCTTCCACTTCTGGGTGACCAGCGTGACCAATCAGTACCACTTCCATGTTCTTACGGCTGGCGCGGGCCACTTCCATATGCACTTTAGTTACCAGCGGACACGTAGCGTCAAACACGGTTAACTGACGCGACTTGGCCTCATTGCGCACGGCCTGAGACACGCCGTGGGCGGAGAAAATCACAATATTGTCATCGGGGACTTCGCTGATCTGCTCAACAAAAATCGCCCCGCGCTGTTTTAAGCCTTCCACCACAAAGCGGTTGTGTACCACTTCATGACGGACATAAATGGGAGGTTGGTAGATTTCCAGCGCTCGCTCAACAATACTGATGGCACGGTCAACCCCTGCGCAAAAGCCACGGGGATTGGCAAGTAAGATCTTCATGTGTCCGCCTTTATTGCACACTTATAATTTCAACGTCAAAAATGACGGTTTTCCCAGCCAGTGGGTGATTAAAATCAACCGTAACAGAATCCCCAGTGACTGCGGTAATGATCCCTGGGATCTCCTGTCCTTGAGGCCCACTAAAGGCGATGATCGCCCCTTCCTCTGCCGGCGTTTCTCCGCCAAAGTGGCGGCGATCCATGTGATGGATGTTATCCGGGTTAGGTTGGCCGAATGCGTCCTCTGGCGCTAAGGTGAAGCTGCTCGACTCCCCTTCTTTTAAACCAAGAAGGCACGTTTCAAAGTTTTCCGTCAAGCTGCCATCGCCCATGACCAGCTTCGCCGGTTTGCCGGCATTATGGGTGGTGTCGGCGACCGAACCATCTTCTAGTTTGATGGTAAAGTGCATAATGACTTCACTAGATGCTGTGATTGCTGTCATGATTCATCCTTTTAGAACGTCGCGGTAATGGGGATAGATACGCATCATCCTTGTTTAGTCGATGACTGGCCTTGACGAAAACTATCCAAGATGATTAATGCCGCTCCCACGCAAATCGCCGAGTCGGCGAGGTTAAACGCTGGCCAGTGCGAATTACCGAGGTAAAAATCAAGAAAGTCAATCACATAGCCATGAACAAGGCGATCGAACAGGTTGCCTAGCGCCCCGCCAATGATCATGGCATAAGCGATATTGATCATGCGTTTATTGGCCGGGGTATGCCGCATCCAATACGCCAATAGCCCGCTGACACCCAGCGCAATGACACTGAACAGCCAGCGTTGCCAGCCACCCGCATCACTTAAAAAACTAAACGCCGCGCCATGGTTGTGCACATACGTTAGGTTAAAGAAAGGCAATACTTCGATGCGGTGAGCAAACCCATATTCCATGGTTTGCATCACTAGCCATTTACTGCCGATATCAAGTGCAAAGACCAGCGGCGCCAGCCAAAGCCAGCGCCAACCTGATTGCGAGAGGGAAAGAGTCTGCATCACGCAAATTGGCGGCTTTCGCCTTCTCCTGCAATATTGGTCACACAGCGGCCACAGATCTCTTCATGACCTGCAATGGTGCCGACGTCAGCAACATGGTGCCAACAGCGCTCACATTTAGCCGCACTCGATGCCGCCACTTCCACGGCTAAACCGTCAAGCTCCGTCTGCGTGGCAGACGCTGGCGCGTCACCGGCAACCACGGTCGCTTTCGAGGTCAGCAATACAAAGCGAAGCTCATCACCCATCAAGCGCAGCTTCTCGGCAAAATCAGCAGGTGCATAGAGCGTGACTTCCGCTTCTAACGAGCCGCCAATGACTTTTTCGTTACGTGCTTGCTCCAAGGTCTTGTTCACCGCATCACGCACATTAAGCAGTTTCGCCCAGAACGCTTGGTTGAGCACAGCCTGCTGATCAAGGTCAAATAAGCCGTCGTACCAGACTTCGGTGAAGACAAACTGGTTGCGCTCACCCGGCATTTCATTCCAGATCTCATCGGCGGTAAATGACATAATCGGTGCCATCCAGCGTACCAGTGCTTCCACGATGTGGAACAGCGCCGTTTGACAGCTGCGGTGCGCATGGCTGCCTGCTTTGGCCGTGTACTGGCGATCCTTGATGATATCGAGGTAGAACGAGCCCATTTCAATCGAGCAGAACTGCATCAAACGCTGCGTCACTTGGTGGAAGTTACACGCATCATACGCAGCAGTGATCTCTTGTTGCGCCTCAAGTGCGCGGCTCACTGCCCAGCGATCAACCGCCACCAAGTCTTCTGGTGCAACCAAGTCAGTTTTAGGATCAAAACCGTGTAGGTTAGCAAGCAAGAAACGCGAGGTATTGCGGATACGACGATAAGCATCGGCACTGCGTTTTAGAATTTCATCCGACACGCTAATTTCGCCAGTGTAATCAGTTGATGCCACCCACAAGCGAAGAATGTCAGCCCCAAGCTTGTTCATCACATCTTGCGGCATGATGGTGTTACCCAGCGACTTCGACATTTTGCGACCGTTGCCATCAACGGTGAAGCCATGCGTCAGTACGCGGCGGTAAGGCGCTTGGCCTTTAATTGCCACTGACGTCATCAGCGATGATTGGAACCAGCCGCGGTGTTGATCCGAGCCTTCCAAGTACATATCGGCTTCTTGACCGTTAAACTCATCACGCTGATTCACAACGGCATAATGCGTCGCACCAGAATCAAACCACACATCCAGGGTGTCCAAAACTTTCTCGTACTGGTCAGCGTCATCGCCTAACAGTTCGTTAAGATCGAGATCCCACCACGCTTGAATACCGGCTTTTTCTACACGCTGAGCCACCTGCTCAATCAGGTTGAGCGTATCCGGGTGTAGCTCGGAGGTTTCTTTATGCACGAACAGTGCGATGGGTACGCCCCAAGTACGCTGACGAGAAATACACCAGTCTGGACGCCCTTCCACCATCGACTCAATGCGGCTTTGTCCCCAGTCCGGGATCCACTCAACGTTCTTAATCTCTTGCAACGCTTTGTCACGCAGACCCGCTTTGTCCATGGCAATAAACCATTGTGGCGTCGCGCGGAAAATGATCGGTGTTTTGTGGCGCCAGCAATGCGGGTAGCTGTGCTCATAAGCGTGATGATGCAGCAACGCTCCGTGTGTTTTCAGCGCTTCAATCACATTGTCGTTGGCTTTGAACACGTGTTGACCGGCAAACAGTGGCGTGTCCGGCAGATAAACACCATTGCTGCCAACTGGGTTAGCCACTTCGAGATCGTATTTTTGTCCCACCACAAAGTCTTCTTGACCATGGCCCGGCGCTGTGTGAACCACACCCGTACCGGATTCGGTGGTGACATGATCACCCAGGATCACTGGCACATCAAAATCGTAAAAAGGATGCTGCACGCGTTGAAGCTCTAGCGCTTCACCTTTACAGAAACCAAGGTTGTGATAGTGCTCAATGCCAGCGCGATCCATCACATCTTTTGCCAGCTCTGCGGCAAGGATCAAGCGCTGTGGCTGGTCACCTTCAACCTGCACCAATACATATTCCAAGTCCGCCGCAACGGCAACCGCTCGGTTTGCAGGCAAAGTCCAAGGGGTCGTGGTCCAGATCACCGCTGATACTGGGCCTTCGCCTTGGTGATCGCCCGCCAATGTAAATACGTTGACCAATGCTTGCTCATCAACCGCTCGGAAAGTCACATCAATAGACGGTGATGTCTTATCTTGGTATTCAACTTCGGCTTCAGCGAGTGCCGAGCCACAGTCTGTACACCAATGCACAGGCTTGAAGCCTTTGTGTAGGTGGCCATTACCAGCAATTTTACCCAATGCACGGATAATATTGGCTTCGGTATTAAAATCCATGGTCAGGTAAGGCTTATCCCACTCACCTAACACGCCAAGGCGTTTAAAGTCCGCTTTTTGGCCTTCCACTTGTTTGGCGGCATATTCGCGGCACTTTTCACGGAACTCGGCGGTAGAAATTTTCTGACCTGGCTTGCCGACTTTTTTCTCTACCATCAACTCGATAGGCAGACCGTGGCAGTCCCAGCCAGGGACGTACGGTGCGTCATAGTCCGCCAGCGTTTTCGATTTAATAATAATGTCTTTGAGAATTTTATTAACAGAGTGACCAATATGAATGTTGCCGTTCGCGTACGGAGGACCGTCGTGCAAAATAAATGTTTTTTTGCCTTTCTTCGCTTGACGGATTGCACCGTAAAGATCTTCATCGTACCAACGCTTGAGCATATCAGGCTCACGCTTAGCAAGATTACCTCGCATCGGAAACGCGGTTTCCGGCAGGTTTAAGGTATCTTTGTAGTCACTCATTGATTATTGATTCCGTATGGAGGTTACACTCTAGACATTATTGGCATCAGCCAGCCACGCACGCGCGGCTGATGCATCTCGTTGAATTTGCATTTTCAAAGCGTCAACTGACGCAAATTTGGTTTCATCACGCAACTTATGTAACAAACTCACTTCAAGCTGTTTGCCGTATAAGTCGAGCGTGTGATCAAAAAGGTGCACTTCGAGTTGCTGGCGCGTGCCGTTGACCGTAGGGCGGTTTCCTACATTCGCCACCCCAGGCAATGATTGCCCATTGATGGCCACCGTTACCGCATAGACGCCAGAAACGGGCGAGACCCGGCGCTTAAGCAACACATTCGCCGTAGGAAAACCAATGGTTCGTCCTAGTTTGCGCCCATGGGCAACTCGACCACAGATACTGTATGGGCGCCCCAGCATATCGGCCGCGGCTTTCATCTCACCGGCGGAAAGCGCATCACGAATCGCGGTGCTACTCACGCGACGATCACTGACACAAAAACTTTCGGTGCTGACAACTGCAAAGTCATGCTCTTGTCCGGCTTGCACTAAACGGGAAAAGTCGCCCGCTCGCTTGAGACCAAAACGAAAGTCATCACCCACCACCAGAAACTTAACACCCAATTGATTGACCAACAAGCGGTCAACAAAGGCATCGGGGCTCATCGCAGCGAATGCCGGGGTAAAACTCACGCACAACAGCCTATCGACCCCCAGCTTAGCAAGCTGAGTATATTTATCGCGTAATCGCGATAGACGAGCGGGGGCATGTTCACCCAAAAATAGCTCAAGCGGTTGTGGCTCAAACAGCATCACAGTCGCAGGCAGCCCGAGCGCTCTCGCTTTTTCCACCACTTGACGCAAAACCGCTTGGTGGCCCAAGTGGACACCATCGAAATTACCGATGGTCAGTACACAGCCTCGGTGTTGCGTCCGGATGTTGTGGATACCGCGAATTAATTCCATTGCCTGCTGACTATTTGAACTATTAAAACTGGCGGATTATATACTAGTCGGCGCTGGCAATCAGCCCTGGATTGATAATCCGCGTTTTCTATTACCCATGGTGGCGAATGTCACTCAATCTCACTCCTGTCAACAACGCCGTGACAAGATACAGTGCCCCACCACCTACAATCAGTCCTGCGAGCGTGACGCTGCGCGATAGCAAAGACATCGACACCCACTGAGACAGCGCTGGCATCACAAGGTACAACCCAATGATCATCACACTTACCGCCAAGAGCAGCTTAACAATAAAGCCAATGGTTGCACGTGATAACCGGTAAATACCCTGACGGTGTAGCCCTTGATAGAGGAGCCCTGCGTTGATAACTGCCGATAATGCGGTAGCTATCGCAAGCCCGACATAACTAAATAAGTAAGCAAAAATGGCGTTAAAAACCATGTTACTCACCATGGCAATGACCCCGTATTTAACAGGCGTTTTGGTGTCTTGACGGGCATAGTAACCAGGCGCAAGCACCTTGATCACCATAAAGTTAACCAGACCACAGGCATACGCCATCAGTGATAGACTTGCCGCCTGAACATCGGGCACACCAAACTCGCCCCGCATAAAGAGTACCATCAGCATCGGTTTTGCCAGCACGATGAGCCCAGCCATCGCCGGGATCCCAAGCAACAACACCATGCGTACGCCCCAATCCATCGTGGCGGCAAATTGCTTAGGCGATTGATCAACATGCTTTTTCGATAACGCTGGCAAGATAACGGTGGCAATGGCAATACCAAACAAACCGAGCGGAAACTCAAGCAAGCGGTCAGAGTAGTACAGCCAACTGATTGAGCCAGTCATCAAGAAACTGGCGATAAAGGTATCGAATAATAGGTTAATTTGGCTTACTGAGACGCCAAACAATGCAGGGATCATAAGCTGGCGTATTTTCACAACCCCAGGATGGCGCCATCCCCATTTAGGTTTTACCAACATCCCCTCTTGCGATAAAAAAGGCAGTTGAAACAAAAGCTGCACCGCGCCCCCAACAAACACACCAATCGCCAGGCCGATTTCTGGTTGAGCAAGGTGTGGAGAAAGCCCAATCGCCGCTGCAATGATGGCGATATTCAAAAAAACGGGGGTGAAGCTTGAAACCGCAAACTTATTAAAGGTATTTAGGATCGCCCCTGATAGCGCCACAAAAGTAATAAACCACAAATAAGGGAACGTAATTTTGAGCATCAAGCTGGCAAGCTCGAATTTAGCCCCATCAGGTCGCCCTTCTAACCAATCAACAAACCACCCGGTACCAAACAGCGCCGCTAACACTGGCGAGCCGATCACCCCGAGCAAGGTGACAAGGGTGACCAGCCCTCCTAAGGTTCCGACCACATTGGCCACCAGCTCACGCGATTGCGAGCGAGTGTCGTCATCTTTATCTAGCGCTTGGTATTCCGTCAATACAGGGACAAACGCTTGTGAGAAAGCCCCTTCCGCGAACAAACGGCGCAGAAAGTTCGGAATTTTATTGGCAAAAAAGAACACATCGGCGGCCGCCCCAGCCCCCATCAAGTTCGCAATGACCACATCGCGCACCAGTCCTAAAACTCGGGACACCAATGTCATGGTGCTCACGATGAGCCCAGAGCGTAAAAGTCGCTTACTCACGGTTACCTCTTGAAAACACGTGCCCAATACGCGTCACTGTCGCGCTTTCTTTTTTCTTCGTCACGCCGAACAACCGCAGACAGAGAGAAGAAATGGAAATATAGGTGACGTCGGGGCTGAAATGCTGATAGAATCAGCCGCCATATTAACTGTGATAACCCCGCAGCGCCAACACATCGTTGGAGCGGCGGATCTTTGCACAAATGAATTGACAATAGAGGTAAAAAGAGGCATAGTCCTCCGCCTTGAAATGTCACCGAACAAAAAGATTTGGGAGTTAGACCCTTGGCGAATATCAAATCTGCTAAGAAGCGTGCGATCCAGTCTGAGAAGCGTCGCCAGCACAACGCAAGCCGTCGCTCTATGATGCGCACTTATATGAAGAAAACTGCTTCAGCTATCGCTGCAGGCGACAAAGAAGCGGCAACTGCTGCTTTTGCACAAGTTCAGCCTATTCTTGATCGTTCAGCCACCAAAGGCCTGATCCACAAGAACAAAGCAGCTCGTTACAAAGCAGCATTCGCAGCACAAATTAAAGCGCTGTAATTTTGCTCTTTGCAAAGCGATAAAAAAAACCGGCCTCGGCCGGTTTTTTTATTGCTTAAGGATGGGGTCAATCCACGGTTTCCTTACAATACAGGTCATGTAATAACTGGATAACCGCCTCAACTTCATGGCTTTTTAGCGAGTAATACACGGTTTGCGCTTCTTTACGCGTGACGACTAGGCCGTCTTTACGAAGCCAAGCAAGGTGTTGAGACAACGCGGACTGACTCAAAGGCACGCGCTCCACCAGCTGCCCTACTGACAACTCTCCTTGCAATAAATAACACAGAATGAACAGGCGCTTTTCGTTGGCCATGGCCTTGAGCAAGTTTACCGCCTTCGGCCCATTCTGCTGCATACGGGCTAAATCCATTCAACTTCCATCATTGATTAATACTCATTGCCGTGAGTCTAGCACGATCTTTATGTCTGTCTGTAACTAAACAAATAAGCGATTGTAATCTGCCTCACAAATCCGCTTGACCGCTGGGTGCTGGATCATCCGTTCAGCGAATATTACATAATACTCTTCTTTAACTGCGCTCAGCTCGACAATTTGTACAGCCTGCCCCAAGCGGGTCACTTCTTCAGCATAAGTGGTGGGAGCAATAAATAACGCCTGATGGCTAATGCCAAAAGCTTTCATTAGTGCAGAGTCATCAAACTCACCCAATATGTTTGGGACAATCCCCTGCTGATCAAACCATTGGCTGAGTTTGCGTCCCATGGCCGTTGCTTTGCTCGGCATCAGTACCTTTTGCGTCGCCAAACGGATCGGTAGCGGGACATCGGGTGGCTCTGCGGGATTAGAGGAATACAAACTCATGCTGCTCTCACCAAGCTTGACGCTAAAAAGCCCTGCCTGTTGTGTGGAATCGACCGGACAATCGGACAGGATCATGTCCAACTTATGCTGAGAAAGCTGTTCGAGTAGCATCTCGTGCGTCGATTCAAAACAGCGTAAATGGATGGCATTATCGTTCGGAATAGCGTGAAGTAAAATCTGGCTAATCAGTCGCTTAGATAAAGCATCGGCCACGCCAACATCAAATAAGATGTTTTCTTGTTGGCTATAGTTAACGATATCCAGCATCTCATAACTTAAGCCAAACATCCGATCCGCATACTGAAAAACGAGCTGACCCAGCTCCGTGGGCTCAACATAACGGCCATTGCGTTTGGTGAGCTTGCCATTTAAGCGCTGTTCCAACGCTCGGATTTGCCCCGTTACTGTTTGTGGTGTTAAACAAAGTTTGTCCGCCCCTTGGGTGATCGAACCTTGCTTGCAGACCATCCAAAAATAGTAGAGGTGGTTGTAATTAAGATGCGCCATGCTGATTGATAAAAAAACGCCAGACGAGCAGCTTACGCTGCCCCTCTGGCGCCTTCAAGTTCCATACGCGTTTTAGTCTTTCACATCATCTTTATCAAGCGGCTTTCTCACCCGCTCTCCGGCACGATGCTCTAATGCACGCTCTGAAAAGCTCGACCCATTTTCGGCTTTGTCTTTACCGTTTAATGAAGCCGTCATTGCTTTTCCATCTGCCACGCCCGCTAAGTAGGCTTGGCACACGTCGCTGTTATCCTTTTCTCCGTGGCAGTACATCTCTTGGTTCGCCGCCATGGCAGAGCCAGAGACGGCAACCAGGCTAGTAATCAATGCTAGTGTCGCCTTCTTCATACTCGTCTCCTTGTTCATCAGCAAGCGCGCTGGCTGGCGGCAGTGCAAAATGCAAAACCACGTAGCCTATTACCGCTGCTAGGGTTGATCCTATCAAGATCCCTAGACGAGAGAGTGTGACGAACTCGCCATTCACACCGACGAATGCCAGTGACGAGATAAAAATAGACATAGTAAAGCCAATACCACAAAGCACTGACACGGCGAAGATGTGGGTAAAATTCACACGTGCTGGTAATTTGGCAATGCCCAGTTTCACCGCTGCCCAGCTAAAGCTAAATATACCCAAAGGCTTACCAATCAGCAGACCCAATGCAATACCTAGCGGCAACATTTCGGTTAAGTTAGCCAGCGATACGCCATCTAACGACACCCCAGCATTGGCAAAGGCAAAGATGGGCAGTATCAAGTACGACACATAAGGGTGAAGGGCGTGCTCCATTTTTTTCAACGGTGAAGGATCATCATCCGTTTTCCCCTTAAGTGGGATGGCAAAGCCAAGCACGACACCGGCAAGGGTAGCGTGAACACCTGACTGTAAAACACTGAACCACAGCACCAAGCCGACTACCACATAGGCAGTGATACTGGTGACTTTGCGCATATTCATCGCCACCAAGACTAAGGTGGCAGCAAACGCACTGGCTAACGCAACCACTGACAAATCACTGCTGTAGAACAGTGCGATGATCACTATCACGCCAAGGTCATCGATAATCGCAAGTGCCAACAAGAACACTTTCAACGCCAATGGAACGCGGTTACCCAATAGCGCTAGCACCCCCAAAGCAAACGCAATATCCGTTGCTGCAGGAATAGCCCATCCCGATACGGCGAGTGGATCGCCCCAGTTAAACGCGAGATAAACCAATGCAGGTGCAAGCATGCCTCCAACAGCAGCCACTGCAGGGAACGTCGCTTTGTCTTTTGAGTTTAAGGCGCCTTGCACCAACTCACGCTTCACTTCCAAACCAATCAGCAGGAAAAAAATCACCATCAAGCCATCATTGATCCAGTGACCAACTGATAAACCGGCTATGTAGGTATGAAGGGTGCTGTCATATAAAGGCTGTAGATCCGAGTTCGCTACGAACATCGCCAATACCGCCGCAACAATCAGCACAATACCTCCTGCGGATTCCATTTTCAGAAACTGACGAATGACATCAGTCATTTAAGCACTCCATACAAAAAAAGTGGATTTCCGTAGTCTAGTCAGCCAGACCACTTTTAGAAAAATCGTTTGTTCTGATAGTAAACATCGGAAAAACCGATATCAAAACTAACTTACCATTGATTTATTCGCAGTCTAATCTTTTTTAACCTTGCTGACCGCCCTGTGTCTAGCATAGTGTCAACGTGCACCTCCCTGTTACATTTTTTACACGGATTTTTTTACTGCACCGAACGGGCACAAATAGCACTTAAAATCAGCAAGCTAACTGACGCTAATTCCGCTGATAACCTCGCCCAGATCGGATTTTCAAACCACTGCAGTATTTGTGTCATATTTCTGAAATATTACCTTCTTACTATCGCGGCAGATTTTTGCTTTGACACTAAACTGACACTGAACTGTCACGGAGATATCTTATGACTCCCCATGCTACAGCGGTAGAGGCAACCCAGAGCTCCTCAAATTGGTTCCGTTGGACCAAGCTTGCCGTCATGCTTTACCTCCTACTGGTGGCCGTTGCCATGGTAGGAAGCGGCTTTAAATGGGCCGTCGGCGACGAAGCTAAGACGCTCTTCGCGTTCGCTTCTCATCCCGTAGCTGGCTTAATGATTGGTATTGTTGCTACCGCATTGATCCAGTCGTCAAGTACAGTCACCTCTATTATAGTTGGCTTAGTCGCGGGTGGCCTCCCCGTTGAAGCCGCGATTCCAATGGTAATGGGGGCAAACGTAGGCACCTCGGTGACTAACACCATCGTCAGCCTTGGTCATGCCCGCTGTAAGGTGGAGTTCAGTCGCGCATTTAGCTGCGCCACCGTTCATGATTTCTTCAACCTGTTCGCCGTTGCTATCTTCCTGCCATTAGAGATGGCGTTCGGTTTGCTGAATAAGATTTCCGAGTGGTTAGTTTCGCCGCTGACGCAAGCCAGTGACATGAGCATCAAAGGTTTGAACTTTGTTAAGCCACTGACAAAACCTGTGGTTAACGCAGTGCAATCACCGCTTGAAGCCGCCCTGCCAGGTAACATTGGTGGTGTTATCATGATTGTCATGGGGATTGCTGCCATTGTGATTGCGATTACCATCATGGGCAAAGTGATGAAAAAGCTGATGGTTGGTCGCGCCAAAGACATGCTGAAAAACGCGATTGGTCGTGGCCCACTACATGGTATTTTCTCAGGCTCAGTGGTCACTGTTTTGGTACAGTCTTCATCGACAACCACCAGCTTAATGGTGCCACTAGTCGGCTCAGGGGTGCTGAAAGTCCGTGACATCTATCCGTTCACCTTAGGCGCCAACATTGGTACTTGTATTACGGCCCTACTCGCTGCCACAGCGGTTACTGGTGAATTCGCGGTCTTTGCCCTACAAATTGCGTTGGTGCACTTAAGCTTCAATATCTTGGCTACGACACTTATCTTCGGTATTCCGTTCTTGCGTGAGTTACCGCTCAAAGGTGCCGAGTGGTTAGGCCAGTTGGCGGCCAAATCAAAAGCAGCGGTACTGGCTTACATCAGCCTCGTCTTTGTGATTGTTCCAGGAAGCATTGTGCTGTTGTCACAGTGATTGCCTGACGAAGCCTTAGATTCAAAAAACCACCGCTTAAGCGGTGGTTTTTTTATTGGCTCTGCGGCACTGGAACTAGATAGAGTATCGCGATATACCGCGTTAGTCCGGTACGACACCATTAAATGGCGATCGGTGCTTTGATAGTCGGATGTGGGTCGTATCCCTCAATCTCAAAGTCATCAATACAATAGTCAAAAATAGAGGCAGGTTTACGCTTGATCACCAATCGAGGTAGCGCACGTGGTTCACGTTTAAGTTGCTCGTAAACAATCTCGTCGGTCAGGTGGTTATGATAAAGGTGTACATCCCCAAAGGTGTGCACAAAGTCACCCACCTCTAAGCCACACTGCTGCGCAACCATATGCGTAAACAATGCATAGCTGGCAATATTGAATGGTACGCCCAAGAAGTAGTCAGCACTGCGTTGATAAAGCTGGCATGAGAGCTTGCCATCAGCCACGTAGAACTGGAACAAGCAATGACAAGGGGCTAAGGCCATCTTGCCTTGTTCGGCGTTCTCAGTTGGGCTTATCGACTCATCTGGCAAATCAGCAGGATTCCAGGCGGTGATGATATGACGACGTGAATTAGGTTTCGTTTTAATTTGCTCGATCAGTTGCTCGATTTGATCCACGGTCGAGCCATCTGGACACGCCCAAGAGCGCCACTGCGCGCCATAAACGGGGCCAAGATCGCCGCTTTCGGTTGCCCACTCATCCCAGATACGCACCTTGTTATCTTGCAAATACTGCACGTTAGTATCGCCGTTAAGGAACCACAAAAGCTCATGGATAATGGCGCGCGTGTAGAGTTTCTTGGTGGTCAGTAGCGGAAAGCCAGCGGCGAGATCAAACCGCAGTTGCCGACCAAACACAGACCGTGTTCCCACGCCAGTGCGATCCCCTCTATCCGTCCCATTATCGAGAATATCCTGCATCAAAGCCTGATACTGCTTCATAGTGTTTCCTATCATTGGCCAAACGAACAAAAGGCACCGCTGAGGTGCCTTGGTGTATTACTTACTATAACCGATTCACGCTATTCGGTCACTTGGCGGGTTGACGACGGTACGCCCATCCCACCATCACAGCCCCCGCAATGATCATCGGTAATGATAACAGCTGCCCCATACTGAAAATGCCGGCGAACAAGCCTAGGTGAGCATCGGGTTCACGGAAATACTCGACAATAAAGCGGAAAGTCCCGTAGCCAGCCAAGAAAAGCCCCGAGACGGCCCCCATAGGTCGGGGCTTTTGGATGTAGAGGTTGAGGATGATAAATAGCACCACCCCCTCTAACGCAAACTCATAGAGCTGTGAAGGGTGACGCGGCCAAGGGCCTCCCGTTGGAAATACCATCGCCCAAGGCACATCGGTAACCCGTCCCCAGAGCTCACCATTAATAAAATTCCCTAAGCGCCCCGCCCCAAGGCCAAACGGCACCAAAGGAGCGATAAAGTCGGCGACGGTAAAAAAATGGCGCTGGGTCTTGCGCGCATACCACGCCATCGCAGTAATCACACCCAACAGGCCGCCGTGGAAGGACATGCCACCTGTCCACACTTTGAATAAAAACAACGGGTCAGCAACAAAGGCGTCAAACTGATAAAACAAGACATAGCCAATACGTCCCCCGAGAACCACGCCCAGGAAGCCGGCAAAAAGCAGATCACTGACCTCTTCTTTGCTCCAACCGCTATTCGGTTTGGCCGCACGATGATTCGCGAGCCACAAGGCGAACACAAAGCCAAGCAAATACATTAAGCCGTACCAGCGCACGGCTACCGGACCAAGTTCAAATAAGATGGGGTCGATTGACGGAAAGGTGATGTAGCCTTCGGCCATGGATGGGATCCTTTATTTCAACAACATGCTGGCGCCGACAATAACAAGAAAGACGGCAAAAATACGTTTTATTTGCGCAGTGGGTAGCCTCACCGCCAGTTGAGCACCAACCCGTGTCATCAACACCGACGTTGACACGACGCCGAGCAAGGCAGGCAAATACAAATATCCGACACTGAGCGCGGGCAAGGGTTCCGTTTGACGCCAGCCCAACCACACAAAACTCACCATGCCACCCAGCGCTAACACCGCGCCCCCCGCCGAGGCACTGCCAATGGCTTGGTGCATACTTACTCCGCGCCAGTGCAGGTATGGGACGGTAAAAGAGCCTCCCCCAATCCCCGCTAAGCTGGAGAGCGTACCGATCAGCGTGCCCGCACAGGACAGTCTCAGCCAATGCGGTAAAGGGCGCGCGCGATAGGGACGCCGATTGAGCAACATTTGAAGCGCCATGGCAAGCACTATCACGCCAAACAGGCGAGGCAACCAGTCGTGTGGCAGGCGATCAGCAAGCCCAGCCCCCAAGATGCCGCCAAGCATCATGCCAGGGACGAGCGCTTTGACCGCCTCAAGGTGAACATTCCCCAGACGAAAATGGCGCCAAGCAGAGGCACTCGACGTCAGTACAATAGTGGCAAGTGAGGTGGCGAGCGCAATAGGCATCACCACAGTAGGGGCAATACCGAACACGGGAAGCAAAAAGGTAAGGGCGGGCACCACGACTAAGCCCCCACCAATACCCAGCAGGCCAGATAAGGTCCCTACACAGGCCCCTAGCAGCATACACACCACAAACAGCAGCACGGTGAGGCTGGTGATCATCGCAGCTGTCCGATTTTGACCAACGCCTCTAATCCTTGCCCGGCCAGAAAAGCTTCAGTGGCAGCGCGGATCTCGCTGGGGTGATCCAGCGCCAACATCTGATTGGCCTGCATGACCAAGCGCTCATGGGGTAAGCGGCTTAGCAAATACTTAATTTTGGCCACGTTGCGGGTATTCATACTCAGTTGGTGATACCCCAACCCCACCAGCAAAGACGCCCCCACCGGATCGCCGGCTAGCTCTCCACACACACTAACCGGAAGCTGATGACGCGTCCCCACCGCGGCAATCGACGCTAATGCGTGTAATACCGAGGGGTGCAGCGCATCAAAAATATCAGCCACGCGCGCATTGTTGCGATCAACGGCTAATAGATATTGAGTGAGATCGTTGGTGCCGACTGAGAGAAAATCTACATCGCGCGCAATGCTGTCGAGCTGATAGAGAATAGAGGGAACTTCAACCATGATCCCCAATAAAGGGATATTGATACTTTGCCCTGCTTGGTGGGCATCTTGGCTGACCTCTTGATAAGCTCGGCTGATGAGCGCTTTTGCCTCCAGTAGCTCGTTACGTCCCGAGATCATGGGTAACAATAGCTTTAAATTATTGAGGCCTATACTGGCACGTAACATCGCACGTACCTGAATTAAAAAGATATCTGGATGATCGAGGGTAAAACGTATCCCCCGCCAGCCTAAAAATGGATTGTCCTCTTCAACACTTAAATATGGCAATGGTTTATCGCCACCAATATCCAAGGTGCGCATTACCACAGGTTTATCGGGATAACTGGCAAGAATGGCTCGGTATTGTTTGACCTGCTCGTCTTCAGACGGAAAACGGCGCTGCATCAAAAATGGGACTTCCGTGCGGAACAACCCAACCCCATCAACGCCCTGATTGATTGCAATCTGACTATCGGCGCTCAGGCCAGCATTCAAATGCACTTCAACACGTGTGCCATCCTGAGTTTGTCCCGGGGCCGCCAGTGCGGTCTCAAAGGTAGATTGCAGGCTCGCTTCTTCTTGAACCAGGTGCTGATACTCATTGATCAATGCCTCGGCAGGCTCGATCATGAGCACCCCTTTATGGCCATCGAGGATCACGGTTTTTTGATGAAGCTTAGCAGGCGAAAAGCTGACGCCCATTACCGCCGGGATCCCTAACGCACGCGCCAGAATCGCCGCATGCGAGTTCGCTGCCCCTTCTTCAGCGACAACCCCTGAGAGCAATGCGCGCGGGATTGACGCCAGCATACCCGCGGTTAACTCCCGAGCAAGCAGCACGATAGGCGTCGAAATAGGAGGAGGACTGCCCGCCGGGGCGATTAAAAAGTAAAGCAGCCGCTGTCCTAGCTCTTTGACATCGCCGGCACGCGCTTTTAGGTAAGGATCATCCATTGCGGCAAAACGCGCGGAAAAGGCTTCTACCGTTTGTCTCACCGCCCACGTTGCCGCATCTCCCTGCTGGATCCGCACCGTCATGTCCTCACGCAACATGGGATCGTTTAGCAGGTGCACAAAGAGATCAAAAATCGCCAACGCGTCTTTTTGTAGCTCCTTGTCGAAACGCTTACGCAAGCGACGAAACTCGGTACTGGCATCATCAATCGCAGCATCCAGCCTGTCGAGCTCTCGCTGGGTATCCAAATGGGAAGCGGGCGCCACCTCTTCAAGCCGCGGTTGCGAGTCATCACACCAGGCTTGTGCTATCCCTATCCCTGGCGAGGCCGGCATCCCTTCCAACAAGACCGGAGATGAGGCCCCTTGCCAGCCACCTTGCGCATGGGCATGGGCAAACACCACCGCCAGCTGCGCAGCCAAGGTCACGAGAAAGGACTCTTCACTCTCATCAAATTGGCGAGGTTGATGTTGCTGCACCACCAGCACCCCAAGTACCTTTTTGCGATAAATGATCGGGGTGCCAAGAAAGGATTGAAACGCATCCTCACCAGTGGAGGGGAAGGGTTTAAACGCGGGGTGTTTGCGCGCATAGGCAAGGTTTAGCGGTTCAGCGCGCTTGCCAACCACGCCGACCAAGCCTTCACCAAATGCCATCGACACTTGCGCGGACGGATCCAAGCCTTGCGTCGCCATGAGTTCAAATCGTTGGTCTTCGGCATTGGCAAGATACACGGAGCAACACTCCGTGCGCATGGCCACGCAGGTTTGTTGCACTAAAGTGTGTAGCGCCTGATCAAGATCTGAAGACGCGGCCACACTTTGCACAATATTCCTTAACTGCGTGAGCACCCACTCTCTCCTTACACTTATCCTCGCTTGTGTCGACGCCGAGGTTTGCGTTCTTTAAACGGCATCGCAAGTGGCGCAAATTCTTTCATCGCGCGCCGATAAACCTCACGCTTAAATGCCACCACTTGTCGCACTGGATACCAATAACTCACCCAGCGCCAACCATCAAACTCAGGTGTACCACCACGTGTGACGTTGACACGTGATTCTTCACACTCAAGTTTTAGCAGAAACCACTTCTGCTTTTGCCCAATGCACACGGGCTTGGAATCCCAGCGCACCAAGCGTTTGGGTAACTTATAGCGCAGCCAATGTCGACTGGTCCCTAAGATGCGTACATCTTTCTTGGTCAGGCCTACCTCTTCATACAGCTCCCGGTACATCGCTTGTTCAGGGCTTTCCCCTTCATCGATGCCTCCTTGTGGAAACTGCCACGAATGCTGACCATATCGACGAGCCCAGAGAACTTGACCGTGGCCGTTACAAATTACTATCCCCACATTGGGACGATAGCCATCGCCATCAATCACTGGACGACCTCAATGATAAATCTCTACTGAACCTGATTTTTTCACAAAAAGCGGTAAGGGGTAAACAAACATTGTGGATTGACCTTTGTTTTTGCGCACTCGTCGTCATCTGAGGATAACTTAGGGTCTAACAGGAAGTTATAAACATAGCAATGAGAGTTTGCGCACATTTATTCACGCTTTCTGTGGATAGATTTGTGAAGAAGCCTAGAAAAAGTTCAGATGTCGAGCACTTAAGGATCTTCTCATCTAAAAAAAATGAACAAAAAAAACAAACTAATTCATTATAATCAGGTAGATAAAAACAAATGACACCAGAAGGATCTTTCACAAGATCGAGCGATCATCATATAAACACAGATCGCTCAAAGATCCACCAGTCAGTAAATTATCCACATCGATAGCGCAAAAAAACGTCAGTTAAGGTGGTGAGTCGCTTTTTATCGCTGCTAAGCTACTGTATATTTGATCATGACTCGAATTCGCTACTTAAAAAGTTACTCCGCTGTGGATAACCTCAGACGAGACAGGTTGCTCCCCTCTTACCGGATCCGCTTGCAGCCCACATCGCAGTTCTTGATAATGGCAGCTCTTGATAATGCGCACCCGTAACCGACTCTGCAGGATCCAATACAGTGACACCAGCCCCAGCATCAGAACAAATATTGATGGAACGTGCGCTCGCCTTGGCAGGTCTTACACTCGGCGAAGTGAGTGATGCCCAGTCAATCCGCTGTCCAGAGACGCTTGCGCGGGAGAAAGGTTGGATTGGCATGTTGCTCGAGACCAGTTTGGGAGCTAACGCGGGCAGCAAACCCGAACAGGACTTCGCACACTTAGGCATTGAGCTAAAAACGATTCCGGTCACTGGCGATGGTAAGCCGCTGGAAACCACCTTTGTGTGTGTGGCGCCACTAACAGGGATAGCCGGGGTGCGCTGGGAAAATAGTCATGTGAGGCAAAAGCTGTCACGAGTCTTGTGGATCCCTGTTGAAGGCGAACGCGATATACCTGTATCACAGCGCCGAATCGGCACACCACTATTATGGTCCCCCAGCCAGGAAGAAGAAGCGCAACTGCGTGCCGATTGGGAGGAGTTAATGGATTGGGTGGCTCTAGGCCGCGTAACGGAGATTACAGCCCGCCAAGGTGAGTCTCTCCAATTGCGCCCCAAAGCGGCCAACGGCAAAGCGCTGACCGATGCTTTCGGCCCCAATGGTGAGCCGATCCGTACCTTGCCCCGCGGCTTCTATTTACGCACCCAGTTCACGCACCAGATCTTGCGTCGTTACTTTGTGGATCCGAAGTAAGTGTCAATCCACACGCATGATCACCACATCCTGTGCGTTTAGGTAAAACATCAAAAACGAATTGGCATATCTTCTCGACAGCCTGGCTCTCCGCCCGTGGCAAACTCATCGTAAGGATCCATCAAGCGTAATACGCCCTCTTCAATCCCTAACGCTTTAAGTTTCTCTCCCACTTGCCCGACATGATCAAACTGCATCACCTCACCGGTTTGGTCCGAGCGTAAAGGTTCTAGTTCATGCTTCACTTCAACTTCGACCGAGTATTTTGCGCCGCCTGCATGGGCCATTATATAACACTGAGGGCATGAGCGAGGATCCGCGCGCATCCATGCTTTGAGTTGTGAGTAGTTCATCTTACCTTCCTCTAGGTTACGCTTTCTCGTGTCCATCATGCCTAGCAATAACACCGCGCTCAGACCAATACGATCGGACAACCCATTTAGTAATGGTCAATATTTAACCAGCTGTCAAGCCACCGCTAAACCGCTTTCGATCATTTTTAAAATTCTCTACTATGGACTGCCATAGGTCGATTGCAGACAAGGAGAAAGGATGCAATACCACCGTTTGCCCCATTCCTCGCTAGACGTGAGTAAAGTGTGCTTAGGCACCATGACATTTGGTGAGCAAAATAGTGAAGCTGACGCCCATGCACAGCTCGATCTTGCCTTTGAACGGGGCGTTAATTTTATTGATACTGCTGAAATGTATCCCGTTCCCCCCAGCGAACCCACGCAAGGGTTAACCGAGCAATACATCGGTAGCTGGTTAGAAAAATCCGGGAAACGCGATCGTGTTATCCTCGCGACCAAAGTGGCGGGGCCACGCAATGTGCCCTATATTCGTGACAATATGTCACTCAACCGACGCCATATCCATCAAGCCGTTGAAGATAGCCTGACACGACTAAAAACCGACTATATCGACTTGTATCAAGTGCACTGGCCACAGCGGCATAATAACTGTTTTGGTAAGCTTAATTATCCGTATCAAGATGAACACTCTGGAGTCACCATCCTCGATACACTGGATGCACTGAATGAACTCGTCCAAGCAGGAAAAATTCGCTATATCGGTGTCTCAAACGAAACCCCTTGGGGGGTGATGCGTTATTTGCATCTAGCAGAGAAGCATAGCCTCACACGTATCGTCTCCATCCAAAACCCTTATAATTTACTTAACCGCACCTTCGAAGTAGGCCTGTCGGAAATCAGTCATCATGAAGGGGTCGAGTTGCTTGCGTACTCGCCGCTGGCGTTTGGCGCGCTGAGCGGAAAATATTTGCAAGGCGCACGCCCGAAAGGGGCCCGTTGTACACTGCACCAACGCTTCGCGCGCTACTTTACCGAATCAGGGCAAAAGGCCACGCAAGAATACGTCGATCTTGCCCAACGCCATGGCCTCGATCCGGCACAGATGGCACTCGCGTTTGTCAATAGTCGTCCCTTTGTCGCCTCTAACATCATTGGCGCCACAACGCTAAAACAGCTGGAGACGAATCTCGATAGCTTGGATCTGACGCTGAGTGACGATGTGCTTGCCGGTATTGATGAGATTGCTAACCGCTATCCCAACCCCTGCCCTTAGATCGCAAACGGCAGCCAAGTTGGCTGCCGCGCAGTGTTTTATTCGATGATAGGGCGGCGTATCAACCGATACGCCGCTTTCTGGGGCCCATTATAGCCACCGCCATCGTCGTCGCCATGTCACAAGATAACGTTTTGCCGCAAACTGTGTGCTAACGGGCAAGGCATCTTGCTTGTCAGGTGCAATACCAATATCACGCTGTAGGTGACGATTTAACGCCACATCTGTGTAGCGGTAACGGTGTGTACTCACACGACGTTGACGAATCAAATCCAAACGAACCAGCGCTTGAGCTAAAGGTAGTAAAGATAGTTGAGTCATGATGGCTCTCCTTTTGGGTTATAGGAGGCCACAGGCATAAAGCGAGGTGGTACTGCAAATTAGCCGCGTTATACCTGCGGCCAATTACAGTTGGACGCAGAGTCAGATGCGTGAGCGGGTATCCTGAGCCAAGTGGTTGGCACAGTGACGCGCAGAGGCAAAAATGACATCGAGTTTTTTCATCGGAAAATAAGTCATGGCATTTACCTCCTAGGCATGTGAATCTGCGTGAATGGAGTTAATAGTATTCAATAACTTATAACTAATATCAATAAGTTATATTAATGTTGTTCAAATAAAGCGCAACGCTCTGTCTAGCTATAAAGACATGGGGGATTATGCGATTAATTATCTCTCAATTTGATAATTCGTAGACATTTGTCCCGCCGCTGTCGGCGTATATGAAACCACAGTTAATCAAGCTTGTTGAACGAGTAATGATTTAACGTCCTATAATGCGAAAAACCAGCTTGGCAATAGAAATACTTGAGCCCATCGCCATAAGCTCCCACATATACATGCCTGAAGCCTTGATGCTTCAGCGAGGTCATGACAAAACGCAGCAGAATCGTTCCTATGCCTTTTCCTTGATATTGAGGTGCGACAGCAAACGGTTCCAGATACACACTATTATCGGCATGATTTTGCCATCCAGTACACGCGGCAATCACTGTGTTTGGATAGAGTGGATCGACTAAACAAAAATCTAAATCCTGACGATAATTAGGTGCGTTTTCCGTCGTTTTATAACTTGACAATAAATCATAATGCGAGCGATCCTGAAACGCCCAAGCGACACATTCCATCCGGCTTTCATACAAGCAGGGATCGACGAGAGTGCTAAGTAGATAATGACTGGTTGCCGAAGACTGCGTATGTTGATTTAAGTCACAGACAAGCAAATACTCCTGCCCGATATCCTGATCGAAACCATGCTCTTTAAGTAACGTTATTAGTAGGTTATCATCTTGATCCGCCCAACATGTCATCCTTTTTCGTCCACCTTCTAGGCAATAATTCGTCTCCATTGCCCAGCCCAGCATTTGCTTAAGTGAAGCATATCGATGCTCTGAAGCTGCAAAGAAAAAGCTGTTGAAATCGGCAGCCTCAGACAGAGCGATGCCCACTAGCTTGCCATCACTATCTCGCCACAACGACACATGGTCTTCCCAGTCAGTAATCCCTCTCTTCTCGAACAATGGTTTAACCAAATATCGCGCATATTCAAACCGGCTCGGGTGCCAGCAAGCATCTACCGTCCTCTTTTTAAACAACGAATCAAAAAAGCGTTCCACTTCATTAAAAGCATCACTATGATATTTACAAACGTTGAGTGGGCTAGTCATGTGCTTTCTCTATTACCTTATATCTATACAAAGTGTCATAAACACATGACAAAAAACATAGTACTTAGGGGCTAATTTCTACACTGTGATTACTAATACAAAATACATTTACACATTTTCTTCCGTTAACCACCAATGTGGGGGTTGTGGTCGATACATATAATACCCTTGCACATAGGGGATCGTTATTTCTTTTAATTTACTCACTGTCATCTCATCTTCTACCCCTTCTGCCACGATCTGTACCCCTTCTTTTCTTCCATAGCCACATAGGTAGGTTAAAAAGTCCAGACAGGGTTGTGAGACAGAGGATTCACTCACTAGCTTTTTGTCTAGTTTGACTTGATAAAGAGGAAGGTTGAACAAACTGGTGATTGCACTCATTCCTGCACCAAAATCATCAATCGAAAGCTTAAATCCAAATTGATTAAGCTTTTCGAGCACTGCGTTAACTTTCATCCCTCCGTCCAATGGATAAGACTCAGTGACCTCCAATACGATGCGTTCAGGGGATAAGTGGTACATTTTGACAATATTGAGAATATCTTCGACGACATTAGGATAAGTGAGTTGTTGAACTGAGATATTAATGTTAATCATTGGTCGAGTCTCAAACAACTTATCGTAATCAGTGAGGAATTGGCAGGCTTGACTGAGCACCTCTAGACCGAGTGCATGGATATGACCCAAATGTTCAGCAATAGGGATAAACTCATCAGGAGATATTGGCCCCATGATAGGATGCGTCCACCTGGCGAGGGCTTCAAAACTAAATATTTCTCCGCTTTTTACCTCAACGATCGGCTGTAAAGCTATATGGATACCGCATTCTTTAATTGCGTTTATGAGCGAGTCTGTGATCTCAAAATTCCGTTGCTCTCCGCTACATAACCGTTTATCAATGGTCATATCAAAACCAATCATATTTTTTAAAGACTGTTCATAACTCGCCTTTTTCACTTTTAGCCCAACTTGTCGACAACAAGCGATGCATTGAGGCTTATAGGCCTCCTTGGAAATACCACTATAAGCCTCCAGCATATTTCTCCCCTAAAAAAACATTATAAATAGCTAGAGTAATAATCTCGCTACCAGTTTTCGAAAAAATAACCCGCAACAATAGCCTAGTATGCACATGGATGAGAGCTAAAGTAGAGCTTCAACAAGGCCGCTTCCATATCAAAGCTTTTACTTCGGCACCCATGAATAAAGCCTCGCATATCTTGACGTATCGGCTTATATTTTGGGTTATCTAACATGCGTTTATAGTAAACAAGCAACAAACGCTTCCGCTCCTGTAAAGAAACATACTTGTCTACACTGTCAATGTAGGAGTAAAGTCTTATTAAGCTATTCACAACAAGTTCAAAAAAAAGCCGCTCTTTTGTGTCATTTATGGCGTCTGACATATAACGGTTGCCATCCATCAACACCGACCTCGTTTTAAACTCTGAACCGCTTAACCGTTTCATGCAGGCGTGAGTTCAGACGACCAATTTTCTCGGCTTCTTCTGTGACCACATCACTCCCTTTGCTAATTGACGCTACAATGGTCTTAATCCTATTCATGTTTTCGCTGATATCCGCAGACACCGCTGATTGCTCTTCAGCCGCTGTTGAGATTTGCGTACTGGCATCGTCGGTCTCTTTTGCGTACTCCGCCATCGTTCTCAAGCTTGTAGCCACCTGCTCTTGACCGGAAGCCGTATCAACACACATTTCTTTTGTACGATTAATCGCTGCAGACATTTGTTCGCTGCTATCTAGTAGCGCAGAAAGCACCTTATCGATTTCCTTGGTACTGTCCATTGTCCGACTCGCTAACGTCCTGACTTCATCCGCGACGACCGCGAAGCCTCGTCCCTGCTCACCGGCACGCGCCGCTTCTATTGCCGCATTAAGCGCCAACAAATTGGTTTGCTCTGCAATTTCTCCAATTACTTTCAATGCGTCATTAATGTTGTCACTGCTGGCGTTCATGTCGCTTACCAAGGCAACAGAGGCTTCCATATCTTCTAGCAAGCGCTCGTTGAGCGACTGCGCTTTTCTCACCACTTCTTCTGATTGCGCACCTAACTCTGCTGCATCTACAGTGATCTGGGACGCTTTGACCGCGCTTTGTGCGACAGAATGGGCGGTACTGTTCATTTCTTCAATGGCTGTTGCAACTTGCTCAGTTTCAACCGAGTGCTGACCCATACTCTTAGCGTTTTCTTCGGTAAGTGATTGCAAACGCTCGACATTATCGGCTAGCCCTAAGGAGACCTCGACGATATCAGCAACGGCGCGATGGACTTTATCAATAAATGCATCAATACCTCGACCAATGTCACCCAAGTCATCATTGCGCTCAAGGTTAAGACGTTTAGTGAGATCGGCTTCACCACTGGAAAGATCCTCTGCCAAGACACGAAGAGAGGTGATAGGGCGGTACAGTTTATTGATCAACAGATAGAAAGCAGCGATGGCTGCCAGGATGCCCGCGAACACCATGAGTATTGTGGTGGTGCGAGTTTTATAAATCGGCGCAAATGTTTTTTCGTCCTCTAGAGCGACGCCCAAAAACCACGTTGTATCAGCAATCTCTAGCGGTACCGAGAAAAATACTTTTTCAACTCCCCCATAGGTATACTCTTGATACTTGGGTTGAGTACTATTGATAACAACCCTCGCAACATTGGAAAAGCCCGCCAATGATACGGCTTTCTCACCATTAGAAATATTTGGACTTGATGAGGCGAGAATGGTCGAGTGTCCATCCATAATCACCGCGACTGCCCCATCCATTTCTTGGAAAGACTCAACCGTCTTATTCATTTTTGACAAGTCAAAATCAAAAGAGAGGACATCGTTTCCGACTTGAGTGGCCATCGACATCCACACTTTTTCGGCGCCTTTGTAAGCGCGTGTTGTCGCAACGCCATTTGTCGATACGGCGGCTTTATACCACTCTCTATTTCGTGCATCGCCTTTATATATGTGTCCTGGCCAGTCGGCACCCTGTTGATTCCAATAAGCCTGACCATTTTTAGAAGTGAACACCACACTATCCGTGTTCGTCGAGGCCGCGATATGCTTGACCAGCGCTATTTTATCATCTGGTAAAGGGTTGCTTTTGTAGTATTCGGATAGATTTGATAGGACACTTTCTTTTTCATCAAAGTAGGAGGAAATGGTTCCGGCATTCGCTTCTACATATTCCCTAACCGTTTTCTCTTTATCCTGCTTAAATGCGTCATAGACATTAAGATATGTCAAAAGACTGACCACACCCAATGATAAGGATACCAATATCAACACTCCCATAAGGAGCGATTGTCTAAACCCTAACTTCTTCATTCCCCTCTCCCATCAAACTGCTATCTAGGCATTAAAATTTATACAAGACACCAAGAGAAAACAGATAGTTATCATCAACTTCCTGTCTAGAGTCTGTTATATATACATCATCTTGCGAGGACTCATAGCCGAGACGAGACATAACATGAATGTTTTCGCTTAAGGGTCGCGTCACGATACCGCCAAGCTCATACCCCCACTCATGCCCAAAGTCTTTTGGCTCATCACTCTCATCGACATCGAACTCATAATGCTTATAGGTGAGTCCCCCGTATAACCCTGCTTGGATACAGGCATAATCACGCGTTAAGGTCAAACCAAGGGAATAGCCTGTTTTATCGATACCCTCTAATGATAGATGGCTTTTATGCTCTATCGCGTCATAGCTCCACCCAGCATAGATTGAGGTACCCTCTAACAGTTGATAGTAATAAGTAAACTGAGCGCCGTTCGCACGTCCGTCGACTATTTCTCCACTGTCATAGAGAGAGTGTCTATACTCAATTGATATTGCATTATGTGTGTTAGAGTAAGCAGAAAATGAAGCACACGAGGCCAGCAGTAATAGCAAGTAAACAGCAGGAGCATTCATCATAAAAAAAACCAAGTAAATAGAACTTACTCAGAGACTACCGCTCGGCACTATATGGATAAATGGTACTCTGGTACGAAATGAAAGGAAATTTAAAGAATAATAAAACCAGGCCAATTTATTAACAAAAAATCATAACAAGTCATAACGCCCCTTAACACCAAGTTTTTTATATATATTATTCGCATGGGACTTAACCGTGTTGATGGATATATTTAGTGCACTAGCAAGATCTTTGTAAGAGTAACCCAGCTTAAGCAGCTCCACGATTTCTCTCTCCTTTTTAGATAAAGCATGACAGCTTGTACCCTCTTTTTGTAAATCTATGGCTTGCATACTTCGCTTCAAACAGACAAAAAGAATGGGCGGCTTGAAGTCACAAGGTCTATTTCTCAAGTAATTTCTAATTTGCTCTTGATAAAAATGCTCAACAAAAGACGCTTTTACAATGCACGGTAGCCTGACACGTTCGTCTCGACATCGAGCTAACTCATACAGCGAGTAGAAATCGGGGGTATTCCAAGCTTCTGATACCTGGTTATACTCGTAGACCGAGATGAGTTTTCTCTCAAACGCAACAAAGCTCTTAAAGGAGAACCGCTCTCTTGATACCTCGATTAGCATATTACAGTACAAAGAGTATATCTGATAGAAACAGTTATCAGCAGATGATAAATAATCACGCTTAAAGCGAGTTATATATTTATCTATGGTGTGTAAACCTTTCCCTGCCCACAGTGATGAAATGATAATAGCTACCGTTGTCATGTACTCCATTTTATGTGTTCGGTAAGGTAGTAGGGTGTATAATTCATACCGGCCCAATGCGGTCTCGTGACTATCACTCATTGCCGCGCAAAGAATATTGAGGAAATAACCATAATACAGGCTAATCCAACGCTTTCGCCTTTGGCATAAGGGAAGGAGGTTTTTAAGCAGATGTTGGCAATCATCAAATCGGCTCAGAAGAAATAGTTCTTGAGCAGTTGATGTAAGTAAGTCAACGGCTTCTTCGTCATCAATGTCAATTTTACCAAGCTGATACTTTTCAAAAAACAAATCAACACTGAGTGTTTCACCGTGCTCTAGCCGACGCACGATATGATACAAGACTATTTCACCATAGCTACTGGAGTCTGGGCTGTCATTACCAAAAAAAACGTTATAACATAGTTTAGCTTGTTCAAACTTCCCAAACACAAGATATATTTTAATCGCTTTGACGAGCACTCTCCTTTCTAGATTGAACCCTTGCCGCATCAGCTTGTTCACTAAGAACAGTGGCGTTTCACTTAAATTAAGATCAATCATGACCTGTAAGATCACACTCACGTAATGATTCACATTACTCTCATGCTTCAGCAAGTTTTCATATAATCGATTTACTCCTTCTTTAGGTAACACACTTACAAACCTGAAGACTCTATCATCATTATCGATGATCGATAGAATTGTTTGCCAGTCAAGACCCGAGAGCTCTCTCCCTAAATAACAATACTCATGTCCATTTTCTCTAATATTCTCCTTTTCATTAGATAATTTCTTTTTGACAGTATCCCTATAAGGGAAAGCGCAACGATCTAAAACATCGTAAGTAATAACCCTACTCAACTTAAAGGCTAGTAACAGCTCTTCTTCAATTTCAGACATTACACACTCTCAGTGATTATTCGATGGCCAAACTGAGTATCGCCTCAAATTGGGCAACAACTTACTCAGACTCACACGACTTTTCGTAACCAACGAACATTACCACTAGTAACACTTTAATCAATAGTACCTAAGTACGATTAATATTAGCCTCAATGCATAAGAGCGGTACTAAGTACCGCTCTTTATTGCTTCCAGTGAGGAGCACACTCTAGGCTCTCGTTAGTTGCGTCATTTCTTCGCGAACCTGCGGTACGGTTAAGCCAACAATAATTTGAAAGCTATCACCATTACGTACCATGTTTACTGCACCATGCTCTTGAAAATATTGCGTTTCCGCTACTTTTTCTGGCTCATGTACCTTGATACGTAACCGTGTGGCGCAATTGGTGAGCAGGGCTATGTTATCTTTGCCACCTAACCCTTCAATAAATGCGCTCGCTTGTCCGCCGTCAATCACACCGCTTGATGAATCACTCTGTTGCGCGCCCTTATAGTCGGCTTTGGTATAGAGCTTCGCCTCAGCGCTACCCCGACCAGGGGTGGGAATATCAAACTTCAAAATCAACGCGCGGAATACTACAAAGTAGATGGCGGTAAAACTCAGACCAATAAGCACTTGTGCAATATATGTGGTGCCATGCAAGCTGCCTAGCGGTAGCCAATTTTGAAAAATAAAGTCGATAAGTCCAGTTTGAAAGTTACCTGAGACACCAAACCAATAGGCGATGGTTGCCATGGTGGCCGCCAGTACCGCGTGGAGTGCAAACAACGCCGGCGCGATAAACAGGAAGGTAAATTCAATCGGCTCGGTGATCCCAGTAAGAATGGCCGTCAATGCCGCACCAAGCACCAAGCCGAGCACCATTTTCTTGTTTTCTGGCTTCGCGGTTGCGTAAAGTGCCATGGCAATACCCGTACAACCAAAGACTTTCCCCATCCCAGTCAACATTAAGCCACCTTGTGGGAATTGCTCGGTTAAAGGCGCAGGATTGCTGGCAAAGTTTTGAATATTTTGAATCCAATGGGCCACTGTGCCGCCATCCACCGCTACAGGTCCATAGAATACGGGGCCATAGACAAAGTGATGCAGGCCCGTTGGGATCATAATCCGCTCAAGGAAGGTGAACATCCACACCCCGAATGACCCCGCACCGACTAAAAAGGTTTGTAGATTATTAATGCCGTGCTGAATACTTGGCCAAGTAAAACAGGTGATGATCGCCATGAGTACCATGATTGGGAAGCTCACAATGACCACCAAGGGTGTGCCACCAAACACTGCCGCCCAGTTTGGCAGTTTTTTGTCGAAGAAACGGTTATGAACCCAAACGGAGAGGCTAGCAATTACGATGGCGCCCAATAGGTTAGTATCCAAAGTAAGTATACCGCCCACATCAGTAAGCCCACGCTCACCCTCCACATAGTTCACCCCAAGCTCAGGCCCCCAAAACTGTAAAATGCCACCAATCACATAATTAAAGGTGATGTATGACACCAGTGTGGCAAGCACTGCGCGCCCGGATGCAGATTTTGCCAGTGCTATCGGTAACCCTACTGCAAACACTAAGGCCATATTTTTAAACACCGCCAACGACGCTTGGAGAAGGATCGTTGACACTTTTACCCATGCACTGCCTTCCACTGCCCAAGGAAAGAGATCTTGGTTAAGCAGCATCACCGATAAGCCTAATAACATACCGGCTGCAGGAAAGAGGAGTACAGGGACAAACATTGCTGCGCCAAAGCGCTGGATCATATCTTTCATGATGATCGCTCCCAGATGTTGGCCCCAGATAGTGTCTGGGGCATCGTATTATTAATGAAATTGAGGTAGATAGTCCGCATTAACGCGTAAAAGCTCATCAACGATTTGTTGCGCTTTTGGCACATCCACGACGGTTCGATTGAGCGTGAGCGCGTTGACCAGTGTTTGTCGATCCCCGCTAAACCATGCATCAACGACCAGTTTTTCGTAGCCGAGTTGGCCTTCGATCAGCGCTTTTTGGAACGTAGGGATGGTTCCAACCGCAAAGCGTTTCGGGCCGTCATTGGTTAACGCTGCCGGAACTTCCACCATGGCATCATTCTGAATATTTGGGATCGCGCCATCATTCGGTACGATAACCAGATACGTCTCGCCACGGTTATAGGCCAAGGAGGCTGCTACACGCACCATATAGCGCCCATGGATGTCAGCGTGAAGGTGCTCATTAGCGGTGGTGCCCGCAGCAATGATGCGATCATTCAAGCTAAACACCCGCTTTTCTCGCCCATTAATTACTTGGCGCGCACGCGTGTTGGCAATATCTTCCTTTTCCACCATTTTTTCCGGATATAAGTAGTATTGCAGGTATGTATTGGGCAAGTACTGCGGATTGTCTTTTAGCATGGTTTGCATGTTTTTGAACGTTGCCTGCCATGAAGGGTCATCGGCAATTTCTGGATCAACAGCACTGATCCCCTCTTCCAAAATGATGCGTTTAATCTCATCGGTCAGGTCGACCCCTTCTCGGTTTCGTACCTTGGTAAACCACCCAAAGTGGTTCAGTCCAAAGTATTCCGGCACCAAATCCCAGATCTCGCAACCGAGTAATTGGGCATAACTCACCATAATGGCGGCAGGCATATCGCAGATGTTTAGAATGCGGTTGTCATGAGGAAATTCGCGCTGTAAGGCTTCAGCCACAATGGCTGCTGGGTTGGTATAGTTTAAAATCCAGGCATCTGGGGCAAAGTGACGGATGTCATTCACGAGAGTAATCATGTCACCTATCGAGCGTAGTCCATACGCCATACCGCCCGCGCCGCACGTTTCTTGCCCCACACAACCGTGAAACAGTGGTACCTGCTCATCACGCTCCCGCATGGCAAGGCCACCCGTGCGGATCTGAATAAAGAAGAAATCGGCATCTGAGAATGCCGTTTCTTTATCCGTGGTATAAACGAACTCTTCGACCTCAGGATAAGCCTCGCGCAGCAAGATCTCCGTCGCTTTGGCGTTTGAGGCTTGTCTTTGTTCATCAATATCATAGAAGGTGATCTTGCTGAGCGGAAAAGCTTCTTTTTCAGCAATCAAGCTATTGATCATCCCCAGTGTATAGGTGCTTCCACCTCCGACGATAGTAAGCTTTTGTGGTTTCATCATCGTGTCTCCTCTCAATATGTATCTTAAATGTATTACACATATAGCACTTTAAGAATACACAAAAGGGTGTTTATTGATCGAAGGCACAGTGAAAGTCTATTTATGTACTTTAAATGTATTATCGATCACAGTTTGTTATGATGGGACATGCAGCCAAAAGGAGCCGACATGTTGAAACCTCGCTACATGCAAATAGCCGATTTACTCACTGAGCAGATTAAAGATGGCACCTTGACACCAGGCGCGATGATGCCGACTGAGGCCGCGTTACAGGCCACCTATGACGTCAGCCGAGTCACCATACGTAAGGCGATGAAGGTGTTGGTTGATAACGATTTGCTCTACCGCGTCAGAGGTAGTGGCAGTTATGTAAAAGCCCCTAAAGCACAACACAATGCTTTTCAACTGATGGGATTTATCGAAGAAGTCTCAGCGCAAGGCAAAACGCCCAGCTCAAAAGTGATCGCATTTGAAACGTCACCTTGCAGCCACACCATTGCCAGCAAGTTAAACGTGGAGGAAGGGACGTTGATTTATGAAGTCCAACGTCTTCGTTTGATTGATGGCGAGCCAGAAATCCTTGAGTGCACCTACCTGCCGGTGGCCATGTTCACCGATCTCAGTATCGAAGTGATGCAAACATCAAAATACGATTATATCGAGCGACATAAGGGAATGCAGATCGCGAAAAGTCGCCAGTGTGTCTGGCCGGATAGCACATCAACCTCACTCGCCGCGCTCCTCAACACCAGTGAAAATTCGCCCATATTGCGGGTCGAATCAGTCAGTGAGCTTATAGACGGGACACCGTTTGAATATACAGTGAACTACTTTCGCTTATACCAGTACAGCTTTGAATTCATCGCTCACCGCCAGTCACCACAATGATCTGTTTCCTCGAGACGTCTCGGTTGCGTTGTTGAGTATGAGGTGTAGTCTGACCGGGTTACCTTACTTCGACGGGATATCTGATGCGAACAAAAGCAGATAGATGGCGCCATGCTATCGGTTTTGAATTAACGGGCTTGATCTTGGTGGTGTTAGGGCTCAACTGGATCCTTGGAGCGGGGATCGGTCATCTTGGGATCATGGGCGCGATTTTTTCTGTGCTCGCCACCCTTTGGAATTATGTCTACAACATTGGCTTTGATAAAGCGATGTTGGCTTGGCGGGGCTCAGTGCTCAAAACCTTACCGCTGCGTCTGCTGCATGCGGTGATCTTTGAAGCCGGTCTGCTGGTCGCAACCATCCCCTTTATCATGTGGTGGCTGTCGATGAGCTTTTGGCAAGCACTCAGTATGGATATCGGGCTCGTGGTATTTTATCTGGTATATGCGTTTGTTTATAACTGGCTGTACGACTATCTGTTTCCGATCCCAAATGCGCAATCCCAGCAGGGCTGAGTTTTCAGCCCTTAATATCACGAGTATAACGGTTTACTGACGGAAGGTACGTGGCGAGGGGATCAAGTTGTGTTTGTTCAATAGCCGATACATGGTCGCACGTGACACTCCGAGCTCTTTGGCCGCGGCCGATACTTGTCCCTTGTTTTCTTCAAGGACGGCGATCAGGGCGTCTCGCTCAGACTCTTCACGGATTTTACGTAAACTTTGTTTGTAATCGCCTTGGCGCGGAAGATCTAAGTGTTCCGCTTCAATCACCAGATGATCGGCCAACAATACTGCACGTTTCACCTGATTAATGAGCTCGCGCACATTACCCGGCCACGAGTAACTGCTCAACACACGCTTGGCCTCATCGGAAAAGGTTCTCGCTTGCGTGTTGTATTGACGTGCAAACTTAAGCAAAAAGTATTCTGCCAAATCAGGCACATCAGGCTGACGGTCTTTTAATGAAGGCATATTAATGCGCAGCACGTTTAACCGGTAATACAGATCTTCACGAAAAAGCCCCTCAGCCACGCGTTTTTCCAAATCCATATGGGTCGAGGCAATCACCCGCACATCCAGGTCGTGTTCGTATTTATCATGACTGATGTCCAAAGTGCCCTCTTGCAATAAGTGCAATAAGTGCCCTTGTAGATGCAGCGGCAGATCACCAATCTCATCAAAAAAGAGGGTGCCTTTGTGGCATTGACGAATTTTGCCACGCGAATGCTCGTCTCCCAATAACGCCTGCTGCATTTGTTCATCAGCAAGCGCTGAGCATTTAATCGATTCAAATCGCGCTTTCGCACGGGTTGAGGCATGATGAACCGCTTGCGCCACCAACTCCTTGCCTGTCCCACTCTCGCCGGCTATCAACACAGATACATCGGTGGGCGCGACACGCCTGACCTGGTCCCGCAACTTTTTCATCGCGGGACTGGCGCCTTCCAACCCCATATCGCTATGATCGCCGAGTTGCGGCCATACTTGTCGCTCAAGGCGCAACATACCCAATTGGTGGCCAATGGTGCTCATCAACTGCGAATTCGGGACTGGCGAGGTGAAGTAATCAATACAAAAGCTGACAATAAACTGGCAGATAGCTTCGTTATTGAGTTGGTTTTCTCGCACTAAGGCTAACCAGCGCACCTGTTTGTTACGATTAACAAGTGACGCCACACCGTTAAGACTGAAATCATCATGACTTAAATCGACAATACCTATACAAGGGCCGATATCTTGTAGCAGTGACTGCGCTGCTCGCAAATCATAACAGCGATGACAATGCCAACCAGCTTGCTCAAGGGTCGCTAACCAAGGCTCATAAGTCCCGCCGACAACGACGAGTGAGCTCAAGGTTTTGTCATTCCCCGAATCGAATCCCATAACACCTGCCTTACATCCATTCTGTCTTTTTTGCCAGCGAATCAAGCCCCTATTATAAAGAAGGGCACGTCCTAATCTGTCTCAATAAAGAGACACGCGATGGGTTGTAATACGGATAATTGTAGCCAAATATCTGAAAAAGCCAGATAAAATATTGCAGGTTTGTGAGAAGACAATGACGCAAGGCGAAAAAAAAGCGGCTCAATGAGCCGCTTGTGCTGTGGTCTGTCCAGTATTAGCTACCTTGCTGTGGGCGCATCGCTGGGAACAAAATCACATCGCGAATCGTATGCGTGTTGGTGAACAACATCACCAATCGGTCAATACCAATCCCTTGTCCCGCCGTCGGTGGCAAACCATGCTCGAGTGCGTTGATATAATCCGCATCGTAGTACATAGCCTCATCATCACCGGCATCTTTGGCGTCTACCTGGGCTTTGAAACGCTCATCTTGGTCTTCTGCGTCGTTAAGCTCCGAGAAGCCATTTGCCACTTCACGCCCACCGACGAAGAATTCAAAACGGTCGGTCACAAACGGGTTATCATCATTGCGACGTGCCAGCGGTGAAATATCTGCCGGGTATTCGGTGATAAAGGTAGGCTGAATTAACTGCGGTTCAGCCGTCTCACCAAAGATCTCTTCCAGCAACTGCCCAGTCGTCCAGAATGACTCAACACTGATCTTGAGTGATTTTGCAATCGAGGCGAGGTGATCACGATCTTGTACCGTCTCATACGTCAGCGCCTGGATCTCCGCATGATCAGGGTTATATTGCTTGATAGCATCGAGCATGGTCATTCGCGGATAAGGCCCTGCGAAGTTAATTTCATGCTCACCATAAGGCAGCACAGACTGTCCCATCACTTCCAGCGCCACGCGAGAAAGCATGTCTTCCGTGAGATCCATCAGATCATTGTAATCGGCATACGCCATATAGAATTCCATCATGGTGAATTCAGGATTATGACGCGGTGAAAGCCCTTCATTACGGAAGTTACGGTTCACTTCAAACACACGCTCAAAACCGCCGACGACCAAGCGCTTAAGATAAAGCTCTGGCGCCACACGTAAGTACATGTCGATATCAAGTGCATTATGGTGGGTGGTAAAGGGACGCGCGGTCGCACCGCCTGGGATGACGTGCATCATCGGCGTTTCCACTTCCATAAAGTGTTTTTCCACCATGTAATTACGGATGGCGGTGACCACATTCGAACGTACCTGGAAGGCGTGACGCGATTCTTCGTTGACAATCAGATCCACGTAGCGCTGGCGATAGCGCAGCTCTTGGTCAGCCAAGCCATGGAATTTTTCCGGTAGCGGACGCAAGGCTTTCGTCAGCAGTTGGTAGCGCTCCATGTTGACGTACAGGTCGCCTTTGCCAGATTTATGTAGCGCACCGTGCACACCAATGATGTCACCAATATCTAAGCCCTGGTACTCGGCTTTCAGCGCCTTTTGCACGTCTTTTGACGCGTAGGCTTGAATACGGCCCGAGACATCTTGTACCACCATAAATGGGCCACGTTTAGCCATGATACGGCCCGCAATGGTCACTTTATGATCCAGTGTTTCGAGTTCCGTTTTTTCCTTCTCGCCAAATTCAGCTTGCAAGTCAGCCGCTAAGTGCTCACGACGGAAATCATTAGGATGGCCGTTTGCCTTACAGTTTTCACGAATGTGAGTGAGCTTGGCGCGACGCTCGGCAATCAGCTTATTTTCATCTGGTAACTGGTCAGTCATAGAAAACCCTTTACATTAATTCGTCATTACAGGCCAGATTTGAGGCTGGCTTCAATAAATTTGTCCAAGTCGCCGTCGAGAACGGCCTGCGTGTTGCGGTTTTCAATACCGGTACGCAAGTCTTTGATGCGCGAGTCATCTAATACGTAGGAGCGGATCTGGCTGCCCCAGCCGATATCTGATTTGGCGTCTTCGTTGGCTTGTTTTTCCGCGTTTTGCTTTTGTAGCTCAAGCTCAAACAATTTCGCACGCAGCTGCTTCATCGCCTGATCTTTGTTTTTATGCTGTGAGCGATCGTTCTGGCACTGCACCACGGTGTTGGTCGGCACGTGGGTGATCCGAACCGCTGACTCGGTGGTGTTAACGTGCTGACCACCTGCGCCTGAGGCGCGATAGACATCAATCCGTAAATCTGACGGGTTGATATCAATATCAATGTTGTCATCGACTTCCGGATACACAAAGGCTGAGGCGAACGACGTATGGCGACGTCCTCCGGAATCAAATGGCGATTTGCGCACCAGACGGTGCACGCCCGTTTCCGTACGTAGCCAGCCGTAAGCGTACTCGCCAGTAATCCGAACCGTGGCAGACTTTAATCCAGCCACATCACCCTCAGACACTTCAATGACTTCAGCTTTGAAGCCTTTAGCGTCCGCCCAGCGCAAGTACATGCGGAGCATCATATTGGTCCAATCTTGCGCTTCGGTACCGCCGGACCCCGCTTGCAGGTCAATATAGCAATCAGACGCATCGTGCTCACCAGAAAACATGCGGCGGAATTCAAGCTTGGTTAGCTTGGCTTCAAGTTCCACCAGCTCCGGCTCCACTTCGTCGAAGGTTTCTTGATCATCTTCTTCGACCGCCAACATCAGCAATTCGTTGACGTCTTCGCCGCCTTGGGTCAATTGATCGATGGTTTCCACCACCGCTTCAAGGGAAGCACGCTCTTTACCCAGCGCTTGTGCACGTTGTGGCTCGTTCCACACGTCCGGTTGTTCTAATTCAGCATTAACTTCTTCTAGACGCTCTTTCTTGGCATCATAGTCAAAGATACCCCCGGAGGACATCGGTACGTTCGGCGATATCGGCGAGGCGATTTTTGATTGGATTAATCTCAAACATGGTCAAGCATCTTCATTATTAGCGGAAATTTAACCGCCGAATTTTAGCGAATTGTCGCGCCAATAAACAGGGCGTGATGGAAAAAGCCGCACATTTAAGCGGGTTCAAGATGCGAAATGATCAACTGGGCGCTGCGATTACCGCGAAACTCATTGATATCCAGGCGGTAAACGAGTCGTAGCGTCTTGGTGCTGGGATCGGGCCAGCGACGCAAATCAACGTTAAAGGCAATGGCGTCAATCATGGTGCCGCCGCCTTCCGGCTCGACCATCAATTTTAAGTGTTTGCCGCCCACCAGTTTTTGCTGCAGCACCTTAAAAATGCCATCGAACTGCGGCTCCGGAAATCCTTGCCCCCAAGGGCCGCCTGCTTGAATGGTTTCTGCCGTTTCCAACCCCAGCTCGTGACTTTGTAAGGGACCATCACTTAACAAGACACCTTTTAAGTCATCATCACTGACCTGCTCACGCACCTGCGTATCAAACTGCTTGGCGAAGGCCTCGAACTGGGTTTCCTCTATCGTGAGCCCTGCTGCCATGGCGTGGCCACCAAACTTTTTGATTAATCCAGGGTTTAATGTATCAATCCGATCGAGGGTGTCGCGCATATGCAAACCAGGAATCGAACGCGCTGAGCCTTTAATCAGCCCATCACCACCATCGGCAAACGCAATCACAGGGCGGTGAAATTGATCTTTTAATCGTGAGGCTAAGATCCCAATCACGCCTTGATGCCAGTCGCGCTGAAACAGCGCCAGCCCTACCGGCAACTCTCGCTCAGACTGCTCGGCAATCAAGCGCTCACACCAAGCCACGGCTTCTTGCTTCATTCCTTGCTCTATGTCTTTGCGAGTTTGATTGAGCGCATCCAACTCTGAGGCCATTCGTCTGGCAGCATGAATGTTGTCGCACAGCAACAACTCAACCCCAAACGCCATATCATCTAAACGCCCCGCGGCATTGATCCTTGGCCCCAATGCAAAGCCAAAATCACTGGCGACGAGCGTGGCCATATTGCGATTAGCCACCTCGATAAGCGCCTGGATCCCCGGGCGGCAACGTCCAGCGCGGATCCGCTGCAACCCCTGATGAACCAGGATACGGTTGTTACTATCCAAGGCTACCACGTCGGCGACCGTGCCCAACGCGACTAAATCGAGCAACTCGGCCAAATTGGGCACGGGTATGCCTTGCTGTTCCAACCACCCTTGGTCACGCAAATGCGCGCGCAGCGCCAGCATCAAATAAAAGGCGACCCCGACACCGGCAAGCGCCTTCGAAGGAAAACCACAGTCATCCAGATTAGGGTTCACCATGGCATCCGCCTCAGGCAGTGTCTCACCCGGTAGATGGTGATCGGTCACCAGCACCTGCATACCGAGCGCTTTGGCGTGCGCCACCCCTGCCAATGAGGACACCCCGTTGTCCACGGTCATGATAAGCTCTGCTCCCCGCTCTGCGGCCTGGTCGACCACCTCTGGGCTTAGCCCGTAGCCATCGTCAAAGCGGTTGGGTACCAGATAATCGACCCGAGTCGCGCCCATCATGCGTAAGGCTTTGACGGATAGCGCTGACGATGTCGCGCCATCGGCATCAAAGTCACCCACAATCAAAATAGACTGGTGCGCCTTTAACGCCTCAGCGAGCAAGTTAACCGCAGCATCAATCCCGGTTAACGCTTGATACTGATGCAGCCCAGCCACGCTGCGGTTGAGCTCGCTGTCTTCCTTTAAGCCACGGTTAGCGTATAAACGTTGCAATAATGGCGGAATGGCATCGCTAAATGCCGGCGTCACCGACGGCATACGTCTTTTTATTTCTATCATGAAGTTGTCACCAGTTATCGGTTAGCCGCGTGGGTGGTGTGTTTGATGAAGCTGCTTCAAACGCTCGGTGGCCACATGGGTGTATATTTGCGTCGTTGACAAATCGCTGTGTCCAAGCAACATCTGCACCACGCGTAAATCGGCCCCATGATTGAGCAAGTGGGTCGCAAACGCATGACGTAAAACATGGGGAGAGAGATCCTCCGTCTCGATCCCCGCCAACTGCGCGTAATACTTGATGCGGTGCCAAAAGGTTTGACGGGTCATCTGACGGGCACGTTTACTTGGAAAAAAAACATCGGTACTGGTCTCTCCCAGCAATACTGGGCGACTATACGCCAAATAGTGCTCCAGCCAATCCACCGCAGACTCTCCCATGGGTACCAAGCGCTCCTTATCTCCTTTACCAGACACTCGCACCACACCTTGACGCAAGCTTACATTTTCCATGGTCAGTCCGATAAGCTCCGTGACACGCAAACCTGTGGCATACAAAAGCTCTAACATGGCTTTGTCTCTGAGCTCAAGCGGATCGTCCGCATTGGGGGCGGTTAATAAGGCATCGATTTGCTCTTCTGTCAGATTTTTCGGCAGCCGCTTGGGCTGTTTCGGACTGATTAACGTGGCGCTGGGATCGTCGGGGCGCAATTTCTGTCGGTATACATATTGAAAAAGCCGACGCAACGCCGACACCATGCGGCTACGTGAGCTCGATTGGTAGCCCTGTTCATGCAACCAATATTGGTAGTCTTGCAAATCTTGCTTGCTGACGGCCACCAATGCACGGCTATCGAGCCAATGACACAGCTTGAGTAAATCGGTGCGATAGGAGGTCAAGGTGTTTTCGGAGAGCCCGCGCTCCATCCACATTGCATCCAAAAACTGTTCGATGAGTTCAATGTTGTTCGTCACGTTCAGCTCACTTGGTTATCCATCAGAAAAAGCACGCCCATTCTCGGCGTAATGGCCGGCGGCTATTATACAAAATGTCGCCTGCACTTGCTGGATCAAATTACCGTTGAGCAGGTAAACTGCGCCCATTACACACAAACGAGTCGCGCTATGAAAATCGGTCTTTTTTATGGTTCTACCACGTGCTACACCGAAATGGCAGCGGAGAAAATCCGTGACTTTATCGGTGATGACTTGGTCGATCTACACAATGTCAAAGAAACACCGCTCGCCAAAATGGCAGATTATGACCTGCTGTTACTTGGGATCTCGACTTGGGACTTTGGCGAGTTACAAGAAGATTGGGAAGCGGTTTGGCAAGATATTGATAGCCTTCAGTTACAAGGCAAAGTCATTGCCCTCTTTGGTTTGGGTGATCAGGAAGGCTATGCCGAGTGGTTCCTCGATGCCATGGGTATGCTCCACCAGCAGCTACAAGGCTGTGGCGCTCAGTTTATTGGTTATTGGTCCACCGAAGGTTACCGTTTCGACGCGTCAAAGGCCGTGACTGAGGATGGCAAACACTTTGTCGGTCTTGCACTCGATGAAGACTCTGAATACGAGCTCAGCGACGAGCGTATCCAAAACTGGTGCGAACAAGTGCTCGTCGAATATCAAGCGTTACTCTGATGATCCGCCTGTTTAACAAACAGACATAAAAAAACCGCGCTCAACCAGCGCGGTTTTTCTTGGCTACCATGTAGCGGTTAATATCATTAGGCTTCTGCTAGGGCATCATCACGTGAGCCAACAAACTTTGCCACCCCCATTGCCACCAATGTGGGCAGCAGCCATGCCATGCCGACATCAAACAGCGGCAGGAAGTTAAAGGCACTCATATCGGCGCCCATGACTTTCGCCGCATCAAGCAAGCTAAACAGCAATGCCACGCCCAACACGAGGCGATAGCCTAGCGCTGGATTTGGCAACCAACGGCGAATGAAGGTCAAGCCAATCAGTGCAATCGCAACTGGGTATAATGCGAACAAGACCGGAATAGAAATGGCGATAAGCTGCTTTAGGCCCACATTAGCCACCACCGCACAGACAGTAGCCACGACCACCACCCAGCGACGGTAGGTCCATGATGTGAGCGAGCTAAAGTAATCAGCACACGCGCTGACCAACCCAATCACAGTGGTCAAACACGCAAGGCCAATGATCGCCGCGAGGATCATTTGTCCCACCGGCCCAAACAGTGCATCCACGTAAGCGGCCATGATTTCGCCACCGTTTTGCGTCCCCTGCGCCACTGCACTGGCCGTTGAGCCCAAGTAGAACAGCGACACGTACACAAACGCCAGTCCAGCTGCAGCAATAATACCGGCATAAATCAGGTACATGCAGGTTGCTTTGTTGTCCTCGATACCTTTTTTGCGGATCACATCGACAATTAACATGCCGAACATCAAGGCCGCAAAGGTATCCATGGTGTTATAACCTTCCAAAAAGCCGGTTGTCAGCGCGTTCTCAACATAGCTACCCTGCGCGGCAACCACTTCGCCTTGAGGATTGATAATGACTGCGATAGCCAAAATCGCGAGCGCCGCGAAGAGCAGAGGCGTCAAGAACTTACCGATGGTATCAATCAGTTTGCCTTGAGAAAGAGAGAAAAACATCGCGACAGCAAAGAAAACGACAGAGAAAGCGCCTAGTTCTAGTTGTCCTGGTGCAGATAAAAACGGTTTAAAACCAATTTCATAGGCAACGAGTCCGGCACGAGGTGCGGCAAAAGCAGGCCCAATAATGATAAAAATCAGCACGGCCATCAGTGTCGCGACACCCGTTGGCAAATCACGGGTGAGGCCTTTCCAGCCACCGCCTGCGACTGCAACCGCAATAATACCGATTAAAGGAAGACCGACCGCTGTGATCAAAAATCCGATCATCGCGGCGGTGTAATGATCACCGGCTAACATGCCAGCTTGTGGAGGAAAGATTATATTTCCAGCGCCTAAGAAAAAGGCAAAGGTCATAAAACCTAACGCTAAAATATCTACTAATTTTAAACGCTTAGTCACGATGTATACCTACAGCTTGAGATGGTGTTTGCAATGAATAATGTTTCACCCAGCTGAAACGCTCATTTATAATATTTTGTTTCAGACGATGGGCAGAACGCAGAATAATGAAGAAGTTCACAGCCACAGTAAAGGCATTGACAAAAAACCTTGTGATCTTCTGCTTTAGCAATAACAATCAGCTCAATAAACTAGCTATCATGTTATCCATGGCATTTTTTAACGATCAAGATCGATAACATTGTGGTTACACAAAAGCAAAAAATGCTACCCCTTGATGCCGCTAAGTCGCCAGAGTGCAGGACAAATGAGCCAATTTCGCTTTAAACAATTTGTTATCGACCACGGTGACTGTGGCATGAAAGTCAGTACGGACGGTGTACTACTGGGCGCGTGGTCTCAGCCTGGGACGGCGAGCAATAGCTTGGATATCGGAACGGGAACCGGTTTATTGGCATTGATGTTGGCACAACGTTTTCCATCCTTGTCGCTGACCGCGGTCGAGTACGACCCGTCCGCCTTTCACTGCGCCACGTTAAATGTGAGAGCGTCACGGTTTGCCGCGCAAATCCAATTGCACCACGGTGATATCAACGATTTTGCCTGTCGCGAACAGTGGCAACATATTGTCTGCAATCCTCCCTATTTCACCAGTGGTGCGCCTTCAAGCAACCAACAACGGGCCGTTGCCAGACATACCAGCACCTTAAGCCACCCCGCGCTTATTGCCTGTCTAAAGCGGTTACTCGCCCCCACAGGGTGTGCGGATCTGATTTTGCCCACCAAAGAAGCAAATGCATTCATTGAGAATGCACAAGCATACGGGCTTTTTTTACACCGCCACGTGTTGGTCAGTGCCACACCAGAAAAAGCGCCCTCTCGCGTATTATTCACGCTTAGCCCGACGACGGGCGCAGTCAGATCTGATACGATCGCCATGCGCGAGCAAGATGGCACCTACACGCAGGCTTTTGCCGATCTGACGCGAGCATTTTACCTTAAACTCTCGTAAGCCGAATCGAGCAGCGTCTCGCTATCATTGGCCTTGGGCGCGCTGCCCATTTACACTATTTGCGTCTATAATACCGCGCTTAACTATCCTTGGAGAATTACCTGTGCGAAGCTTTGCCGAACTCGAGCTGGATCCTGAACTGCTCAGTGCACTTGACGATATGGGCTATCAGCGCCCTACGCTGATCCAATCAGAGGTTATCCCCCACGGTATGGATGGGCGCGATATTCTCGCTTCAGCCCCGACAGGCACCGGCAAAACGGCTGCTTTTCTGCTGCCCATGTTGCAGCACCTACTCGACTTCCCACGGCAAAAGCCAGGACCAGGTCGCGTACTGGTTCTCACCCCCACGCGTGAGTTAGCCATTCAGGTTGCTGATGAAGCTCGAGCCTTGGCGCAAAACACTAGCCTAAAAATCTTCACCATTACCGGCGGGATTTCATACCAAGAGCACGCGGAGCAACTGGGTAAAACACAGGATATTGTGGTGGCAACGCCTGGCCGTTTGATGGAGTACATTGAAGCCGAGCGGTTCGATTGCCGCGCCGTTGAATGCCTGATCTTAGATGAAGCAGACCGGATGCTAGATATGGGGTTTGCGAATGCGGTCAACCGACTGTCTGATGAGTGCCAGCGCCGTCGTCAAACCATGTTGTTCTCCGCCACACTAGAAGGCCGCGGTGTAGCAGGCTTTACCGATAATCTGCTAGATAACCCTGAATTGGTGGATGTGACACCTCCACGCCGCGAGCGTAAAAAAATCACCCAGTGGTATCACCGCTGTGATGATTTGGAGCATAAACGCGCCTTGCTTAAATCCATTGTTACCGAACAGGCAGAACGCGCGATTGTATTTATTAAAACACGTGAACGCTTGGCGGAGCTTCGTGACTATATGCAGTCACAACAACTGGATTGCGCCTGGATCCAAGGTGAAATGCAACAAGCGAAACGTAACAATGCGATTAACCGGTTTAGTGAAGGAAAGGTGAAGGTACTGCTGGCCACGGATGTCGCGGCACGCGGTATTGATGTCCCAGATATCACCCATGTGATCAATTATGATCTTCCGCGAACCGCCGATGTGTATTTACATCGCATAGGCCGCACAGCACGTGCCGGTAAGAAAGGCTCTGCGATTTCACTGGTCGAAGCCCATGACCAGCCGATGATGGATAGGATCATGCGTTACATGGATGAAGAGATTAAAGAGCGAACCATTGATGGCTTGAAACCAAAACATAAAAAAGCAGAGCATAAGAAGAAAAAAAAGAAGCAAAGCGTTAAAAACTCGAGCAAAGTCAAAAAGCCCAAAAAACGCAAATAGAACTAGACACCTATCAGCTTCACTGACTGGTTGATATATAAGACATTACTCAAGGAGGCCCGAAAAGGCCTCCTTTTTTTCGCTATCGACGCCCATTTTGTTGAGCACAAAACGATCAGATTCACACATCGCGCAATGTAATGACACAAAATATTAACAATTGAGCAGCAAATCAGTTTAAGATGCTATTCGCACTAACAACAAAATCATGATGCAAACACAGTAGAAGGAACTCACTATGCAATCGTTTGTCGATTTCTTAAATAGCATCATATGGAGTCCGGTTCTGATTTACACCTGTTTGGGTGCGGGACTGTTTTACTCCATACTGACGCGCTTTGTTCAAATCCGTCACTTCACCGAAATGTGGCGACTCCTCTTTTCAGGGAAAAGCTCAACCAAAGGGATTTCCTCGTTCCAAGCCTTGGCGGTATCACTCTCTGGCCGTGTCGGTACAGGTAATATCGCTGGCGTCGCTGCCGCCATCGGCTTTGGTGGCCCAGGCGCGGTATTCTGGATGTGGGTCGTTGCCTTTCTAGGCGCAGCAACCGCCTATACCGAGTCAACGTTGGCCCAGATCTATAAAGAAGAAGACAATGGTGAGTTCCGTGGTGGCCCCGCTTACTACATCGAAAAAGCGATGGGACAAAAATGGTATGCCATCCTCTTCGCTCTCGCGACCTTACTCGCCTGTGGTGTCATGCTGCCTGGGGTGCAATCTAACGCCATCGGTAATGCCGTTGAAACTGCGTTTGGCTCTGGTGCCATGGTTGATACCGCGATGTTCGGCGCGCTCGAAGTTTCGAAAGTGATTACCGGTGCCTTTATCTCTATCGTGCTCGGCTTCATCATTTTCGGTGGTGTTAAACGTATTGCCCACTTTACGCAAATCGTCGTGCCTTTCATGGCGCTGGCGTACATCATTATTGCGTTTGTCATCATCCTACTGAACATTAGTGAAATTCCAGCCGTGGTTTCTATGATCATCGGCGATGCCTTCACACCGATGGCAGGTGCGGGTGCAGCCATTGGTTGGGGGGTTAAACGTGGTGTTTACTCCAACGAAGCGGGTCAAGGGACAGGGCCACACGCGGCGGCGGCTGCCAACGTGGATCACCCGGCTCAGCAAGGCCTGGTTCAATCCTTCTCGGTTTACATCGATACTTTGCTGGTTTGCTCGGCAACCGCGTTTATGATCATCATCACCGGTGCTTACAACGTCCATGGTCCAGGTGAAGCCTATATCGTGCAAAACTTGGCGTCTTCGGTCGCGGCAAACAGCCCTGAGTTTACCCAGCTGGCAATTGAAGCGGCAATGCCTGGCTTAGGTAAACCCTTTATCGCCTTTGCACTCTTCTTCTTCGCCTTTACCACCATTTTGGCCTACTACTACATTGCCGAAACCAACATTGCTTACCTGCGTCGCACTATCAAGGTGCCAGGTATGATGTTTGCGCTGAAAGTGGTGCTGATGTCCGCCGTGTTCTATGGCTGTGTGCGGAGTGCGAACTTGGCATGGGCGTTTGGTGATGCCGGTGTGGGTTTGATGGCATGGTTAAACATTGTTGGCATCATCATCATCTTCTTTATGTCTAAGCCAGCCCTTAAGGCGCTGAAAGATTATGAAGAGCAACAGGCCAGAGGGGTAGAAACCTACACCTTTGATCCCGTTAAGCTTGGCATCAAGAATGCCGATTACTGGGAACAACGTCTGGCGCGCCGTAATGGCAAGCAAGAAAGTGAAACCACCGATGCGGATGGGAAACCAATTAACCCAACGGCATAGGATTCAAACACCGAATCAATGGTAAAAAAGGGCGCATCAGCGCCCTTTTTTGATCGTGGTGACCGACGACGCTATTAGTCATCAAGGCGGAAAATAATATCAACCTGGTCACGCACCTGCATGGTTGCATCTTGGTAGCTTGCGGCGACATCGGCGCTGCCGCTGCGCATCTCGGCATTCATCATCACAGGGCGCGGATTGCTGGACCGATAGCGAATTTGCCAGACACCATCAACACGCATATCCAAACTTTTCGCGAGCGATTCCGCTTTTTCTTTTGCATCATTGACCGCCGCCTCACGCGCTTTATCTTTCAATGCCGACTGGTCACTGCTGGTTAGCTGTACTTGCCGGATTCGGTTAATCCCCTCGCCCAGCGCCCCATCTAAAACGGCATTCAACTTGTCGAGCTGGTTGAGGGTCACGGTAACTTGGCGCTCTGCGCGATAGCCTACCAATTCAGGCGCTTTGTCTTTGCTATGTTGGTAGCGCGGTGATAGTTGAATGTGCGCGCTCTCAATCTGTTCGCGCGTCACTCCTTGTGCGGCCAGCCTGTCGATAAAGGCAGTCACCGCTTTATCCGATGCCGCTTTTGCCGCTTTTGCGGTTTTTCGCTCGGTCACCACCCCCACGTCAATCGTGGCCATATCAGGTGCAGCCGTCACTTCACCGACACCGGTAATGTCCAAATGCGGAAAATCAATATTGGCCATCGCCGCCGGTGCTGTCACCAAGGCGCTAGTTAGGCAAAGCATTGCTTTAAATTTGTGCATAGTCTCTCCTTTGGAACCCGATAATAGTAAGTCACACCTGTCAGACGCCTAAAAACGAAAAACGCTCCCGAGCCAACGTCAACGTTGTGTCAATATTGGGCGAGTGCTTCCTGCGCGGCGAGCTGACAGGCATGGGTGATCTCGGCCAATACGCCACTTTCCATTGCCCAAAAGTGCCAGTATAAATGGCGTGATTCGACTTTTCCCGGCATCACGTCCACTAATCGCCCGTCGGCTAACTGCTCCGAAACCATTACCCTTGGGATCAGGCAATAGGCCATGCTCTGCAACGCCATGGCGACAAACGCCTCCGACGAGCGAACAATATGCCGGCGCCAGCCCGCAGCAGGCATCGCATAGTGGGCCGCCAAAAAGTCCGCGTGCATATCATCATGCGCATCAAAGATCACCGCTGGCGCTGCCATTAACGCTTCTCTATCAATCCCATCGGCAAAGTAACGCTGAGCAAATGACGGCGTGGCCACACAACTGTAGTCCATGGTACCTAAATAGCGACAGTCACAACCATGCATCGGCGTGGAATCGGTACTGATCGCCGCAACCGCTTCACCACTGCGCATTTTATTGAGTGTACGGCTCTCGTCTTCTACCAATAGATTAAAGTCAATCGCTTGATGGGTGGTCAGCGGGGCAAGTGCCAAAAGCAGCCAAGTGGCTAAACTATCTGCATTGGTGGCAATCGACACTGACAAGGCTGATCCATCAATACTCGGCGCCAACTCGGGCAAGGTTTCTTGCTCCAGCAGTTGCACGCGTCGATAAAGCCCTAACAGGCGCTGGCCTATCGCTGTGGGTTTTGGCGGTTGCTCGCGTACCATCACAGGCTGGGCGATTTGTCGCTCCAACTGCTTGATGCGTTGTGACACCGCTGACTGGGTGATAAACAATGCCGCGGCTGCACGTTCAAAACTTCCCCAGGAAATCACCGCATCTAAGGCTTCCACGCCTCGATAATCCATCTCGCTCTCCTTATTAGTTTAGCTAATTAACCATAAATATATTTAAGTTCACTTAATAGGCATTCCTGCTTAAAGTGAGAGCCATACTCGGAGATAAAAGGAATACAGGGTGAGCAGTTTTTTAGTCGCACTTCAGGGGTTAGGTTTGAGCCTGACCATGATTATTCCGATTGGCGCGCAAAACGCATATGTGATCAACCAAGGGATTAGTCGTGAGCACCATATGACCACGGCATCGATTTGCTTTGTCTGCGATATCATCTTGATCTCAAGTGGGATTTTTGGCGGAGGGGCCTTATTAGCAAGTTACCCCATACTGCTCAATACCATCACGCTCGCGGGGATCGGCTTTTTGAGTGTCTACGCGTGGCAGTTTATCCAAAGCGCACGTCAGCACAACCAAGAGGCGTCAATGGAAGCCCCCACCATGAGTCGAGGCCGCCGTGCAGTGATCATTGGCGCATTAGCGGTGACCTTGCTTAATCCGCACGTTTATCTGGATACCGTGGTGGTGTTAGGCGCGATCGGTGGTCAGTTCGCATTCGATGAGCGGGTCGCCTTTACCATCGGCGCATTAATGGGATCATGCCTTTGGTTTTACGGCTTATCGGCAGGGGCAGCACGCTTGTCACCGTGGCTATCCACCCCCTCTATTCGACGGCTGCTCGACCTACTCATGGCAAGTATGATGCTATTCGTGGCCGGTAAGCTCGCCCTCGGCCTGTACGCACGTTTACTGGCCGGTTAAAAAACAGGGATGCGGCCACGCTGCCGCATCCATAATGACGGTCGCCTGCCGTGAGGTTACGCTTGGCTCTCGCCGCGCTCGAAGTGAACACTCATTTGCGGGAATGGAATTTCAATACCATTTTCGTCCAGTGCTTCTTTGATGGTTGGCAGCAGCTCAAAGTAAACACTCCAGTAGTCTTCTGTTTTCACCCAAGGGCGCACCACAAAATTGACCGATGAATCGGCTAACGTCATCACCGCCACATTGGGCTCAGGATCTTTCAGAATCAAGGGGTGTTGAGTGACGATATTGGTTAGCACCGCTTTGGTCTTCTTCAAATCCGCGCTGTACGCCACGCCAATCGTCAAGTCAATGCGGCGTGTCGCGTGCTTGGAATAGTTCGTGATAGGGCTGCTAATCACCGAGCCATTTGGCACCACCACCATTTTGTTGTCAGGGGTGGTGAGCACTGTAGAGAACACTTGAATGGACTCGACAGAGCCAGCCACTCCGGCCAATTCGACGTAATCGCCCGATTTGAACGGACGGAACATCACAATCAAGACCCCAGCGGCAAAGTTTGCCAACGAGCCTTGTAAAGCAAGACCCACGGCTAAACCTGCGGCACCTAAGATGGCAATCACAGACGCGGTTTGCACACCCACGCGGCTTAATGCTGCAATTAAAACGATGACAAACAGTAAGTAACGCACCAAACCATGGATAAACTCCACCACCGCGTTATCCATGTTGCGCTTACGCATGACACCCGCCATGGAGTTAGCTAAACCTTTAACGACAAGGTTACCAATCACCAAGATCAATAGCGCGGAAATAATGTTCACTCCGTACTGCGTCAACAGATCTTGATTATCCATCAGCCAGGTCTGTGCCCACTTAGCACCCTCTACCACTGTGTTTTCCTCACTCATTCACTTTTCCCTCTTCAAGTTGGGATAAACGGTAACCCTATGTTAACAGCCTTTTACTGGTCGCTGTCTATCTCAATCACGCAAAATCTCTACCCAATGAGACGAGTCGGTATCACGCAGATATAAAAAAACCCGCCAAATGGCGGGCTTTAATTCAACACTGTTGAGACGTTTACAGGACGTCAATCGCGTTGAGGTCTTTGAAAGCTTGCTCCAAGCGCGCAACCATAGACTCTTGACCTTTACGTAGCCAAACGCGTGGGTCATAGAATTTTTTGTTTGGTTGGTCGTCACCTTTCGGGTTACCGATTTGGCTTTGCAGGTAACCTTCGTTGTCTTGGTAGTACTGACGAATACCATCCCATGTCGCCCACTGGGTATCGGTATCGATGTTCATTTTAATCACACCGTAACCAATGGATTCTTGAATTTGCTCTTCTGAAGAACCCGAGCCGCCATGGAAGACGAAGTTCAGACCATTGGTCGGCAGACCAAATTTCTCTGAGCAGTAAGCCTGTGATTCACGTAGAATTTCTGGCTTAAGTACCACGTTACCTGGCTTATAAACACCGTGAACGTTACCGAATGAAGCGGCAATGGTAAATCGAGGGCTTACAGCAGACAGTTTTTCGTACGCGTAAGCCACTTCTTCTGGCTTGGTGTACAGGTCAGCAGTATCAACATCGCTGTTATCAACGCCGTCTTCTTCACCACCGGTGATACCCAGTTCAATTTCTAGCGTCATGCCCATTTTGTCCATGCGCGCTAGGTACTCGGCACAGATTTCCATGTTCTCTTCTAGAGACTCTTCAGAAAGGTCAATCATGTGAGAAGAGAAAAGTGGTTTGCCGTGCTCTTTGAAGAAGGCTTCACCAGCGTCGAGCAGACCATCAATCCAAGGTAGCAGTTTTTTCGCAGCGTGGTCAGTGTGCATGATCACAGGCACACCGTAGACTTCAGCCATGGCATGAACGTACTTCGCACCGGCAACAGCGCCTTTAATTTGCGCTTCTTGGCCTTCTAGTTTCAGACCTTTGCCCGGGAAGAAACCCGCACCACCGTTAGAGAACTGGATAACCACTGGCGCTTTTACTTTCGCCGCGGCTTCCATCACTGCGTTGATTGAGTCAGTGTTAACCACGTTGACTGCAGGCAATGCAAACTTGTTCTCTTTGGCAACTTCAAATACTTTCTGAACGTCATCGCCAAAGATAACGCCAGGTTTTACAAAATCAAAAACTTTAGACATGGCTCTTGTCCTATTAACTCGGGTTGTCTTTGCTGAACTGAGTAAAGATGCAGTGCACCTTTATCAATCTGGTGCAATCGTTTACGACTCGGCCTATTGTAGTCAAACGAAAGCAAAAACGGGAGACGTCACTCCCGTTTTATTATCTGATTTATGCGTCTTTGGCGCGTGCTTCCAGCATTTCTACCGCAGGTAGAGGTTTGCCTTCAACAAACTCTAGGAACGCACCGCCGCCGGTTGAGATGTAAGACACGTCAGCTTGGATGCCAAACTTGTCAATGGCTGCAAGGGTATCGCCGCCACCCGCAACAGAGAAGCCTTCAGACTCTGCGATCGCTTTTGAAATGCCTGCTGTGCCCGCTTCAAAGTTTTTAAACTCAAACACGCCAACAGGGCCATTCCACAGAATGGTTTTGGCATTTTTCAAAATGTCCGCCAACGCTTGGGTAGACTCAGGACCGAGGTCGAAAATCATGTCGTCGTCTTGCACATCTTCAACGCGCTTGATCTCTGCTTCCGCGTTTTCATCAAACGCTTTCGCACATGCTACGTCGGTTGCGACAGGAATGTGGCACTCTTCCATTAAGGATTTCGCCGTATCGACCAAGTCTGCCTCATACAGCGATTTGCCGACATTGTGGCCGTCAGCTGCGATAAAGGTGTTAGCAATACCACCGCCTACAACCAGCTGGTCAGCAACGGTTGACAGTGATTTCAGCACTGTCAGTTTAGTAGATACTTTTGACCCACCCACAATGGCGACCATTGGACGTGCAGGGTTATCCATCGCTTTGCCTAACGCGTCAAGCTCGTTGGCCAGCAATGGACCAGCACAAGCCACAGGCGCATGCGTGCCCACACCATGGGTTGATGCTTGCGCGCGGTGCGCAGTACCAAATGCGTCCATCACAAAAATATCGCACAGTGCCGCATACTTTTTAGACAGCGCTTCGTCGTTCTTCTTCTCGCCTTTATTAAAGCGAACGTTCTCAAGCACCACCAGTTCACCGGCGTTAAGCTCAAGACCGTCTAGGTAGTCTTTCGCGAGGCTGACCTTACAATCGAGTGCGTCATCCAGGTAGTTCACAACAGGTTGTAGTGAGTACTGGTCTTCAGGCTGACCTTCCTCAGGGCGGCCTAGGTGAGACGTCACCATGACTTTCGCGCCTGCTTCTAGGCAGTGCTTAATCGTAGGCAGTGATGCCAAAATACGTGCATCAGAGGTAACTTTACCGTCTTTGACTGGCACGTTCAGATCAGCACGGATAAACACACGCTTTCCGGCAAGATCTAAGTCGGTCATCTTAATTACAGACATATGGTCCTCGCTATAAGGTTGCAAATTGAAACTGACTTAATCAGGGCAACACCCCACCCACGCTTACGTCTATCACGCCATCGCAAGTGTGGTATCTAACATTCGGTTGGCAAAGCCCCACTCGTTATCGCACCAAACCAGCGTTTTAATCAGCTGGTGATCACTGACCCGTGTTTGCGACCCATCGACAATGGCGCTGTGTGAGTCGTGGTTAAAGTCGATCGATACCAAGGGTGCTTCGGTATAATCCAGTATACCGTCTAATGTACATCGAGATGCCGTCTGCAGAGCTTGATTTACGTCATTAACTTTCACTTTAGTACGTACAGTGACACTTAAATCCATTGCTGTCACGTTTATCGTCGGCACGCGGACAGAAATCGCTTCAAATTTGTCAGAAAATTTCGGAAAAATCCTACCAATTCCAACATGCAGTTTGGTATCCACAGGAATAATAGACTGGCTGGCAGTACGTGTGCGACGAAGATCGGAGTGATACGCGTCGATGACTTGTTGATCATTCATCGACGAGTGAATGGTCGTAATTGTCCCCGACTCAATACCAAAATGCTCATCCAAGGCTTTAATCACCGGGACGATACAATTGGTGGTACAAGAACCATTAGAAACAATACGATCATCGGCGGTCAATGCGTCATGATTGACCCCGTAAATAACGGTTCTGTCCACGTCTTGGCTGGCGGGGTGAGAGAAAAGGACTTTTTTAGCGCCCGCAGCAATATGGGCCTCACCGTCTTCGCGTGTACCAAACTTGCCCGTGCAATCGAGCACAATATCCACATCCAGATCGCGCCAAGGTAAAAGCTGCAGCTCCGGCAAATGAAGCAAGCGAATGCTGTCGGTGGCGACAAAAAGGTGTTCTTGGTTATAGGACACTGGCCAGCCGAATCGACCATGGCTTGAGTCATACTGCAGCAGATGCGCCATCGCCTCGGGCTCTGCGAGCTCATTAATCGCGACCACTTGAATGCGATCGTGCTTGCCACTTTCATACAGGGCTCGCAATACACTGCGCCCTATACGACCAAATCCATTAATTGCGACTCTTAATGCCATGTCCATCGGTGCTCGTTTAACGATGATGCACAGTGTATCTCAAGCACGTAAAAGACGCACGTGTTGTGTGACTCTTCTCACGCTACCTAGGAATAAAATGCAGCAAAAAAACGCCCGTCCGGTAGAGTCCGAGACGGGCGTGGCAGTGTTAGGATTGCGCCATTCTATAGCGTAAAAGCGCACCTTTTCTCATGCGTTAGAAGCTGATATTCAGTCCTAACCAATAGCGGCGTTCATCACTGATATAACCGTAGTCTTCATACTCACGCGTTTTATCCAATAGGTTATAGACCGCGCCTTGAAGCTCGATGGCATCGCTGAGCTGGTAGTTCATCCCGGCATCAACCAAGGTGTAACTTGGCTCTATATTGCTGCGAGATGATGGGCCTGTCACAGGATCCATTTCTTCGCCACGGTAGGTCGCACTCACCCAAGGGCTCAGCCTCTCAGTGGCTTGCCAATTAACCTCACCATATGCGAGCTGCTGGGGTATTTGCGTTAACGGCTGCCCCTTATAATCACCGGTTTTTTGCTCTGAATCGGTATAGGTATAGCTGGCACTCACATCAACCGTCTCCGTGACTGGCACGAATAGGCTCGCTTCAATCCCTTGAGTGACCGCTTCGTCGACGTTAATCCGATAGGTTGGATCTGCGCCAAACTGGTTGGAGCCATCCGTGCACACCGAGGTTGGACAGGTCACTCGGGTGATCTTATCTTCAAAGTCATTATGGAATGCGGTTAACGATCCACTGACTCCCGTATCGCCTTGGTAGTTGATACTGACTTCTGAGTTTACAGAGGTTTCAGGCTCCAGATCCGGGTTGCCATAGATATTCCCCCCGCGACTCACTTGCGCCCAATTTGGGGCAATTTCTCGCAGTTGCGGTGAACGGAAGCCAGTCGCCACGCCGCCTTTCACGACCCAGTTGCTATTAAGTTGATACACGCCATACACCCGTGGACTGGCGTGGTAGTCGTAGTTTTCATCATGATCGACACGCAAGCCGAGGGTCAGGCTAAATGGCTCAACCACACGCCACTCATCTTCGACAAACAAAGCCGCTTGTGTATTGTCAATCTCAGTTTGGCTCGACGCTTTATTCGAGGTAAAGTCCTCCAACTTCGCCTTGTTTACTGAGCCACCGACCGTCAAAGTGTGTGTTTCAAAATCACGTATCAGACGGGTTTTAAATTCGGTGTTCTTAATTGTCATTTCACGACTTTTATTACGGCTTTGCTCGTACTGTAAATGTGAATCTGACCAGCCCCACGTCCAATGCCCTTCATGCCCAAGGGCGATTGATTGCCGTCGATATTCATTGTTGCTGTTTTCACATTTTTTGCGTCGACACTGGCTATCATCCGTGGGAACGGTTTTACCTATGTGGCCATTTCGCTCTTGCGAGCTCGCGCCTAAGTCCAAGGTCCACTGTTGATAATCGCTAGCGTCATAGGTCAACGAGGTAGAAAGACTACGTAAAGATTTGTCCTCGTAACCAGAGAGAATATCGTCTTCTTGGCGTTGAACGCTTTGACCCGATACCGTCATCCCAAGCTTATCGCTCAAGGCGCCAGAAAGGTAAAAATTAGCGCTTTGTTCATCACCTGATGCACGTTTCTCTTGGAGTAAGGTGCTTAATTGCACGTTGCCATGCCATTCGTGTTGTTCTCGACGGGTAATAATATTAATCACCCCACCGATGGCGTCAGAGCCATAAAGAGTCGACATCGGCCCCCGAATCACCTCGATACGTTCAATCGCTTGAAGGGGAGGTAACCAGCCTTGTTCAATGCCAGGACCATCGCTATTCGGACGTGTCTCCCGGCTCGTCATACGCTTTCCGTCCACCAGCATCAGGGTATACTTGGAGCCCATTCCACGAATACTGATATCCTGGGTATCACCGCCCCCTGTGACCACTACGCCTGGAATACGCTTTAGTGCGTCTGTAACGTCACGATAATAACGATCTTCGAGCTGATCGCGACTAATCACGCTGATACTCGCTGGCGCCTTTGCCGTGGCTTGTTCAAACCCCGAGGCAGTGATCACCATGGTTTCCGTATTTTGATCGCCTGCTTCTGCCGCATGAATGGCACTCACAGGTATACCGGCTAATACCATCCCGATAACAACGGGACGAAGACAACTGGACATAATCAACTCCATTTTGTGATAATAATTATCATTTGTTCATTGAGAATTATTCACATAGATGCGCAGACGCCTAGCCCCATAAAAGGAACATCTCGTTCCATCTATAGAACGAGATGGTTTATCTCCTTCCGGACAGCTGATGTGACGTCTTACTGGCGTTAAAAGGACAGTTATGCAGGATTTTTCTTCGATCCGTTCGTTTGCGGCTTTATGCCATCATCAAAGCCTCACGGCCGCCGCCAGGGCATTAGGACAACCTAAGTCAACGGTGAGTCGTCGCTTAGCTCAGCTTGAAGCCGACCTAGGACAACCTTTAACACAGAGACAAGGCAATAGACTGGTCTTGACAAAAGCGGGCACTGTTTTTGCGCAGTACTGTCATCAAATACTTGAGCTAGCGGAAAAAAGCGAAGAGGCAATACAGAATTTAAATAATTACCTTCAAGGATCGATAGAGGTGATTTGCCATCCCGGCATGATGCGCGGCTGGGCGGCTCCATTGATCAGTCGCTTTCTCGCTGAGCACCCCAAAGTATCCATTACATTAACGAGCGAAGTCAGCGCACAACGCATTCAGTCGGCCGATCTTATTATCTGGGCAGGAGACATCATGCTGCCGGTCAATTGCCGCTCATATCAACTCGGCCATTGGCAATATGGCATTTACGCTGCACCAGACTATATCAGCCAATATGGCCCATTTACGCATCCTAGCATGCTCGATGAACACCCTTGGCTAGATGTATTTGCCCTACGCCGTCAAGGATTAACACTCTATGATCACGACAATACCTACCACTTAAGCGCCATGCCTAGCCGCTTTAATTGCGACATGATAGCGATTCAGTTAGATGCCATCGCTGATGGGCAAGGCGTTGGATTGCTACCAACTTGGAGCGCCACTGGCTATCAACACCATCATCCTGATAGAATTACCCGCTGCTTGCCTAACTGGGCCTCAGCACCTATTCCGTTGCGTATTTACTGCAGCACTGGCCGCCTTCCTCTGCGTGTTGAATCTCTGGTCCACTGGCTGCAAGAAGCGGTTCCCTCACCATGGTGTTCAGTGCAGCCACAGCAAGCATGCCATGAGGTGTAAGCGTGCCTCAGCCAGTTTTGCTATACCTTAAGACACACCCATATGCATCAACCGACTTGCGTTTATCACAATTGCGAATAAAATAGACGTCTAGAAGTTAAAACATCTGAGATGATCGATGATACGCCTGAGTACGTATCGTCAGTTTCCCTGATAATCAATGAGAGTGTCACATGGCTAAGCACCTGTTTACCTCAGAGTCCGTCTCTGAAGGCCATCCTGATAAAATCGCAGATCAGATTTCTGATGCTGTTTTGGATGCCATCCTTGAGCAAGACCCCAAAGCACGCGTTGCCTGCGAAACCTATGTTAAAACTGGCATGGTAATGGTAGGCGGGGAAGTGACGACCTCGGCATGGGTCGACATTGAAGAGCTTACTCGTCAAACCGTCCAAGATATTGGTTATGTCCATTCTGATATGGGCTTTGATGCCAACTCTTGTGCGGTATTGAATACCATTGGTAAACAATCCCCAGACATCAACCAAGGGGTTGATCGCGCCGACCCGAAAGATCAGGGCGCTGGCGACCAAGGGATCATGTTTGGCTTTGCCACCAATGAGACCAATGTGCTGATGCCGGCCCCTATCACCTATTCACACCGATTGGTGGAGCGCCAAGCGCAAGTGCGCAAAGATGGCACCTTAGACTGGTTACGCCCAGATGCGAAAAGCCAAGTCACTTTCGCCTACGACAACGGCAAAATTGCCGGTATTGATGCCGTCGTGCTCTCAACACAGCATTGCGACAGCATTTCAACCGACGATCTACGCGAGGCGGTGATGGAAGAAATCATCAAGCCTGTGTTGCCCGCAGAATGGCTGACCAAGGATACCAAGTATTTCATCAACCCAACGGGCCGGTTTGTGATTGGCGGCCCGATGGGCGATTGTGGTTTGACAGGCCGTAAGATCATTGTTGACACCTATGGCGGTGCAGCCCGTCACGGTGGCGGGGCGTTCTCGGGGAAAGATCCCTCAAAAGTTGATCGCTCAGCCGCTTACGCCGCGCGCTATGTAGCCAAAAACATTGTTGCCGCAGGCCTTGCCGACCGTTGTGAAATTCAACTGTCTTACGCGATTGGCGTGGCCGAGCCGACTTCCATCATGGTTGAGACCTTCGGTACTGAAAAAGTCGCGCCAGAGGTGATCATCAAAGCGGTGCGTGAGCACTTCGACTTACGTCCGTATGGCCTGCAAGAGATGCTGGATTTATTACAACCTATCTATAAGCAGACCGCAGCGTATGGCCACTTTGGACGCGATATCTTCCCGTGGGAGAAAACCGACAAAGCGGAGCTGTTGCGCGACTTTGCCAAGCTCGGGTAACCTTGGGTAACTCAGTGCTTTTAAGGGAAGCCTCGGCTTCCCTTTTTTGATGGCAGCAAGGACGACCACTTATGTCTTGTGCTTACGGCAGCCTAGAAAAATCATCTTATGCATTACAGCAGGCGGCGCTCACACGCGCGCATCAATGTATTGATGTGGCTAACCAACAATTAGGCACTCAGCTGACCTACCCCGTGGTTGGCTTTACACTGCGGGGGAAATCCGCTGGTACTGCGCATCCCACGCAATGGCGCGTCCGGTTTAACCCTGTCCTTTTACAGCAAGCACCAGAGATCTTTTTTGACGAAGTGATCCCTCACGAGATCTGTCACTTAGTCGCCTTCGCGCTGCATGGCCGAGTGAAGCCTCATGGCGCAGAGTGGCGTCACCTAATGGCTCAGGTATTTAACGCCCCTGCCAATACCACCCACCAGCTTGATATCAGCGCCGTACAAGGCAAAACCTTTGCTTACCACTGTGACTGCGGGCCTGTCGCCTTATCCATTCGTCGCCACAATAAAATACAGCGCGGCCAAGCCACCTATCGTTGCAACCGCTGCCAACAGCAACTGGCACGCATCGATTGAGCATCAGAGCAGTTTGTTTTTTCATCCCTCGTCCCCATAGTAGTGACAGAGCCTATCGTCCCTTTGGTCATGTTACACTGAGGGCGACTTGAACATGGAACACGAGCACAATGCGAATTCCTCGAATTTATCACCCAGCACCGCTACCCGCTCAAGGCACGGTGATCTTAAGCGATGAAGCGGCCAACCATCTCGGTCGCGTCTTACGCATGCAGGCAGAGCAGCCCATTCTGCTCTTTGATGGCAGTGGTGCGCAGTTTCCTGCCATACTGACACAAGTGAGTAAAAAACAGGTGTCTGCCACCATTACCGCTCGCGAATCACACAGTGTCGAGTCTCCGCTTGACTTTGAACTGGGCCAAGTGATTTCGCGCGGCGAAAAGATGGAATTTACCATTCAAAAGTCTGTTGAGTTAGGCGTGAATACCATCACTCCGCTTTTGTCGGCTCGCTGTGGTGTCAAGCTCAATACTGAGCGGCTCGAGAAAAAACGCCAACAATGGCAAAAAATCGCGATTGGCGCCTGCGAACAAAGCGGCCGTAATGTGGTGCCCACCATTAATCCGGTGATCAATCTCGATACATGGTGTCAGCAGGCGTTTGATGGCTTAAAGCTGAACTTGCATCCACGAGCTCCCTACTCTATCAACACGCTTCCTGACGCTCCGAAAAAGCTACGTTTACTGATTGGTCCGGAGGGCGGGTTGTCTGATGACGAAATTGCGATGACACGCGAACACAACTTTGAAGAGATCCTATTGGGCCCACGCGTGCTGCGAACAGAAACCGCGGCACTGACTGCCATCACGGCCTTGCAGGTCCGTTTTGGCGATCTGGGTTAACTGGCAAACAGGAGAAACATGATGAAAATAGGTGTAGTGATGGATCCCATCGAGGCCATCAGTGTAAAAAAAGACTCCACGTTTGCCATGATGCTGGCAGCGCAAAAACGCGGTTGGGACGTGCATTACATTCAGATGGATGACATGTCGATGCATCAAGGTGACCCTTACGCCCGCACTCATAGCGTCACCGTGATGGATAACCCAGAGCAGTGGTATCAAATCAAGCAAACGCAAACCCTCGCACTGCGGGAATTTGATGCGATTTTGATGCGCAAAGATCCGCCGTTTGATACCGAGTATATTTACGCAACTTACATGCTCGAACGCGCGGAGCAGGCCGGTGTGTTGATTGTGAATAAGCCACAGAGCCTACGCGACTGCAATGAAAAGCTGTACACGGCTTGGTTCCCAGAGCACACTCCCACCACCTTGGTCACTCGCCGCGCTGATGAAATCCGGGCGTTCCAAGCACAACATGGTGACGTGATTTTAAAGCCGCTTGATGGCATGGGCGGTGCCTCGATTTTCCGAGTGAAACAAGGTGACCCCAACTTGGGGGTAATCATCGAAACCCTCACTGAACATGGTCAACGTTTTTGCATGGCACAAACCTTTGTGCCGGATATTAGCAACGGCGATAAGCGAATTTTGGTTGTTGATGGAGAGCCCGTGCCTTATTGCTTGGCGCGGATCCCCGCTGAAGGCGAAACGCGCGGTAACTTGGCTGCTGGCGGCCGTGGTGAAGCGCGTCCTTTATCAGAGACGGATTGGGCCATCGCACGCGCGATCGCACCGACATTAAAAGAGAAAGGGCTGATATTCGTAGGGCTCGACGTGATTGGCGACAAGCTAACAGAAATCAACGTCACCAGTCCGACCTGTATTCGCGAGATTGACGCCGCGTATGACATTTCAATTGGTGACATCTTGATGGAGGCGATCGCCAGACGCTGCACCTAAGTAAAGGAGGCAAAGCGCCTCCTTCATTATCTAAAACATCAATCTTCGCGCATACTCAATGTACGCGTACCAACAGGAGACGGCGATATGGATCTGAAAAATCATTTTTTAATCGCGATGCCCAGTATGGCTGATAGCCGTTTTCAGCATGGTGTTATTTATGTCTGTGAGCACAGCCATGATGGGGCAATGGGACTGATGATTAACCACCCCATTAATTTGTCTGTCGGCAAAATGCTGGATCAAATTGAAGTCGAGCGCCAGCTCCCCCTTTCAAGCACCACAGAGAGCTTGTCTCAACCTGTGTTGTTTGGTGGGCCCGTCTCTGAGGACAGAGGGTTTGTGCTGCATCCTGCAACCTGTGAATATGGCACCAGCATTCCTCTATCCGATCAGCTATCGGTCACTACCTCCAAAGATATTCTCTCGATTCTCGGCACCGAGCAACAGCCAGAGCAATTTCTGGTCGCGCTGGGCTATGCTGGCTGGGAGCCGGGACAGCTCGAGCAGGAACTGGCCGACAATAGCTGGCTAACACTGGAAGCCGATCCCAAGGTCATTTTTGATACTCCCGTTCACCAACGTTGGCAAAAAGCGCTCGATCAGCTCGGCATTGAGGCCGCAAACCTTTCTTCACAAGTAGGACATGCATGAACGCACAAACCATTATTGGATTTGATTACGGCGTCAAAAGCATTGGCGTTGCCATCGGCCAATCGCTAACAGGCACCGCTCGCCCTTTATGTGCCTTAAAAGCCCGAGACGGGATCCCAAATTGGGATGACATTGAAGCCATACTCAAAGACTGGCAACCCGATTATCTGGTGGTAGGCTTGCCGCTTGACTTACACGGCCAACCGTTAGAGACCATCACACCAAGGGCAAAGAAGTTTGCCAACCGCCTGCACGGACGTTTCGGCTACCCGGTTGAGCTGCACGATGAACGCTTGTCTACGCGTGAAGCGCGCGCGGATCTGTTTTCCCGTGGCGGATATAAGGCCCTGGGTAAAGGCGCTGTCGATGCCCAATCTGCGGTGGTGATTATCGAAAGCTGGTTCGAGCGTCAATACACAGATTGAGTGGGCGAGATCGCCGCCTGCGGCGCAATCACGCCTTGGTTCTCTAGCTGTGCCATCGCTTGTGCCATGGTCTGCATGCCATGCGCGGCACCCGTTTGCATCATGGAGGTGATTTGCGCCACTCTATCCTCTCGGATCAAGTTACAAATCGCTGACGTCACCGTCATAATTTCATAAGCGGCAACACGCTGACCTTGGATGCTTTTGACAAGCTGCTGAGAGATCACCGCCCGCAATGAGGCAGAGAGCATTGAACGTACCAAGGGTTTATCACTACCGGGAAAAACATCAATAATACGGTCAACACTTTTAGCGGCGCTGACGGTATGTAAAGTCGCAAACACCAAATGCCCGGTTTCTGCCGCCGTTAATGCCAAACTGATGGTTTCTAAATCACGTAACTCACCCACCAATATCACATCTGGGTCTTCACGCAGCGCTGAGCGCAATGCCTGCTGAAAAGACTGAGTATCACGCTTGACCTCTCGCTGGTTCACCAAGCTTTGCAGAGACGGATGGATAAACTCAATCGGATCTTCAATAGTCAGAATATGCTTTTGTTGGTGGTGATTAATCTGGGCAATCATGGCCGCTAGTGTGGTCGATTTCCCCGAGCCTGTCGGCCCAGTCACCAACACCAGCCCTTGGTGTAACGAAGCCAGCTCACTGAAAAGTGGCGGCGCGGATAAATCCTCTAACCTTGGTACAGTGGTGGGCACCACGCGAAAAACCGCCGCACAGCCATGTTGCTGATGGAAGGCATTAACACGAAAGCGTGCCACCGAGTCCAGCTCAAAGGAAAAGTCGATTTCCCATGCATTGTCAAAAATATGCTGCTGTTCAGGGCTCATCACCGCCATTACCAATTCGCGCACGGCTTGGTGGCTAAGCGGCGGCAGACTGAGCTTGCGCATATCGCCATCTACCCGCACCATAGGCGACACCCCCGCAGAAAGATGTAGATCTGACGCGCGATGCTTTACACTAAACGCAAGTAGCTCATTAATATCCATTCATTTTCCTTGCAGAATCAGGTATGTGTCATATTAAGAACAATATTCAACAGGTCAGGGAACAGATAGACCACGCAAGCCAAAAATGCGGCCGACTCGCGGACTCAGTGCAATTAATTGCAGTCAGCAAAACCAAGCCTATCGAGGCGATCGCAGATGCGATCACCGCGGGACAACGGGCGTTTGGGGAAAACTACGTGCAAGAAGGGGTGGAAAAGGTCAATTATTTTGCCGAACATCACCCCGAGGCACGCATTGAATGGCACTTTATTGGCCCTATTCAGTCCAACAAAACACGGTTAATTGCAGAGCACTTTGACTGGGTGCATTCTGTCGATCGGTTGAAGATTGCTAAACGCCTGAGCGATCAGCGTCCGGCACATTTACCTCCGCTCAATGTCTTGGTACAAGTAAACACCAGTGGCGAGGCATCAAAGTCGGGATTAACCGTGGATAACGCCATCGCCCTCATTGAAGACATCCAAGCCCTACCCGGTCTGAATGTCAGAGGATTGATGTCTATTCCACAGCCTGAGACGGACTATCAGCGCCAATGCGCCGCGTTTGAACCTTTATCCAATGCGTTTCATGCCCTCCGTGAGCGGACAGAGAGTATCGATACCTTGTCGATGGGTATGAGTGGTGACATGGAAGCGGCGATTGCGTGTGGTAGCACCATGGTACGTGTCGGCACCGCGATTTTTGGCGCGCGAGACAACCGCTAACGAAGCGGTAGTGATAAACACCAATATAATGACGAGAACAACAGGAACGCTTTTCATGGAACATCGCTCCCTTACCTTTATTGGCGCCGGTAATATGGCGCGATCCATCATTGCTGGCCTTGTGGGTGCAGGTTATCCCACCTCTGCGATAACGGCCTCATCACCCAGCGCCCACCCTGGCGATGTGCTGAGTACGGATTATGGCATCCAAACCACCCGTGATAACTTGCATGCCTGCCAAGCGGCAGACGTCATTGTCTTGGCGGTCAAGCCACAGTTAATGGCGCAGGTTTTAAGCGATTTATCGGCTGTCGATTGGTCATCAAAACTGGTGATCTCAATTGCAGCCGGCATCAGTACTCATCGTCTGTGTGAGATGGCAGGTACCACACTCAACCTCATCCGTGTGATGCCGAATACACCGTCTCTTGTCGGCCAAGGAATGAGCGGGCTCTATGCGTCTAGCCAGGTCACGGAGGCGGATAAACACTACGCCACCGCATTGATGAAAGCCGTCGGCGAGGTCTGCTGTGTCGATGAGGAAGCAAAAATTAATGGTGTGATTGCTGCTGCAGGCAGCGCACCGGCATACTTCTTTCGCTTTATGGAAGCGATGCAGCAAGAAGCTATCCGCCAAGGCTTTAGCGACGAGCAAGCCAGACAGCTGGTTCAGCAAGCCGCAAAAGGGGCGGCAGAAATGGTTGTAAGCAATACAGACACAACCATTGGCCAATTGCGTGAGCAGGTAACCTCGAAAGGCGGCACAACCGCTGAAGCGTTACGTGTTTTCGACCAGCACCACATTGGCGATATAGTGGCACAGGCCATGCAGGCGGCAGTCAGCCGCGCCAAACAAATGGAACAAGAATTTTAATCACTAAGGCAACGATATGAATGCAATGACCTTTCTGATCAACACCGCGTTTGATCTTTACATCATGGTGGTGCTGCTACGCGTTTGGCTACAATGGGCGCGCGCAGACTTTTACAACCCCTTCTCTCAATTTATCGTCAAAGCGACCCAGCCTGTGGTTGGCCCGTTGCGTCGAATGATCCCGGCACTCGGTGGTTTGGATCTGGCAACGGTACTGTTTGCTTACCTGCTCATGGTGGCCAAGTTTGTGGTATTGGATTTAGTCGCCGGCAACCCCTTTGCGATGAGCTCAGGCATGTTCCTCTTCTCAGCGATCGCATTACTGAAAGCTGCGGGTAAGTTACTGTTCTGGGTGCTGATCCTGCGCGCCATTTTGAGTTGGGTCAGCCAAGGCAACAACCCTGTCGAGTATGTTTTTCATCAACTTACTGAGCCGGTGTGTGCGCCAGTACGCCGTATTATTCCACCCATCGGTGGGCTCGATCTTAGTATTCTGGTGATCTTTATCGCGCTTCAATTTATCAATATGCTTATCGGCGATTTTATCGGTCCGATTTGGTATGCCCTGTAAGCGAATCGCCACGCGCTAAGTCACCCTCGACTTATCGCCACGGGTCGCACCGCTTACGGAACCTCACGGGTGCCAACGATGTACGGCGGATCGTACTTAGGCACCCGTACGTATTGATAGCGAACCTCACTTCGCTTTATCACAAGGAATGATTATGCGTCAGATAATAGCAGCGCTCAGCATGGTATTGAGTTTGCTTATCACACCGGCTTGGGCGGGACAGTTTAAAGAGGTCGGTGAGTTGGAAGTGCATTACAACACACTCTCAACCACTTTCTTGACCCCCGAAATCGCTCAGCAGTACGACATTACCCGTAGTGGCTATCGAGGCTTGGTCAACATTGCCGTTCTCGATACCATGCAACTGGGAAAACCGGCGGTAGCCGCCGAGATCACCGGGCAAGTGAAAAACTTGGTCGGAAACAGTCGTGAACTGGACTTTACCGAGGTAAGAGAAGGTGACGCGATCTACTACATCGCCACCTTCGCAGCCGATGATGAAGAGACGTATCGCTTCCATATCGACCTCAACGCCGAAGGAAACCGCAATGCGTCCTTTGACTATAATTATACGTTTTACGTCGATGCCCCATAGTCGGGCCATAACCCAATAGGTAACTGTGATGAATAAAGTTGTGTTGGCAACGGGGAACGCAGGCAAAGTGAAAGAAATGGCGGGACTACTCGGCGAATTTGGTTTCGACGTCCTGCCGCAAAGTGACTTTGCCGTTGAAGAAGCCGATGAAACAGGCACCACCTTTATCGAAAATGCCATCATTAAGGCACGTCATGCGGCGAAAGTGACCGGGTTGCCCGCCATTGCCGATGATTCAGGTTTAGAAGTCGATGCCTTAAACGGTGCGCCGGGCGTGTATTCTGCGCGCTATGCGGGTGAAACGGCCAGTGATAGGGATAATGTCGCTAAACTGTTAGAAGCGCTGCATGATACAGACAATGATGGACGCCAGGCTCGCTTCCATTGCGTATTAGTTTATATGCGTCATGCTAATGACCCAACACCGATGGTCTGTCACGGGGTGTGGGAAGGGCAAATCGCTCACGCACCGCAAGGGGAAAACGGCTTTGGTTACGATCCGGTCTTTTTACCTGCCGATCAGCAGTGTACCGCAGCAGAAATGCCCGCTTCCGAGAAAAAGCAACGCTCTCACCGCGGACAAGCACTCAACGCCCTGTTCCAAGCCTTAAAAGCGTCGCAATAAGCCATGATCCCATTGAGTTTATATGTGCACATCCCTTGGTGTGTACAAAAATGCCCCTATTGCGATTTTAATTCGCATACCCAAAAGGGCGCGATCCCAGAAGAGGATTATATCGATGCGCTGCTTGACGATCTTGATACCGATCTTGCCGCCTACCCTTCAGTCATCACGCGCACACTGCACTCGATCTTTATTGGAGGTGGTACACCAAGCTTGATGTCGCCTTCTCAGATAGCACGCCTATTGGATGGCATCAAAGCACGCCTTTCCGTCAGTGACAGCATGGAAGTGACCATGGAAGCCAACCCTGGCACCGTGGAAGCCGATAAATTTATCGGTTACAGACAAGCAGGTGTTAACCGGATTTCTATCGGGGTGCAGAGCTTTTCTGCTGATAAGCTCGAACGCCTAGGGCGTATTCATGGTCCTGGCGAGGCAGAACGTGCGGCCCACCTTGCTCATCAAGCAGGATTAAACAGCTTTAACCTCGATTTAATGCATGGTTTGCCTGAGCAATCGGAGCAAGAGGCACTGAGTGACTTGGAAAAAGCCATAGCGCTTAAGCCGCCGCATCTGTCTTGGTATCAGTTGACCATAGAGCCCAACACCCAGTTTTACTCCAAACCACCGACCCTGCCAGAAGACGATACCTTGTGGGACATTTTTGATCGCGGCCATCAGCTGCTTACAGACGCCGGCTACGTGCAATACGAGACATCCGCATACAGCTTACCCGGTCATCAATGCGCCCATAACCTAAACTATTGGCGCTTTGGCGACTATTTGGGGATTGGTTGTGGCGCCCATGGTAAGCTCACTTTACCGAACGGCGATCAGTCTCGCCTGCTTCGAACAGTTAAAGTGAAGCATCCGCGCGGCTACCTTGATCCACAAAAGGCCTATCTCACCGATAGCCAGTGGGTAAAACAGACTGATCTCGCGTTTGAGTTCTTCATGAACCGGTTTCGCCTACTGGAACCTTGTCCGAAAGCCGAGTTTGTTGCCCGCACGGGGTTACCTCTCGACCACCTTAGCCAGCCACTAGCTCAAGCATATGACCAAGGTCTACTCGTTGAGTCCGAGACACATTGGCAAGTGACCGCTAAAGGTAAGCTCTTCCTCAACGATCTTTTGGCCATTTTTTTAACTGACTAGTGCAACAAACGGTATGTTAAGGTGCCTATTGTTTAGGCGCCTTTACCTGCCCAGCGGCGGATTGGTCTTTTGATGGCAAGTAAAGCAAGCGCGATTCATTCAACCAGCCTAAGAGGGATACCCTGTGACTTCGTCATTTCGTGTCGAGCCGAAACATTGGACTTTAATCGCCGCGCTGATTATCGCAGCCTATGCGTGCTATTTACTTATCGAGCCCTATATTGGCGCCATTGTACTCGCGTTTATTGTCTCTTTGCTTTTTTTCCCTGTTCATAAACGTATTGAAGATCGCATTGGACAACGCCCGAATACTGCGTCGGTCATATCCTGTGTCTTAATCACCTTTATCATCATCATCCCCCTTACCGTGGTGGCAGGGGCCATTATCGAGCAAGGTGTGAGCTTTTTTACACGCAGTTACGAATGGCTCAATAACGGTGGCGCGAAGCAATTACTCAACAACCCGCAAATACAGTCGGCGCTACACTTTCTCAACCAGTGGCTGCCATTTGATTTAATTGACCCACAAGAAACCGTGAAAAAGCTAGCCGCTTGGATGTCTTCATTCAGTGGCCAAATGCTCGAGTTTAGCTCCAAGGTATTAGGTGATGTGACCGACTTTTTCATCACCTTCATGCTGATGTTGTTTGTTCTGTTTTTCTTGCTCCGCGATCACGACAGCATTATCCATACGCTCCGCCACGTGATCCCGCTATCACGCAGCCAAGAAGATCAGTTATTGGATGAGGTGGAAAAGGTGGCTAAGTCTGCCGTACTGGGCTCCTTTCTTACCGCACTCGCGCAAGGGGCCGCAGGTGGCTTGGCGATGTGGGCCGTCGGGCTGCCGGCGCTATTTTGGGGCACCATGATGGCCTTTGCTTCATTTATCCCTGTGGTCGGTACTGCGCTCATCTGGCTGCCAACCGTGCTGTATTTGGTGGCCACGGGAGATTGGCAGTGGGCTATCGCCTTACTGATATGGAGTGTTGTGGTGGTCGGCTCCATCGATAACTTACTCCGCCCTTTTCTCATGCAAGGTAACTCGGGCATGAATACCTTGCTTATCTTCTTCTCACTGTTAGGTGGGCTTCATCTGTTCGGCTTGATGGGGCTTATCTATGGTCCGATTATCTTTTCGATTACCTTAGTACTCTTTAGGATGTACGAGATCGAATTTGAACGCTTTCTTGACCGACAAGATAACGCGTAGGTGGTTTGATATTGGCCTGGTGCGCGCTTTGTGGGAAAATCCTCGTCTTGGCGCGCTACCCCCTGCATCAACGCGGCCGATAAGTACTTATAACCGGAAAGAGAACCCTCATGACCCTCACGGCACCCAGCGAGATTGCTCAGCGTCACCTCAGCTTGTTCGACAATAAACATATTCTATTGGCCGGTGAACTCGAAGATGACTTTGCGCAGCAGTTACTGTCTCATGCCGCACGCGTGTCGGTATTTACAACCCATCATGGCTATGCCACTCGAATGGCAAATACCGACATCCATGTACATGCAGGCGCAGAATATACGGATGATAGCGCTGTTGACTTAGTACTTTTCTACTGGCCTAAGTCAAAAGCAGAAGCTGATTTTCTTCTCGCAATGCTCACGCACCGTCTCGGTGCCAACGTCGACTGGGTCGTGGTGGGGGAAAACCGCAGTGGCGTTAAAAGCATCGAAAAACGTTTTGCCCCGTATGGCCAGGTCATCAAACAAGATTCGGCACGCCGATGCAGCCTGTATCATGGCCAGTGCACGTCACCGGCGACGTCATTTAGCCTGGCGGATTGGTTTCACGACTACCCACTCGAAGTAGGGAGTCTATCACTCACTGTTCGTGCTCTACCCGGTGTGTTTAGCCACAAAAGTCTTGATGATGGCACAGCCTTATTACTGAAGCATCTACCCAATATGCACGGCGATGTGATTGATGTCGGCTGTGGCGCGGGCGTCATCGGCTCGGTCATATTGGCTACCAACCCAAGCTGTACGGTCACCTGTGTTGATGTGAGCTATCTAGCGGTCGCATCAACCCAAGCGACACTCGCGGCCAATGGGCTCAACGGCTCTGTTTTTGCCTCAGACATGTTAAGTGCCGTCAGTGGACAGCAGTTTGATGCCATCATTAGCAATCCACCTTTCCATGAAGGCTTGGAAACACATTACCATGCCACTGAATCGTTACTGAAAAACGCCCCTCGCTATCTGCGCCGTCACGGCCAATTAGCGATCGTCGCCAACAGCTTCTTACGTTATCCACCGATTATTGAAAAAGGGTTCGGTCAGTGCGATACCCTCGCGAAAACACGCCGATTCACGGTTTATCATGCGCAAAAAGCACGCTAGTTGCTGACAACACCATCAATCAACGTCCTAACACAGTTTTAAGACTTGATACCTGACAGCAGGTCACAGTTTTAGCTCATCGGACGTGTTAGCGTTTGCTCTCTCGCGGCTGCCTTTTTGGCAGCCGTTTGCGATTCAAGCCCGCGTGATCAGGGAGAGGTACTCACAGCGTGCAAATCAATATGGGTTACTCGACACGTCTTCAACGCCGCTTTATGTGGTGGTTTTTTAGTCTTAGTATTATCCCTGTGGTGATTTTGACAGCGTACTTTACGTGGAGTCAGTCACAACTGCTGATCAATCAAGCCCATCAACAGCTTGAGAACGAGCGCGATCGTTACTATCTCACCATCACATCATATTTTGATGACCAAGTCCGGGCAGTTACCAATCTTGCAGCCTCTGATCTCGCGGCCAGCAGCGGTGGACGATTTTATGGTTTTCCTCATGCATTCCAGCAACTCGGTGACAATACACGCCAAGCGCAGCGTCGACTCATAGCGATCCTTCAACAGTCTCCGAGTCAACATGCAGGCGTGACCGCACAAAAGTACCACCGTTTATATCGCCGCTTTCATCACCAATTTCAATCGTGGTTAGCAAGATACGCGTTCAACAATCTCGCGATGTTTGATTTAAACCAAAACCTCGTGTACACGGTCAAAGCCCACCCCATGACACAGGGCAACCCATCATTGAAAAATGCGATAAAGCAATTGATAAATATGCCTGCCCACCAACGCCCTAAATGGGTGCGCACCGCCTTTGAGCCACATGGCTCACGCACCATGCAAGCTTGGTATGTGGTTCCCGTACTTAAAAGCGGCCATATGCAAAGCATCCTTGCTATTAGCACCACTACCGATAACTTGTCTGCAACACTACGTCAACGGCAGCCCCCAAAGTCAGGCCTGTGGCTGATTAATCAAAATCAGCAATCGTTACTCAACAATTGGGTGCCTCACTCTAATCAAGCTAAGCCCTCGATCTTGCCATCAAAGCACGCAATCGATGCCGCTTTCCATGGCCAACAAGGGGTTATGTCGCCGAGCCAATATACGCTCATGCCTCAACTCACGGCGTATCGGCCCGTCAATGTGGCGGGGGCGTCTTGGGCGTTGATCACTTGTACACCTCAAAAACGTGCCTATCAGCCTCTGCGCCACTTGTATGCGATCAGCGCGACACTCGTGATCGCCGTTATTGTTTTATTAGTCTGTGTTGGACACTGGCTGTCTCACCGCCTGACACTGCCTATCTTACAACTGACTTGGTGCGCCGAGCAGTTTGCCGCCGGTGAACTGGACTATCCGGTCACCCATCGCCAGCGAAGCGATGAAATTGGTCGTCTTGCAACCGCTCTCTCCCACTTGAAACACAGCTTGAGAGCGACGTATTTTTCCCCATCAAGCACAATTAGACACAAAGAGACACAAGCTCAACAGCCGGAGAGTATTCATCGTCGCTTAGTTGATGCGATGAACTTGGCGCTAGCTGCCTGGGATGGGGATAAAGTCGGGCTAGCAGAAGAAAGTGGCTTATGGCGTGTTTATCAGGACAAAGGTAGTTTCCAAACAAGAACCCTGGATAAGTACCTTCACGTTGAAACCGTTCCTAAAACACCACGTTGGCGGAATGTAGTGCGCACTCTCGACTTTGTACTCGCGCATACGAGTGAGCAGTCACCACATTATCAGTCATTAAAACAAGCACAGTTAGATATTCAGAACTGGGTGAGCCAAGACAAGAGCGGTCGTTAACATTGTCATTGAGGGCAAGCAGCCTTATAGTGGCTCAAACCCTTAATCGCTAGGTCTTAATGGCGCTTTCACTTCCTCAGTTGCGGGTGTTTCTAACCATCGTGCAAGAGGGCACGATCACCGCCGCTGCAAAGAAACTGTTTCTCAGTAAGCCCGCCGTCAGCATGGCGCTTGCCGAGTTAGAAAGTCAGCTCGGTTACCCCTTGTTTGATCGACGCGGAAACCGACTCCACCTTAATGACCAAGGCGCTGCGCTGATCCCTAAAGCCGATGAATTGCTGACCCGCAGCGATGAGATTAGCGCGGCACTGAAAGACGACAGCCAGTTGATTGGCTGCCTACGATTAGGGGGAAGCGATACGGTGGGTAACCAGCTTTTGCCGGCACTGATCAGCGATTTTCGTCATGCAACCGCGCATCAACAGCAAACATTAGTGATTGCAAACAGCCAAGAAATCATCGCTCGCCTGCAGCATTTCGAGCTGGATATCGGCTTAATAGAAGGGGAAATCCAACATCCCGATTTACTGCAAACGCCTTGGTTAAGTGATCAGATGGCGGTGGTGTGTCACCCTCATCACCCACTTGTCAGTCAAGCGCCGTTAAGTGTTGGAGATCTCGACAATCAAACTTGGCTGATCCGCGAATCTGGCTCGGGCACACGTGAGCACTTTCTCTCACGCCTTGCTCCTCGCTTCGAGCGCTGGCATCTTTCATTCGAGCTCAATACCACGGAAGCGATTTTAAACGCCGCGAGTGCCGGGTTAGGCTTGGCGTACCTGTCTAAGCTCTCCGCCCAGCACGCCATTGCCGACGGTCGAGTCGTTGCCCTCGAACTCCCTCTGCTATTATCCCGGCGCTATTGGCTTGTGCGCCACAAAGATAAATACCAGTCAGGTCTACTCACCCGCTTCTGGGATTTCTGCTTACACTGGCAACCTCAATCCCATTCTTCTACTTAACCAGCAATCACCACGCGACAGAGACAAAAAAGCCCTGACCGTCAGGTCAGGGCTCTGTATTTTCTCATCAAAGTCTTACATCTATCTGCTTTGATGATTAAATTGCGTTCTATGCGCAGAGAGTTTTGAAGCGAGACGCGCAGTGTATGCCAATACATGAGCATCGCAGCTATCAAAAATCGCAAGCAATAGGCGCAATTTATAATCAAAGCCTGGCGATGTCCTACTCTCACATGGGGAGACCCCACACTACCATCGGCGCTGCTTCGTTTCACTACTGAGTTCGGCATGGAGTCAGGTGGGTCCAAAGCGCTATGGTCGCCAAGCAAAATTTTGTCTGGAACAAAATTTAACGCACTTCAGTGCGGCCCGTCAGGGTCAAATACAAGGATGTATTTGATAAATTCGTTCCTAAATCTAGAAAGCTGTTCGTTCTCGCCACAATCAACTGGCTTTATTTTAAGTCCAACCCAAAACCTCTTGGGTGTTGTATGGTTAAGCCTCACGGGCAATTAGTACAGGTTAGCTCAACGCCTCACAGCGCTTACACACCCTGCCTATCAACGTCGTCGTCTACGACAACCCTTTAGAGAGCTCGAAGCTCTAGGGATGACTCATCTCGGGGCCAGCTTCGCGCTTAGATGCTTTCAGCGCTTATCTGTGCCGAACTTAGCTACCGGGCAATGCGTCTGGCGACACAACCCGAACACCAGCGGTTCGTCCACTCCGGTCCTCTCGTACTAGGAGCAGCTCCCCTCAATCATCCAACGCCCACGGCAGATAGGGACCGAACTGTCTCACGACGTTCTAAACCCAGCTCGCGTACCACTTTAAATGGCGAACAGCCATACCCTTGGGACCGACTTCAGCCCCAGGATGTGATGAGCCGACATCGAGGTGCCAAACACCGCCGTCGATATGAACTCTTGGGCGGTATCAGCCTGTTATCCCCGGAGTACCTTTTATCCGTTGAGCGATGGCCCTTCCATTCAGAACCACCGGATCACTATGACCTACTTTCGTACCTGCTCGAGCCGTCACTCTCGCAGTTAAGCGGGCTTATGCCATTGCACTAACCTCACGATGTCCGACCGTGATTAGCCCACCTTCGTGCTCCTCCGTTACGCTTTGGGAGGAGACCGCCCCAGTCAAACTACCCACCAGGCACTGTCCTCACCCCAGATAATGGGGCTAAGTTAGAACATCAAACATACAAGGGTGGTATTTCAAGGATGGCTCCACAGCAACTGGCGTCGCCGCTTCAAAGCCTCCCACCTATCCTACACATGTAGGCTCAATGTTCAGTGCCAAGCTGTAGTAAAGGTTCACGGGGTCTTTCCGTCTAGCCGCGGGTACACAGCATCTTCACTGCGATTTCAATTTCACTGAGTCTCGGGTGGAGACAGCGTGGCCATCATTACGCCATTCGTGCAGGTCGGAACTTACCCGACAAGGAATTTCGCTACCTTAGGACCGTTATAGTTACGGCCGCCGTTTACCGGGGCTTCAATCAATGGCTTCTCTTGCGATAACCACATCAATTAACCTTCCGGCACCGGGCAGGCGTCACACCGTATACGTCATCTTTCGATTTTGCACAGTGCTGTGTTTTTAATAAACAGTTGCAGCCACCTGGTATCTGCGACTGCCCATAGCTCCATCCGCAAGGGACTTCACCGCGGGCAGCGTACCTTCTCCCGAAGTTACGGTACCATTTTGCCTAGTTCCTTCACCCGAGTTCTCTCAAGCGCCTTGGTATTCTCTACCCGACCACCTGTGTCGGTTTGGAGTACGGTTCCTACTTACCTGAAGCTTAGAGGCTTTTCCCGGAAGCATGGCATCAATGACTTCACCACCTTGGTGGCTCGACATCGTGTCTCGGCCTTGATTTCCCGGATTTGCCTAAGAAATCAGCCTACGCACTTGAACCTGGACAACCATCGCCAGGCCCACCTAGCCTTCTCCGTCCCCCCATCGCAGTAAGCAGCAGTACGGGAATATTAACCCGTTTCCCATCGACTACGCCTTTCGGCCTCGCCTTAGGGGCCGACTTACCCTGCCCCGATTAACGTTGGACAGGAACCCTTGGTCTTCCGGCGAGGAGGTTTTTCACCCCCTTTATCGTTACTCATGTCAGCATTCGCACTTGTGATACCTCCAGCATGCCTCTCAGCACACCTTCAACAGCTTACACAACGCTCCCCTACCCAATATCCATAAGGACATTGCCGCAGCTTCGGTGTATCGCTTAGCCCCGTTACATCTTCCGCGCAGGCCGACTCGACCAGTGAGCTATTACGCTTTCTTTAAATGATGGCTGCTTCTAAGCCAACATCCTGGCTGTCTGAGCCTTCCCACATCGTTTCCCACTTAGCGATAACTTTGGGACCTTAGCTGGCGGTCTGGGTTGTTTCCCTCTCCACGACGGACGTTAGCACCCGCCGTGTGTCTCCCGGATAGTACTTACTGGTATTCGGAGTTTGCAAAGGGTTGGTAAGTCGGGATGACCCCCTAGCCTTAACAGTGCTCTACCCCCAGTAGTATTCGTCCGAGGCGCTACCTAAATAGCTTTCGGGGAGAACCAGCTATCTCCGAGTTTGATTGGCCTTTCACCCCTAGCCACAGGTCATCTCCTAACTTTTCAACGTTAGTGAGTTCGGTCCTCCAGTTGATGTTACTCAACCTTCAACCTGCCCATGGCTAGATCACTCGGTTTCGGGTCTAATGCAAGCAACTCGACGCCCAGTTAAGACTCGGTTTCCCTACGGCTCCCCTATGCGGTTAACCTTGCTACTTACATTAAGTCGCTGACCCATTATACAAAAGGTACGCGGTCACCCCACTAGGAGGCTCCCACTGCTTGTACGTAGACGGTTTCAGGTTCTATTTCACTCCCCTCACAGGGGTTCTTTTCGCCTTTCCCTCACGGTACTGGTTCACTATCGGTCAGTCAGGAGTATTTAGCCTTGGAGGATGGTCCCCCCATGTTCAGACAAGATATCACGTGTCCCGTCCTACTCGTTTTCACGACTAAGGCGCCGTCGGCTACGGGGCTATCACCCTTTATTGCCAGGTTTTCCAACCTGTTCACCTAACGCCTAAGCCGCTTAAGGGCTGCTCCGGGTTCGCTCGCCGCTACTGCCGGAATCTCAATTGATTTCTTTTCCTTCGGGTACTTAGATGTTTCAGTTCCCCGAGTTCGCCTCTTAGCGCTATGTATTCACGCTAAGATACCTGCTTATGCAGGTGGGTTTCCCCATTCGGACATCGATGGCTCAAATGCTTCTTACCAGCTCACCATCGCTTTTCGCAGGTTAGTACGTCCTTCATCGCCTCTGACTGCCAAGGCATCCACCGTCTACGCTTAGTCACTTAACCATACAACCCCAAAAGGTCTTGCATGTAAAACAACTAAGGTTTTGTTTTTGCCGGACTCAAAATAGAGACTTTGCTTATCACTAAGACAAAGCCCAAGCACACTTGATTGTGTGAGTGACATTACATGTCACTGATTGAGAACTTTACTGTCATTCTTTAAGAATGACTTGTCAGCTTTCCAGATTGTTAAAGAGCATGTCGTTTATTGCTAAATAAACCACGTTCTAAAGATTCTTAAGTAAAAACCTTTAAAGCGTGGTGGGCGATACCGGGCTCGAACCAGTGACCCCCTCCTTGTAAGGGAGGTGCTCTCCCAACTGAGCTAATCGCCCATCCTTCAGACTTGGTGGAGCTAGGCGGGATCGAACCGCCGACCTCTTGCATGCCATGCAAGCGCTCTCCCAGCTGAGCTATAGCCCCGCGTCTGAGAAAATGGTGGGTTGTACAGGATTCGAACCTGTGACCAATTGATTAAAAGTCAACTGCTCTACCAACTGAGCTAACAACCCAATGGCGTCCCATAGGGGAGTCGAACCCCTGTTACCGCCGTGAAAGGGCGGTGTCCTAGGCCTCTAGACGAATGGGACACACTGATATGTTTGGGAACATATCCTCTTTAATACTTCAACCTATACAATCTGTGTGAACACTCGCAAAAATAGCGTCAGTAAGGAGGTGATCCAGCCCCAGGTTCCCCTAGGGCTACCTTGTTACGACTTCACCCCAGTCATGAACCACACCGTGGTAAACGCCCTCCCGAAGGTTAAGCTATCTACTTCTGGTGCAGCCCACTCCCATGGTGTGACGGGCGGTGTGTACAAGGCCCGGGAACGTATTCACCGTGGCATTCTGATCCACGATTACTAGCGATTCCGACTTCATGGAGTCGAGTTGCAGACTCCAATCCGGACTACGACAGACTTTAAGGGATTCGCTCCACTTCGCAGCTTCGCTGCCCTCTGTATCTGCCATTGTAGCACGTGTGTAGCCCTACTCGTAAGGGCCATGATGACTTGACGTCGTCCCCACCTTCCTCCGGTTTATCACCGGCAGTCTCCCTGGAGTTCCCACCATTATGTGCTGGCAAACAAGGATAAGGGTTGCGCTCGTTGCGGGACTTAACCCAACATTTCACAACACGAGCTGACGACAGCCATGCAGCACCTGTCTCAGAGCTCCCGAAGGCACCAATCCATCTCTGGAAAGTTCTCTGGATGTCAAGAGTAGGTAAGGTTCTTCGCGTTGCATCGAATTAAACCACATGCTCCACCGCTTGTGCGGGCCCCCGTCAATTCATTTGAGTTTTAACCTTGCGGCCGTACTCCCCAGGCGGTCTACTTAATGCGTTAGCGCCGAAAGCCAAAGTCTTAAACCTCAACCTCCAAGTAGACAGCGTTTACGGCGTGGACTACCAGGGTATCTAATCCTGTTTGCTACCCACGCTTTCGCATCTGAGCGTCAGTCTTTGTCCAGGGGGCCGCCTTCGCCACTGGTATTCCTTCAGATCTCTACGCATTTCACCGCTACACCTGAAATTCTACCCCCCTCTACAAGACTCTAGCCTGCCAGTTTCAAATGCGGTTCCGAGGTTGAGCCCCGGGCTTTCACATCTGACTTAACAAACCGCCTGCATGCGCTTTACGCCCAGTAATTCCGATTAACGCTCGCACCCTCCGTATTACCGCGGCTGCTGGCACGGAGTTAGCCGGTGCTTCTTCTGCAGCTAACGTCAAGCAATGCACGTATTAAGTACATTACCTTCCTCACTGCTGAAAGTGCTTTACAACCCGAAGGCCTTCTTCACACACGCGGCATGGCTGCATCAGGGTCTCCCCCATTGTGCAATATTCCCCACTGCTGCCTCCCGTAGGAGTCTGGGCCGTGTCTCAGTCCCAGTGTGGCTGATCATCCTCTCAAACCAGCTAAGGATCGTTGCCTTGGTAAGCCATTACCTTACCAACTAGCTAATCCTAACTGGGCCCATCCCAACGCGATAGCTTACATGTAGAGGCCACCTTTGGTCCCAGCTCGTAATGAACTAAGACATTATGCGGTATTAGCCGTCGTTTCCAACGGTTATCCCCCTCGTCAGGGCAGGTTCCCAGCCGTTACTCACCCGTCCGCCGCTCGACGTCCAGCAAATCCACCGAAGCTTCAATGCTGCCGTTTCCGCTCGACTTGCATGTGTTAGGCCTGCCGCCAGCGTTCAATCTGAGCCATGATCAAACTCTTCAATTTAAGTTTGGTGTTTCCGTAGAAACTGCTCAATGAATACTGATTACTGTTTATCTCCTAAGAGACAAACGAATTGACTGTGCTCCTGTTGGCATCCACTTTTAAAAAAGTGAAATCAAAACAGCTCAAAGCTGTACCAACATGAATTGGTCACTCAGTTCATCGAATAAATCTTTTTGTCTATTCTCAACGAGTGCCCACACAGATTGCATAGGTCAAATTGTTAAAGAGCGTGTTGACTTCGTGGTCGGCATTTCGTGACTTGCGTCTCGTTGCCCCGTCAACAGGAAGCGCAGTATAGAGATCTCAGTTTTTACCGCAACCCCAAAATATAAAAAAAATGCGCCTCGCTACCTATTTGCTCACAAAACAAGCAAAAGTAGACAAAAGGCGCTTTTCTTGGTGGAGAGCGCATAAGATGGCTGGTCCTTACGCCCCCTCGTGTTCTCAATCGTTAGTGCGAGTGTGATTGCCGTTTTTCTTCCGCGCGCTCTTTCGCTCGGCAGTAGCGTACTGAGCCCCACGCCATCAGCAAGAGAACAAAAGGGATCGCTCCAGCTGTCCATTGTGCCCAAGTATAATAGGCGAGTGTTTCTATGATGATGACATGGCCAAGGATCAATAAAGCCGCGCAAATTATAGCAACGACCATCATACTGAGTTCTGATTTCATCCTTTCCCCCTATATATTGTGTGCGTACTGAGTTTATCGAGAGGGAGAGGGTGGGGATTAGCACAGATAGCTCAATATTCGGTTGTGACAGTTGAGTGCACAGATAAAGCTGAGAGCGAAGTCGCAATCTGTTTGAGCCCCTCCAAGCTTTGACGATTATCTAGCGCCTCTGTGTTTTGCCTACCCACGACAGACACATTAAGTCGAAAACAATGATTGAAACGTCCGTCACTGGCAAACAGCGCACCCGGTGCGATAGTCACGCCATATGGCCTCAAAGCTTGAAAAAGTATATGCGTATCGATGCGCTTATCGAGCTCAACCCATAAAAAGTAACCACCTTTAGGCTGACTAATCCGTGTAGAGGCCGGTAGTAGTGCCTTAAGTTCTGATCGAATCAACGCTTGACGGGCAAACAAGGTTTCGCGTAATCGCCGCAGATGCGAATCATAACCACCTTGCTTTAAATAATCAGCAATCGCCAATTGGTTGGGCGCGCCAACAGCCAAACTCGAGACAGACTGACGCTTCTCTATTTGCATCGCATAACACCCTGCCGCTATCCAACCAACTCGGAACCCTGGTGCCAGCTGTTTCGAAAACGAGCCACAGTGCAGTACGCCGCCCTGTGTATCATACGCTTTCAGTGGCATCGGCCTGGTTTCGGCGAAGAAAAGCTCCCCATAGACGTCATCTTCTATTAACGGCACTTGATACGTTGCCAATAAGTTGACCACATCAGGCCTACATTGGGCGGGTATCGATGCCCCAGTGGGATTGTGGAAGTTGCTCATCAACCAACACGCACTGATCGAGTGAGACGCAAGCGCATGTTCCAGTGCTTGGATATCAACCCCTGTTTCAGGATCAACCGTAACGGGAACCGCTTCAAGCTGTAAACGTTCGAGTGTCTGCAGCACCCCGTAGAAGGCGGGGGCTTCAATAATTACCTTATCGCCTGGCTCGGTCACTGCCGCTAAAGATAAGCTCAACGCTTCTATCGCGCCATTAGTGATAATGATTTCATCAATACCGACTTTAATTCCCTGACGGAGGTAACGCTGCGCAATCAGTCGACGTAAACCACTATCGCCCGGCGGTAAAATTGTAAAGTGGTCGGGATGAGAGGACTGACGTAGCACGCGTGCCATCGCACGACCCAGGGCTTGCATAGGAAATAGCTGAGGATCAGGAAAAGCGGAGCCAAATGGATAATACGCACCTTTATGACTAGCACTGATCACATCAAACACATCTTGATGGGTGTCAAGCCATTGAGATTGCGCTTGTGGCCGCGCCAATGCGTCAACCGCGAGCTTGTTATAATGAGGACGCACAAAAAAGCCAGAGCGCGGGCGCGCCTCAACCCATCCATCGGCTTCTAATTGCTCATAAGCTCTCATTACCGTCATTGGGCTGACGTGTTGAAGCCGACTCATCTCCCTAACCGAAGGGATCCGATCACCGACTTGCCAAACACGCTGCTGAATTTGTGTTTCTATCCAGCTGGCAATGTCTCGATAACGCATTTGCACACTGCTACTCCCTGTTATTGCCCAGACGGCGATCATACCTTGGCAAGTAACAATTAACGGGGTGGAATGTAGCGGAGTGTGACCTGATCAGCGCTAATCCTTACTCACAACGAAAAAAGCCCCAGTCTTTCGACTGGGGCTTTCTTGGGATTTGGTGCCGAGAGAGGGACTTGAACCCTCACACCCGTTAAGGCGGCGGATTTTGAATCCGCTGCGTCTACCAATTCCGCCATCTCGGCAAGTGGGGGCAATTATACGTACCGGCCTTTGGAGTGCAAGCAATAAAAATAAAAATCCGTTCGTTCGCACTATTTTTAACCAATTCAAGTCATTCAGCCACATTGATGCTGAATTTGTCCCCAAAAGACATCGCAAAACCGAGGTAGAAGCTTACTCACTGTCAGCCAGTCTATGCTAGGCTAGCTGCGAATTGAGGACTGGGATGTGAACAATCAAATGCAAACTTCTTCTATCGCTTGCCCAACCGCAGGCTTTTTTCGGCGTTTAGCCGCTTGGCTTTATGATCTCCTCGTCGTGGCAGCTTTGCTCATGCTCGCGGGAGGGGGAATGATGGCAGTACTCGCACTGGCACAGGTGCTAGGCATGTCGATTGCGCCTTACCAAGACATTAGTGACTTCTTAACCCATCACCCAGTAGTCAATCCACTTTATACCGCGTATCTGGCCTGTGTCATCGGTGGTTTTTATGGCTACTTTTGGTGTAAAGCCGGGCAGACGCTGGGCATGCGCGCGTGGCGACTCAAATTACAGAACACCGATGGCAGCAATATCCGCCCTACCCAAGCGGTGATCCGTATGGCGACTGCCTGTTTTGGTCTCGGCAATCTGGTTGTCATCTTTGATATCAATAACCGTGCCTTTCAAGACCACTTCGCCGAATGTGACATGATTGTTCTCCCCAAGCCGGTTAAGAACAAAAAAGACTAATTACCTCTCTAGACTGGGCACCTGCTGCGTGCCCTGCTCACCTACCGCCCGCCTCCCCGTCATAAATTGATATAAGACAATAAATGAGTTGATTTCTGCCTATTCATCTATCTGCTATTTTCTCGTTTTTATTCATCGTACGTAAAGTGACTGATTGACTAAATAGTCAAAGCTTGCACATAAACTCATCATTACCTCACCCTTCAGCACCGTAAGAGAAGCGAACTCAACGTAATTTAATCAATAAAAACCCAAGCAAATAAAAAAGAGAAGGTGATAACTACGCATAAATAACAACACTGCATTCATTTTTATTAAAAAAGTCTATTTGGTTATCTATTAACCACCTCGTCTTTTGTGAGATATCACTAAGAAGTAAAAAGGGAACCACTTTTACAATGAATGCAAAGCCATGTACCACGGCATAAAAATAATAAATAACGTGAAATTAACGGAATTACCTCAACACGTGTAGCGCACTTTAGATGCTAATAAGAGGTATGAGGAGAAAGTATGAGTACTCACAGTGTTCCCGAAAAAAAAGGCTGGTTCTCGAACTTAAAGTTCCCGTCCGCCTATACCATTCTATTCATTCTTATCGCCGTCGTCGCCGCCCTTAGCTGGGTGGTGCCCGCCGGCCAGTATGAACGAGAGTATAATGAAGAACTCGGTCGAGACGTTCCTATCTCAGGAACTTACGAACAGGTTGACAGTAACCCTCAAGGCATCGTCGATGTCCTGCTTGCCCCCATTGACGGTTTTTATAATCACCAAACTTATGAAGCCGCAGCCATTGATGTCTCACTGTTCATTCTGATCATTGGTGGCTTTTTAGGGCTGGTCACTAAAACCGGTGCCATTGATGCGGGGATTGAGCGAGTCACCCAGCGCCTAGAAGGACGCGAAGAGTGGATGATCCCTATCCTAATGGGCCTCTTTGCCGCGGGCGGTACGATTTACGGGATGGCCGAAGAGTCCTTACCCTTTTATACCCTGCTCGTTCCTGTGATGATGGCTGCGCGTTTTGACCCTGTGGTCGCAGCGGCAACGGTACTGCTTGGGGCAGGGATAGGTACGTTAGGTTCAACCATTAATCCCTTTGCGACCGTCATTGCCGCCAATGCAGCAGGGATCCCTTTTACTGATGGCATTCTGCTTCGCCTTGCCATCCTCGTAATTGGCTGGTTTATCTGCGTCACTTATGTGATGCGTTATGCACGGAAAGTGCGCGCCGATCAGAGTCAATCGATTGTTTATGACCAGTATGAAAGCAATAAAAAACACTTTCTTGGTGAGCACGATGACAACCAAAGCCTCGATTTTACAGCCACACGCAAAGTGATACTCACTATCTTTGCCGGTGCCTTTGCCGTGATGATCTATGGTGTATCCTCATTGGGATGGTGGATGGCTGAGATCTCCGCCGTCTTCCTAGGGGCTGCCATCATCATTGGCCTGATTGCACGCATGAGCGAAGAGGAAATCACTACCAGCTTTATAGATGGGGCAAGAGACCTACTCGGTGTGGCGCTGATTATCGGTATTGCTCGCGGGATCGTGGTGATTATGGATAAAGGCATGATTACCGACACCATCCTTAATAGTGCCGAGAGCTTAGTAAGCGGTTTATCTTCTTTCGTCTTTATTAACGTGATGTATTGGCTGGAAGTGCTGCTTTCATTCTTAGTGCCTTCCTCATCTGGCTTGGCAGTGCTCACCATGCCAATTATGGCGCCATTGGCCGACTTCGCGAACGTTGGGCGTGAATTAGTCGTCACGGCTTATCAATCGGCTTCGGGGCTCGTTAATCTCGTAACACCTACCTCCGGCGTCGTAATGGGTGGTTTGGCCATTGCCCGCGTGCCTTATGCCAAATGGATAAAATGGGTCGCCCCGTTGCTTGGTATCCTTACCGTTATGATCATGGTCATGCTGAGCCTGGGTGTAATGTTATAATATCGTAGTCAACGAAATGTAGAGCGCACTGCTTGATAGCAGTGCGCTTTTTTATGTCTATCACGTTCCCTGCAATAACGGTACCTCCCCCCCCAGTCAGTTCACACCTATGTTACATTATTAACACAAAGCGATTTAATGCCGATCATCATCACAAATAAAAACAAAAAACATACGGTATTTGTTAAATATTAAAACCACTAAAGATAATCATTCATTTAATGCGCATAAGGTAAAATAGAAACAAAAAATAACAGGCATAAAAAGAATAAAACCCCCGCTTAAAACCTAGCACTTTAAAAATAATATCGTTAAGCACGCAATAAAAGTGACTAAGTATTAAAAACTATTTTTTAATGCTGCCATAAATACCATTAACACAGGGTAAAAACCACGAAACGGAGGCAATGGTTTCAATGTGATCTAACTTCAAGTTCAACCGGCTAACCGCGTTAGAATAAATCTGTACCCAATAATAAACCTGCACTTTTTATTTCCCTTCCGATAAAAAGCCAAGCAGAGATATACGGAGAAAGAAAGATGAACAACTTCTATGTCGGCTCTGAAATTGGTCAATTACGCACCGTGATGTTGCACCGCCCCGAGCGTGCTTTAACCCACCTGACCCCTTCAAACTGTCATGACTTACTTTTCGACGATGTTCTGTCAGTGGAACGTGCGGGTGAAGAGCATGACAAATTCGCTCAAACCCTACGTGATCAGGGCGTTGAGGTGCTATTACTGCAAAACTTGCTCGCCGAAACCCTGGATGTCCCCGAAGCCAAAGCTTGGTTAATGAACCTTAAGATCTCGGACTATACCTTTGGCCCTTCGTTTGCGAACGATATTCGCTGCTACCTCAATGATCTTCCACACCAGGAGCTCGCATCGATGTTCTTAGGTGGGCTAGCCTACTCTGAGCTACCTATTGCCACGACCTCGATGTTGCAAGCGATGCATGCGCCCTCGGACTTTATCATTGACCCCTTGCCTAATCATTTATTCACACGCGATACCTCGTGCTGGTTATATGGTGGTGTGTCAATAAACCCAATGGCCAAACCCGCGCGCAAACGGGAAACCAACCACTTGCGTGCCATCTATAAATGGCACCCTCGCTTCGCGAACGGCGACTTTATTACCTACTTCGGTGCGCAAAACATCGACTACGACAATGCCACGATTGAAGGCGGTGACGTCACTGTTTTAGGTAAAGGTGTTGTATTGATTGGCATGTCTGAACGCACCACGCCACAAGGGGTGGAAAACCTCGCGTCCAGCCTGTTCAAACACGGCCAAGCCAAGCAAGTGATTGCCATGGAGCTGCCAAAGCATCGCTCCTGCATGCACCTCGATACCGTGATGACCCATATGCGGGAAGATACCTTCTCGGTGTACCCCGAAGTGATTCGCAAAGACATCAAATGTTGGAGCCTGACCGGCGACCGCAGCGGCCACTTAAACGTGCGTGAAGAAGACTACTTCCTCACCGCCATCGAAAAAGCCCTCGACGTCGGCCCACTGAACCTTATCACCACAGGCGGCGATAGCTTTGAAGCAGAACGTGAACAGTGGAATGACGCCAACAACGTCTTGACCGTGCGCCCAGGTGTGGTCGTCGGCTACGAGCGTAACACCTATACCAACGAGAAGTACGACAAAGCCGGGATCACTGTTTTGTCCATTCCGGGTGATGAGCTGGGCCGCGGACGCGGCGGCGCACGCTGCATGAGCTGCCCAATTCATCGTGATGGTATTTAATCCTCGCATGGGCTGAGCATCTGGCTCAGCCCCCACCGACTGTAGAGAGTAAAACTATGAAAAAACCCACTGTCGTCGTGGCACTCGGGGGCAACGCCCTGCTCCGTCGAGGCGAACCCTTAGAAGCCGACATTCAACGTGCCAATATCGCCAAAGCGGCCAAAACCATTGCCGCTATCGGCGAGCAATATAACGTAGTGCTTGTCCACGGTAATGGTCCCCAAGTTGGCTTATTGGCCCTGCAAGGGCTCGAATACAAATCCGTCACCCCTTATCCTTTGGATGTGCTTGGCTCTGAAACCCAAGGCATGATTGGCTATATGCTGATGCAGGAGCTACACAACTTAGCACCAGAGCAACACGTCTCGTGTATGCTGACCCAGATGACAGTCGATCCTCACGATCCTGCATTTGCTAACCCCACCAAGCCAATAGGCCCGGTGTATGACCAGCAAGAGGCCGACCAGCTGGCCGAAAAGTATGGCTGGGATATTAAACCTGATGGCCAATACTACCGCCGAGTGGTGCCTAGCCCACAGCCTACTGGGATTGTCGAAGACGATGCGATTGCAAGCCTCATTGACCAAGGACACCTAGTGATTTGTACCGGAGGGGGCGGCATTCCTGTGATTCAAGAAGGCACCCAGCTGAAAGGTATTGAAGCTGTGATTGATAAAGACATGTCAGCGGCTTTTCTCGCCCGTCAGATCAATGCCGATGCGCTGCTTATTTTGACTGATGCCGATGCCGTTTACCTCGATTATGGTCAGCCGAGCCAACGTGCACTTGCCGACACAACGCCCGATGATCTCAGCCAATATACCTTCGATGCTGGCTCTATGGGGCCAAAAATCGATGCCTCCTGCGAGTTTATTCGCCAAGGCGGAAAGCTTGTTGGTATTGGCGCCCTTGAAGATGGCCTTGCTATCTTGGCAGGCCAAGCCGGCACACGTATCCGTCCACAATCAGTGAATAACAACAACATTTCTCAAGGCCAACCTGCGCCTGCGCAAGCCTGAGACCAATAACGAAGAGGATTGCCCACTATGGCTTTTAACCTACGTAACCGTAATTTTCTGAAGCTGCTCGACTTCACTCCACGTGAGATCCAACACTTTATCGATATGGCGATTGAGCTGAAAAAAGCCAAATACAATGGCTACGAAACGCCTCGCCTAAAAGGCAAAAACATTGCCCTTATCTTCGAAAAGGCCTCAACACGTACTCGCTGTGCGTTCGAAACGGCCGTGTTTGATCAGGGCGGCCAGGTCAGCTACATCGGCCCAACAGGGTCACAAATTGGCCATAAAGAGTCGATGAAAGACACCGCACGCGTATTGGGTCGGATGTATGATGGCATTGAATACCGTGGCTTTGGCCAGGATATCGTCGAAGAGCTAGGTGAGTTCGCAGGCGTGCCAGTGTGGAATGGCTTAACCACTGAATTCCACCCCACCCAAATTTTGGCTGACTTAATGACCATGCTCGAGCACGGACGTGGCAAGCAGTTGCACGAAATGCGCTTTGCATACCTCGGTGATGCCCGCAACAACATGGGCAACTCTCTGATGGTGGGTGCCGCTAAAATGGGGATGGACATCCGCTTAGTGGCTCCCAAAGCATTCTGGCCGGAAGAAGATCTCGTCGCACAATGCCGCGCTATCGCTGAAAAAACCGGCGCACGCATTACCCTGACTGAAGACGTACAAGAAGGTGTGAAAGATTGTGACTTCTTGTACACCGATGTCTGGGTCTCGATGGGGGAATCCAAAGAAGCGTGGGATGAACGCGTTGCGCTAATGAAGCCCTATCAAGTCAACATGGAGGTGGTGAAAGCCACAGGTAACCCGCACGTGAAATTCATGCACTGTCTCCCTGCCTTCCACAACAACGAAACGACAGTCGGTGCAGAAATCGAAGAAAAGTATGGTTTAAAAGGCCTAGAAGTCACAGAAGATGTGTTTGAGTCAGACTGCTCGATTGTGTTTGATGAGGCAGAAAACCGCCTCCACACCATCAAAGCGGTCATGGTCGCCACCCTTGGCGATTAGCGTCACCTGAGCCTGGGCGCCGAAGGGCGCCCTGTTTATCAAAATTGACACCACCCAGTGACACCCATCAAAGTTTCCTTTAAAAGCAACTGATAGCATATGCGATTGAATCACGCATTATCAGCTTTATACACTGATATATACGTGAAATACCGTTTATTATAAGGGGTTGCCCGTGGTTAAAGATGCAATTCTATCGGTACAAACTGCTACACCGGAGGACGATATCCTCTCTGCGTGTCGGCACCTGCTGCAAACACAAAGCTTTACCACCCAAGATGCAGTTCGCCAGCAATTGGTTCAACTCGGCTATCTTGATGTCAGTCAGTCGACCGTTTCACGCCTATTATCCAAGCTCGGGGTCGCCAAAGTACCCAATGCGCACGGGCAAAAAGTCTACGCACTCAGCGGAGACATGGAGCCTGTCTACGCAGTGTCTTCTGTCGGTTCACAAATCGATGACATCACCTGTAGCCAAGCCATGGTAGTCGTGAAAACCCACCCAGGCGGCGCACAGTTGATCGCTCGTTTACTAGACTTGCACCGACATCCTTTAATTTTAGGAACAGTAGGCGGGAACGACACTGTCCTGGTCGCACCACGCCAGCTCAATGAACTTGCCGCCTGCGAGCAAGTGGTCCGAGACCGCCTCGCCCCTGAGTAAACGACTTTACGTGACACGCTAACCGTTGCAGACTATAGGTGTCGCTTTTATAACAAAGGAACAGACAATGACCCAAGTACTGCAAACCGAGCAGGCGCCAGAAGCTATCGGTCCGTATTCGCAAGGCGTTGACCTTGGCAACATGGTGCTGACCTCAGGCCAAATTCCCGTCAACCCAGTGACTGGCCAGATCTCTCCTGAAATCACCGCACAAACACGTCAGTCTCTCGACAACGTCAAAGCGGTGGTAGAAGCTGCTGGGCTTAAAGTGAATGATATTGTTAAGCTCACCGTGTTTGTCAAAAAAATGGAAGACTTTGCGGATGTCAACAAAGTGTATGGTGCGTTCTTTGATGAGCACGGTGTGGAAAGCTACCCTGCTCGTTCATGCGTTGAGGTCGCACGCTTGCCCAAAGACGTTGATATCGAAATTGAAGCGATTGCGGTGCGCCAAGCCTAATTGGTAAGCGACGGCAACGAAAAGCTATTTCCAGCGAAAAACTATTTCCAGCGAAAAGCTAATGCAAAAGCGGCGCCTCCAGGCGCCGCTTTTTTATGTCGTGATGGCATAGCGCACGCTTATCAACAGCGCGCCATCACATCGATACGTGATAAAACGTCAGCAAACCAAGCGGTGAAGCGCTCGGGGGCGTCCACCATCGCCTGCTTGACTTCATCTTCAGACCACCAGCGGCAGTCTGCTACCTCATCTGGATTAGGGATCATGTCGACATGGTTGACTTCACAGGCGATGACTTGATCCAATTCATGCTCTATCAACCCGTTATCCAACTCGGCACGGTATTCAAACCAAGGTCCCATAGTAAAATCAAGTGGGCGCGCTATTCCTAACTCTTCATACAGGCGCCGTTTTGCCGCCGCCGCAACCGGCTCGTCTTGTTTGGGATGCGAGCAGCACGTATTGGTCCACAATCCACCACTATGATACTTATCGAACGCGCGACGCTGTAGCAAGTACTCACGCTCACCCTGCTCATTACAACGAAACAACATGACTGAGAAGGCCATGTGCAGCCATCCTTGCTGATGAGCCTCCAACTTTTCAGCGATCCCTTGAGGTTCACCGCTCGGTGAGACCAAAACCACATGATGGCGCTGGGTTGAAGTCATAAGCCTATCCTCAATTAGCGAACGCCTTGGTTGCGTTCCGCGACTTCTGCATCAAGCTGCTCGAGCTTGCTTTTCATTACCTGATGGCAATGCTTAGCCAAGTCACGGACATTATCTTTATCGTAGCCCTCGGGGGAAATCGGCGCCATCACCTCAACGATCACATGGCCGTTGTTCCAACGGTTCGCTTTTAGGTGATGCGTCGAGCTACATACAATTGGAATCAAGGGGACGTTCGCACCGATCGCCGCATGAAATGCGCCGGTTTTAAAGGGCAACAACCCGCGCCCGCGTGAACGTGTTCCTTCAGGAAATAACCATACGCTCAATTGTTTGGCTCGGATTTTGTCTGTAACCTGCGCAATGGTTCCCATGGCTTTGCTGCGATTGGCACGATCAATCAATACATTGCCCGTGAGCCAATAAAGCTGACCAAAAATGGGGATCCATAGCAGGCTTTTTTTCCCCACGGTGACCGCGCCAGGCATCAACGCATTCGATAAGGTCACCATATCCCAATTACTTTGGTGGTTAGCGATACACACGCTAGCACCAGGCTCACGAGGTGCCCCTTCCGCAAAGCGCAGTTCAAGGCTAATCCCGAATAAACCAGAGAGGCGTCCAAACCACTTACTGATATGGTAGCAATTACGAGGATTGCGAGGGCTTAACAAGCAATACAAACCACCAAAAACAAACAGCAAAACAGCGACAATCAATAAAGCCAGCAGTCGCACGACAAAAATCATTTCTCTCTCCAAAGAGCAGGCGTGAAAGGCGAGTCAGTATACCGATTCAGCGCAAAAATGCACCCACTCCGCCCCTGGTTTCAGGGGCGGCAGCGACTTAGTGTTCGGGCAGGATTTCGATTTGATCGACGCGCTGAAGGCCACGCGGAAGCATACTGCCTCGTCGACCTCGCTCACCACGATAATGAGTGAGATCTTCCGGTTTTAAGGTCAGTTTGCGCTTCCCAGCGTGCAAGGTCACCCCAGCATTGGCCGGCACCACATAAAGTTGGCTTAACACCTCTTCACGTGACTTGGCGCGTGCGCCAGGAATATTAATGATCTTATTCCCTTTCCCTTTACTCAGTTGCGGAAGCTCATGGACCGGGAATACCAACATGCGGCCTTCATTGGAAATCGCGACAATCAAATCGCTTTCCAAATTACCCACTTGGCGCGGTGGCATCACTTCCGCCTGATCAGGCACCGTCAGCAAGGCCTTACCGCTGCGGTTTTTGGATAACATATCCGCTTGCTTGCACACAAAACCATAACCAGCGTCCGAGGCCACCAAGGTGAGCTGCCCCTCATCAGCCATTAACACGTGACGAATCGACGAGCCTGGAGTGATGTTAATTCGCCCGGTAATCGGCTCACCTTGGCTGCGCGCTGATGGTAAGGTGTGCGACTCTATTGCATAGCTGCGACCATCAGACCCCAGGAAAACCGCGGGTTGGTTACTTTTGCCCGGCGCTGCGTCGAGGAACTTGTCGCCTGCTTTATAGTTAAGGCCAGTGGCATCCACATCATGCCCTTTGGCATGGCGGATCCACCCTTTGTCTGAGAGCACCACAGTGATGGGTTCGCTGGGTACCAAGTCACGCTCGGTTAACGCTTTGGCCTCCGCTCGCTCAACAAGCGGTGAACGGCGGTCGTCCCCGTATTTTTCCGCATCCGCGAGGATTTCTTTTTTGATTAAGGTGTTCAAGCGCCGATCTGAGCCGAGCAATTTCTCTAGCTTATCGCGCTCTTTGCTCAACTCATCTTGCTCACCACGGATCTTGATTTCTTCGAGCTTGGCTAACTGGCGTAGTTTGATCTCAAGGATCGCTTCAGCCTGTTTCTCGCTCAAACCAAAGCGCGCAATCAGCTCTGCTTTAGGTTCATCCTCACTGCGGATGATTTCAATCACCTCGTCAATGTTCAGGTACGCGGCGAGTAAGCCCTCTAGAATATGCAGGCGAGCGAGGACTTTTTCCAACCGGTGTTCAAGGCGACGTCTCACCGTCTGGCGGCGGAACGTTAACCACTCAGATAAAATCCCATGTAACCCCTTAACTTGCGGGCGTCCATCAAGGCCAATCATATTGAGGTTAACGCGATAATTCTTCTCTAGATCGGTCGAGGCAAACAAGTGATCCATCAGTTGATCACAATCGACACGATTAGAGCGCGGCACAATCACAATCCGGGTAGGGTTTTCATGATCCGACTCATCACGTAGATCGTCCACCATCGGCAGCTTTTTCGCCCGCATTTGATTGGCGATTTGCTCTAGCAGCTTAGCGCCCGACACTTGGTGAGGCAGCGCCGTAATCACAATTTCATTGCTTTCTTTATGCCACAGCGCGCGCATTTTGATAGAGCCACGGCCGCTCGCATAGAGCTTTTTCAAATCTGACTTCGGCGTGATCACTTCCGCTTCGGTGGGGTAATCAGGTCCCTGCACATGCTCCAGTACACCGTCTAAGTCTAGGCTCGGCTTGTCGATCATTGCGGCCAAGGCATTGGCAAGCTCACGCGCATTATGTGGCGGAATATCCGTTGCCATCCCCACCGCAATACCAGTGATCCCATTGAGAAGAATATGAGGCAAGCGTGCTGGTAGGGTTTTCGGCTCTTTCATGGTGCCATCAAAATTTGGCCCCCAATCGACGGTCCCTAGTCCCAACTCTTGCAGCAACACTTCAGAGAAGCGTGATAAGCGTGATTCGGTGTAACGCATCGCTGCAAACGATTTAGGGTCGTCAGGCGCGCCCCAGTTGCCCTGACCATCCACCAGCGGATAACGATAGGAAAACGGCTGAGCCATCAATACCATGGCCTCGTAACATGCCGAGTCCCCATGAGGGTGGTACTTACCCAGTACATCCCCAACAGTACGCGCCGATTTTTTATATTTTGCCGTGGCGGATAGCCCCAGCTCTGACATCGCGTAAATGATCCGGCGCTGCACTGGCTTTAAGCCATCGCCGATAAACGGCAGTGCGCGATCCATGATGACGTACATCGAGTAATTGAGGTATGCGTCCTCAGTGAACTGGCGCAGAGCAAGCTGCTCTACCCCATCATAAGTCACCTCTGTCATGCGAATAAGATCCCGTTATAGTGATTTAGATATCGATAAGCTCGGCCATATCGCCTTTTTGCTGCAGCCAATGACGGCGGTCCTCTGCCCGTTTTTTACCCAGCAGCATATCCATCAATTGCTGCGTCTGCTCATCATCATCAATGGTGAGCTGAACAAGGCGACGGGTATTAGGATCCATGGTCGTTTCACGCAGCTGTAACGGGTTCATTTCCCCCAAACCTTTGAAGCGTTGCACATTGATTTTGCCGCGTTTATTACTCAAACGCTCAAGGATCCCTGCTTTTTCATCTTCATCCAAGGCATAAAAAACCTCTTTGCCACAATCAATGCGGTAAAGCGGCGGCATCGCCACATACACATGCCCAGCCTGAACCAAGGCTCTAAAGTGTTGCATGAAGAGCGCACACAACAAGGTCGCAATATGTAGACCATCGGAGTCCGCATCGGCGAGGATGCAGATTTTATCGTAGCGAAGGTTGCCCAAATCCCCAGAATCAGGGTCAATGCCCAACGCCACTGAGATATCGTGTACTTCTTGGGAGGCCAGCACTTGGTCTGCAGAGACTTCCCACGTATTGAGGATCTTGCCTCGAAGCGGCATTACCGCTTGAAATTCACGATCTCGTGCCTGTTTAGCTGACCCACCTGCCGAGTCCCCCTCGACCAAAAAGAGCTCGGTGCGACTCGAGTCTTGCATCGCACAATCTGTGAGCTTTCCGGGTAACGCTGGGCCTGATGCCACTTTCTTACGCACCACCTTTTTCGCGGCACGCATGCGGCGATGGGCACTGGCAATACACACTTCCGCCAAACGCTCAGCAAGATGTGGGCGCTCGTTAAGCCACAAACTAAAGGCATCTTTCACCACCCCAGACACAAACGCTGCACACTGACGAGAGGACAAGCGTTCTTTGGTTTGCCCCGCAAACTGTGGGTCTTGAATCTTGACCGACAGCACGTACGCACAGCGCTCCCAAATATCATCGGCGGTCAGCTTGACCCCGCGAGGAAGAAGGTTACGGAACTCACAGAACTCGCGCATCGCCTCCAGCATCCCTTGGCGCAAGCCATTCACATGCGTGCCACCTTGTGCTGTTGGGATCAGGTTGACATAGCTTTCTGTCGTTAGCTCCCCCCCTTCTGGCAACCAAATGACGGCCCAATCCGCCGCTTCGGTCTGGCCACTGAATTCGCCGATAAAAGGTGTTTCCGGCAGCACTTCATAGCCTTTGACACTGTCAGCCAAGTAGTCTTTCAACCCATCCTGATAACACCAAGACGTGGTCTCATTGGTATTTTTATCAGTGAGATTGACCGTCAGTCCCGGGCACAGCACTGCCTTGGCTTTTAAGATGGTTTTAAGGCGAGAGAGCGAAAACTTGTCAGAATCAAAAAATTGGCTGTCTGGCCAAAAGTGTACACGCGTGCCACGGTTGCGACGGCCACAGGTGCCCGTCACAGTTAAATCTTGTACTTTGTCGCCATTTTCAAACGCAATATCATACACTTGACCATCGCGCTTAACGGTAATCTCTACCCGATGAGACAGCGCATTCACCACGGAGATACCTACCCCGTGTAAACCACCGCTAAATTGGTAGCTTTTGTTGGAGAATTTACCGCCGGCATGCAGTTTACATAAAATTAGCTCAACCCCAGAGACGCCCTCTTCGGGGTGAATATCAACCGGCATACCACGACCATCATCAATTACTTCCAGTGATTGGTCGGCATGGAGGATCACATCAATCTTGCTGGCATGGCCGGCTAGCGCTTCATCGACACTGTTATCGATGACTTCCTGCCCAAGATGGTTAGGGCGACTGGTATCTGTGTACATACCGGGGCGTCGGCGCACGGGCTCGAGCCCATTGAGGACTTCTATCGATCCTGCGTTATAGTTTTGTTCTGTCATAATCGATTGGCTTAATAAATGTGATGACATGGTCAGCAAGGGGGATCCGCTTGTCAAGCGCGGCGCCAGATTGCCACAAGTTTCTGTGAGCTGCTATCCGTCTGCTGTGGCGTAAAGGCCAAGATAGCACGAGCCTGCGTCTGTGTGTCTTTGTTTCAATGCCTCTGGCGTGATGGCGCTAGAGACCAAGAAATTGGAGGATATCCCCACAATAACGTTCAAAGCCCACAAAGCTATGGTCGCCTCCCGGCTCAACAGTTTGTTGACTGGCACTGAATTTTTCCACTGCTTGGCGATAGTCCAGCACTTCATCACCTTCCTGTTGCAATAACCAAAATCGCTCAGGATGAGATAAGACCGGCACATCAATCTCACGCAGGGCGTTGATATCGGTGGCCTCGAGGATGTAGCGTTCTTGGGTGTAAGGATTAACCTGCTCCCCAACATAGTCTTGCAAGAGTTCGTAAGGGCGAACCGCGGGGTTAACCAGTACAGCGGGTAGTTGATACCGCTCACTCAGCCAGGTGGCCAAAAACCCCCCTAACGAACTTCCCACCAAACCCAAATGATGGGTTTCGTTAAAGCGCATGATCAGTTCATCCAGTAACTGCACGGTGGGCTCAGGGTGACTGGGCAGTTGTGGCACCAACACCTCAATATCAGGACGATGCTGGGCGCAATAGTCTTGTACCTGTCTCGCCTTTAACGATTGCGGCGAGCTGTTGAAGCCATGAAGATAAAGCAACGCTGATGGCATGATTAATATCCGCTGGAGTCGAAGTCTGGCCGAAAGTGCTGACCGGTTACCCGCGCCACTTGCGTTTCTACGCGTCCGTCGGCATACAGATCAAGCCAGCGCCAACCTGGATTTTGGTTATCGAGCGCAAAGTCGTGTGAGTCCGGCATAAACTGGATACAGGTGGAAGGCGCCGCCATCACACGCGCACCTTGATAACGCACATCCAAGGCCTGATGAATATGCCCACACACCACAATTTTCGCTTGAGGATGACGCGCCATCACTTGCCAGAATGCCTCTCGGTTAGCCAATTTATGCTGATCCAACCAAGTGCTTCCTGCATCCAACGGATGGTGGTGCAGCAACACCAACGCATGGCGCTCAGGATGCGCGCTTAAGTGGGTATCCAAAAGGTTCAGTTGCGCTTGTGATAATTCGCCGTGCGGTACACCAGCCACCTGACTGTCGAGCAGCACCATTTGCCAATGCTCCCCCAACAGGACTTGCGAGCAAGAGCGAAGGGTATTTGACTGTAATACCGCGCTCATTTCTGGCTGATAATCATGATTACCCGGTAGCCAAAAGCAAGGCTGTGACCACCGGGCGATACCGTCGACAAAACGGCGATACGATAAAGCGGAGTGATCTTGGGACAGATCCCCCGTCGCAATAATGGCGTCGAAAGTCGGATTGGTGGCGCTGATGGCATCCAGCACCGCATGGTAGCTGCGAAGCGTATTAATACCCAGCAAGCTACCCTGCTCACTCGCGAACAGGTGTGTGTCGGTGATTTGCAAAAGACGAATACAATCGCCGTCGGCGTTATCTATCTGGCAAGACTGCAACGTTGAAAATACCTTTGCTGGTTTAGTTTAACGATGATTTATACATAGGATCAGACGCCACCACGCCACGGCGTAGGCAGTGGCCAAGCCAATCCGATAAAAATGCATTAACCTGATGCTTTTCGTCGCGCTGATGCATGCGCGGATTCGGGTAATCATAACGTGGTTTTAAGCGTGAAATCTGCTGCGTGGTACACACTTCCGCGACCCGTGCATCGTGATACAAGCGCACTGTCAGGTTAGCACGTAAGTAATCTGGCGCTTCACCTTGGCTCAACTGAGCAATATCCAGTAAGGTGGTATAACGGGTTGACTCACGCACGACCAAGGCATATTCCTGACCTTGGATATCGTATCGACACACCTGTCCCACCTCGTCACGCTTAGGCATCAAACGGACAAGTTTGGCATAGTTGGTTTCATACAAGCGCATCATCGCTGGTAAGTCGACACGATATTCTGTTTTCACACACACCTACTGTCTATTGACTGTTTTGTTCATTATAGCTTTGACGTAACCGACTGGCATTGAGTTCCAACCATTGCAACGCAATGATTGAGGCTGCATTCTCTATCTCTCCATCAACCACCTTTTGATAGGCGTGTTGGCGAGATAATCGATGCACCAAAATGTCTTCATTTTCACTGTCGAGGCCGTGCACGCCTTCAGCTTCCGAGGCATCAACAATCGCGACAAACACATCCAACTGTTCAGAGCAGCCACCAGAACTGGATAAATAACGGGTAACACGCTCCATTTGATGCAGTAATAGCCCAGCTTCTTCTCGCGCCTCACGGTGGGCTACCTGCTCGGGAGATTGGCCTTTGTCTATCATCCCAGCCACAATTTCTAGTTGCCATGGTGTCGCGCCGGCTGCCATCGCCCCCACGCGGATTTGCTCAAGCATTACCACTTCATCACGTACGGGATCATAGGGCAAAACAGCCACCGCGTGGCCACGTTCAAACAACTCCCGCACCACGGCGCCACTCCAGCCGCCTTCAAACAAGCGATGACGAAATTGATAGCGCTGAATGGAAAAGAAACCTTGATAAAGCGGAGAAATATCCTCGATCACAATATCGTCGCGATCGAATTGTCCGGGCGGATAGTCTGACATGCGGGCTCCTTATCCTCGATGAAACGAGCTGACGAAGTGAAATACTGAGTCACGCCTAGACCAGCTGGCCTGTGCCGAGCGGCAACGCGCGTCATTCTAGCAAACCATAAACTTAACTTTTTTGATAAAAGTTACAACTATTTTTCAGTCCCATTTGCAAATTGGATAGTTTACACTCAATGTCCTAACAAATTGTCAGTTTCACGCAAGCATAATTGCGGTAAGCTAGTGGACGTCTATTTATCCAATCGCACAGATTCAGGGATTCCATCTATGAAAAAATTGCTCCCTTTGGCGTTAAGCTTGGCTCTCGGCAGCGTAAGCAGTGCAGCCCTTGCCGATGATCTCGCCCAAATTTATCAACAAGCGAAGCAAAGCGATCCCACTCTTAATCAAGCAGCGGCCAAGCGCGATGCAGCGTTTTCTGCCGTCGATGCGACCCGCGGCACCTTGCTGCCACAGATTGCATTAAATGCGGGATACGCCATTACCCGTAATGACACCAAAGATGACAGCGATAACGATATCACCAGTGCCGATATCAGCTTAAGCCAACAGCTTTTCAAACGTGATAGCTGGGTCAACCTGGATATCAGTGAAATGCAGGCGCGCCAGCTAGATGCGACCTATGCCGCTCAGCAGCAAGGATTAATGCTACGCGTGGCACAAGCCTATTTTGACGTGTTGCGTGCCATGGACAAGCTTGAGTTTATTCAGGCAGAAAAAGCGGCCGTGGGCCGTCAGCTTGAGCAAACCAAGCAACGTTTTGAAGTGGGCCTTTCAGCGATTACTGACGTGCATGACGCCCAAGCGCAATACGACGCCGTGCTGGCCGATGAAATTTTGGCCGAAAACGCGCTCACCAACAGCTATGAAGGCTTGCGTGAGATCACCGGCCAAGCCCCGCATGACTTACGCGTACTCGACACCGAGCGCTTTAGTGCCAGTAACCCGCAGCAACAGCCGGCAGCACTGGTCAACGTCGCCGAAGAGAAAAACCTCGAGTTGCTTGCCAATCGCATTGCCCGTGATACCGCCAAAGAGCAGATTAAGCTGGCCAAAACCGGCCATCTGCCCACACTGACCTTTAGCGCTAAATATGGCATGGTCGATACCGACAATCAGCATACGCCCGGCTCCGTTGATTACAACGAAGGCTCTGCCAGCCTCGACTTTAGCCTGCCACTGTTCACCGGCGGCAGCACCTCGGCCAATGTGGAAAAGGCGCAGCATGAGTATGTGGCTGCATCACAAAGTCTGGAAGCCAAATACCGCAGCACAGTGAAAGATGTGCGCGCTTTCTATAACGACATCAATGCCTCGATTGGCGCACTACGTGCTTATGAGCAAACCGTGGTCTCTGCACGCTCAGCGCTAGAAGCCACTGAAGCAGGTTTTGAAGTGGGTACTCGTACCATTGTCGATGTTTTGGATGCTACGCGTCGCCTTTACGATGCCAATCGCAACCTCTCCAATGCGCGCTACGACTATATTCTAAGCCGTTTACGTTTACACCAAGCCATGGGCACCTTGTCTGAGCAAGACTTGCTCGATATTAACCAAGGGCTGGTGAAACAAGAGTGATTCACGCTTGAGGCTCTAGTATGCAAAAAGGTGCCAACGGGCACCTTTTTTATTGTCATTATTTGAAAGGGCAAGGCGCTATTGACCACGCCGAATCGACTCAATGATTTCTGTGGTAGAGCAGCCATCTTCAAAATTAAGCACTTTGACCTCTCCCCCGTTGGCAAGCACCGCCTCGGCACCAGCAATCTCGTTGACCTGATAATCACCGCCTTTAACGAGCAAGTCGGGCAAGACTTCGCCAATCAGGCGCGCAGGCGTTTCTTCGCCAAAAGGAACCACCCAATCGACTGCGCCCAGTCCTGCTAGCACCGCCATCCGTCGATCAGTTGGATTAACAGGGCGGCCAGGCCCTTTCAAAGCCTGTACCGATGCGTCGGTGTTAACGGCAACAATCAGGCGATCGCCTAGCTTGGCGGCCTCATTGAGGTACGCCACATGGCCTGCGTGCAAAATATCAAAGCAGCCATTGGTCATCACCACTTTCTCTCCTCGCCCTTGGGCGACGTGCACCGCATCAATCAGCTGCGCTTCGGTGGTAACGCCAAAACCAGACTCGTGCGAGCCGTGTACCGCTTCGGTCAGCTCGATAGTGGAGAGGGTTGAAGTACCCAACTTGCCCACCACCACGCCGGCAGCAGCATTGGCTAGCGCACAGGCTTGCTCTATCGGTTTGCCGGCGGCCAATGATGCCGCCAGTACCGAGATCACCGTATCTCCCGCCCCTGTGACGTCGTACACTTCTTTGGCAAGCGTTGGCAAGTTCAGCGGCGCGGCATCCGGGCGTAGCAATGTCATTCCATGTTCACTACGGGTGACCAGCAGCGCACCAAGCTCGTATTGCTTGATCAGCGCTAAACCTTTTTCTTCCAAGCTTTGATCGTCCGTCACTGAGCCTGCCACCGCTTCAAACTCCGCCATGTTCGGCGTCAGTAAGCTCGCGCCTCGGTAACGCTCAAAATCCGTGCCTTTGGGGTCAACCAAGGTGGTCACACCCGCTTGTTTGGCGGCCTGAATCAATGTTTGTACCTCGGCCAGCGCGCCCTTGGCATAATCCGATAAGATCATCGCCTGCGCCTTAGGCAGTGCCGCTTCGACTTTGGCCAGCATGGGCGCCACATCCACCCCCGCAAAACCCTCTTCAAAATCCAGACGAATCAACTGCTGGTTACGGCTCATTACCCGAAGCTTGGTAATGGTGGGATGCGAATCTAACGCCACAAAATCACAGCTAACATTTAACGAGTCGAGGGTTTGCGTGAGCGCGTCAGCCTGCTCATCCTTGCCCGTCAGGCCAATCAGCTGAGTATGTCCACCCAAGGCTGCGATATTCATCGCCACGTTCGCAGCGCCACCTGGGCGTTCTTCCGTTTGATTGATTTTCACTACAGGCACGGGCGCTTCCGGGGAAATACGTCCGGTCGGCCCATACCAGTAGCGATCGAGCATCACATCACCGACGACCAGAACATTGGCTTGGCTGTAGTCAGGAAGGCTGAGTTTCATCTGGATCTCCGAATACTGTCGTTACCGAGCGATAGTAGCATAGCCATAGGATAAATGGGGGGCTCACAGGCGTGTGCTGCGCACAATCTCAACACTCACCGCGCATACTCGCGCAGGACAGCGCCAAGAATTTACTCTACAATAGCGCGGGCCTTACGGCTCTTTCTGGTTTGGTTTTCATGAGTCATTAACGCTATGAGCGATTTTTCAGCCCCCACTTTTCGCATTGGGTTTCTTCACCCTCGCTATCTTCATACCTGGCTTGGTGTCGGGTTAATGTATCTGGCTAGCTGGCTGCCTTATCGCGTCCAATTCTATTTAGGCCGCGGTTTAGGTCACTTGATGCATACACTAATGAAACGCCGCGTTAAAATTGCCGATCGTAACCTAGCGCTGTGCTTTCCAGAGATGACGCCCGCTAACCGCGCTGCGATGGTGAAAGAAAATTTTGCCAACGCCGGCCTTGCCTTGTTCGAGACTGGTATGGCGTGGTTTTGGCCCAAATGGCGAATCAACAAGCATGTCACCATTGAGGGACTAGACACCCTGCTTGAGCTTGAACAACAAGGCAAAGGCGTGCTGTTGATTGCTGTGCACTCACTGAACTTAGAGATTGGCGCGCGCGGCTTAAGCGAACAAACGCCTGGCGTGGGTGTATACCGCCCCAACACCAACCCTGTGTATGACTGGTTTCAATTCCGTGGCCGCATGAAGCGTAATATTGGGGTTGATCGCAAAGACGTCAAATCGATGATCCACTACCTCAAAGAAGGCCATCGAATGTGGTATGCGCCCGATCACGACTATGGTCGCCGCCGCTCAACCTTTGCTCCGCTGTTTGCGGTCAAACAAGCTTGCACCACCACGGGCACTAGTTTGCTGACTCATGCCGGTCACGCCACCGTGGTACCTTTTTCTGTGGTGAGAGAACGGCGGCTAGGCCAATACCGCGTTAAAATTGACCCACCCATAACGGATTTCCCTAAAGAAGCGCATGCCGCCGCGGTGGTCACTAACCAAGCGGTTGAGCGTTTGATCCTGCGCGCCCCTGAGCAATATATGTGGTTGCATCGCCGTTTTAAAACTCGCCCAGAGGGTGAGCCTTCTTTATATAAAAAAGTATAACGCTACCCAGGCCGCTATCGCGGCCTGATGTTGGTGCTAAGCCACACTATTTCACTTGCCCATCAAACCACTGTTGCCAGGCTTGTTGCACCACGTCGCGCTCATCGATAAAGGCATCAGCCTCCACCTTACCACTCTCACCCGCGAGGTGGCTGCGGTGGAGTGCATTGCGCATCCGCGTATAGGCCGACTTTAACCCTGCCGCCTGCGCCAGTGGCATCACTCCCAGCTCTCCGGCTTGCTCAAAAATGCGCGCGTTGTCGCTGTAACGGGTCAGCGCAGGTTGCGTTGCACTATTGCCGAGCACTAAATATTGCGCCAAGAACTCGATGTCAGTGATCCCACCTGCGTCTTGTTTGATGGAGAAGGTATCTTTTTGTCCTGTCGCTTTATGCTGACGCATTTTTTCACGCATGCCACTGACTTGCTCTCTCAAAGTCTCCCTTTCTCGTGGGGCAGCAAGAATATGATGACGCACCTCGGTAAACGCGGACTCAAGCTGAGGGTCACCGTATATCATGCGCGCACGCACCAGCGCCTGATGCTCCCATGTCCAGGCTTCGTTTTGTTGGTAATCCGCGTAAGCGTCCAGTGTACTGACCAGCATTCCGGAGGTGCCGGAAGGGCGAAGGCGTGTGTCAATGTCATAGAGCACCCCAGAGGGCGTGCGCGTAGAGAAAAGGTGCACGATACGCTGGGCAAGACGCAGATAGAATTGGCGGCCATCAATGACTTTGCGTCCGTCAGTCTCAACATTCGCGGGGCAGTCATGCAGAAAAACCACATCGAGGTCGGAATTATAACCTAGCTCCCATCCGCCTAATTTTCCGTAACCAATCACCGCAAAGCCACGCCCCTCGCGCTCGCCCAAGTGTGTCGGTTGGCCATATTTTTCCACCATTTGGTGCCAGGCCTGATTGACCACCGCCTCCACAATCGCTTCGGCCAAGTAAGTCAAATGATCACTGACGCGCATCACAGGTAGCACACCGGCGATATCCGCCGCGGCAATTTTTAATAACTGTACTTGCTTAAACTGACGGACCGCTTCCATTTGTTGCTCCATATCCTCAACAGGAATACGGGCAAGATAATCGCGTAATTCGCTGCGATAGGCATCGGGCGCTAAAGGTTGGTACAAATGGGTTAAATCGAGCAGCTCATCCAGTAGCAAAGGGTAGCGCGCCAACTTCTCTGCCACCATCGGGCTGGCCGTACAAAGTCGTAACAGCTGATCGATCGCGCCGGGGTGCTCATCCAATAGTTCTAAGTAGGTGGTGCGAGTCGAGATATTGAGTAACAGGTGGGTGATATGTGGCAACACCTGCTGCGGTTGCGGTAACGTCAGTAGCTTACTTAACATCACCGGCATCAATCGATTAAGTACTTCTCGGCCACGCGGCCCAACAGTGCGTTTGGCGAGCTCTTGTTTAAACGCCAATAACTGCTCAGCAATATTGGTGTCCGGTAGATCTAAGCCTGCTAAGATCAAGTGGGCGTTTTCTACATCTCGCGCCATCGCCCATAGATCGTGATACTCAGTATCGACATCCGTGTCTGTTTCTTGCTCATCTTCGCCAATCAAGCCAGAAAAGACCTGATTAACCGCTTGCATATGCTGAGTGATGTCGGCCTGTAAGCGCGCCCAGTCATTGACCCCCATGGCGTGACAAAGCCGCTCACGATCAAGGTCGTTATCGGGCAGGGTCTGCGTTTGGTTGTCATCAATGGCTTGCAGGAGGTTTTCAACTCGACGCAAATAGCAATACGCGGCCTTTAATTGGCTTACCTCAGCGGTGGGCAATAATTCCAGTTCCGCAATCGCATCTAAGGTGTCGAGCAAGCCACGCTGGCGCAAACTGGGCTCTCGGCCGCCGCGAATAAGCTGAAACGACTGAGCAATAAATTCAATCTCCCGAATTCCCCCCGCGCCAAGCTTAATATTGTCGGTTAAGCCACGCCGACGTACCTCTCGTTGGATTAACTGTTTCATCCGCCGCAGCGCTTGAATGGCACTAAAATCGATGTAACGACGGAAGACAAACGGGCGTAACATCTGACGTAGCGTTTGATAACAATCATACTGCTCTTTACCCATGACTCGCGCCTTCACCATCGCATAGCGCTCCCAATCACGCCCTTGCTCTTGGTAGTAATCTTCGAGTGCGGAAAAGCTCATCACTAAGGGGCCACTATCCCCAAAGGGGCGTAAGCGCATATCAACCCGATAACAAAAACCGTCCATCGTGGGTTGGTCGAGCGCTTTGATCAGACGCTGCCCTAGCCGGGTAAAGAATTGCGCATTGGCGATGCTTTTTCTCGCCCCTTGCGTCTCCCCAGACTCCGGGTAGGTGAAAATTAAATCAATGTCGGAGGAAAAGTTGAGCTCACCGCCCCCGAGTTTACCCATGCCCAAAACGAGCATTGGCTGCGGCTCCCCCTCTGGGCTCATAGGCGTGCCCCAGTCGTGACAGCCGCGCTGATAGAGCCATTGATAGGCAGATAAGATTTGCGCTTCCGCAAGGGCTGACAGGTGCTGTAAACCTTGCTCAACCGGCCATTGGTTGTGGATCTCTTGCCACGCTATCCATACGAGCTCACGCTGGCGATGCCGACGGAGTTGACGGTGAAACTCACTCTCATCTGTGACCGCTTCCAACATCTGACTCAGCTCAGCTTGGTATGTTTGCTCACGCGAGGCTTGCTGACGATGCTGATACAGCCAGTCGAGAAGCCCAGGGGTTTGGGTTAATGCCTTGGCGACAAACTCGCTACACGCTAAGGCCTGCTCGAGTTGCTCACGCGCCGTGCCTTGCCACTGCGGCACGGCGTCAGGGGCAAATTCATTTAATCGTGTCCAGTGCTGATGCAAGCAAGCGGCAAGAGAGTCAGAGAGTACCATGGGCAGTCCTTTTGATATCGTCCTGTATCGACACTAACAAAAACGGCTCACTGATGCAGCGAGCCGTTGTTGATTACGGGATAAAACCTCAAACGTGGTTAAACCTTAAAGGCCTCAATTTTATCTTTGAGTGATTGCGCACTTTGTTCAACCATCTCTGCCGTTTCATGTAGCTCAGACGCTACCGTCACCGATGCCTGAACCAAATCTTTAACATTGGTGAGGTTTTGGTTCATCTCACCGGCCACTGACGCTTGTTGCTCCGCCGATGAGGCGATTTGGAAGTTCATGTCATTAAGCGATTGGATTTGCGTGACGATTTGCTCAAGCTCTCCGCCAGCCTGGCTCACTGACTCGACCCCTGTCTTGGCCTCGGAAACACTGCGATCCATCAAGCCCACCGCTTTTTGCGCACTTTGCTGCAACTGGGTGATCATGTCTTGAATTTCTACCGTGGCTTCTTGGGTGTGTTGCGCCAGCTTGCGTACTTCATCAGCCACCACCGCAAAGCCGCGCCCCGTGTCGCCCGCTCGCGCCGCTTCTATCGCGGCATTGAGTGCCAGTAGATTGGTTTGCTCTGAAATTCCTTGAATGGTGACCACGACAGTACCGATTTTCTCCACCTGGGCATCGACCTGTCCCACGACCTGGGATGACTCGCTGATGTCATTGGACAGCTCATTGATGGTTTTGATGGTACTGCTCACGTGCTCTTGGCCGCTGTTCGCCTGCTGGCTAGAGGTTTCGGTCGCTTTGGCCGCCTCTCGCGTGTGCTCAGCGACGGTTTGCACGGTCGCACTCATCTCACTCATCGCCGAGGCGAGCTGATCCATCTCAGAGAATTGCTCTTGCGATGACTCTTTGGTTTCCGACATGCTGATCGTCATAATCTCAGCCAGAGAAGAAAGATCATCCGACGCTTGGCGCTGCGCGTTAATCACATCCACCAATTGCTGACGCGACCTTTCCAGCTCACGCGCTAAATCACCGAACTCATCTCGGCTATTCATCTCAATCGGCTCACTTAAGTCACGGTTGGCGAGTGCCCGGATTCTATCGGTGAGATAATTAATTTGGCGCAGCATAATATTGGAGCCGCCCAGCAAAATGACCATGAAAGAGACGATCATCAACGCGGTTTGCCACGCTACCTGTATCATATAATCTTGATAATATGCCTGCGCCTCGGACGTCGGTTGTGATGCCACGAGCCACCAATTACTGCCGCCTACGGGCACGGCATAGCCATGACGGCCACCGTCATAAACGGTATAGCTAAACGCGCTTGACTGATTGAGAAACAAGTCAGCGACATCGGTTCCGGTGCTGTCATCCGTCACGCGTAACGCGTCAAACTGGCGCATTGAGGGGTGGGACCAGATCTGGCGAGTGGTGCCATTGACCAAATATAAATACGCCCCTTCGCTGAATTCGGCGTTCATGGTATCTACCGCCTCTCGCATCAAGCGTTCCCCATCAGGCTGATCGATGAGGGCGCCAGTCATGGCCGCACTAGACTGTGCAAGCTCTTGGGTTTGATGCAAAGTGAAGTCAATCACGGACTGGCGAAAGGTGTTCGCGTCCCACATCTGCTTGCCGACCAGAATAATGGTACTAAAGACCATGAGAATCACGAGTTTTGGGATCAAGCGCAGATTGGTAACGGGTTTCTCCCACGCATAAAAGGTGTGTTTAGCCATAATCCTGAAAGCTCCATGTCCGTTATTAAGCCAACTGACTGCAAAACGGGCGATTATTAATACTGAGTGATGTTATATCGGCAAACCTCACCCTCACTGAATCCTTGTTTACCGTATTTGTGAAATTTGCCCATAAACAATGCCCATAATGATAAGTTAATCAAATTATCATCACGTACCTTGTCTGTTTATAACGTAAAAAAGTGCCAGAAATATTGATCCCAAAGGCGGTTTTACCGGATCGCCTCAAACAGTGCGACTGGGTACTCAAGCAACGTAACCGCATAAAGGCACACATAAAAAAAGCAACCTCCTGGTTGCTTTTTATGACTCTCGTTCGCTTACTCTTGCCAATAAGGAGTAAGACGCAATCCCGTTTGACGGCTTTGCGTCATCGCATGAAACAGTGACTCTTCTTTACGTGCCAACCATTTCTCTGCCTGTTTTTTATCCTCTTCATCGTCAATTTCAACCACTCGCTCACGCACCGGTTCGAGCAAGCGCAGCTCTTCAATACCTTGCAACATATCGAGCCAAGGCAAGCGGAAGGCTTTACGCTGACTTTTGTCATACAAAGAGGCCAAGCAGGTGCCTAGCAACAAATTGCGTTGCAAGCGAGGGTATTGGTCAAAGTAATCGTGCCGTGTCAGTGTCTTCGTTTCATCAAATGCGTCAAGTAATTCGTGCCAAGACTCTGGCAGTGCTTTATCGGCCAAATGTTGAATCGGTTGAGCAAGCTTATCTGCCGCTTTATCATCTAAAAACGGTTGCCAACCTTTCGAGAGGATCCAGCGACTCAAATCGAGCAGCAAGTTGCAATACCGCGATGTATGCAGCAGCGCGACAATGTCCTCACGTTCAGGTAACCGTGCTTGTTCGGCCTTCAAGTTTTTCACCAAGGTTTTACGCGCGTTTAATTTGCGCAGGTACTGCCCTTTGTCTTCACATAAGCGGGCATTGGCCCACGCATCATCGAGCCACGCCAGCTCACCTTCGAACCATTGCAGCTCTTGGCGGAGTAAACTGCTTGCTCTGCGCGGCACTACACCGCCGAATAACACAAACGCCTGTCGGATCAACAAAACGGCATAGCGAATTTCTTGCAACGCCTCGAGTGACTCGCGCTCAATGTAAATCTGCTCGTGATAATGCCAGTGGTTCAGTGCGTGCTCGAGGATCCGAATTAGGGCTTTTTCTTGGCTATCATTAGCGCCGAGTTTAACGATGGATAAGGCTTTAACCGGATCGCCCTGATAGCCTGTTGCCAAGCGGTAGCCACGCGCCGCCTTGCTCAAATTACCGAGGCGTAGACCGCCATCATCCGCCAAACTACGTGCCAGCGAGAACAAGGCATCGGTTTGACCAGAAATCAGCTCCAGCTCAACCTCAGAAATCACATCCTTGTCACCGGTTTCGGTGGACACTTCGCCCTGATCGCTCGCCAATTCAATCTGACTGCCATCATCGGTCGCCAACAGCCATTGCTGGCGGACAAAATCGGTGGAAAACAACGGCTGAAGAGCCTGACTCAATGCATCAACATCAAGGTCATCGGGCCATGCGTCGACTGGGATCAAAGAAAGATCAGGTTCAGGTCCGTTAAGCTCGGCGTTGTATTCTGGGCGCTGATGCAGCCCAGCCACGACCCGACCCGCGGTTTTGAGGGTTTGAATGTACACACCATCAAAACGACGTACCCGCAAACCGATATCGTGTTTACGTAGGGTAAAATCTGGCGTATCGAAGTAGATGTTTCCCAGCTCACGCTGGCTTTGCTGTAGCTGTTTTACACTGACAATTTTATCGCGAATACGATGAGAAAAGTCAGAAGAGACAAAAAATTTGAGCTCTATCTCAGTGTCCATACGGGTACCTATAGCCAATTGCCTGACAAGGATATGAACAATTGATCCTGTCGGCAAGCGCTATCACTACCAGGCTTGATCACGCGCACTGAGGCAGAGATCACAAAAGCTATTTCTTTAGCCTATGTTCTGCGCTACCATCGCCGCTCCGATATACCATCGTTGAACTTTTCGCCTCTCTTTTTTGCCCGCTGGGCATGAGGCAACCAGGTAGATTACGGCTATGCCAGTCAATACAATTGTTGGGCTATTTGCAAAGAGCCCTATTAAACCACTGCAGCGTCACGTAAATCGTGTAAACGATTGTTGTGAGTTACTGATCCCCTTCTTTCATGCTTGCGAGCAACAAGATTGGGATAAGGCAAACCAACTCCGTCAGCAAATCTCAGATATTGAGAAAGATGCTGATACCCTAAAGCGCAATATCCGGCTTAAGTTACCACGAGGTCTCTTTATGCCCGTCGATCGCACGGACATGCTCGAGCTCCTCACCCAGCAAGACAAGCTGGCAAATTTAGCCAAAGATATTGCCGGCCGCGTGATAGGCCGCCAGCTTCGTATGCCCCCCTCAATGAATGATGCCTTTATCGCCTATGTGCAGCGGTGCTTAGATGCTGCCGCGCAAGCACGCCGCGTGATCAACGAGCTTGAAGAGCTACTTGAGACTGGCTTTAAAGGGCGCGAAGTCACCTTAGTCGCCGAAATGATTCATCAGTTGGATGTGATTGAAGACGATACCGATTCTATGCAAATCCAACTTCGCCAAGCATTAATGGCCGTTGAGCAGGAGTACAACCCTGTCGACGTCATGTTCTTGTACAAAATCCTCGAGTGGGTCGGTGAAATTGCTGACCAGGCGCAACGTGTGGGTGCGCGCTTAGAGGTCATGCTTTCCCGTTCCTAACCGAGTGATGTAACAACAAGGTATTACAATGGAAATCCTGATGAATCACGGGACCATACTGATCATGGTCGCCGCGGCTTTTGGTTTTTTAATGGCGATTGGTATTGGTGCCAATGACGTCGCCAATGCGATGGGCACCTCCGTGGGCTCGAAAGCGCTCACCGTCAAACAAGCCATTATTGTAGCAATGATCTTTGAATTCGCCGGCGCGTATTTAGCCGGTGGCGAGGTCACAGATACCATTCGCAAAGGCGTGATTGACACCAGTTTTTATGCTGACCAACCGTTGGAGTTAGTCTTTGGCATGATGTCCGCGCTACTGGCGGCAGGCTCTTGGCTATTACTTGCCTCATTCATGGGTTGGCCCGTCTCCACCACCCACTCTATCATTGGTGCGATTATTGGCTTTGCCTGCCTATCGGTTGGCGCAGATGCAGTCGATTGGCAAACAGTGCAAGGCATCGTTGGCAGTTGGATTATCACCCCTTTTATCTCTGGCTTGTTCGCTTACTTTATATTCTTAAGTGCACAACGACTGATTTTTGATACCGACCGCCCTGTCCTTAATGCCAAACGTTTCGTGCCGCTTTATATGTTTCTCACCGCGTTTATTATCGCGATGGTCACCATCAAAAAAGGCCTCAAACACGTTGGCTTGCACCTGACAACCCTAGAGTCCGTAAGCGCCTCCATCGTGCTCTCTGCCTTGGTAATGTTTTTTGGTGTGTTCTATATTTCTAAAAAATATCGCGGCGATGAAAATCAAGGGTTTCAGGGGGTTGAGCGGATATTTAGCCTACTGATGGTGGTCACCGCCTGTGCGATGGCCTTCGCACACGGCTCGAATGACGTGGCCAATGCCATTGGTCCGCTATCGGCCATTGTGGCCACGGTACAAAACCTCGGTGCTGTGGCGGAAAAAGCACAAATCGCCTGGTGGATTTTACCAATGGGTGGCGCGGGGATTGTACTCGGCCTTGCCACCATGGGACACAGAGTCATGGCCACTGTAGGCTCCGGGATTACTGAGCTTACCCCTAGCCGTGGCTTTGCTGCGCAACTGGCAACCGCAAGTACGGTCGTGCTCGCCTCAGGCACTGGCCTCCCTATTTCAACCACACAAACCTTAGTCGGCGGCGTTTTAGGCGTGGGCTTTGCCCGCGGTATTGCGGCACTCAACTTGGGTGTGGTGCGTAATATTGTTGCCTCGTGGCTGATCACCTTACCGGCGGGGGCCTTGTTGGCTGTGATCTTTTACCAAGTGATGACCTCGCTATTTGCGTAACAAGCGCCAGTGATGTCAAATCACAGTCAAAAAAAGGGGGGCATGGCTCCCCTTTCTTTTACGCCTATGGCACTATGCCCAGCAAAGCCGATGTGTCCCACACTGAAATTATGCAAAGGACCCCAGACGTGAAACACCTGTATTCTGCTCTCGTATTGCTGTTCGTTCTCGTTGCCGCGCCTCGAGCGATGGCAGAAAACTATATTTCTGATGATTTGTTCACTTATATGCACTCTGGCCCGGGCACGCAATATCGCATTATCGGCAGTGTCGATGCGGGTGATAAAGTCACTGTGCTAAAACGTAATCGTGATGAGGGCTATACCCAAGTGGTTGACAGCCGTGGCCGTAAAGGCTGGGTAAAAAGTGACTACGTCACCACACAACCGGGCTTAAAAGAACGCGTGCCGGCGCTAGAATCAGAGCTGAAAAAGGTGAAGTCCGCACTGGCCAGCGCAAAAGATGATGCCAAAGCACAACAAAAAGGCTTAGCTGAGTCGCTTAAACAGCGCAACGCGCAGATCGAGAAGCTAGAAGCACACAGCAGCGAACTCAATAAAAAACTGATTGATGCGCAAAGCGAAATCCGTGCACTGCGCGCCAAGATTGATACCCAAAAAGACGACCTGCTGATGCGCTGGTTTACCTACGGCGGTATGGTGGCCGGCGGTGGCTTACTGTTTGGCTTGGTGCTGCCACATCTTATCCCACGTAAAAAACGTCGCCGCGACGGCTGGGCATAATCGTGAATGAAAGGCTGCATTGGCAGCCTTTTTTATTGCGATCCTGATAGCGGCCTTTTAAGCACACGGTGGGCGTGCTGCTAGGCTCTATGTATACTTAAACCCATTCGCGACACAAACGTGATTGTGTCTTCTCTGTGTCATTAAGGAGTTTGGTGTGGAACATTATCTTGTCGGCGGAGCAGTACGTGATGCGCTATTAGGCTTGCCGGTCACAGATAAAGATTGGGTAGTGGTCGGTGCCACCGTCAAACAAATGCAAGCGGCCGGCTACCAGCAAGTCGGCCAAGACTTCCCCGTTTTTTTACACCCGACTACACACGAAGAGCATGCCCTCGCCCGCACCGAGCGAAAATCAGGCCAGGGCTACACTGGGTTTATTTGCGACTTCTCGCCAGATATTTCACTGGAAGCGGACCTTCAGCGCCGCGATCTCACCATCAACGCCATTGCCCAAGACGAAGATGGCAGCTTGATTGACCCGTATGGCGGTCAGCAAGATTTACACAACCGAATTTTGCGCCATGTCTCGCCTGCCTTTAGCGAAGACCCATTGCGGGTACTCAGGGTGGCACGGTTTGCCGCCCGTTTTGCGCCGCTCGGCTTTACCCTTGCCGACGACACCTTAGCGCTGATGAAAACGATGGTCGCCAAGGGCGAACTCGCCCACCTCACCCCTGAGCGGGTTTGGCGAGAGTGGGAGAAAGCGCTTGGCAGTGATTGTCCCGATGTGTTTCTTGCTGTGCTGCGCGATTGCGGTGCCCTAGCGGTAGTGCTTCCTGAAATCGACGCCCTGTACGGCGTGCCGAATCCAGCCAACTGGCACCCTGAAATCGACACCGGCATCCACACGGAAATGGTCAGCCGTTATGCCGCCTCATTGACCGACGACAAAGCCATCCGCTTTGCCGCACAAGTCCATGATCTCGGTAAGGCCCTCACCCCAGCCTCTATTTTGCCCGGCCATCGCGGCCACGGCGATCGCGGGCTGCCCGTGATTAAAGATCTGTGCGAGCGACTACGTATCCCCAACGCTTATCGGGATTTGGCCTTGGTGGTCAGTGCTCACCACTCTAAAATTCATAAGTGCGATCAACTCAGCCCTGAGCATTGGGTAGCGCTGTTTAATCAGATCGACGCGTGGCGCAAACCCGAGCGGGTCGAGCAACTGGCCTTGGCGTGTTTGGCCGATGTACGTGGCCGCAAGGGACGTGAGAACTATCACTACCCACAAGCCGACGCCTTACGCGAGCGCTTTGCTTGCGCGCAACAGGTAGAGGTTAAGCCAATTGTCGACGCAGGTTTTAAAGGGGCGGCGATTCGTGATGAGCTACATCGCCAGCGTATTCAAGCGGTAGCCGCGTGTCCGGCGCCCACCTGTCCCGACGCGGTTAGCGCGTCGCGTTAACGGAATTCACGCGCGGCCACCGACAAGGTGGTGAGCGTCGGGGTCAGGTCAATCAACTTACCGGCAATCACGTGCACCACCTCGCCCTGTCGCTCGACAATGCCATGCACTTTCAACACCTTGGCTTGCATAAAAGCACGGGATTGCGCCCGTGCCGTCCCCGCCCAAACCACCACATTGATATTGCCCGTATCGTCTTCCAAGGTGACAAAGGTTACACCATTGGCCGTACCGGGGGATTGCTTGCCCGTCACCACCCCCGCTACCGCCACCCAGCTTTGCGACGCACACTGTGATAACTCAACACCACGGGTAAAACGCCCCAGCGTGCCGGCTTGCGCCATCAAACGAATGGGATGGTCAGTGAGCGACAGCCCCAAGGCCGCGTAATCTTCAATCACGTTCTGCCACTGGGAAGGTGAATGAGGCAACGCCACCTCATCGTCACTGGCGGCGAGTAACGGCAACTGCCGCTGCTGATCCATCAGCGCCCAGCGCGCCTGAAAGCGGTTACCAGCCAGCGCTGCCAATGCGCCACTACTGGCTAGGGCTTGATAGGCATCGCGGTCAAGATTTATCCCTTGCAGTGCCGACAAAGACGCAAATCCCGTCTCTGGACGATGGGCCAGCAATCGGTCTATTGCCGCCATGCTTAATCCTTTGACTAACCGCAACCCCAGCCGCACGCCCCACTGTTCACCGACATTTTCTAAGCAATGATCCGCTCCCGAGTGTTCCACGCAAACCGGCAACACAGGCACCTGATGGCGCGTGGCGTCTTGCATCAATTGTGACGGTGAGTAAAACCCCATCGGCTGGCTATTAAGCAAGCCGGTGTAAAACGCGGCGGGATAATAATGCTTTAGCCACGCTGATACATAGGCCAAAACCGCAAACGAAGCCGAGTGGCTCTCCGGAAAGCCATAATCACCAAACCCACAGATTTGCCGGTAAAGCTGCTCGGCAAAGTCGGCGCGATAGCCTCGCGCAGTCATCCCTGCGATCAATTTGTCGCGAAACGGCGCCAGTCCGCCCTTTTTCTTCCAGGCCGCCATCGCGCGGCGCAGCTGATCCGCTTCTCCTCCGGAAAAGCCGGCCGCCACCATCGCCAGTTTGATCACCTGCTCTTGAAAAATGGGCACCCCGAGAGTACGCGCCAGCACTTGCTCAACCGCTTTGGACGGGTAGCTCACCACTTCTTCCCCATCACGGCGCTTTAGATACGGATGCACCATGTCACCTTGAATCGGACCGGGGCGGACAATGGCAATTTGGATTACCAAATCATAATAACAAGCCGGTTTGAGCCGCGGCAGCATACTCATTTGTGCTCGCGACTCAATTTGAAACACTCCGACGGTATCGGCGTGCTGAATGCGTGCAAACACCGCCGGATCGTCGCCTTGTTGGGTGATCGCCGCCAAACTCAAGCGAGGGCCACCGGTTTGGGCAATCAAATCAAAGGTACGTCGAATCGCGGTGAGCATACCCAGTGCCAGTACGTCGACTTTCATCAGATGCAGTGTTTCCAGATCGTCTTTATCCCACTGGATCACCGTCCGCTCTGCCATCGCCGTATTTTCCACCGGCACCAACTCATACAAAGGCCCATCTGCAATCACAAAGCCACCCACATGCTGAGAAAGGTGGCGCGGAAAGCCGATCAATGTCTGGGTCAGCGACAGCCATTGTTGGCTTTTCGCGCTTTTAGGATCCAGGCCCAACTGCTGAAGTTGCTGCGTCCAAGGCTGGGTTTTATCGCGCCGATTGAGGTTTTGAATAAAAAAATCAATCTGGCTAGTGGGGATCGCCAACGCTTTGCCCACATCGCGCAATGCACTTTTCAGCCGGTAACGGATCACAGTTGCCGCTAAGGCGGTCCGCTCACGACCATATTTTTGATACAAATACTGGATCACTTCTTCACGGCGCTGGTGCTCAAAGTCCACATCAATATCCGGCGGCTCGTCGCGCTCTTTGCTAATAAAGCGCTCAAACAGCACATCGACTTTGCACGGATCCACCGCGGTGATCCCTAAGCAATAACACACCACCGAGTTCGCCGCCGAGCCGCGCCCTTGGTATAAGATCCCACGTGACTGGGCAAAGCGCACCAGATCGTAAATGGTCAAAAAGTAATACGGGTAATCCAGCGCCTCGATAAGCGCGAGCTCTTTTTCAATGATGGCTCCCACATCATTGGGCACCCCCTTGGGGAAACGCTGCTGTGCGCCTTGCTTGACCGCCTCACGCAGATACGCCATCGCAGACTCGCCAGTCGGCACCACTTCTTTGGGGTAGCTGTATTTCAGGCTCGCCAAGGAAAACTGACACTGGGCGGCAATCTTGGCACTTTCCGCCAGCCACTCGGGGGGAAATAAAGCGTGTAATTTAGGCAACGGGCGTAAGGCGCGCTCTGCATTGGGCAATAATGTCCGCCCCAACGTCGCCACCGGCTGACGATGCCGAATCGCCGTTAAGGTATGATGTAACGCCAGCCGCTCAGGGTGATGCATCAGCACATCACCACACGCTGTCACACGAAGCGCATACTGGCTTGCCAGCATGCGACAGTGCGCCAAATACGGATGGTCGTTATCCGCTAGATCGCGCCGCACGGCCAGATACAAGCGCTCAGCATGATAACGCAGCAGCCACGTCGCCCAATGATGATCGCTCTCCGCGCCACTGGGTAGCCATAGCACTATGCCATGACGCACCGACATCAGATCCCACTCGCTCAGCTGGTAGTCACCTTTGTGACTGCGTCGCCGCGCATTGGTGATAATCCGACACAGCTCTTGGTAAGCCGCTTGAGTGGGACACAGTAGAACAACATCTAACGCCTGCAGGCGAAAGCGACTGCCAATGATCAGCGAAAGCTGCGGATAATCACGCTGAGCTTGATACGCACGCACCACGCCTGCGACCGAGCATTCATCGGTGATCGCGAGCGCTCGATAGCCCAATGTTGCCGCTTGCGCCACCAGCTCTTCCGGGTGTGAGGCGCCCTCAAGAAAGGAAAAGTTACTGCAACATACCAGCTCAGCATACGTACTCATCGCTTCACCGTCTAACTAAACCAACCGTGTAAAAACCAAGTTTGCTCTGGCGTGCGAAACACCCACAGCCATTGTTGCTGGGCATTTTGGGCAATAAAGTAATCGCGCTGGATAGGCGCACCTTCCCACCAGCCCGTGACAATTCGCTCCGGCCCTTCACGTAAGGTGACCTTACCCACCAGTGGTGTGGGTTGCGGCAGCAATAAACTTGGGCGTGGACGCGTGGGTGCCGAGGCCGTCGGTGTCGCACTATGATGATGGGGGACATGTTGGCTGGCCGTCTCGGGACGGTGATGATCTACATACGCTAACCGCATAACCGCCTCCTCCCCGAGTCGGGCAGCCAGTGTCGCGACCAACTCATCACGATTTTGCTCACCTTGCTGGGCGCTAAAAAGATCGGTTTGTCCGGGCTGGTGACAATCGATTTGCGAAGCCGTCACACTGACCGCAGTTACCGGCTGGCTCACTTGCCATGACGCCAGCCGTAAACGCACCAACGCCATCCAGCGCTCGACGTCTTTCTCGCCATGCGCGGCCATTACCGGCAGGGTTTCTTCACATCCATCACGTAAGCTAAAACCCAACGTCAGCGCAGGCGTACAGGCACTACGCTGCTCAAGAAAACGGCACAGTGCCGAGACGAGATGCTCGATAATGGGCAATAAATGGGCTTGCTCACTGAGCTCAAACAACAAGACCCGCTGCTGAAAAAATTGCAGCGGTGGCTGAAAATAACGCAGTGGCGTCGGCTGAGCACCACGCACCTCAGCAAGGTAATCCACCACAGTGCGCGGAAAACGTCGCGTCAGCGACGCGGTGGGCAAGGCGATAAGCTCACCTAACCGAGAGAGGCCCAGACGCGTAAACTGAGTTTTCACCGTCTCCGGTAAAGGGGCAGCAGCTAACGGCAATTGCTGCAACGCTGCCTGCAAATGCTCGGGGTCGGTACTGACCTTGCCCGCGTGGCCATACGCCATAAGCTCGGCGGCACGCGGCGTTTGGCCCACCCCAGCCTGATAACGGATACCACTTTCCACCAGCGTTTGAGTCACCGCCTGCCATAGCGGAGTAAACCCTTGATATAGCGCCAACATCGGTGAAACGTGTAGCCATAAACCTTTAGGGGGATTAAGGCTGATTTCCGCGACCAGCGGATAAAGCTGTGTGGCGAGCTGCTCAAGCGCGGACTGCTCTTTCACCGCGCAATAAGGGTAGACCGCGAGCTGATGACAAATAAGCGCCGCTGCCCCTAATCCCATACCGGTATTCAGACCGTGCGTGTTAGCCGCCACAGAGAGCTGCACTAAACGGCCTTCTTGCTCGCTAACCAGCCCCACCGCTTGCACCGATGACGGCGCATAAAGGCTATCTAACAGCAAGTTTGGGCAATGCAGATACAGCCACAATGACATCACGCTTGCTCCCGCTGTTGCCGTGAAGGAAAGGCAAGCAAATTCTCTGCATTGCTCGGCCAGGTCACCAACGCGGGCCATTGCGTGCGCCAATCGAGGGTAAACGGGGCCGGTGGCCATTGGCCGCGACAATAGCGCACCGTGACCGTCACGCCACATGCAGAAGGGGCCAGCGCCACACTTAAATCGACCGGCAAGGTCAATGAATACGTCTGCTGGCGGCGCAACAGTACCACCGCACATTGGCCATGTTCGGCCGCCAGTTTTAGGCGCTTCACTTGTCCCACCGTGAGCGAAGATGGCCATAACACGACCGCCTGACACGCGCCACTGCGCGCCGCTTGCTCGGCTGCCCACAGCGCATCCTGATCGCTTTTGGGAGACACCAACAAGGTGTTGTCGGTTAAATAGCCTTGCTGATGTAGCATCGCTGCGTTGAGTCCAACCGGTGGACGAATCCACGCTACCTGCTGACCGCTAGCGTGATACAACGCCGGTAACACCAGCCGCAACTCACCGACACCATAGTCACTGATGATATCTGTCACACCTGGAGACGGGAGCCCCCCTAGACGCTGATCAAAGGCGCTGTAACCGGTCGCTTGTTTATCGGGTAATTCCGCCATTAACGGCCGCTGACTAGCGCGCCATAGGCCGTGTTGCTGGGCTAATTGGTCGAGTGTTTTCATTATCAAAATACCTGTATATGCATACAGTATATTTAATGATGAAAACGCTGCAAGGAAAGAAAACGAAAAAAGCAGAAAAGAGGAGGCTGGGGTATCAAAGAGAAAAAAACATGCGTGACACAGCAATATGCTTCAGGACGGGTGACGCGCAATCATTAGCCATTGCGGCTAGAGAATAAGTAGGCGCTCTCCCCAAAGTAAAGCATGACCCACTTTACCCAACAGTAAACGGTATTATACTTCGGCGATGGGGGTATTAACGGATTGCGAAGAGGCAAGCATCACTTGGTTGCGGCCACGGTCTTTCGCGCGATACATGAGAAGATCAGCGGCATGGATCAACGCATCTAACTCTAGCTGCTTCATATCATCCACCACATCGCTCGAAACAATCGCGCCGATACTCACGGTGACACGAATATCTGCACCGCCAAATTCAAACACCGTCTCCGCAATATCACAACGAATGTGATTGGCAATTTCAATTAAGGCATCTAAATCTTGGGTAGGACATAAGATACAAAACTCTTCCCCGCCTAAACGCGCCGCGGCCCCCTTTTTAACACAACGCTTTAGGTAACTCGCCAGATGTACCAGCACCTTATCGCCTTGCATATGCCCGTAGGTATCGTTGACCTGCTTGAAATGGTCAAGGTCAATTAAAATCAACCCCATTTCCTGTTGGCGGCTCAGCTTGGGCTTTAAGCGGGTAAAATAGGTTTCAAGCCCACGGCGATTTAACAGCTGCGTCAAAGGGTCAGTATTGGCAAACTCTCGCAAACGTGCGTTGGCTCGGCGCAATGCGACCGTGCGTTTATACACCATGCGCTTCAGAATAAAGATATAGGTCACCGCGCCTAACAGCACCGCCAACACAATACTGGGAATAAGCCAAGCTGGGTAAGCCTCTACACGCTCGGTATTGACCCATTTTTGCTTGATGCGTAACAGCTCTTCTGCCGGTATGTTATTCATTCCTTCGCGAACTTGCGCGAGCAAGGCTTGATTGCCTTTGGGCACCGCTGCATAAATCGGGCGTGTGTACAGGATTTGCTCTGCGACAAACGTCAATGGATCATCAAACGTAAGCATATAAAAATTAGCAACTTGGCTATCCGCCACCAGCGCATCAACCTCACCACTGAAAGCGGCATCAAATAACCGCTCATTATTGGCGTAAGTCTGTTGTGCTACGTCCGGGTAATGCTTAGTTAGGTAGTTTGACTCATAACTGCCTGCGACGACACCAACTGTCTTACCGCCAACAAGCGTGTCTGTTTTCGTTCCGCGCGCTTCATTGCGGATGTATAACGACCCATCAATATTAAAAATAGGCGCAACAAAATCGAGGTAGTCCTCGCGTTCGGTGGACTTCAATAACCCCGCATGAACACGGTTACCGCCTTCTTTCATATAAGCGAGCGTGTCCGCCCAATCGAGTAACACAAATTGAACCGGCTCATGATTATATTGGCCGTAGGCTTGCCAGAAATCGACCAACAAGCCTTTGGGTTGGCCACTATCAGACAAGTAACTGTAAGGCTTCCAGACCGAAGAGTGAGTGGCGACTAAAATGTCTTTTTCTTCTGACAGATAGGCGTCGTCAGCCCATGCAAACGTACTCACATACGTGCAGGCTAGGAGCAGCATCCCTGTCAAAAATCGAAAAGTGCGCGCAAACATTATTAGACAGTCCATTCAAAGAGTCTTGATGGTAGATAAATTCTAAGGGAACGCAAAAGACTTAATAAAAAAGCATGATCCAGTTCAAATTGGAAGCTAGATCACATCAGAAAGCATGCAAATGGCCACTGATGGCTGATAAAAGCAGCAAAAAGGCATACGTCGTATGGTAAAGGTGGCAACATCAACAGAAAGCGTAATCATGATAAAAATATCTTGATTCGCCAGCGCGCTGTCATCTGGTTGTAATGATTTAAATCATCAGCTGTGGTAAATTTACGCGCCCCAAAGGAAGGGAAGATGCATGCGACAAGTGCACTATTGAGTGCTTTATTGTCAATGAAGCCTTTATTGCCCGTGATCAACACAGATCACCGCAGACAATCTATACTCACGATCGATAAACAGTGACGTCACCACAGCAACCATGGCTGCGGTAACGTCATTGCAAAATGCAAAAAATTCGCTTTCACAGCCACTTAAGTAGTAAAAGTGCGTGGTAAAATTACACTTTTCGGTGTGTTGTGAGAAAGCATCAGGCTTATGTTTCAATTTTTGACCGGAGAAATGTGTCGATGAAAAAGACCAAAATCGTATGTACGATTGGCCCAAAAACCGAATCTGAAGAGATGCTTACTCAGCTTGTTGAAGCTGGCATGAATGTCATGCGTCTTAACTTCTCACACGGTGATTACCAAGAGCATGGCGCGCGTATCGCCAACTTGCGTAATGTGATGAAGCAAACCGGCAAACAAGCCGCTATCCTGCTGGATACCAAAGGTCCTGAGATCCGTACGGTAAAACTGGAAGGTGGCGACGACGTGCTACTAGAAGCCGGTCAAACCTTTACATTCACCACAGATACCTCTGTTGTAGGCAATAAAGAACGCGTTGCCGTGACCTATGCCGGTCTGCCGCAAGATTTAAAAGCGGGTGATACGGTACTGGTTGATGATGGCCTGCTTGAGATGGAAGTACTAGAAACGACTGAAAAAGAGGTGGTTTGTAAAGTACTCAACAACGGTGAGCTTGGCGAAAACAAAGGTGTTAACCTGCCAGGCGTTTCTGTCAGCCTGCCAGCGCTGGCTGAAAAAGATAAATCAGATCTGAAATTTGGTTGTGAGCAAGGCGTTGACTTCGTTGCTGCTTCTTTTATCCGTAAGAAAGAAGACGTAGAAGAAATCCGCGAGCTATTGGCGCAAAACGGCGGTAGCGATATCAAGATCATCTCTAAAATTGAGAACCAAGAAGGTGTCGATAACTTTGACGCTATCTTGGAAGCGTCTGACGGCATCATGGTTGCTCGTGGTGACCTAGGGGTAGAGATCCCGGTTGAAGAAGTGATCTTCGCGCAGAAGATGATGATCGAAAAGTGTAACCGTGCACGCAAGATGGTTATCACTGCGACACAAATGCTCGACTCAATGATCAAAAACCCACGCCCAACCCGCGCAGAAGCCGGTGACGTGGCCAACGCCATCATGGACGGCACCGATGCGGTGATGCTGTCTGGCGAATCGGCGAAAGGGAAATACCCACTAGAAGCGGTAAGCATCATGGCACAAATCTGTGAGCGCACAGACCGTCAAATGTCTCCAGCCCTAGGCTCACGTCTCGATAGCGATCGCCTGCGTATCACCGAAGCAGTCTGTAAAGGCGCAGTCGATACCTCTCAAAAGCTCAGCGCCCCGTTAATTGTGGTTGCGACTGAAGCAGGTAAGTCTGCGCGCTCAGTGCGTAAGTACTTCCCAACCGCGAACATTGTTGCGGTCACCACTAACCCGAAAACAGCCGCTCACCTGTGTCTGACCAAAGGGGTGACACCTGTGATGATCGAAAGCATCGATAGCACCGATGAGTTCTACCGTCGTGGTAAAACCATCGCGCTAGAGTCAGGCTTAGCGAACAAAGGCGATATCGTGGTCATGGTTTCAGGCGCGCTTGTGCCTTCTGGTACCACCAACACCACTTCTGTGCACGTTCTGTAATAAGACGTTTACTGCAGACCTAAGCGGTTTTTACAAACCATCACGCCCCGACTCGTTCGGGGCGTTTTTTTATCGCCCATTCAGTGGCATGATAGAAAGAGGCACGGCAGGAAGCGCAATGAAACCAACCAAAGCACAAGAAGCCATGGCGCAGATTTGGGGCGCAATACTCACCCGACAACTCATACTGACAACCAATGCGCACGGCAATTATTCACTCACCGTCGCCAACTTATGCGCGCAACTTGATTTAACCACAGCAACGGCGCGTGATGGCTTACATTTACTCGCCATGGCGGGACGCATCAGCTACCAACCCCACCTTGGGTACCAGTTAATGCCCTTAAGCCAGACAGACTGGCAACCTCTCGCAACAGGCATACAAGCAATGGTTGGCGCTTTCATGGATAGGCTGCCGCCTCGGTTAGATGAGCCGACCTCATTGGCCATGCTGGGTTTACTGCACAGCCTACAGCATCTGCCAGCCAAGGATTATCGTGACGTCGCGGCCGTGGCGCATTGGCATCAGCAGCTTCATTATACGCTCTTTGCCGGGATCAACCCGTATCTCGCAGACGCGATACAGCCGCTTGTCGCCCAGCATTTACGCTACCTCACTCATCCCGATATCGGCTTTGAATTCGCATCCAGTTGGCAGCGCTTAATACCAGTATTACGCGGGCTTGTCTCCGCACGCCCGCAAGCCCATAGCCAGAGCTATCAACGCTATTGGCAGGAGATAAACACCTTGATATCGCAAAGGCTCAACGCCCTTACCAGTGGACAATTTCTTTGAAGTGGGTTTTTATCAATACCGCTAAGGGTACCAAATAGATGGCACTAAACTTGACGGCCATTACCGCCAACGTCAGGGTGGTCACTCGTACTAAGCACTTATTGATTGTTTGTAGTAAAGGGTGATTCATCATATTTCAGTCTAAAGCGAGAAGTCTGTTCAAAAATCAGGCAATAGTTTACAAATTAATCAATAAATCGCAAGCGCCAATCACGCCTGTTATTATCCCACACGAACAGGCGGCGACTAAGCTGCTGATTTAGTGTGACTGCAGAGAGCAAGATGACAAAAGCATTGACCATTTTGGATATCGCCCGCTTAGCCGGGGTGGGGAAATCGACCGTATCGCGTGTGTTAAACGATGATCCACGGGTCAAAGATAGTACGCGCGAAAAGATACAAGCGGTGATTGACCAGCACGGCTTTATGCCCTCTAAGTCCGCACGTGCGATGCGCGCCCAGCGCAGTGGCGTTGTGGGTGTGATCGTGGCCAAGCTCAGTTCCAACTCAGAGAACACCGCACTGACGGGTCTGCTCAATACCTTATATGCTAAAGGCTATGACGCGGCCATCATGGAAAGCCAATTCTCACAACAAAAAGCACAAGCCCACCTGGATGTGTTAAAGCGCCGTAATGTGGATGGGATTATCTTTTTTGGTTTTTCTGGCTGTGATCTCAACGCGCTAGCCCCCTTCGCCCCCAACTGTGTCGTGCTCGCCGTCGATAGTGATCAATATATTAGTGTCAGCTACGACAACCAGGGCGCGGTCGCACAGGTGATGGACCACTTTTATCATCAAGGATGCCGTCATATTGCCTTCTTGGGGATTGATGAGCGCGATGAAACCACCGGCCTCGCCCGTTCTGGTGCTTATCAACGTTTCTGCCAAACCCACCAACTTTCACCACAATTATACCGCTGTGAGATGAGCTTACATGCCGCCTATGACGCCACCGATGTCCTCATTAACCCGCATACTGATGCCATTGTCTGCGCCTCCGACACCCTCGCTCTGGGGGTCGCAAAACGCCTACAAACACTTGGTCGAGAAGATATCGCCATTGGCGGCATAGGCAATCACGACATGCTACGCTTTATGTTTCCACGCGCCGTAAGTGTGGAGCTAGGTTACCATCAAGCAGGGCAACATGCGGCCGACTTGCTACTTAAGCAGCTGGATGACGACGATCCCGTGGTTAGCCACTGGACACAACCTTGCCACCTGGTGACACCCTAACCTGCAACCAACACCAAAAATCAGGCAGTTACAAATTTCTGTGTGATGGTTTTCAAACAATGGGAACGATTCCACTGATAATTGGATTAGTACGATCCATAATCAGTGGGAACGTTACCAATGAATACCCTACAGCAATACAGGATTGCTTATGAGCCAGATAGATAAAAAAGCCATTGACCAATTGGTCACTCATATTGGCGGCAAAGACAACATTGCAACCGTTAGCCACTGCCTCACCCGTTTACGATTCGTGCTAAACGATCCGGAAAAAGCGGACGTGGCCGCGATTGAAGCGCTCCCCATGGTCAAAGGCTGCTTTACCAGCGCCGGTCAATTTCAGGTGGTGATTGGCACCAATGTCGACCAGGTGTATGCCCTACTAGAAGAACAAACCGGGGTGGAAGGCCAGTCAAAAGATGAGGCCAAACAAGCCGCGCGCCAAAACATGAGCCTGACTGAGCGTGCCATCTCACACCTCGCGGAAATTTTTGTTCCCCTTCTCCCCGCGATTATCACCGGTGGTCTAATCCTCGGCTTCCGTAATGTGATCGGCGATATCCGCATGTTCGATGGCAAAACCCTGACCGAAATCAGTGAGTTTTGGGCCACCGCTCACGGCTTTTTATGGCTGCTTGGCGAAGCCATCTTCCACTTCCTGCCTGTCGGTGTATGTTGGGCGACGGTGAGAAAAATGGGTGGCACCCCCATTTTGGGTATCGTGCTCGGTATTACCCTGGTATCGCCCCAGTTGATGAACGCTTACCTTATCGGTAAAGAAATGCCTGAAGTGTGGGACTTTGGCTGGTTCTCAATTGAAAAAGTCGGCTACCAAGCGCAGGTGATCCCAGCGATGTTCGCCGGTATGGCGTTGGCATTTATTGAAACCCAGTTAAAACGCATTATTCCAGATTACCTTTATCTTGTGGTGGTGCCGTTTGTCGCGCTGCTCACCTCAGTGGTACTGGCACACACCCTTATCGGCCCCTTTGGCCGCGAGATCGGTAATGGCGTCGCCTTCTTGGCTCGCACAGCGATGACCGGTGATTTCGCCTTTATCGGTGCAGCGCTATTTGGCTTCCTCTATGCACCTTTGGTGATTACCGGTGTTCACCACACCACCAACGCCGTGGACTTGCAGCTGATGCAGGAAATGGGCGGTACGCCTATTTGGCCGCTGATTGCTCTGTCCAACATTGCACAAGCCTCGGCGGTGGTTGGCATTATTTGGGTCAGCAAGAAAGAAAACGAACGTGAAATCTCTGTGCCCGCGGCGATTTCCGCCTACCTTGGCGTGACAGAGCCGGCTATGTACGGGATTAACCTACGTTACAAATTCCCCATGCTGTGCGCGATGGTTGGCTCAGCGCTGGCCGCCATTGTGTGTGGTCTTTCCGGCGTGATGGCCAACGGCATTGGTGTCGGGGGTCTACCAGGTATCTTATCTATTCAGCCACAATTCTGGGGTGTTTACGCGGTCGCGATGTTAATTGCCATCTTAGTGCCAATCGCACTCACCGCCTTTATGTATCGCCGCCAGGCCAGCAAAGGCAAATTGGCGGTCGTCTAATTCCCATTCTGTCTGCGGGGAGTGTGCTCCCCGCTTTTTTTAGCGTTAAGAGAGACATTATGCACGCACATCCCTGGTGGAAAACGGCCACCATTTATCAGATTTATCCAAAAAGCTTCCGTGATACCACACGAACAGGGACAGGTGATCTGCCAGGCATTATCGAAAAGCTGGACTACTTTTCGGCCTTGGGCATCGACGCGTTATGGCTAACCCCCATTTATGTATCGCCACAAGTCGATAATGGCTACGACATTGCCGACTATTACGCGATTGACCCTAGCCTAGGCACCATGGACGACTTCGACACCCTGCTCGCCGAGGCGCACAAACGTGATATCCGTATCATCATGGATATTGTGATTAACCATACCTCAACCGAGCATCCTTGGTTTCAATCGGCGCTTGCCAGCAAAGACAGCCCCTATCGCGATTACTACATCTGGAAAGATCCGGTTAACGGTGGTGCCCCAAACAACTGGCAATCAAAATTTGGCGGTAGCGCTTGGCAATGGCATGAACCGACCGGCCAGTATTACCTCCACTTATTTGCCACCGAACAGGCCGATCTTAACTGGGAAAACCCTGAGGTGCGGGCAGCCGTCAAAGACGTAATGGCCTTTTGGGCCGAGAAAGGCGTGGATGGCTTTCGACTCGATGTGATCAATTTGATCTCGAAAGATCAGTCCTTTCCCAACGATCATCAAGGCGATGGTCGCCGTTTTTATACCGATGGCCCCCGCGTCCACGAATACTTGCAAGAGATCAGCCGGGATATTTTTCAGCATTACGGCAGCGTCACCGTGGGCGAGATGTCTTCGACTACCTTAGAGCACTGTCAGCAATACTCCGCGCCGGATGGCAAAGAGCTCTCCATGGTGTTTAACTTCCACCACTTAAAAGTCGATTATCCGGGCGGCGAGAAGTGGCGACTGGCGCCGTTTGACTTCTTGGCCCTAAAACAGCTTTTCCGCACTTGGCAACACGGCCTGCATAATCAAGGTTGGGGCGCACTGTTTTGGTGTAACCACGACCAGCCGCGTGTAGTCAGCCGCTTTGGTGATGACCGCCACTATCGGGTTGTCTCCGCCAAAATGCTTGCCACCGCGATTCATATGCAGCAAGGCACGCCTTACGTGTATCAAGGGGAAGAAATTGGCATGACCAACCCTGGCTATCAGCGTATCGATGACTATCAAGACGTTGAGAGTCGCAACATGCACCGTCTGTTGTGCGACCAAGGCATGCCAGAAGGGGAAGTGCTGGCCATTCTGGCGGCACGCTCGCGCGATAATTCACGCACGCCTATGCAGTGGGACAGTTCAGCAAACGCCGGTTTTACCAAAGGCACACCGTGGCTCAAGCCTGCGCCTAATTATGTTGACGTCAATGTCGACACCGCACTGGCGGATAAAAACTCGGTGTTCTATCACTACAAAAAGCTGATTTCCCTGCGTAAAACCTTACCCGTGATCCGTGAAGGCGATTATCAGGACTTGCTGCCTGACCACCCGCAGCTGCTCGCGTATCGCCGCGATAATGGCGACAGCCAACTGGTGGTAGTATGTAACTTTTATGGCGAATCGGTCACAGCGACCCTACCTATCGCGCCTGCCCCGAACGCAGACGTGGTGAGCCATAATTACCCAGAAGCCAAGCCGTTGATGCCAGAAATGCAATTGGCACCCTATGAAGCCTTGGTGTACTTGATTAACCCTGCGTAATCCACAAAAAATGGCACGCCTTGGCGTGCCATTTTTGCTAACACAAAGAGTTGCTTTGGCTACTGACGCAACGCTCGCTCGCCGCGTGCAATGCCCACCACGCCACTGCGTGCAACTTCAATGATCTCGGTAATTTCACCCACCGCGCGAATAAAGGCATCCAACTTGTCACTGTCGCCCGTTAACTGCACGGTGTAGAGCGAGTTCGTGACATCTACTATCTGCCCTCGGAAAATATCAGCGGTGCGTTTTACCTCCGCGCGGGCAAAGCCACTGGCTTTCACTTTCACCAACGCCAGTTCACGCTCAATGTGATCACTCTCGGTCACATTGCTCACTTTCAGCACATCAATCAGCTTGTGCAGGTGCTTTTCGATTTGCTCGCGGTCAGCGTCGCTGACCACTGACGTGGTGATATTTAAGCGCGACAAGGTCGCATCATCGGTGGGTGACACCGTCAGTGATTCAATGTTGTAGCCACGCTGAGAGAATAAGCCCACCACGCGCGACAAGGCACCGGGCTCGTTTTCCATTAAAACCGATACAATACTGCGCATTAGGTTCTCTCCGTTTTGCTCAACCACATTTCATTCATCGCCCCACCGCGTACCTGCATCGGATACACGTGCTCGGTCTCATCAACATTGATATCGACAAACACTAAGCGATCTTTCATCGCCAGCGCCTTTTCTAAGCCCGCTTCTAGCTCGGAAGGATGATTGATGCGCATCCCCACATGACCATAGGCCTCCGTGATCGCAGCAAAGTCCGGCACCGAGTCCATATACGAGTGCGAATGGCGGCCTTGATAAATCATATCCTGCCATTGTTTCACCATCCCGAGGAAACGGTTGTTGAGGTTAACGATCACCACCGGGATATCATATTGCAGTGCGGTGGAGAGCTCCTGAATATTCATTTGAATACTGCCATCACCGGTGACACATACCACCTGTGCGTCCGGCAGCGCGAACTTGACTCCCATGGCGGCAGGTAGCCCAAAGCCCATGGTGCCCAAGCCGCCGGAGTTAATCCAACGACGTGGTTTATCAAACGGATAATAGAGTGCGGCAAACATTTGGTGCTGGCCGACATCTGAGGTCACATACGCCTCGCCATGGGTGAGGCGATACAAGGTTTCAATCACTTGCTGGGGTTTAATCCGCTCAGGATCGGCGACATATTGCAAGCATTGGCGCTCACGCCAAATCTGAATATTGTGCCACCAGGTGCTGATCGCATCGCTGTCGTTATTGCCACCTTGCTCCACTAGCAATTTGAGCATGCTATTTAATACCGCATCCGCCGAGCCGACGATGGGAATATCTGCGGCCACGGTTTTAGAGATGCTGGAAGGATCCACATCAATGTGCATGATGGTGGCATCGGGGCAGTATTTTTCTAAGTTGTTGGTGGTGCGATCGTCAAAACGGACACCAATACCAAAAATGAGATCGGCTTGGTGCATCGCCATGTTCGCTTCGTAGGTGCCGTGCATGCCCAGCATCCCTAGTGAGTGTTCATGGGTGCCGGGAAACGCGCCCAGCCCCATCAAGGTGCTGACTACCGGAATGTTTAGGCTTTCTGATAATTGGCGGATTTGCTCGCCGCAGTCGGCCATGATGGCACCGCCACCGACATACAGCACTGGCTTTTTCGCTGCCAGTAGCGCTTTTAAGCCACGTTTGATCTGCCCTTTGTGTCCCGAAGTCGTCGGGTTATAAGAGCGCATACGCACACTGTCTGGGTACTGATAAGGATGCTTTTGCGCCGGGTTCAGCATGTCTTTGGGGATGTCCACCACCACAGGACCGGGACGTCCTGTCGCAGCAAGATAAAAAGCTTTTTTTACAATATTGGGAATATCTTCGGCACGCTGGACTAAAAAGCTGTGTTTGACCACTGGGCGGGAGATCCCCACCATGTCGCATTCTTGGAAGGCATCATTGCCAATCAGGCCGCTCATGACTTGGCCAGAAAAAACCACCATGGGGATCGAGTCCATGTACGCGGTGGCAATACCGGTAATCGCATTGGTTGCCCCTGGGCCTGAAGTGACTAGCACCACCCCCACTTCACCCGTGGCACGTGCGTAACCATCAGCCATGTGCACGGCGGCTTGTTCGTGGCGCACCAACACATGGTCGATATCACTTTTTTCGTGTAATGCGTCGTAAATATCCAGCACCGACCCGCCTGGATAGCCAAAAATATGTTTTACGCCTTGATCGATCATGGATCGCACGATCATCTCGGCACCGGATAACATTTCCACTCTACGCCTCCCTGTTCGCATAGTTAGGACTTACTTTTAGCCTAATCTTGCCCCTTACTCTTGGATGTACTGGTGGTCACTCACCACGCGGGCATCTATACCAAATACTGGCGGTAAGGCGGCGTTAGATTGTCACTTGGCTTGCTTCGGATGAAGCTGCAATCAATGTAACGTTTTATTTGCAAAACTGTCTATTAGCTAACCAGTATTTACATTTTTAATCTAAATGTTGAGTGAATGTTGCTGGTTTACGCTGATCACGGGGCAGAAAATTGGAAATATCCACTATAAAATCGCCACTTTGCCAGATTTGCTATCCAGGCGTGGGAAGGGAAAAGGAGGAAAAGGCATAAAAATAACGGAAACAAAGGAAGATTCTCAGCCATGAGAAATCTTCCCCCGCTTTAACGCACCACGACTAAGGCTGATACATGGTGTCAATGTGGTGTTGGTAACGTGAAAGGATCACTTTGCGGCGCAGTTTCATGGTCGGCGTGAGCTCGCCACTGTGCATGCAAAAGCCCTGTGGCAACAAGGTGAAGCGTTTGACTTGCTCAAATTTGGCCAATTCATGTTGCAAACTCTGCAAACGCTTTTCAAACAAGGCCACCACATCGGCGTGTTTTAGCAGCTCTTTGCGATTTTGATATTCGATATTGGCCGCCCGCGCCCAGTCTTCTAAGGCATCGAAACAAGGCACAATCAAGGCCGATACAAAATGACGCGCCTCGGCCACCACCGCAATCTGATCAATAAAATGATCGCGCACCAAAGCGCCTTCTACCCGCTGTGGCGCGATGTACTTACCACCAGAGGTTTTCATCAACTCTTTGATTCGGTCGGTAATAAACACGTTGCCCTTGGCATCGAGATACCCCGCATCACCGGTTTTCAAAAAACCATCCTCGGTAAAGGTGGCGGCAGTCGCATCAGGCTGATTAAAGTAACCCCGCATCACCATTGGCCCGCGAACTTGAATTTCATCCTCCGCCCCAATGCGCACCTCCGCCCCTGGCATCGGGTAACCAATCGAGTGAGGATCAAAGCGCGTATCGTCCCAACAAGAAACCGTGGCGGTAGTTTCGGTCATACCATAGCCGAGCTTGACGTTAATGCCTATGGCATGGAAAAACGCACCAATGTCAGGGTCAAGACGCGCCCCACCGCATGGCATCAAGCGCATCTTGCCACCCAATAGCGCACGCAACTTACTCAGTACCAGCTTGTCGGCCAACGCTACTTGCCATTGTTGCCGTCGCGACGGTGATTGGCCAGCGCGTAACTGAGCAGCATGACGCTCGCCTTGGCGCAGCGCCCAACGGAACAAATGCGGTTTAATGCCGGTGGCCCGACTGAGTTTGTCGTGGATAGCGCCATGGATTTTTTCATAAAAACGCGGTACCGCACACATTACCGTCGGTTTGACCTCGGCCAATGCATCACGCACCTGAAGCGGGTTGGAGAGATAGCAATTGACCGCCCCACGATGAAGGACGTAATAACTCCATGCGCGCTCAAACACATGAGAAAGCGGCAAAAAGGCCAAGGACACATCATCCGCTCTCAATGCCAATACTTGATCGTGCACCTCCAACTGCGCCGCGATGTTGGCATAATCCAGCATCACCCCTTTAGGATCGCCGGTGGTGCCGGAGGTATAAATCAAAGTGGTCAAATCGTCCATGCATCGTGCATCAATGCGCGCATCTAACTCGGCTTGATAGCTGCGATCATCTTGCAATAGCCAACTAGCCCAATCCCACACCTTGGGATGCGCGGGAACCGCCGTTTCTTGGTTGAGGGCAACCACCCCTTTGACATTGGGACAGTGTTCAAGGGCAGCAACCGCGCTCTCTAGTTGCTCGTCACCGGCAAAAATCCATTGCACGTCCGCATCATTGATAATGAGTGCGGCTTGCTGGGCGGTGCTAGTTGCGTAAATCGGCACCGGCACGGCGCGAATTTGCAACGCGGCGTAGTCCAACATTGCCCATTTTTCGCTGTTCGGCGCAAAAATGGCGACGGTTTGCTGCACCTGACAGCCGGCTTTGAGTAAGCAGCGTGATAGCTGATCGATGCGTTCGCCTAGCTGGCGCCAACTAATGCTTATCCATTGCGTGTCTTGTTGGAAGCGGATAGCTTCGCGTTCATTCTGGCCGGCAATCTGCTCGCGGATGCGCGTGACGATATGGTTTTGGGTGTTCACGGAGTCTCTCTTGGCTCGCCGTTTGGCGAACACATGTACGCTCAATAATGACAGCGAGTTTACCGAGCGCACCATCAAACTCAAGAGAAATTGAGTGAATGCTCTAGCGAAAATGTAAAAACGTGATTCAGCCTTGTGAAAGTGGCTAATCGACGCGTGCGCCGCATATCGCGCTACCGAATCAAGCGCTGCAACCTAAGTGGGTGCGGGTTCATGCGCATTGATGAGCGATTAAAGTCCAAAATCGACTCCTCAACGGTTTCTGGATAGTCAACCTGAGCCCATAGATGGTGAAACAGGCTACGTGTTTGGCTTAGCTCCCCTTTTACCAGCCATTCCGCCAATGCTTGGGCAACATCTGGGTACCCAATCGCGCCCACGGCCGGTGCCTGCAACCATTCACGTACCGCGCTCGCATTCAAGCTATCCATACTGTGTGCTAGCCCAAGCTGAGAAAGTGTTGCGACATTACTCAACTGTTCAAACTGACCAGACAATGGTTTTAAAAGGAGCTTTTTCCCTAAACTTAACGCTTCCGATGGGAGTTCAAATCCCCCATTGGCGATCACGCCCTGGCACTGATGCAGCGCCGTGTGAAAGCTTTCTTTGCCTAAGGGCATGAGCATGAGGTTTTCACGCTGGTAAGGCGCATTAACCTCGGGGTGAAAGCAGATAAAAGGTTGGCTAAAGCGCAACAGTAGCTCACTGACTGCAGATAAAGATTCAAAGGGGAGATACACCAGCACTGCCCTCTCCGAATCGGGCGATGCCACCGCGTTAGCCGCTGCAGGCGCATCAATAATCGGGGGTAAAATCGGTTGATTAAAGTGATACCAATGCAAGCCAATGGCATAGTCGGTTGGCGCAAAATAACGCATGATAATGCGATTGATCAGCGTTTCCCCATGTTTGGGCACCGCATGAGAAAACGCCGCTTGGTGGCTGATGGCCACCGATGGCACGCCTTGCCGGCGCGCCGCCCACGCACTGATGGGCTCAAAATCAGAAATCACCTTATCGTAGCCTGATACATCAAGCTGGCGAATATCACGTCGTAGCTGTGTGAAACGATTGTGTCGCGCGGTGGCGAGCATATCAATTTTGCCATCACGGCTGACAAAGCTCATCCCGGTAAACGTGCGATAGTCACCAAATGCCGCCATATCGAAATAACGCTCGGCTGGCCGCCCAGAAAAAATAAAATCGACCTCGACATTGTACCCTGCCAAGGCACGAGCCATGGCGCGGGCTCGTGATATATGCCCGTTACCGGTTCCCTGAACACCGTATAAAAGCTTCATTAAATACCTGTTATTCCGTATAGATCGAAAGTGATACTGTGTGCCAACGTCGCGCACATCAGCCCTAACCCAGCGCCAACCACGATATCGCTTACAAAGTGCACGCCCAGTAACACGCGCGAAATACCGATTAGGCTGGCCCAGATGAACACCAAAAAGGTTAACGAAGGAAAGAAGGTGCTCAGCAATGAGGCCATGAGAAAAGCGGCGGCGGTGTGGCCTGATGGCATACTGTAAAGATCGGAAGGCGTGATAAAGGCCGGCAACTGCGAAGGACGTGCGCGCCGAAAACTACGTTTAAGTACCCAATAAATCGGGAGTTCGATGGCAAAAGCCGTCAGTCCTGTGAGCAAAAACCAGAGCCCGACCGCCTCATGAAGCCACCAAGCCGTGAAGCCAATCACCAGATAGAGAGGTCCGTCACCTGAACGGGAAACAGCACGGGCTATTTTCGCTGTGTCAGCGCTAAAGCGGTGAGATAAACACAGTGTCGATACCGTGTGGTCGAAGCGTTGAATCGCGGTAAAGCTTCTCATCCTGCCTCCCAATGCGGCGAGCTGATGGTTAAACTCTAGCCAGCGGGTATGACAGGTCGGTGACGTTATTGGGTCATCTCGATGAATTTACTTCGCCCCGTCGCCGCTTGAGGTCAGGTACGTTGGGACATATAAAAATAATGAAGACTGGACAAAGCCGCGCCAGAGCACAGCACAAAAATCTAACTTTTAGTTTTAAAACCAGTTTAATTAACCAGTTTTTTACCTTTGTATTGCGCAGAAAACGGGTTTTGTTTTTTTCAGATTGACGCTTTCCCCATCGCTCTGTTATTTCTGGTAACAGAATATTTACTGACGGACATCAGCATGACACTGTTTCACCTACGCCTCATCCTCCTCCTTATCGTGACCCAGTCGCGCGGGTAGGTTTTGGGCAGAAAACAGTGAATGCCAAATCTCAAAAACCCGCGCCAGACGCGGGTTTTTTTGTATCTAACGTCGCCAAAATAACATCAAGCACCAATTAAAGAGCCCTTCAAAGCGGCCAAGCAAACACAACAGGGAGTCACCCATGAGCGAGAACAGCCAAGTCATTCTGTTTGATACCACCTTACGCGACGGCGAGCAGGCGCTGTCAGCAAGTTTAACCGTCAAAGAGAAATTGCAGATCGCCCAAGCCTTGGACCGCTTGAAAATAGACATTATTGAAGCTGGTTTTCCGGTCTCCTCACCGGGCGATTTTGAATCCGTGCGCACCATTGCTGAGCACATGCAACATGCTCGCGTCTGTGCCTTGTCTCGCGCCGTGCCCAAAGATATCGATGTGGCCGCCGAATCCCTCAAAGCCGCTGACGCCTTTCGTATCCACACCTTTTTGTCCACCTCAACCATTCATGTAAAAGATAAGCTTCGCCGCAGCTACGATGACGTGGTCGAGATGGGAGTACGCGCCGTCAAGCATGCGCGCCAATACACGGACGATGTGGAGTTTTCCTGCGAAGATGCCGGGCGCACCCCAATAGATAACTTGTGCCGTATGGTCGAAGCGGCGATTGATGCCGGTGCGACCACCGTCAATATTCCCGATACGGTGGGTTACACAGTGCCGAGTGAATTCGGCAATATCATTGCGACCTTGTTTAACCGCGTGCCGAATATCGATAAAGCCGTGATCTCTGTCCATTGTCATGATGACTTGGGGATGTCGGTCGCCAACTCTATTGCCGCGGTGCAAGCTGGCGCCCGCCAAGTGGAAGGCACGATTAATGGCATCGGTGAGCGTGCCGGTAACTGCGCGCTGGAAGAGATTGCGATGATCTTGAAAACGCGCGCTGACTTGTTAGGCGTGGAGACAGGATTGAACCACACCGAAATTGCCCGCACCAGCAAACTGGTTAGTCAGCTTTGCAACATGCCTATCCAACCCAATAAAGCCGTGGTCGGTGCCAATGCCTTTAGCCACTCCTCCGGCATTCACCAAGACGGCATGCTGAAAAACAAAAATACCTACGAGATCATGACCCCAGAGTCGATTGGTTTGGGCAAAAAGGCGCTGAATTTGACCAGCCGTTCCGGCCGTGCCGCGGTGAAAAGCCACATGGATAACCTTGGCTACGACGAACAAGACTACGATTTAGACACCTTGTATCAATCTTTCTTGCAACTGGCGGATCGCAAAGGCCAGGTGTTCGATTACGATTTAGAAGCCTTGATGTTCTTCAACAACCTCAAAGAAGAGGACGACTTCTACAAGCTCAACTATTTGGGCGTGCAATCGGGCAGCCTAATGGCGACCACCAGCATCAAGTTGCAATGTGGCGACGAAGAAAAACGCGAAGCGGCGATTGGTAACGGCCCCGTCGATGCCCTTTATCAGTGCATCTACCGCATTACTGGCTACGACATTGAACTGGATAAATTCGATCTAACCGCCAAAGGGGAAGGGGAAGATGGTCTCGGCCAAGCCGACATCATTGCCAACTACAAAGGCCGTAAATATCACGGCACCGGGGTGTCGACCGACATCATCGAGGCCTCAGGTGAAGCGCTATTGCACGTGATCAATGCCATTTATCGCGCCGACAAAATCGCCCAGATTAAGGAACAATCCCACTTAAAACAGGAGACAGTATAACCATGGCCAGCGCACATCAGATTGCTATTTTGCCCGGTGACGGTATCGGCCCCGAAGTGATGACTCAAGCCGAGAAAGTGCTTGATGCGGTGAGTGAGCGATTCTCACTCACCTTGGAGCGTCAGCATTATCCTGTGGGTGGTGCCGCGATTGATGCCCATGGCTCACCGCTGCCCGCACACACCTTGGCTGGCTGTGAAAAAGCGGATGCAATTTTATTTGGCTCAGTCGGCGGCCCCAAGTGGGAGCATTTACCGCCAACCGAGCAACCGGAGCGCGGGGCCTTGCTGCCATTGCGCAAACATTTTGGTCTGTTTTGTAACTTGCGCCCGGCTCAAATCCATACCGGCCTCGAAGGCTTTTGCCCGCTGCGCGCCGACATTGCCGACCAAGGCTTTAATATCGTAGTGGTGCGAGAGCTAACCGGTGGGATTTACTTTGGTGAGCCCAAAGGGCGTGAAGGCGAAGGCCGCGAGGAAAAAGCGTTTGATACGGAAGTCTATCATCGCTATGAAATTGAGCGTATCGCCCGCATTGCCTTCCAATCGGCCCAGCTTCGCAACAAACACGTGTGCTCAATCGATAAAGCCAATGTGCTGCAAAGCTCGATGCTGTGGCGTGAGGTGGTAGAAGAGGTGGCAAAGGACTATCCGGATGTCCGCTTAAGCCATATGTATATCGACAACGCCACCATGCAGCTGATTAAAGACCCGTCGCAATTTGATGTGATGCTGTGCTCGAATATTTTCGGCGACATCATCTCCGATGAGTGCGCCATGATCACCGGCTCAATGGGCATGCTGCCATCCGCGAGCTTGAACGCGAGTAAATTTGGTTTGTATGAACCCGCCGGCGGCTCTGCCCCCGATATCGCGGGTAAAAATATCGCCAACCCAGTGGCACAAATTCTCTCCGCCGCGCTCATGTTGCGCTACTCGTTAGGCGAGGAAGACGCAGCCTGCGCGATTGAGCATGCAGTCAGCCAAGCGCTGGCGGCCGGTGAGTTGACCGCCGATCTAGCGGGTAACAGCCCCGCATTGAGTACCGAACAAATGGGCGATCGTATCGCCGCCTATATCCGCCAAGGCGCAGAATAATTACCCGTAAGGATACGAGCTATGTCGAATGCAAACACCCAGCAAGGCGCCAAGACCTTGTATGAAAAAATCTATCAAGCCCATGTGGTCACCGAGCAGCCAGGTGAAGCGCCGCTGCTGTATATCGACCGTCATTTGGTGCACGAAGTGACCTCACCACAAGCCTTTGATGGCCTGCGTGAAAAAGGGCGTCCGGTACGCCAAGTGAGCAAAACCTTCGCCACCATGGATCACAATGTCTCCACCGAAACCAAAGACATTAACGCGTCAGGGGAAATGGCGCGTATCCAAATGGAAACCTTAGCCAAAAACTGTGAAGAGTTCGGTGTCACCCTGTACGACTTAAATCACCCTTACCAAGGCATTGTGCATGTAATGGGCCCCGAGCTTGGCATTACCCTGCCCGGCACCACCATCGTCTGTGGTGATTCGCACACCGCAACCCACGGTGCCTTCGGCTCCCTCGCCTTTGGTATTGGCACCTCAGAAGTCGAACACGTACTGGCCACCCAAACACTCAAGCAATCCCGCGCCCGCACGATGAAAATTGAAGTCACGGGCAAAACGGCCCCCGGGATCACTGCCAAAGATATTGTCCTTGCGATTATTGGCAAGGTCGGTCATGCCGGCGGCACCGGGCATGTGGTGGAGTTTTGCGGGGACGCCATCACTGCCTTGTCGATGGAAGGGCGAATGACGGTGTGCAACATGGCCATCGAATTAGGTGCCAAAGCTGGCCTGATCGCGCCGGATGACACCACCTTTGCCTACCTAAAAGACAAAAAATTTGCCCCTAAAGGCGAGCAATGGCAGCAAGCCGTTGCGTATTGGCAAACCTTGCACTCAGATGCCGATGCGCACTTTGATCGCGTGGTCACCCTCGATGGCAGTCAAATCCATCATCAAGTCACATGGGGCACCAACCCCGGCCAAGTGGTCAGTGTGCATGATAGCGTGCCTGCTCCAGAGAGCATGACCGACCCGATAGAGCGCCACTCGGCTGAGCGAGCCTTAAAGTACATGGGACTGACACCTGGGCAAGCCATTAACCAAATCAGCATTGATAAGGTCTTTATTGGCTCTTGCACCAACTCACGGATTGAAGACATGCGCGCAGCCGCCGCGGTCGCTAAAGGGCGGCGTGTGGCAGAGGGTGTGCATGCCATGGTGGTACCTGGCTCCGAGCAAGTGCGCGCACAAGCAGAGCAAGAAGGGCTGGATGTGATTTTTCGCGAAGCGGGCTTTGAGTGGCGCTTGCCCGGCTGCTCAATGTGTTTGGCGATGAACAACGATCGCTTAGGCCCCAAAGAGCGCTGTGCGTCCACCAGCAACCGTAACTTTGAAGGCCGCCAAGGCCGTGAAGGCCGCACCCACTTGGTCAGCCCTGCGATGGCCGCCGCCGCTGCTATCGCCGGTCACTTTGTCGACGTTAACCAATTATAAGGAGGCCTTATGTCAGGCATACACACTCACACCGGCATTGTTGCCCCATTGGATGCGGCAAACGTCGATACCGATGCGATCATCCCTAAACAGTTTTTGCAAAAAGTCACCCGTACTGGCTTTGGTCAGCACCTGTTTCACGATTGGCGCTTTTTAGACGATGCGGGCAAGCAACCGAACCCTGAGTTTGTGCTCAATCAAGCGCGCTACCAAGGGGCGAGCGTGTTACTCACCCGCGAAAACTTTGGCTGTGGCTCGTCACGCGAACATGCTCCTTGGGCACTGGATGATTACGGCTTTAAAGTGATTATCGCCCCCAGTTTTGCCGATATTTTCTATGGCAACTGCATCAATAACCAAATGGTGCCGGTGACCCTTGAAGAAGGCCAAATCGATGCTTTATTTGCGTATGTGGCCGAAAATGAAGGCGCGACGGTAACCCTCGACTTGCCCGCCCAAACCATCCGTGCCGGTGAACACTGCTTTAGCTTCCAGATGGATGATTTTCGCCGTCATTGCTTGTTGGAGGGGTTAGATAGCATTGGCCTCACGCTTCAGCACGACGCTGACATCTCACGCTTTGAGCAACGCATCCCGGACTTTTTGTCATAAGTCACCCCCTTTACGCCCATGCCACCGATAAGCGCGATCTTCTTCGCGCTTATTGGTCACACCCCACTTTTTTCCATTCAGCATGAAACAAACAACGCATTCGCTTGGTCTAGTCTGAAAAGAAGGCTTGCTGAAAATAAGGACGGGCAATGCAAAAACGTTTGATACTTCTATTCTGTTTGGTTTTTCCGCTGTTTAGCCAAGCGGCTCCCAAAGCAGAGTATTGGGCGATGTGGGATGCGCATAACCCTGACAGCCAGGCGACCTTCACTCATCACAGCTGGCAAGTATTACTGGATAAGTATTTGCAACCTCAGGGGCAACACACCTTATTTAACTATGCGGCGGTCACCGAGGCTGACAAGAAGGCTCTCGATCATTATATCCGCATGCTCACCGCGCGCGACCCTCGCACGCTGACCAAAGACGAGCAATACGCGTATTGGGTCAACCTTTACAATGCGGTCACCGTGACGCTGATTTTGGAGGCCTATCCGGTCAGTTCGATCACCAAACTCGGTGGGTTATTTAGCTTTGGCCCTTGGGATGATGAAGTGGTCACGGTGGCAGGTGAGCCCCTTACCTTGAATGATATTGAGCACCGTATTTTGCGCCCGCTCTGGCAAGACCCGCGTACCCACTATGCGGTCAACTGTGCCAGTTTAGGTTGCCCAAACCTGCAACCCAAGGCCTTCCAAGCAAACGCGCTTGAGGCACAGCTCGAGCAAGCCGCCTATACCTTCATTAACAGTGATAAAGGCGTGAGTCAGCAAGGAAAAAAATGGCAACTCTCCTCAATTTATGAATGGTTTGAAGCTGACTTTGGTGGCGATAAGCAAGGCGTGATCGCTCACATAAACCAGTATCGCGATATTCCATTGCCACAAGAGGCAATATTGGAATACGACTACAACTGGGATCTTAACCAACTCGGCAACTAAAAGGCTTGGTTAACCCTAAGCCAATCAGTACAATGGCCTCGTACTCATTGGGGAGCCTCACGGCTGAGATTGCGCAATGCGCTAGACCCATCGAACCTGATCCAGCTAACACTGGCGTAGGGATTGAGACTTGATGTTGCCATCAACTTGCCTCAACACCCACGCCCAACTTAGGAGCGTGCTGTGAAAGTTTTTACCTCGGTTCTCACTCTGGTTTCTTTATCCTTGCTATCACTGGGTGCCCGTGCCGCGGACCCACTGACTGTGTATACCTATGACTCCTTTATCGCCGAATGGGGGGCAGGACCCAAAATTAAAGCGAAGTTTGAACAGCAATGCGATTGCCAACTTGAATTCGTGTCTCTCGACGATGGCGCCGCTTTGCTCAATCGCCTGCGCATTGAAGGGGAAACCACCAAAGCCGATATCGTGCTGGGTATGGATACCAATTTAATGAAAGAAGCCGAGCGTAGCGGCATTGTCGCTGAGCACGCGGTCAATACTGAGCGCCTGCAAGTGCCTGGCGGTTGGGATAACAACTACTTTATCCCTTACGATTACGGCTACTTTGCCTTTGTGTATGACACCACGCGTTTACTCGATCCGCCTAAAAGCCTCAAAGCCTTGATTGAGGAGCGTGACGACATCAGTGTGATTTACCAAGATCCGCGCGTATCAACGGTCGGCCAAGGGCTAATGCTTTGGATCCAAAAAGTATACGGCGATAATAATCAACAAGCATGGCGCGAACTGGCTGACAACACCATCACTGTGACCAAAGGCTGGACCGAAGCGTACAACATGTTCCTGAACAAAGAAGCCGACATGGTGCTCTCTTATACCACCTCGCCAGCCTATCACCTGGTTGCCGATGATGACGATCGCTTTGCCGCCGCCATGTTTGAAGAAGGCCACTACATGCAAATCGAAGTGGCCGCTAAATCAGCCTATACCGATCAACCGGAACGTGCAGACGCGTTTTTACAATTTATGCTCAGTGATGCGGCACAGTCTGTGATCCCAACCACTCAGTGGATGTATCCGGTCACCGATGTCAACCTGCCTGATGCCTTTTACACCTTGGACAAACCGCAAGAGAGCTTGCTGTATCAGCCTGATGAAGTGATGGGCAATCGCCAGCAATGGGTGCGTGACTGGCAAACCGCGCTGGTTGAATAGCCTCCATGCTCAATCCCTCTCGAACCTGGCCGGGCAGTATTGCGGCCAGCTTAGTCGTGGTTTTGATTGGCAGCGCACTCTGGGCGCTGTTCTCTCACAGCCACGACCTAGCGCTTACCGCGTTGTGGCAAGATACCTACCTGCGCCATGTCACCTACTTTAGCTTTAAGCAGGCGACCTTATCTGTGGTGCTCAGCGTTGGGCTTGCGATACCCGTCGCCCATGCACTGTCTCGCCGACAGTTTCCAGCCAAAGCGTGGCTACTTAAGCTGTTCGCCATGACCTTGGTGCTACCGGTGTTGGTGGGGGTATTTGGCTTGGTTGCCATCTATGGCCGCAGCGGCTGGATAGCGCAAGCCTTCGCGCAATTCGATGCGGCTATGCCGTTTTCTATTTATGGTTTAAGTGGCATTTTGCTCGCTCATGTGTTTTTTAATCTGCCTTTTTCTGCCCAACTCATGGTGCAAGCTTTAGAAGGGATCCCCGCTGATCAGCGTCGTCTTGCTACCCAGCTAGGGCTGAAAGGCTGGCAGCGCTTTAAGCACCTAGAATGGCCGTATTTACGCCAAAGCTTGCCTCACATCATCGGGCTGGTGTTTATGTTGTGCTTTACCAGCTTCGCGACTGTCATGGCACTGGGTGGCGGGCCCAAAGCCACCACCATCGAGCTGGCCATTTACCAAGCCATTCATTTTGATTTCGATTTGCAAACGGGCGCTGTCCTCGCGCTGTGGCAAATGCTGTTGTGTGGCGCCATCGCATTTACCGTGCAAACGTTAACGCGCCCGCTGCCGAGTACGCCCAGCGAAGTGCTGCCGCTGCCTGCGTCTTTGGATAGCCGCGCGGCCAAGTGTTGGGATGGCCTTTGGATTGGCCTCGTTTTGCTACTGGTGTTACCGCCACTGGGTGTGGTGATTGCAAGGGGGCTAAACCCCAGCGCATTAGCTGTGCTCGGCGATAGCGCACTGTGGCAGGCAACATTGCACTCGCTCGCCATTGCCTTTGGGGCAACCAGCTTTGCCTTCGTGCTCGCAGCCGCGGTGATCCTCGCTAGCCGCCACTGGCGCTTACACGGCCGCAAAAAACAGGCGGACGGCATAGAAACCCTCGGGGCGATTATTTTGGTGGTGCCGAGCATTGTCCTCAGTACCGGGCTTTTTTTGCTGTTTCGCCAGTTTAGCGACGTATTCAGCTTGGCGCTGTGGCTGGTAATGGCCGTGAATGCCCTGATGGCGCTGCCTTATCTCATAAAAGTATTAAGTGCTCCCGCGTTTCAAGTTGCCCAGTCTTACCATAATCTGTGCGCCACCTTAGGCGTAAGAGGCATCACGCGTCTACGTCTGATTGAGTGGGACTGTTTGCGTGCACCTATTGCGCGCGGTGTCGCGGTGAGTTTTGTGTTATCGATGGGTGATCTCAGTGCGATAGCTCTGTTTGGCAGCCAAAACTTTCAAACTCTGCCCTTGTATTTATTCCGCTTAATGGGCAGTTACCAAATGGAAGCCGGCGCTGCCGCGGCGATGCTATTGCTGCTCACAAGTTTAGGGTGTTATGCCCTGCTTACACGTCTTATCCAATGGAGACAAGCATGCTGACACTTTCTAATGTCCACTATCGTTACCAGCAAGATTGGATGACCTTTGATGCCAAAATAGCGCCGGGGGAGATTGTTGCTGTGCTCGGCCCCAGCGGAGTGGGCAAGAGCACCTTGTTATCCTTGATTGCCGGATTGATTGCCCCAGACAGTGGCGAGATTGCTATTAATGGCAAGCCAGTAACAACAACCCCCGCGCATCAACGGCCCCTGTCTATCTTGTTTCAAGAGCACAATGTCTTTACCCATTTGTCAGTATTCGACAATATGGCGATAGGTTTATCGCCATCACTGAAGCTTACCGCCTCCCAACGTGACAGCATTCACCGTGCAGCCCACGCTGTCGGTTTAACTGACTATCTGTCACGGCTGCCTGGTCAACTGTCGGGCGGCCAACGCCAACGCATCGCGCTGGGTAGAAGCATCGCACGTAACCAGCCTTTATTACTGCTCGATGAGCCCTTTTCAGCGCTCGACCCTGCGCTAAAAAAGGACATGCTGGCACTGGTCAAACGTACCGCTCAAGAGCAAGGCACAACGGTGGTAATGGTGACTCATCATCCCGAAGATGCTCAAGCCATTGCCTCTGAATTTCTTTATTTGGATAACGGACAAGTCCGTCTGCATTGTCCTGTCGAAGCGCTCAAGACCCCACCCACGATAATGCAAGGTTATATGGGCAAGATGGATGATGAGTAATGGGTGGCACCACTTTGATTGCCTTCTATACTAAGGAAAACACGGAAGATTCCAAGGAGGCGCCTTGTGGCCGCCAGCAGCATTCAAATCCTCGACTCCATTGTCGATTTCACCGCTAAAACGGAAGTCGACGCGATCACCAAAAGCTTGCTGACCTCAATTACCGAGCTTACCCCAGTTAGCGAAGTGGTACTGCTTGATTACTGCGGTGATATGCAGCCTGCCTTTACTGTCCTCGGCACCAATGACAACAGTGCGTTTCAGCAAGAAAACATTCATCAAATTGATGCCCTGCTTGATGAGTGCCTGGCGACACAAGCGGTCACCCACCACCATACGGATGATCATGTATTGGTTGCCGTTCCCATTTATTACGAGAAGGAAGATGGGGTCAGTGGTATTTTATGCGGTCGCGCTAAAAGCCTGAGCAAAGACCAACGCGCATTAGTCGCCGGGCTAACGCGTATTTACGAGAACTATCAGCAGATTATCATGGCCAGCGAGCGTGATAGTTTCACCAGCTTATTTAATCGTAAAGTCCTCTCTAAAAAGCTGGATCTTATTTGTGATCGCTTAGCGCAAAGCGAGGTGACGCCAGACAGTGACACCGACAGCTCGCTCTCACCTTGGGTGTGTATTTTCGATGTTGATCACTTTAAGCAAATCAATGATAACTTTGGCCATGTTTTTGGTGACGAAGTCATCTTGTTACTGGCCTCGCTGATGCGTCAGACTTTTTCCTCACAAGATACTTTGTTCCGGTATGGTGGCGATGAATTTGTGGTGCTGTTTCAGCCATGTACCCGCGCCATGGCGGAGCAAAAAGCCAATACCTTTATTGCTAATGTCAACGCTCGTGATTTTGGTGCCGCTCAGACCGTGACGATTTCCATGGGGGCAACGCGGATTGAGCGTGGGCAACTGAGTACCAGCACCATCTTAGGCAATGCCGATCAGGCGCTTTATCACGCTAAACAAAACGGCCGTAATCACGTCGCCTTTTACGACGATCTTCTGCAATCTGGGGTGATCAAAACCTTTGTCGCCGAAGACGATGTTGAGTTGTTTTAGGTTCTGGATAAAGGTGGCGGCCTGATGACCGCCACCTGATATCCACTACAAATTCTCTTCGGCAAACTCCGCCAAGCGACTGCGCACCACGCCATTGAGGTACACACACGCACTGCCTTCAAAGTTTTTAAACCGCTCAACAATATAAGTCAGCCCAGATGTCACTGGGGTCAAATACGATGAATCAATTTGTGCTAAGTTCCCCGAGCACACCAGCTTGGTACCTTCCCCACAACGGGTGATAATGGTTTTAAGCTGAGAGGCGGTCAGGTTTTGGCACTCATCCAAAATCACGAATGCGTTTTGAATCGAGCGGCCACGCATAAAGTTAATCGATTTAAACTGCAGGTTGGCTTTCTCCATGATGTACCGCATCGAGCCATCGGTGCACTCATCATGCATGTGCAACGCTTCCAGCGTGTCGGTGACGGCCCCCAGCCAAGGCAACATTTTCTCCTCTTCGGTGCCTGGCAAAAAGCCGATCGACTCGCCAATATCTGGAGTGTTGCGGGTCACAATGATTTTGTCATACATCCCTTTCTCCACCACCTGCTCCAGGGCAGCGGCCATCGCCAGAATGGTTTTACCACAGCCCGCGGGACCGGTGAGGATCGCCAAGTCAATACTCGGATCCAGCAACGCATCCATTGCCATGCCTTGGTAGATATTTTTCGGTTTCACATCCCACGCGGTACGATGCATCAGCCGCTCTCTGCTCAGATCTTTAATCACCGCTTTATCGCCATCAATGGCCTGCACTCGCGCGGCAAAATCATCGCTTTCATCCAACAGGTATTGATTAACAAACGGCGTGTCGAGAAGCTCTGACGGCAACGTATGTAGGGTCTCTGTGCCATAAGCTTGACTATTGCACTCCCCCACTTTGTCCCAAAAGCTACCTGCAAATTGGTGGAAACCCTTGGTCAACAATCGCACATCATCAATCAGCTGGTCGGTGCGATAATCCTCCACATGCATCACTCCCGCCCCTTTGGCGCGCAGGCGCATATTGATGTCTTTGGTCACCAATACCACTTTGCGGGGTGAGCGCTTGGTTTGCAGGTACAACACCGCATTTAATATCCGGTTATCACCCGCTTTATCGGCAAAGGCATGGACGGTTTCTTTGATCTCAAAGTCCGCGAGGATCGATACCGTCCCTGTCGCATCGCCCTTGCCAACGGCAATACCCTCGCCAATTTCATCAGGAGTGGCTTCTTTAAAAATATCTTCCAAAGCACGGATCGCCACACGCGCATCGCGTGAGACATCGCGTTTGCTGTCTTTGATGCGGTCAAGTTCTTCGAGGACAGTCATGGGGATCACGACATCGTGTTCTTGGAAAGAGTAAATCGAGAAAGGCTCGTGGAGGAGAATGTTGGTATCTAATACAAACAGCTTCCGGTCGGCGTCGCCCATAGGCACCTCCTGTGTCGGCAGTTCACTGTCGGTGACAGCGCTTAAAATAAGCGTAGACCTGGCCGTTGGGATGCGCCCAACTTGTTTTACTGCGCCAGCTCACGCTTTTATCTTTGCCGCCCATTGATGACGTTTGTATGTCAGCGTGACCTTTGATGAGATTCGTTGAGTTTCATCGTGACCCTCCTCACAAGTTCGAGTACTATTGGCGGCCAATTTTTTCAGTGCCACACTGAATAGCAGAGTATTTAAACGACGCTGTATTGAATGGCGTCGCGTCTTTCGACAATCGAGTTAATTCAGAGGTTTTCCCCTATGTCATTTGCGCTTGGACAACGTTGGATCAGTGATACGGAACATGATCTTGGACTCGGCACCGTGGTGTCCGTTGATGGCCGTACCGTGACCCTAATGTTTCCTGCTAGTGATGAAACACGGCTCTACGCTAGCCATGATGCGCCCGTGACTCGGGTGATGTTCAACCCTGGCGACGAGGTAGAAAGTCACGAAGGCTGGACCATGACCGTCTCACGCGTTGAGGAAAACGACGGTGTCTTGACCTATTACGGCAAGCGTTCTGACACAGGGGAAGATGAGATCGCACTGCGTGAGATCTTACTCAGCCACCAAATTCGCTTTAACAAGCCGCAAGACAAACTGTTTGCTGGCCAGCTCGATCGTATGGACCGTTTTGCCCTGCGTTATCGCGCGCTGACCAATCAGCACCAGCAACTGCGCAGCCCATTACGCGGTTTAACCGGCATGCGTGCCGGCTTGATCCCCCATCAGCTTTACATTGCCCATGAAGTCGGTCGCCGCCATGCACCGCGCGTGCTGCTCGCCGATGAGGTGGGGCTGGGGAAAACCATTGAGGCAGGGATGATCATCCACCAGCAAGTGCTCGCTGGCCGTGCGGAGCGTGTGCTGATTGTGGTGCCCGAAACCTTGCAGCATCAGTGGCTAGTGGAGATGATGCGCCGCTTTAATCTGCATTTCTCGATTTTCGATGAAGAGCGCTGTGTGGAGGCTTTCGCCGATTCCCCCAACCCGTTTGATACCCAACAGTTGGTGTTGTGCTCACTCGAGTTTCTGCGCAAAAACCGCCGCCGGGTCGAACAAGTATGCGATACCCACTGGGATCTATTGGTGGTCGACGAAGCCCACCACCTGACGTGGGCGCCGGATGCGCCAAGCCGCGAATATCAAATTATTGAGAGCATCGCTGAGCACACCCCTGGGGTATTGCTGCTCACCGCGACACCTGAGCAATTGGGCCAGCAAAGCCATTTTGCCCGCTTGCGTCTGCTCGACCCTGATCGCTTCTATGATTACGATGCCTTTGTTGAAGAAGCACAACAATACGCGCCCGTGGCTGAGGCGGTGGAAGCGTTGCTGAGCGATACGCCACTGACCGACGCGGCACAAGCTGGGATACGTCAGCTACTCCAACATGAAGACCTGTCAGCGCGCTTAGCCCAAGTGCACAGTGACGACGCAGAAGAAAAAGCTCAAGCACGCCAACAACTGATTGATGATCTGATGGACCGCCACGGCACTGGACGCGTATTGTTCCGCAATACCCGAGCAGCCATTAGCGGCTTCCCCAGCCGCCACCTGCATATGCACCCGCTCGCTCTGCCGAGCCAATACCAAACCGCCATGCGGGTCGCTGGCATGATGGGCAGCACCGGCTCAAGCGAACAAAAGGCCGTGCAAAACCTATACCCAGAAGATATCTATCAACAGTTTGAAGGGGACAGCGCGAGCTGGTGGGGCTTTGATCCACGTATTGATTGGCTACTGGATTACTTAAAAGCCCACCGCAGCGAGAAGGTGCTAATTATTTGCTCGCGTGCACAAACCGCTCTGACCCTGGAGCAAGCGCTGCGTGAGCGCGAAGGCATTCGCGGGACTGTATTCCATGAAGGGATGTCGATTGTTGAACGTGACAAAGCCGCTGCTTACTTTGCCCAAGAAGAAGGGGGCGCGCAGGTCTTGATCTGCTCGGAAATTGGCTCTGAGGGGCGCAACTTCCAGTTCGCCCATCAGCTAGTGATGTTCGATTTACCGATGAACCCCGACTTACTTGAGCAGCGTATCGGCCGTCTTGACCGTATTGGCCAGACACAAGATATCGCCATTCATGTCCCGTATCTTGAAGGCACCGCTCAGACGATTTTGGCGCGCTGGTATCACGAAGGTCTCGATGCATTTGAAGATACCTGCCCAACTGGCCGTGCGGTGTTTGAACAATATGGCGAGACCTTATTAGCGTTGCTCGCGGCCAACCAACAGGATGATACGCTGTCGACGCTGATCAGTGACAGTGCGGAGATGAATCGGCGCTTAAAAGCAGAAATGGAAGAAGGCCGAGATAAGCTACTCGAAATGCATTCCCATGGTGGAGAAGCCGCTAACCAACTGGCACGCACCATTGCCGAGCAGGATGGCGACACTAACTTGGTCACCTTTACCTTGGGGCTGTTTGATACCATCGGTGTCAATCAAGATGACAAAGGCGAGAATGCCTTAGTGGTCAAACCGTCTGAACACATGATGGTACCCAGCTACCCAGGACTGCCTTCCGATGGCTGCACCATTACCTTTGACCGCGATACCGCATTGAGTCGCGAAGATGTTCAGTTTGTGTCTTGGGAGCATCCGATTGTTCGAGGCGGCGTTGATTTGCTGCTGAGCGAAAACATCGGCACCACCGCGGTATCACTGCTTAAAAACAAGTCACTGCCGGTCGGCACCCTGTTTGTCGAGCTTATCTACACCATTGACGCCCAGGCTCCGAAATCGAGCGGTATCCACCGCTTTTTACCGCAAACACCTGTGCGATTACTGCTTGATGCCAACGGCAATGATCTGTCCGACAATGTCGAGTTTGAAAGCTTTCATCGCCAGCTAAGTCCGGTAAACCGCCACCTTGGCAGTAAAATGGTTAACTCGGTACAAAGCCAGATCCACAATCTGATTGAAAAAAGCGAGCCACTGGCAGAAAAAGCCTTGGCAGACATTCAAGCCCGTGCCCACCAAGAGATGGAAGCGGAGCTCCAACAAGCCCTAGCGCGTTTAGAGGCACTGAAAACGGTCAATCCGAATATTCGTGATGATGAGCTAGACGCATTACGCGAGCAGATCAGCACCTTGTCGCACCATATTCAACACGCACAAATTGAACTCGACGCGCTGCGCCTTGTTGTGGTTAGCCACCAATAAACCAACGTGAGACGGGGCCTGATGGCCCCGATAAACCCTATGGCAATGACTGAATACCATCCACCGACAGACCCTTGGTTAGACATCCTCTATCAAGATGCGGATCTGGTGGTGATCAATAAACCGAGTGGCTTACTGGCCAACCCTGGTCGCAATCCCGAGCATTACGACAGCGCATGGTCGCGCGTAAAAGCTGAGCTTCCCTCCGCTGAGTTGGTTCACCGCTTAGACATGTCCACCTCAGGCGTGATGGCCTTTGCCGCCCACAAAGAAGCAGAGCGCAACCTTAAAGCGCAGTTTCGCGACCGCATCCCCACCAAGTTGTATTATGCGGAAGTGTGGGGCCAACTAGAAAGCCATGAAGGCATTATCGACTTGCCGTTGATTTGCGACTGGCCCAACCGCCCTCGCCAAAAAGTGTGTTTTGAGCATGGTAAACCCTCACAAACGCACTATCGCTGCTTGCATGCCCTTTCCCAGACCAGTTTGATGGCGTTGTACCCGCTGACTGGGCGCTCTCACCAACTTCGTGTCCACATGCAGTCTTTGGGGCATAGCATTGTCGGCGATGAGTTTTATGCGTGTCCAGACGCCCTCGCTTATGCACCACGGCTTCACCTGCATGCCGCCGAGCTCAGTCTGCTGCACCCAGCGACCGGAGACACCATGCATTTTCAGGCACCCTGTGATTTTTACCCCACGATGCCTGATAACCGCTTGGCGAGTGACTATCAGTTGGCCGCACCACTTACGACCACAGCGACGGACTCACAAGCCAGCTAGCTGAAACCATTGCACAATATCGCGATATCTCGCACCCTAGAGCCATGGATTAAGACACGGAGATCAACATGGCTCAGCACGACCCCGCTCACATCGTCTTTCTCGACCGTGATACCATTCCGTCACATATTGCTCTGCCCTCGCCCCGCTCTCCACATCACTGGCAGGCGTACGGTAAAACCGCCCCCAAAGATGTCGTTGCACGGTTACAAAAGGCCGATATCGTTATCACCAATAAGGTGGTGATCGATGAGACGGTGCTTGCCGCCTGTCCTAACCTCAAACTGATTGCGGTGGCCGCCACTGGGGTGAACAATGTCGACTTAGCCGCGTGCCAAGCGCGTGGAGTGCAAGTGTGTAACGTACAGGGTTACGCGACGCAGTCAGTGCCTGAGCATGTCATCGCCATGACTTTTGCCCTTAAGCGACAACTGCTCGGATACCATCAGGACGTACAAAACGGTGAATGGCAAAAACAAGGACAGTTCTGTTTTTTCACTCACCCTATTGGCAGTGTGGCCGGCAGTACATTGGGGATCATTGGAAAAGGCACATTGGGGGAGGCAGTCGCACAACTTGCGCGCGCAGTAGGAATGAAGGTGGTTTTTGCCGAGCACCGTGGCGCACAAGCATGCCGTCCTGGCTATCTGCCTTTTGAACACGTGCTACGCCAAGCCGATGTGCTCTCCTTACATTGCCCACTCACCGATGACACCCGTCACCTTATCGACCAAGACACGCTGGCGTTGATGCCGGAGCATGCCATATTGATCAACACCGGACGTGGTGGCTTAGTCAACGAGAAAGCGCTGCTACAAGCACTGGAAACCGGACAAATTGGTGGTGCCGGGATCGATGTGCTGAGTGAGGAGCCAGCACCGAATACTCACCCACTGATCACCGCATCACTGCCTAATCTATTGGTAACGCCCCATGTCGCATGGGGCGCAGATGAAGCGGTCAACCGTCTCGCCAAGCAACTGATGGATAACATTGATGGCTTTTTGAGCGGCTCTCCGCAACACACACTGATTGACTAGCGCACAAGCCCGCTACATATCGCGGGCTTTTTTCACCACGTCGTAGGCTTTTTGAATCTCTTGCGCCTTTTCTTTGGCAAGCTCCATCATTTCTGGCGGTAAGCCTTTTGCCATCAATTTGTCGGGATGGTGCTCATTCATCAGCTTGCGATACGCTTTTTTCACCTCTTGAGAGGATGCATTGGCATCGACCCCCAGCACATCATAGGCGTCATCAATCTCGCTTTGTCGTGGTGGCGCCCCCGGGCCATCGGTTTGATGCTGCCAGCCGCCTTGATAGCCTTGGCTAAAGCGAAACGAGGCTTCTTGCATCCGCAGACGTTGCTCGAGTTGCTGGGCAGAAAAACCAAGCCCTTCGGCAATAATGTAAAGCAATTCTCGCTCTTTCGGGTGTAAGTCGCCATCAGCAAAAGCGGCTTGCACTTGCACTTCCAAAAAAAAGCTCAGCAGATCGCGGCGTCCCTGACTTAAGGTGCGAATACTACTGAGGGTTTCATCGAGCGGAAAGTCGCTGTCTTTGCCTTCCCGGAACGCCTGCTGAGCCAATTGTCTGGCTTCACCATGAATCTGCATACGATCCATGAGCAAGCTTGCCAATTGAATTTCCTGCTGCGTCACCTGCCCTTTGGCTTTGGCGATATGTCCCATCACGGCAAAAGTACCGTGGAAAAAAACACGTTGCGCTTGCGGGCCTTGGGCACCAAAACCGCCAAAACGCGCGCGCTGTTTCGCTTTATCAAACTGATGACCTAAGAAAAGGCCAAGAAGAAAACCGATTGGGCCTCCCAACAATGTGCCGAGAATTGCACCAATTACCTTGCCATTTAGTCGCATGCCATGGTCTCATTGCTAGTTTCACACCCTGAACATTTACAGGTGATGCCGGGCGTAAATTGATTTATGATAATCGCATTTTGCAGCCAAAGCATACTGATGCGTTGCCTTCGTGTACACCACGCAATCAGATAAAACAGGAATGTCTTCTTCAATGTCACCGACTGCACGCAGCTTTTTAGCCACCATGATCAGCCTGGCGCTTTATGGCCCAGCCCTTGTTTTTGCGAATGCGGAATCATCCAGCGAACCTTGTCCTGATAGCGAGGCGCGCTGTATTCCAGCGAGTGAGCAAACCCAAGATGTGAACAATGCACCTATTCGCGTGGTGGCAGACCGCGCTGAAGCGCAAACCAATGAAAAAGCCATCTACAACGGCAATGTTGAGGTGACACAAGGTCATCGTAAAATGACCGCGGATACGGCGACTTTGCGCGATCCAGAACGGATCGTCACCGCACAAGGGGACGTGGTGTTTAATGACGGCCAGATGATGGTCACGTCCGACTATCTGCAAGCCAACTTGGAAAATGAAGACACCACACTCAATAATGCGCAGTACAAGATGCTGTGTACCCCTGGACGTGGTGAAGCCAAGCGAGTGTTTAAAAACGGTACCACTTTTTATGAGCTGGAAGATGGTACCTACACCACCTGTCCGGACGAAGATAAAAGCTGGCGGTTTTCTGCCTCTAAGATCGAAAAAGAAGATAGCAGCCTATTTGCCGACCTTTATCACCCTCGGTTTGAGGTGATGAATGTGCCGATTTTCTACCTGCCTTACCTGCGTGTGCCGGTTGAAGACGGCCGGCTAACGGGCTTTTTATACCCCTCGATCTCTTGGAGCGACCGTGATGGTATCGAGATGGAAACGCCATTTTATTGGAATATCCATCCGCAACTTGACGCCACGATCACGCCCAAATACATGTCGGAACGGGGCGTGCAGCTCAATACCGATGTTCGTTATCTTACCCCACTCGGCTCAGGCTCGCTCTACTCAGAATATCTACCTGATGATCAGCGTAACCCAGAACTTGACGCACGCTGGGGATTTAACTGGACACACAGCGGTGTACAGGGCCATTGGCGCTATGAGGCCGATTACAGCAAAGTCAGTGATATCAGTTATTTCCAAAACATTGACTCGGACGTCGGTAAACGAGAAGACAATACCTTGCTGCAAACCGGTGAAATCAGCTACCGAGGCTTAGACTGGAACAGCACTGTGCGCGTGCGGGATTTCCAACCACTCACCGAAAACACCAGTGTGTATCGCTTGATGCCGCAAGTGGACTTTAACTACTATGCGCCGCAAGTATTGCCATGGTTAGATGTAAGCGTCCCTGCACAGTTTAGTGTGTTTGCCAACGACGATCCCAATAAACCCGAAGCGACGCGCACGCACCTCGCTCCGACCTTGACCATGCCCTTCACGCGTCCTTGGTTTAATGCCACCGCGGAAGCCAGCATGCTCTACACCCACTACGATCAACGTTTTGACAATGCCATGCCAGATGCCGAGTCCACGGCGACCTTGAGTAAATCGGTGGAGCGTAAAATCCCAACCGTGCGCTTGCATTCCGGCTTGGTACTAGAACGTAACTTCTGGGCGATGGGGGGGCACTTTAGCCAAACCATCGAGCCACAAGTGCAATATTTGTACATTAAAGATGTAGAGCAAGGGGATATTTACAACCCAGTCAACTTCAGTGGTGGTGGCTACGATACCGCGCGCTTACAAACCGACTACTATGGGTTATTCCGCAGCAATCAATTTAGCAGCATTGATTACATTAACCCAGCTAACCAGCTGACCTACGGGGCGACCACCCGTTTTTACGACGGCGGCTATAAAGAGCGACTCAACCTGTCGTTCGGGCAAATTTATTACTTTGATCAACCATCAAACCAAGATGCAGAAACCTTTGATTATTCGTCTTGGGCGCTCGAAGGGGAAGCCAATATTGATGACTACCTGTTTTTACGGGCATCCATGCAATATGACAGTAACCTCAGTGAAATGCAGTTTGGTAACGCCATTGCCGAGTATCGCCACCAACAATTCTACGCGCAAACCAGTTATCGCTATGTGGCACAAGAATACATTGAGTCTACATTGCCTAACCGCGATATCAGCGCACTCACCGATGACGGTCTATCCCAAGCCGGTGTGGTCACAGGCTTCCCGCTGTGGGGAGGGCTGAGCTTTAAAGGCCAATACTGGCGCGATCTGACCCAAGATGTGATGCTGGAAAACCAGTTTAGCCTGACCTATCGCTCAGACTGTTGGGTGGTTGGCTTAAGCTACAACGAGTACTTACTCTCGCGCTCTGATATTAGTACAGACCCAGAATACGACAACAACGTCACCCTCTCGTTTAGCCTCCTGGGGCTAGGGGCTGACAGCGGCTTTAACTTCAGCACAGACTCAGGTAATGCGTTGGGTTATCGTAATCCTTTTGCTCTGAAGAACTAACCCGCCATATTGTGGTCTGGACTGTTGAACCTATGAAAAGAAGTGGAAAAAGCATGAACAAATGGAGTCACGCCCTCATCACTGGCGTTTTAGTGTTGCTGACCCCCTTAACGCAAGCGGCGCCGAAAGCACTCGATCGCGTGATTGCGGTCGTCAATGACGGCGTGGTGTTACAAAGTGATATGACGGCGATGCGTCGTACCGTTACCCTTAATGCCGCCAACAGCGATCGAGAACTACCGCCACAAGATGTGCTTGAAGAGCAGATGCGTGAGCGGCTGATTATCGAGGAGCTTCAGCTGCAAGAGGCCAAACGCTTAGGGATCCAGATAGACGACAGCCAATTGCAACAAGCAATTGAAAACATTGCTAAGGAGCAATCAGTCAGTGTGCAAGCCCTGCGAGAAAAAATGGCTGAGCAAGGTGTCGCGTGGGCGCAATACCGTGAACAAGTGCGTCGTGAACTCACCATTTCTGAGGCACGCAATGCACAAGTACGTCGCCGTATTAGCATTTTACCGCAAGAAGTCGAGACGCTGGCCAACCAGTTGAATGAGCAAAAAATGCAAAAAGTGAAATACAAGCTTTCACATATTCAACTCAAATTAGACGACGATGCCAGCAAAGCTGAGCGTGAAAGCGTGAAACAGCAAGCACACCGTTTAGTCGATACCCTGCGTCACGACGGCAATATCGCCGAGCTGGCGATGGAGTATTCCAAAGGCCCCAAAGCCCTTGATGGCGGCGATTGGGGTTGGTTGCGACTAGAGGAAATGCCCACCATTTTCGCCGACCAAATCACCAACCAAGGTAAAGGGGCGATCATTGGGCCGTTTAGAAGCGGCGTTGGCTTCCACATTCTCAAAATTGACGATGTGCAAGGGCTAGAAACTGTCGCCGTCACCGAAGTGAAAGCACGTCACATCCTGATTAAGCCATCGATCGTGTTGAGTGATAAAGGCGCCGAGCAAGAGCTCAACCAACTGACGAATCAAATCCGACGTGGTGAGCAAAGTTTTGCTGATCTTGCCAAGCAGTACAGCGACGATCCAGGCTCAGCGGTCAATGGCGGCGACCTAGGTTGGTCAACCACCGATGCCTATGTACCCGCCTTCAAAGCCAAAGTCGATGCCCTGCCAGAAGGGCAAGTCAGCGAACCGTTTAAAACCGTACATGGCTGGCATATCGTCGAAGTCACTGATCGCCGTGAAGTGGATAAAACCGATGCGGCAGTGAAAAATCGCGCTTACCGCATGCTATTCAATAGAAAATTCAACGAAGAAGCACAGGCCTGGCTACAAGAGCTACGCGCAGGGGCTTACGTCGAGGTGATCACCGATGACAGCTGAGCGTATCGCGATTACGCCCGGAGAGCCTGCGGGCATCGGGCCTGATCTTGTCTTGGCCATGGCGCTTCACGCCTGGCCTCATCAGCTTGTCGCTGTCGCGAACAAGCAAATGCTGGCTGAGCGCGCCAAGCAGTTAGGGCTGGCCATCAGCTTACGCGACTACGATCCCAGCACTAAACCGCAAGCACACAAGGCGGGCGAGCTCATTGTCGCAGAGACGCCGATTGGCGCCCCAGTGACCCCAGGCCAACTAGATGAAGCCAACGGCCGCTATGTACTTGATACCCTTACCCGCGCCGCGGAAGGAAACATGAGCGGTGAGTTTGCCGCGATTGTCACCGGCCCTGTTCATAAAGGCATCATCAACCGTGCTGGGGTATCTTTTAGCGGCCATACTGAGTTTTTTGCCCAGCACGCCAATGTCAATCAAGTGGTAATGATGCTAGCCACTGAAGGGTTACGCGTCGCCTTGGTCACCACCCACATTCCATTAGCCTATGTCTCCAAGGCCATCACCCGTGAGCGCTTGCACGATGTGATCGGCATTTTGCATCAAGACTTACGCGAAAAGTTTGCGATTGCACACCCTCGTATTTATGTCTGCGGCCTGAATCCGCATGCTGGTGAAGGGGGCTGTTTAGGAACAGAAGAAATCGACACCATTGAGCCGGCGCTGGATGATCTACGCCAACAAGGGATGGATTTAGTCGGTCCCCTGCCCGCTGATACGCTTTTCCAAGAAAAGTATCTGCAAGATGCCGATGCTGTACTGGCGATGTATCACGACCAGGGCCTACCTGTGTTAAAATTCAAAGGATTTGGGCGCTCAGTAAATATTACCTTGGGCTTGCCTTTTGTCAGAACATCAGTAGATCATGGTACCGCACTGGATTTAGCGGGTACCGGTACGGCGGATACAGGAAGCCTGCGGACGGCCATCTCCCACGCCATTGAATTAGTAGATAGCAAGCATGAGCGATAAAGTCCATCAAGGCCACCGTGCCAGAAAACGTTTCGGGCAAAACTTCCTTAATGACCCTTATGTCATTGACGGTATTGTGTCAGCCATTAATCCCCAATCCGGCGAGAACTTGGTCGAGATTGGTCCAGGCCTCGGCGCGCTCACTGAGCCGGTCACCGAGCAAGTCGATCACTTAAGCGTGGTTGAGCTTGACCGAGACCTTGCCGCGCGTTTGCGCAGTCACCCGTTCATGGGCCGTAAACTCACGGTGCATGAAGCCGATGCAATGGCATTTGATTTTGCCGAGCTTGCCAAGCAAGGCCCACTGCGGATTTTTGGCAACCTGCCATACAACGTCTCTACGCCGCTAATGTTCCATTTGTTTTCTTTTGCCGAGCAGGTGCAAGATATGCACTTTATGTTGCAAAAAGAAGTAGTGAATCGTCTAGCAGCCGGCCCTGGTACCAAAGCGTACGGACGTCTTACCGTCATGGCACAATACTACTGCCAAGTGATCCCGGTATTGGAAGTGCCACCGAGTGCCTTTAAACCCGCACCGAAAGTGGACTCCGCGGTTGTGCGCTTAGTGCCACACAAAACCTTGCCACATCCGGTCACTAATTTGTCATGGTTAGAGCGTGTGTGTCGTGAAGGCTTTAATCAACGCCGTAAAACCATACGTAACTGTTTTAAGTCATTGGTTAGTGTCGATACATTGACTGAGCTTGGTATCGACCCCAGCTTACGTCCTGAGCACATGACCTTGGCGCAGTTCTCCAGCTTGGCCAACTGGTTGGATGCCAATCACTCATCATAAACAGGAGCCTTGATTTGCAAGCCACTGAACAATCGCAATTCGAGATTCACGTCGCGACACAATATGTGGAAGACCAATCTGAGCCTGACAATGAACGCTTTGTCTTCTCATACACGGTCACCATTGAAAACCGCGGTGACACCCCCGCACAGCTGATGCGAAGAAAATGGTTAATCACGGATGCCAACGGCAAAGAGCTAGAAATCGAAGGCGAGGGTGTGGTCGGCGAACAACCTAAGATTGCCGCCGGGGAAAAATATACCTATACCAGTGGCACCATCATTGAGACGCCTGTGGGTGTGATGCAAGGCTTTTATACCATGCAAGATCAAGACGATCAGTCGTTTAAGGTCGATATTGCACCGTTTCGTCTCGCGCTGCCAAACATTCTCCACTAATCCCAACAGGGAGGCATATGGCGACCTATCTTGTCGGGGATATCCATGGTTGTGAGCGCACATTACGTGCGCTTCTCACTCAGGTCGATTTTTCCCCAGATAAAGACATCTTGTACTCGGTTGGGGATTTGGTCGCACGCGGACCCGATTCCCTCAGCGTGTTACGTTTCTTTTATCAACTCGGGGACGCAGCGCGCGTCGTCTTGGGTAACCACGACTTGCACTTGCTGGCGGTTGCTCACGGTATTAAGCCCGTTAAAGCCAAAGACAACACCCAATCTATTCTCGATGCGCCAGATAAAAAGGCGTTGCTTGGCTGGTTGTCTCAGCAGCCGCTTCTGATGGATGTCGCCGCGCCAGACGGTGGCTTTTTGCTGACCCATGCAGGCATTAGCCCGCAGTGGGACAAAAAGACCGCCATCGCCTGTGCCAATGAGGTAGAAGCGATACTGCGCAGTGACGAGCAGCGCTGGTTGCTGGAAAACATGTATGCAGACAGCCCCGATCAGTGGGATCCATCGCTGAGCGGCCTTGACCGTTATCGCTATATCATCAATAGCTTTACCCGCATGCGTTTTTGTTTCCCAGATGGTCGCCTGGACATGCAATGCAAGCTGCCGCCCAGCCAAGCGGCTGACAGCGGCTTATTACCTTGGTTTGAAGTACCTGAGCGTCAACCACTTGATCAGGCGGTAGTTTTTGGCCATTGGGCGGCGTTAAATGGCACCATCCAGCCCAAGCTTTATGGGTTAGATACCGGGTGTGTCTGGGGCGGTACCCTCACGCTACTGCGTTGGGAAGACAAAGCTTGCTTTACCCTCCCGGCAGAAAAAGCGTGACCTAGGCGCGATCCCAAACAGTAAAGGTAACAGGGTGGGCGTTTTTGTCATCCGCAGGGTGTGAGCCTACCTCTGTTTTCTTCCACCCTTCCCCCCATTGCGGGAAGCGGGTATCGCCGTCGACGTCAAGATCAATAAAGGTAAGATACAAGCGGTCAGCGCGGGGCAAAAACGCCTGATAAATGGTACCGCCACCAATCACCATGACCTCCTCATACTCGGCCACGGTTTCAAGCGCTTGCTCTGGCGAGCTCACCACTGTGACACCCTCTGGCTGAAAGTCAGGATCGCGACTGATCACAATATTCGGTCGTTTGGGCAGTGGGCGACCAATTGACTCAAAGGTTTTACGCCCCATCACCACAGGATGCCCTAAGGTCGTACGTTTAAACCACGCTAAATCCGCCGGTAAATGCCACGGCATTTGGTTGTTCTTGCCAATCACTCGGTCGTGTGCCATTGCAGCCACTAAACTGACGCGCATTACAGGTGCCCTTTTCCTTAAATCACTGGACGGCGACGATAAAACAATAACCCCGGCATCGCAAGGCCAATGGCCAGTGCCGAGAGAATGAAGCCCGCGGTGGTCAGGTTTTCAATCAGGCTCGCCCAAAGCACCGGGCTATAACCTTGATTGTTGATGGTTACCAACGCAATCATCGCTTTAAACGCGTAAACGCCTGGGATCATCGGGATAATTGCTGCCACCGTAAACACCTTGGGATGCGCCAAAAAGCGTTGTGACCAGTAAACACCTAAAAAGCCAATCGTCGTCGCGCCTGCCAGCGTGGCCCACTCAATGGCGACACCAGACTCCATCAATAAAAAGCGTAAGCCATGGCCAACCGCGCCACCATAAGCACAATACTTAAGCGCTTTAACCGGCACATTGAACACTAATGCAAATCCCACCGCGGGGATCATGGCAAAGAACATGTCTTCTAGTAAGGCGAGCAATAAACTCATAACCACCCCCATGCTCCCACCAAATTCATTGCGCCGACAATACCCAGTGCCGTCGCCAAAGTGAGCAAGGATGCCATCGTCCAGCGAGCGATCCCCATATCAACAAAGCCTTTAACCATGTCTGATACCGCATTGATCAATGGGTATCCAGGTACCAACATCAACACCGACGACGCCATGATGAGGAAGGGTTCATTCCCCCAATGCATAATGGTGCCCACACTGGACATCAAGGTTGTGACCATCGCTGTGACGGCAAAGGTGAGAAGCGGATTGAAGTGACGATGGGCAATCAACTGGCGCACTCGCATGCCGGTAGCAGACGCCATAAACGTGAGTGCAAACACCACCGCATCGCCGCCAGCTAATCGACTGAAAGCTGCACATGACAAGCCTATCATCCCCACCACCAGCCAAGGTGGGTAACGAAAGGGCTCGATACGGCTTAAGCGCTTGCGCACCGCTAAGGCATCGAGGATCCCTTTTTCGGCCAAAATGACCGTGCGTTGGATATCGGTCACCACTTTCATGTTGATCCCGCGATCGGGACAACGTCTGGCGGTGGTAATGCAATGCCCTTGGCTGAGCGTGGTGACCACTAAGGAGCTCGCCGATAACGCCAGCTCAACGCTATCGAGTCCTAGCGCTCGCCCTAAGCGAATGCTTACATCGCTGACGAGCTTACTTTCCGCGCCATGCTGTAACAGTCGCTGCCCCACTTCAATCACTAAACGCGATATGGCCCGTTGCTCTGGCTCGGTTAACCGCTTTCCCACCTTAAAAATCCCTCTTCAATTGTGCTTCTCTGCTCGCAGTATTCACCACCGACTCGTCACGGTCTTTGATGCAAATAAAGTTGCGATCAGATTATCGCCAAATCGGTGTCTCGTCCTAAAATAGGTTGACAGTTTTTAGGCCAGCTCCAGTAGCTGGCCTTTTCTATTATGCACCTGATTGGGGGTTGTCATACTTAAACTCAGGTGCGGTCTCATTTCGTTGTATATCGCTATCGATTCTTTTACCAGTACTTTCAGCTCTGCCAGTGTCTTACACCGGTACAGTAAAAACTCCTGCTTCAGTATGCCATTGATTCTTTCCGCTAACGCGTTTTGGTAGCAATCATAACCATCCGTCATCGACGACTGGATTTGACTCTCCTGTAACGCATTCTGATAAACGGCTGAGCAGTATTGCGAACCTCGGTCTGAGTGATGTACCGCATTGCCGATATAGCGCTTATCTTTGACGGCCATTTTCAGCGCTTTCACTACATTGTCTACTTTCATATCTTCGCTCACGTGATAACCCACTATCTTGCGTGAACTGGCATCGGTCACCAGTGACAGGTAATGCACACCTTGGTCTGATTCAACATAAGTTATGTCGCTAACCAGTACATGCGCAGCATCATGTAGTCCGTCTTCTTTTAGCAGGTTAGGATGTTTCTTCATCCAGTGCTTACTACACGTTGTTTTTGTGTAGCTTTTCTTGGGTCTAACCAGTAAACCTTCACTTTTCAGATAGCTAAAAAACCCGTCTCGCCCTAGTTTAATGCCATGTTCAACTAGCTTGGGCTTTACCAACGCGTAGAGCTTACGCGCCCCTAACCTCGGCATATATTTACGCCAGTATTGGACCCAGTCTTTGATGATTGATAGTTCAGCTCTTCGGCTTTCCATTCGAGCAACGGCTTGGTAGACACCTTGTCGAGAAACGCCTGCGGCACGACATGCCGACGCTAACTTGATTTTGCTTTTGGCTTTGGCTTGCCAGATGTACCGGATAAGTACTTTTTTCTGAGGCCGGCTCCGTACTCATTGTCCATGATATCGACCATACCGTTGAGGATTTGGTTACGCAGTTTCTCTTCGGCTAACTCACGCTCAAGGCGCTTGATAGTTTCGGCTGGGGTTTCTTTTGAATGTGGCATAAGGGGATGCTGAAATGGTTTCGACCAATCGAGTCTACCATGTTTTCTGAGCCAGACGAGCACCGTTGAGCGGCCCTGAATACCAAAACGGGCTTGCGCTTGTTTGTAGGTCATTTCACCTTTTTCAACACGCTCAACAACGCCTAATTTAAAGGCTAAGGTGTAATCACGTTGCGTACGCTTACGGCTTGAGTTACTTGATGTTGTCATAAAGAAGTCCTCTTTATGTCAACGTATTTCAGGACGGGACACGGGCATAAAAAAAGCCGCTACAGGCGTAACGGCTTATTAGGATTAAGGCTTGTAGATGATCTCGACGTCGTAGTCGTCTTCGTTCCAATCATCCCAATCATCGTCGTCATCGCTTTGATTGAGCTGTTGTTCGTGGTGATCATCCCACTTGAACGCCACCGTCTCATCTTCCGGCTCAATCTCAGGTTTCGGCGCAGGTAGTGCCTCAATCGATGCCATCAGATCGTAAATAAGCGGTTGAACATTCGCTTTGTTAATCGCGGATATCGCGTAGTATTTGTCATCCCACGCCAGTGCTTCCAACACACGATCAATTTGCGCCTGTGCCTCGTCTTCTGGCATCAAATCCACTTTGTTAAATACCAACCAGCGCGGTTTATCCGCCAGCTTTTCGCTGTATTGGTTCAGCTCATCAATAATGGTGAACGCGTTATCAACCGGATCGGTACCATCAACGGGCAGCAAATCAATCATGTGCAACAAGACACGACAGCGCTCCAGGTGTTTCAAGAAGCGAATACCCAGTCCCGCGCCATCAGCCGCACCTTCAATTAGACCAGGAATATCGGCCACCACAAAGCTCTTGTCAGCCGCTACACGGACCACCCCAAGGCTAGGCACTAACGTGGTGAAGGGGTAATCGGCCACTTTCGGTTTTGCCGCTGACACCGCACGAATAAAGGTGGATTTACCCGCATTCGGCAAGCCTAACATTCCCACATCGGCCAACAACAACAGCTCCAAACGCAACTGACGAACTTCGCCTTTGGTTCCCATGGTTTTTTGACGTGGGGCACGGTTAACGGATGATTTGAAACGCGTATTGCCAAGGCCATGGAACCCACCTTTGGCCACCATCACTTTCATGCCATGTTGGGTTAAGTCGGCAATCACCTCGCCCGTGTCTTCATCAACAGCCCTTGTACCAACAGGCACATTCAGTACCAAGTCTTCACCGCGTTTACCGGTACAGTTACCCCCGCGACCGTTTTCACCACGCGCTGCAGAGTGAAAGCGCTCAAACTGATAATCGATCAGGGTATTAAGGTTTTCATCGGCGAGCAGATAGACATCACCACCATCACCGCCATCACCGCCATCTGGGCCCCCTTTAGGGACATATTTTTCCCGCCGGAAGCTGACGGTACCATTGCCTCCATCCCCGGCATCGACGCGAATAATCGCTTCATCTACAAACTTCATGCTAACTTCTCCGCACCAATTGCTAAAACGTACGTTTATTGCAACTAGCCATATCCCAGATTAGTGAATGGCGATCTTATCGATCTTAGGATCATTTTTCTGCTTTGACCGACTTTCTGCGCTGCTCTATCAAACGCTCACTGACCGGTGATCACCAGACACAATAAAAAGCCCCGCCAAAAGGCAGGGCTTCAGAAATTCGCTTGGCGTTGAAGCTTATTCAGCTTCGATAGTAACGAATTTACGGTTATGACGACCTTTGGTCTCAAATTTCACTTTGCCATCAGACAGAGCGAATAGAGTGTGGTCTTTACCGCAACCTACGTTATTGCCTGCGTGGAATTTAGTACCACGTTGACGAACGATGATGTTACCTGCTAGTACAGACTCACCACCGAAGCGTTTAACACCTAGGCGTTTACTTTCTGAATCGCGGCCGTTTTTAGTAGAACCGCCAGCTTTTTTGTGTGCCATCTCTTCTCTCTCCTACTCTTAAGCGCTGATGCCAGTGATTTTGACTTCAGTGAACCACTGACGGTGGCCCATGTGCTTGCGAGAATGTTTACGACGACGGAACTTAACGATATTCACTTTATCGCCGCGACCGTGAGTAACAACTTCTGCTGTCACTTTTGCACCGCTAACAAAAGGCGCGCCAACTTTAACGTCTTCGCCGTTTGCCACTAGCAATACTTTGTCAAGTTCTACACTTGCGCCAGTTTCAACGTCTAGCTTTTCCAAGCGAATAGTCTGGCCTTCGCTTACTCGGTGTTGCTTACCACCACTTTGGAAAACTGCGTACATGTTTTACTCCGCATTTCCGCACGGCCTGCTGCATTATTGAGCAACAAGGGGTGCGCATATAATTCATCAATAGGGCGCGAATTCTACGGCAGAAATTGATTTGAGGCAAGAGGGGAAAGCAAGAAAATTGGTGAAAAGGTGCTCAGCATTAATTCCCGCACATTTTCCCTGTGCGAGCGCTATCTCGTCGCCTGTCATCTGGTGTACTATGCGAAGCTAAATACCCGCTCTGGTGCCGATACTGACGAAGGTTTCACGCTATTCTGAACGTATTAACGTGCAATATTTCGCCTCTTGCTACTAGTAAGTTGTGATTTATTTCGTGAGCTCGGCAGGCAAGTAACTAGGACAACGCCCGGATATATTCATGGATTTCAAATCAATCCAAGCCTTAATTAGTGATGACATGGCGCAGGTCGACCAAAAGATCCTCGCCCAGCTAAACTCTGATGTCGCGCTAATCAATCAGCTCGGCTTTTACATCGTTAACAGCGGTGGCAAGCGACTGCGCCCGATGCTGGCAGTATTAGCCGCTCGTGCCCTCGGCTATGACGGTGACAAACACACCACAGCCGCCGCGTTTATTGAGTTCATTCACACCGCTACCTTGCTCCATGATGACGTGGTCGATGAATCGGACTTGCGCCGTGGCAATGCAACCGCCAATGCCTTGTTTGGTAATGCGGCTAGTGTCTTGGTCGGTGATTACATTTACACCCGCTCTTTTCAAATGATGACCAGCCTGCGCTCGTTACGCATTCTGGATTTAATGAGTGAGGCCACCAATGTGATTGCCGAAGGGGAAGTATTACAGCTTATGAACTGTAACGACCCTGACACCACTGAGACCAGTTACATGCAGGTTATCTACTCCAAAACCGCGCGCTTGTTTGAATCTGCCACCCAGATTGGCGCGATTCTCAACGAAGCAGACGCAGACATGGAGAAAGCCCTCCAAGACTATGGGCGTTACCTCGGGACGGCGTTCCAGTTAATTGATGACGTGATTGACTACACCAGTGCTGACGATGAAATGGGCAAGCAAACGGGTGATGATCTGGCAGAAGGCAAACCGACGTTACCTTTGCTGCACGCGATGCAACACGGCTCAGAAGCAGAATCAGCAATGATTCGTACCGCCATTGAAAAAGGCAATGGCCGCGATAAACTCGAGGCGATTCTAGCTTGTATGGACGCTTGCGGCTCACTGGCTTATACGCGAACGCGTGCCGAGCAAGAATCAGAAAAAGCTATCCGTGCGCTCGATATACTGCCAGAGACCCCTTATAAACAAGCCTTAGTGGCATTGGCGCTTTTAGCGGTTGACCGCAACACCTAAATCAATCGAAGCAGAAGCACTTCCGCCAAACTAAAAAGCGGCGCTGTTGCGCCGCTTTCCTCACGAGAGTCGAATACCTACTATTTGGCCGCGAACTCTTCACCCATTTTGATATCTTTACGCAGCGTTTCTAGCATCTTGTCCATCGCTTGTTGCTCAAACGCGCTCAGCTCACCGATGCTCAAGATTTCTTCCACACCGTTTTTGCCCAGACGCACGGGTTGAGCGAAGAAGCGGGCGTGCTGACCGTCGCCTTCCACGTAAGCACATTCCACCACGTTTGATTCACCTTGCAGGGCACGCACCAGCGATAGGCCAAAGCGACATGCTGCCTGACCCATTGACAAGGTTGCGGAACCGCCACCGGCTTTAGCTTCTACCACTTCGGTGCCGGCGTTTTGAATGCGTGGTGTCAAGGCTTCCACTTCTTCTTGGCTGAATGTCACGCCTTTTACTTGCGACAATAACGGCAGAATCGTCACGCCTGAGTGGCCTCCGATAACAGGGATCGACACCTCACGTGGATCCATCCCTTTCAGCTCACCGATAAAGGCTTCAGAGCGGATCACATCCAATGTCGTGACGCCAAACAATTTGTTTTTGTCATACACGCCTTTTGCTTTCAGCACGTCAGCGGCAATCGCCACCGTGGTATTGACCGGGTTTGTAATGATACCCACACACGCTTTTGGACACACATCAGCAATTTTTTCCGCCAATGATTTAACAATGCCCGCGTTCACATTGAACAAATCAGAGCGATCCATACCCGGCTTACGGGCCACACCCGCAGAGATCAGTACCACGTCAGCCCCTTCCAGCGCTGGCGTTGGGTCTTCGCCGCTATAGCCTTTAATGGTGACCGGCGTAGGGATGTGACTCAAGTCAACCGCCACCCCTGGGGTGACAGGTGCAATATCGTACAAAGCCAAGTCGGAACCGGCTGGTAAGTTGTTTTTTAGCAGTAGGGCTAGAGCCTGGCCAATGCCTCCCGCGGCGCCAATCACAGCAACTTTCATGTCGTTCTCCTTTCGATATTTCTTATAGTCCGGATCCGGTCCGGCTTCTGTTCGGGCACAAATCGCCCATCAATGGTGCGAACTGTTGCTTCATCATATGCCTGCCCCTACCCCCACTCAAGCCTCAGGCGGTGATGATCAGCCTAAGCTCTCATTTTTTCGCTCTCCCTTGCGCGCCGCGTTTACTTGGTTTTGCGTCTCTTCTTCGCAACAGTGATATTGTCGCCATTTTACACCCTCGGTGATTGCCCCTTGCTGCATGTATATGCAAAATAGCCACTCGTTTGTCATTGCGAGTCTGCCGTCATGCGTAACTCAGAAAAACAAGATCAATTGGTTCGAGCGTTTAAAGCGATCCTCAAAGAAGAAAAATTCAGTTCTCAGGGTGAGATTGTCGAAGCCCTACGTGCTCAAGGATTTGAGGGCATCAACCAGTCGAAAGTATCACGCATGTTGACCAAATTCGGCGCGGTGCGAACACGCAACGCCAAAATGGAAATGGTCTACTGCTTACCGATCGAACTCGGCGTTCCCACTACCGGCAGCGCCTTGCGTGAGTTGGTGATGGAAATCGACTATAACGAGGCTGTGGTAGTGATCCATACAGGGCCAGGGGCGGCGCAACTGATCGCTCGCCTACTTGACTCTCTGGGCAAGGCCGAAGGCATCCTGGGCGCCGTAGCCGGAGACGACACCATCTTTATCACGCCCACCCGCGGTACCAGCACGGAAGCCTTATTTGAGGCCGTGTGCGATCTGTTTGAATATCATTATTGATTACCCTATCAGGCAGCGCGACGCCGCTGCCTACCTGCGTTGTCTCACCTTTAAGCCACTCAGGCTCACACAAAAGCGATAACATCGTTTTAATTTTTTGATACCCCTCTGTTACTATCTGCTTTTAGCTGCCACACACTGTTCACGCTTTCGTTAAACGTCAATTATACTGCGAACGTAGCAGTGGGCTGCAGACAGGCAAGTCGCTCATGGATAGTGACGCAGCCGGGTATGCATTTCTCGGGACACTGTAGCCGCATCAGCGGTGCATATGATAATAAGGACAAACTGCATGACGAAGACACATCAATCGTCTCCTGATGTGCAAGACATGGTGGCGCAAGCAGATACAGGCGCACGCTCACCGGATGGACTATCAGGACGTATTCTTTGGCTGGTACCACTTTGCTGGTCCCTATTTCAGCTTTGGTATGCGTCGCCGCTACCTTTTGCGCTCGACTTTGGCGTTCTCAACAACACAGAAGCACGCTCGCTCCATTTAGCATTCGCGATGTTTTTGGCTTACACCGCCTACCCCGCGCGAAAGACCTCACCACGTGATCGGGTGCCATTACTCGATTGGGTATTTGCCCTAGCGGGCAGTTTAGCCGCCGGTTATCTCTTCCTTTTTTATAATCAGCTCGCAGACCGTGCCGGCGCTTATACCTCGTTTGATATCACCGTTGCCGCCATTGGTATGGTTCTGATGCTAGAGGCAACACGCCGAGCCCTTGGCCCACCGCTCATGGTGGTAGCCGGTGTGTTCTTACTGTATACCTTTGCCGGCCCCTACATGCCGGACGTCATCGCCCATAAAGGCGCGAGTTTAAATAAAGCCATGTCACATTTGTGGCTGACGACCGAAGGGGTATTCGGGGTGGCACTGGGGGTGTCTACCTCATTTGTGTTCCTGTTTGTTCTGTTCGGTGCCTTGCTCGACCGCGCCGGTGCCGGTGGCTATTTTATTAAAGTCGCTTTTTCACTACTCGGTCATATGCGTGGCGGCCCCGCCAAAGCGGCAGTGGTTGCCTCTGGTTTATCCGGCCTTGTCTCAGGCTCGTCGATTGCTAACGTCGTCACCACCGGGACTTTCACCATTCCGTTGATGAAGCGTGTAGGCTTTCCAAGTCATAAAGCAGGGGCGGTGGAAGTTGCCGCCTCAACCAATGGTCAGCTCACCCCTCCGATTATGGGGGCCGCGGCATTCTTGATGGTCGAATACGTGGGGATTTCCTACGTAGAAGTAATTAAAGCCGCGCTACTTCCAGCACTGATCTCTTACATTGCGCTAATTTACATCGTGCACTTAGAAGCGTGTAAGGCTGGGATGCAGGGCCTACCGCGCCGCCACACCAGCACCTTGCTACAAAAACTGTTCTCATGTATGACCGTGTTTGTGGGCTTACTGGTCCTCAGCGCTGCGGTCTATTACGGTATCGGTTGGACCAAAGATGTGTTCGGTGCCATGGCAACCGTTATCATTGGCCTGCTGACACTAATCGCTTATGTACTGTTGGTGCGCTATTCCGCTCAGTACAAATCCGAAGCGGCAGAAGACCCTGCCGCCGCCGATTTGTCCGAAGTGCCGGAGCCAGGCCCCACCGTACGTTCTGGCTTGTACTATTTGTTGCCTATTGGCGTATTGGTTTGGTGTTTGACGGTTGAGCGCTTCTCGCCAGGGCTCTCTGCGTTTTGGGCGACTGTGTTTATGATTTTTATCATTCTCACCCAGCGTCCACTCATTGCCTACTTCAACCAGCGCTCTAACTTTAAAGAAGAAATTCGCGACGGGGTGACGGATTTAGCGGAAGCCTTTGTCACCGGTGCACGCAACATGATTGGTATCGGTGTCGCCACCGCAGCAGCGGGGATTGTGGTGGGTACGGTCACCCTCACTGGCATCGGGTTGGTGATGACAGACTTCGTCGAGTTTATCTCCGGCGGCAACATCTTCCTGATGTTGCTGTTTACCGCGGTGATCAGCTTATTGTTGGGGATGGGGCTACCGACCACCGCCAACTATATCGTGGTCTCTACCCTGATGGCGCCAGTCATTGTCACCCTGGGTGCACAGCAAGGGCTGATTATTCCACTGATCGCGGTTCATTTGTTCGTGTTCTACTTCGGCATTCTTGCCGATGACACGCCCCCTGTGGGTTTGGCTGCCTTTGCGGCGGCGGCCATTGCTAAGTCGGATCCGATACGAACAGGTGTACAAGGTTTTACCTACGACATCCGTACTGCGATCTTGCCGTTTATGTTTATCTTCAACACCCAGTTGTTGTTGCTCGATCTCGATGGCCCCTTCCACCTGATTTTAACCATTGTGTCGGCGACCATCGCGATGCTGGCGTTCTCTGCCGCGACACAGGGCTGGTGGATGACTAAAAACAAATGGTGGGAGACCGCCTTATTGTTATTGATTACCTTCTCCCTTTTCCGTCCAGGTTTTTGGTGGGACGAAGTGTATCCACCGACCACCAGCTTCCCAGGCACAGAGATCACCCGTGTGGCAGAGCAGCTACCAGAAGGAAAACCGTTGCAGCTTGAAGTGGAAGGGGAAAACTTCTTTGGTGAGCAAGTCTCCAAACACGTGGTATTGCCTGTGGATCATAGCCTTGAAAGCGGTGAAGCCCGCATTAACGACACGGGCTTAATGCTTCGCGAGGAAGATGACAAGTTGTTGGTAGACATGATCCAATTTGGTAGTGACGCTGACAAAGCAGGTATTGATTTTGATTGGCAAATCAAAACAGTGACCATAGATAATGTCCGCCCGTGGAAAGAGTGGGTGTTTGTTCCTACCCTCTTGCTCTTGGCATTGTTGGGGTGGAATCAGCGCCGTCGTATTCGCCAAGCCTAATAACAGGGGGACGTGTGTAACACGTGCCCCTTTCTTTTATAAGTACAAAGGATATCGCTATGTATAAACATATCTTGGTTCCGGTTGATTTGAACGACGAAAGCTTTGCAGACAAGGCCGTTGATCACGCTGTATGGCTCGCCAGCCAGTCAGGTGCCAAAATACACCTGCTCACTGTACTTCCCGGCATTCACAATTCGATGGTCGCCTCTTACTTCCCTGAAGAAGCCGCCAATAAAATGAAACGCGATATGAAACGCAACTTACAAGGATTTGCGGATAAATATGTCCCCAAAGGCGTGGCCTGTCAGGTATCGGTTGAAGAAGGGAAGCCTTACAAGGGGATCATTAAAACGGCTGAGCGCATCGGCTGCGATCTGATTGTGATGCCAAGCCATAAGCGTTCACGCGTCAATAAAATGATGCTGGGCTCAGTTGCCGCCAAAGTGCTCGAGGGCGCGAGTGTCCATGTGATGGTGCTAAAACCTTAGCCATACGGTTCAGGCACGCCAATACGTGCCTGAGCATTGTTCACCGCTCACGTTGATCATATCCCCAACGCGGCACCAAGGTTTGTTCAGCCCCCAAGTGGTCCAAAATGCGCGCCACCATAAAGTCTACGAGGTCGTCAATCGACTGAGGCTGATGATAAAAACCGGGCGCGGCGGGCATAATCGTCACCCCCATCTGCGACAGCTTGTGCATATTTTCTAAGTGCAAGGTCGAAAACGGTGTCTCGCGCACCACCAAGAGCAACTGTCCGCGCTCTTTAAGCACCACATCCGCCGCGCGCTCAATAAGGTTATCAGACAACCCATGCGCAATGGACGATAGCGAGCCTGCCGAGCAGGGACACACCACCATTTGCTTCGGCGCCGCGGACCCTGAAGCAACCGGTGAAAACCAATCCTCTTTGCCACACACCACCAACTTATCGGTGTGGCACTGTAAATGTTCCACTAACACCTTTTTCGCCGCGTCAGGCCCAGCAGGTAACTTCAGACCATGCTCGGTCGCCAACACCACACGTGCAGCCGACGAGATCAGTAAAAAGACCTGATATTCTTGCGCAAGCAGGCACTCGAGCAAACGTAGGCCGTAGGGCGCACCGGATGCGCCTGTCCACGCCAGTGTGATACGTTTATCCGCCATAAACCGCCTCCTTACTCGCCAATGCTGTTAGCAGCTTGTCGTGAATGCCACCAAAGCCGCCATTACTCATCACCAGCACGGTATCGCCTGCTTGGGCTTGCTCACTCAGGGCAGTCACCAGATCATCAATATCGGCATGGATATGGGCAGGCTGTGCGCAGCTGTCCACCACCGCTTCTAGCGACCAATCTAGCCCTTGCGGTTGATATAAGAACACCGCGTCAGCATGCGCTAATGATGCTGCCAAGGTGTCTTTGTGCACCCCTTGCTTCATGGTATTGGAGCGTGGCTCTAACACCGCCAGAATACGGCCACTGCCTACTTTCGCGCGCAAGCCCTCAAGGGTCAGTCGAATCGCCGTCGGGTGGTGGGCAAAATCGTCATACACAGTGACACCGGCTTGCTCGCCGCGCCACTCAAGCCGACGCTTGGTATTGATAAATTTCTCGAGCGACTGGCAGGCCAAATCAGGTGTCACCCCCACATGGCGCGCCGCTGCTATCGCCATCAAGGCATTACGCACGTTGTGATCACCGACCAAATCCCAGCTCACTGTCCCCACGAGCTCACCGGCAAAGTACACGTCAAATTGGCTGCCAGCCGGGTCTTTTTTCACGCTCTGCCACTGACCATCCGGCCCCGCATAGACGCATTCACTCCAGCACCCCATGGCAAGCATCTCTGCGACATTGGCATCGTCCGAGGGCGCAATGATTTGCCCAATCCCCGGCACGGTACGTACGACATGGTGGAATTGCTTCTGGATCGCCGCCAGATCATCAAAAATATCAGCATGATCGAACTCAAGATTGTTGATCACCAAAGTTTTCGGTTGGTAATGAATAAACTTAGAGCGCTTATCGAAAAACGCACTGTCATATTCATCGGCTTCCACCACGAAAAACGGGCTATCGCCTAATCGCGCCGACGCATTAAAGTTACTCGCCACCCCGCCAATCAAAAAACCGGGTGCGTAGCCACAGTCTTCTAAAATCCACGCCAGCATACTCGCGGTGGTGGTCTTTCCATGGGTGCCAGAGACCGCGAGTACCCAGCGGTCTTGCAGGAGAAAATCATGCAGCCATTGTGGACCTGACGTATACGGCAAACCTTGATTGAGGACCGCCTCGACACAAGGGTTGCCACGGCTCATGGCATTGCCAATCACCACTAAATCTGGGGCGGGAGAAAGCTGAGCCGGATCATAACCTTCGATAATATCAATGCCCTGAGATTCGAGTAGCGTGCTCATCGGTGGGTAAACATGGCTGTCAGAGCCCGTCACCCTGTGCCCAAGTTGTTTTGCCAGCATGGCTGCGCCACCCATAAAAGTCCCGCAGATGCCTAAAATATGAATATGCATAGCCTTCACTGTATTGTTGATTGCCCTGCCGTTTGGCGCAGGCGGTTATTATGCCTCGGATTAACGCTTGGGTCTTATCGCTTGCGCGCATCTGACATGGTTTTTATGTCGCGATCACACTTCCCTGGCCTGATTCATTTCTTCAGTACGATTAAAAAGTCACGAAGGCTAGAATAGCGGCGATTTCAAGAGGCAGCTCACTGCCCATGTATCCGATTGCACAAGAAAGACAGTTCATCATCATTAAGGATTGAGAATGCCCGACATTAAGACCCTCGGCGAGTACATTGTTGAGAAGCAACACGCATTTCCGCACGCCAGCGGTGATTTATCTTCTCTTCTCGCCTCCATCCGTCTGGCCGCCAAAATTGTTAACCGTGAAATCAACAAAGCCGGCTTGGTCGACATTGCTGGCGCGATTGGCACGGAAAACGCGCAAGGTGAAGAGCAGCAAAAACTCGACGTCTATGCCAACGAAAAATTTAAAGCCGCGATGGAAGCGCGCGACCAAGTGTGTGGCGTCGCCAGTGAAGAAGAAGATGACGCGGTTATTTTTAATAAACAGCTCAACCGTAATGCCAAATATGTGGTATTGATTGACCCACTTGATGGCTCCTCTAACATTGATGTTAATGTGTCTGTTGGCACTATTTTCTCTATCTATCACCGCGTATCACCGGTAGGGACTCCACCCACCGAAGAAGATTTTCTCCAGCCTGGCCACCGCCAAGTCGCCGCCGGCTATATCATTTACGGCTCATCGACCATGTTGGTTTACACCACGGGTGATGGTGTGCATGGCTTCACGTATGACCCGTCCCTCGGCCTGTTTTGCCTGTCTCACGAAAACATGACTATCCCCAAAGAAGGCAGCATTTATTCCATTAACGAGGGTAACTATATTAAGTTCCCGCAGGGCGTCAAAAAATACATCAAGTACTGTCAAGAAAACGTCCCTAACGAAAAACGCCCTTACACGTCGCGTTATATTGGCTCTTTGGTCGCTGACTTTCACCGCAACCTGCTTAAAGGCGGTATTTACCTTTACCCCAGCACGCTCGCCTACCCCAATGGCAAACTGCGCTTGCTGTATGAGTGCAACCCGATGGCCTTTATTATTGAGCAAGCCGGCGGCAAAGCAACCGATGGCACCCAGCGCATCATGGACATTGCTCCGAATGAACTTCATCAACGCGTGCCTTTCTTTGTTGGCTCAAGCAATATGGTCGATAAAGTCGAAGAATACCTCGACGCTTATCCGGATCATGACGACGAATAAGCGAAAAATAGACGCCTAGCGACAGTCTTCCATGATAAAGAGGCGGCCAACACGGTCGCCTCTGTTATTTTCACGCTTGGCGGTTATAATTGGCACACACTTTTTCATTAAACAAAAGGACATCCCATGAGCCTGAACCAGGTCCCTGCGGGCAAAGAGCTGCCTGAAGATATTTATGTGGTGATTGAGATCCCAGCCAACGCTGATCCTATCAAGTATGAAGTCGATAAAGACAGCGGCGCCGTTTTCGTTGACCGTTTCATGGCAACGCCTATGTTCTACCCATGTAACTATGGTTATGTGAACCACACCTTGTCTTTGGATGGTGACCCTGTTGACGTGCTGGTTCCAACCCCATTCCCATTGGTGCCTGGCTCGGTGATCCGCTGCCGCCCTGTTGGCGTGCTGAAAATGACCGACGAGTCAGGTGAAGATGCCAAAGTGATCGCCGTACCGCACAGCAAGCTGACCAAAGAGTACGATCACGTGAAAGACGTGAACGACCTGCCTGAGCTGCTGAAAGCCCAAATCACGCACTTCTTCGAGCGCTATAAAGAGCTAGAAGCCGGCAAGTGGGTGAAAGTTGACGGTTGGGAAGATGCCCAAGCGGCGAAAGACGAAATCCTGTCTTCATTTGAGCGCGCAAAACAGTAATCAGCCGCTTCAATGAAACACAGCCCGCGTGAGAACGCGGGCTTTTTTGGCTTTATTTGATCTCAAACTGATAGAGCAGATCCACCGCTTGATCGACCCCGGATACCGCTTCGAGATAAAGGTCTTGCATCAATCGGTAGCGCACCGTAAACACCCCTATCGCATCAAAGATCCCTACCCCGTATTTCACCTCTAGATCGGGCAGGATATAACCCGATACTTCTACTTTTTGCTCATCGCCAGCGCCTGAGGTATCGAGTGTCAGATCCTCGACCCCAAACGCCTGACCAATCTCCCCTACTAACTTGCCACTTTGTGCTAACCCCAAGCCAATCAGCATCGAGGTCATATTGGCATCACCAGCACCGGCATCAAGCGCGCGGCCACGTAACAAATAGGACAGGGCATTGGCCTGCGAGCCAGCCGGATCCATAAACACAGTCGCCACCGGATCATCAGCGGGCCCGGTTAAACGGATCCCTGCTGTTACATCCCCTTCGATGCGTTCAGGGTTTCGAATCGCTTCCACTTGCAAGTACGGCTGATCAGCGGGGCCATTAAATAATATCTCGCCCTTTTTAATCAGCAAGTCTTGGCCAAACGAGCGGTAAGTACCATCAAGCAAGCTCACATTCCCCACAATCAAGGCGCCTTGCTGATTGTTTTTAATATTAAGCTCGCCTGCCAAACGAGACTTCAGTCCAAACGCCGCTAACTGTACATCTTCCCCCAGTACGAGTTTCACATCAGTCTGTAAGTTAAAGGGCACTGACTCACTTTGCTCAATGTTCTCTGGCACATAGTTCTCTTTCAACAGTACCGTATCGTCCGACACCGTGATCGCAGACTCGGGCAGATTTTCGACTTCAATCCGCCCCCATGGCACACGAATGTCGCCCCGAATAGTCATATCATGCGGCGTTGCCGATACCGTGAGGTCAGGTGCCACGTCGAGGCGTACCATCGGCGGTACATTGACGCGCAAGGTGTCACCCGCCACATTTAAGCCAAAGCGCCAATCGTCAATACTAGGCCATTGCCCATCGCCGTTTAGTGCCAGCACACCATCCGGCGTCACCAACTCGCCTTCTACCTTGCCTTGCTTGCCATCCAACGTGAGCGCTAACTGCCCATCATTCACATCAACAGGTGACGCCAAGCCTTTGACTCGCAATGCATCAATCGTCAGCCCGCCATACACATCAGGCAGCGTCAGCGGACCTTCTACGCGTAAGTTAGCATTCACTTCACCATTGATATCCGCTTGTTGGTCGCTGCCCAGCAATGGTTCGAGTTTAGCCAGCTGAACGTCATTGATCGTCACCTCCCCCGTCAAGGAGCGACTTGGCGCCAACAAATCGCTCAAGGTAAAGGCCGAGGCGAGGGTCCCCCCTTCGGACAAGGTCAGCGCCAGCGCGCCTTGCAATTTATCCTGATACCAACGCGCATTGAGATTGGCATGCTGCCAACCAATCACCAGTGGCGTATCGGCCTGCTCGCGTACATCGCCATCCGCGATATCAATCGAGGCTTGCACATCCGGCGAGGCGTCAGGCTGCCAGCGTGCGTGAACCGCGGCATTGGCACGTGTATTGAGCTGCCATTCCGGCGGTAAGAACGCAGCGATTTGAGCGGCTTCAAAGCCTTCAATCTTGGCAGCCACGTCCCCTTGCGCGCCGACTGTTGCCGGTTGCGATAAGCACAAAGACGTCGCTTGCCACTGCCAACAATGCTCGCCAATCTCGGTTTGCATATCGGCGAAGCTGAGCGCAATCGGTGCCACACTTTGTTGCACAATGTCGCCAAGATCGTCCACGTTCACCGATGTATCAAGTAATCGTCCTTTCCAGCCTGTCTCTCTCGCTAGCGCGCCTTCAATACGTAACGCGCCAGAAGCCGGTGCCCCTTGCCAGCGCAAATCCAGCTGATGGGCCGCTTCATCACCGCGCACAGTTACATCGAGGTTATCCAAGCGCGCGGTTTGATAGCGCCCGCCCAATACCGATACCGTCAAATCACCACCCAAGCGGTCTTTCACGGCAAGATTGCCGTCTACCGTCAGCTGATTAATGCGCACATCTTGCCAACGCAACTGCTTAGCATGAAGCGCCAGTTTTGCCGTTGGCTGCGCAAACGGTCCGCTCAGTTTTGCATCACCGCGGATCACGCCAGTGAGCATGGGCAAGGATTGCGACAAATCGGCAATATCGACCGACAGTCCCATTTGCCACTCATCACGCACTTGCCCTTGCGCAGTCACTTGGTTGGGGCCGTGCGACAGGGTCAATCCTGGTGTCGACACGCTCGGTTGACCATCGCCATCACGATCATGTGCGTTGAGGGTACCCGCAATCGCAAGCGGCAGTTTTTGCAGTTCGCCATGCACCACCAACGTGGGCACAGACACCTCCCATCCGCCTTGGGCCGTTAAGCGACCACGGTGGCTGATTGCACCGGTTAAATCCCCCGTTATCTCTGGCCATTGCTGCTGAGGTTGAATGTTGGCAAACCCTAACTCGGCTTGCCAAAAGGGCGTACTCGACCAATCGACGCTGGCACGACCGGCCACCTTGCCACCCAATGTGCTGGCCTCCAACTGCGAGAGGGTCAGCGCCGAGAGACTGCCTTTTCCGGCAAGATTCAGTTGGGTGGTCGGCACCTCAGGGCCCTCGACACCGGTTTGTAAACCGAGCTGGTAGTCGGACAAGTCACCATCGGCGTGAAATTGTAGGTCGCGTAATGCCGCGATCGTGTCCCCCGTCAGCGGCCACGCCAATGACTCGCTATCCAATTGCACCGCAAAAGGTAAGTTCGCCGCCAGCAGGTTCGCCTCTCCCTCAAGCGTCGCCGTCACCGGGCCGCGCGCGCTCGCATTTAGCTTAAGCGCGGCTAGGCTTCCCGAGGCCGACAGTGATAAAGCTTGGTCTTGTAGGGGGGCAAGGTTGTTGGTCAGCTGGGTTTGTAAGGTCAGTGGGTACTCACCCTCAAGTGTAATATCACCCGCAAGGCTCGCCGTGCCTTGGGGCGCCGTCACTGAGAAGCTATCAATGGTTACCGCACTGCCTCGAACGCTGCCCGCCAGTGATAACGATGAAAGTGTTTGCACTGTGCCCGTCTCAATGCGTGCATCTTGCAAATGGAGCTGCTCCACCTCGATAGCCAGCGGCAGCGCCACCGTGGGTAATTCCAGCCCTGGATAATGCCATGGCGGGCTTGCCTCCGCGCTATCCGGTTTACCGACCGCTTGGTCGGTATTTTCTTGAGGTTCAGTGTTGCTCGGCAGGCTCACCACCAACTGCTGCCAATCGGTCGGCGATAAGGTTAAGGTGTCGCCAACAAAATGCACGCCCCCTTGCAGTTGGTGCCAACTCACCGACTGTCCAGCGACCTGAATCGCCACCTCGTTAAAGGCAAAGGCATTGACATGAATAGGCAACGGCGCTTGGATAGCCGGCGTGGACGCGTCTTCCGACGGTGTATCCTCCTCACTCGCGGGCAAACTCATATCGAGCGTGACGCCCTCCGCGGCCAATTGGTCAATACAAAGCGCAGGCGTCAGTAAGCACTTACCTTGGATAACAAGATTCAGCTGTTTAGCATTCAGTTGCAGCTGCGCATCATCATAGCGCACCCCTTGCAGCACAAACCCGGTCAGCAGGCTGCCTTCGGCATTATCAACCGATAACGCAGGTAAAGCTTTCTGCGCGCCCCACAGGCCCACTTGCAAACCCACCGGGGTAAAAAGTGCGGCCGCCACCAGCCCCACCAAAGAAAAAATACCAATTAACGCAATAAACGTTAGCCTGACCAACCAGCGACTCATAACTCAGGCCCCAAGGTAAGGTGTACACGAAAATCATCATCGTCATTATCAAAGCCATGTGCGACATCAAGACGAATAGGGCCTACCGGCGATGACCAGCGAATACCGGTACCGGCCGCACGCTTCCACGATAAATGACTGGTCCACGCATCACCGCCATCGGTAAATAACGCCCACCACCAGTTGCCGCCGAGGCGATATTGATACTCTAACGTACCGGTTAACATATAGCGTGCGCCACTTAACTGACCACTGTCATCAACAGGTGAAACGGTCTCATAGCCATAACCGCGAATACTGTTATCGCCGCCGGCGAAAAAACGTAACGACGGCGGCGCTTCACTAAACTCTTCAGAAATCAGAGCACCACCATCAACACGTAATAAGCCGCGATGGTTTTTATTGAGACTGCGAATCCACGCACTCCGCCCTTGCAAGCGCACCAAACTAATATCGGACAGCCAAACCGGATCGGCCGCTTCCAATGTAATGGATTGTTTGTCTCCCCAATGCGGCATCAATCCACCGCGAGCGCGGGTGCGGGTAAAATTGATCCCAGGCAGCACCACGCTGACGCTATCTTCATCTTGCCCTTGGGTGTAGTCCTCATAAAGCCAGCGTAACGAGACACTGCGTTGCCAGCCGGTATCATACAGCCAATGGCGAGAGACAGAGGTGGACACCTCGAGGCTGGAGGTATCGCGTTGATCGGTATTTTGTAACCCTAACTGCACTTGATAATACTCGCGGGAAACATCCTCCAAGGGGACCTTGTAGGTCGAGGTTAGCGTCTGTTCAGGCTCAGAAATGGCCAGTGATGTGGTGATACTGTGGCCGCGTGAGTTATACCAGGGTTTTCGCCAGTTAAACTTGAACCGCGGACCAGTGTCGGTGGAGTACCCAATCCCCGTTTCAAACTTGTTGCGTGCTTCGGGGGTCAGCGTCACCTGGATCGGCACTTCGTTGTCATCGGCTTCTTCCATGTCCGCTTGCACCAAGGCACTGGAGAACCAACCGGTATTCGCGAGAGCCTGGTTAAACTCGCCCAACACCGACACGCGATACGGCTCGCCCGGGGAAAAATCACGTAAGGTGTCGAGGCGCTGCAACTGAATTTGCGCACCTTGGTAGCGAATCGCACCAAAGTGATAGCGCTTACCACTGGCAAAGTGAAGCCGAATAAAGGCCTGCTGACGATCAGGGGCGACCTCTAATCGCGTTTGCGTAAAACGACCATCAAAATACCCTTTTTTCACTGCCAAACTTTGAATCTGGCTTTTTAGCGTCTCGTAATCACTGTGATTGAGCCTGGCACCCGGCTGAGGCCCTTTCGCGATGAGAGCATGAAAATCATCATCCATATTGGCTTCGCCACTGAACACTACATCCACTTGCGCCAAGCGCACTGGCTCACCGCGGTCAACCTTGACGTTAAGCGTGTCATCACCGTCCATCTGAGTGGTAATTATGGGTTGATAAAACCCCACCGCTTGCAGCGCTTTGCGCACGTCTTTTTCGACGCGAGCAATAAACCGGTAGGAGCCATCCCGCTCTTCTGGGGCAATCGCCGCGAGATAGGTCTCGACGTTATCTTGTGCAATGCCGTCTAGCCCTTCAATATCAATGTCGACATCCGCACGGGCAATGCTAGACATAAAGCTGACAGCGATCGCGAATAGGGGGAATAGCCGTATATTCATGCAGTGAGATCCATTACCCGGGTGTCGCCCGGCTAAATTGATGATATCTTGCCATATTACGTGTTGAGCGGGGCTGGATGCCAGCATCATGTTGATAATAAGATGCGGAGTCCATGCCTGTATGCCAACCCATTACGTACACAGCAGTACGCTTTGTACTTTTACACCACAGCAGTCAAAGGATGCCTATGTCGATGCAATCTTCCTTTATCCAACCCGAGAATGCGATAGCCGATCGCACCGACCCGATTATTCCAGCCGAACCGCACGCGGTATATAATCAGCCTATCACGGCCACACCGGCAGCAGGTCAAAAACAGGTTATTTTTGGCATGGGCTGTTTTTGGGGTGCCGAGAGAAAGTGGTGGCAACAGCCAGGTGTGGTGATGACATCGGTCGGATACAGTGGCGGCGTCACCCAACACCCGCGTTATCAAGACGTGTGCACAGGACAAACCGGCCATGCCGAAGTCGTCAATGTGATTTTCGACCCGTCCGTGGTGAGCTTAGACACCCTACTGGCGGTATTCTGGGAAAACCACGATCCAACCCAAGGCATGCGTCAAGGCAATGATGTCGGTCCGCAGTACCGCTCCGCGATTTACTATTGCGATCCGGCGGACAAAGCCAGCGTCGAGGCGAGCCTGGCGACCTATCAAGCAGCATTGAGAGAGGCCGGTAAGCCAGATGCAGTCACCACTGAGATCGCACCGGCTGGCGCGTACTACTTCGCAGAAACTGACCACCAGCAATACCTGCACAAAAATCCGCAAGGTTATTGCGGCTTAGGGGGCACAGGTGTGTGTTTCCCACCACAATAAGCCTTTCGCAACCAACCATCGCTGAATAGTGAGGCATAAAAAAACACGTCCTAAGAGACGTGTTTTTTTTTCAGTGTGGCGACGCTTAGGCAGTAATGGCCATGGCTTTAATTTCTTTATTCACCTCAGTCATTACCGATAACGCTCGTTTGTCACTGTGTCCCGGCGGCAGCAAACGGCCACCGTCAAACTCAAACGCGCCTACACCTTCGATATAGAGTCGGCCCTTAAAAAATCGTTTCACATACCGCGCAATCTGGGTTGGTCGATATTGACGAAAGATGCGAAGCATAAGGATCCCTTTCTTTTTCTCAACAAAGTCTGATTAACAGACCGAAACGGTAACCCGATTCATTCACTTCACAGCAAATATGAGCTACCACCATGGAGAGCTGAAGATTATATAACCCTCTCCGCGTATAAAGCTAAGCAAGCAAAGTGCCACCTTGCCAAGGTGACTAACACACTATTAGAGGTGATGAAAAACCAAAAGTTCCCTCGTGAGATCGATGACGAGCCAATGCTTTTTAAGCTCACAGGATAAAACTCCGATCTTGCGCACGGATTCACCCTAGATACTTGGCACAAATCACCGTCTGGCGTAACCATAGATAACTTGGCACTTGATGCCAAATAGTGACCACAAACATGGATGATTAATAATGAAAAAAACCACCCTACTCGCTCTCACCTTTGCGCTACTCTCTGGCACCAGTATGGCGCACACGATCCAAAATGGTGCGCCCTTACCGCCAGCCAAGGTCGCCGAGCACGGCGAATTGACCCTCAAAGGCGACGATATCGCTTATCAAGTTTGGCAAACCGAGCAATTGCCGGGCAAAGTACGCGTGATCCAGGCCATCGCCGGACGCAGCAGCGCCAAAGAAATGAATGCCCCCTTGATGGAAGCCATCACCGCCGCAGACTTTGACGACGCTCGCTACCAAACCACCACCATCATTAACCAAGATGATGCGATTTGGGGCACCGGTGGCTTTGTCAAATCATCAGCCGAAGACAGTAAACGCGAGTTTAGCTGGTCCTCTATTGTGCTCGACGAAAACGGCAGTGTCGCCGACGCCTGGCGCCTAAAAGAAGAAAGCTCGTTAATTGCCGTATTGGATGACACAGGCTCGGTACGTTTTGTCAAAGAGGGCAAATTGAGTGCCGACGAAGTGAATCAAGTCGTCAGCTTGCTCACCCAACTGGTCAATCAATAAACCAAGCGCGGGGAAAGCCCGCGCTGTCATTCAACACTTGGCGTTGATGATGATAATTGTTATGTTATCACATTACTTTTAAAGGTGTGGATGTCTGCATGACTCGGCCGTTTATCGTCCATCTGCTGTTGATCGTCGTACTCAGCCAATCTGGGCTGTGGGCGCGTCATCACCTCGATACCTTCACGCCCACACATCACAGCGAACATTGCAGCCTCTGTCATTTGGCGCCTCCCGCACTGATCGCGTATGCGGTCTCAGCGCCTGCCCCCACTTATGTGGTCAACGCGATTGTTGCGCTCTCAAAGCCTGCTCAGGCTTACCACATCGCCATTGCCTTTTCAGCGCGCGACCCACCTAGTCGGATAAATACCGCAATGATTTAATCCATTTATTCACTAGGAGAACCCAATGAAAACGCGTTTTTTACCCAATGTTATCGCCATGGCCATCGCAACCGCGTCCACAGCCACAGTTGCTGACGAAGCCAACTATCAGTCGTTCGATGCCCACGTACACGGTGAAGTCACCGCAAGCCTTGCCCAAGACGGTGAGCGTGTGCTGATTGAATTGACCGCACCCGGCCATGATGTGGTTGGGTTTGAGCACCACCCTAAAAATGCCAAGGATCAGCAAACGCTCGAAGATGCTTATGCACTGCTGCGTGATGGCGGGAAACGCTTCCAGCTTGCTAAGGCAGCCGATTGCCAGCTCGCTGAGACCAAAGTCACCAGCAGTTTTGACGACTACGACGACCATCATGGCCAAGACGAGCATCACGATCATGGCGAACATCATGGCCACGATGAGCACCACGGTCACGACGAACACCACGGCCACGACGAGCACCACGGCCACGACGAACACCACGGCCACGACGAGCACCACGGCCACGACGAACACCACGGTCACGACGAGCACCATGACCACGACGAGCACCACGGCCACGATGAGCATGATGCTCACCATGACGACCATCATGGGCATGATCACGGTAACCACAACACCTTATCGGCAAACTATCAATTCGTTTGCCAAAACCCGCAAGCCTTCACCGAATTGCAAACTGATTGGTTTAGCCTATTCCCCAACACAGAAACCATCAAAATTCAGGCCTTTACTGATGACAAGGTCTGGGTCGAAACCTTGAATCGTGCCAAGTCGCACATCCAGTGGTAGTGAACAAGGAGGCGGGGCGCATCCAGCGCCCCTGTCAGGCATGATAACCATCGAACAACTACGTTTTACTTGGCCAGCTCAGCCGCAACCTATTTTAGATATCGATAGCTTTGCGGTCGTTGAAGGCGAGCATGTATTTTTAAAAGGCCCCAGTGGCAGCGGGAAATCCACGCTACTGAGCCTGATTGCAGGCATTCATACCCCACAATCGGGGACACTGACGGTCAATCATCAAGCGCTTACCGCACTGAATGATCGCCAACGGGATCAGTTCCGTGCTAACCATATTGGTTATATTTTTCAGCAATTTAATCTGCTGCCCTATTTATCGGTGATTGATAATGTCACCGTCCCGCTACGCTTTTCTCACACGCGGCGTCAGGCACTCTGCCAACCGGCACACCAAGAGGCCGCCTATCTACTCGATAAGCTTGGTCTTCCCGCACACTGTTACCATCAGCCAGTGACTGCGCTAAGTATCGGCCAGCAACAGCGGGTCGCCGCGGCACGGGCATTAATTGGGGCACCGGCGTTAATTATCGCTGACGAGCCGACCTCTGCGCTCGATGCGGACACCCGCAATACCTTTATTGAGTTGCTTCAAGACCGCTGCCGAGAAGCCAACAGCAGCTTATTGTTTGTCAGCCATGACAGCCAATTGGCGCCCTTATTTGACCGCGATATCTCGCTTCCCGCGCTTAATCGCGCCATGCATCGCGAGGAGGCCAACCAATGATTTCACTGTTAGGATTGGCAGGGCAAAGCCTCAAGAATCGCCGCGCCACCGCACTGCTTTCTTTACTGACCGTCACCATTGCCGTGGTGCTCTTGCTCGGGGTGGAGAAGGTGCGCACCCAAGCCAAAGCCAGCTTTGCCAATACCATCTCCAACACCGATTTAATTGTCGGCGCCCGCTCCGGCCCCATCAATTTACTGCTCTATTCCGTATTTCGCATCGGTAACGCCACCAACAATATCGGCTGGGACAGTTACCAGCGCCTTGGTGAGCATCCGGATGTGAGTTGGACCATCCCCATTTCACTGGGGGACTCTCACCGTGGCTTTCGGGTGGTTGGTACCACCAATGATTACTTTGATCATTACCAATATGGTCAAAAACAACCACTGGCCTTTCGCCAAGGCGGCCCATTTTCCGGCTTGTTTGATACCGTGATTGGTGCCCAAGTGGCGAAAGAGCTGGGATACAAGATGGGCGATAGTCTGGTCATTGCCCATGGACTGGCCGACAAAGGCTTTAATCAGCATGACAACCTGCCCTTTACGGTCACCGGGATCTTGGCGCCCACGGGCACCCCCGTCGACCGTAGCGTACATGTGTCGCTCGAGGCCATCGAAGCGATTCATGTCGGCTGGGAAAGTGGCGCACGACTCGGCCAAGGCCTGACCCAAGCGCAAGCGCAGCAACGCGAGCTGCAACCGGAGCAACTCACCGCGGTGATGGTGGGCTTGAAAAGCAAAATCAAAACCTTCGCTGTCCAGCGTTGGGTCAACACCTATCCACGCGAACCATTAACCGCCATCATGCCCGGCATTGCCTTGCACGAGCTATGGGGCATGATGCGGGTGGGCGAACAAGCCCTGCTGGTGATCTCTGGCTTTGTGGCCGTCGCGGGGCTGTTGGGTATGCTCTCAAGCCTGCTCACTAGCTTGAACGAACGTCGACGAGAAATGGCAATCTTACGTGCAATGGGCGCGCGCCCTTTGCATATTATTTTGCTTTTGGTCAGTGAGGCGGTCGCGATCACCTTTGCAGGGATCGTCGTTGGCGTGCTCCTGCTTTATGGTGGACTGGCGTTGGCGCAGCCCTATATTCTCAGTGAATTTGGCTTATTCTTGCCACTCGATTGGCCGTCTTCTTATGAGCTTTCACTGATGGCAGGTGTGTTGGTCGCTGGCTTTATCGTGGGATTAATCCCGGCTTGGCGCGCCTACCGACAGGCGCTCGCTGATGGCATGACAATTAAGGTATAACAGATGAAAAAACGAATAATGCTTGGGCTTATTGCCTTACTGAGTGGTGTGTTGAGCTCGCCGACGTGGGCGAGCAATGAGCCACTCACGCTGGATTGGATTGATTTGGTTCCTGAGCACGAACGCGCTCAATTTGATAGCCGCGGGATGCCGGAAATCAATCACGATAGTGAGAATCCACAAAGCCTGGTCGGCTCGGTTCGCCCAGAGCTCAATAACAGCCAAGTCAAAATTCCCGGCTTTGTGATCCCACTGGAAGGCGACGATAAAGTGGTCACGGAATTCCTACTGGTGCCCTTTCTTGGTGCCTGTATCCATGTCCCACCCCCGCCACCTAATCAGATTGTTTATGTAAAGTTTGCCGGCGGTGCGCCGATTCAACAGTTATGGGATGTGGTCTATGTCGAAGGCACGCTGAAAACCGAACATGTGAGTCATGACTTGGCAGAAGTGGGATATGTGCTACAAGGCACCGAATTAACTGACTACGACGACGGATAAGTCCCTATCAATCAGTGACCCTGATCGGCGCACACGATATTGTCAGACAATATAATGAGACAAGATCGCCAGTGCGCCAATGTACACGGCAATCAGTAGCAGATTGATGGGGTTGAGTTTTTGCTTGCGCACACGCATCCCTACACTTGATTGTTAACACTCACAATGTTAACAAATTTAATCTTTAATTAACATATTTGCCAGCACTAAATTTGCTGACAATCAGTGTGAGAATCGCATGGCAGAGCAAGACAAACCCGTGACCGTCGACGCCCACCCAGAAAAACGGCGACATCAGGAGCACAACTACAAAGACGACGCTGATCTACGTGGCAGTAAGGGGCGGCTAAAAGCGATTGCCAGTGAATACCACGTGGATGCGCGCCTGCAAGAGGTTGAGCAGGAAGATCTCGCTCACCGCAGTGCCAACCGCCAGCGTCATGTGATGCAAAAGCAGCAGGCTAATCTCGAAGCCATCATTGCCCTCACCTACGACCAGTGTCATAGCGAAACCGCTCAGACCCCAGACCCAGACTGGCTGGTTCGCTTTTTTGATTTAGCCCGCAATATTCACGGCCATGCGATGCAGCAACTGTGGGCGAAAATTCTCAAACAAGAAATGCTCCGCCCCGGCAGCACCTCGATTAAAGCCCTGACCATTCTCGAGACCATGACGCAACGTGAAGCGCAAGCACTGCAACGCGCTTGTGCATTGTCCAGCACTTTTGGGCAAGACAGCACCAAAAAGCTGGTAACCGGTTTTCGCCGCCGCCAAGGCTTGGTGCAACTGCTACGCCCAGAGCCGCCCCATAAGCTTTCGCTGGGTCACTATCAACTGTCTTATACCGACTTAATGCTGTTGATGGACTTGGGGCTGATCCTGCGCACTGAGCTCGAATCCGGTGTGATTGAAATGCAACCAGCGATGCCGTTTAAACTGCAAGACACCCAATACATGCTCACCCCGTTACACAAAGGGATGCGTCTTTATTATTACCGCTTTAGTCCCACCGGCCATGAGCTGGCAAAACTGGTCGGTAAACGCGTGCATCCCGATTACCATCACGCCATTTGTGAGTTGCTCGCCGAAGGCTTTGAGATGCACAGCGATGTGGGTGATACGGTCAACACTCACGCTTAATCTGACAGGCGCAACACCCCGCGCTCACGCAGTACGTGAAGACAGGTCGCCACATGCTCGGCGACGCTGTGATCACCGGTCAAATGGATCGCCGGTGTTTGCGGTGGTTCATACTCTGACGATATGCCGGTAAACGCAGGGATCTCGCCGGCACGTGCCTTTTTGTACAGCCCTTTGGGGTCGCGCCGCTCACACACCGCCAGCGGCGTATCGACAAAGACTTCAATAAACTGACCCTCTGGCAAACGCTCGCGCACCATCTCTCGCTCCGCGCGAAACGGAGAGATAAAGGCACTCAAGACAATCAGACCCGCATCGGTCATCAACTTGGCCACTTCACCAATCCGGCGAATATTCTCGCGCCTGTCTTGATCGGAAAAACCCAGATCGCGACATAAGCCATGGCGAATATTATCGCCATCTAGCAAATAGGTATGGTGCCCTTCGGCGACCAAGGCCGCCTCAAGCGCGCCAGCGATGGTCGATTTACCCGAGCCAGACAAGCCAGTAAACCAAAGCACGACAGGTTGCTGCTGTTTTTGTTCGCTGCGCTGAGCTTGGTCAACATGATGTTGATGCCAGATCACATTGGGATCGGTTGACGCAGATACAGTGTCAGTCATGAAAGTCTCCGCTATTTCGTTGGCCACGCCATGATTAAGAGGCCACCGCCGTTAAAGGAAAAACAATCGGTAACAGGGTAAGCACCACTGCGGAATACACCACAGATAATGGCAGCCCCAGACGCAAATAATCACGTAGCTGGTAATTGCCCACGCTGTATACCAATAAATTGGTTTGATACCCGTAAGGGGAAATAAAACTGGCACTGGCGCCAAACAGCACTGCCATCACAAAAGGCATAGGATCAACCCCATACCCTAGCGCCAAGCTATAGCCCAGCGGGAAAGCCAGCGCCGCCGCGGCATTGTTGGTGATAAGCTCGGTGAGTAACAAGGTCAGCAAGTACACAGCCACCAGCGCCCCTATCGCGCCTCCTGCGCTAAAGGTCGCCATAAACCAATCACTAAAGCGTGCCGACAGCCCTGACGCCAACATCAGTTGTGCCAATGTCAGCGCCGCACCGACAATCACCACCACTTCAATCGGAAAGCGGCGTTGTAAATCGTGCAAAGAGATAATGCCGGTGACCAGCAACACCACCAAGTACGCCGCTAAGCCATTCAGCAGTGGCATCGGGGTGAGCAAGGCAGCGCCAATCACCGCGACAAATCCCGCCAGTACCGCAACGCTTTTACGCTCGGAAAGACGGGTACTGGCTTCCAAACCATTAAAGAGCACGAATTCACGCCGTAACGCTTGGCTGTCTTGGCGAAAGGTTTTGCCCGGCACTAACACCAGCGTATCGCCGGCATGCAAAGGAATATTGCCCAACCCACCGTCGAGTTTTTCATGGCCGCGGCGAATGGCGACCACCACGGCATCAAAGGTCTCTCGAAATCGGGCAGCTTTGAGGGTTTTGCCACAAATGCTGGCGCTGTGGCTCACCACCACCTCAATCAAATTTTGTCCATCAATGTGATGCTGGCCGAACAAGGTCAAGCCTGGGATCTCTTGCAAGGTCGCGACACTTTCCACATCGCCGGCAAACTGCAACTTGTCACCGGCCAATAACGGCGTATCCGGACACACAGGCGCAATAATGCCGTCTTGACGATGAATTTCGGCCAAGTACAAGCGGCGTAGTGCCCGCAAGCCATTGTCTGCGACACTGCGACCGCATAAGGGGGAGTCGGCGGCCAACCGTGCTTCGAGCACATACGGCAAGCTCTCTTCTTGTTCACCATCATGGCGTGGCAACCGATAGCTAAACGGAATTAATACCAATAGCCCTGCCACCAGTGCCGCGGCACCGATGACCGTTGGGGTGAAAAAGCCCAAACTGGGTAAACCCGCCCGCTCAACAAAGCTGTTCACAATGAGATTGGTGGACGTGCCAATCAGGGTTAGGGTGCCGCCGAGAATGGCGCTATATGACAATGGGATCAAAAGCTGTGAGGGTGAGTGACGTCGGTTGCGCTTGATCGCGCCAATCATGGACACTACCACGGCGGTGTTATTGACCAGCGCCGACAGCAGCGCACTTGAGATGCCTAATTTGGCAATCACGGTGGGGAGTGCGCCGTGCGACGCCTGTCGGGCGACCCAGCTGGTCAAATGGGTTTTCTCCAACGCACAAGAAACCAAAATCAGCAATACCAAGGTCAGCAGCGATGGCGCGGTAAAGTTCGCCGTCAGCGCTTCAACCGAGGTAAGCCCGGTTTGGAACGCCACAAACGCGGCCCCCGCAAACAAGAGTACAGGCTTTATACGGGTGAGCACCAAGCCGGCGACAATCGCCACCAGCAAAGTGAGTACCGTGGTTTCTTGCCAACTCATCGTTTATCCCAGTTGACGCAGATCCCGCGCTTGCCAATGCGGAAAGTGCTTGCGGATCAGCTGGTTCAACTCAAGCTCAAACGCTGAGAACGACGAGGTGGTTTGCGGCTGCGCCTCCGCCACATGACGGATCATGCCCGCGCCGACCGTCACATTGGTGAGACGATCAATCAGGATAAAGCCACCGGTATTCGGGCTATCTTGATAGGTATCCAGCGGCACCGCTTCGCTCAGAGTCAAGGTGCAACGACCAATGCCATTGAGCGGCAAGGTGTCTGCGTCATGAGTGTTAAGCGTATTGACATCGACCCCATACGACAGCGCCTCAACCTGCGCCGAGGTTTTCTTGCTGGCCAACTTAATGTCGTATTCGCGCCCCGGTGCCAGTGGGGTTTGCGTCATCCACACCACGTCGGCGTCAAATCGTTGCCCCACCGCGACGTCATCGTCCGCTCGCACCAGGAGATCGCCACGCGAAATATCAATTTCTCTATCCAAAGTGAGGGTGACCGCTTGACCGCTAAAGGCAAATTCACGATCACCGTCAAAGGTGACGATGCGCGCGACCTTCGCGGTAAGCCCAGAGGGGAGTACCTTAACCTCATCGCCCACATGCAACTCGCCACTGGCAAGGGTGCCCGCGTAACCGCGAAAGTTTAGATCCGGTCGATTGACATACTGCACCGGAAAACGGAACGCACCCGTCCCGCGCGATTTTTCAATGTCGATGCCTTCTAGCTGGCTGAGCAGCGGCTCGCCTTGATACCACGCCATCGCGTCACTGGCATTGACCACGTTGTCGCCTTCGAGTGCCGACAAGGGCACCATAGACACTGACAAGCCGGGGTTGAGCTGGTCAGCAAACGCCAGATACTGCTCTTGAATTTCATTAAACCGGGCTTGGCTATATGCCACCAAGTCCATTTTGTTTACCGCCACCACAAAATGCTGAATACCCAGCAAGTTAGCGATATACGAGTGGCGACGAGTCTGATCCAAGATGCCGTGGCGCGCATCGATTAAGATCACCGCCACATCACAGGTCGACGCACCGGTAGCCATATTCCGGGTGTACTGCTCATGGCCGGGGGTATCGGCGATGATAAATTTACGCTTGGAGGTGGAGAAATAGCGATACGCGACATCAATGGTGATCCCCTGCTCGCGCTCGGCTTGCAGGCCGTCTACCAATAGCGCCAGATCCGGTTTCTCGCCCGTGGTACCGACACGCTGGCTATCGGCATGGACAGCAGCCAGCTGATCTTCATAGATCTGCTGCGAGTCGTGCAGCAAGCGGCCAATCAAGGTCGATTTACCGTCATCGACCGAGCCACAGGTCAAAAAGCGCAATAAACTTTTGTGTTGGTGCTGTTGCAGATAACCCTCAATACCCAGATCGGCTACCTGTTGTTGAATTGCTGGATTCATGACTGCTCCTTAGAAATAACCCTGACGCTTTTTGCGCTCCATGGATCCGGACTGATCGTGGTCGATCGCCCGCCCTTGGCGTTCACTCGAGGTAGCGACTAGCATCTCTTCGATGATCTCTGGCAAGGTGTTAGCCTGCGACTCCACTGCACCGGTGAGTGGGTAGCAACCCAGGGTGCGAAAACGCACCGATTTATGGGTCACGGTTTCCTCAGGCCCAATCGGCATCCGCGCATCATCCACCATGTACAAGGTGCCATCGCGCTCTACCACTGGGCGCTCGGCCGCTAAATAAAGCGGAACAATGTCGATATTTTCCAGATAGATGTATTGCCAGATATCGAGCTCAGTCCAGTTAGAGAGCGGAAACACGCGAATACTCTCGCCCGGATTCACTTGACCGTTATAGTTGCGCCACAGCTCTGGCCGTTGGTTTTTCGGATCCCAGCGATGGTTCTTATCGCGGAACGAATAGACACGCTCTTTGGCGCGGGATTTTTCTTCATCCCGACGCGCGCCGCCAAATGCCGCATCAAACTTATGCTGATCCAGCGCCTGCTTCAGCGCTTGGGTTTTCATGATATCGGTGTGCTTATCGGAGCCGTGATCAAAAGGGTTGATCCCCTGAGCCATCCCTTCTGGGTTTTTGTGCACAATCAGATCTAGCCCCAGCTCTTTAGCGGTGCGATCGCGAAAGGCAATCATGTCGCGAAACTTCCAGTCGGTATCGACATGCAACAGCGGAAACGGGATCTTTCCGGGGTAAAAAGCTTTGCGCGCCAAATGCAGCATCACTGACGAGTCTTTGCCAATCGAATACAGCATCACGGGGTTATCAAACTCCGCCGCGACTTCCCGCAGTATATGAATGCTCTCGGCTTCTAACTGCTGGAGGTGAGTGAGTGTTTTTGCATCCATCGTAACTATCCTTTAAGCGAAGTTAACCACAGCGGTGGGGGCTTGCGTGGGGTCGGCATCGCTTACCGCGCGCCCCTCGCCAAACCATGTCAGCTGACCGGTGAGTGCCGCCACTTCGCCCACCACGATAAGCGCGGGCGACGCAGCTTGCTCAGCCAGCGACGGTAAGTTGTTGAGTTGACCGGTAAAGACTTTCTGTTCCGGACGCGTGCCGTTTTCAATCACCGCCACAGGGGTGTCCGGCGATCGGCCATGGGCAATCAGTTGGTTTTGAATATGGGCCGATTTCATCAAGCCCATATAAATCACCAAGGTCTGACGCAGGCGCGCTAACGTCGCCCACTCCAAGGTGTCTTGTTCTTTTTTCAAATGACCGGTAATAAACAGCGCGGTCTGGGCATGATCGCGATGGGTGAGCGGAATACCGGCATAGGCCGTCGCCCCTGCTGCCGCAGTGATCCCGGGCACCACTTGAAACGAGACACCAGCGTTGGCAAGGGTTTGTAATTCCTCACCACCACGGCCAAACATGAAAGGATCGCCCCCTTTTAAGCGCACCACCCGTTTTCCCGCTTGAGCATGCTCGACCAACAGACGATTAATGTCGTCTTGGCTCACACTGTGGTAGCTCGCCCGTTTGCCCACACAAATCAGCTCCGCATCTCGGCGGCACAGCTCCATAATCGGTTCAGCCACCAAGTAGTCGTAAAGCACCACATCGGCTTGCTGCATCAATTGCAACGCGCGCAAGGTCAATAACCCAGGATCCCCCGGCCCGGCGCCAATCAACGCCACTTCGCCTTGGGTGGTGATTTGTCCGCTAAGCTGCTCCAGCGCTTGCTCGGCTTGCTGGTGTTTACCCGCCGCGACTAAATCGGCAAACCGCCCACTAAAAGCGGCCTCCCAGAATTTGCGCCGGCCCGTTAAGGTCGGAATGCGCGCTTTCAGTTTGTCGCGAAACGCACCCGCCATTGCCGCCATCTTGCCGATATGTTGCGGTACCAGGGTTTCAATTTTTTCACGCAGCATCCTCGCCAATACCGGCGCTTTGCCGCCCGATGAGATGGCAATAATGATGGGAGAGCGATCAACCAAAGAGGGGACAATAAAGCTGCATTTAGGGGTGTCATCAACGACATTGACCAAGATATTGCGGCTATCAGCGGCGGTGGAGACCAGCTCATTGACGAGGGCATTGTCAGTCGCCGCAATCGCCAGCATCTTTCCGTCCAGATGATCGGGACGAAACGCCTCACGCAATACCGTCAGCTTTCCTTGCGCTTGCGCTTCCGCAATTTCACGGTCGACGTCAGGGGCAACCACAGTGACGGCCGCGCCCACCTTGAGTAACATGCGCGTTTTGCGCCATGCGACTTCGCCGCCACCTACCACGAGGCAAGGACGGTGTTTGAGCTGAGCAAAGAGGGGGAGATAATCCATGATCGCGCATTCCCTTGATGACAATACCGCCACTATATCGCCCCATATCTATTACCTGAAATTCTATAAATTCATTTTTTATTCTTTTTTGTGCTTAATAGGCCTGAAGTGCCCTTGCCTGAAAGGATTAACAATGACTGAGATCGCAAAGCGTGCAAGATATCGGTGTTGAGCGATAGCCGAGGATAATAAGCCGATCAATCGCACAGCTTTTTAGGTATGAGAAACGGCATAATTCATCTGCCTGATAACTAACGCACATTTTTCACTGGAGACTTTGTTATGCGTTTGATGCCATCTGCGGTCGCTACAGCGGTAGTTGCCGGCCTGCTTGCTACCTCTGGCAGTGCCTTTGCCGATACCATTAACCTACGTGTGATTGAAACCACCGACATTCACACCAACGTGATGGACTACGACTACTACAAAAACAAGCCCTCGCAAAAAATCGGCTTGGTTCGCGCCGCCACCGTGGTTAAGCAAGCGCGTGATGAAGCCAAAAACGCACTATTAGTGGATAACGGTGACCTGATTCAAGGCAGCCCAATGGGCGACTACATGGCCAGCAAAGGCATTAAACCCGGTGAAGTTCACCCCGTGTATAAAGCGATGAACTTGCTCGATTATGAAGTGGGTAACATCGGTAACCATGAGTTCAACTACGGTTTAGCATTCTTAAAAGAGTCAATTAACGATGCCAACTTCCCGTATATCAACGCCAACGTGTTTGATGCAGAGACTGGCGAGCATTACTTTGACCCTTACCTGATTAAAGACTATCAGCTGCAAGACGAAGACGGTGATACCCACACCATCAAAGTCGGCTACATTGGTTTTGTCCCACCTCAGATCATGACTTGGGATAAAGCCAACCTTGAAGGCAAAGTGATTGCCAAAGACATTAAACAAACCGCTGAAAAGCTTGTTCCAGAGATCAAAGCCAAGGGCGCAGACGTGGTGGTGGCAATCCCACACTCTGGTATCTCCCAAGCGCCGTATAAAGCGATGGCTGAAGATTCCGTGTATTACCTCACCGATGTCGACGACATTGATGCGATTGCCTTTGGTCACTCACACGCTGTTTTCCCTGGCGAGGACTTTGCCAATATTCCCGGCGCGGATATTGAAAAAGGCACCATCAATGGTGTCGCCAGTGTGATGGCCGGCCGCTGGGGGAGCCATGTCGGGGTCATCGATCTTGCCTTGGAGCAAGTGGACGGTCAGTGGCAAGTCACTGATAGCAACGCGCATGCGCGACCGATTTTTGATCGTGCCAACAATAAGGCATTGGTTGAAGCCGATGAGGCGATGCTTGACGCGGTAGAGGCCGATCATAAAGCCACACAAGATTTTGTGAATCAACCGATCGGCAAAGCCAATGATGTGATGTACTCCTACTTAGCATTGCTCCAAGACGATCCGACTGTGCAGATTGTTAACCTTGCGCAGCAAGACTATGTCGAGCGCATGATCCAAGGCGATCCAGACTTGGCCGATCTGCCCGTCGTGTCTGCAGCCGCGCCCTTTAAGGCCGGTGGACGCAAAAACGACCCGAGCAACTTTACTGAAGTGGAAGCTGGGCAACTGACCTTCCGCAACGCCGCTGATTTGTATTTGTACCCCAATACTTTGGTGGCGCTGAAAGTCTCTGGCGCCGAACTCACCCAATGGCTGGAGTGCAGCGCCGGCCAGTTTAATCAAATCGATCCAAACGCAGATCAGCCGCAATCACTGATCAACTGGGACGGCTTCCGCACCTATAACTTTGATGTGATTGATGGGGTGGAATATCAGATTGATGTCACCCAACCCGCGCGTTACGACGGCGATTGCAATGAAGTGAATCCAGAGGCATCACGCATCGTCAACCTCACCTATCAAGGCGAGCCGGTTGACCCTGAGCAAACCTTCTTGGTGGCGACCAATAACTACCGTGCGTATGGGGCGAAGTTCCCAGGTACCGGCAGTGATCATATTGCCTTTGCCGCGCCGGATGAAAACCGTACCGTGGTGGCCAATTACATCAGCCGCGTCAGTGAAGAAGAAGGTCAGGTGACCGTCAGCGCGGACAACAACTGGTCGATTGCCCCGATTAAGGGAGATGCCGTGGTAAGCTTTGAAACCTCCCCGAGTGAGCAAGCGGCGCAGTTTATCGAGCAAAAAGGTCGCTGGTCGATGACGCGAGAAGGGAAAGATGAGGTCGGATTTGCCGTTTATCATGTTGATTTAGGCCAACCTCGCCAGTAATTAACACAGAACGATAAATAGCCTTTGAATACCGCAGCCTGTCTGCGGTATTTTTTATGTGCAATCAAGAGGAAGTGACATGGAATGGCAACAAGCAACCTTTGATGAGCTGGATACCCGCACCTTATTCACACTGATGAAATTGCGTGTCGATGTGTTTGTGGTCGAGCAAGCCTGCGCTTATCCAGAGCTTGATGAACACGACATCGCCCCCAGCACACTGCACCTAATGGGCTGGCTAAACGGAGAGCTTGCCGCCTATGCCCGTATTCTCGCCCCTGGGGCGAGCTACCCAGGGAGCAGTATTGGCCGAGTGATCATTGCCCCTGCTCATCGCAATGGGCAATGGGGTCACCAGCTGATCCGCCAAGCCATTCAATTATGTCAACGGCAATGGCCAGATGCGAATATAGACATTGGCGCTCAAGCTCACTTACAACGCTTTTACCAAAAACACGGTTTTGTGACCTTTTCCGAGCCCTATCTGGAAGATGGGATCCCACATATTGATATGAGTTTATCAGTCAGTGAGACGTCTGCCGTTTAAGCAAAAAAATCCCGCTCAAGGAGCGGGATTCATTGTAATGTAGCGTACGCGATTATTTTGTCAGGCGGAAACGCTGCATGGTGCTTTGCAATGATTGCGCTAACTGACTCAGTTCGTTACAGGCTTGCGCAGTTTGATCGGCGCCACCCGCCACTTCTTGGGCTGAATCGTTGATGCGCTCAATGTTGCGGCTTAGCTCATCCGCCACTGAGTCTTGCTCACCACAGGCGCTCGCAATCTGCATGCCCATATCAGCAATATTTTCCACTGAGGTTTCAATACCACGCACCAATTGCTGTGCCTGATCGCCTTGCTCCACACATTGCTCGATGCTTTCACAGCTTTGGGTGGTGGCATTGCGAGCCTGGGTTGCAAACTGCTGCAGTTTCTCAATGATGGCGGTAATTTCACCGGTCGAGTCTTGCGTCCGACCCGCGAGAGTACGCACTTCATCGGCGACCACCGCAAAGCCACGGCCCGACTCACCGGCGCGCGCTGCTTCAATCGCTGCGTTCAAGGCCAACAAGTTGGTTTGCTCGGCGATGTCACGAATCACATCCACCACCATGTTGATTTGTTTCGACTGCTGATCCAATTCATTCACAGTATCGCCCGTTTGACGCATGTCCTCGGCGACTTTACGAATCGAGCCCACCATGCCGTCAATGTCTTGTGCGCCCATGCGAGACTGTTCACTCGCTTCATTGGCCGCGGTGGATGAGCTCTCGGTGTTTTGCGCCACATCCGCGACAGTGGCTTTCATCTGCGCCATCGCGGTGGCGACTTGCGATACCTCATGCTGCTGGTTTTGCATGCCGCTGGAGGTTTGGCTAGACACCGCACTCACTTCTTCTACCGCACTGCTCAATTGGGTTACCGCGGCAATCACTTCTTCAATCAAGCTACGCAAGCTATCTTGCATGGCGATACTCGAGTCGGCCAATTTACCCATTTCATCATTACCAATCTGGCTACGATCCAACTGGTAAGTCAGGTCGCCCTTGGCAATCGCAGACGATTGCTCCATCACTAAGCGTAACGGATTAATAATCGCGCGGGTGAACACAACCGCAACCACAATCATAAAGGCGATTACCGCAAGCAGTACCCCGATAATGGTCATGCTTACCGTAGACACTTGATTCAGCATAGAAGTGCGGTTTGAGGTGATAAACCCTTGGGTCAGCTCAGACATTTCTTTAAGCGCTTTATCCAGCTGGCCAAAAGTACCAAACGAGCTCGACAGGATTTTTTGCGCCGCGGTCAGTTGTCCCGCTTCGACTCTGTCAGGAAAGGCACTGAGCTCTTGATTGTACTGGTCCCAGTGATTTTGAATACGAGTGAAAATGGCACGCTCGTTATCGTACCAAAGGCTTTCTTCATAGGCATCGAGCGCGCGGCTATAATCGCGCTTCATGACATCGATTTCACCCAAGATTTCACGTCGTTCTGCCGGATCACTAAAGGTAAGCACCGCATACTGGTCTTGACGAATACGTATTATCTCTTCATTGAGTCGCTCGATCTCAAGCACCGCAGGCAGGGTATCGTCAGTAAAGTTCAGCATGTTATCGCGCATGCCACTGACTTGGGTATAAATGTAAAACCCAAAGATCACCACAGCGATACCAATCAGGGAAAAAGCCGCCGTAAACTTTTTACCAATAGATAGATTTTTCAACATGGAAAAGCGAGTCCTCAACAAATTAGTGATTAGCGTGTTAATGCCTAGACATCCATGTTGAGGCGGGCTTGCGTGTATCCCCTACACAGCCGGCGCGAATACTAGCACAAAAATTCACCAAAGTGTGACATAAAACTCATTATTCCCTGAAAAAGTATGTCATACACGCTGGTCAAATTCGCAGGCACAGGCGCATAAATTAGCGAATAATCGCTAAAAACCTCCAAGTCACAGCATAAACCCAGCCATATTGACTGATTTATTAAAAAGTAGATGAAAAAAACGCCAATGGCGAATTTATCGGCACGGGAGTTTAAAAAACAAACAAGAAGGGAAGCGTAGGCACGGTGACCCCGTGCCTGAAAAGAAGGACTAGCGTTGGCGCGCAAAGCCACCATCCGATAAACGGAAATACAACACGGACTGACCTGCTTGCGTTTCCACTTGAAGAATGTCGAGCGCGCCACTGTCGGTGCGCTTAAAGCGAATCCATTGACCCGGCTGAATACGGCTAATGGGTTTTCCTTCCCCTTCGATATTGGCAATCGCGTAAAGGTCGGTCAGCGCCAAATCATTATCGCGAAACACCTTGGCAAGCGTATCCCCTTGCTCAATTTGGTGGCTGACCCACTCACTTTCTAGCGTGGAAGGTTGTGATGCCTCCGGTTTCGGGTTGTCTGTTGACGCGGCATTGCGTTTGGGTTGTGCCTGAGTATCAATCGCCACAGAACGCCGCTCCTGAGGCTGCACGGTCGTTTCAGTCGAGGACGGTGTGGGCAGTAGGCTTAGTACTAATACCAAAGGGACCAACACCATTAATAATCGTTGGTGCAAGCGAGGAAGGCGGAGCCAAGCGCGGCGTACTGTGCGTACCCATGCCATGTCTTGCCATTGCCCTTTTCTATTGGATGAAGAAGCGAGCATTCGTCCCCATCTCACGCACCAATCTTTAAATTGTGTACGCATTGCTGTTAACTTCATTGCCACTCCGCGCATGTTTTGTTGTTTTGTCCTCATCTTGGACGCCTTATTGGCACAAAAGTTTACCCACGAAACCATCACCTGTTATCCTTTCACACTTTATTGACGCAAAAAAGAGAGACGTTATGTCTGACGTACAACTGGAAACTGTCGAGCAAAAAGCAAGCTATGGTATCGGCCTACAAATGGGTCAACAGCTTGCAGGTAGCGGCCTAGAAGGCTTGCATGTTGATGCGATTGCAAAAGGCATCAGCACCGCGCTCGCTGGCGAAATGCCAGAAATTGAAATTGACGACATCAATAACGCACTGCGTGAGCTTCACACAAAAGCAGAAGAAGTTCGTCAAGAGGCTGCAAAAGCACAAGCAGCAGAGGGCGACGCTTTTCTCGCAGACAATGCCAAGCGTGAAGAAGTGACTGTGACAGATTCAGGTTTGCAGTACGAAGTACTGGTACAAGGTGACGGTGACATCCCAACCAGCGACAAGCAGGTGCGTGTTCACTATCATGGTCAATTGATTGACGGCAGTGTATTTGATAGCTCAGTCACGCGTGGTGAGCCGGTTGAATTCCCTGTGACTGGCGTGATTAAAGGTTGGATTGAGGCCCTGCAAATGATGCCGGTTGGCTCTAAGTGGAAGCTCTATGTACCCCAAGACCTTGCCTACGGCGAGCGTGGCGCGGGTGCAGCCATTCCTCCGTTTGCCGCCCTTGTCTTTGAAGTTGAGCTACTCGACATTCTATAAGCGTCTGCCCCATTTCAAATCGGGTCAGGAAGCAAAAAAGCGATGCCGAGGCATCGCTTTTTGTCTTTTAATCCGGCGTTATTGCACGTATTCACGTGGGTTCACCGCGCCCCACCAGCTATAGATTTCGGGGAAGATCACATCCGCATTGGTCTCATACTCCACCGCGCCAATGGTTTGCTCCCCTTGCTGACCGAATAGCACCACTTCGTCATTAGGCGCCACTTGATCAGCAATATCAGTAATATCAACCATAATGGTGTTCATAGAGGCCACCCCGACGACAGGCACCCGATGGCCCTGAATAAGCACATCGGCATCATTACCCATTTTACGTGGGAAGCCATCCGAATAGCCGACAGGTAGGTTAGCCAAGATAGAGTCACGCTCTAAAGTATAGGTGCTGTCATAACCGACCGTGCTACCAGCAGGCAAATGATGCACCGAGGCCACCTTGGTCTTAAAGCTCATGATGGGCGGAAACTCTCGGTTTGTAGGCTGATCACCATACAGGGCACCGCCAGGGCGAACCATATCAAAATGCCCCTCCGGCACGTTTAAGGTGACAAACGAGTTCGCCGCATGCAGCAAAACCTCTTCACGCTTCAAACCCGCCTGTTCAATCAACCATTCGCTGTTGGCTTTAAATTGCCCTAGCTTGCTGCGGACATAGTCTTCTTGATAGTTTGGGAAATGCGTCATGATGCCAACCACGTCAAAACGCGCGTCAGTGGCAATATCCATAGCGACTTGTTTACCAGACTCCTCGTTCATCTCGATGCCATTCCGTCCCATGCCACCGGCATTAAACGCCATATGAACGGGAATGGTCATATCGTGTTTGTCGGCAAGTTGGCGCATTTGCTCAGCTTGCTCCGCTGAACCGACAAGCTCTTGAATGTTAAGCGCTAAGCCACTTTCCATTTCTTGTAAGGTTGCCGTGCGCACACGCATGATTTCTCCGGTAAAGCCGCCTTCCCGAATGGTACGCGCCTCTTCGTTGCTGGCAATGCCAATGCAGTCAATGCCGCTGGCAATCACAGTCGGCAGTAGGCCTGCAATGCCGTTACCGTAAGCGTCGGCTTTCATCACCGCACAAATCTTGGTGCCTTCACTGACTTGCTGCTGAACACGCTGAATATTGTCGCCAAAGGTGGAGGTGCTCACTTCTAGCCAGCCGTTGCCATGTCCCATATAACGGTTGCCCGTATCCGGTGTTGACGGTGCTGGTGAAGAGTAGTCGATGACGGCAGGTGCCCCGAGGGCAACAACACCGGCGACGGCAAGCGCCACTAAAGAGAATTTTTTGTTCATAAGCTTCACTGTTGGTCACATAAATGGAGCATCCGTGACGTGTTGAAATAAAAGCTTGGCGCTTCTATTTGTGCCTCCTGGCATTGCGCGCTGTTTATATCACAGAACACTTCACGGCTGACGAGTCACTCAATAAAAAAGATAGACAAGTTCCGCGTGTTTGAACAAAAAAACGCCACCTCACGGTGGCGTTTGAGAGAAGCCTGGTTGCAGACAGGACTCAACGAGCTAGATGCCAGCCCCATCGTTCAGATCGTCTTCGTGTAATCCACACTCGCGTTTTAAACCAAAAAAGCGCGTTTGTTCATCACGCATTCCTGGCTCCAAGCGCTGGGTAGTATGCACATCGCCCACCGACACATACCCTTGTTCGCGCAAAGGATGATTCGGCAAGTCATGCTCGCGCAGATAATCGTCCACCGCTTGGTTAGACCAATCAATCACCGGCAAGAACTTAAACACCCCATTCTGGACACTGAGTATCGGCAAATTGGCACGAGAGTCTGACTGCCCCCGGCGTAATCCCGAGAACCAGGTGCCGGCGTTTAGCTCTCGCAACGCGCGCTTCATCGGCTCAACTTTGTTGATTTGATTGTATTGGGTGATCCCCTCCACACCTTGCTCCCACAGTTGGCCATAGCGTGCCTCCTGCCAAGCGGGGCTGAGTGCAGCGCGATACACCCGTAAGTCCAAATCTAGCCGCGTGGTTAAGGTATCGATAAACCGATAAGTTTCAGCGAACAAGTAACCTGTGTCGGTTAAAATTACCGGAATATCTGATTTTACTTGGCTGACCAAATGCAGCATCAATGCCGCTTGCACCCCAAAGCTCGATGAGAGGACAAATTGCCCCTCAAGGTGCTCTAACGCCCAGGCGACACGCTCAGGTGCAGAAAGTGTTTCCAAGGTGGCATTGACCTCCGCCAATGCCAACGCTCGCTGGCTTTTATTCATCGCGGCAATGTCAGCTAAGGCTAACGTCGCGTTGGGTTGAATGGCTTCAGGCATAAAAGTCCCTCTTAGATACATGCACGGGCGCAACCACCTCGCCACGGATCAAGAAATCACCAAAGTGCTCGCCCGGTTCGCGCTCTGTCGCCCAGCGACCAATCAGCTGATCCAACTCCTCAAGGATTTGGCGATCGGTGATATTTTCTTTATACATTTTGGGGATCCGTGTTCCCTCCCAATTTCCACCTAAGTGCAGGTTGTAACGCCCGGGCGCTTTACCCACCAAGCCGACCTCAGCCAGCATTGCGCGACCACAGCCGTTCGGGCAACCTGTCACACGCAGTACAATCGGATCATCTTGCACTTGATGCTTTTGCTGAATTTTCTCCACTTCCGTGACAAAGTCCGGCAAGAAGCGTTCGGCTTCTGCCATCGCCAGTGGACACGTTGGGAAGGCCACACACGCCATCGAGTTAGTACGCTGAACACTGTGTTCATCGTCAATTAACCGATAACGACGCGCTAACGCCTCAATCTCGTCTTTTTGCGCTTCTGGGATCCCAGCAATGATCAAGTTTTGGTTGGCGGTCATACGGAAATCGCCTTGGTGTACCTTGGCGATCTCTGCCATGCCGGTTTTGAGCGGTTTTTCTGGTGTATCACGCAAACGGCCATTTTCGATAAACAGGGCGAGGTGGTATTTACCGTCAATGCCTTTGGTCCAGCCTAAGCGATCGCCGCGTCCGGTAAAGGTATAAGGCCGGCTTGGTGCAAAGGTCACACCAGCACGCTTTTCGACTTCCGCTTTGAATACATCTGCGCCAACGCGATCAAGGGTATACTTGGTCTTCGCATTCTTACGGTTCGAACGGTTTCCCCAATCACGCTGGGTGGTGACCACCGCCTCAGCAATCTGCAACGTATGTTCTAGCGGAATAAAGCCAAAGTCATCGGCACGACGCGGGTAGGTGTTGGTGTCACCATGGGTCATCGCCAGCCCGCCACCGACGAGGACGTTGAAGCCAATCAGCTGTCCGTTTTCCGCAATCGCGACAAAGTTAAGATCGTTCGCGTGCACATCCACATCGTTTTGTGGTGGGATCACCACCGTGGTCTTGAACTTACGCGGCAGATAACGCTCGCCCAAAATCGGCTCTTTATCTTGGCTGCCTTCGACTTTTTCACCGTCGAGCCAAATCTCTGCGTAAGCGCGCGTTTTAGGGAGTAAGTGTTCGCTGATGCGCTTTGCCCAGTCATAGGCTTGCTGATGGAGCTCTGACTCCACCGGGTTGGAGGTACACAATACGTTGCGATTGACATCCCCGGCGGTGGCAATCGAGTCAATGCCATATTCATTCAAGGTCTGGTGCATAAGCTTGATGTTCGGCTTAAGGACACCATGAAACTGAAAGGTTTGTCGGGTCGTCAGGCGAATACTGCCATAGAGCGAGCTCTCTCGCGCAAACTTATCAATCGCTAGCCATTGCTGGGGCGTAATGATCCCGCCCGGCATCCGCGCACGCAGCATCACGTTGTGTAGCGGCTCGAGTTTTTGTTTTTGCCGCTCAGCACGAATATCGCGATCGTCTTGCTGATACATGCCGTGAAAACGGATCAGCTGGAAGTTATCATCGGTAAAACCACCCGTGATAGGATCCTGTAAGTCGTGATCAATGGTACCACGCAAGTAATCACTGTCTTTTTTAAGCCGTTCATTATCAGCCAGTGGGCCCAGTGTATCGCCCTCAAATTTCTGTTCACTCATTAGTACACATCCCTTTGATAGCGCTTATCTTTGCGCAATTCATTAATAAAGGTTTCCGCTTGCTCACGGCTTTGTTGACCCTGTGTCTGGGCAATCTCAATTAACGCTTCATGGACATCTTTCGCCATTTGATTGGCATCACCACACACATAGATGTACGCGCCATTTGATAGCCATTGCCATACCGCCTCAGCACGCGCGAGCAACCGATGCTGGACATACACTTTCTCAGCCTGATCGCGGCTAAAGGCCACATCCATCCGCGTCAACAGGCCAGATTTAAGGTATTGCTGCCATTCAACCTGATAGAGGAAATCGTCAGTAAAGGTGCGATCGCCAAAGAACAACCAGTTATCGCCTTTCGCCTCGCGCTGCTCTCGCTCTTGCAAGAAGGCGCGAAACGGCGCAATGCCGGTGCCTGGGCCTATCATGATGATGGGGGTGTCATCACTGGCTGGCAGTTTGAAGTTATCGTTGTGCTCAATAAACACTTTGACCGTCTCGGCCGCGTCAGCGCGGTGGGCGAGAAAGCTCGATGCACCGCCTTGGCGTGACTCTCCACTCTCATGCTGATACTCCACCAGCCCCACGGTGAGGTGCACTTCATCTTCCACTTCCGCTTGGCTAGAGGCGATCGAGTACAAACGCGGAGTCAGTCGGCGCAATATCGATTGAAATTGCTCGACATTCAGGCTGACGTCCGCCAGAGCCAAGACATCGATCAGCTGGGTGCGATTCGCGAACTCGCGCAAGGCGGCTTTGTCTTCGGTCAATGCGGTGAGTGTGTCGCTCTCAGATAACGCAGCCAACGCTGTGATCTGCTGCGGGTTAGAAGCAGTGATCTCATAGTGGGAAATTAACGCGTCTCGCAGCGAGAGGTTGTCACCATCGATATCGACGCTTTCATCGCCACGCAGGCCCACCTTGGCGACGAGCTTGTCCACCAGTTCGGGATCATTTTGGTACCATACGCCCAACGCATCGCCTGGCTGATATTCCATGCCGGACTCATCAAGATCGAATTCAATATGGTAAACCGCTTTATCTGAGCCTCGTCCGGTAATACGCTGACAAGTGAGTAGCTCAGCCGTATAAGGAGACTGTTTGGTGTATTTTGCTTGCGCGGTGGCTTGATGGAGAGGCACTACCTGCGCATCGCCACTGGCCTTAAATTGTTGCTTGACCTCGGCTAAGGTTTGCTCTCGCCAAGCACTGGCCGTCGCTTCATAATCCACGTCGCAATCAAGACGAGCAACCATCGGCTTGGCACCAAGCTTTTGCAAGAAGGCATCAAAGTCTTTCCCCGTCTGGCAGAAGTACTCATAGCTCGAATCCCCTAAGCTCAAAACGGCATAATGAAGATGATCAAGTTTGGGCGCTTTCTTTGATTGCAAAAATTCATGCAGCTCAATGGCGTTGTCGGGCGGCTCGCCCTCCCCATTAGTAGAGGCGACGATCACAAGATGGGTTTCTTTGCCCAGTTGCTTGCCTTTGTAGTTATCTGCCGCAACCAATTTAGCTGGGATCCCAGCCGCTTCCGCTTCCTGATGCAGCGCCTCCGCCACGCCTTTAGCATTGCCGGTTTGTGACGCATACAAAATGGTCAGAGTATGGTTGGGGGCAGAACTGGCTTGTGGCATAGCATTGGGGGCCGCCGCTTCACCAGCAGGTGTTTGGCTTAACCCCCAAAAATAACCACTGATCCAGGCCAGTTGCTGCGGTGACAACTCCGCCACTGCTTGTTGCAACTGGCCTATCTGCTGATCATTGAGCGGGCTGGTTAACCCGGAGAGATCCTTGAGTAACATGGTGACGACATTCCTTGCTAACATTGCGTGAATGCTAGCGTACCCTCACCAATTAATAACAATAAAGAATAGATACGAATGTTTTATAACTTTTTGTAAGATAGGATGGGAGAAAGCGTGTTTTGAGGCGGGTAACGCGATTAATCGGCAATACGTACTTGCTGAAAACCAATCTCAAGCGCGTTCAAGGTTGCTTGGTCAATATCGGTAAAGCATTGTTCAATCCCTTCAGCATTAGTAAGGGCCATTAAACCACCACCGGTGTGGCGACACTCCACCACCCACCCCTCGCTATCTAACGAAGGCTCAACGACCGCCTCAATCAAAAGCTGTTGGCGGTATAAAGCACGTAGCTGTTCGGCTGTCATGATGCTTTGCCCACTGAATTGGATCACTTATTGAGTTTAGTCTCAGATAAGCAAAGCTGCCATGCGGGACGTTTGAGGCCAGAGGCGATGTTGTTACCGCCTCTGCTTTGAGGGTGCCTCTATTAAAAGAAGCCTAAAGGATCAATGTCGTAGCTAACGAGTAAGTTCTTCGTTTGTTGATAGTGACCCAGCATCATTTTGTGCGTCTCTCGCCCGATCCCTGATTTTTTGTAGCCACCAAACGCCGCGTGTGCAGGATAAAGGTGATAGCAGTTTGTCCAGACACGACCTGCTTCAATCGCACGTCCAACACGATAGGCGCGGTTCATATCGCGGGTCCAAAGCCCTGCGCCCAACCCGTACTCGGTGTGGTTGGCAATCTCTAGCGCTTCCGCCTCATCTTTAAAGGTGGTCACCCCAATCACCGGCCCAAAGATCTCTTCTTGGAAAACCCGCATATTGTTATGGCCTTTCAGTAAGGTCGGCTGCACATAATAGCCGCCGCCCAAATCCTGGTGGCTTCCGCCAATTAAGACCTTCGCCCCCTCTTCTTGTCCGACCTTCAAATAACTCATGATCTTATCAAACTGCTCATCTGACGCTTGCGCGCCCACTTGGGTCTCGGTGTCGAGCGGGTTACCCTGTTTTATCGTGCCTGCGCGCTCAATCACGCGGGCGATAAAGTCGTCGTAGATGCTTTCCTGGATCAGCGCGCGCGACGGACAGGTGCACACCTCGCCTTGGTTGAAAAAGCCAAGCAACAGGCCTTCTACCGCTTTGTTGATATATGCTTCTTCTTGCTGCATCACATCTTCAAAATAGATGTTGGGGGATTTGCCACCCAGCTCAACGGTTGAAGGAATGAGGTTTTCTGCCGCGCAGCGTAGAATGTGATGACCCACAGGCGTGGAGCCTGTGAACGCCAGTTTGGCAATCCGAGGGGACGTCGCAAGCGCTTGGCCCGCCTCTGCGCCATAACCATTGACCACATTAACCACACCAGCAGGCAGCAGATCGCCAATCAACTCCATCAATAGCAAGATGGTCGTCGGGGTTTGCTCCGCCGGCTTGAGTACTACGCAGTTGCCCGCCGCCAAGGCCGGCGCGAGCTTCCACGATGCCATCAGCAAAGGGAAATTCCACGGAATGATCTGCCCCACAACACCTAAAGGCTCGTAAATATGATAAGCCACCGTGCCGGTATCAAGCTCCGCCGCCGTGCCTTCTTGGGCGCGAATACAACCGGCAAAATAACGAAAGTGATCAGCGCAAAGAGGAATGTCCGCCGCCAGAGTTTCACGCACCGCTTTACCGTTTTCCCAGGTTTCCGCCACCGCAAGCATTTCAAGGTTCGCTTCAATCCGATCAGCTATTTTTAACAAAATATTGGCCCGATCAGTGACCGAGGTTTTGCCCCATGCGTCTTTAGCACCATGCGCTGCATCTAATGCCAAATCCACATCGTCGCTACTTGATCGCGGCACTTCAGCAAGGGTTTCGCCGGTACACGGTGACGTATTGGCAAAATACTGCCCTTTCACCGGCGGCACCCATTCACCACCAATAAAGTTTTGATAACGCGACTTAAAACTTACCACTGACCCATCTGTTCCTGGTTTTGCGTAGATCATACTCTTTCCTTATTCCATGTTTGAGTGGGTGGCGGAGTACGCACAGCTCTCTCCTTGCCGTTATTGCCCAAAAAGCGTGGCAGAGATTTTATTGGCTGGGTATTAGGCGAAAGTCGCAGTGAGACATGGGCAACAGAAGCGAATAGGCAGAATCTTCAGGTATAAAAAAACCGCGCATGTGCGCGGTTTTTACTCATAGCCTTGACGCTCAACCGATTAAAAGTCGAGCTCTGCGCCGACAAAGAAGCCAGTCACATCAAGCTCGCCATCGTTGTTATCAAAGTAGTCAAAGTCATGGTCGATCATGCGATACCCGCCTCGCACGTTCAAATCAGCGGCCACTAAACCTAACTGATATTGCAAGCCTGCTTCGGCATCCAAGGTGCTGGTACCATCAAACTCGCCTTTGCTCACAGTGGCAAATACAAATAAAGGCGTGCCGACTAGACCTACACGAGCATCGGCATAAATGTTCGGTTGCCACTCGTCAAAGCTTTGCCCTTGGAACTTGCCGGATTGGAAACGCTGCATATTGATGCCCGCATCCACCGACACGAGATCGTTATCGAGAAACTCGTAATAGGCAACAAAATCGATTTGGTCAAAATCAACGTCAGGGTTATCCACACTCACCGAGGTTTGGCGGATTTTCGCATTGGGGATCAATGGTAACGGGTGCTCAATCGCCGCATAATAAGAGCCGGCCGTGCTCGCATCATCGGCTTCTACATTATTGACGTCAGCATCCATAAACCAGGCATCAGCCCCTACTTTACCGCCTGCCAAGGTATCAGCCTGAGCGGGCATGGCCAGAAACGCAGTGAGCGCTGCGGCGGCAAGCGTCATTGAAGTGGTTTTCATGAAACTCTCCACATTGTCGATTAAAAAAGGTCGTCACGCGGAGGCGGCAAAGCCATGCCTTGTCGCCGATTGCTTAGAATAATAGCAAGCTTTGTGCCGAGGTGAAGAGAAAAACCCGCAACGGCGTGTGTTTGCTGTGTCAACGCGCAAATTTTGTTCGCTTAACGGCGACGGAATCGTTCCCAGCGCTTTTCGTTGATAATCACTTCAGGCTCACCTTTGCGGCTGCGACGCTGGCGTTTAACAAGCCACACGACCAAGGCGATCACCAAAAGCCATGGTAGTAGCTTAAGCAGCGTACCTATCATCCCGGCCAGCATCATCACGGCAAAGCCTGCCAGCATGGCCAACACCATGCCCATGATGCTCACGCCTGTCATGAATAACACAACAGCAAAGCCAATCAGAAAGAGTATTTCGATCATTACGATCTCCTTGTCTTGGTAGCGAGACAGACTTTGCAGGTTTTAGGCCAATTTGTCACTCGATAATTACTCATTAATTCAATAGATTACGGCGCTGACTTCCGGTTTCAATGAGGGCGCGGTTATATTTTCACCAATAATTGGTGCTTTTAACCGGTTCAGGCATCAAGCCATTGCTCAGGGATATGGCTCATTGCAGTGGTCAGTACCTCGACCCCCGCGCCCGGCTTGTGCGCATTCTCGCTGATATAGCGGCGCCATTGCCGCGCGCCTGGCATATTTTGGAACAGACCTAACATATGGCGACTAATATGATTGAGTTGCGCCCCTTGAGTGAGCTGCTGTTCGATGTATGGGAACATCGCCTCGACTGCTTGGCGACGTGTAATGCGAGGGGTTGTCTTGCCAAATAAACGCTGATCGACCTCGGCTAACATAAACGGGCTCTGATAGGCTTGGCGGCCGACCATCACGCCATCAAGATGCGCAAGGTGCTGTTCCGCCTCCTCAAGGCTTTTCACGCCACCATTGATAGCAAGCGTCAGGTGCGGAAAATCTTTTTTAAGCTGGTAAACACGCGGATAATCCAGCGGCGGAATTTCACGATTTTCTTTAGGGCTCAGGCCTTTCAACCACGCCTTGCGCGCGTGAACCGTAAACATATCGCAGCCACTCTTTTCACTCACAATACCCACAAAGTCAGTCAAAAATTCGTAGCTATCTTGCTCATCAATACCAATGCGGGTTTTCACCGTAATAGGCACCTCGGTCACTTCGCGCATCGCGGCCACACACTGCGCCACCAGCTCAGGTTCAGCCATTAAGCAAGCACCAAAACGCCCGTTTTGCACCCGATCCGACGGGCAACCTACGTTTAGGTTAATTTCATCATAGCCACGCTCGGCCGCCAGCTTGGCGCACGTTGCCAAATCCGCCGGATCCGATCCCCCCAGCTGCAACGCCACCGGATGCTCCTGCTCGTTATAGGCAAGGTAATCCGCCTTACCATGAATGATCGCGCCTGTGGTCACCATCTCGGTAAACAGCAACGTGTGTTCTGATAATAAACGATGAAAATAACGGCAGTGGCGATCGGTCCAATCGAGCATGGGCGCAACAGAGAAACGCTGCATCACCGTTTTTGGCGTCACATCAGGGCTGGCGGCGGTTTTGCTGGGGTTAGTCATGGTCTCGAATCTCTGCAATTACGTTGAACGACGGTCGTTTTCGACAGGCGGACGCGGATTATACACATTGCACCGGTAAGATTTAAGCAGAACCATCCCGCCTGACCGCGAGGCAGAAGAAAAGCACAAGCTAACAGTATGGCAGCCGTTATGATCGTTTAAACCAAACCAGCCCCTATGCTCCTATAGCTGCTGTGAGAGCCGAAAGTATTTCTCTGCCGCCAAGTAGCTGATCACCGCCTCTTTTTGTCGGTCGCGAAATTGGTTTACCCATTGGTGAGCATTGTTGATGATCGCTTGTGCTTCATGCGGATGAGTGAGGTAGTAGTCGATGACTACCTCTAGGTTGGAAAAATCTGCGTTGACCTCGGCATAGTGGACTCCAGGGATTAATTGGCCCTCCATAAACCAAGTTTCATATTCCATTGGGGGTGACAAGCAAAGCGAGTTAGAGGACATGATCCATTTTAAGTTGGTGGCAACGTCTTTCCCTTCCACACTGAGAATAAACTTATGCTGTAGCTGCGCTTGCGGTGTCAGCGGGGCTTTTCGATAGGCTTGGTCATTATCACTCGCTGGGCGTGTATCCCCAACATCAATGGTTGGGTGCGTGTAAAAGCGCTGAAGAAGCTGGTGGCGCTTGTGATTGAAACAGCGTCCGCGCCATACCGCACTATCGCGTTTTTGCGTAAACGGTACGGGATCATCGATAAATTGAAAATGACGCACTGCATTGAGCTTGAGTAGTACGGCGTTTTGGTTGTCGCCATGAATGGGGCGGCTTTTTACAAATGCAGGCGTAAATGGTGGTTGCGTTACATCGCCGCCTAAGTAGTGAAGAAACAAGCCATTTGGGAACCAGCGCATCACTCGCAATATATCTAAAAAGTACACCGACCCTTTATCTTGTCTCACACGGCCCGTCTGGTGATCACAGTATTGCTCAGATAAACAAAATGGCGCATTCAAACGGTTGTAATAACTGACACGTTGGTCAATATCAGATTTGTGCTGCTGATAAATGGGCAACAGTTGCCGGCACATCCATGTGCGATACCAATCATTAGGAATAGCATTGAGTGCCAAGTTATAACTATAGTAGCGGAGTTTACTCACACCCTTGCTCCGTCAATCCATGTATAGGAAAGCCTAGTTGAGCAAGATGACGAGGGAGTGAAACAAGCGAGAGAGCCGAACAAGGTGCTCTCTCGCGACAAGACTTATTCGATGGTGAATTTGCCTTTCATTACAGTCCAGTGGCCTGGGAAAGAGCAGAAATAAGTTAAGTCTTTGCCTTGCAAGCCTTCAGTTGAGAAGGTGATGGTGGTGCTTTCGCCGCCGCCAATCAACTTAGTGTGTGCCAAAATACGATCGTCGCCTTGTGGCAGATAGTCGTTATCAGCCCCTGCACCGGCGCCTTTCATGGCGATGTCTTGCAGGTTAGACGTTTCCGACAGCACCCAGTTGTGGCCCATAGAGGTCACAGGCATTGAGCCTTGATGCTCAAGCGTTAGCGTGACTTCGCTGCAGCTTGCTGGTACGGACAACGATGACTGATCGTAGGCCATTTTATCGCCGGTGGTGACAGTTAACTCACACTCATTGGCAGCCGCTTGCGTTGAAACAGACGCGAACGCCAGGGCGGCGAGGGCTAACAGTTTTTTCATCGGTACATACTCCTATTATGGATGTAAAGGTATGTTTTTAATGCCTGTGGCACGCTGTCATCATACTGACATGACAGCGCAAAACAGTTAGCCGATTCAAAAATCGACTGATTGGTTTTTATTTTTACTTCTATCATTACTGTAAGGTAACTGATCGCGATCAAGTGATATTGGACTACCTATTTACACTTGTGGCAAAGCGCATAGGATGACGATAGGTGGGGTGCGATGTTATACAGCTATGGTAAGATAACTGACTGACTGTTAGCACTTTGAGGCGCTATGACCAACACCACTGGGTTACTGCACCGCGCACAGCAGCTTTGCGAGCAACGCGGCGTGCGATTAACGCCGCAGCGGACGCGCGTTTACGAGATTATCGCCAACTATTCACGTGCGATCACCGCCTATGAGCTGCTAGACGAGCTGCGTGAAACAGAGCCACAAGCCAAACCACCAACGGTTTATCGTGCGCTAGACTTTCTGTTAGCGCAGGGGTTTGTGCATAAGGTGGAGTCAACCAATAGCTATATCGCTTGTTGCCATCTTGGCCACCAGGGGCACTGCTCCCAACTGCTCATCTGTGATCAATGCGGCACCGTGGAAGAGTGTCACACTGAGGAGCTTTCTGAGGCATTGCGTGAAAAAGCGCAAACGATGGGGTTTGAGGTTCAACACCATGTGATTGAAACTCACGGAACCTGCGCACAATGCCTAGCTCACTAATACTGAATTGATTAGGACGGACATTCTTTATGGAAGCACAATTCGTCAACCCGTTTCTTACTTCACTGATCAATGTGCTACAGACCATGGCACAGCTGGAAATCCAGCCTGAGAAGCCTCACTTGAAGAAGTCAGAGATCGCCAAAGGGGACGTTTCTGGATTAATTGGCATGGTCGGCCCACAGACTAAAGGCTCCTTTTCCGTCACCTTTGATGAGGACATGGCGCTTGAAATCATGCAACGCATGCTCGGAGAGCGATCCGAGTCGATTGATGAAGAAGTGACGGATATGGTCGGTGAGATCACCAATATGGTGACAGGTGGCGCGAAGCGTATTTTGTCAGAAAAAGGCTTCGAGTTTGAAATGGCAACGCCAGTGGTGGTATCCGGCAAAGGCCATACCATCAACCACAAAAGTGATGGGCCTGTGATCATCATGCCATTTAAATCCCCGCACGGCACCGCCTTTATCGAAATCTGTTTCGACCACTAGTCAGGCATCCCCCGTTCACTCGAGTGGTTAACCCAAACAAAATAAAAAAACGCCGCGATTACTCTCGCGGCGTTTGACGTTCTCAATCGTGGCTCCACTTAACTTATGCTTGGCGCCACTGCTTAAACGCGTTGATCAGGCCATTGGTTGAGCTATCGTGGCTCTCAACCTGTTGTGCATCACTAAGCTCTGGCAGGATGTTACTTGCCAGCTGTTTACCCAGCTCAACACCCCACTGATCAAAGCTGAAGATATTCCAAATCACACCCTGGGTGAAGATTTTGTGTTCGTACATCGCAATCAGCGCGCCGAGTGTATAAGGGGTAATTTTCTCCACCAAAATCGAGTTGGTTGGGCGGTTGCCTTCAAACACTTTAAATGGCGCAATCGCAGCCACGTCTTCCGCCGATTTGCCCGCTTGCGTCAGCTCGGCTTTAACTTGCTCACGGCTCTTACCAAAGGCTAGCGCTTCCGTCTGGGCGAAGAAGTTCGCCATCAATTTGGCGTGATGATCACCAATCGCGTTGTGACTATGTACCGGTGCAATAAAGTCACATGGGATCAACTTGGTGCCCTGGTGAATCAGCTGATAGAAAGCGTGCTGGCCATTGGTGCCTGGTTCACCCCAAATGATTGGACCGGTTTGGTAGTCAACAGGGTTACCGTTGCGGTCGACATACTTACCGTTTGATTCCATATTGCCTTGCTGGAAGTAGGCAGCAAAACGGTGCATGTATTGGTCATACGGTAAAATCGCTTCTGATTCCGCACCGTGGAAGTTATTGTACCAAAGGCCAATCAAAGCCAATAACACCGGCATATTTTGCGCCATCGGTGCGGTTTTGAAGTGGTTGTCCATTTGGTGCGCGCCATCAAGCAGCGCGACAAAGTTGTCGTAACCCACGCCTAAACAGATAGAAAGACCAATCGCTGACCACAGTGAGTAGCGGCCGCCAACCCAATCCCAAAACTCGAACATGTTGGCGGTATCAATACCAAAGTTCGCCACGGCATCGGCATTCGTTGAAAGCGCGGCAAAATGCTTCGCCACTTGGCTCTCATCGCCTGCTGCGTTCATAAACCAGTCACGCGCTGTGTGCGCATTGGTCATGGTTTCTTGGGTGGTAAAGGTTTTTGACGCCACCAAGAACAAGGTGGTTTCCGGGTTAAGGGCTTTTAACGTCTCGGCCATATGGGTGCCATCGACGTTAGACACAAAGTGCAGGTTGAGGTGGTTCTTATAAGGGGCGAGTGCTTCAGTCACCATATAAGGACCCAAATCTGACCCCCCGATACCAATATTCACCACGTCGGTGATCGCTTTGCCGGTATAACCTTTCCATTCGCCACTGATTACGCGATCGGAAAAAGACTGCATCTGTGCCAATACCGCGTTGACCTTAGGCATCACATCTTCGCCGTCAACCATCACAGGCGTGTTACTGCGATTACGTAGTGCTGTGTGGAGAACCGCGCGATCTTCTGTACGGTTGATTTTCTCACCGCTAAACATTGACTCAATCGCTTCAGCCACCCCGGTTTCGTCGGCGAGTGCCAATAACTTGGTCAGCGTTTCTTCACTGATCAGGTTTTTGGAATAATCCAACAAAATGCTGTCTTCGAATTGCGTTGAGAAGTGGGCAAATCGCTCTGGGTTATCAGCAAACAGATCAGCCAGTGTGTAGTCCTGCGCTTCTTCAAAATGGGCGGTCAGTGATTGCCACGCCACGGTCTGAGTGGGATTCGTTGTCTTTAGCATCATGTCATCCAAATCGCGTTGTGAGTGCTGCTGTGGGTATCACAGCAGGCAAGGATCCTGTATAACGTCAGCACCACCACGCTGTACGCAGCGGTCATTGGTGTAATATTACATAATCATGGCTCGATTCTCACATCTAATCGCTGTGAGTAGGTTGCGATCAATCATAGAATAGTTGGATCGCCTGTGAGCCAACAGCATACGATAAAGATCACAACAAGGATTGCTTATGTGGTATCAAACTGAGATTCGTCTGCGTGCCCGGCCGCGCGGCTTTCACCTGGTCACCGACGAAATCGTTAATGCACTGCCTATGCTGAACGATGTGGAAATGGGTATGGTGCAGGTGTTTATCAAGCACACCTCAGCGAGCTTAACCCTCAATGAAAACGCCGACCCGACCGTGCGCCAAGATATGGAGGCGCACTTTAATCACGCAGTGCCTGAGCGCGCGCCTTATTATCGCCACACCTACGAAGGGGACGATGACATGCCAGCGCACATTAAAGCATCATTGTTAGGCGCAAGCGTCACGGTGCCCATCAGCCAAGGTCGGTTGAACCTCGGTACGTGGCAAGGGATTTATCTGGGCGAGCATCGCGATGCAGGCGGCATGCGTACCTTGGTAGTGACCCTGCAAGGCGCGCCACAAGCCAACGTCTGATGCCACCGGCAAACAGGCTTGAAAATTAACGGATGGCGCGAGGCTATCCCGCTGCCCGTTGGTCAGAGTTGATGGTCAGGTATTGGCGCGGTACGCGCCCCGTCACTTGGCATACGAGCTCATAGCCGATGGTGTCAACGAGACGTGCAATACGTTCGACCGGTAGCTCTGGCCCCCACAATACCGCTTCGTCACCCACTTTATCGGTCGCATCTGGACCCAGATCAACGGTGATCATATCCATCGATACCCGCCCAGCGAGCGGCACTTCGCGGCCATTCAACCACACTGGCGTGCCATCAGGCGCCAGCCGTGGATAGCCATCGCCATACCCGATGGCTATCACACCAATCAGGGTATCGCGCTCAGTTCGCCACCGAGCGCCATATCCCACGGGCTCCCCAGCTTTTAGCTTACGAACGGCCATAACACGTGACGTTAAGCGCATCGCCGGTTTCAAGCCCAGCTGTTCACCCGTCAGTTCAATCCGCGACGAAATGCCATATAGGCAAATGCCGGGGCGCACCCAATCAAAATGACTTTGCGGCCAAAACAAGGTTCCCGACGACGCCGCCAGTGAGCGTTCACCAGGCAGCCCTTCCGTCACCTTTGTAAAAGTGTCTATTTGCGCTTGCGTAATGGGGTTATCCATTTCATCGGCACAACCAAAATGACTGAGAAAGCCGATGTCTGGCGCCACGTTGTCACAGGCTTTCAGGGCGGCGAGTGCTTCGGGCACTTGCTCAGGCTGAAAACCTAAGCGGTGCATGCCTGAGTCGACTTTAAGCCACACGGGTAAAGGCTCACTCAGTGCCGCGTGAGTCAACATGGTGACTTGTTCGTCACAGTGCACAGTGGCGGTCAGCTGGTGTTCAACCAATAGCGGGAGCTCGTCAGCTTCATAGAAGCCTTCCAGCAAGACAATAGGCAAGTTGATACCAGCCTGACGTAACGTCAATGCTTCTTCAATCCGCGCCACCCCAAAAGCATCGCTATATGGCGCAAGGGTGGTGGCCACTGAGACCAAACCATGCCCGTAACCATCAGATTTAACCACTGTCATGACGTTGCTGTGGGGGGCTTGGCGACGCATCACCTGGATGTTGTGTACCATCGCCTCCGGATCGATAACGGCTTTGGCCGCATTGGTCATGATAAAAGGATTACTCGTCATCAAACGCCGGTCCTGCATAATTATCAAATCGCGAATACTGGCCTTGGAACGTCAGTCGCACCGAGCCAATCGGGCCGTTACGCTGCTTACCAATCAGGATTTCTGCAATCCCTTTCATCGCACTTTCCGGGTTATAGACTTCGTCACGGTAAATAAACATGATCAAGTCAGCATCCTGCTCAATGGCGCCCGATTCACGCAAGTCGGAGTTCACCGGGCGTTTGTCTGCGCGCTGCTCCAACGAACGGTTGAGCTGTGATAGCGCCACCACTGGCACGTTCAGCTCTTTGGCGAGCGCTTTGAGCGAGCGGGAAATTTCGGCAATTTCAAGGGTTCGGTTTTCTTGTAAACCAGGCACTCGCATCAGCTGCAGGTAGTCGACCATGATCATGCTCACTCCTCCATGCTCACGCGCGACTCGACGCGCTCGCGAGCGCACATCGGTGGGCGTCAGGCCGGAGCTGTCATCGATGTACATATTCTTTTTCTGCATCAAGATCCCCATCGATGAGGAAATACGCGCCCAGTCTTCATCATCAAGCTGGCCGGTTCGGATCTTGGTTTGGTCGACCCGTGATAGCGAGGCCAACATACGCATCATCAGCTGTTCCGCTGGCATCTCGAGCGAGAAAATGAGTACCGGCTTTTCTTGATCCATCGCTGCGTTTTCACACAGGTTCATCGCAAAGGTGGTTTTACCCATCGAGGGGCGCGCGGCAACGATCACTAAGTCGGACGGTTGCAAACCTGCCGTTTTTTTATTGAGGTCGGTAAAACCGGTCGAAACCCCAGTAACTCCATCTTGCGGAGTTTTAAAGAGCTCTTCGATACGCTCAAGGGTTTTGCTGAGCACAGAATCAATATGCTGCGGCCCTTCTGTCTCGCTGGTGCGTGACTCGGCAATCGCAAACACCTTGCTCTCTGCCATATCGAGCAGATCTTCTGACGTACGCCCTTGAGTATCATAGCCGGCGTCCGCAATTTCATTGGCAACCCCAATCAGGTTACGAACCATAGCACGTTCGCGGACAATGTCCGCATAAGCGACAATATTCGCTGCGCTTGGCGTGTTTTTCGCCAACTCTGCGAGATAGGCAAACCCACCGACATCATCCAAATGTCCGCCTTTTTCTAAATGCTCAGACAGGGTGATCAAGTCCAGTGGCTTGCCTTCATCGAGCAAAGACTTGGTAGACTCATAAATCAATCGATGCGGACGGCTGTAAAAGTCATGGCCAACCACTTTTTCCGCAACCGCATCCCAGCGCTCGTTATCCAACATCAAGCCACCCAGCACAGACTGCTCGGCTTCGATGGAATGTGGGGGCACTTTAAGGTTAGCGACTTGCTGATCTTTTGCGGGTTTACGATTGTCTGCCATAAAAACTCACCTATTGCTACTGGGGGTCATTATACCCGCTGTCCTCGCAAGACGCTGCCCCACGCAGCATTTTTTTCCCAACGCTGAAGAAGTCGCCGCGATTTTAACGGAAATTTGACGGCTGAGGGAGCCCATGCACCTAGGATAAGGCGCGATATTGTCAACAGGTGATTCACGATGAAAGTGCTGTCTCTCTTCCTTGTGATGTCCACATTATATATCCCTTTGTGCAACGCAACGGAGGCCACGCCGTCCCCTTGGCAAAGTGATTTGTCTCTAGGGCTGCAACAGTTAAGCGGCAATGCCGATTCACAAACAGTCAACGGGGAAGTAAATGGTCAATATGATGGCGAACAAACACGTTATCAAGCCAGCGCGAGCGTGCTACAAGTGGAAAAAGATGGTGAGGAAGATAAACGTAAAACAGAATTAGAAACCCAAGCAAACCGTGGTATTAGCGCGCGTAGCTATGTCTTACTGAACGCTACCTATGTCGCAGATCGCTATGGTCCTTACTATGATGACTTTATGTTGGCCACAGGGCTTGGCCACCAATGGAGGCAAAGTGACACATTCCAACTCAGCACGGAAGTGGGGCCAGGGTATCGCTACCAGCGCCCCAACCTTGATGAAATCGACGATGATGATCTCATCATGCCGTACTCGGTTCGCGAGCCAGTGATTCGGGCACAGGCCAAAGGAGAATGGCAACTGGTCGACAGTGTTAGCTTAGAGGGGAGAAGCATAGTGATATCAGGTGGCAGTAATACCAGCGTGGAAGGCGCCGTCACTCTGGCTTCCACCATTACCGAGAAGCTTTCGATAAAGATAACCAGTAAACACAACTATATGACGGATGTACCACCAGGGCTCAAAAATCACGATAGCGTGCTCACACTCGGTCTTCGTTATCAGTGGCTATAAAAGACGAAAAAAAAACCAGCCCGAAGGCTGGTTTTTTACAACGTATTGATGCGCAATTACGCAGCAACAACGTTAACTTTTACAGTTGCGAACACGTCATAGTGCAGCTGAACGCTGATTTCGTACTCGCCAGTGTGACGCAGTGCGCCCTCTGGAAGACGAACTTCGTTTTTCGCAATTTCAACGCCGGCTGCAGTCACAGCATCAGCGATGTCACGGGTACCGATAGAACCAAACAGTTTACCTTCATCACCCGCTTTAGAAGCGATTTCAACCGCTTCTAGTGCTTCAACTTTCTCTGCACGCGCTTGAGCAGCGGCCAGTTGCTCAGCAACTTTTGCTTCTAGCTCAGCACGACGTGCTTCAAAATGTTCGATGTTGGCTTTGGTTGCCATAACTGCTTTACCCTGAGGGATAAGGAAGTTACGCGCATAACCAGATTTAACAGTTACCTGATCACCTAGGCCACCCAGGTTACCGATTTTATCAAGTAGAATAACTTGCATTCTTCAATCCTCTCTAACTTGGACAGTTCCGATTACTGATGCTTGTCAGTGTACGGCAGCAGGGCCAGGTAACGAGCGCGCTTGATAGCACGAGCCAGTTGACGCTGATACTTAGCACGAGTACCAGTGATACGGCTAGGTACGATTTTACCTGATTCGGTAATGTAGTTTTTTAGAGTCGCTACATCTTTGTAGTCGATCTCTTGTACGCCTTCTGCAGTGAAACGGCAGAATTTACGACGACGGAAGAAACGTGCCATGGGCTTATCTCCTGATCTAAATGTCTATGATGTTGTCGGCGTGCAATACCAATTTTCCCTCGCCTTGTCGGCTGGTCTGGTAGGCGAGAAACCCGCTTACCTTGATATGGCTGCCTAAAGCTAAATTTTGCGTTTGTTGTGTTGACACTTGCCCGCTGGCTACCACTGATAAGCGACAAAACACTTGTCGAGGTAGGTCAGCTTCAACCTGCGTGGAACGATGCTCTAGCACAAAGTGACAGTGCGGAATTCCAGCAGGGCTTTGGCGACGGACCGGACCTTTACTGATGACACCAGCAAGCTCCAACCGATTGGTCATCACAGCAATTACTCAGCTGCGTTTTCGCCTTCAGCTTGCGCTTCAGCTTTTGCTTCTGGTTTCGCTTCTGCACGCTCTTCGCGCTCAGGGCGATCTTCACGCTTAGCAGTACGCTCTTCTTTAGCCTTCATCATCACAGATGGCTCAGTGATAGCGTCTTTGGTACGCATGATCATGTTACGGATCACCGCGTCGTTGAAGCGGAACATGCTTTCCAGCTCATCAATCACAGCCTGCTCAGCTTCCACGTTCATAAGAACGTAGTGTGCTTTGTGCAGCTTGTTGATTGGGTAAGCCAGTTGACGACGGCCCCAGTCTTCTAGACGGTGGATTTGACCGCCTGCATCTTTGATAGACGCAGTGTAACGCTCGATCATGCCAGCAACTTGCTCGCTTTGATCAGGGTGCACCATGAATACGATTTCGTAATGACGCATTGAGTTGCTCCTTACGGATTAATCAGCTTCCACAATTGGCTCGGTCGTCCAGCGGAAGCAAGGAACGAAAAGTAAAAGACCGAGAATCAGGCGCGAGATAGTACAGAATTGCAGCGACATAAGCAAACAGATTTTCTCTTAATTTGCCCGTCTTCCACCACCGTTTGTCGCTCTCGTCAACTAACGCTCTTTATTCTCATCACCCACAACTTCTCACCACCTACAGCATGAAATCGGCACACTAGTTAATTCGCTCAAAACAACATACTGATAACATCTCTTCGTGACGTTGGCCGCAAAAACTTGACAGATCGCAAACAAATCAAGAAATCAAGCCTGCAAACTGTCAAGTTTGTTTAACTTTCAACCGACATCACGCTACCGATGTACTTATTTTTCAATGATAATTAATTTCTGAACCCGCGCTCAAATTATTGCATTTCCGCCTCCATTTCTTGGCATCAATTGCCCAACATAACGGTTTTATTGCCTAGGCTTGACCTGAAAGTCAGTTTTTTACTGCAAAAAGCGTAGGGAAAGGACTCATCAATCACTGACTGCATTGATGAAATTCGCTTCAAAAATTTTGGGAGCAAAATATGAAACTGATGACGCCATCACGTGCCGTCGCGCTAGGTTTGGCGGGACTCGCGTTAAGTAGCCCCAGCGTGCATGCTGCGGTTGATTGCCAGCCATTGCCCGCTTGGCAGGACGGAAATACCTATACCTCAGGGGATCAAGTCAAAGCGGACAATACCGCCTATGAAGCAAGGTGGTGGACGCAATCCGATCCTGCGACTCAGTCTGGCGAATGGAAAGCGTGGAAAATCCTCGGCCAGTGCGCGGGCAGCGTCAACCAAGCCCCTACCGCAACCTTAACCGTCTCCCCGTCTGGACCCGTTAAGGTTGGCGACACACTCACCTTCACCCTCGCCGGAACCGACACGGATGGCACGGTGACCTCATTCGTACTCTCACAAGGCGACACTGTCTTATATGAAGGTGCAGAAGCGACCACCATTGACTGGCAAGCCGAACAAACGGGGCGCTTTACGTTTAGTCTCACCGTGACCGACGACAAAGACGCGACCGATACCCAAACATTGCAGCAGGTGGTGGGGGATGATCAAACCGGCGGCGATGAGTATGCCTGTCGCCCTGCTGGTTTATACACCACCCCCGATGTCGACGTGCCGTATTGCTCGGTGTATGACGAGAACGGCCTTGAAGACATGGGCACCGATCACCCTCGCCGTGTCATTGGCTATTTCACCAGCTGGCGAAACGGCGCCAACGGCCAGCCAGCTTACTTAGTCAACGATATTCCTTGGGAAAAGATCACCCACATTAACTACGCCTTTGCCCACGTCAACGCGGACAACCAACTGTCTATTGGCGATCCCAACGCCCCCGATAACCCAGCGACCCAAATGACCTGGCCGGGCGTGGCCGGCGCAGAAATGGATCCAACCCTGCCGTACAAAGGCCACTTTAACTTGCTCAACAAGTATAAGAAGCAGCACCCCGACGTGAAAACGCTGATCTCCGTAGGTGGCTGGGCCGAAACCGGGGGTTACTTCGGTGAAAACGGCGAGCGCATCGACAGTGGCGGTTTCTACACTATGACCACCAATGCCGATGGCAGCGTCAACCAAGCTGGCATTGAAGCTTTCACCGACAGTGCCGTCGCCTTCTTGCGCCAGTATGGCTTTGATGGTCTCGACATTGATTATGAATACCCATCGTCAATGAAAGACTCTGGCCACCCTGACGATTTCGGTTACTCCAACCCACGTCGAGCACACTTGAATAAATCCTATCAAGTGCTGATGAAGTCGCTGCGTGAAGCGCTCGATAAAGCCAGTGCACAAGATGGCAAGCACTATATGCTGACCATTGCCGCACCGTCGTCGGGTTACTTATTGCGCGGGATGGAAACCTTCCAAACCACCCAATACTTAGATTACGTCAACATCATGAGCTATGACCTACATGGGGCATGGAACGATCATGTTGGCCATCAAGCGCCGCTGTACGACACCGGCGAAGACTCGGAGCTTAAACAGTGGAATGTCTACCAAACCCCTGAGTTCGAGGGAATTGGTTATTTAAATACCGACTGGGCAGCAACCTACTTTATGGGCGGTATGTCACCCGGGCGTATCAATATCGGTATCCCGTATTACACCCGCGGCTTTAAAGACGTACAAGGCGGCGATAAAGGTCTTTGGGGACGCGCGCCACTGCCAAACCAAAGTGAGTGCCCAGCTGGCACCGGTGTCGGTGAGAAAAACAAATGCGGCAACGGTGCAGTCGGGATAGATAACCTTTGGCATGATGTGGACGAGCTCGGTAACGAAGTGCCTGCAGGGTCTAACCCATTGTGGCATGTGAAAAACCTGCTCGACGGCAAACTACCGGCCTATGCGGCGGAATACGGACTCGACCCTGAGCAAGACCCCACTGATCGCCTTACTGGTAGTTATCAGCGTTACTACGATGACATCGCCAAAGCGCCATGGGTTTGGAACGAGGAGAAACGCGTATTCCTGTCGATGGAAGACGAAACCTCGATGGCCGAGAAAGTGGACTACGTCGTCAACAAAGGCCTAGGCGGGGTGATGTTCTGGGAGCTGGCGGGGGATTATCGCTATGATGATCAGCGTCAAGCCTATTTTATGGGTGACACCCTGACCTCGCTGGCGTACCAAACCTTTAAGCAATCCGGCAGCGACTACTCGCTACAACGTGGCGACGCCAACTTCCAAGTGCCAAGCGAGCAAGTGGATGTCACGTTTGACGCGCTGAACTTCCCAGTGGGCGATGACAACTATCCTATCCGCCCCACGTTCCGCTTTACCAACCACTCGGATCTGGACTTATCGGGCGCCACCATCAGCTTTGATGTGCCGGTTTCCACCTCGGCCATTTTTAAATCTGACTGGAACGCCCAGAAAAAGCTGCGCATGGAAGTCGTGCGTGATAGCAGCAATGCCAGTGGTAACAACATCGGCGGGTTTGATGCCACGCATCATCGCTTTGCCATCACCTTGATCAACGAATGGGGTGGTATAGAGCAAAGCTTTAAGCCGGGTGAAACCTTGGACACACAGGTGATGTACTACATGCCGATCACTAACCCGACCAATATCACCATCGAAAAAGATGGCCAGCGCTATGCGGTAAAGCAGGAGTATCCAAGCCTTCCGCCTGCGCTACCCGGTAGCACCGGTCAAAGTGGTGGCGACACTCAGTGTCCCGGCGTCGATGTCGCGAGCCTGAGTACCTACCCCAACTGGCCCAATGGTGGCAACCATGCCAGCGGTGGCGACCAACTTATCTACCAAGATGCAGTATGGGAAGCCAAATGGTGGACCCAAGCAGCACCCGGTGGTCAAGCTTGGCGCAAAGTCTGCAGCCTCTAATCCATTTCTGATCTTGAATGCGGGGGCTGCGTGCCCCCGTTAAGGAGTCGTTATGTTCAAGTCTTCGCTCACACAGTTTTCCTGCCGTAGCGCCGTGGCCCTTGCGCTGGTCGCAAGCAGTTCACAAGTGATGGCACATGGCTATTTAGAAAGCCCCAAAGCACGCCAAGCGATTTGCCATGAGCAAGGGGGCTATTGGTGGCCTTCAGATGGATCACGTATCCCTAACGCTGCCTGTCGCGCTGCGTTCTTAGAGTCGGGGCACTACCCATTTGTGCAACACCACGAATCAGCGCAATTGGTGGCAGATTATCGCAATATGGATGCGGTGAAAGCGGCCGTTACCGATGGCAACTTATGCGGTGCCGGTGATCCCAATAAAGCGGGGATCAGTTTGCCCTCACCGGATTGGCAACGGACCGAAGTCACCCCAGATGGCAATGGGCAAATTGACGTGCGTTTTCGCGCCACCACACCGCACAACCCAAGCTTTTGGGAAATTTATCTGACCAAGCCAGACTACAACGGCGCGACCGATGCGCTGACGTGGGACGATCTCGAAAAGATCGACACCTTTGGCGACCTGCCCATTGTGGTTGGCGATAACGGCAACCGGTATTACGAGATGACCGTGACCCTGCCCGCCGATCGTCAAGGTGATGCCATTCTCTATAGCCGTTGGCAACGTATTGATCCGGCCGGAGAAGGCTTCTACAACTGTGCCGACATCACTATCACCCCTGGTCAGACCGCACCCGCCCAATGGCACGAGCTGGGCTACTTTGTCCCACATCCACAAATGGCAGCATTGGGCGATCGCGTGCGGGCCCGCTTGCACAATCGCCAAGGCCAAGAAGTCGTGGATGTCACACTCACCCTGACGGACCAAAATGTGGCGAATTGGCCACACGCACTGGCCAGCCTTATCGAGCAACAGGCTAACGAGCCCTTACGTATCGGGGTGATGCGCCACGGTGAGATCCAGTTTAATGCCGATGACGTGGTGCAAAACCAAGTCTTTAGCCATCACGATAGCTATAGCTTCAACCTGTCGGTGATCCCGGCTACCGACGAACCCACCAGTAACCTGCCCACTTGGAATGCATCTGACGTCTATGTGGCCAAGGATCGCGTGCGCTATGGCGACAACATCTACCAAGCAAAATGGTGGACACGCAACGAGCAACCCGGCGCTGCCCTTGTTTGGCAACGCGTGACACAATAAGGAGCAAACATGAAGCCAATGACCCTACTCTCTCTGGCGATTGCTGGGGCACTGGGTGCCAGCCACGCCGTGGCGGCCCCCTCAACCCCAAGTTTGGACTGGAAGCCACAAAACTATTCTTTTGTTGAAGTCGACGAATATGGCCGCGGATCGTACAAAGATCTGGTGCAACGCGTGGATGAAGTCCAAATTGAGATTAAATGGAATGCGTGGTCCGGTGATGGCGGTGACAGCTACAAGGTGTACTTTGACGATCAAGTCGTCAATCAAGGCACCTTACCGGCAGGAACCAAATCCGGCATTGTCACTTTTCCCTATGACAAAGGCGGCCGCCACCAGCTTAAACTCGCCTTGTGTGAAGGCGGCGTGGATGGCCAGTGTGCCACCAGTGCCGCCAAACCCATCGTGATCGCAGACACCGACGGTGTGCATCTTGACCCACTGCCGATGAATGTCGACCCCAATAACAATGACTACCCCAAACAGCCTGATACCGTGGTGGGGGCATACTTTGTCGAATGGGGCATTTATGGCCGTAACTTCGATGTCAGTCAGGTGCCCGCGGGTAATCTCACCCACATCTTATATGGCTTTGTCCCCATTTGTGGCCCCAATGAGTCATTGGGCGACATCGAAAATGGCAACAGCTTGCGCGCGCTTGAGCTCGCTTGCCAAGGCTCAAAAGACTATGAAGTGGTGATCCATGACCCTTGGGCAGCGATTCAGAAAAAACTGCCCGGCACACCAGCTAAAGATCCAATTGGTGGCACTTACGCGCAAATGATGGCGCTCAAGCAGCGTTACCCGGATCTGAAAATTCTCCCATCCGTTGGCGGCTGGACCCTATCAGACCCCTTCTATGATTTCACCGACAAAGCCAACCGTGATGTCTTTGTTGCCTCGATGAAAGAGTTCCTACAAACCTGGAAGTTCTATGATGGGGTCGACATTGACTGGGAATACCCAGGCGGTGGCGGTGCCAACCCAGATTTAGGCAATCCAGATAAAGACAGTCAAGCCTACGCGGCCTTAATGCGTGAGCTGCGCGCGATGTTGGATGAGCTCGAAGCCGACACGGGCCGTGAGTACCAACTCACCTCGGCCGTCGGGGCCGGTTATGACAAAATCGCCAACGTCGATTACAGCGCCAGCGCACCGTACATGGATTACATCTTTGCCATGACCTACGACTTTTTCGGCGCGTGGAATAATGTCACCGGTCACCAAACCGCGATTTACTGCGGCAGCCATATGAGCGCCGATGAGTGTGATGGTACTGGCGTCGATGACAACGGCGAGCCCCGTAAAGGCCCTGCCTACACCCTCGATAATGGCGTGCAATTACTGCTCGAAAGCGGCGTGCCACCGGAGAAAATGGTGATCGGTACCGCGATGTACGGCCGTGGCTGGGAAGGCGTTTTCCCTGCCAATGCGACCGATCCTAGCAACCCGATGACCGCCCCCGGTAACGGCCCAATCAAAGGCAGCACCGCTGATGGTATTTGGGAAGCGGGCGTGATTGACTACAAAGGCGTCGTCAAATCAATGCTCGGCAGCGCGGGGAACGGTATCAATGGCTTCCAACCCGGTTATGATGAGCAAGCTGAAGCGGCCTACGTTTGGAACCCAGACAACGGCAAGCTAGTCACTTACGACAACCAGCGCTCGGTCAAAGCTAAAGGCCAGTATGTACGCAACCACAACTTCGCCGGTTTGTTTGCTTGGGAAATCGATGCCGACAATGGCGATATCCTTAATGCGATGCACGAGGGCTTAGCACAGGATGGTCAACCACCCGTCAATAGTGCTCCTACCGTCACCCTTGCGCAGCAAAGCTATACGCTGGCACCCGGATCGTCGTTAACCATTGCTGCCAATGGGCGTGATCGGGATGGCGACGCCCTGACCTATCGCTGGCAAGGCGATACGGCGTTGACCCTGACTAATAGCGACACGGATTCGGTCACCGTGACCGCCCCCGATGTGAGCACCAGCACCGACTATTCCCTGTCGGTGACGGTATCGGATGGTCAAGCCAATGCCGAGGCCAACGCTACTATTAAGGTGGTGGTACCGGGTGAAAACCAAGCTCCTACCGTGGCACCTATCGCCCCTGTTAGCCTGAAAAGCGGTGAGCAAACCCGCGTGACGGTTGAGGCAAACGACCCAGATGGCGATACACTCAGCTACACCTACCGTGCATCCGGCGATCTGGCCGTTGCTGGCACCGGTGATCAGGTGACACTGACCGCGCCCACCGTGACGGAGAATCGCGACTATGTGGTCACGGTCGAGGTCAACGATGGCGACAAAACCACGCAAGCGCAATTCACGGTAACCGTGACACCGGCCAGCGGCTTGCCAACGTGGGATGAAAACACCGTGTATGTCGGCGGCGATCGCGTCCTGTATCAAGGGGTGGAGTATCGCGCCAAGTGGTGGACAAAAGGCCAGCGCCCAGATCAAGGCGGGCCATGGGAGCGCGTCGGGGATAGCCAAGCCAACCAAAGCAGTGAATGGCAAGCGACCGTTGCTTATTCCGGCGGCGATGAAGTTGAATATAACAACCAACGCTACCAAGCCAAGTGGTGGACGCAAGGGGAAAAGCCGGGCAGCGCCACGGTCTGGCAACTACTGTAACGAGATGCTTTTCCTGCCAAACAAAAAACGCCCCAGCTGGGGCGTTTTTCTTAAACAGTGGACAGAGAGGCGGCACTTAACGACGCTGACGCACCGCTTCATACAAACAGACGCCAGTTGCCACGGACACGTTCAAGCTCGACACGCTGCCCGCCATTGGTACCCGGATCAGTTCATCACAGGTTTCACGGGTCAAACGGCGCATGCCATCTCCTTCTGCGCCCATCACTAAGGCTAGCGGCCCGACCAATTTGGTGTCGTAAACATCATGATCGGCTTCACCCGCCGTACCCACAAACCACACACCCTGCTCTTTGAGCGCACGCATGGTTCGCGCCAAGTTGGTGACACGCACTAAAGGCACGACTTCAGCCGCGCCACAGGCGACTTTTCGCGCCGTGGCATTGAGCTGAGCGGATTTGTCTTTCGGGACAATCACTGCACTGACTCCCGCCGCATCCGCGGTACGCAAGCACGCCCCTAAATTGTGGGGATCAGTCACCCCATCAAGCACCAGCAGCAAGGGGTTCTCGCTATTGGCGAGGATCGCCTCCAAGTCATTCTCGTTATACTGACGGCCCGCTTTGACACGTGCCACAATCCCTTGGTGCGACGCACCTTGGGTTTTGTCGTCTAACGCTTTGCGGCCGACTTGCTGAATACTGACGCCCAGCATCGCAATCTCATTTAGCACAGGTACCAGACGTTCATCCTGGCGCCCTTTTAACACCATCACTTCGATAAAGCGGGAAGGGTCGGTCGCTAAAATCGCTTTAACGGCATGAATACCGTAAATTACTTCATTACTCATGATTTACTTCTTTTTCTGACCCGCTTTGGCTTTTTGTTTCTTCGCCTTTTTCTTACGCGCTTTTTCCGCAGGCGATTTCACTTTACGCTTTTTGCCGTTTTTATCTGCAGGCGCCTTATCGGCTTCAACATTTGGCACCGCCCCACGTTTGAGCTGTTGCCGTACCGAGGTTCGCTCACGACGGGCTTGCGGGTCTTTATTCGACTCCGCACGGCCTTTCTTGCGTTTATCGCGCGCGGTTTTGCCCGGGCGACGGGCTTTGCGCTCAGAGCCTACCAGCTCAAAGTCAATTTGTCGCTCATCCAAGTTCACGGCTAAGACTTTCACGGTCACCTGATCGCCGAGTCGGAATACACGACCCGAGCCTTCGCCCACCAGACGCTGACCCACCATATCAAAGCGATAGTAATCGTTATCGAGGTTAGAAATATGGACCAAGCCATCGATATGTAGCTCATTGAGGCGAACAAAGAAGCCAAAACCAGTGACATTGGCAATCACACCCTCTAGCTCATCGCCAACGTGATCTTGCATGTACTCACATTTGAGCCAGTCCGATACATCTCGGGTGGCATCATCGGCACGTCGCTCTGTTTTCGAGCATTGTTCACCCAGCACGTCCATATCATCAAACGAGTAATGATAGCCGCCGGTGGGTGTCCAACGGTCTTGGTTTTTGCCCGCTTGCTTGGCAATCAGGTATTTAAGCGCACGGTGCAACAGCAAATCCGGATAACGACGGATGGGCGAGGTAAAGTGCGCGTATTGCTTGAGCGCCAAACCAAAGTGGCCTTGGTTATCCGCTTGATAGACCGCTTGCTTCATCGAACGTAGCAGCATGGTTTGAATCAGTTCACTGTCAGCGCGACCATGCACTTGATGCATCAGTGCCGCGTAGTCTTTCGGTGTCGGCTCTAGGCCACCACTTAAGCTCAAACCTAACTCGCCTAAGAAATCTTTAAAGCCACTGAGGCGCTCTTCACCGGGCGCTTCGTGAACACGAAAGAGCGCCGGCTCTTTGTGTTTTTCTACAAAACGGGCAGACGCGACATTGGCCAAAATCATACATTCTTCGATGATCTTGTGCGCATCGTTGCGCTCCACCGGCACGATGCGGTCAATTTTGCGCTGTGCGTTGAATATAAACTGAGTTTCCACCGTCTCGAACTCAATCGCCCCACGCTGCTGACGCGCACCACTGAGTACCTTGTACATATCGTGTAAAGTTTCTAAGTGCGGTACCAGAGAGCGGTAGCGCTCACGCAACTCTTGGTCCCCTTCTAGGATATGGGACACCTTGGTATAGGTCAGACGCGCGTGGGAGTTCATCACCGCTTCGTAATGTTTGTAACCAGACAACGCCCCTGATTCTGAAATCGTCATCTCACACACCATACACAAGCGGTCGACTTGGGGATTCAGCGAGCATAAGCCATTGGAAAGCACTTCCGGCAACATGGGCACCACTTGGTTAGGGAAGTACACCGAGTTACCGCGATTTTGCGCTTCTTTATCCAGCGCTGAGTCAGGACGCACATAGTAACTGACATCGGCAATCGCCACCCACAAGCGCCAGCCGCCCGAGCGTTTACGCTCACAATACACCGCGTCATCAAAGTCGCGGGCATCTTCACCATCGATGGTTACCAGTGGCAAGTCACGCAGATCGACGCGGCCTTCTTTGGCTTTTTCTGGTACCTCTTCACTCAAGCTTTTGACTTGCTTGAGCACCGCATCCGGCCATTGATGAGGAATATCGTGCGTACGCAGTGCAATCTCAATTTCCATACCGGGTGCCATATTCTCGCCCAGCACTTCGACAATTTTACCGACAGGATTGGTTTGGCGGGTTGGGCGCTGCATGATCTCGACCACCACCACATTGCCCATCCGCGCACCTTGGGTTTGTTCTTTGTCGATCACAATATCTTGACCAAGGCGGCTATCATCCGGCACCACAAAGCCCATGCCATCTTCAACAAAGTAACGACCCACGATTTGGCCTTGGCGCGCCTCGAGCACCCGCACTACACGGGCTTCTTTGCGACCGCGTTTATCGGTGCCGACACCTTGGGCTAAAATCACATCACCGTGCATCACGCTGCGCATTTGGTGGTGTGGCAGCATCCAATCATCATGATTGCCTTTGCCTTCTGGGCGCAGAAAGCCAAAGCCATCTCGGTGACCAATCACGGTACCTTTGACCAAGTCCAATCGCTCGGGTAAGGCATAACACTGACGGCGAGTAAACACCAATTGTCCATCACGCTCCATGGCGCGCAGGCGTCGACGTAGCCCTTCATACTGTTCATCACCGGCTAAGCCAAGGTGTGAAAACAGATTATCGCGGCTCACTGGTGCCTTGAAGCTGCGGATAACTTCCAGCAAATGCTCACGGCTGGGAACCGGATTGTCATATTTCTCTGCTTCGCGCGCGTGGTGAGGATCGGCTGCGAGGCTGTTAGGGGTATTATTTGTCGAACCTGTGTCTTGCGACATAGACCTTTTCCTATTGGCGTATGTTGATTTCATTATATCTGTAAACTGTCGCTATTGCGCCACGATGATCGCAGTTTGACGTTTTGTTTCAGCGCCTTGCTTGCAGGCTACGAGAGGAGCATGGCACCTAGGCCATATCAAATCAGATTGGGAACAGATGTGTATAGGGAGTGTAACGGATTTTGCGCATAAAGTCGCCTACTGACGCCTCTCACGGTCACCAATAACTGGTCCGGCGTTTGGCACGGGCGATAATATTCTGTGGCATCCGTGCTTCAAGTGCGGCACGAAGCTCTGAAATACGGTTACGAGTGCGAGAATCTGCAGTGATGGTTTGATATAGCCAGCGATAAGCGTCTTCATAATCAAGTGGCGAGCCAACATCGTCCACTAACAACTCAGCCAGTTGGATCCGCGCACGTGTATCACCCAGCGACGCGGCTTCACGAAGGTAAGGAATCGCTCGGCGTTGATCCTGTTGGACCAGGGTGCCATTGGCGTAGTAACGCCCAATTTGCTCTAGCGCGGCGGGCAGCCCTTGCTGCGCCGCTTGCTTCATGTAGTAAACACCGAGATCCGCGTCTTGATCCACACACACACCCCACGCCAGCATATCACCGTACAAAAATTCATAGGCAGGAGACCCCACACGGGTGGCACGGGCTTCGATGTCTTGCACGAGCTGGCATTCGTCTTGTTTGACGCGCTCAAGGTGAGAGTTGGTTTCAAACAGCGTGATAAGCTCACTTTCTTCATATAATGGCACAGCCGCCCCGACGTCCGCGCGGGCCGTTGCTGTCGTCAGCGTCGCTGCCGTCAGAGAAAGTGAAAAAATCAGCGTTCGAAACTTCATGCCTACTCGCTATTCAACCAAGAAACCCAACAGCAACGCGCACGCTCGCCGTGTGCTTTTTTGTATCGGCACCTTGCATACTGACTTTAGCAAAGGCGGCAAGTTTTTTCCGCTTTCACGCGATTTGGCTTCCAACTCCATACCAAACTATTAAAAAAGCCAGCGATCAACGCTGGCCTTTGTTATCAAAACGAACTCACGTGCTTAACTATTAAAAGGGTGCACTTTGATAATGGTTTCGTTCCGGTCTGGACCGGTCGAGACCACATCGATGGGCACACCAGTCAACTCTTCGATACGCTTGATGTAATCGAGCGCAGCTTGCGGCAGTTCGTCGAGAGATTTCACCCCAAAGGTGTTTTCACTCCAGCCAGGCATGCTTTCATAGATAGGCTCGATGTTCTCATACGCGTCAGCGGCCAATGGAGAAACCTCAACCGTTGAACCGTCTGCCATCTTGTAACCGGTGCAGATTTTGATTTCTTCCAAACCGTCCATCACGTCAAGCTTGGTTAAGCAGAAACCCGATACCGAGTTAATCTGTACGGCACGACGCATTGCCACCGCATCAAACCAACCACAACGACGCTTACGGCCCGTGGTTGCGCCGAACTCAGCGCCCTTGGTACCAAGGTGCATGCCAATCTCATCATCCAGCTCAGTCGGGAATGGGCCTGCCCCTACGCGGGTGCAGTAGGCTTTAGCAATCCCCAACACATAGCCAAGATGACGCGGGCCAAAGCCAGAGCCTGCCGCTACACCGCCTGCGGTGGTGTTCGATGAGGTCACATACGGATAGGTGCCGTGATCGATATCAAGCAAAGTGCCTTGCGCGCCTTCAAACATGATTTTGTCACCACGTTTGCGGGCATCATCCAGCTCTTGGGTCACGTCCATCACCATACCGGTGAGGATGTCCGCTTGCTCCATGACTTTCGCCAAGGTCTCTTCGTAGCTGACTGGCTCGGTTTTGTAGAAATGCTCAAGCTGGAAGTTGTGGAACTCCATCACTTCTTTGAGCTTTTCAGCAAAGGCTTCTTTGTCAAACAAGTCGCCAACGCGTAGGCCACGACGTGCTACCTTGTCTTCGTACGCAGGACCAATACCACGCCCCGTGGTACCGATAGCTTTCTTACCGCGTGCTTGCTCACGTGCCGCATCTAGTGCGATGTGATAAGGCAGGATCAGAGGACACGCTTCTGACAGGAATAGGCGCTCACGCACAGGCACACCACGTGCTTCTAGCTCACCCATTTCTTTCAGCAAAGCGTCTGGAGATAGCACCACACCGTTGCCGATAATACATTTAACGTTGTTGCGGAGGATACCAGAAGGAATCAAGTGTAGGACGGTCTTTTCACCGTCAATGACAAGAGTATGACCTGCGTTGTGACCGCCTTGGTAGCGAACCACGTATTTTGCATCTTCAGTCAAAAGATCAACGATCTTTCCCTTACCTTCGTCACCCCATTGGGTGCCGAGAACGACTACGTTATTACCCATCTTCTTCGATATGCAGCTAGTTAAAAATGGATTCTAGCACCTTAAAAACTCGGTTGCAGTCATTTTTTAACCGTATTGACATTTTCACTCACCTGCTCGGTGCTAGGTTGCGGAGTGTTAAGCTAAAAATTGGTAAGCCAGCACACTCCCAATCACCACTAAGCAGCCACCAATACGCCGCAACTGCGTGTCAGACTGCTCACCTAAAGCCATGACCATTTGTCGCCACTGTTTGGGCAATAACATCGGCCCTAACCCCTCTACCACTAACACCAGTGCTAACGCGCCCCACACGCTATCCATAATGACCTCCAGCTACATAAACATGGCGTTGCGAGATAAAAAAAGACAAGGCCTGGGCCTTGTCTTTCAAACGAGATAGCTCACTTAACGATTTACTTTTCTATCGCTTCAGGTTGCTTCATGTATTTGAAGAAATCACTCTTCGGATCCACGACGAGCATATCACTCTTGCTGTTAAAGCTCTTGCGATACGCTTGTAGCGAGCGAACAAAGCTATAAAATTCAGGCTCTTTCTTGAAAGCACTGGCAAACAGCTTCGCCACTTCCGCATCCGCTTCACCTCGGGTGATCCTTGCTTGACGCTCTGCCTTAGACAGAATCGTCGCCACTTCGAGCTCAGCTTGTGCACGAATGATTTCCGCTTGCTCGCGACCCTGTGCACGATGGCGACGGGCTACGGCCTCACGCTCAGCGCGCATACGCGCATAAATCGACTCACTGATTTCGCTCGGCAAGTTGATACGCTTGATACGTAAATCAATTAACTCAATCCCCAAATCACGCGAGCCCTCGCTGGCCGCACGCTCAAGGACACTTTTCATCACTTGATCACGCTTTTCAGACACAATCTCTTTGATGGTCTTGTTACCAATTTCGGCACGCAGCCCATCAGCGACACGACGTTGCAACAGAGATTCAGCCGTCAGTTTATTACCGCCCCCCGTGGACAGATAGTACTGGCCAAAGTCTTTAATACGCCATTTGACGTACGAGTCGATAATAACGTCTTTTTTCTCAGCGGTAACAAAGCGGTCAGCGCGGTCATCCATCGTTTGAATGCGGGCATCCAACGTCTTAACGCGATCAAACAACGGCAGCTTGAAGTGCAGACCGGGCTGATAGATTTTCGCCACATCGTTATCCGCTTTAAGCACACGTCCAAAGCGGATCACAATGCTACGCTCACCTTCACTCACCACGAAGATCGACATCAAAAAGACCACTGCCGCTAGGACGACAACTGGGATCATCATCTTACGCATGCTTAGTATCTCCCTTCTCGTGATGAACCAGAACGCGGCGCCGACTCTTGCTGTTGAGGCTGTGAGCTTTGCTCAAGCTCAATACCATATTGGCTGCTCGACGTTTCTTTACGCTGGTTAGCGCCAACGGCTGCGCCTCCCATTAGCTTATCCAGTGGGAGATACATCAGGTTGCTGTTTCCGCTTTGCGAATCCACCATCACCTTACTCGTATTGCTGTACACTTCTTCCATGGTCTGGATGTATAGCCGGTTACGCGTCACACGGGGTGCATCACGATACTCAGGCAAGAGTTTCTCAAATTGAGAGACTTCACCCTCTGCTTCGTTAACGGTACGCTCTTTGTAACCCAATGCCGCTTTTTTCAGCGTTTCAGCACGACCCGTTGCTTTCGGCAACACATCATTACGATACGCTTCGGCTTCACGGATAAAGCGGGCCTCATCCTCTCGCGCTGCAATCGCATCATCAAAGGCGTCTTTTACTTGCTCTGGTGGACGTGCATATTGGAAGTTGACGTCAACCACCAGCAAGCCCATGTCGTACTTGTCGATGATTTCGTTCAGCTCAACCTGAGTGCGCTCACGCACTTCTTGACGGCCACGGGTGATGATGTCATCCATCAAAGAGTCACCGACGACCGCACGCAATGCTGAATCGGTTGCTTGACGCAAGCTGTCATCTGCATTGGTCACGCTATAAAGATATTGCTGTGGATCCATCACGCGGTACTGAACGTCCATCTCTACATTGACGACGTTTTCATCTTTAGTCAGCATCAGGCCAGAGCTGTTGAGCGAACGAATCGACTCCACATCTACCGTGCTTACCGTATCCACAAAGGTTGGCTTCCAGTTAAGGCCCGGTTGAACGATACGATCATACTGACCAAACCGCAGAACCACACCACGCTGAGCTTCCCCGATGGTATAGAACCCGGAAATACCCCAGACAATGATACCTACCAGCGCGAGAACGCCTAGCCCTGCCATGCCACCGCCGAACGATGGTCCTTTACCTTTGCGGCCACCTAAGCCACCCAGTTTGCGGCTTAGTTTGTTAAACAATTCATCAAGATCCGGTGGCCCTTGATTACGGCCTCCACGATTCCCCCAGGGGTCTTTGTCGGGACCGCCATTGTTTCCTGGCTCATTCCACGCCATTCGCGCACTCCATCAAATTGATCTGACGATAATTTTTTACTCTAGCAGCCTAATCACTGACGATAAAGTCGCCGAGTTGGTTGCCTTCTCTTTTTTCTAACCGATACCAGTCCGTTTGTGGCAGCCTGACATCGACTAACAGATGCCCATCATCTTGGTATTCTTCACTGATAACGCATCGCATCTGGTGAAATTTACTTTGCATTCGCCCAGCCATACTAGGTGGCAGCCGTAATTGATGCCGCACCATGGTGCCAGATAAACGCTCAGTAAGGGCTTCAAATATGAGCGCGATACCTTGACCAGACAACGCTGACACCCATACTGCTCTCGGAACGCCCTCTTCGTCCCGTTCAATACGAGGTTCAGCCTGATCCAGACTATCTATTTTGTTCATAATGATAAGATGAGGCACATCTGCCGCATCGATTTCATCTAACACACTGTTGACCGCTTCAATGTTTTCACCAAAGCGTTCATCACTGGCATCGACCACGTGTAGTAGCAAGCTCGCTTCTTGGGTTTCTTGAAGCGTTGCTTTAAATGCCGCGACCAAGTCATGCGGTAAGTGACGAATAAAGCCGACGGTATCCGCCAATATCGCGGTACCCACATCGTCCACTTCAATACGGCGTAAGGTCGGATCCAAGGTGGCAAACAGCTGATCGGCCGAATATACCCCCGCTTCGGTGATCCGATTAAACAAGGTTGATTTGCCCGCATTGGTATACCCCACCAATGACACAGTCGGTACTTCCGCCCGTGCCCGAGCGCGTCGCCCTTGTTCACGCTGCTTCGCAACCTTATCCAGTCGCTTTAAAATCGCTTTCACCCGATCACGCACTAAGCGACGGTCTGTTTCTAACTGTGTTTCACCCGGGCCACGCAAGCCAATCCCGCCTTTTTGACGCTCAAGGTGAGTCCAGCCTCGCACCAGCCGGGTAGATAAGTGGCGTAACTGTGCGAGCTCAACTTGTAACTTACCCTCATGCGTACGCGCACGCTGGGCAAAAATATCGAGGATCAATCCGGTTCGGTCTAATACTCGGCATTTAAATCGCTGTTCTAGGTTGCGCTCTTGGGCCGCGGATAAGGTGTGATTAAAAATCACAATGTCCGCGCCGACTTGTTGCACAGTATCTGCTATTTCTTGGGCTTTGCCCTCTCCAACAAAATATTTGGGATGAGGGGACTGACGGCTGCCGACAACAACTTGCAAGGCATCGACACCCGAGGATGACACCAGCATTTGAAATTCGCTGAGATCATCCCACTCGCCATCATGGGTAAAGTTTATATGAACGAGTACAGCCTGTTCACCGGCCTCGTAACGGTCAAACAAGCGATAGACTCCTTAGCAATAGAATGCTTTATTCCTCAGGTTTTTCTTGCTGACGCTCGCCCTGTGGACGCTCACCAGCCCCTTGGTTATTGTTGTGGTGGCTTACAGCACGTGCCGGCACAACGGTTGAAATCGCGTGCTTGTACACCATTTGATTAACCGTATTTTTTAGCAGGATCACGAACTGATCAAACGATTCAATTTGGCCTTGCAACTTAATACCATTTACTAAGTAAATGGAGACAGGAATGCGTTCACGACGTAACGCGTTCAGGAATGGGTCTTGTAATGATTGCCCCTTAGCCATTATTTCTTTTCCTTATTTGTTTGTAATTGTAGTCAATTGTCGCGGTTAAGCAGCGTCCTTGTCAGTGACAGTATACATCAAGTTTCCGTCCCTGCTGTCAACGCTTTTGTCACCGTTTGTAAAGACAGCGACGGTGTGTCGCTATCAAGCCAAGTCACATTATCCCAGCCTCTTAGCCAGGTTATCTGACGCTTGGCTAACTGGCGCGTCGCGCAAATCCCACGGTAAACGGCTTCATCATGGGTGCAACGTCCGGCCAAATAATCCCACATCTGGCGGTAGCCGACACAACGAATCGAGGGCAGATCGACATGCAGATCGTCTCGTTCGTATAACGTCCGTACCTCTTTTTCAAACCCCGCGTCGATCATTTTGTCGAAACGAAGCTCGATGCGGCGATGCAATTCGCCTCGATCCTGAGGCGCTATTGCAAATTGGTGTACCTGATACGGCAAAGGTTCACCTTTTTTTTCTGTCAATGCTGTTAGGGTCTGGCCACTGATCCGATAGACTTCTAACGCCCGCGTAATTCGCTGAGGATCGTTAGGATGGATCCGCGCCCCCGACACGGGATCAACCTCACACAACTGAGCATGTAATGCTTCCCACCCATGCTGCTGCGCCTCGTTTTCTAACGCTTCACGGATGTCAGGATCCGCACTAGGCAACGGTGATAGCCCTTCTAGCAATGCTTTAAAATACAGCATGGTGCCTCCCACCAACAGTGGGATCTTGCCATCCGCGACGATCCGCGCCATTTCTGTGAGCGCATCGTCACGAAAGTCTGCCGCCGAGTAGGCTTCAGACGGATCACGAATGTCGATCAAACGATGTGGCGCTTGCGCTAATTCCTCCGCTGTTGGCTTAGCAGTACCAATATCCATCCCGCGATAAATCAGTGCCGAATCAACACTAATGATTTCCACTGGCAAGGTCTGGCGTATTGCAATGGCCAAATCCGTTTTCCCGGATGCAGTCGGCCCCATTAAAAAAATCGCTTTAGGCAGCGGATTAGTCATGCTGTAATGCTTCTATCACTGAGGTCAGGTCGAGGCGTTTAAAGTAGCGCTGACGGCCCTTTTCTAACGCATCCCCCTGCCAATATTGTTCAATGTCCGATACGGTTTGTACCGCTTGCGCAAGGCTGACTGGATCCGATGCTACTGTCAACTGCTTTGCCAGCCAACTGCACATACTCGCGCTGTGATCCGTGTGGGATTGGTCGGGGTCTAACCCACCCAAAAAATCCAGCAGTGCAGGTATAAATGCTTGCAAGTTATGTTGGCGTAGTGGCTGACAGACTGACATCACCATCAATTGCTGCCCTTTAGGGCGAATATGAATACCAAACTGACCAAGTAACGCCTGATACTGGATCACGCGCTGACACTCTTCTTCAGAGGCAGATAACCGTTGTGGGATCAATAGAGGTTGAGTGACTAGCCCTTCACCCAGAGCGGGTTGAAGCGCACCTTGATGGCGCCAGCACTCTAACCGGTGATGATCGACTAACCATAACCCCTCGCCCCAAGACATCAGCACATAGTGCTGCTCAACCACTGCAAGCACCTTGCCTAGTCCAGACTGGCCCGTGCACTCCGTTGTTGAGACGGTATCGAGCGTTGCTGGGATACTTTCAAAATGCGATAACGTTGTCGCGCTTCTTTGCATAGCACCACCAAGGTCAGTGCCTGCATCAGACTGGGGCGTCATCAACGCTTGATACGCTTGCGTCGCTTGCTTTGAAGGAGGGCTTGAGGGCGCAGCTGGTCTACCTGCCCACTCTGAACCGTGAGAGGAGCGGCCACGGTGTGAGCTGTCACTGGCGTCGTGCTTATACGATGCCGTATCACGCGACGAGGTCGTCAGTGATGAACCGCCGCCTTCGCGTTTACCCGGGTAATCAGGAAACGCGTCAACAGCTTGTTGGTAAGGGTTGGGTTTGGCGGTCGCAGAGGCGCGCGGCTGGTAGGTTACCGCTTCTCTTATTTCTCCCGTATCGGGATCCACGCCATTTTCAGCTGACAATGCCGCTTGTTGTAAACCATCATAAATAGCTTGATAGATAAAATCATGGACCAGGCGTGCCTGATGAAACCGGACTTCGTGTTTGGCGGGGTGCACATTGACATCGACTTGATGCGGGTCGACATCGATATACAACACAAACGCGGCGTACTGATCGTGCGCAAGGCTTTGTTCATACCCTTGACGAATGGCGTGGTTAATCAGCTTATCTTTCATCATTCGCTGATTAACAAAACAATGCTGCATATCGTTTTGCTGTCGAGCCCCTTCCGGTGTGCAAATCCAGCCGGTCAGTGCCATGTCGTGATGATGTAAGTCAATCCGCAACGCATGCTCAACAAATTTTTGCCCACAAATCGCCTTGACGCGACGCAGTGGATCGCCATTTTCTGGTACACGTCGATATTGGCGCACTTGCGTGCCGTTGTGGCGTAGATTGATGGTGATATCAAACCGGCTCAATGCAATGCGGCGTAATAGCTCATCAATGTGGCCAAATTCGGTTTTGTCGGTCCGTAAAAATTTGCGCCGCGCTGGGGTATTAAAGAATAAGTCTACCACTTCAACGGTACAGCCAACCGGATGGGCGGCGGGTTTTACATTCACCGCCATCTCTCGCCCCTCGGCAAACGCCGACCATGCTTCTTGCTGCTCAGCAGGACGCGAAGTGATGGTTAGGCGTGATACCGAGCTCACACTGGCTAGCGCCTCACCACGAAAGCCAAGGCTCATGATCGCCTCAAGGTCATCAAGGCTGTGGATCTTAGACGTAGCGTGTCGACTGAGGGCGAGCTGCAGATCCGCTTTACTGATCCCACACCCGTTATCACGCACACGGATCAGCTTGCTTCCCCCTTTTTCAATATCCACATCAATACGGGTCGCCCCCGCATCAATGCTGTTTTCTACCAGCTCTTTCACCACCGAGGCGGGACGCTCGACCACTTCACCTGCTGCAATCTGGTTGGCTAGGCGCGCGGGTAAAATCTCAATCGCCATATCAGCTTCCTGGGATGATCAAGGTTTGTCCGACCGCCAGCGTATCAGAGCGTAATTCATTGGCGCGGCGGAGGCTTTCAATGGTCACCCCGTAATTGCTGGCAATTTTGCCAAGGTATTCACCGCGTTTTACCTTGTGCTTCACCGCTGGTGATGTCGCGCCCGGCACTTTTAGCTTTTGCCCCACCCAGAGCGTGTCAGACTTCAAGTTATTCGCGCGGCGCAACGTCGCCACCGAGACTTGGTAGTGCTCGGCAATTTTGCCAAGAAACTCTCCGCGACTCACGGTGTGCGTCAGCGTACGCGTTGACGTCGTTTTGCTGGTCTTGCCTGCTAATTTAGCGACATCAACATTGGGGATCGATAACACTTGGCCAACCCGTAAGGTATTGGAGGTTAATCCATTCGCCGATTTTATCGCGGCGACGGAACTCTTATATTTTTTGGCAATGACCGACAGTGACTGACCGGCACTGACTTTGTGTTTTACCCCGTTTTTGCGCGCAGCAAACAAGGTGCCATCCGGCGGGAAGCGCTCAAAATAATTGCGAATACCATGATAGACCGCATCCGCGAGCCGGCGCTGATGATCACGCTGAAATAGCAGGCGTTCTTCTTGTGGATTAGAGATAAAGCCAACTTCGACGAGCAAAGACGGTATGTCTGGTGATTTTAATACGGCAAGGCTAGCGTGCTCTGGACTCGATTTATGTAACTTGGTGACTTTGCCGAGCTCCTTTAGTACGCGTTTCGCGACATTAAAGCCTTCCTTTTGCGAGTTACTAAACTGCAAATCCAACACCGCACGACTTAAATACTCGTCTTCATTATTCTGAGCCAGCAAAGAGCCCCCACCCAACAAGTTGGATTGCTCTTCGTGTTTTTCTATCCAACGACCAATTTCACTGTTCGCACGGCGACGAGAAAGTACCCATACTGACGCGCCTCGAGGCTGTGGTTTATGGAAGCCATCCGCGTGCACCGAGACCAATAAATGGGCTTTGTGTTTACGTGCAATTTCGGAACGACGGTTCAAGTCGACAAAATAATCGCCCGTACGGGTTAAGACCGCACGCATGCCGGGAACAGCGTTAATACGCGCCGCCGCTTGCTTAGCGATGGAGAGCGTGACATATTTTTCAAATTTGCGGCTCGGCCCCACCGCGCCGGGATCGTTACCGCCGTGTCCGGCATCAATGGCCACCACGATATCCTCAGTGCCAAAAGGCAATGCAGCCACCGTCTCACGCCGCTTCTTTTCAGCAACAGACAATTCGGGTTTGTTTTTATCCACCTTCTTTGGGTGGGGCAAGTCGACGACCAGACGATGGCCGTACTCACCACCGGGCGCGAGCGAGAAGATATGCGGCTTGGCACCGTCTTTTAATTCAAAGACTAGCCGGTAGGTCGATGCTTCTGGCGGGCTACTTTTACGGATCTTACTCAGAATGTCGCTGCCCTTGACCGGCTTAGGCAAACGCGTCGCCAGCTGGCTTTGCTTTAAATCAACCACCAGCCGATCGGGGCGTGACAGAGAGAAATAGCTAAAATCCGGTTTATCTTCAAGATCAACCACCACCCGTGTCTCATTGGGGGCGGGCCATACCCGAATATTTTCAATCTTATTGGCCCAACTTGTTGCACTCAACAAACTGGCGATCATCAAGATGCAAAGCCGCTGCCACATCATGCTAGTCTTCCCATTCTAGACGGTCGATAATTGCGATCCCAACGCGGGTATTCGCGTTAATAACCAGTTCTCGTTGCTCACCTTCATAGCGCAGAGTAATGTCTAGATCGGCGCGCGGTAACCAGCCTTGGCCTTTTTCCGGCCATTCAATCAAGCAAAGCGCTTGATCATTAAAATAATCACGGATCCCCATAAACTCCAGCTCTTCCGGATCACCCAACCGGTAAAGGTCAAAATGATAAACCTGCCATGGCGTTAACTGGTAAGGCTCTACGAGCGTATAGGTAGGGCTTTTCACATTACCAGTATGTCCCATTGCTTGCACAAAGCCGCGGCAGAACGTGGTTTTGCCGGCGCCAAGATCACCGTGCAAGTAACAAGTGGTACTTTGCGTACACGCCCGGGCAAGTGCGGCACCAAAGGCCACGGTACGATCGGCATCAGTTAACGAGGTGATAAAAGTCTGGGTCATACTACAACGGGATCTCATCTTTATATGGGTATTTGTCGCACCTGGGCGGCCTTTGCCATCCCAGTACGTTAATCAACTAGTTGCTGCAAATAGGGGAATAGATCGCTGGCCAATAATCCCCGTTCACCTGCCTCGGCCGCCTTGTCGCCCGCTTTACCATGAAGATAGCACCCCAGAGCCGCGGCAGGAAATAAGTCTACGCCTTGCGCAAGAAGACTGCCTATTACACCAGATAACACATCGCCCATTCCCCCTGACGCCATGCCAGGGTTGCCGACATTAGCAACGGCATAATTTGTGCCATCATATACGATTGTTCCCGCTCCTTTAAGTACGGCAACGCCACCATAACGCGTGTGTATCGCTTTGACGGCAGCAAAACGGTCAAGTTCCACATCTTTCGTGTCACAACCTAATAATCGTGCGGCCTCACCAGGATGAGGCGTCAGGATCCAGTCATCACGGTGTTGTGGCTGCCGCGCTAACTTATTGAGGCCATCGGCATCAATTACCTTGGGGCTTCGGGCATTCACGACAATATTCCATAGCGCGTCGGACCATGCACTCTGACCGAGTCCCGGGCCAATGACTAAATGTGTTGCCCACGCTAGCGTCTCGCTGAGTGATTGACCTGGCGCCCAATCTTGTGTCATCAGCTCAGGCTGACGGGTGACCAGCATCAACGTATGCGCTTTTTGCGTCACCACTTTGACAAGCCCGGCACCGGTCCTTAACGCTGCTTGTGCCGACAAGGTCACCGCGCCTGCCATACCTTGATCGCCGCCTAAGCACAGTACGCGCCCGAACTGGCCTTTGTGTGCACTACGCGCACGCTTTGGTAAATGCTGTTCAATCCAGTCATCGCGGACAAGATAGCCGGCGGGTGTACATTGACGCGCGAACGCTGTTGCCACGTTCAAACCCGCAAACAATAATTCACCGCGATGGGCAACCGCTTGACCGGTCAGCAGTCCTTGTTTGAGCGCAATTAAGGTGACGGTCATATCCGCATCAATGGCTACGCCTTTCACGCAGCCACTATTGGCACAAAGCCCAGAGGGAATATCTACCGCAACCACAGGTACGTCCGCGAGGTTGATGGCGCTGATCGCCTGAGCAAACGCCCCCTCTACGACACGCGATAATCCGGTACCTAAAATAGCATCGACGACCACATCAAACTGGCTTATGGTCGGTTGTTGCTCAACATAGCTACCACCACAATCTTGCCACTCTTGCCAAGCGGTCGCCGCATCACCCTCGAGTTGGCTTGGTGTCACTAGCGACCACACAGTGACACTTAACCCAGCAGATTTAGCAAGCCGGGCGATCACATAGCCATCACCCGCGTTATTACCAGCGCCACATACAATTAGCAGCCTCGCAGCATTGGGGTAATACTGGTTGATGCTATCAAACACCGACTGCCCCGCTCTTAACATTAATTGATACATGGGGATAGACAACGCTTGCGCAACAGCTTGCTCGCCTTCACGAACTTGCTCTGCGCGATAGAAACTCTGTGGTAAACTTGTCGCCATTAAGTGCCTCCATTGATTGTTCTGCACCACCCAAGGCCTCAGGATCTACCGCTATGTCGCAACCCAAGTCCGATGCATCCATTGATTTCGATCACCTCGCCCAACGTATCAAGCAATGGGGGCAAGCGCTAGGCTTCCAGCAGGTGGGGATCACGGATGTTGATCTCAAGCAACATGAAGCGCAATTGCAACGTTGGCTAGACAACGGGTATCACGGTGAGATGGCGTGGATGGCCAGACATGGCATGATGCGCGCCCGACCGGACGAATTAGTACCCGGCACGGTACGCGTGATCAGTGTGCGGATGAACTACTTACCCCCCAATGCAGGTTTTGCCCAAACACTGGCAAACCCTGATCTAGGATATGTGAGTCGTTACTCGCTGGGACGTGACTACCATAAGCTGATCCGCAATCGCTTAAAAAAACTTGGGCAACAAATCGAGCATGAAGTAGGCGCCTATGGCTACCGTCCTTTCGTCGACTCCGCACCAATACTTGAGCGTCCTTTAGCGGAAAAGGCAGGATTGGGCTGGACAGGCAAACACTCCCTGATCCTCAATGATGAAACCGGATCCTGGTTCTTCCTCGGTGAGTTATTGGTGGATCTGCCTTTACCTGTCGACACGCCTGTCGAGAATCAGTGTGGAAAATGCGTGGCCTGCATGACCAGTTGTCCAACCCAAGCGATCGTCGCTGAAGGCGTGGTCGACGCACGCCGCTGCATTTCCTACCTCACCATCGAATATGATGGCGTGATCCCACTAGAGTTTCGCCATGCCATTGGCAACCGCATCTATGGCTGCGATGACTGCCAGCTAGTTTGTCCGTTTAACCGTGAGGCCGAGATCACCTTAGAGGCCGATTTTCATTGTCGCCCCAGCCTTGAACAACAGCCACTCACCACACTGTTCAATTGGGATGAGGAGACTTTCTTATCGCTGACACAGGGATCGGCGATACGTCGCATTGGGATCCAAAAATGGCGGCGCAACCTGGCTATTGCGATGGGCAATGCCCCATTCAATCAAGACATTATTGACTGTCTCACTGCGCGGCTCGGCGAGGATGATCTGGTTGACGAGCACATAAAGTGGGCACTTAATGAGCAGGAGCAGAAACGACAGCGTATTGATGTCAAGCCGTTACCCACAGGGACGCGTCGTCTCGTGCGCATCGTAGAAAAAGGATTGCCTCGTGACGCTTAATCGAGGCTTACAAGCGGAAAGATGACACTATTCACATAATGTGGAAAACCGTCACGCAATGCGCATTTATGGTGCGCTTTTTGATAGTTAAACACATTGATGGTGCATTAAGCGAGCAAGATCACGTAAGTGCATAACACTGTGGATAAGCGTTAGTTAACCTGAAAGAAAACCCTATATTTTTATTATTTTACAAGCATTTATGGTGTTTTTGCGTTTATTTCATATGTGCAACATAGATATCGTGCCTGATGATAAGATAACCAGAACCATACACGGCAACAAATCCATTAACTGGTTTATCCACAACACTTCACTTGTGGATAAGTCTGTGCAGTATGAGTAAAAACCGCGCCACCATGCGCTTTCAGAGAAAGCATGGGCAGATGGGATTCGTGTAAGAAATGATGCTTCACAGCATTAAAGATGGCGCTATCTTAAACGCCACACTGGTGGTTAACCAAGTGATTGGAGCGACACACGGGGTTCGAACCCGTGACCTCAACCTTGGCAAGGTTGCGCTCTACCAGCTGAGCTAGTGTCGCTTATTCCGAATTGTTGTTTGGAGCGACATACGAGGTTCGAACTCGTGACCTCAACCTTGGCAAGGTTGCGCTCTACCAGCTGAGCTAATGTCGCATTGCTGATGCATTACATCGCATTTTAATTTGGAGCGACACACGAGGTTCGAACTCGTGACCTCAACCTTGGCAAGGTTGCGCTCTACCAGCTGAGCTAGTGTCGCTTAGATCGACCTGATCAATCTCAGATCGACATTAATTTGGAGCGACATACGAGGTTCGAACTCGTGACCTCAACCTTGGCAAGGTTGCGCTCTACCAGCTGAGCTAATGTCGCTTTCAACAGACGTTTCACGTCGTTAGGGCTGCGAATTATACGAAGAAAAAACCGGGTTGCAAGTGCTGACGAGCAAAATTTTGGTTTTTTCTTTTAATCGCTCAAAAGAACACCAGATCGATGACTGACTCATCAGATCGTTAAGATCCTCTCGCGATAGAAGCGTAATTCTGCAATTGATTCTCGGATGTCGTCAAGCGCTAAGTGCGTCCCCTGCTTCGAAAAGTCATTCAATATCTCAGGCTTCCAGCGTCGTACTAATTCTTTCAAGGTACTGACATCCACGGTGCGATAGTGAAAATAGCGCTCGAGTGCTGGCATGTGTCGATACAGGAAGCGTCGATCTTGCCCCACACTATTACCGCAAATCGGTGATGCGCCAGACGGCACCCATTGCGATAAGAACGCGATGGTTTGCTCAATGGCGGTTTGTTCATCAATATCACTTTGTTGTACGCGCGCTACTAGGCCGGACTGGCTGTGTGTTCGCGTGCACCAATCATCCATTTTGTCGAGCTCACTTTGCGGTTGATGTACCGCCAGCACGGGTCCCTCAGCCAGAATATTCAACTGTGCATCGGTGACAATTGTCGCGATCTCAATGATCTTATGTGTATCCGGATCCAGCCCCGTCATTTCCAGATCAATCCAGATTAAATTGTTTTCACTGAACGCCATTGAACTTGCCTTTTTTATCGATAAACCATGTATCATACTGTGCTTGATATGAAAGCCAACTTAACCGATAAGAGTCAACGTGGCAAAAAAGAAAAAGCTAACTAAGGGTCAACTACGACGGGTTAGATCCAACCAGCAGCGCCGGATCAAAGACAAAGATAATGATCTGCAGTGGGAAGATGCAGCGCTTGAATCTGCGCGTGAAGGGCGCGTTATCACCCGCTTTGGCCAGCATGCCGATATCGAAGACCCAGATACAGGAAAAGTGCACAGGTGCAACCTACGCCGCTCTGTCCATAGTTTAGTCACCGGCGACCGAGTGGTCTGGCGACCCGGTAAAGAAACCCTCGATGGATTTGCAGGGGTAGTAGAAGCCGTCCGTGAGCGTGATTCTGTGCTGACTCGTCCCGATTATTACGATGGGGTCAAGCCGGTGGCCGCTAACATTGATCAAGTCGTGATCGTTGCCGCGATCTTACCCGAATTGTCACTCAATATTATCGACCGTTATCTGATTGCCTGTGAGGCACTGGATATCGCGCCACTGATTGCTGTCAATAAAGTTGACTTATTGGACGAAGACGGTCGGGAGATGGTTGATGAACTGCTCGATATCTATCGAGAGATAGGTTATTCCGTGGTGATGGTCAGCGCAGACTCGGGCGAAGGCATGTCAGCCTTAACCCAACATCTTGACCAGCATGTCAGCGTCTTTGTCGGCCAATCCGGCGTCGGTAAATCAAGCTTGGTCAATACCCTGCTCCCTGACGTGCACGCCCAAACCTACCAGGTATCGGAAAATTCAGGGCTAGGCCAACACACGACCACCGCCGCACGTTTGTATCATTTCGACCAAGGTGGCGATCTGATTGACTCGCCGGGCGTGCGTGAATTTGGCTTATGGCATTTAGAGCCGGAACAAATTGCCCATGGCTTTGTCGAATTTCGTGATTATTTGGGTGGGTGTAAGTTCCGTGATTGCAAACATGGAGATGATCCCGGTTGCCTGCTGCGACAAGCGGTTGAAGACGGACATATTAGTGTCGAGCGTTTTGACAGCTATCACCGTATCATTGAGAGCATGAAAGAAGCCAAAGACAACCGTCAGTTCTCCCGCAATAAGCAACACTGAGCGGCTGTCACTTCGCCCACAGATTCGCTACACTGCGCGCCAGTAGAGGTGCGCATCAGCTGCATCATCAATCCGATAACTGGTTAGGACTACACTGTGCGAGACGATTTGAAAATCGGCCTACAATATCTTACGCCGAAACATGCGTTAACCCGATTTATGGGCAAGCTTGCGAGCTTAAAAGGTGGCTGGTTAACCACTGCAGTCATCAAGTGGTTTATCAAACAATACCACGTCGATATGAGCGAAGCGAAAGTCAGCGATCCGAGTTACTATAGCACCTTTAACGATTTTTTCGTCCGCGAGCTAAAGCCCGCACTTCGCCCTATCGAAGGCGATGACGACACACTCGTCTTTCCCGCAGATGCCTGTGTCAGCCAAGCTGGCGCCATCGATCAAGGCCGCTTGATTCAAGCGAAAGGCCATAGCTTCTCTCTGACCGAGTTAGTGGGCGGAGATGACACCCTTGCGGCGAAATTTGACCAAGGCGAATTTGCCACCTTGTACCTTTCTCCTCGCGACTATCACCGCGTCCACATGCCTTGCGACGGGATATTGCGAGAAATGGTTTATATTCCTGGCGATTTATTTTCAGTGAATCCATTGACGGCAGAAAACGTGCCTAATCTCTTTGCTCGTAACGAGCGCGTCGTGTGCGTTTTCGATACGGAATTTGGTCCCATGGCGCAAATATTAGTCGGCGCCACCATTGTCGGTAGTATCGAAACCACGTGGGCAGGTACGGTTACCCCACCCACTGGCGGCAGTATTCGTCGCTGGCAATACCCCAGTGAAGGGGAACAAGCGGTTCACTTTGCTCAAGGTGACGAAATGGGTCGGTTTAAGCTCGGCTCTACCGTGATTAACCTATTTCCCAAAGGCGCGGTACATTTTGATGATTGCGTTTACCCTGGAGAAGCCACACGACTCGGGCAACCTTACGCACATCGCCAACGCTAACCCATCTCACCCATCCAAGGTGGAAAATGTGAAATAAGGGGCATTTAAGCCCCTTTTTTGTGTCGAAATTCGGAGATTTTTCCCGTTAATCGTCGATGCAGCACCGTATGATAAGGATATTCCATTAGCGAGAACAAGGCGCACGCAGGTCTTAGCGTCTAAGACGGGACGCGCTCGCCCACCGATAACGAAGGAGCGTATTTGTGGTTAATGCTCATTTTATAAAATTGCTGGTCGCCCTCGGCTTACCGCTCATATTATTGCTTATCCCCACTGATTGGTTACCGATTGCCAACCTCACCATTATTCAACACCGTTTATTGGCGATCTTTTTGATGGCGGCATTACTGTGGGTGTTAGAGCCTGTGCCTGTTTTTTCTACGTCTTTATTGATAATCACACTACAACTGGTGATGATTTCAGATAAAGGCTTGCACTGGTTTCGCGGTATGAGCCCCCACCATCCACGTGGCGAATTAATTCCTTATACCGATATTCTCAGTGCGTTTTCATCCCCTATCATTATTCTCTTTATGGGCGGGTTTTCGCTTGCCATCGCCGCGTCAAAGTACGAACTGGATATCAACTTAGCACGCGTATTACTGAAACCCTTTGGTCAGCACCCTAAATTTATCATGCTCGGCCTGATGTTAATCACCGCAGTGTTTTCGATGTTTATGTCCAATACTGCCACCACGGTGATGATGCTGGCACTACTTACCCCAATCATCGCGGTACTGCCCAAAGGGGATCCTCTCATCAAAGCACTCGTGCTCTGTATTCCTGTAGCCGCCAATACCGGTGGTATTGCGACACCAATAGGGACGCCGCCAAACGCCATTGCCTTACAGTACTTAACGGGGGAGTATAAAGTCTCTTTTCTGGGCTGGATGCAGATGGGCCTGCCTTTCGTGATCGTTCAGCTCACCTTCGCCTGGTGGCTATTACAACGTCTCTTTCGTAGTCAACAGACCCAAGTGAATCTTGCTTTAGAGGGACGCTTTCTACAAAGCTGGCAGGCCTACACGGTTTACATTACCTTCGCCCTCACGATCGTGCTCTGGCTTACCACCAGCTTGCATGGCATGAATACTTATGTGGTGGCAGTGATCCCACTGGCGATTTTTACCCTCACTGGCATTATTGGTAAGCCAGAGCTCAAACAGATCAACTGGGATGTCTTATGGCTGGTCGCCGGCGGGATTGCGATGGGGATAGCACTCGATCAAACAGGACTTGCCGCGGCCCTCGCGCATGCGGTCGATTACAACTTGCTTACCGCCATGACGGTGCTGGTTACCTTATCAATTATCTGCTGGCTGATGGCGAACTTTATGTCCAACACAGCCACCGCCAACCTCTTAATGCCGATAGCTGCCGCCATTGCCACCTCCATGCCCGCGCTGGCAAGCATTGGTGGTATGCAGGGGCTATTAATTGTGGTTGCCTTCTCGGCCTCCTTGGGGATGATTCTACCCGTTTCGACACCGCCCAATTCGTTGGCGTATTCAACCGGCTTTATCAACAGTCAAGATTTGGTCAAGGTAGGGGTTATTTTAGGCGTCAGTGGTTTAGGTTTGGTCTACAGTGCAGTTGTCTTACTAACGTGACATGCGTTTAACAATTGAGAAATAAAAACGATAAATTCACTCCATCCTGTGTAAGTGGATATGTTTCATCGAGTAAAAATGGGATAACACTTGTGATGTAGGCAAAATAGAAAATGCGCGGCGCGGATAAGACAACGTTTAAAAAAACTTTATCAACGCTGGCCAAGCTTTCTACAATTAATCAGATACTCAATAAGAAAGTATCGTCGGAACGTGGTAGTACGAGGGATCTTTAATGAAATTCACCATCAAGACCAAAATATTGCTTGCTGTTGCTTTGGTCGTTGCCTTAGTCAGTGCAGTACAGGCATGGTTTTCCGTTAACCAATTGGAACAAGAGACGCAGCAAAACGTCACTGAGCAAATGCGCGATGTCGGTCTTTCCACCAGCAACTTTATCGAAGAGTGGCTTGATATCCGCAGTGACATGCTAGTCGCCAATGTGCCACTGATTGCGACTCAGCCTAATGTCGATCGTGAATTATTGCTGACCAAGCGCCAGGGTAACTTTCTCACCGTTTACGCCGGCTTTGCAGACGGCTCGATTGCTTATGGTGACAAAACAGAAAGCTGGCCGGCCAATTATGACCCACGGACTCGACCTTGGTACAAACAAGCCAACGCCGCTAATGAGCTAATCATCACCCCCCCTTATGTCGATGCTAATGGCGCTGGGATGGTGATCAGTTTTGCCAAATCGTTCAATCAACGCTACGAGGGCGTCATTGCTGCAGACCTCTCCGTTGACGCCATTGTGCAAGAAGTACTCAATGTGCGGTTGCCCAACCAAGGCTTTGCTTTTTTGGTTGATGGTAACAACAATGTCGTGGCTTATCGGGATACTGCGCTCAGTACCAAGCCCCTGACCCAGGTTGACGATGAACTTACCCCCGCTTTTATCCAACAGGCACGTAACAGTGATGCACTCTCAACCATTACTTTTGACGGTGACGGCAGAGAAAAACTGCTCGCGGTAACGCCCGTTGAAGGCGCTGACTGGAGCCTTGGCGTGGTGCAAGATAAAAAGTTGGCGTTTGCGTCTGTCTCCGAGCAGATTGTTTCCACCTTGGTCACGTCAGTGATCTTATTTGTGATCATTGCTCTGATTGCCGGGGCGCTTATCCACCGGATGTTGGCGCCGCTGACTCAACTGACACAGGCAGTAAGCTCGCTTTCAAAAGGTAGTGGGGATCTCACTCAGCGTCTTGATATTGTCCGTAAAGATGAAATTGGAGAGTTAGCCGGACACGTCAATGCGTTCCTTGAGCAGTTACAAGCGATGATAGGCCGCAGCGTCACTCAGAGTGTGACCCTATCGGATCGCGCCGACCAATGTCGCAACCTTGCTCACCAGTCCAGTAGCTTGGTGGGTCAGCAGCAAGGCGATGTTGATCAAATTGCCACCGCCATCCATGAGATGTCGACCACGGCTAACGAAGTCGCCAGTAATGCCGAACAAACCGCGCGCTCTGCCCAAGAGGCAGAGGGCTCATGCCGTGACGGCCTAGAGGTAGTGGAAAGCAACCGTGATGCCATTACCCAACTAGCAGAACAGGTGGAGCAAGCCACAGATGTGATCCGTGAATTGGATACCAACTCACAAAGCATCAACCAAATCATCTCCACTATTCAGGATATTGCCGAACAAACCAACCTACTCGCGCTTAACGCCGCCATTGAGGCCGCCCGAGCCGGTGAACAAGGACGTGGCTTTGCTGTCGTCGCTGATGAAGTGCGTGTATTGAGTCAGCGTACTCATGATTCCACGGAAGAGATCCGTAACATGATTGAAACGCTACAAAACACCACTCAACGCGCAGTAGATGGCATGACCCAAAGTAATGATATGGCGACTTCAAGTGTCGAACGCGCAGCCTCAGCGAGCGAGAAACTCAACGAAATCACCCGTGCAATCGGCGACATTTCTGAGATGGCGGCACAAATCGCCAGCGCGGCTGAAGAACAACGAGCGGTGACCGAAGATATCAACCGTAATACCCAAGCGGTGCGTGACCTCTCGTTAGAGATCCACCAAAAGTCCAATGAAACGGGCGAGCAAGGTGAGCAAATGGCGCAAGATGCGCAAGAAATGCACAACGACCTTTCCAAGTTCAAAGTATAACCTGCGCCACCGCAGTCTGCCTGCCTAGGTAGGCAGACTGTCACTGGCAGAAAGATCACAGATTCACCCTTATTCTCTCACTTTGCCGCTTTTGTGACCGCATTTTGTCTTATCGATCCAACTTTAGTGCAAACGTTGCGTATACACTTGTGACACTTTTCAAGCAGATGGAAATGTGTCTATGCCCAAGCCAACAATTAAGCTAAAAATCATTGTGGCTATTGCCTTTATCGTGGCCTTGGTCAGTGCGGTACTTGCCAGCATTTCTGTGCGTCAACTCCAAAGCGAGACGACTAGCAGTATCACCAAGCAAATGCATGATGTCGGGGATGCCACCGTCCAGTTTATCGACAGCTGGCTGAGTACGCGCGCCGATATGCTATTGGCAAACGAATCACTGATCGCCAACCAGGCTAATGTGGATCGCGAGCTTCTTGTCACCAAGCGAGCGGGGCGTTTCCTCTCCGTGTATGCCGGTTTTGAAGATGGCCGTATCGCCTACGGTGATAAAAGCGAAGATTGGCCCGCCGACTATGATCCGCGCACTCGCCCTTGGTATCAAAGCGCCAGTGACGCCAATGGCTTAATCATTACCGAGCCCTATCAAGATTTCGATGGCAGTTTGGTGGTCAGTCTCGCCAAAGCCTTTAATGGCCAATATCAAGGGGTACTAGCTGCCGATGTCACCGTGACCGATATTGTCGAGCAAGTATTAAATTTAAAACTCAGCAATGGCTTTGCCTTCCTCGTCGATGGTGACAACCGCCTAGTGGCCTATCGCGATACCGATCTTAGCCGTCAGCCACTGACTGAGCTTGACGAAGAACTCACGCCCACATTTATGGCTAGCGCGAGCGCCCAGCGCCAACTCACTACCTTCGAGCTTAATGGCAAAGAAAAGCTTCTCGCGGCGATCGAGGTTCCCAATACCGATTGGACCCTGGGTATCGTCGAAGATAAGACACAAGCCTATGCTTCGGTATCAGAGCAAATTACCTTTGTGGTGATTGCCTCAGTGATCTTGTTTATCGTGATTGCCTTTGTCGCCGGTGCGTTAATCAAACAGCTGCTTAAGCCATTAGGCGAGCTGACAGGCGCTGTACGTACTCTCTCTGCAGGCGAAGGGGATCTCACGCAAAGGCTCAACATCGCCCGCCAAGATGAAATTGGCGAACTGGCTGGATACGTCAATGCCTTCCTCGCTCAGCTCCAGCAGATGGTCGGTAAAGCGGTTAGTCAGAGCATGACGCTGTCAGAAAGCGCCGAAGAATGTCGCACCCACGCCCTGCAGTCCAGCCAGTTGGTTGATAAACAGCAAAATGATGTTGACCAAATAGCGACGGCTATCCACGAAATGTCGACCACAGCCAACGAGGTGGCAAGCCATGCTGAAGATACGGCCTCGTCCGCGCAACAGGCGGAGCAGTCATGCCAAGAGGGGTTAAGTGTCGTCAGTGATAACCGCAATGCTATCACTCAGTTGGCCGAGCAAGTAGAGCGAGCCACTAATGTGATCCGCGAGCTGGATGAGAACGCCCAGAGTATCAACCAAATCATCGCGACCATTCAAGGGGTGGCCGAGCAAACCAACTTGCTTGCTCTCAACGCAGCCATTGAGGCAGCCCGAGCAGGCGATCAAGGGCGAGGGTTTGCAGTGGTCGCCGATGAAGTGCGCGTACTGAGCCAGCGTACCCATGACTCCACCGAAGAGATTCGCAACATGATTGAGACGCTGCAGCACACCACACAGCGCGCGGTCGATGATATGACCCAAAGTAATGAAATGGCGACATCAAGTGTGGATCGCGCCGAAGCGGCCAGTGAGCGCCTCAACCAAATCACCAGCGCTATTGGTACTATCTCAGAAATGGCGATTCAAATTGCCAGTGCTGCAGAGGAGCAGCGTGCGGTCACCGACGACATCAATCGCAATACTCAAGCGGTAAAAGATCTGTCCTATGAGATCCACCAGCAAGCCAGTGCCACCGGCGATCAAGGTGAAAGCATGGCGCAAGCCGCGCGGGATATGCATCAAGATTTGTCAAAATTTAAAGTCTAGGTGAATGCCCTTTCAGACGCCGCCGCAAGGCGGCGTTTTTCTTATGGCGCTACGCGCGTGAGACAGGAAACGCGGTCACCGCATCAATGTGATCACAACCGAGCGCTAACATCACTAAACGATCGACGCCTAATGCCACCCCCGCGCAATCAGGTAAGCCACTTTCCAGCGCGGACAATAAGTGCTCATCGATAGGTTGTGGTGGTAGACCGCGAGCCTCACGTGCCGCATTGTCCGCCTCAAACCGCTGTCGTTGCTCGTTGGCGTCTTGCAACTCATAAAAACCATTGGCCAGCTCAATCCCTCGGAAGTACACCTCAAACCGATGCGCAACACGCCAGTCTTCTTCGCTGATTTTAGCCAGCGCGGCTTGCGACGCGGGAAAGTCATAAATAAAAGCGGGCACCTGCTGGCCAATATTCGGCTCTACCATCACGGAGAAAAGCAGCTGCAGCAAGGTATCTTTGTCGGTTTCATCCTGAGTGATGTCTGCCAATCCCTGCGTAGCAGCCAGTGCACGCAACTGACTACTATCCGCGGTTAATGGGCACAGTCCGGTGAACGATTCAAAGGCCGTTTGATAGCTCATCCGTGTCGCAGCTTGACACCTAAGTACCGCTTGCAACAACCCATCCATTTCATCCATTAAGTCATGGTGGGTATAGCCAGGTTGATACCACTCCAACATCGTAAATTCAGGGTTGTGGTAGCGCCCTGCCTCTTCATTACGAAACGCCTTACTGATTTGGTAAATGGCACCGCTGCCCGCTGCCAGTAATCGCTTCATATGAAATTCTGGGCTGGTCATCAAATACAAAGGTAGTCCCTTGGCAAAGCCGGGGCCGACCAGCGAGGTGGAAAAACTGTGCAGGTGCACATCAGTCACCGCCGCTTGACTCAGTGCAGGGGTATCCACTTCCCATACGTCACGATCAGCAAAAAATTGACGGATACGGGCGATGATCGCGGCGCGTTTTTTTAATTGTGGCAAGCCTGCGGTTGGCTGCCACTGATTCATCTCACTCATACGTTACCCTTGCACGCTCTCTGATGGCGCCAGTCTATCGCTGCCGTCTGGAATGACAAGTACTCACGATTAGTGTTGCGCGGCAAGCATGTGCCACATAACGCATTTTCTTTGTAATTATTTCCCCTTTTTACAAGAGCGGCAGGCACTTAACGACTAACATCACACTTTTATGCAATTTAACACTCATGCCCACAAAATCGCGGTAATTCCCCGACTGAGTCAATTTTTGCTGTGCACAGATTGCCTACCATGACAGCAGAACAATAAATAAGCCAAGCACTGGCTTTCCCTACACTGGAGGATGAACGTGCAGACCATTACCACAGATATTGCAGTGATTGGCGCTGGTGGCGCCGGGCTGCGCACCGCCATTGCGGCCGCCGAGGCAGACCCCTCTCTTAATATTGCCCTGGTATCTAAGGTTTATCCGATGCGCTCCCACACTGTGGCCGCAGAGGGTGGCTCAGCTGCCGTCATCAAGGACGAAGACAGCCTAGACAACCACTTCAATGATACCGTCAGCGGTGGCGACTGGTTATGCGAACAAGATGTCGTCGATTACTTTGTCAAACATTGTGCCCATGAAATGGTACAACTCGAGCAATGGGGCTGCCCTTGGAGCCGAAAAGACGATGGCAGCATCAATGTCCGCCGTTTTGGTGGCATGAAAGTCGAGCGTACTTGGTTTGCCGCGGATAAAACCGGCTTCCATATGCTCCATACCCTGTTTCAAACCTCGACCAAATATCCACAGATCCAACGTCTCGACGAATACTTTGTGATTGATTTGATTATCGATGACGGGCAAGTACAAGGCTTGATTGCCTTGCACATGGCGGAAGGCGAGCTGGTCTGTATTAAAGCCAAATCGGTGGTGTTAGCCACGGGCGGCGCCGGACGCGTGTACAGCTGCAATACCAATGGTGGGATTGTCACCGGGGATGGCATGGCCATGGCTTATCGCCACGGTATCCCGCTGCGTGATATGGAATTTGTCCAATATCACCCCACAGGGCTGCCTGGAACGGGGATCTTAATGACCGAAGGCTGCCGTGGCGAAGGTGGCATTATTGTCAACAAAGACGGCTACCGATACCTGCAAGATTATGGTCTCGGGCCAGAAACGCCGGTCGGACAGCCAAAGAACAAATACATGGAGCTCGGCCCACGCGATAAAGTCTCACAAGCCTTTTGGCATGAGCAGCAAAAAGGCAATACCATCAAGCACACGCTCGGTGACGTTGTTCATCTCGATTTACGTCACCTCGGCGAAGACTATATTCAAGAACGGCTGCCGTTTATTTGTGAGCTCGCCAAAGCCTATGTCAACGTTGACCCCGCCAAAGAGCCGATCCCAATTCGTCCCACGGTGCACTACACCATGGGTGGCATTGAAACGGATGCCCAAACCGAAACGCGCGTTAACGGCTTATTTGCGGTTGGTGAGTGCTCCTCCGTCGGTTTGCACGGGGCTAATCGACTCGGCTCAAACTCGCTCGCTGAATTAGCGGTATTTGGTCGTTTGGCGGGTGAAGGCGCAGCAAAACGGGCAGCGGCCTTTACAGGTTGGAATCAAGCAGCTATTGATGCCCAGGTTCAGAACGTCAAAGCGCGCATTGATCAGTTGCTGAGCAATCAAGGCGAAGAAAACTGGGCGGATATTCGCAAAGAGCTGGGCGAGACAATGGAAGCGGGCTGCGGTATTTATCGTCGCGAAGATCTGATGCAAGCCACCATTGATAAAATTGCTGAGCTCAAAGCACGCTATCAGCATGTTGCCATCCAAGACCAAGGGAGTGTGTTCAATACTGACCTACTCTATGCCATTGAAGTGGGCTATGGCTTGGAGGTCGCAGAGGCCATGGCACACTCTGCCATCCAGCGTAAGGAATCTCGTGGCGCTCACCAACGGCTAGATGAAGGCTGCACCGAGCGTGATGATGATAACTACCTCAAACATACCTTGGCCTTCTATCAACCCGAGGGCGGCCCTCGCATTGACTACGGCGATGTTAAAATCACCAAATCACAACCACAAGCACGCCTATATGGCGATGCGGCGGAACACGCCAATCGTGGCAATGTGGATCAACAAGAGGAGCCCGCATCATGACGCAAACTACCTACCAGGTCTCAGTGCTCAGATACGATCCGGCAACGGATGAGGCGCCTTACTCGCAATCTTTCGTTGTGCCCGGCGATGAAACCATGTCGGTCTTAGATGCGCTAGGCTATATCAAAGACAACCTCGATAAATCGCTGTCTTACCGCTGGTCTTGTCGCATGGCCATTTGTGGCTCATGCGGAATGATGGTCAATGGTGTTCCCAAGCTCGCTTGCAAAGCGTTTTTACGTGATTACGCCAAAGGGGTGGTGATTGAGCCTTTGGCTAATTTTGCGATCGAGAAAGATCTCGTTGTCGATATGACGCCCTTTATTGAGCGTCTTGAAGCAATCAAACCCTATATCTTGGGTAATGATCGACGCCCTGAAGACGGGCCCAATACACAAACGCCTGAACAAATGGCACGTTATAAACAATTTGCCGCTTGTATCAATTGCGGCTTATGCTATGCCGCCTGTCCGCAATTTGGTCTCAACCCCGACTTTTTAGGCCCTGCCGCGATCGCGCTGGCACACCGCTATAATCTTGACAGCCGAGACAAGGGAAAAGCCCAACGCATGCCGCTGATTAATAGTGATAACGGCGCGTGGGGATGCACTTTCGTCGGCTACTGCTCCAAAGTGTGTCCGAAAGGTGTTGATCCTGCGGGTGCAGTCAACCAAGGCAAGGTGGCTTCCACCCAAGATATGGTGATTGCCATGTTTAACCCTAATAAAGATGGGCAGGAGGTAAGAGGATGAGTAACCGCAAACCCTATACACGCCCCATGCCGCGTACTTGGTGGCTCGACCATCCGTTCTACCGCTTTTATATGGTGCGAGAAGCGACAGTACTGCCTTTGGTCTTTTTCACGCTTAGTCTCACAGCTGGATTAATTTGCTTGGTTCAGGGACCGCAAGCGTGGCAAAGCTGGCTGGATTACATGGCCCACCCGGTGGTGATTACCTTGAACCTGGTTGCCTTGGTCGCCAGCCTGTTTCATGCCACCACATTTTTCAGCATGATGCCGCAAGTGATGCCAATTCGCATTAAAGGCAAACTGCTCGACGGTAAATGGGTGATTGGTGCGCAATGGGCCGCGGTGGCGGTGATATCACTGATTGCTCTGGTGCTCATTTAGGAGGTGTTATGATTGATTCCAAACCCAAACGTTCCGATGAGCCCATTTGGTGGAGCCTCTTTGGCGCCGGGGGAACCTGGTTCGCGATGTTTACCCCAGTGACTGTCTTGATCTTAGGGGTACTCATCCCTCTCGGGATTATTGACCCATCCACATTGAGCTATGACCGTGTGACGATGTTTGCTGAGCACTGGCTCGGCAAGCTGCTGATCCTGGCCACCCTTGCGTTGCCTATGTGGCATGCCATGCATCGCATCCATCACGGGCTGCACGACTTAAAGCTGCATGTTGGACTCGCCGGTAAGGTAATTTGCTACGCCATCGCCTTTGCGGTCAGTGTCGCGGCCATACTGTTGGTATTGATTGTCTAATTCCAGTCAAAACAAGGCATAAAAAAAGCCCTGGCTGATGAAGCGCAGGGCTTTTTAACAAAGGTTACTTAACCCGTCCAACGTACTCACCCGTACGGGTATCGACCTTAATCACTTCGCCGATTTGAATAAACAAAGGCACGCGAACCACAGCGCCTGTGCTCAGTGTCGCTGGCTTGCCGCCCGTTCCTTGCGTATCACCTTTCAAGCCTGGATCGGTTTCTGTCACCTCTAGTTCAACGAAGTTAGGTGGGGTAACCACGATAGGGTCGCCATTCCACAGTGTAAGCGTACACGTGTTGTTCTCGACGAGCCACTTGACGTTATCACCCACTGCGCTCTCGTTAGACGCAATTTGCTCAAAGGTTTCATTGTTCATAAAGTGATAGAATTCACCGTCTGTGTACAGGTAATCCATATCAACTTCAATCACGTCGGCCGCTTCAACGCTGTCACCCGATTTAAATGTTTTCTCTAGTACTTTACCGGAGATCAACTTACGGATTTTGACACGGTTGAAGGCCTGACCCTTGCCTGGCTTTACGAATTCATTTTCGGTAATGACACACGGCTCGTTATCGAGCATAATTTTCAAACCGCCGCGGAATTCATTAGTGCTGAAAGACGCCATCTTGATCCTCTTAACATCTTCGAGTTTTCACAAATGTCGCACATCATAACCCGAATCCAGCCTGCTGTTGAGCGAAACTGGATCAAAGAACTCGCAGAGGCGATCACAGATCCCAGTGAACTGCTGCAAATGCTTGAAATTTCACCACAGGGATGGGAGTCCGGTTTTACGGCGCGCCGTTTGTTTTCACAGCGTGTACCGCGCAGCTTTGTCGCCAGAATGGAAAAGGGAAACCCTCATGACCCATTGTTAAAGCAGGTACTACCGATTGCCGACGAATTTAATGAGGTTGACGGGTTCAGCGCTGACCCACTGGAAGAACAAGATAATGCCGTCCCTGGACTGTTGCACAAATACCACAACCGAGTGCTACTGATCGTAAAAGGCGGCTGTGCGATAAACTGCCGCTATTGTTTCCGTCGCCATTTCCCTTACCAGGACAACAAAGGCAGTAAGCGTGTATGGCAAGGGGCGCTGGACTATATCGCCGCTCATGCAGAGATAGACGAAGTGATTTTATCTGGTGGCGACCCACTGATGGCCAAAGACGATGAGCTCGATTGGCTCATCAGTGCTATTGAACAAATAACACATGTTAAACGGCTGCGTATCCACTCTCGCTTGCCCGTCGTGATCCCCGCACGCATCACCTCAGCGCTGACCGAGCGCTTATCGCACTCGCGTTTAAACGTGGTGATGGTCACCCACATCAACCACGCCAATGAGATCGATGACGAGTTAAGCGACAAACTCCACGCACTGCGACAAGCAGGTATCACGCTGCTTAACCAAAGCGTCCTCCTTAAAGGCGTGAATGATAGCGCTGACGCTTTGGTGGCTCTGAGTCAACGACTGTTTGAGGCCGGCGTTTTACCTTACTATCTGCATGTATTGGATAAAGTCCAAGGCGCCGCCCACTTTCTAGTCTCAGACGATGAAGCACGCGCCTTAATGCAAGACATTATCGGCCAGCTTTCCGGCTATTTAGTCCCCCGACTGACCCGAGAAGTTGGCGGACGAGCCAGTAAAACGCCGCTGGATCTACATTTAGAGTGAATAATCAGTGACTTAATTGATATAAGCTGTTGATTTATTTTTGCTTGCATGGCTTATTAGAGAGGAAAGTTCACCACAAGGATGTGTTATGTCTCTGATTATTCGTCAATACCACACCGACGACATTCCGGCGATACGTGAAATCTACGCGCAACCCAAGGCTCAAGCAGGCACCCTGCAATTGCCGATGCCAAGCCTCGCGATGTGGGAAAAACGGCTTAATAACGTGCCAGATGGCGTATACCCATTGGTTGCCGAGCTGGAGGGAAAAGTGGTCGGCAACCTCGGCTTAGTCATTGCCGCGAACCCGCGCCGTCGCCACGTTGCAGATATTGGCATGGGCGTTCATGATGCTTATCAAGGCCGCGGCATTGGTAGTGCGCTAATGGAAAAAGCGATCGATTTAGCCGAAAACTGGCTGAACGTATCACGGATAGAGCTAACCGTTTATACGGATAACGCGGCTGCGACCCGCCTCTACCAAAAGTTTGGCTTTGAGATTGAAGGCACCGCCAAACAGTTTGCGTTCCGTAACGGCGAGTTTGTTGATGCCCATTATATGGCGCGTACCCGCTAATCAAGCCACTCAGGCATAGTATCGGGCTTAGCGTAACTGAGCCGCCCCACACGGTCGGTGCGATGGTAACTGTCTAAGCCACTCAACGCGACGGTGCCTGCTTGCTCAATATCGACAAAACCATCGTGGCTGATACAGCTATCTGGAACATGCGCCTCAATGATCTCACCGACCAATAGATGGGTGCCGTTGATTGCCATGGTATGCTCCTCACGAAGAATCAGGCCAAGACGTATCGCGGCTTCTTGAACATAAGGCGCATTAATTCGCTCACGCCATAAGGGCGTCAGACCCACTTGCTCAAATTCAGACACCCCGTGTGGATAGCGTGCTGACGTTTGATGCGCGGCGACAACCATTTCCTTTTGAACATGGTTAAGTGTATAAACCCCGGTTTCGCGAATGTTTTCTAAGGTATCACGCGGTACGGTATCAGGGCGGATAATCACACCCATTAACGCTGGGTTGGCCCCTAGATGAAACGCAGAACTCACAATGCACAAGTTTGTCTGTCGATTTGAGTCACTGGTGCCTAGCAGGTTCGCCGATTTAAAGCCGGACAGGCTATTCACGAACGCCGCGCGATAACGCTTTTCCATCGCCAGTATATCGTCTCTCTCATACACACTCAGAGCCATATCCATCCTTACTTAAGTTGGCATTGTTGACAGCGAGCTTGTCCCGTTAACAGCGCGGATATGCGATAACGGTGTTGGGCAAAGAACAGATACAGTTTGTCAGCAACCCAAGCAATACCAGGCCAGCGTAGCCACTTCACCCAATATCCTTTATTCACAGCCCGCCAAGCTACATAAGTCGCATCTAAACCATACACTATCTGCCCGCCGCTATCTTGCGCATGCAAAATGCGATTGGCGGCACTGGGATCTATGTCAGGAAAACGAATAGAGAAATCAGCTTGATGAATATCAACCAGCTGCAACGCGCCTTGGGTATCCCAACGAGACAGCTTACGCATTTCTTTCACGCATAAAGGACACATGCTGTCATAAAATACAGTCACCATAATCACACCTCCTAACAGCGAGATTACGCACAGAAGGGCAATGAAGATCAGAAAAACGCACGGTAAAAAATCGAGCAGGAAGGGAAAAGCATAGCGCTCAGTACAAAAATAACAGACATAAAAAAGCCCTGACCGTCAGGTCAGGGCTTGGTATTTTCTCATCAAAGTCTTACGCATATCCGCTTTGATGATTAAATTGCGAGCTATGTGCAGGGAGTTTTGAAGCGAGACGTACAGGGCTGATACACCCTCAAGATACAAAAAAGCCCCGACCGTAAGGTCAGGGCTTGGTGTTTCTACTAATTAAAGTCTTACATATAGCTGCTTTAATTAATTGTATTCAAAGCCTGGCGATGTCCTACTCTCACATGGGGAGACCCCACACTACCATCGGCGCTGCTTCGTTTCACTACTGAGTTCGGCATGGAGTCAGGTGGGTCCAAAGCGCTATGGTCGCCAAGCAAATTCGGTAATCTAGAAAGCTGTTCGTTCTCGCCACAATCAACTGGCTTATTTCAAGTCCAACCCAAAACCTCTTGGGTGTTGTATGGTTAAGCCTCACGGGCAATTAGTACAGGTTAGCTCAACGCCTCACAGCGCTTACACACCCTGCCTATCAACGTCGTCGTCTACGACAACCCTTTAGAGAGCTCGAAGCTCTAGGGATGACTCATCTCGGGGCCAGCTTCGCGCTTAGATGCTTTCAGCGCTTATCTGTGCCGAACTTAGCTACCGGGCAATGCGTCTGGCGACACAACCCGAACACCAGCGGTTCGTCCACTCCGGTCCTCTCGTACTAGGAGCAGCTCCCCTCAATCATCCAACGCCCACGGCAGATAGGGACCGAACTGTCTCACGACGTTCTAAACCCAGCTCGCGTACCACTTTAAATGGCGAACAGCCATACCCTTGGGACCGACTTCAGCCCCAGGATGTGATGAGCCGACATCGAGGTGCCAAACACCGCCGTCGATATGAACTCTTGGGCGGTATCAGCCTGTTATCCCCGGAGTACCTTTTATCCGTTGAGCGATGGCCCTTCCATTCAGAACCACCGGATCACTATGACCTACTTTCGTACCTGCTCGAGCCGTCACTCTCGCAGTTAAGCGGGCTTATGCCATTGCACTAACCTCACGATGTCCGACCGTGATTAGCCCACCTTCGTGCTCCTCCGTTACGCTTTGGGAGGAGACCGCCCCAGTCAAACTACCCACCAGGCACTGTCCTCACCCCGGATAACGGGGCTAAGTTAGAACATCAAACATACAAGGGTGGTATTTCAAGGATGGCTCCACAGCAACTGGCGTCGCCGCTTCAAAGCCTCCCACCTATCCTACACATGTAGGCTCAATGTTCAGTGCCAAGCTGTAGTAAAGGTTCACGGGGTCTTTCCGTCTAGCCGCGGGTACACAGCATCTTCACTGCGATTTCAATTTCACTGAGTCTCGGGTGGAGACAGCGTGGCCATCATTACGCCATTCGTGCAGGTCGGAACTTACCCGACAAGGAATTTCGCTACCTTAGGACCGTTATAGTTACGGCCGCCGTTTACCGGGGCTTCAATCAATGGCTTCTCTTGCGATAACCACATCAATTAACCTTCCGGCACCGGGCAGGCGTCACACCGTATACGTCATCTTTCGATTTTGCACAGTGCTGTGTTTTTAATAAACAGTTGCAGCCACCTGGTATCTGCGACTGCCCATAGCTCCATCCGCAAGGGACTTCACCGCGGGCAGCGTACCTTCTCCCGAAGTTACGGTACCATTTTGCCTAGTTCCTTCACCCGAGTTCTCTCAAGCGCCTTGGTATTCTCTACCCGACCACCTGTGTCGGTTTGGAGTACGGTTGCTACTTACCTGAAGCTTAGAGGCTTTTCCCGGAAGCATGGCATCAATGACTTCACCACCTTGGTGGCTCGACATCGTGTCTCGGCCTTGATTTCCCGGATTTGCCTAAGAAATCAGCCTACGCACTTGAACCTGGACAACCATCGCCAGGCCCACCTAGCCTTCTCCGTCCCCCCATCGCAGTAAGTAGCAGTACGGGAATATTAACCCGTTTCCCATCGACTACGCCTTTCGGCCTCGCCTTAGGGGCCGACTTACCCTGCCCCGATTAACGTTGGACAGGAACCCTTGGTCTTCCGGCGAGGAGGTTTTTCACCCCCTTTATCGTTACTCATGTCAGCATTCGCACTTGTGATACCTCCAGCAAGCCTCTCAGCTCACCTTCAACAGCTTACACAACGCTCCCCTACCCAATATCCATAAGGACATTGCCGCAGCTTCGGTGTATCGCTTAGCCCCGTTACATCTTCCGCGCAGGCCGACTCGACCAGTGAGCTATTACGCTTTCTTTAAATGATGGCTGCTTCTAAGCCAACATCCTGGCTGTCTGAGCCTTCCCACATCGTTTCCCACTTAGCGATAACTTTGGGACCTTAGCTGGCGGTCTGGGTTGTTTCCCTCTCCACGACGGACGTTAGCACCCGCCGTGTGTCTCCCGGATAGTACTTACTGGTATTCGGAGTTTGCAAAGGGTTGGTAAGTCGGGATGACCCCCTAGCCTTAACAGTGCTCTACCCCCAGTAGTATTCGTCCGAGGCGCTACCTAAATAGCTTTCGGGGAGAACCAGCTATCTCCGAGTTTGATTGGCCTTTCACCCCTAGCCACAGGTCATCTCCTAACTTTTCAACGTTAGTGAGTTCGGTCCTCCAGTTGATGTTACTCAACCTTCAACCTGCCCATGGCTAGATCACTCGGTTTCGGGTCTAATGCAAGCAACTCGACGCCCAGTTAAGACTCGGTTTCCCTACGGCTCCCCTATGCGGTTAACCTTGCTACTTACATTAAGTCGCTGACCCATTATACAAAAGGTACGCGGTCACCCCACTAGGAGGCTCCCACTGCTTGTACGTAGACGGTTTCAGGTTCTATTTCACTCCCCTCACAGGGGTTCTTTTCGCCTTTCCCTCACGGTACTGGTTCACTATCGGTCAGTCAGGAGTATTTAGCCTTGGAGGATGGTCCCCCCATGTTCAGACAAGATATCACGTGTCCCGTCCTACTCGTTTTCACGACTAAGGCGCCGTCGGCTACGGGGCTATCACCCTTTATTGCCAGGTTTTCCAACCTGTTCACCTAACGCCTAAGCCGCTTAAGGGCTGCTCCGGGTTCGCTCGCCGCTACTGCCGGAATCTCAATTGATTTCTTTTCCTTCGGGTACTTAGATGTTTCAGTTCCCCGAGTTCGCCTCTTAGCGCTATGTATTCACGCTAAGATACCTGCTTATGCAGGTGGGTTTCCCCATTCGGACATCGATGGCTCAAATGCTTCTTACCAGCTCACCATCGCTTTTCGCAGGTTAGTACGTCCTTCATCGCCTCTGACTGCCAAGGCATCCACCGTCTACGCTTAGTCACTTAACCATACAACCCCAAAAGGTCTTGCATGAAAACAACTAAGGTTTTGTTTTTGCCGGACTCAAAATAGAGACTTTGCTTATCACTAAGACAAAGCCCAAGCACACTTGATTGTGTGAGTGACATTTCTGTCACTGATTGAGAACTTTACTGTCATTCTTTAAAGAATGACTTGTCAGCTTTCCAGATTGTTAAAGAGCATGTGAATCTATCAATACGATAAACCACTTTTTAAAGACACTTATCATCATAAATGCGCTTAAAAAGTGGTGGAGCTAAGCAGGATCGAACTGCTGACCTCCTGCGTGCAAGGCAGGCGCTCTCCCAGCTGAGCTATAGCCCCATCATGAATCCCTTAGATGCTGGTGCCAATTTCTTTTGAGGCAAGGCAGTGTATTTCGACGTTTAGTTCGCTAAACGAGGAATGCACTAACGCAGCATCAGGAGAAATTGGTGGGTCTGAGTGGACTTGAACCACCGACCTCACCCTTATCAGGGGTGCGCTCTAACCACCTGAGCTACAGACCCATCTAAGGTACGAGCCTTTCACTAAGGCATTCGTATCTCTTTGACTTTTAACCTATACAATCTGTGTGAACACTCGCAACAATAGCGTCAGTAAGGAGGTGATCCAGCCCCAGGTTCCCCTAGGGCTACCTTGTTACGACTTCACCCCAGTCATGAACCACACCGTGGTAAACGCCCTCCCGAAGGTTAAGCTATCTACTTCTGGTGCAGCCCACTCCCATGGTGTGACGGGCGGTGTGTACAAGGCCCGGGAACGTATTCACCGTGGCATTCTGATCCACGATTACTAGCGATTCCGACTTCATGGAGTCGAGTTGCAGACTCCAATCCGGACTACGACAGACTTTAAGGGATTCGCTCCACTTCGCAGCTTCGCTGCCCTCTGTATCTGCCATTGTAGCACGTGTGTAGCCCTACTCGTAAGGGCCATGATGACTTGACGTCGTCCCCACCTTCCTCCGGTTTATCACCGGCAGTCTCCCTGGAGTTCCCACCATTACGTGCTGGCAAACAAGGATAAGGGTTGCGCTCGTTGCGGGACTTAACCCAACATTTCACAACACGAGCTGACGACAGCCATGCAGCACCTGTCTCAGCGCTCCCGAAGGCACTCCTCTATCTCTAAAGGATTCGCTGGATGTCAAGAGTAGGTAAGGTTCTTCGCGTTGCATCGAATTAAACCACATGCTCCACCGCTTGTGCGGGCCCCCGTCAATTCATTTGAGTTTTAACCTTGCGGCCGTACTCCCCAGGCGGTCTACTTAATGCGTTAGCGCCGAAAGCCAAAGTCTTAAACCTCAACCTCCAAGTAGACAGCGTTTACGGCGTGGACTACCAGGGTATCTAATCCTGTTTGCTACCCACGCTTTCGCATCTGAGCGTCAGTCTTTGTCCAGGGGGCCGCCTTCGCCACTGGTATTCCTTCAGATCTCTACGCATTTCACCGCTACACCTGAAATTCTACCCCCCTCTACAAGACTCTAGCCTGCCAGTTTCAAATGCGGTTCCGAGGTTGAGCCCCGGGCTTTCACATCTGACTTAACAAACCGCCTGCATGCGCTTTACGCCCAGTAATTCCGATTAACGCTCGCACCCTCCGTATTACCGCGGCTGCTGGCACGGAGTTAGCCGGTGCTTCTTCTGCAGCTAACGTCAAGCAATGCACGTATTAAGTACACCACCTTCCTCACTGCTGAAAGTGCTTTACAACCCGAAGGCCTTCTTCACACACGCGGCATGGCTGCATCAGGGTCTCCCCCATTGTGCAATATTCCCCACTGCTGCCTCCCGTAGGAGTCTGGGCCGTGTCTCAGTCCCAGTGTGGCTGATCATCCTCTCAAACCAGCTAAGGATCGTTGCCTTGGTAAGCCATTACCTTACCAACTAGCTAATCCTAACTGGGCCCATCCCAACGCGATAGCTTACATGTAGAGGCCACCTTTGGTCCCAGCTCGTAATGAACTAAGACATTATGCGGTATTAGCCGTCGTTTCCAACGGTTATCCCCCTCGTCAGGGCAGGTTCCCAGCCGTTACTCACCCGTCCGCCGCTCGACGTCCAGCAAATCCACCGAAGCTTCAATGCTGCCGTTTCCGCTCGACTTGCATGTGTTAGGCCTGCCGCCAGCGTTCAATCTGAGCCATGATCAAACTCTTCAATTTAAGTTTTGGTGTTTGCTTTCCTATAAAGGAAAGACAAACGGCTCGATAAATACTGTTTTGTTCGTCTCTTACGAGACAAACGAATTGACTGTGCTCCTGTTGGCATCCACTTTTAAAAAAGTGAAATCAAAACAGCTCAAGGCTGCACCAACATGAATTGGTCACTCAGTTCATCGAATAAATCTTTTTGTCTATTCTCAACGAGTGCCCACACAGATTGCATAGGTCAAATTGTTAAAGAGCGCCGCCCAATCTTGAGCGGGAGTGGCATTTTACGCCACTTTGGCATCGAGTCAAGCGTTTTGTTTGCTTGGCTGTTTTGCCGTTGTTGGCGCGGTTTGCCGTGCCAACGAGAAGCGCATTATAGAGAGGTAATTTTGTGACGCAAGGGGTTTTTAAGAAAAACTTTCCAGGCGAACAAAAACCCAGCAAGGTGCGTTATTAGTGAGCATTTCCACGCTAAAACGAGGCAGAAAGCCACCTAAAATTGGTGGCTTTCGGCCGATAAGCCCTTATTAGTCCTGTTTTGCGATGATTTGGTCGTTTTCAACATCAAGGAAAACAGGTCGCCCTGGTACAAGCTCGCCACTTAGAATTTGCTGAGCCAGTGGGTTTTCAATCGTCTGCTGGATAGCACGTTTTAATGGACGCGCGCCATAGACAGGATCGAAGCCACCTTTGGCGACTTTCGCTAAGGCCATGTCAGACACCTCAAGCTTAAAGTCTCTTTCGGCCATACGGTGGGCCAGCTCTTGCATCTGCAGTCCCGCAATCTCTTTGATGTGGTCTTCGGCTAATGGATGGAAAACCACCGCTTCATCGATTCGGTTGATGAACTCTGGACGGAAATGATTGGCAGCCACTTCCATCACGGTGCGTTTTATACCCGCATAGTCCAATTCACCGAAATGCGCCTGAATCTGCTCCGACCCAAGGTTTGACGTCATGATCACCACCGCATTGCGAAAGTCGACGGTGCGGCCTTGACCATCCGTCAGGCGACCATCATCCAGCACCTGTAGCAAGATGTTAAACACATCCGAGTGGGCTTTCTCTATCTCATCAAGCAGAATGACAGAGTAAGGGCGACGACGTACTGCTTCGGTCAGATACCCCCCTTCTTCATAACCCACATAACCTGGAGGTGCCCCCACAAGGCGAGCCACGGAATGCTTCTCCATAAATTCGGACATATCAATCCGTACCATGGCATCTCGGCTGTCAAACATGAATTCAGCCAGTGATTTACAAAGTTCGGTTTTACCTACCCCTGTTGGGCCCAAGAAGAGAAATGAACCAATCGGGCGATTCGGATCCGCCAAACCAGCACGGCTACGGCGAATAGCATTACCAACAGCGCTCACCGCTTCATCTTGCCCTATCACGCGTTCATGCAATGCCGACTCCATCTTGAGCAGCTTTTCTTTTTCGCTTTCAAGCATACGCGACACTGGAATGCCTGTCTGGCGTGCGATAACATCTGCGATCTCCGCATCCGTGACACGGTTTTTAAGCAACGTCATTTCCTGCATCTCTGCCTGACTGGCAAGATCCAATTGCTTCTCTAGCTCAGGGATCTTGCCGTATTGCAGCTCTGACATCCGGCTCAAATCACCAGCTCGACGAGCGATTTCCATGTCAGTACGTGCTTGCTCTAACGCCGCTTTAATGTGTTGTGCACCAGACACAGCAGCTTTTTCAGTGTTCCAGACCTCTTCCAATTCTGCGTACTCACGCTCTTTTGCTTCTAACTCGTCGCGAAGCGTTTCTAAGCGCTTTTGGCTCGCACTGTCTTCTTCTTTTTCCAGCGCTTGCTGCTCTATCTTCAGTTGCACAATGCGACGCTCAAGCCTGTCGAGTGAGTCTGGCTTAGAGTCTATTTGCATCCGAATACTAGACGCAGCCTCGTCGATCAGATCGATGGCTTTATCTGGCAGCTGCCGATCAGCAATATAGCGGTGTGACAAACTCGCAGCAGCCACGATAGCCGGGTCGGTAATTTCTACCGCATGATGCAATTCATAACGCTCTTTGAGGCCTCGCAAAATGGCCACCGTGTCTTCGACATTTGGCTCACTCACCAACACTTTTTGGAAACGACGCTCTAATGCAGCATCTTTCTCCACATACTGCCGATACTCATCCAGCGTGGTTGCCCCAACACAATGTAGCTCCCCACGAGCCAACGCCGGCTTCAACATGTTGCCCGCATCCATCGCTCCTTCGGCTTTGCCTGCACCGACCATGGTGTGTAATTCATCGATGAAGAGAATGACATTGCCTTCTTCTTTCGCAAGTTCATTCAGCACCGCTTTTAAACGTTCTTCGAATTCACCACGGTATTTCGCACCGGCCACCAACGAACCCATGTCTAGCGAGAGAACGCGTTTTTTGCGTAGCCCTTCAGGAACCTCACCGTTGACGATACGCTGAGCTAAGCCTTCCACAATGGCGGTTTTACCGACACCGGGTTCACCAATCAGCACTGGGTTATTTTTGGTGCGGCGTTGTAACACTTGCACCGTACGACGGATTTCATCATCGCGACCGATAACAGGGTCGAGCTTGCCTTGTTCTGCACGCTCAGTAAGATCGATGGTGAATTTTTCAAGGGCTTGGCGGTTCTCTTCCGCGTTTGGATCATCGACTTGCTGGCCGCCACGGACTTTCTCTATCGCTTCTTCAACCTTTTGCGACGTCAAACCGTGGCTACGTAACAGCTCGCCCAACTGGCCTTTGTCTTCCACCGCAGCCAAAACAAAAAGCTCTGACGAGATATATTTGTCTTTACGCTTTTGCGAGATTTTGTCGCACAGATTAAATAGCGTGCCTAGGTGGTTTGAAAGCTGTACTTCGCCACCCGTACCAGTGACTTGTGGTAGGCGGTCCAATAACTCAGAAAGACTGGAACGCAACTGACTCACATCCACGTTCAGCATGGTCAATAACGGGCGGATGGCACTGCTGTCTTGGTTCAGGAGCGCGGTCATCAAGTGAACAGGCTCGATGTATTGGTGATCTCGCCCTAATGCGAGTGATTGCGCATCAGATATCGCAATTTGAAATTTGCTCGTAAATCGGTCAAGGCGCATAGTTCCTCCCACTTAACACCTCTAATTGATGAATAAATGGGCACGATTGAAGCGCTTTTCAAGCACCTTTGTCGATTTTATTTCACCCGCCAGATGCAGGTTGCCATCCGGCCTGTTTGCCCATCTCGTCGATATGAATAGAACTGGTCAGCTTGTTGATAGGTACAGACCCCTCCCCCATAGATCGCTGTCACACCTACCTGCCTAAGTCGTTGCGTCGCGAGCATATAAAGATCAGCCAAGTACTTGTGGTTGTCAGTAGGCATAAAGGCGACCTTGGCTTCCGGTGACAAAGCGGTAAATGCCTGATACACATCTTCTCCCACCTCAAAAGCTTGGGGACCAATCGCAGGCCCCAGCCAAACGAGGCATCGGCTTGGTTCCTCAAACATCGATAATGTTGATTCCAGCACACCATGTAATAATCCGCGCCAACCTGCGTGGGCTGCCGCGACTTGCTGACCATCGTCACTGCAAAAAAGTACTGGCAAACAATCAGCCGTCATGATGGTACAGACTTGGCCCGTTGTTTCGGCGAAGGCCGCATCTGCCTTGGGGTGAGGGTCCTCACTTGGAAGGCACGCGACCTGCGTGCCATGTACTTGGTCCAGCCAGGTAATATCGCCTCCGACCTGCTTTGCAAGTAGCAGTCGGTTTTTTACAACATCATCAGGTGTGTCGCCAACATGCATACCCAAGTTCCAACCCGAAAAGCGCCCATGGCTCACGCCACCAACACGCGTGGTCGTCAGCGCACGTACATTGCTTGGGGCTGGCCAATCGGGCTGGAGGTAGCACATCAGTATTCCTCTTCTCCATATTGGCTTTGATCATCCCTTAGCAGCTCAGTCAGGGCGACCATGTCATCTGGAATCGGTGCATGCCATTCCATTTGCTCGCCAGTGACGGGATGATCTAAACGTAGCATGGCCGCATGTAGCGCCTGGCGCCGGAATTGGCGTAAGCCTTGGATGAGCTCATCATCGGCATGACGAGGTGGTTTAGCCTTGCCACCATATAGCGGATCGCCCACTAAAGGGTGGTTTAAATAAGCCATATGGACTCGGATCTGGTGGGTCCGGCCCGTTTCCAAGCGCAAACGTAACCGCGTGTGACCACGAAAATGCTCAGCCACACGGTAGTGGGTGATCGCGGGCTTACCTAATTCATGCACCGCCATGTGGGTACGTTTCGTTGCGTGGCGGCCAATCGGCTTATCCACCAAACCACCACCGGTCATATTGCCAATCGCAATCGCTTCGTACTCACGGGTGATTTTCCGCTTCTGTAGCGCCCGAACTAAACGTGTTTGTGCCGGGATCGTTTTGGCGACCACCATCAAGCCAGTAGTGTCTTTGTCCAAACGATGGACTATCCCTGCTCGAGGCACATCTGCTATTGCGGGATACCGATATAACAAGCCATTGAGCAAGGTGCCGTCTGGGCAGCCCGCTCCCGGATGCACTACAAGTCCTGCAGGTTTATTGATCACTAACAGGTCGTCATCTTCAAAAACCACGTCCAATGGAATATCTTGCGGGATCCAACGGTCATCGTCCTCGATTTCCGCGGTGATCTCGACGTTTTCCCCTCCCATCACTTTTTGACGCGGTTTATCAATAGCCACGCCATTGAGTGACACCTGACCGGCTTGGATCCAGGTTTTGATCCGAGAGCGCGAGTAATCAGGAAACAGCTCAGCGATAGCTTGGTCGAGCCGCTGACCTAGTTGATGATCTTGGATCTGATGGGATAACTCTATCTGTTGTGCCATATCGAACTTTTCTGTGATTTCTATGACTAAACCCTTGCGACAGTCGTTATAGTGGCGCTTGGCATATCGCCTGCAAACGCCTTTTGCTATAGTCGCCTGTCACTGGATAAAATAGCCGGAATAATGACATTGTATCTGTTTGCCGCTGCGACCGTAATCCAGATGGCATAAAAACTTTTCAAGGAAGTGCGATAACCCATGAAACGCCTAACCCTGACTGCGCTACTCGCAGCCTCTCTACTCGCCGGTTGTTCAAGCAACGACCAAGTCGTTCAAGACGATCCGCCATCCAAACTGTATCAGGATGCTGAAGCGCAGTTAAATCAAGGGGCTTGGATAACCGCGATTGAAAAGCTTGAAGCACTGGATTCACGCTATCCTTTTGGTGCTTATTCTGATCAAGTGCAGCTGGACCTTATTTATGCATATTACAAAAATGATGACTTAGCTTTGGCCGAAGCCACGATTGATCGTTTTATGCGTATGCACCCAGCGCACTCAGAAAGTGACTGGGTGGTTTATATGCGTGGTCTTGTCCATATGGGCCAAGATCGTAGCCTCATTCACGACATCCTACGTATGGAGCGGGATGACAGAGACCCGCAACCAGCACGTAAAGCCTTTGCCGATTTTCGTCGCTTACTTGAGCGCTATCCCAACAGTGAGTATGCCGCAGATGCCAAAGCGCGGATGACCGCATTGAAAAACCGCCTTGCTAACTATGAGCTCGCCGCCGCTGATTACTACATCCGTCGAGAAGCTTGGGTTGCCGCGGTTAACCGTTGCCAGGCGTTGCAGCGTGACTTCCCTGATACAGAAGCAGCACGCGCATCGTTACCCTTGATGCTTAAAGCCTATGAAAAACTCGGACTCGACGAACCGGCAGAGCGAACAAGAAAACTTATCGCTAAGAATCCAGCGTAATAACGGCTAACAAGCTTGCTAATAAAAACCTCCGCCAAGGAGGTTTTTTTATATCTATAGATCAGCGGCGCCAAGAAAGCTTCGTCGAGTATAATTGTAATCAACGCTCAGCTTCAGCGCTGAGTGAGAACAGCCACACGCTTGTCGATGTATAACGGTTTAGAGAGTTGGAGAAGCAGCAGGTTATTGAGGCAAAACGCGCACAATGTTGGTTTAGACACAAAAAAGCCCTGACCGTCAGGTCAGGGCTCTGTATTTTCTCATCAAAGTCTTACATCTATCTGCTTTGATGCTTACATTGCGAGCTATGCGTAGGGATTTTTGAAGCGAGACGCGCAGTGTATGCCAATACATGAGCATCGCAGCTATCAAAAATCGCAAGCAATAGGCGCAATTTATAATCAAAGCCTGGCGATGTCCTACTCTCACATGGGGAGACCCCACACTACCATCGGCGCTGCTTCGTTTCACTACTGAGTTCGGCATGGAGTCAGGTGGGTCCAAAGCGCTATGGTCGCCAAGCAAATTCGGTAATCTAGAAAGCTGTTCGTTCTCGCCACAATCAACTGGCTTATTTCAAGTCCAACCCAAAACCTCTTGGGTGTTGTATGGTTAAGCCTCACGGGCAATTAGTACAGGTTAGCTCAACGCCTCACAGCGCTTACACACCCTGCCTATCAACGTCGTCGTCTACGACAACCCTTTAGAGAGCTCGAAGCTCTAGGGATGACTCATCTCGGGGCCAGCTTCGCGCTTAGATGCTTTCAGCGCTTATCTGTGCCGAACTTAGCTACCGGGCAATGCGTCTGGCGACACAACCCGAACACCAGCGGTTCGTCCACTCCGGTCCTCTCGTACTAGGAGCAGCTCCCCTCAATCATCCAACGCCCACGGCAGATAGGGACCGAACTGTCTCACGACGTTCTAAACCCAGCTCGCGTACCACTTTAAATGGCGAACAGCCATACCCTTGGGACCGACTTCAGCCCCAGGATGTGATGAGCCGACATCGAGGTGCCAAACACCGCCGTCGATATGAACTCTTGGGCGGTATCAGCCTGTTATCCCCGGAGTACCTTTTATCCGTTGAGCGATGGCCCTTCCATTCAGAACCACCGGATCACTATGACCTACTTTCGTACCTGCTCGAGCCGTCACTCTCGCAGTTAAGCGGGCTTATGCCATTGCACTAACCTCACGATGTCCGACCGTGATTAGCCCACCTTCGTGCTCCTCCGTTACGCTTTGGGAGGAGACCGCCCCAGTCAAACTACCCACCAGGCACTGTCCTCACCCCGGATAACGGGGCTAAGTTAGAACATCAAACATACAAGGGTGGTATTTCAAGGATGGCTCCACAGCAACTGGCGTCGCCGCTTCAAAGCCTCCCACCTATCCTACACATGTAGGCTCAATGTTCAGTGCCAAGCTGTAGTAAAGGTTCACGGGGTCTTTCCGTCTAGCCGCGGGTACACAGCATCTTCACTGCGATTTCAATTTCACTGAGTCTCGGGTGGAGACAGCGTGGCCATCATTACGCCATTCGTGCAGGTCGGAACTTACCCGACAAGGAATTTCGCTACCTTAGGACCGTTATAGTTACGGCCGCCGTTTACCGGGGCTTCAATCAATGGCTTCTCTTGCGATAACCACATCAATTAACCTTCCGGCACCGGGCAGGCGTCACACCGTATACGTCATCTTTCGATTTTGCACAGTGCTGTGTTTTTAATAAACAGTTGCAGCCACCTGGTATCTGCGACTGCCCATAGCTCCATCCGCAAGGGACTTCACCGCGGGCAGCGTACCTTCTCCCGAAGTTACGGTACCATTTTGCCTAGTTCCTTCACCCGAGTTCTCTCAAGCGCCTTGGTATTCTCTACCCGACCACCTGTGTCGGTTTGGAGTACGGTTGCTACTTACCTGAAGCTTAGAGGCTTTTCCCGGAAGCATGGCATCAATGACTTCACCACCTTGGTGGCTCGACATCGTGTCTCGGCCTTGATTTCCCGGATTTGCCTAAGAAATCAGCCTACGCACTTGAACCTGGACTACCATCGCCAGGCCCACCTAGCCTTCTCCGTCCCCCCATCGCAGTAAGTAGCAGTACGGGAATATTAACCCGTTTCCCATCGACTACGCCTTTCGGCCTCGCCTTAGGGGCCGACTTACCCTGCCCCGATTAACGTTGGACAGGAACCCTTGGTCTTCCGGCGAGGAGGTTTTTCACCCCCTTTATCGTTACTCATGTCAGCATTCGCACTTGTGATACCTCCAGCATGCCTCTCAGCACACCTTCAACAGCTTACACAACGCTCCCCTACCCAATATCCATAAGGACATTGCCGCAGCTTCGGTGTATCGCTTAGCCCCGTTACATCTTCCGCGCAGGCCGACTCGACCAGTGAGCTATTACGCTTTCTTTAAATGATGGCTGCTTCTAAGCCAACATCCTGGCTGTCTGAGCCTTCCCACATCGTTTCCCACTTAGCGATAACTTTGGGACCTTAGCTGGCGGTCTGGGTTGTTTCCCTCTCCACGACGGACGTTAGCACCCGCCGTGTGTCTCCCGGATAGTACTTACTGGTATTCGGAGTTTGCAAAGGGTTGGTAAGTCGGGATGACCCCCTAGCCTTAACAGTGCTCTACCCCCAGTAGTATTCGTCCGAGGCGCTACCTAAATAGCTTTCGGGGAGAACCAGCTATCTCCGAGTTTGATTGGCCTTTCACCCCTAGCCACAGGTCATCTCCTAACTTTTCAACGTTAGTGAGTTCGGTCCTCCAGTTGATGTTACTCAACCTTCAACCTGCCCATGGCTAGATCACTCGGTTTCGGGTCTAATGCAAGCAACTCGACGCCCAGTTAAGACTCGGTTTCCCTACGGCTCCCCTATGCGGTTAACCTTGCTACTTACATTAAGTCGCTGACCCATTATACAAAAGGTACGCGGTCACCCCACTAGGAGGCTCCCACTGCTTGTACGTAGACGGTTTCAGGTTCTATTTCACTCCCCTCACAGGGGTTCTTTTCGCCTTTCCCTCACGGTACTGGTTCACTATCGGTCAGTCAGGAGTATTTAGCCTTGGAGGATGGTCCCCCCATGTTCAGACAAGATATCACGTGTCCCGTCCTACTCGTTTTCACGACTAAGGCGCCGTCGGCTACGGGGCTATCACCCTTTATTGCCAGGTTTTCCAACCTGTTCACCTAACGCCTAAGCCGCTTAAGGGCTGCTCCGGGTTCGCTCGCCGCTACTGCCGGAATCTCAATTGATTTCTTTTCCTTCGGGTACTTAGATGTTTCAGTTCCCCGAGTTCGCCTCTTAGCGCTATGTATTCACGCTAAGATACCTGCTTATGCAGGTGGGTTTCCCCATTCGGACATCGATGGCTCAAATGCTTCTTACCAGCTCACCATCGCTTTTCGCAGGTTAGTACGTCCTTCATCGCCTCTGACTGCCAAGGCATCCACCGTCTACGCTTAATCACTTAACCATACAACCCCAAAAGGTCTTTTTGCTCGATCTTTCTCTTTTATACGGCCTCTTGCTCACCGTTTGCTTGGTCACGTAACACGTTACGCTCCCAGCGACAAACGCCTCGCGCGAGATTGTCTAAAAAAGAAATCTGCGTCGCAAAACCACTGAGTGTTGAATCATCAACTAATTAAGGTTTTGTTTTTGCCGGACTCAAAATAGAGACTTTGCTTATTACTAAGACAAAGCCCAAGCACACTTGATTGTGTGAGTGACATTACATGTCACTGATTGAGAACTTTACTGTCATTCTTTAAGAATGACTTGTCAGCTTTCCAGATTGTTAAAGAGCATGTCGTTTATTGCTAAATAAACCACTTTGTAACCACACTCGAAAGTATGTTTATAAAGTGGCGTCCCATAGGGGAGTCGAACCCCTGTTACCGCCGTGAAAGGGCGGTGTCCTAGGCCTCTAGACGAATGGGACACACTGATATGTTTGGGAACATATCCTCTTTAATACTTCAACCTATACAATCTGTGTGAACACTCGCAAAAATAGCGTCAGTAAGGAGGTGATCCAGCCCCAGGTTCCCCTAGGGCTACCTTGTTACGACTTCACCCCAGTCATGAACCACACCGTGGTAAACGCCCTCCCGAAGGTTAAGCTATCTACTTCTGGTGCAGCCCACTCCCATGGTGTGACGGGCGGTGTGTACAAGGCCCGGGAACGTATTCACCGTGGCATTCTGATCCACGATTACTAGCGATTCCGACTTCATGGAGTCGAGTTGCAGACTCCAATCCGGACTACGACAGACTTTAAGGGATTCGCTCCACTTCGCAGCTTCGCTGCCCTCTGTATCTGCCATTGTAGCACGTGTGTAGCCCTACTCGTAAGGGCCATGATGACTTGACGTCGTCCCCACCTTCCTCCGGTTTATCACCGGCAGTCTCCCTGGAGTTCCCACCATTATGTGCTGGCAAACAAGGATAAGGGTTGCGCTCGTTGCGGGACTTAACCCAACATTTCACAACACGAGCTGACGACAGCCATGCAGCACCTGTCTCAGAGCTCCCGAAGGCACCAATCCATCTCTGGAAAGTTCTCTGGATGTCAAGAGTAGGTAAGGTTCTTCGCGTTGCATCGAATTAAACCACATGCTCCACCGCTTGTGCGGGCCCCCGTCAATTCATTTGAGTTTTAACCTTGCGGCCGTACTCCCCAGGCGGTCTACTTAATGCGTTAGCGCCGAAAGCCAAAGTCTTAAACCTCAACCTCCAAGTAGACAGCGTTTACGGCGTGGACTACCAGGGTATCTAATCCTGTTTGCTACCCACGCTTTCGCATCTGAGCGTCAGTCTTTGTCCAGGGGGCCGCCTTCGCCACTGGTATTCCTTCAGATCTCTACGCATTTCACCGCTACACCTGAAATTCTACCCCCCTCTACAAGACTCTAGCCTGCCAGTTTCAAATGCGGTTCCGAGGTTGAGCCCCGGGCTTTCACATCTGACTTAACAAACCGCCTGCATGCGCTTTACGCCCAGTAATTCCGATTAACGCTCGCACCCTCCGTATTACCGCGGCTGCTGGCACGGAGTTAGCCGGTGCTTCTTCTGCAGCTAACGTCAAGCAATGCACGTATTAAGTACATTACCTTCCTCACTGCTGAAAGTGCTTTACAACCCGAAGGCCTTCTTCACACACGCGGCATGGCTGCATCAGGGTCTCCCCCATTGTGCAATATTCCCCACTGCTGCCTCCCGTAGGAGTCTGGGCCGTGTCTCAGTCCCAGTGTGGCTGATCATCCTCTCAAACCAGCTAAGGATCGTTGCCTTGGTAAGCCATTACCTTACCAACTAGCTAATCCTAACTGGGCCCATCCCAACGCGATAGCTTACATGTAGAGGCCACCTTTGGTCCCAGCTCGTAATGAACTAAGACATTATGCGGTATTAGCCGTCGTTTCCAACGGTTATCCCCCTCGTCAGGGCAGGTTCCCAGCCGTTACTCACCCGTCCGCCGCTCGACGTCCAGCAAATCCACCGAAGCTTCAATGCTGCCGTTTCCGCTCGACTTGCATGTGTTAGGCCTGCCGCCAGCGTTCAATCTGAGCCATGATCAAACTCTTCAATTTAAGTTTTTTTGTTCGCTTTCCCAAAAGGAAAGACAAACGGCTCGATAAATACTGTTTTGTTCGTCTCTTACGAGACAAACGAATTGACTGTGCTCCTGTTGGCATCCACTTTTAAAAAAGTGAAATCAAAACAGCTCAAGGCTGCACCAACATGAATTGGTCACTCAGTTCATCGAATAAATCTTTTTGTCTATTCTCAACGAGTGCCCACACAGATTGCATAGGTCAAATTGTTAAAGAGCATGTTGACTTCGTGGTCGGCATTTCGTGACTTGCGTCTCGTTGCCCCGTCAACAGGAAGCGCAGTATAGAGATCTCAGTTTTTACCGCAACCCCTTTTTTTAAAAAAAATCTCACCTGAGCGAAATTCGTACAAAACAAGTTTTTTTGTCTATTTTACCCCCTATATTTTGCCGCCAGTGTTCACCTTGGCTTACATGCCCGATCGTATCTTTCACTCTTCTCCACTCAAAATGAGGCATACATCATAAAAATTGGCTGGTAGCATGGCTCACCTGTTTCTCACTTGGGAGTCATCGATATGAAGCATTGGCTTTTTCTAGGGTTTGCTATTGTGGCAGAGGTGATTGCAACCGCATCACTCAAAAACAGTGACGGCTTTTCTAAGCTCGTTCCTTCGATATTAGTGGTGGTGGGATACAGTTTCTCTTTTTATCTACTCGCCCTCACTTTGCGCGCAATTCCCGTAGGCATCGCCTATGCCATATGGGCCGGCGCGGGCGTGACATTGATTGCTTTAATTGGTTGGCTGGTCTTTGATCAAAAGCTGGATGCGCCGGCGGTGATCGGAATGGCATTGATTGTCTCTGGTGTGGCCGTGATGAACATATTCTCATCCACCTCAACACACTAAAGATTAAAAATAGATCCTGACAGCACACAACGAAAAAACCCAGCCGAAGCTGGGTTTTTTCATTTCAGGGAGGGAGAGGCGATTACATCATGCCGCCCATTCCGCCCATGCCACCCATACCAGCAGCAGCGCCCATATCAGCACCACCGTCTTTTTGTGGCAGATCGGTAACCATGGCTTCAGTGGTGATCATCAGACCCGCAACAGAGGCAGCGAACTGTAGTGCACTACGTGTTACTTTGGTTGGGTCAAGAATACCCATCTCAATCATGTCACCGTATTCGCCGGTTGATGCATTGTAGCCAAAGTGGTTCTCGCCAGATTTCACTTTGTTAGCAACCACTGAGTCTTCGTCACCCGCGTTAGTCGCGATTTGACGAAGTGGTGATTCCATAGCGCGCAGTGCGACACGGATGCCCACGTTTTGCTCTTCGTTATCACCTTTCAGCTCGCCAACTTTGCTCGCTGCGCGAATAAGCGCAACGCCACCACCGGCAACCACGCCTTCTTCAACCGCCGCACGTGTTGCGTGCAGAGCATCTTCAACGCGATCTTTCTTCTCTTTCATCTCGACTTCAGTCGCCGCACCGACTTTGATCACCGCAACACCGCCAGCTAGCTTAGCTACACGCTCTTGCAGTTTTTCTTTGTCGTAATCAGACGTCGCTTCTTCGATTTGCTGACGAATTTGCGCAACACGCCCTTCAATCGCAGCTTCCTCACCCACACCGTCAACGATGGTGGTGTTGTCTTTGGTGACGGTAACACGCTTAGCTTGACCCAGGTCTTCCAACGTCACTTTCTCTAGGTCCATGCCGATTTCTTCAGAAACCACAGTACCTGCTGTCAAGGTTGCGATATCTTGCAGCATCGCTTTACGACGGTCACCAAAGCCAGGGGCTTTCACTGCAGCGACTTTAACGATGCCACGCATGTTGTTAACCACCAAGGTTGCCAGCGCTTCACCTTCAAGGTCTTCTGCAATAATAAGCAGTGGACGAGAGGCTTTAGAAACCGCTTCAAGGGTTGGTAGCAGCTCGCGAATGTTCGACACTTTTTTGTCGATCAGCAGGATAAATGGGTTATCCAGCTCAACGTTACCGGCTTCTTGGTTATTGATGAAGTAAGGAGACAGGTAACCACGGTCGAACTGCATGCCTTCGACGACGCTCAGTTCGTCTTGCAGTGATTGACCTTCTTCAACGGTGATGACACCGTCACGACCGACTTTTTCCATCGCTTGTGCGATAATTTTACCAACGGTGTGGTCAGAGTTGGCAGAAATAGTGCCCACTTGCTCAATCGCATTGTTGCTGGTGCAAGGCGCAGACAGTTTTTTCAACTCTTCAACCGCCGCAACAACCGCTTTGTCGATACCGCGCTTTAGATCCATTGGGTTCATGCCTGCCGCTACTGCTTTCAAGCCTTCATTAACAATGGATTGCGCCAATACTGTAGCGGTAGTCGTACCGTCACCCGCAGCGTCGTTTGATTGAGACGCTACTTCTTTCACCATTTGTGCGCCCATGTTCTGGAACTTGTCTTCCAGTTCAATTTCACGTGCAACAGAGACACCATCTTTGGTGATGGTTGGGGCACCGAATGATTTGTCTAGTACTACGTTACGGCCTTTAGGGCCCAGTGTGACTTTCACGGCATCAGCCAGAACATTCACACCTTCGAGCATTTTCGCACGCGCGTCGTCACTAAATTTAACGTCTTTAGCAGCCATGATTCTATTCCTTTCTTACATTATTGATTGGAGGTGAAATGAATTATTCAACGATTGCCATGATGTCGCTTTCAGACAAGATCAGAACTTCTTGACCCTCGATTTTTTCCGTCTTGGTGCCAAAGCCTTCAGAGAAGATAACAGTGTCACCCACTTGAACGTCCAATGGCTGCACGTTGCCGTTTTCAAGAATACGGCCTTTGCCTACCGCCAGCACTTTGCCGCGGGTAGACTTTTCTGCAGCAGAACCAGTTAACACGATGCCGCCCGCTGATTTAGACTCAGCTTCTTGGCGCTCAACGATAACGCGATCATGTAGTGGACGAATGTTCATCGGTCGTCTCCTGAATTAGTAATGATGTTCCGTTTGATGAAGTAAGTATGCACACAGGCCGTACATGCGTCCGGTTCCTGATGTAACTCCCTATGTGGGGACGCCCTTTTTCTTTCCCAAGGGTTTTACAGCAATTTTTTTGTTTTTTTAGACTGGCAACTTTCTCCGATTGTGAGGATCCGCTAGGGTAAGCCGTCCCAACCCAGTGATAAGAGATTATGAACGACAAACACGGGCTGCTGTCTGCCCCGATTAACCTCACATTACGTAAGATGACCGTGCCCATGGTATTTGGGCTATTTGCGATCATCATGTTCAATGTGGTGGATACCTTCTTTATTTCACTGCTTGGCACGGAAGCATTAGCCGCGGTGAGCTTCACCTTCCCTATTACCTTTGCGGTTAACTCCATCACGCTCGGATTAGGAGTCGGTATTGCTGCCTTGGTGGCAAGATTGCTTGGTCAGGGCGATCATCAAGATGCCGCGCGGGTCTCGAGTCACGGCTTGATGTTGGCGGTCTTCATGGTGATGGCCGTCGGCTGGTTGGGGGCGGCCACCATCGACCCAGTGTTCTCCGCGTTGGGGGCAAGCGACAACTTATTGCCGTTAATCCATGACTATATGCAAGTGTGGTACCTCACCATTCCATTACTTGTGGTACCCATGGCAGGAAACGCGGCTATCCGTGCCACGGGCGACACGAAAACGCCGGCGAAAATCATGATGGTATCCGGCCTGATTAATGGGGCGCTCGACCCCTTACTGATTTTCGGCTTGGGTCCATTTCCCGAACTGGGTGTGCAAGGGGCGGCCATCGCCAGTGCCGTCAGCTGGGCCGGCGCATTGATAGCCGCACTGAGTATTCTTATCCGCCGTGAGCGGCTGCTGATGGCACCGCAATGGACCAAGCTAGCGACTGATGTGCGTCAAATCCTTAAAATTGGCATGCCGGCTGGAATGACCAATGCCTTAAACCCAGCCGCAGGCGCCATTTTAATGATGATGCTTGCCTCACAGGGAACAGAAAGCGTTGCCGCCTATGGCGCCGCTCAACGCATTGAAGCCATTTTATTAATTGTGATGATGGCGATGACGTCATCGCTCACGCCCTTAATGTCGCAAAACTTTGGTGCGCAATACCATCAACGGGCCTTTCAAGCGCTGTTTAGCGCGATGCGCTTTGCCATCTTGTTTCAGTTTGCCTTGTACTTGTCGCTGTGGCCTTTTATCGATCTGATTGCGGATGTATTCAGTGACGATGTGCGAGTTCAACAAGAAATTGCCCACTATTTAATGGTGGTCCCGGCCAGTTACGGCTTACAAGGCACCTTGATGTTATTGGTCGGCGGCCTGAATGCCATGAAGCGTTCGCTGCATTCGTTCGCCTGCAACCTAGTGCGTTTGTTTGTCTTCTTAGTGCCCTGTGCATGGCTGGGCGGCATGGTCAACGGTACCCATGGTCTGTTTGCGGGAATCGCCATTGCCAATCTACTGGCCGGTATTATGGCGTACCTGTATGCCGTGGTGCTGCGCCGTCAGACACTCGCGGCGTCACTGTCCGTCTGAGCCAGCTCATGAACGCGGTGCTGCAACGCATCTAACGCCTGATAAAGCGCTTGATACTGCGCCGCACTGAGTCCCTCGAGCATGGCTTTTTCCCACTCCAGCACCTTGGGAACAATGGTCTGATAATGGGTGCGCCCTTTGTCGGTCAAATGGACTAACGCAGCGCGCTGATCACCTTGGCACGCGCGCCGCTCCACCAACTGATGCTGCTCTAAACGGGTAAGCAAGCGCGACACTTTTACTTTATCCAGCCGCGTTTCTGCGGCTAAATCTTTCGCCATCACGCCATCCCGTGCGCCCAAAGAGGCCAGCACGCGCCATTCTGGACGCGACAATCCAAACTCTGCTTCATAACGTGCCGCAAGACTATCGGCAACCAGTTCCGCCGTGTGAACCAGCTTATAAGGCAAAAAGCTATCGAGCGCTAAATGAGGAAGGGTCATATCATTTAGTTTCAAGTGAAATCATGTGGAATACTTTACGAGAGGCTTCGATAAGATGCAAAGGTAGTGCTTTGTTTACACTTACGGTTTTTAAGCGGCAAAAATACTGAACACAAAAGGTAAATTATTTGTTAACAGCGCGTTGCTTTTTCTCGTCTCTGATCGCTAGTATAAACGGATATATTGTTTCTTTTGAAACTATTTGGCCGTCCCGGTGAGCACGGCCGCCCAGCACAAGGAGCGAGTTATGCGAAAGTGGTTTTCATTCCCCATTCGTGAAGGGGATGCCTCACGTCAAGCCCACTGCGACTTCCCCGAGGGAACCTACGAGCGCGAGTGTGGCAAGGAAGGCTTTTTTGGCCCGGCCAGTCATATGTATCACCGCCATCCCCCGACGGGCTGGAGCGAGTGGGAAGGCCCATTGCGACCGCATGCTTTTGACACCAACCGAGTTGAAACTCAAGGCACGTCGCCAATGGATGCGCCTGTGCTGTTATCCAATGCCAACGTTCAGGTTCGCTTATGGCGCACCGATACCGCCATGTCTTATCTAGTGCGCAACAGCGATGGTGACGATTGCTTGTTTGTCCACCAGGGTGAAGGCTCGCTGTATTGCGATTATGGCCACTTGCGCTACACCAAAGGCGATTATTTGATCATTCCTCGCGCCACCAGCTGGCGACTGGTGCCGGATGAGGCCACCACTTTGCTGATGATTGAAGCGACACATGGCTCCTACATGAGCGCCGAACGAGGCATTGTCGGCGAACATGCGGTGTTTGACCCCGCGGTGTTAGAACATGCGCGCATTGACGATAGCTTTAAAGCCCAGCAATCCGATAACGAAAGCTGGCAGGTGATGATCAAATCGCGCCAACAGCTTAACCGCGTCACTTATCCTTATAACCCACTCGATGCGGTAGGCTGGAAGGGCAACCTCACCGTATTCCGACTCAACTGGCGAGATATCCGCCCGTTGATGAGCCATCGTTATCACTTACCGCCATCCGCGCACACCACCTTTGTCGCGCAAGGTTTTGTGATTTGTACCTTTGTCCCCCGCCCAATCGAGTCGGATCCCGGTGCACTGAAGGTGCCTTTCTACCACAATAACGATGACTATGATGAAGTGCTTTTCTATCACCAAGGTGACTTTTTCAGCCGCGATAACATTGATGCCGGCATGGTGACCCTACACCCTTGTGGCTTCCCACATGGGCCTCACCCAAAAGCCTTTGCTGCGGGCAAAAAGCATCAGAAAAAAGAGACCGATGAAGTGGCGGTGATGATCGATACCCGCATGCCACTTGATATGGGCGACGCGGCGAAAGCCACCGAACTGACCGATTATGTTTACTCTTGGCGCACGCCAAGTGACGCAGAATAGCGAAGGAGAAAGCAATGAAACTGGCTTCACTCAAACACGGACGTGATGGCAAATTGATTTTGGTCTCTCGTGACCTTACTCGCGCCGTCCACGCCGACGATATTGCACCCACACTACAAGCGGCACTCGATCATTGGGCGACACTGGCACCCAAACTGACTCAGCGCTACGACGCGCTCAATGACAACCAAGTCAGTGAATCCTTTGCCTTTGACCCAAGTGTCTGCGACTCACCACTGCCCCGCGCCTATCAGTGGGCGGATGGTAGCGCCTACGTTAACCACGTTGAACTGGTGCGCAAAGCACGCGGCGCACAAATGCCTGAGAGTTTTTGGACCGATCCACTCATGTATCAAGGCATGTCTGATGGCTTTCTCGGCCCACGTGACGAGATTGAATTGGTCGATGATGCGTGGGGCTGTGACTTTGAAGCCGAGCTTGCCGTCGTCACCGATGATGTGCCCATGCACCTTAGTGCTGACAAAGCGGGCCAACACATTAAACTGCTGATGCTGGTCAACGACGTTTCCCTGCGCAACCTGATCCCCGGCGAGCTTGCCAAAGGGTTCGGCTTTTTCCAATCTAAGCCCGCCTCTGCATTTTCACCGGTGGCGGTTACCCCAGATGAGCTGGGCGATCACTGGCGCGACCATAAAGTCCACTTACCGATGCATGTCACCCTCAACGGCGAATGGTTCGGGTCACCCGACGCCGGTGTCGATATGACCTTTGATTTTGCCGAGTTGGTTGCGCATGTGGCGAAAAGCCGCCATGTCAGCGCTGGGACCATTATTGGCTCCGGCACCGTCTCCAATACCGATCGCAGTAAAGGCTCTTGCTGCTTAGCCGAAAAGCGCATGCTGGAAATTATCGACCAGGGCGAGGCAAAAACCCCGTTTATGACCTTTGGCGATAGCGTCACCATCGATATGCGCGACAGCCAAGATGCGTCTATTTTCGGCGCCATTGACCAAACCGTGACCCGTTACATCGCCGAGTAACCTTGATGCGCGCCTAGAGCCTCTGGGCGCGCTTGACGTTGACGCCGTCTAGGAGCTTGTATGCTGCTTTATGATTACAGTAAGTCGACCGCGGCCTACCGCGTCCGCATCGCCCTTGGCCTTAAAGGCCTCTCCTACCAACGAGAAACCGTGTCTTTGCTGGATAAACACCAGCACAGCGACGCCTATCGCTCGCTCAATCCCGCCGGTTTAGTGCCTACCTTGGTCGATGGCGATGTCACCTTGAGCCAATCACTGGCCATTATTGAATACCTTGATGAGCGCTATCCGCAGGTAAAACTGCTCCCCAGTGATCCAGTGCAAAAAGCCCAGTGCCGATCTCTGGCGCTCGATATTGCCTGTGATGTGCATCCACTCAATAACTTGCGTGTTCTGCAATACTTAACTGGCCCCTTTGGCCACAGTGATGACGACAAAATCACTTGGTATCACCATTGGCTAAAACAAGGGTTCGATGGCTTGGAAGCCAAACTACAGGGATTAGACAGCCCCTTTATCGGCGGAGAAGCGCCTAATTTGGCCGATATTTGTTTGGTACCGCAGCTTTTTAATGCACGCCGATTTGCGTTTGATTTAACGGCCTACCCAACACTGACGCGCATTGAGGCACAGTGCCAAACGCTGGATGCATTTATACAGGCACACCCTGATAAGAGCTAAGGAGAGAACATGAAAGACGGATTGTTGTGGGCGCCGGATAAGGAACGTCAAACCCACACGTTACTCGCCGCGTTTATCCGTGCCGTGAATCAGACTCACGACACCCAGCTGAGTGGTTATGACGATCTCTATGCATGGTCAGTACGTCAAAGCGGCGATTTTTGGCAACAGTTATGGCAATTTGCTGGCGTGATCGGCGATCCGGGCGAGAGTGTGTGCGATATCGACCCCGAGCACCCCAATCGAGATAGCCACTGGTTTCCCACCGCACGTCTGAACTATGCCGAAAACCTACTCAAGCACGCAGAGCAATATGCCGACCAACCGGCGATAATTTTTAGCGGTGAGCATGAAGTGGCACGAACTATCACTTGGCGTGAGCTCGTCGATCAGGTCGCGGCCATCCGTCACTATTTAGACAAGCAAGGTGTTCAGCCGGGCGATGTGGTTGCTGGCTATTTACCTAACCTGCCTGAAACCGTGATTGCGATGCTTGCCACCGCGGCTCTGGGCGCGATTTGGACCTCAACCTCACCGGACTTTGGCGTCGACAGTGTGTTAGACCGTTTTGGCCAAACCGAGCCCAAAGTGCTGTTTACCACCGATCATTACCATTACAACGGCAAAACCTATGACTGCCTGAATAAAGCACAGCAGGTGGTGGATAACGTACCGGCCATTGAGCGCCTAGTGGTGATCCCTTTTGATAGCGATCGACCTTCTTTACCTGCTGGCGTGGATAACTGGCAAGACTTATTAGCCAAGGACGCGCCGCCGCTTCGCTTTACCCGCGTGGCGTTCAATGCCCCACTCTTTGTGCTGTACTCTTCCGGCACCACGGGTAAGCCCAAGTGCATTATTCATTCGGTTGGGGGGATATTGCTCAATCATTTGAAAGAGCATCAGCTCCATTCGGATGTGCGCCCCGGCGATCGCTTTTTCTACTTCACCACCTGCGGCTGGATGATGTGGAATTGGCAGGTCAGTGCCTTGGCAAGTGGCGCGACCTTGGTGCTTTATGATGGCTCGCCGTTTTATCCCGATGCGGGGGTACTTTGGCGACTGGCCGAGCGGCACCAGCTCACCCTTTTTGGTACGGCGGCAAAGTACTTAGAAGCATTGGAAAAACAAGGGGTGGCACCGAAAGATGATTACTCGCTGGCGTCGCTACGCGTCCTGTGTTCGACCGGCTCGGTACTTGCGCCCGAGCAGTTTGATTATGTCTATCAAAAGATAAAATCTGATCTGCAGTTAAGCTCGATTGCGGGTGGCACCGACATTTGTGGCTGCTTTGTTCTTGGCAGCCCGCTGTCACCGGTTTATCGCGGCGAAAGCCAAAAGCGAGGCTTGGCGCTCGATGTACAAGTGTTTAACGCCCAAGGCCAAGCGGTTGAAGAGCAGAAAGGGGAACTGGTGTGCTGCAATAGCTTCCCCAACCAGCCGGTTGGCTTTTGGCACGATACCGATGGCAGTCGCTATCACAACGCCTATTGGAACAAGATTGATGATATCTGGTTTCATGGTGACTATGTGCGCCTGACCGCACAAGGTGGCATGGTGTTTTATGGTCGGTCTGATGCGGTATTGAACCCAGGCGGGGTACGAATTGGTACGGCAGAGATCTATCGCCATGTTAACCAGCTTAGCGAGATCATGGACTCAGTGGTCATTGGCCAGCAATGGCAAAATGATGTCCGCGTGGTGCTGTTCGTCAAACTCGCCGCCGGCGTGACACTGGATGAGTCACTCAAGCAAACCATCAAAAAAACCATCCGCACCCAGTGCACACCGCGCCATGTTCCCGCCGTGATTGCCGAGGTGAGCGATATTCCGCGCACCAAGTCAGGGAAACTGGCTGAGCTGGCGGTGCGCGATGTGGTTCATGGCCAAGACGTGGCACAGTTAAGCGCACTGGATAACCCAGCATCACTCGACCAATACCGTCAGCGCCCCGAGCTCAGCGAGTAAGCTGACGCGATGATCGCAAAAGGCCGCATCTTCATGCGGCCTTTTGGCTGGGCTTTGTCCCGAAATGGCTTAGCGCAGGCGATGGTCATCATCGTCGTCATCTTTGCGCTCATATTCCCCCTCAAAGGTGTTGCCATCCTCACCACGGCCTCCGCGACGGAAAGGATCCTCCCCAAAAGGACCTTGTGCATTGCCCCCTTGATGGAAGCTACCTTGGCTAAAGCCTGCTTGAGACACAGTGACGCGCTTCATCACTTGTTTGGCAAGCGCGGCACGTGGTCCGGGCAAAAGCACCAACATCCCCATCGCGTCGGTCATAAAGCCCGGGGTCAAAAGCAAAACGCCTGACACTGCCAGCATCACACCTTCAAGGATTTGCTGAGCCGGCAACTCACCGCGATTAAGCCTGTCTTGCACCGAAGCCAGAGTCATCAGTCCTTGGCTGCGCACCAAAGAGGCACCGACGAATGCGGTGATCAATACCAGCGCCAATGTTGGCCACAATCCCAACCAACCACCAACCTGAATGAACAGGCCGATTTCAATCACTGGGACCAGAATAAATAGCAGCAATAAGATTGGAAACACGATTCACCTCGCGCTGGAAATGGACTGTTCATCCTAACATCAAAATCAGCCAAAAGCCGAACAACGAAACCGAATTTAGCGCTTGAATCAATGTGCAATAAAGCGCATTTTGTCTGTGCGCCATGCTACAGCTGTGACCGGGGTCAGCCCTTTTCACCGCATTATATGCTGTAATGGCGGCTGAAAGGATGTAACAGATAATACATCCAGCCAAAATCTCTGAGGAATGGATTCTACAGCAAAATTTGTGGCGACGTTTTAATCATTATAATAACTTGATGTTAAGGCCAACGCATGTCTCAGACGATTGTAACACCTAATGAAACCCCAACCCTCACTACTGCAACGCGCTTAGAAGAAGATTTACTCGGTCAACGCGCGGTACCCGCCGATGCATACTACGGCATCCATACCCTACGCGCGGTCGAGAACTTTACTATTTCCGGCACTCGGATTTCTGATATCCCAGACTTTGTACGCGGCATGGTTTACACCAAAAAAGCCGCTGCGATGGCAAACCAAGAGCTTGGTGTCATTCCTGCTGATGTCGGTGATTACATCATCAAAGCTTGTGACCAGATTTTAACAACGGGCAAATGCATGGATCAGTTCCCCTCGGATGTCTTCCAAGGCGGCGCAGGCACCTCAGTCAACATGAATGCCAACGAGGTGATTGCCAACCTTGCACTTGAACTGATGGGGCATGAGAAAGGTGACTATGATGTGATTAACCCCAATGATCACGTCAATAAGAGCCAATCCACCAACTGTGCGTACCCAACGGGCTTCCGAATTGCAGTCTACAACAGCATTCTCAAGCTGATGGATGCGATTGATTATCTACAAAAAGAATTCGATGCCAAAGCTGACGCCTATGCCCACGTGATCAAAATGGGCCGCACCCAGCTACAAGACGCGGTACCGATGACGGTCGGACAAGAGTTCAAAGCGTTCTCTGTGCTACTGCGCGAAGAAATCAAAAACATTAAATATACCGCCGCGCTGCTGTTAGAGGTAAACCTCGGCGCGACCGCAATTGGCACCAAGTTGAATGCCGCAGAAGGCTATCAGCAACTGGCGGTAAAACACCTGGCTGAAATCACGGGTTTGCCGTGCATCCCAGCAGAAGATTTAATTGAAGCGACCTCAGACTGTGGGTCCTATGTGATGGTGCATGGCGCGCTAAAACGCCTGGCAGTGAAACTATCGAAGATCTGCAACGACCTGCGTCTGCTCTCCTCAGGCCCACGAGCGGGACTCAATGAGATTAACCTACCAGAAATGCAGGCAGGTTCATCCATCATGCCTGCCAAGGTCAACCCGGTAATCCCAGAAGTGGTGAATCAGGTTTGCTATCGCGTGATGGGTAACGACACCACCATCACCTTTGCAGCCGAAGCCGGTCAGCTTCAACTTAACGTGATGGAGCCGGTCATCGGGCAGGCGCTGTTTGAGTCTATTTCCATTCTGGCGAATGGCTGCCGGAACTTGGGTGAGAAGTGTGTGAGCGGGATTACCGTCAACCAAGCAGTGTGCGAGCACTACGTCCATAACTCGATTGGGATTATCACTTATCTTAACCCCTTTATTGGCCACCACGAAGGCGATATTGTCGGTAAGATTTGCGCGGAAACGGGTAAAAGCGTCAAAGAAGTGGTGCTCGAGCGCGGTCTAATGACCGAGGCGGAGCTCGACGAGATCTTCTCGGTGGAGAACCTGATGCATCCTAAATACCGCGGCAAACGTTTTAACGCGTAGTGGATCAGTCATCGTTGTGGGTCAGCTGATAATAGGCACCGACGACCGATAGAGACAACAAAGGGCGCTGACAGCGCCCTTCTTTTATACCATCCATTGCCGTTACAACACCTGCGTAATCAGCAACCCACAAGCGATACTGAACACCATACTCAGCAAGCCTGGTGCCATAAAGCTGTGATTAAAAATGTACTTACCAATCCGCGTGGTGCCGGTGCGGTCAAAGTCGATAGAGGCAATGATAGGGCCGTAGTTGGGAATAAAGAAATAGCCATTCACTGCCACAAAGGTCGCAATGATCATCGAAGGTGGTAGCCCCAAGGTAATCGCCACAGGCACCAAGACGGCTGTCGTCGCCCCTTGACTGTTCACCATTACTGACAAGGCAAACAGAGCAAACGCGAATGTCCACGGTGCCATCTCAACCAAGCCAGACACCGCCTCTTTCACCATCTCACCATGGCCAGCAATCAAGGTATCACCTAGCCAGGCAATACCAAAGATAGCGACAATGGCACGCATACCGGCATGGAACACCGAGCCTTGGCTAATCGCATTACCATCCGGCTTACAAGTCAAAATGATCAGTGCACCGACTGACAGCATCACGATTTCAATGGTATGCGCCATGCCCATCGGCTCACCATCAAAGGCGGGGCGCAAGGTAGGGAATGCCCCCATGACGACGACCGCTAACGCGCCGAATAGAAACAGACCCACCGATTTTTTTGCCTCCGGTGTGACTTGGATCTCTTCCACCGCCAAATCGGCTTCCATTTCACGGCGAAAGTCGGGGTCTTGCAGGCGGCGTTGATACTCTGGGTCGTCTTTGAGCTCTTTACCGAGCTTATTAACGATCACACACGCCAAAGCAAGGCCGATAAAGGTGCTAGGAATGGTGACCGACAGCACATCGGTAAGGGTAATGCCCTGCGGCTCCAAAAAGGCCACACAAGCCACCACGGCGGCGGCGATGGGGCTGGCCACAATCGCAAATTGTGAGGCAATGACCGCCATCCCTAACGGGCGCGCTGGACGAATGCCACTTTTACGACTGACTTCCGCGATAACAGGTAAGACCGAATAGGCAACGTGTCCAGTTCCCGCCATCATGGTGAAGACATACGTCACTAACGGGGCAACAAAGGTAATGTGACGTGGGTTTTTACGTAAAATATTGGTGGCAATTTTAATTAAAAAATCCAAACCGCCAGCCGCCTGCATGGTTGCTGCGGCGGCGACCACCGCCATGATCATCAGTAACACGTCGATAGGTGGATGCGTGGGTTGCAAACCGAAACCAAAACTGAGTACCGCGAGCCCGACCCCGCCCATTACACCTAAACCAATGCCACCGATACGGGCACCAATCAAGATGCAGCTGAGTACCACTAATAACTCAACCAAGAACATAACTTTCTCCTACTTTGGATAGACGTCCCCATACGTCCGTTGACATGCATTCATTGTCTTATGGCACGCACATGGCGTATTGGGGCGTAGATACGATATGACGATTCCTCCGTCCGCTTACCACCACCGATAAGCACCATCCTTGGTGGGAGATGTGAGCAACCGCGCTCAGCACCATGGCCAAATCCTAACCAGGTACCGTAACGCGCATGTTGATTCAGGTAAGAAAAAGTAACACTTTTCGCGAACTGACAACAAAAAGTTCGGGAAATGAGATCTTTAACCTGGACGTTGATGGACTTTTCATCCTCTCCTTTAATTGTTATGTTATATCGTAACAATTAAAGGAGAGTTATTATGCAAGCCAATATCCATCCCGAGTACCGCCCTGTTGTTTTTCATGACACCAGCGTTGACGCCTATTTTATTGTCGGCTCAACCTTGCAGACATCACGCACCATCGAATGGCAAGATGGCAAAACCTACCCCTACTACCCACTGGATATCTCGAGCGCCTCACACCCGGTGTACACAGGTAAACAACGCGCTGCCAATAAAGAGGGGCGCGCCGCCAACTTTGCGCGCAAGTTTGGCCAAATTGGTGGCAGCCAAAAGGAGAGATCATGAAGGTCGTTAACTCACTAAAAAGCGCCCGCCAGCGTCACCCTGATTGTCAGGTTGTCCGTCGTCGCGGACGTACATTTGTTATCTGTAAAACCAATCCGCGTTTTAAAGCCGTGCAGGGGCGCGCAAAAAAACGCGCCTAATATTAAGCTAGGTGCTGTCACTGATGTGGCAGTGCCTCACGGCGTGAGAGCATCTTGATCTCATCATTTCCTTTTTCGAAATGAGTCATGGTATGTGTGTATACTCATCCTATTAGCATGAAAGGGAAAACGTATGAGACAGGGTCGCCGCTTTGCACTGACGGCTGGATTGTTGATTATCGCACTGGGCGCCAGTGCGCTTTATATCGTTCGCTCACAACAAGCCACCGCACCACCGACAGCCTCTCATTCCGCACCGGCATTTATCACCGTCAACTCGCAAGAAACACTTGATGCAGAGCTCGCTAGCGCTGCTGCTAATCAACAAATCGCTTTAGTTGATTACTACGCCGATTGGTGCATCCCGTGCAAACAATTCACCCAAAAAACCTTCACTGATCCGGCTGTCGCTCAGCAGCTTAGCCACATGCACCGCATTAAAGTGAACCTGAGTAATAACCGTCCTGAAGATTTTGCGTTGATGCGCAACCAAGACGTGGCCGGGCTACCCACACTCGACTTTTGGTTGCCTAATGGAAAGATTAATGCGACAGCCCGCATTACCGGTTTTTTGACACCTCAAGCTTTTATGACTCACCTGCGCCAGCATGGATTAATCCATGAAGTAAAAAGCGAGTAATGATCAATCTCTTAGTTCTCTTGTTACAAAATTGATAAACCCCATATCTGGTGGTAGCTTTATTGCAAACAAAGGGAAAGATAGCCGCATTATGGAAGCGCAACACACCATCGTTATTGCCGATGATCATCCACTGTTTCGAAATGCTTTGTTTCAGTCGGTACATATGGCAATAAGCGGTGCCAACCTGCTAGAAGCAGACAGCTTAGATAGTCTAAATCAGATCTTAGCCCGAGATGCTGAGGTCGACTTAGTGCTACTCGACCTAAAAATGCCTGGCGCCAATGGCATGTCTGGCTTAATTGCGCTGCGTCACCAGTACCCTACCCTGCCAATTGTGGTGATCTCTGCCAGTGAAGAACCGAGCGTGATCCGCCAGGTACGCGCTCATGGTGCCTTTGGCTTTATCCCTAAATCCAGCGATATGCGTGCATTGGTACAGTCGCTAACCCAAGTGCTTGAAGGCACTCCCTGCTTTCCTGATAATCTCGGCGAAGACGATGAGAGCGATAGCTTATCTGACAAACTCGCCACACTGACCCCACAGCAGTACAAAGTGTTGCGAATGCTTTGCGATGGTCTATTGAACAAACAAATCGCCTACGACCTGGCGGTTTCCGAAGCGACCATTAAAGCCCACATGACTGCCATCTTTCGCAAGTTAGGGGTAAAGAACCGCACTCAGGCGGTGATTTTATTGCAGCAATCTAATATAGAACTTTGATACGCTAGCGCCCCAGACACCGACTTTGGAGCGCCTATGTTAAGTATTCTTGCTACGCAATTCGTGATTTTATGGGCCGTGATCGACCCTGTCGGTAGCGTGCCCATTTATCTGTCACAAACCAGCCACATGTCCGCCAAACAAAAGCGCCGCGTCGCGGTGAAAGCCGTGGCGATTGCATTTGCTATTTTACTGTTCTTTTTAATTGTCGGTCAGATTTTGCTCGAAGCCATGCAAATCCCGTTACCCGCATTCCAAGCGGCCGGTGGTTTGGTATTGCTATTGTTTTCCCTCACCATGATTTTCGGTGAAGGAAAACCCGGCCAAGAAGCCAAAATGCTGAGTGAAGACGTTGATAAAGCAGAAATTGCCGCCACCGCAGTGTATCCACTCGCCGTCCCTTCCATTGCTTCCCCCGGTGCCATGATGGCCGTGGTCATGCTCACAGATAACAATCGATATGCCATCGCTGAACAAGCAGTGACCGCTGGGGTGATGTTTTTTGTTTTGGTCGCGACCTTGGTCTTACTCCTTGGGGCCAATGTCATTCACAAAGTGATTGGGAATGTGGGGGCGTCGATTATCAGCCGCGTCATGGGGCTGATCCTAGCCTCCGTCGCCGTTGCTAATTTACTTGAAGGTATCCAAAAGTTTTATCACCTTAGTTAGACCTTTGGCGCAAGGCTTGGCTGGCTCAACCCGAGCCAGCCGTGCCTAGCTCACAAAAACCCTGCTTTTTCCGCTCATTACCGCTTACTGCGCTCGACTAAAGTTGCAATGTCGCTTCTTCCATCCCCTGCTATCGTCTTCAAGTAACATTCCATTAACGTGCTAAACAAGGAGAAGGCGATGGCGTTTCAAAGCAAGGAACACGCGAAAGCCTACTGGGACAGAAACGTAAAACTGATGATCAGTCTGCTGATTGTCTGGTTTGTTGTCTCATTCGGCTGTGGGATCTTATTCGTGGATGCCCTCAATACTATTCAAATTGGTGGCTACAAACTTGGGTTCTGGTTTGCTCAGCAGGGATCAATTTATACCTTCCTCGGCATCATATTCGTGTATGCCAAACAAATGCGCAAACTCGATCGCGAGTTCGGCGTGGACGACGAGTAAGAGGACTAACACATGGATTTAAGAACCATTACTTATATTGTTGTCGGGTTCACGTTCGCACTGTATATCGGGATTGCGATCTGGGCACGCGCAGGCTCCACCAAAGAGTTCTATGTTGCCGGTGGCGGGGTCAATCCGGTGGCGAACGGGATGGCGACCGCTGCCGACTGGATGTCAGCGGCCTCGTTCATTTCTATGGCCGGCTTAATCGCGTTTATGGGCTATGGGGGCTCGGTCTTTTTGATGGGCTGGACTGGCGGCTTCGTGCTCCTCGCACTGTTGCTCGCTCCTTACCTACGTAAGTTTGGCAAATTTACCGTGCCAGAGTTTGTCGGTGAGCGCTTCTACTCAAAAACCGCGCGCATTGTTGCCGTCGTTTGTTTGATCATCGCCTCGGTAACTTATGTTATCGGCCAGATGAAAGGGGTCGGGGTCGCCTTTGGGCGCTTCTTAGAGGTTGACTACTCCACCGGGCTATTAATCGGTATGGTCATTGTCTTTATGTATTCCGTGATGGGCGGGATGAAGGGCATTACTTACACCCAAATTGCTCAGTATTGCGTGCTCATTTTGGCTTACACTATTCCCGCAATCTTCATCTCCCTCAAACTGACGGGTAACCCATTCCCACAGCTTGGCTTAGGTAGCACCATGGCGGGGACGGATCAATACTTGCTCGACCGACTTGATCAGGTGGTGACCGAACTCGGCTTTGTCGAATACACCACCGCGGTGCGGGGTAGCACACTTAACATGTTTGCCTATACCATGTCACTGATGATAGGTACGGCCGGTTTACCGCACGTCATTATCCGCTTCTTTACCGTTCCTAAGGTGCGTGATGCTCGTACATCCGCTGGTTGGGCACTGTTCTTTATCGCCATCTTGTACACCTCAGCCCCCGCGGTAGCAGCAATGGCTCGCTTGAACCTGATGGACACGGTGAATCTGCCTAACGGTGACAACCTTGCCTACGATCAGCGTCCTGACTGGTTTAAAAATTGGGAGACCACTGGACTACTGGGCTTTGAGGACAAAAACGGTGACGACAAGATCCAATACACGTCGAACGCTGAAACCAACGAGCTACGCGTTGACCGTGACATCATGGTGCTAGCAAACCCTGAAATCGCCAAGCTCCCTAATTGGGTGATTGCGCTGGTGGCTGCCGGTGGCTTAGCCGCTGCCTTGTCGACCGCGGCTGGGTTGTTGCTTGCTATATCGTCGGCAATATCCCATGACTTGATAAAGGGGGTCGTCAATCCGAATATCAGCGAAAAAGGCGAACTGCTGGCGAGCCGGATATCCATGGCATTAGCGATTGCTGGCGCAGGCTATTTGGGGCTCAACCCACCAGGCTTTGCAGCCGGGACGGTGGCACTGGCGTTCGGCTTGGCCGCATCATCGATTTTCCCGGTGCTGATGATGGGGATCTTCACCAAAACCATCAACAAAGAAGGGGCGATTGCCGGTATGGTCGCGGGGATCAGTGTCACCCTGTTCTACGTATTCCAACACAAGGGGATTTTGTTTATCTCTGACTGGACATACTTAGAAAGCCTCGGTAGCAACTGGATACTGGGCATCGAACCAAACGCTTTTGGGGCGGTAGGGGCAGTGTGCAACTTTGCCGTGGCGATCATTGTCTCGCGCCTGACCAAAGAAACCCCGCAAGAGGTACAAGATTTGGTCGAGCACGTTCGCATGCCATCTGGAGCGGGTGATGCGCAATCACACTAATCCCGTGTTAATCTATCAAGCCCCTGCGGGGGCTTTTATACTGTTGGTTACTTCCAGCCAAGGAGAGGCATGATGTCAACGGTCACGCGTTTACTCACCAATAAACATGTGGTTATTGCGATGCTGGTTGCGCCAGTGTTAGCAGTGATCGCCTATTTTGCCGTCGATGCCAGTGTGTCTGAGCCGCCAAAAGCCGCTCAGCCAGGGCAAAGCTACCCGCTTGCGGTCCGTTCTAACTGTCGCTATACCAGTGGCTTTTGTCAGCTTGAAAATGGCGATATGAAACTCAAACTGGAATCGCAAGGCGTCCAAAACAACCAGCTAACGCTAAGGTTGGTCAGCGAACTGCCTTTGGAAGGCGCACAAATTGGCCTAACAGACATCGCACCACAAACCATGCAAATCCGCGATGAAAAAGGCATGACCTGGACGGTCTCTCTGCCAGTACCACGCAGCGAGGAAAGCCAAATCCGCCTGGCCGTGAGTATGGAGGGGAGCCACTATTATGCAGAAACGCCAGTGACCTTTATCGAACATAAAACGTTTTATACCGAGCACCAACAGGCTCAAGATGCGTCATAACGTGAGACAGCTGGCATTCAAGCGTCAAGTGACATCAACGATGTTCGGATCGCCGCCACGATGGTGGCGATTTTGTTTTCATAAGCTTGTTCTGTCAGCCAATGACTCACATCCGCCCACCCATCACCATCTAGGCGTGCCAATTCATCAACCTCAATATGCCCATCGACAGGGTTAAAGTGCCCTGCCACTTTAACAATACCCACATCTGTTTCGAGGCGCGGTAGGGTAAAAGGGGTCATCGTTTTCCTCGCTGTTGTAATAATGCACGCAACTTAAGCGGCTTGACGGGTTTAGAGAGATACATAAAGCCTAGTCCAGTCACGGCCTGTTGTGTCTCGGTGCTGCGATCAGCACTGATGATCACCCCCTGAAAGCAGCACCCTAATTTCAATTGGCATTGTTGTAGCACTTGTAACCCCGTTTGTTGGTTCGCTAAGTGATAGTCACTCAGTACAAACTCAGGCTGCCATTGGTCGCCGATCGTCTTGATCGCACCACTCACGTCGGGGGCGCAGCGAACGTCACATCCCCATCGTGATAAAAGCTGTGCCATGCCATCCAAGATGTCTTGCTCATTGTCCACACATAAGACACGGCACCCTTCGAGCTCTCGCGCCGAAGAGGTGGTAGGCGCCACAGGACTTGGTTCGACCTTTTCCGCTTGACTCGCATTCACTGTCATCGAGAACACCGTGCCCCGCCCCGGCCAGGATTTCAACGCCAGAGGCTGAGAAAGGATTTGGCTAATGCCCTTCGCGATCGCCAGCCCTAAGCCCAATCCCTGCTCGGCGCCTTCATGATCAATGCGTGTGAACTCTTGAAAGATATCTTGCTGACGATCGACAGGTATCCCGTCGCCATCGTCCCACACCTCAATGCGGTAGTCGCGCCCTGCCCGTCGCACACCTAACAACACTCGGCCCTCAGGATTGTAGCGAAAGGCATTGGTCAAAAAGTTTTGCAGTACCCGGCGCAGCAAGTTCTTATCAGACTGGACAAACACCTGGCTGGTCACAACGCGAAAGTCCAACCCCTGGCGGCGAGCCAGTACGCCAAACTCCGCCTCTAGCGCATGAAACACCTCACTAAGTGCAAACGTCTCAATACGTGCTTTCATTTTGCCCGACTCCAGGCGCGAGATATCGAGCAAATCACCAATCAACACTTCCGCACTTTCTAGTGCGCTTTCTATGTGCTGAGCAACGGCTTCAGTCTCTCGGTTTGCTGCCATCTCACTGAGTGACGAAGCAAACAAACGTGCAGCGTTAAGTGGCTGCATCAAATCGTGACTGACCGCGGCCAAAAAGCGACTCTTCGACTGTGAGGCGGATTCAGCCTTGCGTGTGGCATCAATCAATCGGCTATTTAGTCGCTCCAATTCCCGTGTTCGCTCGGTCACCCGCGCTTCAAGGGTTTCATTGGACTGCTTGAGCGCCGCTTCCGCATCCCGAAACGCGGTGATATCGGTAAAGGTCATGACAAAGCCGCCACCTGGCATCGGGTTGCCCTGCAGCTCAATCACTCGTCCGTCTGGATGCACGCGAGAGGATGTATGCGGCTTTCGCCGCGTTAAGTGCATCACCCGCTTGCTGACATGCTCCTCCGGATCACCCGGCCCACAGAGTCCGCGCTGAGCATTGAATCGGATTAAGTCGGCGACTGGTCGTCCGACCTGGATGAGTCCGGGTGGAAATTGAAACATATCAATATATCGCTGATTCCACGCCACCAGCCGCAGTTGCTTATCGACCACTGAGATCCCTTGGTTGATATGCTCAATCGCTCCCTGCAGTAACCCCCGCGAGAAATCAAATAGCTCAGAGGCTTCATCGACAATGGTGGCAATTTCTTCCAATTGCATGTTGCGCCCCTGAAGGGCGGATGAAAGGACTAAGCGTGCCGATGACGAACCAAATACCCCAGCCAATACTCGCTCGGTATGACGGATCAGCGGTGCGCTGGCTTGTTGCTGGGGCATTAACTCCTCCCCACGCTGCTCCGCAAATTGGCTAAACGCCTGGCGCATGCGCCGGCGACCTACAAAGCGTGCCGCGAGCATTTCCAGCTCCGCCACGGTGACACGGCTTTGATACAAGCGCGCATCATCGTTTTCCGGCAGTGGCATACCCACAAACGCAGCGGCCTGTAACCGCTCACTGAGTGACGGTCGCGTGAGTAAAGAAACCACCACAAAGCTAAGGGCGTTCATCAACACACTAAATGCCAGCCCCCAATCCACGGTATTGAGGTGGGTAAACGGTGAAAAAGCGGGAGGAGTGATAAGCCAAATCAAAAGGTTAGACTGCCCGTCTCCTGCTAGCATGCCAGTTTGGGTCATCATGGTCACCAACCACAGTGAAAACCCCATCAACAAGCCAGCATAGACGCCTTTTTTGTTGCCTTGACGCCAGTACAAGGCACCAATCATCGCAGGGGCAAACTGGGCGATGGCCGCGAAGGAGAGAAAGCCGATTTCCGACAATGTGGGCACAGTGAGGATGAGATGATAGAAGCCCCACGCTGCAATTAAGATCAAAAAGATCAGCGCACGTCGAACATTAAGTAACAATCCAGAGAACTGCGCAAAGTTTCGGGATTTAAGCTTCATTCGCCGCAATAAAAGCGGCATCACCAAGTCATTAGATACCATGATCGCCAACGCAATGGTTGAAACAATCACCATCCCGCTGGCAGCCGATGCCCCACCCATGAAAGCCAGTAGCGCCATCCCCTCAGCCCCTACCGATAACGGCAACCGAATCACATACGTATCAGCAGGTGCCCCAGGTAACAAAGCTTGGCCGGCATACGCCAAGGGCAGGACAAAAATCAACATCAGCAATAAATAGGTCGGGAAGACTTTACGTGCCGTATTCAAATCACTCGCGCGCGTATTCTCCACCACCATGGTGTGAAACTGGCGCGGCAAGCAAATGATCGCGGCCCCTGTGAGCAAGGTATGAATGATTAAGCTGCCCACATCTGGGCGACCAATCACGCCAGAGTCCTCAAGACTCACGGGCAAGCTGGGCGCTTGGAATAACAGCCACACCACAAAGATCCCCACCCCAAGAAACGCGACCAACTTGACGATCGACTCAAAAGCGACCGCCATCATCATCCCTCGGTGGTGTTCCGTACTGTCGATATGACGCGTACCAAATAACACGGTAAATGCGGCCAAGGAGATACACACGAGCCAGGCGATTTGGGGCTGTGCCAAACCAATGCTTTGCCCCAGCTCTGGCGACAGAACATCGAGCCCCATGGCGATACCACGCAGTTGCAGCGCGATATAGGGCAGCACACCCACCACCGCAATCAAGGTCACCATCACCGCTAAGCCCTGCGACTTGCCATATCGCGCCGCAATAAAGTCGGCAATAGAGGTAATGTGCTCGCGCTTGGCGATCAAGATCATTCGGGCAAGAAAACGCCACCCAAGGGTAAACACCAGGATAGGGGCAAGATAAATCGGGAGAAATGACCATGGTGAACTGGACGCTTGGCCAACCGTGCCAAAAAAGGTCCAAGAGGTGCAATACACCGCGATAGAAAGGCTATAAATCCACGGACGCCATGAGCGTAACCAGCGCGGTTGACGATCACCATACCAAGCAATCGCGAACAGTGCGCCCATATAAAGCAGTGAAACAGAGACAATTACCCAGCCTTGTGTCATGGCTCCCTTCCTGACGCAATCCTTTGCCGAATCCTTGAGCTGGGTGTAACACGGTATCGGCGCCCACTCAATCGTCTCGTATTCGCTTTGTGGGCACCTTAGCTAACTTTACTGCAAGCCGAAACGTGCTTTATTACAGCTCAGGCCTGTTTATGACACCTTAGCTTGCTTGGCACGCCAAAATGCCGGTTCACGCAGTGGTAAAACAAAAACAGGCAACGCAAGCAGTGCCATGGTATAGAAAGTGCCAGAAGGCGATACGGCATAAATCCACCCGCTTGCTGTGGTCAGCGCCGCCACCACTGCGCCCATTGGTAACGCATTATAAGCCGCTTGCGTGGCCACCAATCGCGCCCCACACTCGCGCTGAATGTACTGCATCGCGCCAAGGTGCGCACCGGCAAACGTAATACCATGAAGCAGTTGCACCAGTATCACAGGCACCGCGGCGGTCGTTGTCCCTGTGATCCCCCAGCGCAGCAATACCCCCACAGCCGCCAATTGGAACAAGGCTTTTGATGACCAGCCATTAAAAAGCCGCGCACCCAGGGCAAAGACGGCCACTTCCGCCACCACCCCGAGGCTCCACAAATAGCCTACAATGCTCTCGCTATATCCAGCCTGCTTCCAGTAGATCGCACTAAAGCTGTAGTACGCTGCGTGGCTGCCTTGCAGCAGGGAAGCAATCAACAAGAACACGATCACCTGACGGTCGCGGAAAAGCTGACGCATAGAGACTTTGCTATTAGTCATATCGCGCTCGCTTTGTGGCATCAATGTCGGTCGACGCAAGGTCAGTAACAAACAGGCAGACAAGCCGCCAATCGCGACCCAGGGAATAATTGCCGCCGATTGCTCGGTCACCAGCCATCCGGTCAAACTCGACCCAACAATAAAGGCTATCGATCCCCAGAGGCGGGTTCGACCATAGTCGATAACTTTATGGCGCGCATAATAGTTGGCGAGTGCATCTGACAACGGGACGGAGGGCCCAATGGCAAGATTAAATAACACGGTCACCAAAGCCAGCCACCATACATTGGCCCCCATTAAGGGGTGCAACACACACGTCACTAACGCCATGAGCGTCAACACTCTCAGGGCGGGCAGCAAGGCTTCAACCTGTTGTACGCGCGGTGTGAACACTAAGTTAGCCACACAACGGGTTGCAAAACCAAGCCCAATCAAGGTGCCGATCACACCTGAATTGAGACCAAGATACTCAAACCAAACCGCCCAAAACGGCAGATACACACCATAGGAAAAAAAGAAACCGCCAAAGTACTCTGACAGCCAGCGAAACGGGGAACATTGGGTTAAGGTCATCTCATTACTTCACATTAAGATAGATACCCGCTAAGTGTCGCAGCTCTGTGCGAGGAAAAAAAGACACGTGCGCCATGATTGTCGACAAACGCATGGTGGCGGCTAATCCGTATACGTCCCAGGCTAGACTAAAGTCGGCTAGCGAGATCGAAAAGGGTGAGACACACTGTGACTATCACAGTGAGGAGTGCGACTATGCCTGAACCTTTTGACACCTCTCATGCGCCCTTTGACTGCCTAACCGCATCACAAGTCAAACAATGCCGCCAAGCACTCGACGTCGCCTACTTTCGCCGTGGCGATACCTTGATCCAGCCCGGTGATACTGGCGAGCAGCTCTTTATCATTATTAAAGGCAGCGTAGAAGAAGTGTCAGAAGACGGTAAGGAAGTATTTTCTCATTATACCACCGACGACTTATTTGACGTGCCAGCACTGCTTAATGGCACCGCCAAACATCGATACCGTGCGCTAGAAGATACCCTCTGCCATCTGCTACCCGCCGATGTGTTCCTCGCCATTTATCATCATAATGACGCGTTTCGAGGCTACTTTGATACCAACCTTCAGCGCCGACAAACGCTGATGGTGCAAGCTCGTCAGCAGCAAAACTTGGCCGAGTTTATGCTCACTCGGATTGATGACAGCAATATTCAACCTGCGTTGTGTGTCGCCCCCGACGTACCACTGCATGTTGCCACCGCTCAGATGAAAGCCGAGCGCTGCGACTGCGCCTTGGTCGACTATGAAAATGGCGAATGCGGGATTATTACGCGCACCAACTTGCTCCATGCGCTCGTCCTCGAGGGCTATGATCAATCCGTTCCGGTGGGTGAAGTAGCCACACGCCCAGTGATCAGTGTGGAGCACGGTGATTTTCTCTTTCACGCCATGATTAAGATGACACGTCAGCGCGTAAAACGTGTTCGAGTCGTCGATGGGGAAGGTAAGACCGCAGGCATGCTCGATCTTCCTCAAGTATTGAGCCTGTTCTCGACTCACTCTCACGTACTCAACTTACAAATTGCCCGCGCACAAACCATTGACGAACTAGTGATCGCTGCAAACAGCCAGAGCAAGCTGGTACACACCTTGTTTAACAATGGCATTCATACCCGCTTTGTGATGCAGCTCATCGCCACTGTGAATGAACAAATCATGGAAAAAGCCTTCCGGTTGCTGGTGCCCGAAGCTTACCAAAGCCAGTGCTGCCTCGTAGTAATGGGCTCAGAAGGCCGCGGCGAGCAAGTGCTTAAAACCGACCAAGACAACGCCTTGATTCTCGCCGACGATCTCAACTGGCCCGATTGCCAACAAGTGATGGAAACCTTTTCACACACGCTCTATCAACTCGGTTATCCGCCTTGTCCGGGTCACGTGATGGTCAGTAATCCCAAGTGGGTGAAAACCGCCACACAATGGCAGCAAACCGTGCGAAATCTAGCACAAAGCGCCAACCATCAAAGCGTCATGGACTTGGCGATCCTCGCTGACAGCCAGCCGATCGCCGGCGATCTGAGTTTGATTGATGCGATCCAAACCCCACTCAACGAAACGTTGACCGACAATATGTTGACGCTCAACACCTTTGTCCGGCCTGCGCTAGCCTTTCGTGTTCCCTTAACCGTGTTTGGCTCCCTCAAAAGCAGTAAAGAAGGGCTGGATATCAAAAAAGGGGGGATTTTCCCCATCGTTCATGGCGTGAGAACCATGAGTTTAGAAAAGGGCGTGCGCCACACCAACACCTTTGAGCGGCTGGAGCAGCTTGCCAACCTGGGGGCGCTTGCGGAAGAAACGGCAGAAAACCTCTCCGAAGCCTTGAAGCTATTTATCCGCTTACGTTTAAGGCAACAATTGAGCGGCGAACCACAAAGCAACTATCTCGACGTGGCTCACCTCCCCTCGAGTGAGCGCGACTTGCTGCGCCACGGGCTGCATGTGGTGAAAAAGTTCAAAGAGTCACTCGCTTTCCATTATCACGTGAGGGACTAACTTGAATTGGCTCACTCGGCATTGGTACCGTCATCGTTTACGGCATTCACCCTATCGGGACTTATTTCTGCCCCCCGATTCAAGCACACTGATTTCCCTCGACTGTGAAACAACCAGCTTGGATCCGCATCGTGCGGAACTGGTTACGATTGCGGCCACCCCGATCAAAGGCAACCGGATCCTCACCAGTCACGCTCTCACCTTGACACTGGCCGCACCAGAGAGCCTGAATGCCGGTTCGGTCAGAATTCACCACCTACGCCACCAAGATCTGGTTCATGGTGTCACGGCAGAGCAAGCAATCACCGCGCTGGTCGACTTTATTGGAAACCATCCATTGGTCGGCTATCACATCCGTTATGATAAAAGTATTCTCGATCGCTACGCACGCCATTTTCTCGGCTTTCCGCTCCCCAACCCTCTGATTGAAGTCAGTGATATTTATCAACGCAAACTCGAGCGCCTGCTACCCAATGCCTATCACGACATCAGCATGGAAGCCATTAGTCGCCATCTCGATGTCCCTTTGCCGGCTCGGCATAATGCATTAGATGATGCACTCGCCGCAGCATTGATTTATGTCCGCCTTACCCAAGGTGACATGCCAATGCTGCGATCCAAATAACGCATTGATGCGGCTGCTTGCGCGTTAAGGCAAAGACAAAGTGGGATCCAGCCCCCACTATCTGGCCTGACAACTGCACAAATCGCTTAAAAATCAATGGGGTCATCCTAAAGTCTAATTGTCGGAAGCCCCGATATGTCACACCTTTACTGCATGGTTTTCGTTTGCCAGGCAGCGGTAGCGCCTGACATCTCATGACATGGAAGCGCCGCGTGGAGCATCGCGGACACGAGGAGAAACAGGATGAGCGATAGTCACGTATACCCCGTCATGCCTTCAATTGCACAAAAGGCACACGCGGATGAAGCCAAGTATCAAGCACTCTATCAGCAGTCAGTGACCGACCCAGAAGGCTTTTGGCGTGAGCACGGGCAAATTCTTGATTGGATGAAGCCTTATACCAAAGTCAAACACACCTCGTTTGATACCGGCCACGTGGATATTCGCTGGTTTGAAGATGGCACACTCAACGTCGCAGCCAACTGCATCGATCGCCACCTCAACGCACGAGGCGATCAGGTGGCCTTGATTTGGGAAGGCGACGATCCAAAAGACGATGCCACGCTCACCTACAACCAACTCCACCAGCAGGTATGCCAGTTTGCCAACGTATTAAAAGACAACGGCGTAAGAAAAGGTGATGTGGTGTGCCTGTACATGCCAATGGTGATGGAAGCGGCGGTCGCGATGCTGGCCTGTGCCCGTATCGGTGCGGTGCATACCGTAGTGTTTGGTGGCTTTTCTCCCGAAGCACTGGCAGGCCGGATTATTGACTCCAATGCCAAAGTGGTGGTGACAGCTGATGAAGGGATACGTGGTGGTCGTGCGGTTCCCCTGAAGAAAAATGTCGATGATGCCCTGGCAAACCCTAAAGTGAAATCGATTGAAAAAGTGGTGGTGTACCAACGTACAGGGGGAGACATTGACTGGCACAATCATCGTGATGTTTGGTGGCACGAGGCTGCCGCAAAGGTGTCAGACAACTGCCCCGCCGAAGAGATGAAAGCCGAGGACCCTTTGTTTATCCTGTATACATCGGGGTCAACAGGCACCCCCAAGGGCGTGCTGCACACCACCGGTGGGTACTTGGCCTACGCGGCGATGACCTTTAAGTATGTTTTCGATTATCAAGATGGCGAGGTATTCTGGTGTACCGCCGATGTCGGCTGGATTACCGGTCACAGCTATCTCGTCTATGGCCCGCTTGCCAATGGCGCAAAGACAATCTTATTTGAAGGCGTCCCGACTTATCCAAGCACGGCACGAATGAGCGAAGTGGTCGATAAGCACCAAGTCAATATTCTTTACACCGCGCCCACAGCGATTCGCGCATTGATGGCAAAAGGCAACGAAGCGGTCGCTGGCACTCAACGCGATTCACTGCGGATCATGGGCTCGGTGGGTGAACCCATCAACCCAGAGGCTTGGGAGTGGTACCACAGCACCATAGGGAACCAAGCCTGTCCGATTGTCGACACCTGGTGGCAAACAGAAACCGGCGGGATCTTGATCACCCCGCTCCCCGGCGCCACTGCGTTGAAGCCAGGCTCAGCAACCCGTCCTTTCTTTGGCGTACAGCCTGCTTTGGTCGACAATATGGGCAATATTCTCGACGGTGCCACCGAGGGTAACCTCGTGATGCTTGACTCGTGGCCCGGACAGATGCGTACCGTATTTGGCGACCATGACCGCTTCGAACAAACTTACTTCTCCACCTTTAAAGGCATGTACTTTACCGGTGACGGGGCTCGTCGTGATGAAGATGGGTATTACTGGATAACCGGCCGTGTCGATGATGTCCTCAATATCTCGGGACACCGTATGGGGACGGCAGAGATCGAGTCGGCGCTCGTCGCATTCGATAAAATTGCCGAAGCAGCGATAGTTGGTGTGCCACACGATATCAAAGGCCAAGCGATCTATGCGTACATCACCCTTAATGCGGGTGAAGTGCCCAGCGCCGAACTCCACAAGGAAGTCAAAGAGTGGGTACGTAAAGAAATTGGCCCGATTGCGACACCCGATTTCATCCACTGGACGGATGCTCTGCCTAAAACCCGTTCAGGAAAAATCATGCGTCGTATTCTGCGCAAAATCGCCACCGGTGATACCGGCAGCCTTGGCGACACCTCCACCTTGGCCGATCCTAGTGTGGTCGATAAGCTTATCGCAGAAAAAGAAAGTGTGGTCTAACCCTAACGAAAGATTGCTTAGCAACCTTTGCCGCCTTCGGGCGGCTTTTTTGATCCCCGACACAGGGTAAACGGAACTCTTTTCATCCCCGGCAATCACACAAAAAGTAGGGACATGAAGTATTACCCTGCTTCAAACCGCCCGTCACCCACCATTTTGTGATAGCAAAAAGACAAAGTGTGCTGATTAGACCAGTATTTTGCTGCGATTTGCGCTGAAGTCTCTATAATTGCTGTCAGTAGGGAAAAATTTGCATGGTATGCACCGTCATAACATGCCCACTGGCTGGAATCCGCATTAAGCTGCACAATTACAGCGAATAGGAGAAGTAAGCGTCAAGATGTCTACAAGAAACCAAGTTTTAGTTTTAAATGGCCCAAACCTTAATTTGCTTGGCAAACGTGAGCCCGAGCATTACGGTGCCCAAACCCTCAGCCAAATCATGGCGGGCTTAGAGGCACAAGCCGCTACCTTGGGTCTCAGTCTTGAACACTTTCAATCCAATAGCGAAGCTAGCCTCATTGATAAAATCCACCAAGCGATGGAGACCGTGGACTTTATCATTATCAACCCAGCAGCACTGACCCATACCTCTGTCGCCCTGCGTGACGCTCTATTAGGGGTCAACATCCCTTTTATCGAAGTGCATTTGTCGAATGTGTACGCGCGTGAGCCCTTCCGGCATCACTCGTACTTTTCGGACAAAGCCGTCGGGGTGCTCAGCGGCTTTGGTGCTGATGGTTATGAATTCGCCTTAACAGCGGCCGCGCGTCATTTAGCGTTTGCGGCTGAGTAAAACAAAACATAAAGAAGAGACCTATCATGGATATCCGTAAGATTAAGAAACTGATCGAGCTTGTTGAAGAGTCTGGCATCTCCGAGCTAGAGATTGCTGAAGGCGAAGAGTCCGTTCGTATCAGTCGCTCTTCCCCTGCTGCGCCTGCGCAAATGGTTGCCCCGCAATACGCGGCACCAGCAGCGCCTGCACCAGCGCCAGCCGCCCCTGAAGCATCGGCAGCGGAACCTGCAAGCGCACCAAAACCGAGTGGGCATCAGGTTCTTTCACCGATGGTCGGTACCTTCTATCGTGCACCAAGCCCAGAGTCGTCACCTTTTGTTGAAGTGGGCACCCAGGTCAATGAAGGCGATGCCCTGTGTATTGTCGAAGCGATGAAGATGATGAATCAAATCCAAGCCGACAAGAGCGGTGTGGTCAAAGCGATTCTATGTGAAGACGGTCAGCCCGTTGAATTCGACGAACCACTCGTGATCATCGAATAAGCGAGGGCGCATGTTAGATAAAATTGTTATTGCTAACCGCGGTGAAATTGCACTGCGCATTTTGCGTGCGTGCAAAGAGCTGGGGATTAAAACCGTCGCGGTGCACTCGACCGCTGACCGCGATCTTAAACACGTGTTGTTAGCCGATGAAACCGTATGTATCGGCCCTGCACCAAGTAACCAAAGCTACCTGAATATTCCTCGCATCATCAGCGCCGCTGAAATCACCGGTGCGGTGGCGATCCACCCAGGTTACGGGTTCCTATCCGAAAACGCTGACTTTGCCGAGCAGGTTGAGCGTTCAGGGTTTGTCTTTGTCGGCCCCAAAGCTGACACCATCCGTTTGATGGGCGATAAGGTGTCGGCCATTGAAGCGATGAAAAAAGCAGGTGTCCCCTGCGTCCCTGGTTCAGACGGCCCGCTAGGTAGCGATCAGGAAAAAAACAAAACCATCGCCAAACGTATTGGCTATCCGGTGATCATCAAAGCATCCGGTGGCGGCGGTGGCCGAGGTATGCGTGTGGTGCGCTCTGAAGCAGAGCTTATCGATGCGATTGCGATGACTCGCGCCGAAGCCAAATCTGCATTTAGCAATGACATGGTTTACATGGAAAAATTCCTTGAGAACCCTCGCCATGTCGAAGTGCAGGTCTTAGCCGACGGTCAAGGCGGTGCGATCCATCTTGGTGAACGCGACTGCTCGATGCAGCGCCGTCACCAAAAGGTCGTTGAAGAAGCACCAGCCCCAGGTATCACTGCTGAAATGCGTAAATTCATTGGTGAACGCTGCTGTCGCGCGTGTGTTGAGATTGGTTATCGCGGAGCGGGCACCTTTGAGTTCTTATATGAAAACGGCGAGTTCTACTTTATTGAGATGAACACCCGCATTCAGGTCGAGCACCCCGTCACCGAAATGGTGACCGGCATTGACCTGGTCAAAGAGCAACTCCGCATTGCGGCAGGTCAGCCACTATCGTTCACCCAAGACGACATTCAAATTCGCGGCCACGCGGTGGAGTGCCGGATTAACGCTGAAGATCCAGAGCGCTTTATCCCCAGCCCAGGCAAGATTGAACGTTTCCACTCGCCTGGCGGGATGGGCGTGCGTTGGGAGTCACACGTGTACGCGGGCTATCAAGTACCGCCCCACTATGACTCCATGGTCGGCAAGCTTATCTGTTACGGTGAGAACCGTGACGTCGCGATTGCACGTATGCGTAACGCCTTGGCTGAAACCGTGATTGATGGTATTAAAACCAACATCCCTCTCCAGCTCGATATTATGAACGACGAGCACTTCCAACACGGTGGTGCCAACATTCATTATCTCGAGAAAAAGCTCGGCTTGTCGTAATCATGCCGTTGGCTATAACCAAGGCCACGCCACCAAAGCTAGCAACCAAACCGCCGTTAATCGGCGGTTTTTTGTCCCTGCTTTAGTGAGATTGTCACGCGAGGGAGCTTAAACCTTGGCAGGCCTTTTATCTCCCACCTGGCCGGCCAGTTTAAAATCATTCAAGGTATCTTTTAGATACAGCGATTGACTCATCAGTTGCGCCGCAATATCTGCCGTTTGCGTGGCCTGCTCACTGGCTGTGTGACTTTGTCCGTTTATTTGTTCCACCGACTCACTCATGTCTTTGGTCACATTGGCCTGCTCGCCCGCCGCGGTGGCCACTTCACTGCCCATCGATTTCACTTGATTGACTTTCTCAAAGATGTCGGCCAGCACCGCGCGAGACTCCGCCACCACCGCTAGGGTTTCTTGCGCCATTTGGTTGTTACTGAGCACCCGCTCAGATGAATGATGAATGCCGGTCTGTAAGCCCTCAAGCATGGCTTTAATGTCACACGTCGCCGCTTGTGTACGCTGAGCGAGGTTTCTGACTTCATCAGCAACCACAGCAAAGCCTCGCCCTTGCTCACCTGCTCTTGCTGCCTCAATGGCCGCGTTTAAAGCCAGTAAGTTGGTTTGCTCGGCAATCTCACTGATGGTTTGCGTCACTTTGGTGATTTTTTGACTCTCCTCTGCACTGGCTTGAATCTGTGAAATGGTCTGCTCAAGCTCATCGATAAAGGCGGTCATACTGGTGGTCGCACGGCCGACCACATCAGCACCATCGCTGGCACGTCCTTGGGTAACGGAGATAATGTCGGCCGTACGATTCATGTTTTGCGCCACTTGCTCAATCGTGGCACTCATTTGCGTCATCGCACTGGCAACATGCGTGATCTGTGACGACTGTGTGCTCATATTGTCTTGCACACTGCGGCCGCGCGCCGCCAGATGATCCGCATGCGCGAGGAGCACTTGCGTATTCTCTACCACTTGCCCAATGATCGCACCAAAACGTGCTTTAACCATCCGGTAATTGTCGTTGAGCTCCCCCAGCTCATCATGGCGAACGGGCTCATCGCCAGAGACAAGGTTACCGGAGGCCAGATGCTTTAATGCCTCACTCGTGTCTTTAATAGCGCCAATCACACGCGTTTGCACCGTCCACGTCATGCCCACGGTGATAAGCAACACGGCGGCCAGCATGCCAACCAAATAAGGTTGCCCCTGATTGAGCGCCAGCCCCATGCCCAAAGTGCACAGCATCAGCACCAACCCGCAACAAAGATGAAAAAACCAACGCAACTGGATACGCTGCAACAAAGGCGCGTTAGGTAAAGGGCGGGAGGGATCTTGTCTTAGTGTTTGATAAAGCTTTTCAGCGTCTGTCACCTCATCGCGGCTTGGTTCACTGCGCACCGATTGATACCCGACAATCTCCCCCTCTTTGACCACCGGCGAGACAAACGCATTCACCCAATAATGGTCACCGTTTTTACAGCGGTTTTTGACCATGCCACGCCAATTTTTACCTGCCTTAATGGTCTGCCAAAGGTCCTTGAACGCGGCCGGTGGCATATCAGGGTGGCGCACAATATTGTGGTCGCTGCCAATGAGTTCGTCGCGGCTATACCCACATATTTCGATAAAGGCATCGTTGGCGTATTGTATTTTGCCATTGAGATCGGTTTTCGACACCAGCTCCCCTAATCCATCAAATCTCACCTCTTTTTGTGTCACTGGGCCTGTGTCTCTCATTCTCCAAATCCTTTGTTAACCATGACTATAGGGAGCAAAACCGCCTTATTTGCTCATCGCTGCGGAGCAATAATGTAATCAATAGCCATAACAAATAAAGGGCTATTTGCATAAAACCCGCACTGACTTGCAAAAAATTCCACTCATGCTTAATGCTCATCATGCTGTCATCATCTTGTGCAGCGGGCACAGTATGGATCTGATAACATCGCCCTATTCCTTTTCCGACACGAGACATACCATGCCTTGGATCCAACTCAAACTGAATGCAACGTCTGACAACGCCGAAGCGATTGGCGACCTGCTAATGGAAGAAACGGGCGCCCTATCTGTCACTTTCTTAGATGCCAAAGACACACCTGTCTTTGAGCCCTTACCCGGCGAAACCCGCTTATGGGGCGAGACAGATATTATGGCCTTGTATGATGCACAGGCTGACATGAGCGATGTTTTAGCCATCATAAGCGCCAGCCCACTGCTCGCTGATGACTTTGCGTATAAAGTAGAGCAACTGGAAGACAAAGACTGGACCCGGGCATGGATGGATAACTTTAAGCCCATTCAATTTGGCGAGCGATTGTGGATCTGCCCAACCTGGTGTGAGGTGCCTGATGACAATGCAGTGAATGTGATGCTCGACCCAGGCCTCGCCTTTGGCACCGGTTCACACCCAACCACTGCACTGTGCTTGGAATGGCTTGATAGCCTAGATCTAAGCGGCAAAACCGTGATTGATTTTGGCTGTGGTTCCGGCATTCTCGCGATTGCCGCCATCAAACTGGGCGCCGAGCGCGTGATTGGTATTGATATCGACCCCCAAGCGCTACTGGCGTCCAAAGACAACGCGGAGCGCAACGGTGTGGCAGACCAACTTCATCTTTATCTTCCTAAAGACCAACCGGCCGATCTCAAAGCCGATGTGGTGGTGGCTAATATTCTTGCCGGGCCGCTTCGTGAACTCTCCGGGGTGATCAAAGGCCTCATCAAACCCGGCGGTCAACTGGCGATGTCTGGCGTGCTAGAAACTCAAGCGGATGATGTGGCGAACCATTACCGTGACACGCTCACTATCGACCCGATCGTCGAGCGCGAAGAGTGGTGCCGCGTAAGTGGCGATTTGCCCGCTTAAGCCGCTCACTAACGTCCGTAAAGCCTGACCCGCTCGCCACACCAGTGCGTCAGGCTTATACAATGAGCATACCGAACTGCTTGATTAATCAGCGAAACGCCACAGATACAAAAAGTGCTGTAAAAATCAAGCCATCAATGCTCAAATATTGTCCTTTTCAGATGCTGAAAAAATGCGTAAAATGCGCGCCCTTGCTGACTCAGAGCGGCTGAAGAGGATTTAGAGCTTTTGCGTATCGGACCCTACACCCTGGATGTCCCCTTGATCGTGGCCCCAATGGCTGGCGTGACGGATAGACCATTTCGTGAGTTATGCCTTGCACATGGTGCGGGCATGGCTATCAGTGAAATGATGTCATCAAATCCAGCGTTGTGGCGGACGAACAAGTCGCAAAAGCGCATGGTTCATATTGACGAATCCGGTCTGCGTTCGGTGCAAATCGCGGGGGCTGAACCCGAGCTTATGGCTGACGCGGCGCAGTTTTGTGTGGAGAACGGGGCGCAAATAATTGACATCAACATGGGTTGTCCAGTGAAGAAGGTCAACAAAAAGTTAGCAGGCTCTGCTTTGCTAACGCGGCCTGATCTCATTGAGCAAATCCTCAAAGCCACGGTAAACGCGGTGGATGTTCCCGTAACACTCAAAACGCGCACAGGCTGGGATCCGGACAATAAGAATTGTGTTGAGATCGCCCGGATGGCGGAAGATTGTGGCATCCAAGCCCTTGCACTACATGGCCGCACGCGGGCCTGTATGTACAAAGGTGAAGCAGAGTACGACAGCATTAAGGCTGCGAAAGCAGCAGTATCCATTCCGGTGATTGCCAATGGCGACATTGACTCACCAGAAAAAGCCCAGTATGTCCTCGACTACACGGGCGCGGATGCGGTAATGATTGGTCGCCCTGCTCAGGGACGCCCGTGGATTTTTCGCGAAATCCACCACTATCTCACCACAGGTGAGCACTTGCCTGCCCCTTCACTAGAAGAGGTTAGGACAATTTTGTTGGGTCATGTTCAAGAGCTTCATCAGTTTTATGGGGAGCTCAAAGGGTTACGTATTGCCCGTAAACACGTGGGCTGGTACCTAAAAGAGCATGACCAAATTGGCGACTTTCGCCGCACCTTCAACGCAATCGAAGATGCACCACAGCAGATCGATGCGCTGCAAGGCTACTTCGACAACGTTGCATAAATACGAGAAGAGCTGACAGAATATGTTCGAACAAAACCTGACTTCCGAAACATTGACAGTAACGACTGTAACTTCACAAGATCAAATTACGCAAAAGCCACTTCGTGACTCTGTAAAAGCGTCCTTGAAGAACTACCTCGCGCAATTGAATGGCCAGGAAGTCAACGATCTGTATGAGCTTGTCCTCGCAGAAGTTGAGCAGCCACTGCTGGATACCATCATGCAATACACCCGCGGTAACCAAACCCGCGCAGCCACCATGATGGGCATCAACCGCGGTACATTGCGTAAGAAACTGAAAAAATACGGCATGAACTGATATAAATCACTCATACTATTGAATTTAAAAGGCTTAATCAGGAATGATTAGGCCTTTTCTATCTTTAGTGACACGCATGGTTACACACAAGAAAAAGCTACAAGGTAAGAGAATCTAATCAGAAGTGATATGCCGTATTCCGGTCAGGGGAGAAACATTGAGCGCCTTACAGTACTGAATGAACTCGACTACATCTAAACGCCTTTCACCCTGCTCGACTTTCCCAACAAAAGAGTGTGAGACCTCGAGCCTTTCGGCTAAATCGCGCATGGTCAAACCCTGATCATTTCTTTGCTGTTTCAGCCAGGCAATCAGTTTTAGGTTTTGTGGGGTGTTAAGGGACTTAAACATTGTCCCGATATTAGGTACAAGTTACGATGTACCCAATTCAGGAACAAACAAGAACAAAGAGGATATATGTTTGATTATCTGACATCAGGAGTCATTGGGGGCTGGCTAATGTTTTTTAGCTTCTTGTACGCCCATATAAAACATAGCGATTCTTTCTCTGGAAGTAGTCGAAAATATGAAATAGCCTTGATGCTTTCAACTCTTTTTGGCTCAATCACATTGTTCTACCTGATGTTTATATTTTTCCAAAAAGCGCACTGGTACAGTCCTATTTTACTCTTTATGCTCGGTGGCTTCTTTTATGAGGTTGTATTTCGCTTCTTCATTAGACGTGATCCACTTGTTGTTTCTGCCAGTGCCTTTCTAGGTTGGCCGATAGGCGCTTACTTCTTTTACCAAGCGGTTGAAAAACTATAAGAGCATGTGAATGCTAGGATTTACCATATCGGTAACATTTCACCGACAGGTTACTTAGGATCAGCAAAGGTAGTCGCCAACCTCGATTACCTTAACCTCAGCTAGCCTAAACATTACTAAACATCCAACCTTTAGATTACTTAAGATCTGGCAGCCTTACCATTACTTACCTTGACCATACTTATCATTAAATGACCTTAGCAATACTTAGCACCTGCGGTGCTTTGAGTGCTTTGAGTTTCGTAGCCTTGAAGAACCAAAGTCTTTGGTTTGCTTAGGACGGTAGCCCTTACCCCTAGGCTTGGCTAGATAGCTGATGTGGTAGCTTGCTGCGTCAATTGCCTCATGATCATCACGTTCAAGATTGTGATAAGCCGAACCGCTATGAAGTCCACCAGCATCACCAATAAATACAGAACCGTGGTACTCCCAAATCTCTCTAACCCATTCTGCTAGCTGGTGGTAGTGATTGACCTTGCTGCCATTGAGAATCAACACAAAGTGATAATGCTGGCTCTTGGCTTTTTCCTGCTCTCGCGCCCACGCAAAGCCAAATTCACTTTGGTAGTGTCGCTCAGCTCGCTTTCTAAGTCTGCGGTTGAAGTCGGTGATCAACTTGTTGTTGTCAGTGGGGTATGGCAAGTGAAGATCAAAGCGCCATACAAACACCTTTCTGTGACGGCAAAGCATTTCATCCAGCTCACCGAGTATTGCTTTAAGTATGCCCGTTCTTAATCCGTTTTTTGATGGATTGACCGACCAAATTCTTTCTCGATACTCAAACCATTTTTGTTTAGATACATAAGGCATGGATAGGACTAGTTAAGAAGATAGATATTATTAATTACCTAGCGGCCTGTTAGTAGCCACTAACCCCTAGTGATATGCGCCACATGGGGGTGACCTATAGAAAACTTGATAATTTAGGGGTAAAAAACCTAGTAGTGTTATTCAAGGTCGTTCACCCCTTGGTATGTAAATCTCGACAGGTTAGCGAGTACTAACCTTTTCTTTCCTCAAATACGGCTCCAAAAACCCCTTAACCTGATCCATTTGTAGAGTGGATTCCTTGCGCTTTTGCCGAAGCAAATTAACTTGCTCAACCGCGCTCAAAACAGTTTTAGAGTCTGCCAACCAATAGCGCTTGAAATTGGCAACATAGCCATAAGAACTCCGGTAAGGCTCAAACTTGGATGTAACTTGAATTCCCTTTTTCTTCATGGCTGATACATCGGTATTAAGGCAACTAGTCCAATACTTACCTGTAGCTTCCATGCGTTTAACGTGAGAGAGGCTAGCAACCTGCTGATCTAGGGTGTGAACCCCCATCAGACCTTTACTCAAAAAAGTCATCAAGCACTTTTCTAGCTTGCTTGGTGGCTGGCGTGTTAAGCTGCCATTGCCGGTTTTGGCGCTGCTTAGTTTATTCTGGGTGGCGCTTTTACTTTTCATAATGCCTCCCCTTTATGCTGCTTCTGGCTGCCACTCACCACGAACAAATTGCTCATGGAGATCAGCTCGATAGCGAACACAACGAGGAGTTAGACGTTGGCCTTTCGGATAGCGGCCTTCCTTCTCTGCGTTATAGAGCCATGTACGGCCTACGCCTAGTGACTCACAAACTTGCTTGGTGGTAAGGAAGCGTTGACTGGAACTGAACATATTGAACCCCTTTAGTTGCTCTTTAACTTTCAGGGTTCAGCTTGCTTGTTTGTATTACCGTTAGGTGGAAGTAGCTAGGTCAGGGATTTTTTATCACTAGCTCGTAAGCCAGGTTTCGCTTGCTCTTAACCTTGGGCTGAAAATTTTTTCCCTCTTCTGAAAACCAGTTTCTAATCGTTTTTTCTGTCGGTGCTTTTTTACCATTGAGAACAAACGCAGCATTTATTTTGTTAGCTAAACTCGCTGACGTGGCCTGTGGGTGCTTTTCCCAAGTATCCTTGGCAATTTCAATACATTTTTGACGATACTGATTAGCATTGTGCCGTCCACTATCACGCTGCTTTTCGGATAGCCTAACCCTCTTTACCGCCAAAGCGACTGAAGGCGCTAAATAATCTACCGCGCAATCAGCTCCAGCCTTCATAAACAATGCGGAAATTGCTTGAAAGCAAGCTTCTACGGCTTCAAGTTGTGGATCGCTCAACCCAATCTTAGGCAACTCATGTTGAATAATTCGACAAGCTTCCATTGCCTCTGGGCTGTTCCAAGTGAACTCAGCCAAATCAATTTCAGCAGCATTAGAAACAAGTTCGCTCAATATTTCATTAACTAGATATTGTTCATCGATCTCTAGCATTACTTACTCCCTCCAAAGCTCACCACGTTGCTAGCCTGCTCACCGCGCTCTAATAGCTTCTCAATGTGTGAACACCAAATTCTGAGTAAGTTAGCTTTACGCTTCATTGCGCTAGAGTTGTTATAGTTCCCCTCAATCCTTGGTAACGCATGACCGAGCATCATTTCAATGGCGTAGTTGTCTGTTTGAAGCTCATTGAGCGCGGTGCTGAAAGTGTGCCTCAGGTGGTGGAATCGAAAGAATTTAGGGTGTTCTTTGAGTGGCTTTTTTGCCCGCTTATACTGATTAGCCTCATCATCACTAATCCAACCAATACGCTGTGACAGCTTCCCACCCCATGCGCTAACCGCTGGCGCTTGCTTTAGCTCACCAAGCAGATAACCGTCTGGGTTATTGGTAACTAGGCTTTCTATAAGCGGATAGATAAACTGTGGGATTGGGCGAACAATATCCCCAGATCCACCAGCTTGCTGTGCTTTCTCTTTGACCTTGTTGTGTTCTGCTGGGCAAGCCCAAACCCTACGCTTTAAATCCCACTCGCTAGACTTGGAAAGCCTTACTTCTTGGGTTCTTGCTCCCATAACTAACAAGATCTGTAACAAGTTTTGATAGTACGGAACCATCTTGCCGTTAAAGCTGAACTCCACCAAATCACGCAACTCATCCCACTCAATGTTTCCCTCACCATCAGGAACCTCAACCGCTGCCCGACTGGATTTTTTCTGCTTGGATGCGCCTATGTCGTCAAAGTCTATGTTAAAAACATCGGCATCAAGTTTGTGTCCCTGTTTCTTTAGGAAACGCAAAGCCTGCTTAAGGTTATTAAGTGTGTAACCGCGAGCCACCGCCCACTTATCATCAGAGCGATGTAAGCAACGAATCCACATCGGTTTAGTGATTTGCTCTAAAGGAAGATCTGCGAGAGTTGGAAGAACGTATTTGCGGAACTGAGCAAAATGCTTCTCTGCGTTAACGCGCTTTCTGGCGTTGAAGTCACTTAGCCAAAGCTCAAGCCCTTGCTTAACGGTTAAAGATTTTAGAGTGTCTTGCTTTTGAATCGCCAGCTCGTTCTTAGGATCTTTGCCTGCTACCAACCATTTGCGACACTCATCCCTTAGCGCGGTAGCTTGAGACAGACTAATCTCTGGATACTTGCCGAGCGTTAACGCTTTGGGGCTGGTGGTTCTGCCTCCTAAGCGATAGCGATAGAGCCAAAGCAAGTTATTATTAGGTCTAACGCTCCTTGATTGCCGCTGTGAGGGCGTTACTCGAACACTTAAACCCATTCCAACGCTGTGAGACTCTGGTTTGCTTAAATCGGCTCTCAGGAGCTTTTTTAGTTTTGTATCTGTGAGTGAAGTTCTCTTTGTCATATCCCTTGCCAGTTACACGCATAGTTACACACAACGAACAGTCTAACCTGGAACAACAAAGAACTAAAGTGAACACAAATCTAACTCAGAACACTGATATAGGAGGATTCAAAAAGAAAGTGCGAATCTTAGAAAAGTTCAAAAAACAACAAATAAACTGATACGGCATGAACTAATCAATCATTAGTTTGGCTGTTATCAAACGGGTTAGCCGTCAATCGGTTAGCCCGTTTTTGTTATCTATAAGCGCGCAAAGCGCTCCACCCTAGCATCATGAGTTAGCATCCTCACTGTCCGCCAGGGTTTCTAATATCGAGCAATGGGTCGCGTCATCGTCGTCCATACCACAGCAGGCAGCATTTAAACGCGTCAGTGCATGCTTGACCCGCTCAAGCGCGGCTATCTTCTCTGAGACCTCATTCAGGCGCCGCTGGGTGATCCCTTTCACTTCTGCACAGGTGTGCAAGGTCGCTTCTTCGCGAATGTCTGACAATTCGTGAATTTCATCAAGCGATAACCCCATCTCTTTACCGCGTAAAATGAACATCACTTGGCTAATGGCCTCATCGGCATAGAGCCGGTATCCACCCTCTGTGCGGGCACTCGGTGCTAGCAAGCCTGATTTTTCATAAAAACGCAGCGTATCGGTGGAGACACCACAGTGCTTGGCAAGCTCACCGATTTGCAGCAACTTGGTCATCACCGCTCCTTTTCATGTTGGATGAACCTTCTTTTTGTAGCAAAGCCGCGACCCTATGACCAGCATTGCATGAGAACCAGAAAGCGCGGTGGTGTAAAAACAATAAAAATGTCGCTATCAGCAAATAGCAATCGATTGCGCAAACAAAATCAGATAGAATGGCGCCGTTTTGGCACTTGGCGGTTTAATAAAGCTTATCCGTGTTGATAGACACGATGGGCTTTGATAAGCATTCAATCTGTCAGTGAAGAGAACTAAGCCATGGAAAATCTGCGTCCTATTCGTCGCGCGTTACTCAGCGTGTCTGATAAAACCGGTGTGGTCGAGTTTGCCCAAGCGCTCGCCCAACGCGGTGTCGAACTGCTATCGACCGGCGGCACGGCCCGTTTACTCGCAGAAAACGGCCTTGCGGTCACCGAAGTTTCCGATCATACCGGTTTCCCCGAAATGATGGATGGTCGAGTGAAAACCCTCCACCCGAAAATTCACGGCGGCATTTTGGGCCGACGCGGTCAAGACGATGCAGTGATGGAACACCACCAGATCGCACCGATTGATATGGTGGTGGTGAATCTCTACCCGTTCGCACAAACCGTTGCCAACCCTGATTGCACACGTGAGCAAGCCATCGAGAATATCGATATCGGCGGCCCAACCATGGTACGTTCAGCGGCGAAAAACCATGCCGACGTCACCATTGTGGTGAACAACCAAGACTATGATCGTGTGCTCACCGAGATGGATCAGCACCAGCACTCTTTGACACATGCCACACGCTTTGATTTAGCCATTGCTGCGTTTGAGCACACCGCGGCCTACGATGCCATGATTGCGAATTACTTTGGTACCCAAGTGCCAGCCTACCATCAAGCAGAAGAGAGCCAGGACTCGCCATTCCCGCGCACTCTGACCCAACACTGGGTTAAAAAGCAAGACATGCGCTACGGCGAGAACAGCCATCAGGCAGGTGCGTTTTATACCGAAGCCCAACCGCAAGAGGCCTCGGTGGCAACGGCCACCCAACTACAGGGCAAGGCACTGTCTTATAACAATATCGCTGACACCGATGCGGCATTAGAGTGCGTGAAAGAGTTCGAACAGCCCGCCTGTGTGATTGTAAAGCACGCCAATCCCTGTGGCGTCGCCATTGGCGAAGACTTACTCAGCGCCTATCAGCGTGCTTATCAGACCGATCCGACCTCAGCGTTTGGTGGCATTATTGCCTTTAACCGAGAATTAGACGGCGACACGGCACGCGCCATTGTTGAGCGCCAATTTGTTGAAGTGATCATCGCGCCGCGCGTCAGTGACGCCGCCAAAGCAGCGGTTGCGGCAAAGAAAAACGTGCGCCTTCTCGAGTGTGGCCAATGGCAAGCGCGCACCACAGGTTGGGATAGCAAGCGCGTCAATGGCGGTTTGTTAGTCCAAGCACGCGACCAAGGCATGGTCGGTTTAGACGATTTGCGTATTGTCTCTGAGCGCCAGCCCACAGACAAAGAGCTGAACGATGCGCTATTTTGCTGGAAAGTGGCAAAATACGTGAAATCAAACGCGATTGTGTATGCCAAAGACAGCATGACCATCGGCGTGGGCGCCGGCCAAATGAGTCGCGTCTACTCGGCGAAGATAGCCGGCATTAAAGCGGCCGATGAGCAGCTCGAAGTGGCCGGTAGCGTGATGGCTTCTGATGCCTTCTTCCCTTTCCGTGACGGCATTGATGCCGCAGCCGACGCTGGGATCACCTGCGTGATCCAACCAGGTGGTTCGATGCGTGATGAAGAAGTAATTGCCGCTGCCAATGAGCATGGCATGGCGATGGTCTTTACCGGTATGCGCCATTTCCGCCACTAAGCGGCTGAGGAAGGAGAGAATATGAAGGTTTTAGTGATTGGTGGCGGTGGCCGCGAACATGCCTTGGCATGGAAAGCAGCTCAGTCACCGAAAGTCGATACCGTTTACTGCGCACCGGGAAACGCCGGCACCGCGCATGAAAACAAGTTGAGTAACATTGCGATCGCAGCTGATGACGTTGAAGGGTTACTGGCCTTTGCCCGTGAGCAACAGATTGGCTTAACCATCGTAGGCCCTGAAGCCCCCTTGGTGTTAGGCGTGGTCGATGCCTTCCGCGAGCACGGCTTGGCCATCTTTGGTCCTACTCAAGCGGCCGCACAACTTGAGGGCTCTAAAGCCTTCAGCAAAGACTTTTTGGCGCGTCACGGCATTCCCACCGCTGACTACCAAACCTTTTCGACGGTAGAGCCCGCATTAGCCTACATCGCCGAAAAAGGCGCGCCCATTGTGGTCAAAGCCGACGGCCTTGCCGCCGGGAAAGGGGTCATTGTGGCGATGACCGAGCAAGAAGCCACCGACGCGGTGCGCGATATGCTCTCGGGCAATGCGTTTGGTGAAGCCGGTCACCGCGTGGTCATCGAAGAGTTTCTGCAAGGCGAAGAGGCGAGCTTTATCGTTATGGTGGATGGCGAGCATGTGCTGCCAATGGCCACCAGCCAAGACCACAAACGGGTTGGAGAGGGCGATACCGGCCTCAACACCGGGGGCATGGGCGCATACTCGCCTGCCCCCGTGGTCACCGATGCGATTCACCAACGCGTGATGGATGAGGTGATTATGCCCACCGTAGAGGGAATGCATCAAGATGGCGCCCCCTACACCGGCTTTTTGTACGCAGGGCTCATGATTACCGCCGATGGCACGCCAAAAGTGATTGAGTTTAACTGTCGCTTTGGCGATCCGGAAACCCAACCAATTATGATGCGTTTGCAATCTGACTTGGTTGAGCTTTGCTTGGCAGGTAGCGAAGGACGCCTTGATAAGGTTGAGTCCAAGTGGGATCCGCGTGCAGCGGTAGGTGTCGTCCTAGCGGCGGGCGGCTATCCGGGTGAGTACCGCAAAGGGGATCGCATCACGGGCTTACCCACCGATAGCGATCTCGCCAAAGTGTTTCATGCCGGTACCGCGCTGAAAGACGGCGATATCGTGACTGCTGGCGGGCGTGTACTCTGTGCGACCGCATTAGGTGAGAATGTTACCACGGCAAAACAAGGGGCTGATGCGCTCGCTGCCTTGATTCATTGGCCAGGATGCTTCTATCGCAATGACATTGCCCACCGCGCCGTTTCACGCGAGCAAATGGCATAAATGTCGCAGCATGATATAAAAAATGCGCCCTGTTGGCGCATTTTTTTATTCATCCAGTAAGCGAGGGCGCTGTAAGCAACGCTTTTCCCCCTCGACATGCACCAAAAAGTCTATCTGGTCGCGACCGATACTTGGGCTGCCTCCCGCAATCACAAACGTGCCAGACCGGTTAATACGTTGCACCAAACTCGCCGAGATAGCGTCTGAGAACGCCCAGCGCTGACGATCGCTATCGCAATCAACCCAATGTTCACCTTGTCGCTGCGCTTGCAGCACCGAGACATTGTTGGCTAATTGCGCCTGCGCTTGGCGCTCAATGTGATTCGCTTCTTGATATAGGCGGGAAAGGGTTGCACTGTCTAAAGGCAACAGCGCATCTCCTTGATGATAGCGCTGGAAAACCGGCTCACCATTGGCGTCAAACCGCACGTGCATCGAAAAGGGCACCAAGTGGTTGTCGACCAGCTTTTTTCCTTCACGCTTTAACGCACGTAGGCTGCCTGCTCGCCACGCGTATTCACTACGATACTGACCATAGTCACCTTGCCACGCTTTCTCCGCTAAGCCGATGACCTGTCCTTGTTGGCTATCTAGCCAATAAACGGCGCGATAATCTCCCGCTGCGAATGCGGTGGTATGAGTGACGGGCTTTGGCGGCTTACCGCTCGAACAGCCTGTTAGTGTCATCACTAAGGCAAGTATACAGAGATGAAAGCGCATGGCGGGCTCAAAGACAAAAACGCCATAGCGGGAGGCTATGGCGACATCAGCATGCGTGCTTACTTAACAGCGTCTTTTAACGCTTTACCTGCGACAAACGCAGGGACGTTTGCAGCAGCAATTTGAATTTCTTGACCCGTTTGTGGGTTACGACCAGTGCGCGCTGCACGGTGGTTAAGCTTAAACGTACCGAAGCCAATCAGTTGTACCTGCTCACCTTCTTTCAAGGCGCCTTCAATACCGCCCAAAGTCGCTTCCAAGGCTGTTTTCGCTTGTGCTTTTGAAAGGTCCGCTTTTTCTGCGATCAGGTCGATCAGTTGGGTCTTGTTCATTATGTCTTCCCTTCTAGGTTTTTTAGAGACGAAGTCACTCTAATTCAAAAGAAGCCCGGCTGGCAAAGGTTTGTGGCGCTGAGTGTGGCTGTATGGAGGCTCTTTAACCACAAACTGAGCGCGATCTCACAATTTGTTGCGTTTTTTCTCAGTTGAATGGTTGTAAAACCCCGCCAATAGCCTGATCTTTAGGGTGTTGATTAGCTTTTAACTCCGGAAATTTATGCTCATTCTGGTTCTTTTTATCTCGCTTTCGATTGGCGTGTCCTTCATTTGCTCCGTACTTGAGGCGGTATTGCTCAGTATCACACCGAGCTACATTGCGAACCTCCGCCACCAAGAGCACCCTGCCGCCGAGCGCCTCAATGCGCTCAAAAAGGATATAGATCGCCCTCTGGCCTCGATTCTGACCCTCAACACCATTGCACATACGGTGGGGGCAGCAGGCGCGGGGGCACAAGCAGCTCACGTGTTTGGTGATGCGTGGGTCGGGGTATTCTCTGCCGTATTGACGCTTGCGATTCTGCTTCTCTCAGAAATCATCCCCAAAACGATTGGGGCGAACTTCTGGCCGCAATTGGCACCTGGCGCGGCGCTGGTACTCAAGTGGATGGTGTGGGCGCTGACGCCATTCGTTTGGCTGTCTGAGCAGATCACCAAGCGGCTTAGTGCGGACACCACCCATGTTAAACTGAGGGACGAAATTTCAGCGATGGCAATGCTGGCATCAGAAAGTGGAGAAATGGGGGAAGACGAAACGCAAATGCTTCATAACATGCTGAAGCTGAGGGACCTTCCCGCCACACAACTGATGACACCGCGTCCGGTCCTGTTTCGTATTCCTGCCGAGATGGATGTGAATACCTTCCTCGACGAGCACGGCGACTGCCCTTTCTCTCGTCCGCTGGTTTACGGTGAACATCGTGACGATATTCTAGGCTTTGTCCACAAGTCCAATATCTATGAGGCCAAAACCCAAGGCGCTGGCCAAACACGGATAGGCAATCTCATGCGGCCACTTGCTGTTATTTTACCTGGCAATAGTGTCTTACAAGCGTTTGATATCTTAATGATCCGCCGCGCTCAGTTAGCGATGATTGTCGATGAATATGGCACGGTGCAAGGTATTATCACCTTGGAAGATGTGTTTGAATATTTAACCGGGCGAGAAATTATCGATGAGGCGGACACGGTCACCGATATGCAGCAACTTGCTTATCAGCGTTGGGACGCTTGGAAAAAGCAGCACAACATGATTGAAAGCCAAGATGACGACGAACCGCCGGTACAGCGACATACGGATGAGTCATGATCAGAAAAGGCGGCTGAAGCCGCCTTTTTATCGGGTGACGCGTGCTTACTCGACACGTAATCCGAGGTTACTTACGCCGGCCTCACGCAGCTCTTGGCGAATACTTTTGATCATGTCTACATCACGGCTCTCAGCACTTTTTAGCACCCGGAATATGGCCCATTGGGCATCCCACTCTTCGCATACTGCTTCAAACGTTTTTTGATTCTCATCCGTCACAGCCTCACCCGTTTGTGCCTCTTCCAGCTGCGCCACGCTGTGGATGGATTGCTGAGAGACTTTCAGGGTAATAGGGAGTATTTCATCACGATCCAACAAAGCGTGAAGGAGCTGAGACAAGGCAACGCAAGCATCAATCGCTGGATAGGTCAGATAGATAGCATCGTCATCCGCGACCGGAATTAATGGCTCTAGCTTTTCCAATTGCCGTTCAAAGTCAATTTTGGCACTTTTAACCGTCTGCGACTCCCATACCGCATCGAGAATATTGCGAAACGCTTGAGGGTCGGCAAATTCAGTTTGGGCACAGTAGAGCGCATAGTTAGGAACCATACGCTCCACCAGCGCAGCCATAAAACTAATATGCTGCCAATTCTCACATTTTTCCAAACGCAGTTGTAAAGGGTTTCGTAACATAGTCAGTTAGTCTTTAATAACGGGAAGGCATGTTGTCCTCATAGAATGCCGCCAGTGTACTTGATTCCCCCACCCATAAAAAGGAGCCTTTGTGGATAAAATCTACGTTATCAGCGAGCATGCCGAGACTTATCACCAGCTGCTTGAAGCGGCTCAGCTTCCCGATCTCGCTATCACCTCATCCGCAGAAAAGGCCAGTATCTGGTTGGCCGATCCGCCGCTTGCGGCTCCACTCTTGCCCAACGCCAAGGCGTTGCGTTGGCTACAGTCGACCTTCGCTGGGACCGATGCCCTGATTCAGGCGCCCTACCGCGACTATCAGCTCACCAATGTGCGCGGTATTTTCGGCGCATTGATGGCCGAATATGTTTTCGGCCACATACTGACGGAAACCCGACATATTGGTCAGTACGCGAAACAACAAGCGCAGTGTCACTGGCAGCCTCAGCCCTATCAGTCATTGCGCGGGAAAACGCTCGCCATTTTAGGCACAGGGGCGATTGGCCAGCATATCGCAACCGTCGCTCACGCGTTCGGCATGACGGTAGTTGGCGTCAATCAAGTCGGCCGGCCCGTCGAGGCATTTGATCAAACCATGACGCTGTCAGAATTACAGCAAACACTTGGGAAGGTCGATGTGCTGGTCAGTACCTTGCCAGCGACGCCTGAGACAGATAAATGTTTGAATACGGTTTTTTGGCAACAGGCACAAAACCTCTTGTTCATCAACGTTGGACGGGGTGCCACCGTGGACGAGCCAGCACTGATCCACGCGTTAGATGACGAAAAACTCGGCTTGGCGGTCTTGGATGTGATGCAGCAAGAGCCGCTGCCTGAGCAGCACCCCTTTTGGACACACCCGAACGTGAAAGTGACGCCCCATATTGCGGCGGTCAGTTTTCCTGAGCAGGTTTTTGCGCTATTTGCCGATAATTATCACCGCTGGCACGCAGGCGACCCTCTCATGTACCAAGTCGATTTTGACAAAGGCTACTAGATGCTTTTCGACGATTTAGACACGGCTTTAGCCGCGGCCCGATCGTGTCGGTTATGCCAACACTGGCTACCCGAGGGGCCCCGCCCTGTTATCCAAGCCAGTGCTAACGCTCGAGTACTGATTATCGGCCAAGCACCAGGACGACGCGTACATGAAAGCGGCCTGCCATTTAATGACCCCAGTGGAGATCGCCTGCGTGAATGGCTGGGGGTCACGCGTGAGCAGTTTTACCAGCCAGATTTATTTGCCATCATGCCGATGGGCTTTTGTTATCCCGGCAAGGGTAAATCGGGCGATCTACCGCCGGCGCGTATTTGTGCGCCTATGTGGCATCAAGCAATCAAAACACACCTCTCACGAGTGTCTGTTACCTTGCTCATTGGCCAGTATGCACAGCAGTACTATTTAGCCAATAAACCGAAAACATTGACCGAGACTGTCAAGCACTGGCAAAAGTGGGCTCCTCGCACCTTTGCGCTGCCTCATCCCTCTCCCAGAAACACCTTGTGGCTGCGACGCAACCCGTGGTTTGAAGAGCAGGTGGTGCCCGCTATGCGTGACCACGTTCAACAGGCTTTATACGATTGAGGCTAAAAAGAAAAACGCTCGCCAGTTGGCGAGCGTTTTTCTTAATCGTGGTAAGGACGCGAGAGCTCATGCACAGCATCAATAAAGGCGCCTGCGTTTTCGGGCGGCACATCCAAATGAATACCATGCCCAAGGTTAAACACATGGCCCGTGCCTTGCCCAAATCCTTCTAGGATGGTGGCGACCTCTTGGCGAATGCGATCTGGACTTGCATAGAGCATTGATGGATCCATATTGCCTTGCAGCGCCACTTTGTCGCCAATTCGCGCCTTGGCATCCGCGATGTTAATCGTCCAATCAAGGCCCACACCGTCACAGCCTGTGGCTGCAATACGCTCTAACCACATGCCGGCATTTTTGGTAAACAGCGTCACAGGGACACGACGACCGTCGTTTTCGCGAATAAGACCATCCACGATTTTCTGCATATACTGCAAAGAAAAATCGTTATAGTCACGTGGCGTGAGAACGCCACCCCAGGTATCAAACACCATGACCGACTGAGCACCGGCTTTAATTTGTGCATTCAAATAGCTGGTCACGCTATCGGCAAGCTTATCAAGCAATGCATGCAGCGTTTGTGGCTCGGCATACATCATCTTTTTAATCTTGGTAAAGGCTTTTGAAGTGCCGCCTTCAACCATGTAAGTCGCCAGCGTCCACGGGCTCCCCGAAAAACCAATCAAAGGCACGTCACCGTTTAACTCGCGACGGATGGTACGCACGGCATTCATCACATACTGCAATTCCCCTTCGGGATCAGGCATGCCAATTTTATCCACATCGGCTTTACAGGTGATGGGACGGGAAAATTTAGGCCCCTCGCCCGTTTCAAAGTACAGCCCAAGCCCCATCGCATCGGGAATAGTGAGGATGTCTGAGAACAAGATCGCTGCATCTAAATCGAAACGACGCAGTGGCTGCATGGTGACTTCGCAAGCCAGCTCTGCATTTTTACACAATGATAAAAAATCCCCCGCTTGCGCTCGCAATTCACGATACTCCGGCAGATAGCGACCCGCTTGGCGCATCATCCATACAGGGGTGCAATCGACTGGCTGCTTATAGAGGGCGCGTAAATAACGATCGTTTTTCAATTCGGTCATTGTGTTAAACCTGTGTGCGAATAATGGCGCTCATTGTATCACTGTGCGGTCGCAACAAAAGCCAAGCTTTGTTAACAGGATCATAAAACTGTCACCTAGGGACAGCAAAGGATTGCTGATGATTTAACCACATGTTACAAACAATCTATAACGACAATAGGTCTACGAAAGACAACATGTTCGCATCTTACCCCGGCTCCCCTACGGCCGGGTTTTTTTATTTCTGCGCCAAGGTGCAACTGGCCTCAATCAAGCGTCGGGCAATCGTCCCCCTTGGCGCCACCGGCGGTAGGGCGTCGCAGTCAAACCATTGTGCGTCACTGAGCTCTTCGTAGTCAGGCTTTAACTCACCGCCCGCATACTCTGCCAAAAAGCCCATCATCAAATTAGAGGGAAACGCCCAAGGCTGACTATCCATATAACGGATATTTTTAACCTGAACCCCCGTCTCCTCCTCGACCTCGCGCGCCACACACTGTTCGAGCGTTTCGCCCGGCTCGACGAACCCTGCTATCACGGTGTACATCCCCGTTTTATGCCTTGGGTGTTGTGCCAGTAATAACCGCTTATCATCGCGCACCGCTACAATGACACAAGGTGATACACGCGGATAATCGTGGCGCTGACAGTTTGAACACCACATCGCCACCGTCTGCACGTCAAACTCAGATCGCCGACCACAGCGACCACAATAGGCTTGCTGCTGGCGCATATAATCGAGCTGAACCACACGCCCCACTAACGCAAATAAGTCAGCTGACAGGTAGGGAAGTAAGGCTCGTAAACCCGCCATCTCATCATCGGGAAGCATGGCGTTACAATTAAATACCCCCACGACGGACGTCTGCTGATAGTCACCGACTGCCACGGTTTCACCGTCAGAAAAGGGTAACTGCGACAAGGGCATACATGGCAACTGGCCCTCTGGTAGCCAAAGTTTGCCCTTGATAATCGCGCACACATAGACGGCTTGTTGATTCTGAGACATGGTCACTTCCTTAGCCTTGCAGCTATACTTGAATACTGGCAATCTAGCTTTATAACGTGATGCAAAGGATTGAGCAGCCCGTTAATTTTCAGCCGGCCTTATATAGTGCCATTCATTCGCTGATCGATCACGAGGATACCGATCATGCTGAGACAACTCGAACGAACCAAAGCACAATGGAGCGGTTACGACGAGGTTATCGATTACTGGCTCGAGCTACGTCGCCAACTGTTGGTGGAGTATTACAATGTGGCTGGCGTGGCAGCGAAAAAGAAGCAAACCTTGCCAACCAAAGCAGAGCTTGACCGTTTTTGTGACTACCTAGTCGATTATATCTCCACCGGCCACTTCAAAATTTATAACATGGTCATGGAGCGTTGGCAGTCGACAGGCTTCTCTGCCACCAAAGAGACCGACAACCTCTATTTCCGTATTGTCGACACCACCGATCCACTGTTGGACTACAACGATAAATTTAGCGCGATCGACCTCGACGACGATGAGTATGACGCCACGGATTTCGATCAAGATATGTCTGCGATTGGTGAATGGCTAGAGCAGCGTTTTGAGTTAGAAGATACCCTGATTCGCGTGATTGCCGACAGCCTTGCTCACCCCCCAGGTGCATAACTCAACCTGCCGGTCAGCCGTATAACGCCGCCAAACTGGGCGGCTTTTTTGTTGCTGTCGTCACTGACAACCCCATACGCCAGATAAACAAAAGGCACCTCCGAAGAGGTGCCTTTTTATTTCGCTGTGGGCGTTGATGTTATCAACGCTTCCACGCTTAGCTATCGTCGTTCAGGCCCGCGTTCAGTAGCGCGGCAAGATCTTGCGATGCTTGCTCTGCATCGACCTGAGGCGCAACAGGCTGCTCTGGCTCGGCACGTTTTGCTTGACGGTCTTTGTGATACGCGAAGCCAGTACCGGCTGGGATCAGACGACCCACAATCACGTTCTCTTTGAGACCACGCAAGTCATCACGTTTACCTGCCACGGCTGCTTCAGTCAGCACGCGCGTGGTTTCCTGGAACGATGCCGCTGAGATGAATGACTCAGTCGCCAACGAGGCTTTGGTGATACCCAGCAGATCACGACCAAAGGTCGCCGGCTGCTTGCCTTCCGCTTCCAGATCGCGGTTAGCAATCATCACACGTGAGTATTCCACCTGCTCGCCTTCCAAGAACTCGGTATCACCCGCAGACTTAATGGTCACCTTACGCAACATCTGACGCACGATGGTCTCGATGTGCTTATCGTTGATCTTAACGCCCTGCAGACGGTAAACGTCTTGGACTTCGTTAGTGATGTATTCTGCTACCGCGTGAATGCCACGCAAGCGCAGAATGTCGTGTGGTGATTCAGGACCGTCTGCGATCACATCACCTTTCTCGACTTTTTCACCTTCGAATACGTTGAGCTGACGCCATTTTGGAATCATCTCTTCGTAAGCTTTACCCTCTTCTGGCGTGATAATCAGGCGGCGCTTACCTTTGGTTTCTTTACCGAAGGAAACAGTACCTGTGATCTCTGCCAAGATAGCCGGCTCTTTTGGCTTACGTGCTTCAAATAGGTCAGCAACACGTGGTAGACCACCAGTGATATCCTTGGTACCGCCGCTTTCTTGCGGGATACGAGCAAGGGTGTCACCAATACCAACGCTTGCACCGTCGTCCAGTTGAACGATCGCTTTACCTGGCAAGAAGTACTGAACTGGCATATCAGTGCCAGGTACCATCACATCGTTGCCTTGCGCATCCACCAACTTCACCGCAGGGCGCTTGTCTTTACCGGATGATGGGCGCTCAGACGCATCCATGACCACGATAGAAGACAGACCGGTGAGCTCGTCCGTTTGACGCTGCATAGTCGCACCATCAATCATATCCACGAAGCGAAGGCTACCTTCTACCTCGGTGATGATTGGCATGGTGTGTGGGTCCCAGTTAGCCACTACGTCGCCGGCTTCAACGGCTTCGCCGTCTTGCTTGCTCAGCATGGCACCGTAAGGCACTTTGTAGCTCTCTTTGGTACGGCCAAACTCATCCACAATGGTCATCTCTGACGCACGCGAGGTAATCACTAGCTTACCGTCGCTATTGGTCACAGATTTCACATTGTGCAGGTGCATAGAACCTTTGTTCTTCACCTGGATGTTGTTTTCTGCTGCTGCACGCGATGCGGCACCACCAATGTGGAAGGTACGCATGGTCAGCTGGGTACCTGGCTCACCGATAGACTGTGCCGCGATAACGCCCACAGATTCACCGTGATTAACCAAGTGACCACGTGCCAAGTCACGCCCGTAACAGTTCGCACAGCAACCAAAGTCAGTTTCACAGGTCACGACAGAGCGCACTTTTACCTTGTCGACAGAGTGGTGTTCAAGGATGTCACACCATTTCTCGTCCAACAGAGTATTGCGTGGTGCCAGCACTTCTTCTGTACCCGGTTTGAGCACATCTTCGGCCACGACACGACCAAGCACACGCTCACGCAGCGCTTCTTTTACGTCACCGCCTTCGATAACCGCCATCATGTGGATACCGCCTTCGGTGCCACAATCGGTTTCGGTTACCACCACGTCTTGGGCAACGTCAACCAGACGACGAGTCAGGTAACCTGAGTTCGCTGTCTTCAATGCCGTATCCGCCAGACCTTTACGCGCACCGTGCGTGGAAATAAAGTACTGAAGTACGTTCAAACCTTCACGGAAGTTCGCGGTGATCGGCGTTTCGATGATCGAGCCATCCGGTTTCGCCATCAGACCACGCATACCGGCGAGCTGACGAATCTGTGCAGCAGAACCACGTGCGCCTGAATCGGCCATCATGTAAACACTGTTGAACGAGCTTTGTGTCTCTTCTTCACCGTCGCGGTTAATCACTGTCTCATTAGACAGGTTATCCATCATGGCTTTCGCGACTTGCTCGTTCGCCGCCGCCCAAATATCGATCACTTTGTTATAGCGCTCACCAGCGGTCACCAGACCCGACTGGAATTGCTCTTGGATTTCCGCAACTTCGCTTTCAGCCGCTTCAATCAGATCGTATTTCGCTTGTGGGATCACCATGTCGTCGATACCGACAGAGGTGCCCGACAGCGCTGAGTACGCAAAACCTGTGTACATGATTTGGTCAGCAAAGATAACGGTATCTTTCAGACCCAGCTTACGGTAACAGGTGTTGAGCAAGTTAGAGATTTGCTTTTTGCCCAGCGGCTGGTTAACCAACTCGTATGGCAGGCCATCTGGGACAATCGTCCACAGCATGGCACGGCCAACTGTGGTATCGACTAACTCTTCTTTCTCAGTGCGAGCACCCATCTCATCGATATCGATTTGCTTGATGCGCACTTTTACGCGGCTATGCAGTTCAGCATGACCGGTACGGTAAACTTTTTCAGCTTCACCTGGGCCAGCCAAGTACATGCCTTCGCCTTTACCGTTCACCTTCTCACGGGTCATATAATAAAGACCCAGTACCACGTCCTGAGACGGTACGATGATAGGATCACCGGATGCTGGCGATAGGATGTTGTTAGTAGACATCATCAACGCACGCGCTTCGAGCTGGGCTTCCAGCGTCAGCGGTACGTGAACAGCCATCTGGTCACCATCGAAGTCAGCGTTATAGGCCGCACACACCAATGGGTGCAACTGAATCGCTTTACCTTCGATAAGCACAGGTTCAAACGCTTGGATACCCAAACGGTGAAGCGTTGGTGCACGGTTCAGCAGGACTGGGTGTTCACGGATGACTTCATCCAAGATATCCCATACCACAGCTTCTTCGCGCTCAACCATCTTCTTGGCCGCTTTAATGGTGGTCGCGAGACCACGAGTCTCAAGCTTGCCGTAGATAAACGGTTTAAATAGCTCTAGTGCCATTTTCTTTGGCAGACCACACTGATGCAGACGCAAGTATGGACCCACGGTAATTACCGAACGGCCAGAGTAATCAACACGTTTACCCAGCAGGTTCTGACGGAAACGACCCTGCTTACCTTTGATCATGTCAGCCAGCGATTTCAGCGGACGCTTGTTCGATCCAGTGATCGCACGGCCACGACGACCGTTATCCAGCATCGCATCCACAGACTCTTGCAGCATGCGCTTTTCGTTGCGCACGATGATGTCTGGTGCAGCAAGATCAAGCAGGCGCTTCAAACGGTTGTTACGGTTGATCACGCGGCGATACAGGTCGTTAAGATCTGATGTCGCAAAGCGGCCACCATCCAACGGCACCAATGGACGCAGATCCGGCGGCAACACGGGCAGCACGGTCAGGATCATCCATTCAGGGTTGTTACCTGATTGCAAGAAGGATTCAACCAGCTTCAAACGCTTGGTGATCTTCTTACGCTTGGTCTCAGAGTTGGTCTCTTCGAGCTGCTCACGCATTTGTTCTGTCTCAACCGACAGATCCATGTTCGCTAGCAGTGCTTTGACTGCTTCAGCGCCCATACGCGCGTCAAATTCGTCGCCCCATTCTTCAAGTGCGTCTAGGTATTGTTCCTCAGACATCATCTGACCACGCTCTAGGTTGGTCATGCCTGGTTCAATCACAATATACGACTCAAAGTAAAGCACACGCTCGATGTCACGCAGTGGCATGTCCATCAGCAAGCCGATGCGCGATGGCAGCGACTTCAGGAACCAAATGTGGGCAACAGGAGAAGCCAGCTCAATGTGACCCATACGCTCACGGCGTACTTTGGTCTGAGTAACTTCAACGCCACATTTTTCACAAATGACGCCGCGGTGCTTGAGGCGCTTGTACTTACCGCAAAGACACTCATAGTCTTTGACCGGGCCAAAGATACGTGCACAGAACAAACCGTCACGTTCAGGCTTAAAGGTACGGTAGTTAATGGTTTCTGGCTTTTTCACTTCACCAAATGACCATGAGCGAATCATGTCAGGTGAGGCAAGACCGATTTTGATCGAATCAAATTCTTCGGTCTTATGTTGTGCTTTCAGAAACTTAAGTAAGTCTTTCACAATCGGCTCCTGTGAGGAGTTGACCCATAAAGGCGCTGACAGGCAGCGCCTTCATATTCTTACCGGAGAGAGTAGCGCGTGGCTTACTCGTCTTCCAGCTCGATGTTGATACCCAACGAGCGGATTTCTTTCAGCAATACGTTGAAAGATTCCGGCATGCCCGGCTCCATACGATGGTCGCCATCAACGATGTTTTTATACATCTTAGTACGGCCATTAACGTCATCCGACTTCACGGTGAGCATTTCTTGCAGGGTATAGGCAGCACCGTATGCTTCCAGTGCCCACACTTCCATCTCACCGAAGCGCTGACCACCGAACTGTGCCTTACCACCCAGCGGCTGCTGTGTCACCAGGCTGTATGAGCCAGTAGAACGGGCGTGCATCTTGTCGTCAACCAAGTGGTTCAGTTTCAGCATGTACATGTAACCCACGGTTACCGGACGCTCAAACTTCTCACCGGTACGGCCATCGTAAAGATCAAGCTGACCTGACTCTGGCAAATCACCCAGTTTTAAGAGCTCTTTAACAACAGGCTCAGGTGCACCATCAAAGACAGGAGATGCCGTTGGCAGACCATCACGCAGGTTATTGATCAGCGTGCGAACTTCCTCGTCAGTCAGTTTACTGATGTCCACTTCCTGACGGGTATCACCCAGATCATAGACCTTCTGCAAGAACTCTCGGAACTTCGCTAACTCTTGCTGCTCTTTGAGCATGCGGTTGATCTTGTCACCAATACCTTTCGCCGCCAGACCCAAGTGAGTTTCTAGGATCTGACCGATGTTCATCCGCGAAGGTACACCCAGTGGGTTCAGTACCAAGTCAACAGGCTCGCCTGTCTCATCGTAAGGCATATCTTCGATCGGGTTGATCTTAGAGATAACACCTTTGTTACCGTGACGACCGGCCATTTTATCGCCTGGCTGAATGCGACGTTTCACCGCGAGGTAAACTTTAACAATCTTCAGCACACCTGGCGCAAGGTCATCACCTTGAGTGATCTTGCGACGCTTGGTGTCGAATTTCTTATCAAAGTCCGCTTTGATTTCGTCGTATTGCTCAGCCAATTGCTCGAGCTGGGTTTGCTGTGCTTCATCATCCAGCGTTTGCGTCAGCATGGTCTGACGATCCATGTTGTCGAGCTGGCTGTCGGTATAACCGGCTTGAGAAAGCAGTGTGCGAACACGCGCCATCAGACCGCCTTCAAGGATAGAGAACTCCTCGGTCAGGTCTTTCTTGGCTTCTTTCAGCTGCATTTCTTCGATTTCGAGTGCACGCTTGTCTTTTTCTACGCCATCGCGAGTAAAGACTTGTACATCGATAACCGTGCCTGATACACCGTTCGGCACGCGCAGTGACGAGTCTTTCACGTCAGACGCTTTTTCACCGAAAATTGCACGCAGCAGTTTCTCTTCTGGTGTCAGTTGTGTTTCGCCTTTTGGCGTTACTTTGCCGACCATGATATCGCCGCCTTTCACTTCGGCACCGATATACACAACCCCTGATTCATCCAGCTTAGACAGCGCTGCTTCACCCACGTTTGGAATATCCGCGGTGATTTCTTCGCTACCCAGTTTGGTGTCACGCGCCACACAAGACAGCTCTTGAATGTGGATAGTGGTCAAACGGTCTTCCTGAGCAACACGCTCAGAGATAAGGATGGAATCCTCAAAGTTGTAACCGTTCCACGGCATAAACGCGATACGCATGTTCTGACCCAGTGCCAGCTCGCCCAAGTCAGTCGATGGGCCGTCAGCCAGTACATCACCTTTTGCCACTTCGTGGCCCGGCATCACAGTTGGACGCTGGTTAATACAGGTGTTCTGGTTAGAACGTGTGTATTTGATCAAGCTGTAGATGTCGATACCGGCTTCGCCTGGTACCAATTCATCTTCATTCACTTTCACTACGATACGTGAGGCGTCAACAGACTGAATGGTACCGCCACGTTTTGCTACCGCGGTCACACCAGAGTCAACGGCGACATTACGCTCGATACCCGTACCAACCAGCGGCTTTTGCGCACGCAATGTTGGCACAGCCTGACGTTGCATGTTCGCGCCCATCAAGGCACGGTTCGCATCGTCATGCTCAAGGAACGGGATCAGAGAAGCGGCCACCGATACGACCTGATTGGTCGCAACGTCCATGTACTGGACATGGTCACGTGGGTGCAAGCCTGATTCGCCTGTCTTACGCGCCGTGATCAGTTCGTCAGTGAATGAGCCATCTTCATTTAACGCGGCGTTTGCCTGCGCAATGACGTAGTGACCTTCTTCGATCGCTGACAAGTAATCGATTTGATCCGTCACTTTACCGTCAACGACTTTCCGGTAAGGTGTTTCGAGGAAGCCATAAGCGTTGCAACGCGCAAACGCAGACAGTGAGTTAATCAGACCGATGTTCGGCCCTTCCGGTGTTTCGATCGGACAAAGACGACCGTAGTGCGTCGCGTGAACGTCACGCACTTCAAAGCCAGCACGCTCACGCGTCAGACCACCTGGACCCAAGGCAGAGATACGACGCTTGTGCGTCACCTCAGACAATGGGTTGTTTTGGTCCATAAACTGTGACAGCTGAGAAGAGCCAAAGAACTCTTTCACTGCCGCAGAGATAGGCTTGGCGTTAATCAAGTCTTGTGGCATCACGTTATCGAGATCGCCCAAGCTCAAACGCTCTTTAACTGCACGCTCTACACGTACCAAACCAACACGGAACTGGTTTTCTGCCATTTCACCCACAGAGCGAATACGGCGGTTACCCAGGTGATCGATATCGTCCACTTCACCAATACCGTTACGGATATGGATAAGTTTACGCATCACCTCGATGATGTCTTCTTTGCTCAGTACGCCAGGCCCGGTGAGGTCGTCACGACCCAACGAGCTGTTGAACTTCATGCGACCAACCGATGATAAATCATAGCGGTCGTCTGAGAAGAACAGGCTCTCAAACAGTTGCTCGGCGGCTTCACGCGTTGGTGGCTCGCCAGGACGCATCATGCGATAGATTTCGACCAGCGCAGTCAGACGGTCCGTAGTGTTGTCGATACGCAAGGTATCGGACATGTACGGGCCATGGTCCAGATCATTGGTAAACAGGGTTTCGATACGTTTGTGACCTGCTTGCGACAACTGCGCCAGTGTCTCCAGGCTCACCTCTTGGTTAGCCGAGACAATCACTTCACCTGTGTCCTGATTGACATACTCACGTGCAGAAATCTTGCCCGCAATGTACTCAACTGGCACTTCGATGTGATCAACGTTATCTTTCGTCAACTGACGGATATGACGCGCAGTGATTCGACGACCCTGCTCCACGTAGACTTTGCCATCAGCTTCGATATCAAAGCTTGCGGTTTCACCACGTAGGCGATCAGGTACCAACTCCATCACCAGAGATTTGCCTTTTACTTCGAACACAACTTTTTCGAAGAACAGGTCTAGAATCTCTTCAGTGGTGTATTCCAGCGCACGCAGAATAATCGAAGCTGGCAGCTTACGACGACGATCGATACGAACGTATACGATATCCTTAGGATCGAATTCGAAATCCAACCATGAACCACGGTATGGGATCACGCGTGCGTTATATAGCACTTTTCCTGAGGAATGGGTTTTACCCTTATCGCTGTCGAAAAAGACGCCCGGACTACGGTGCAGCTGGGATACGATAACCCTCTCAGTACCATTGATGACAAAGGTACCATTTTCAGTCATGAGCGGAATTTCGCCCATATAGACTTCTTGTTCTTTGATGTCTTTAACGGTACCAGCCGGGGCATCCTTATCAAACATCACCAAGCGCAGTTTGACGCGTAGTGGGGCCGAATAGGTTACGCCGCGAATTTGGCATTCTTTGACATCGAAAACTGGCTCACCGAGACGATAGCTAACGTATTGCAGCTCGGAATTGCCGTTGTAGCTCTGAATTGGAAAGACAGAGCGAAAGGCAGCTTCAAGACCGTATTGCCCTTCTGGATCCTGCTCGATAAAGTTCTTAAAAGATTCAAGCTGGATCGACAGCAAGTATGGCACGTCCAGAACTTGCGGACGCTTACCAAAATCCTTACGGATACGCTTTTTCTCGGTATAAGAGTAAACCATAGGGTTCCTCAGCTCGCTGATAAGTGACCCAAACTGTCCAGTACGAGGGACAGTGACTAAACAACCACCGTTTAGTGTAGGAAAATCAAAGCGCTTGCTTTGATTTTTTTTGCATGGTCAGCAGTGATAAAACGGGGTGAAAATTTCACTACTGCCCTACAGCGCAAAAAGGCCGGTGGCTTTTTAGCCACCAGCCAATGCCTTTTCAGGCTAGGAAATTAAGTATAAATTACTTAACTTCAACAGAAGCACCAGCTTCTTCTAGCTGAGCTTTAAGCGCGTCAGCTTCTTCTTTCTCAACACCTTCTTTCAGAGGTGCTGGCGCGCCGTCAACAAGCGCTTTCGCTTCTTTCAGGCCTAGACCAGTTGCGCCACGAACCGCTTTGATAACGGCTACTTTGTTCGCACCCGCTTCAGTTAGGATAACGTCAAACTCGGTTTGCTCTTCAGCTGCGCCGCCTTCAGCAGCACCGCCAGCAACAACGGCTGCTGCCGCTGATACGCCGAATTTTTCTTCCATAGCTTCGATAAGCTCAACAACTTGCATTACAGACATGTCTGCAATTGCGTCTAGGATTTGCTCGTTAGTGATAGACATAACAATTCTCTTTAAAGTCAACAATAAAAGGATTAAGCAACCAAATTAAACGGGCGATTAGGCCGCGTCTTTTTGATCGCGAACAGCGGCGATAGTACGAACCAGCTTGCCGGCAGAAGCTTCTTTCAAGCCCATCATTAGGCGTGCAATTGCTTCGTCGTACGTTGGCAGTGTCGCCAGTACCTCTGGGTCAGTGATCGCGCCTTCGAATGCAGCAGATTTAACCTCAAACTCTTTGTTTTCTTTTGCGAAGTCTTTGAAAAGACGCGCAGCGGCACCTGGGTGCTCGTTAGAAAACGCAATCAGAGTTGGGCCAACAAAAGTGTCTTGCAGACACTCATACTCAGTGCCTTCAACTGCACGGCGAGCCAGTGTGTTACGCACAACTTTCATGTAAACGCCCGCTTCGCGCGCTTGTTTACGTAGAGAAGTCATTGCGTCAACGGCAACACCGCGAGAATCAGCAACTACTGCAGACAGGGCTCCACTGGCAGCTTCGTTGACTTCAGCAACAATTGCTTTTTTGTCTTGAAGGTTTAAAGCCATTTGGATTTGCTCCTGGATTGTTTAACACCACTCTCTACAGCTTTGCAGAGAGAGCTTGTACGGTGCAGATCCAAGAAAGACGAGAAATCTATCATGTTCTGGCACCGTCTACGTAGGAAATATTAAGTTCGTAATGAACGCCTACGGTCTTGGACGAAGTTTGCCGAAGCAAACTCAGCCATAAAATTGTCAAGCGAGAGAGTATAAACTACTCACTCGCTTGTCGCAATTAGTTAACGCTTGCTTCCAAAGAGTTCTGGTCGAGAGACACGCCAGCACCCATGGTTGTTGAAAGGCTAACTTTCTTGATGTAAGTACCTTTAGCTGAAGTTGGCTTCGCCTTCTTCAGTGCCACCAACAGCGCTTCCAGGTTTTCTTTCAGGCTGTCAGCGTCAAAGTCAACTTTACCGATAGTGGTATGAACGATGCCGTTCTTATCATTACGGTAACGAACCTGACCTGCTTTCGCGTTTTTAACCGCTTCAGCAACGTTAGGGGTTACAGTACCCACTTTCGGGTTTGGCATCAGGCCACGTGGGCCTAGGATGGTACCTAGCTGACCAACAACGCGCATTGCGTCTGGTGAAGCGACGACGACGTCAAAGTTCATTTCGCCTTTCTTCACTTGCTCAGCAAGATCTTCCATACCTACGATATCAGCACCGGCTTCTTTCGCCGCGTCAGCGTTCGCACCTTGTGTGAACACAGCAACACGGATGTCACGGCCTGTACCGTTAGGCAGTACAGTCGCGCCACGAACGTTTTGGTCTGATTTACGAGCATCGATGCCAAGGTTGACAGAAACATCAACACTTTCAACGAATTTTGCAGTCGCCAGTTCCTTCAGTAGAGCAACGGCTTCGTTGATGTCGTACTCTTTGGTCACATCAACTTTTTCGCGGATTACGCGCATGCGCTTAGTCATTTTAGCCATTGTCTTAACCCTCTACGTTCAGGCCCATTGAACGGGCGGTACCCGCAATGGAGCGTTTCATCGCTTCGATGTCCGCACCGGTCATGTCTGCCGCTTTGGTTTCTGCGATCTCTTGGATCTGCGCGTCAGTCACGGTACCCACTTTTTCAGTGTTCGGACGACCTGAACCAGATTTCACGCCTGCAGCTTTCTTAAGAAGAATCGCAGCTGGCGGGGTCTTGGTTACGAAGGTGAAAGAACGGTCACTGTATACAGTGATAACAACAGGAGTTGGCAGACCTTTCTCGATAGATTCGGTCTTTGCGTTGAACGCTTTACAGAACTCCATGATGTTCACACCGTGTTGACCCAGAGCAGGACCAACCGGTGGCGATGGGTTAGCTGCACCCGCTGCAACTTGCAGCTTGATGTAAGCTTCTACTTTCTTTGCCATTATTCAATTACCTTATTTTGGGTACTGACGTCTATCTTGCGATAAACTCCCCGTTTAACAAAAGGGCGCGAAATTATAGTCAAATTTCGCGCCCTTGCCAACCATTAGCGGTGCTTTTTTGATCAGGTTTTTTCTACCTGACCGAATTCCAGCTCAACAGGGGTTGCACGGCCGAATATAGACACCGAGACTTTAAGGCGGTTCTTATCGTAGTCGACTTGCTCTACGACACCATTAAAGTCTGCAAACGGTCCTTCGGTCACACGTACCACTTCGCCCGCTTCAAACACGGTTTTATGAACCGGAGACTCACTCGCTTTTTCTAAGCGATTGAGAATAGAGTCCGCTTCTTTATCAGAAATAGGTGCTGGGCGATCTGAGGTGCCACCGATGAAACCCATCACACGTGGCACAGCACGTACCAAGTGCCAAGATTCATCGTTCATCACCATTTGGACGAGCACATAACCTGGGAAGAATTTACGCTCGCTCTTGCGACGTTGCCCTTGGCGCATTTCAACCACTTCTTCGGTTGGCACCAAGACTTCCCCGAAATAGTCTTCCATTTCGTGCATTTTGATATGTTCGCGCAATGACTGCGCAACACGGCTTTCAAAACCAGAGAAAGCCTGGACCACATACCAACGTTTTTTGGGAGCTTCGCTCATGTACTTTTACCTCACACGCCAGTGATTAGGCGGACTAGACGGACCATGATTCCGTCAACGCCCCACAAGATGAGCGCCATAACAACAGTAACAGCCAGAACGATGAGAGAAGTCTGTAAAGTCTCTTGGCGGGTCGGCCAAATCACTTTACGTACTTCCATACGCGATTCGCGTGCAAACGTGATCGCAGCTTTTCCTTTCATCGTGAGTGCAGCGACACCACCGGCAGCGGCAACCAATACCACCACGGCAGCAGCTCGCACTACCACAGACACGTCACTGTACAGGCTATTCCCTATCACGGCTGCGGCCAATAGGACAAAAACAACACCCCATTTAAGGATGTCCATCGAACCGGATTGGGTCTCAGCGTTCGCTTTCATACATTCTACCTGTAACAAGTCTACATAGACGGCAGTACCTTTTCAGCCATCCACAATCAGTGTATGGCAAAGGCACATGGTGATCATAACGCCTCCATCAAGCACGATACGATCACGAAACTCTGCGCTTGCTAACGACTGCTGGCTAAATTCACACCAATAGGAGCGTCAAACGCAGAAAAAGGGCATCAAATGATGCCCTTTTTACTAGTGTTTCGTCAAATCATTATTCAATGATGTTGGCAACAACACCAGCGCCTACAGTACGGCCACCTTCACGGATAGCGAAACGTAGGCCTTCGTCCATCGCGATAGGAGCGATGAGCGTAACAACCATCTTGATGTTGTCACCAGGCATTACCATCTCAACGCCTTCTGGCAGCTCGATAGTACCGGTTACGTCAGTTGTACGGAAGTAGAACTGTGGACGATAGCCTTTGAAGAACGGAGTATGACGGCCGCCTTCGTCTTTGCCCAGTACGTATACTTCTGACTCGAACTTGGTGTGCGGAGTGATTGAACCAGGCTTAGCCAGTACTTGACCACGCTCTACTTCGTCACGCTTAGTACCACGCAGAAGAACACCAACGTTCTCACCGGCACGGCCTTCGTCTAGAAGCTTACGGAACATCTCAACACCGGTACAAGTGGTCTTGGTGGTGTCTTTCATGCCCACGATTTCAACGTCGTCACCAACAGTGATGATGCCTTGCTCAACACGACCGGTTACTACGGTACCACGGCCTTGGATTGAGAATACGTCTTCGATTGGCAGGATGAACGGCTTATCGATCGCACGCTCTGGCTCTGGGATGTAAGAATCCAGTGCTTCAGATAGCTCAACGATCTTCTGCTCCCACTGCTCTTCACCGTTCAGGGCGCCTAGCGCTGAACCTTGGATTACTGGGCAGTCGTCACCTGGGAAGTCGTACTCTGAAAGTAGCTCACGTACTTCCATTTCAACCAGCTCAAGCAGCTCTTCGTCATCAACCATGTCACATTTGTTCATGAACACGATGATGTTTGGAATACCAACCTGACGGCCTAGTAGGATGTGCTCACGCGTCTGTGGCATTGGGCCATCAGTTGCAGCAACAACCAGGATACCACCATCCATTTGCGCAGCACCGGTGATCATGTTTTTCACATAGTCAGCGTGTCCTGGGCAGTCAACGTGTGCGTAGTGACGGTTTGGCGTATCGTACTCAACGTGAGACGTTGCGATGGTGATACCACGATCACGCTCTTCTGGTGCGTTATCGATTGACGCGAAGTCACGAGCAGCACCGCCGTGTACTTTTGCAAGTACAGTACAGATAGCTGCGGTCAGCGTAGTTTTACCATGGTCAACGTGGCCAATAGTACCAACGTTAACGTGCGTTTTCGTACGTTCAAATTTTTCTTTAGACATGACAGTCCCTCTAAGCACGGTATTTCGGTGGCATTACGACCACACAACCAACAATCAGGTTTGTTGAGTATATATCAAACGGCTTGAAGTTACCTTGGAGAGGATGGTGCTGATAGGCAGATTTGAACTGCCGACCTCACCCTTACCAAGGGTGCGCTCTACCGACTGAGCTATATCAGCACTCTAAAAAGAGTGGAGCGGGCAGCGGGAATCGAACCCGCATCATCAGCTTGGAAGGCTGAGGTAATAGCCATTATACGATGCCCGCAATCGTTACTCGTAGAGCTATTCAAACAATTTGAAAATGGTGGTGGAAGAAGGATTCGAACCTTCGAAGGCTGAGCCGTCAGATTTACAGTCTGATCCCTTTGACCGCTCGGGAATTCCACCTAAATTTTGGTGCCGGCTGCCGGAATCGAACTGGCGACCTACTGATTACAAGTCAGTTGCTCTACCAACTGAGCTAAGCCGGCGACAAGTGCTGCGCATTCTATGCCATGGATTTGAGGGGTGCAATAGGGAATTTTAAAAAAATGGGTGATTTTTTCGTCTTTTGCGCATTTTTCCGCGTGACTGTTGCGAAAATAACCAGCCTGCCCAATCAACACTCATCGTTGGTGCTTTTCCTTCCCTGTCGTTTGCGGTATCGTCACCCTCTTTACTGGCTTAAGGCACATGGATCATGAATGCAACGCTAACGCCTTATTTGTCGTTCGAGCGTCAACAATGGGCTGAACTGAGGGATGCAGTGCCCATGACGCTCACTGAAGATGACATTGACCGCTTGCGCGGCCTTAACGAGCATTTGTCGATGGATGAGGTGCGCGATATTTATCTTCCTTTATCCCGGCTGCTTAATCTCTATGTGAAAGCGCGCAAAAGCCGGACGGAAGTGCTAGACGAGTTTTTATCCCAACCGGTATCAAATCATGTGCCCTATGTGATTGGCATCGCGGGCAGCGTTGCTGTGGGTAAAAGTACCACCGCTCGCCTTTTAAAAGCCTTGCTGACACGATGGCCAGATCATCCTAAAGTTGCACTCGTGACCACTGACGGCTTTTTATACCCCAACGCTGAGCTTGAGTCGCGTGGCATCATGCATAAGAAAGGGTTTCCGCAATCTTATGACATGCGCAAACTGGTTGAATTTGTGGCTGACGTCAAATCAGGAAAAGACTGTGTCACCGCACCGATTTATTCTCACTTGGTGTACGACATTACCTCTGACGTGCAAAACGTGGAGAAACCCGACATCTTGATCCTCGAAGGGCTCAATGTCCTGCAAAGTGGCATGGATTACCCGCACGATCCCCATCATGTGTTTATTTCCGACTTTCTCGACTTTTCTATCTATGTCGACGCCGAACCAGAGTTACTAAAGCATTGGTATATCGAGCGCTTTATGAAGTTCCGCCGAGGTGCCTTTCTCGATCCACAGGCTTACTTTCATCACTACACGCGGCTATCGGTCGACGAAGCCACTCAAAAGGCGGCGACCATCTGGGATGACATTAACGGGAAAAACTTATCCGAAAACATTTTACCAACCCGTGAGCGCGCCAGCTTAATCCTAGAAAAAGGCGCCAACCACTCCGTTCAACGTATCCGTGTGCGCAAATAGTTCGTGCGAGAGCAGGGTTAGTCATCGCGTCTTAGAGAGATCTCTCCACCTAAATAAGGCGTGATGTCACCCTCAACGTCAAGCAATAAGGCACCGTGTTCATCGATACCACGCTCAATACCACGGACTTCTCGATCTCCCATAAGTAATTTAACGGGGCGGTCGATAAAATTATCCAACTTAGGCCAGTCGGCCATGATGCTCGATAGCCCATATTGCTCATAGTCAATCAGTGCGTCTTTTAAACGCTCAATCAAGGTTGCCGCCAATGTATTGCGCGATGGCATCGGGTGGCAAGCGTCCGCTAATCGAGCCCAAGGTTGATCGATGCTGTGACGCAAATGCGCCCCCATACCAATATTCAACCCCATGCCAATCACAAGGTGAGCTGCATCACCCGTTTGTCCCGTCATTTCCACTAAGATGCCAGCGAGTTTTCTATCCTTAAAATACAGGTCGTTGGGCCACTTCACTTTCACTTCCGGTGCGCCCAGTTCATGGAGCGCTTTGGTCATCGCCACGCCGACCACCAGGCTCAGCCCCATCGCCGCTGCAGGGCCGGCATCTAAACGCCAATACATCGACAAATATAAGTTACTGCCAAAAGGCGACTGCCACGCGCGACCACGGCGACCCCGTCCTTGCTGCTGATATTCAGCCAAACACACGCTACCTGACGTCAGCTCTCCAACACGTTCCATCAAATACTGGTTGGTGGAGCCAATAACTGGGATAACGGATAAAGTGGGCACGTCGGTATGTTCACTGAGCCAGACGTCATCCAGCAATTCAATCGGTTGCGATAGGCAGTAGCCTTTGCCTTGCACGCGGTAAATATCCAGCCCCCACGACTGCAACACCTTAATGTGTTTGCTGATCGCGGCTCGGCTCATGCCCAAAGCGTCTCCCAGCATCTCGCCAGAGTGGAATTCACCATCGGATAAACGGTCGATAAGGGTAAGTCTTGCGGTATGCGCACTGCTCATTGTGCCTCCAAACTGGTTTCACCCTTAGCGCCCATAAAGCGCACCTCATGGTGCAAGGTCACACCAAACCGCACCTGTACTTCCTCGACCACTTGCTTTGCTAATTGAATGACGTCTTGGCTGGTTGCATGATTGGCGTTGGTCAGCACTAGGGCTTGTTTCGGATGCACACGCGCCCCTCCCACTTGCTTGCCTTTCAAACCACATTGGTCAATCAGCCAACCTGCAGCGAGCTTCTTTTTTCCCTCTCCAGCAGAGTACATAGGCATCTCGGGATAACAGGTTTGCAATGTTTGCGCCTGGTGTGCATCAATCACTGGGTTTTTGAAAAAGCTTCCCGCATTGCCACACTCCCGGGGATCAGGGAGCTTGGCTCGGCGAATCGCACATACCGTTTCAAAAATGGTTTGCGCTGATACTCGCTCTGGATCGAGATCTGCCAACGCACCATATTTGAGTACTGGCTGCCACGCTTTCGCTAATCGGAACCCCACTTGCGTGATCACCCACCCTGCCATCACGTCAGTTTTAAATATTGAGTCACGATAACCAAATTGGCACTCTTCAGGGGTCAGGCGGCGAGACTCCCCTGTCTCAGGGTTAACTATCTCCACATACATGCAGCGCTCGCAAAACTCAACGCCATATGCGCCAATATTTTGAATCGGTGCCGCACCGACACAGCCAGGGATAAGCGCAAGATTCTCCAGCCCGGGCAATCCATTATCAATGCTCCAGGCGACTAAGTTGTGCCAAGACTCACCGGCTCCCACATGCAATACCCAGTGATCGCTCTCATCATCAACTGACACACCAGCAAGGCGATTTAGCACGACCACGCCCTGGAAGTCTTGGCAAAAAAGCAGATTACTCCCCTCTCCCACCACTAACTTAGGAAGCGTCAGGTCCTCAGCGTGCTGCCAAATAGCATATAAATCCTCTACCGTGTGCGCTTCCACGATCGTATGAGCGTGGGCGGGGAGACCAAAGGTGTGATGGGGTGTCAAAGACACATCAGATAGCCACTTCATCAATGCATTACGCTGTCAGAAAAAATCATGGATAGGTATACTACCTGTCCTGCTCGTATTGCGCATCTATTAGGCTATGGATAATTACCACATTCACCCACTCGAGCCATTACGGTTTCCACTCGTGGCGCGATTCTATAAAACCTACTATCCACCGGGTAAACCGAAAAAAGATGAACATATCTGGGTGGTGGATGGACCTAGCGGCTTATGTGGCGCAGTCCGCTTTCAACAACGTCAAGAGTATCAATTACTCACTGGCATGTTGCTGCACCCACAATTGCGCGGGTCGGGGTTAAGTCATCAACTGCTCGACGCCGTCCGGCCCTTACTGGCGCAGCGCCCAAGCTTTTGCTTGGCATTTCGACCATTGACTACTTTATACGTGCAACACGGTTTCAACAGTGTGGACACACAAGCGCTGCCAGAGGAGTTGGCGATGCGATATCAAAGCTACTGCCATAGCGGTAAAGACTTGGTGGCGATGCAATACACACCTAAAGCGTGACATTTACAACAAAGCCACCGCGCAGTCATCCGTGACTTGACCTAATTTCTGGTATAATTCAGGGTTTAGCATCAAACCGCTCGACTCTGGCCGTCGAACAATAAGAGGTAACAATGGATTCAGCGAACGCAAATCGGCAGCTTATCGACCGCCTGCCCACCATTGCGCACCAGCCAGAAAATCTCGAAACCTTATTAGATGCCGTTTCGTTTAGAGAACGCTTGCTTAGTGAAATAAAAAAGGCGAAATCCAGGATTTACCTCGTCGCCTTGTATTTGCAGGATGATGAGGCTGGACGTAGCGTGCTTGATGCACTTTATGAAGCGAAGCAAGCCAATCCTGATCTTGATATCAAGGTATTAGTCGACTGGCATCGAGCACAACGAGGGCTGATTGGTGCTGAACAATCTGATGGCAATGCCGGCTTATACCGCGCTTATGCTGAGCGTTACCCGCATAAAATAGAGGTACTCGGTGTACCAGTCAGAAACCGAGAGGTGTTTGGTGTCCTGCACCTAAAAGGCTTTGTGTTTGATGACACGGTACTCTACAGCGGTGCAAGCTTAAACGATGTTTATTTAGCACAACATAATAGATATCGATACGACCGCTATCATGTGCTCGACAATAAAACACTCGCCGATACCATGGCAGACTTTATTGTTAATACCCTAACGGCGGATAGTGCGGTCAACTGCCTCACCTCACCAGACCGGCCAAATAGCAAAGCACTTAAGCCTAGCATTCGTGAGTTTCGAACTCAGCTACAGCGTGCAAGCTATCGCTACGATGATGAGCCTCTCCGCGAGGATCAAGTCGGGCTAACCCCTATGGTCGGACTGGGTAAACGTAAGAACAAGCTCAATCGCTATATCTGCCACCTAATTGCGAGCGCGCAAAAAGAGTTGGTGATTTGCACCCCTTATTTTAATCCACCGCGTAGTGTAGTCAGAGAAATCCGTCGTGCACTACGCCGAGGTGTGACGGTGAGCATCATTGTTGGCGATAAAACCGCCAATGACTTTTACTCGCCGCCAGAGGCCCCCTTTAAGACCATTTCGGCACTCCCCTATCTGTATGAAGTCAATCTGCGCAACTTTGCACGCCGTAACGAAGCAGCGATTGCGAAACGCCAGTTAAACCTCCATATTTGGAAACATGATGACAACAGTTTTCACTTAAAGGGAATTTGGGTCGATCGCCAATACATGCTGCTGACAGGCAATAACCTGAACCCGCGCGCATGGAAGCTAGACTTAGAAAACGCCATCTTGATTCATGATAAGCATCAGCAACTCGAAGCGCAGAAACAACAAGAAGTAGACAAGATACTGGCACACACTCAGTTAATCGGCAGCTATAAACAGATAGAAAAAATGGAAGACTATCCAGCCCCGGTCAAACGTCTGCTTAAACGGATAAAACGGGTTAAGGCCGATCATTTACTCAATCAAATACTCTAGGTGATGATGCAATGAAACAAGCCAAAATTGCCGCGATTGACGTGGATGCGCAACGCACATTCACGCCGCTTTGTCCTGATGAATTGCCTGTGCCTGAGGGCGATACCATCGGGCCGGCTCTTAACCAGCAGGCGGCATTGGCTGATTTACGTATACTGACCAAAGATGCACACCCCAGCAATGCGATCTGGGTAGTCGACGACCCCGCGGATATGTTTCAATCGTTGCCACACAAAAACGCTGACCTTACTTGGGTCAAGCATGCCGTGCCTGGCACCAAAGGGTTTGAAACCGTCGATGGCTTGCCCCCCATTACCGATTACGACTATGTGGTTTGGAAAGGGATCGAGCCTGATCTGCACCCCTACGGTGCCTGCTTTCATGATATTGAAGAAAAACTCAGCACCGGCTTGATTGAGTGGCTGCATAGCCAAGAGGTTGAAACCGTGATTGTCGGTGGCCTGGCAACCGATTATTGCGTTAAAACCACCGCCATCCAGCTGAAAAAGCGCGGGCGCTTTGACGTCATCGTTAACCTCGCAGCGTGTCGCGGAATTACCCCCGACACGGTATCATCCGCTTGTGACGAAATGATCGCTGTCGGGATTCGACTGGTGGATAGCCAAATCGCGTTAAGCTGCTTACTTCCGCGTTAATTTGTATCGCAGTGGATCACCAATTTCCTCTGCGATCTTCCTCGCTGTTTTAGCGAAACCCACAGCCCATACACATCAATAAGTTTGACTCCTTAGACATAAATACGCTTTAACTAGCAAGATTGCTAGGCTTATTGAGCACTATCCTCTACTGTCCTGTTAACTATTTTCACAATAAAAAATAAGTTTGGAGGATAGCATGCTCAAACCTACCGCACTGGGTCTCCTGATCGGCGCTTCATTATGTAGCACCGCTTGGGCGATGCCTACATCACAGCTTGATGCACTCGGAAACGGTCTCGATGTCCAATACCAAGTGCTTGATAATACGCAAGATGACTGGCGCTCTTTTACGGGCAAGGTCGCGTTTACTAACCACAGTGCTCAGACGCTACCTAAAACGGGCTGGGCGATTTATTTCAGCCACATTCGCATGATCAATTCGATCGATACCGATCAACTTAAAGTCTCACACGTCAACGGGGATCTCTTCAAACTCGAGCCCACGGATAGCTTTGCTCCGCTTGCTCCCGGTGAGCAGTTAGTGGTTGGCTTCAATGCCTCTGACTGGCAAGTTGCTAAATCCGATATTATGCCGAATTGGTATTTAGCCTCCGACGATGAAACTGGCACGCATACCGCATTGATTACCAGTACCAGTAACCACAAAAATGGCCAAGTACCCACCAAGCCGGATGATGAGCTCACCTTTGTCGGTGACTTTGACGCTCCCGCACAGTGGAAGCGCTACGGCGGCGCATTGACTGACCATTATGACCCATTCACAGCCGAGCAACGCTATGTGCGTAATGCCGATCTGTCGTTGGTAGACACCCAAGGACAAGTGCTACCCACCCCTGCCAGTCGCATTGAGAAAAACGGCCACGTCACTCTCGATAGCGAATGGACCGTGGTCTACGACAACGGCTATCAAGCACAAGCTCAATGGCTAGCCGATCAGCTTGGCATTTCAGCCACTGACTGGGCATCCACCAACCAAAAAGTCATTCATGTGGGGTGGGGAAAAGTCACCCTTGATGGAAGCGACCAGTGGCATGAAGCTTATCGCTTAGATGTGCAACCTGAGCAGCAGCGTATTGACATTGACGCCCCTGATGAAGCGGGTGCCTTATACGCCGCACAAAGCCTACTACAACTCAAAGCTGGCGACACAATCAAGGCGGTGACGCTAACCGATGCACCGCGATTTGCTTACCGTGGCCTGTCTGTGGATGCCGCGCGTAACTTCCGCAGCAAAGAAGCCATCTTTAAGTTACTCGACCAAATGGCCGCATTGAAGCTCAACAAGCTCCATTTACGCCTTAGTGATGATGAAGCATGGCGCATTGAGATCCCAGCCCTGCCAGAACTGGCGGACGTGGGGAGCAAACGCTGTCATGACTTGTCCGAGACCAACTGCGTGTTGCCCTTCTTAGGCGCAGGACCTGACGGCACCGAAGCATCCAATGGGTACTACACCACGGAAGATTATCAAGCGATCTTGCGTAAGGCAGAAGCACTCAATATCACCGTCATTCCTGAAGTCGATATGCCAGGTCACGCGCACGCGGCCATCAAAGCAATGGAAGCGCGTTATCACAAGTTCATGGCACAAGGCGATGAAGAAAAAGCGAAAGAATATTTGCTCACGGACTTTGAAGACGACACCCAATACCTCTCCGTACAAATGTTCACCGACAACGCGATGAATGTCTGTATGGAATCCAGTTATCGCTTCGTCGATACAGTGGTTGCCGCGTTAGTCGATGTTCACCGAGACATACAGCCACTCGATACATTCCACTTTGGCGGTGATGAAATTGCAGGTGCTTGGAAAGAGTCGCCCGTCTGTCAGTCCTTTATTGCAGACAACGATGCAGGTGTGAACAGTGTCGACGATCTGAGTCAGTACTTTGTCGAACGTATTTCGCATATTACCCAACGCCATCAACTCGATCTCGGTGGTTGGGAAGATGGCCTCATGCACAACAACAAAGTCTATCCACGCGCACAACTTGCCAATGAACACGTCTATGGCAACGCGTGGCAAAATATCTGGGAGTGGGGGGTTGCCGACCGTGCCTATAACCTCGCCAACAATGGCTATGGGGTTATCTATAACCAAGCCACACACCTCTATTTTGACCATCCCTATGAGCCAGACCCAAGTGAGCGTGGCTATTATTGGGCACCCCGTTTTACCGACACCCGTAAGACGTTTAGCTTTATGCCCGATGACCTCTACGCTAACGCAGATGAAAAACGCAATGGTGCACCTATCACCAAACAAGAGGTACTAGACGCTGCCACCGTGAAAACTCTGACGCGTCCAGACAATGTGCTCGGTTTACAGGCCTCTATTTGGAGTGAAACCATTCGCTCCGATGGCCAATTTGAATCAATGACCTTCCCTCGCCTCTTCGCCATGGCTGAGCGAGCTTGGCACCGTGCCGAGTGGGAAGCAAGCACTCAAACCGGACAAGAGGCGAATCAAACCAAGCGCAACATGGATTACAACCTCTTTGCCAATCAGTTAGCAAGCTACTGGTTCCCACAACTAGAGCAACAGGGTGTTGGCTTCCGCTTACCGGTTCCGGGTGGGGTGATAGAAAGTGGTACATTGAAAGCGAACTCGCCATTCCCTGGACTCACCATTGAGTACTCAACTGATAATGGTGCAAGCTGGCAGACCTATGATGCGGCGAACGCTCCTCATGTCAGTGCCCCAGTACAGCTGCGTACCATTTCAGGTGACCGTGTGAGCCGAGTCAGTAAAATTCAATAATCGAGTGATTACACCGCTTAGAAAAGACAAAGCCCCGTCGACAAGACGGGGCTTTTTATTAGATCTTGGGTAGGTAGAAAATGAAATGCTATCTATTTAGCAGGCAGTCTAAAGCAAAGCGCTCAGGGCTGATACACCCTCAAGATACAAAAAAGCCCTGACCGTAAGGTCAGGGCTTGGTGTTTCTACTAATTAAAGTCTTACATGTAGCTGCTTTAATTAATTGTATTCAAAGCCTGGCGATGTCCTACTCTCACATGGGGAGACCCCACACTACCATCGGCGCTGCTTCGTTTCACTACTGAGTTCGGCATGGAGTCAGGTGGGTCCAAAGCGCTATGGTCGCCAAGCAAAATTTGGTGTGTCTTCACTTTTCAGTCAAAACACTTAATCTAGAAAGCTGTTTGTTCTCGCCACAATCAACTGGCTTATTTCAAGTCCAACCCAAAACCTCTTGGGTGTTGTATGGTTAAGCCTCACGGGCAATTAGTACAGGTTAGCTCAACGCCTCACAGCGCTTACACACCCTGCCTATCAACGTCGTCGTCTACGACAACCCTTTAGAGAGCTCGAAGCTCTAGGGATGACTCATCTCGGGGCCAGCTTCGCGCTTAGATGCTTTCAGCGCTTATCTGTGCCGAACTTAGCTACCGGGCAATGCGTCTGGCGACACAACCCGAACACCAGCGGTTCGTCCACTCCGGTCCTCTCGTACTAGGAGCAGCTCCCCTCAATCATCCAACGCCCACGGCAGATAGGGACCGAACTGTCTCACGACGTTCTAAACCCAGCTCGCGTACCACTTTAAATGGCGAACAGCCATACCCTTGGGACCGACTTCAGCCCCAGGATGTGATGAGCCGACATCGAGGTGCCAAACACCGCCGTCGATATGAACTCTTGGGCGGTATCAGCCTGTTATCCCCGGAGTACCTTTTATCCGTTGAGCGATGGCCCTTCCATTCAGAACCACCGGATCACTATGACCTACTTTCGTACCTGCTCGAGCCGTCACTCTCGCAGTTAAGCGGGCTTATGCCATTGCACTAACCTCACGATGTCCGACCGTGATTAGCCCACCTTCGTGCTCCTCCGTTACGCTTTGGGAGGAGACCGCCCCAGTCAAACTACCCACCAGGCACTGTCCTCACCCCGGATAACGGGGCTAAGTTAGAACATCAAACATACAAGGGTGGTATTTCAAGGATGGCTCCACAGCAACTGGCGTCGCCGCTTCAAAGCCTCCCACCTATCCTACACATGTAGGCTCAATGTTCAGTGCCAAGCTGTAGTAAAGGTTCACGGGGTCTTTCCGTCTAGCCGCGGGTACACAGCATCTTCACTGCGATTTCAATTTCACTGAGTCTCGGGTGGAGACAGCGTGGCCATCATTACGCCATTCGTGCAGGTCGGAACTTACCCGACAAGGAATTTCGCTACCTTAGGACCGTTATAGTTACGGCCGCCGTTTACCGGGGCTTCAATCAATGGCTTCTCTTGCGATAACCACATCAATTAACCTTCCGGCACCGGGCAGGCGTCACACCGTATACGTCATCTTTCGATTTTGCACAGTGCTGTGTTTTTAATAAACAGTTGCAGCCACCTGGTATCTGCGACTGCCCATAGCTCCATCCGCAAGGGACTTCACCGCGGGCAGCGTACCTTCTCCCGAAGTTACGGTACCATTTTGCCTAGTTCCTTCACCCGAGTTCTCTCAAGCGCCTTGGTATTCTCTACCCGACCACCTGTGTCGGTTTGGAGTACGGTTGCTACTTACCTGAAGCTTAGAGGCTTTTCCCGGAAGCATGGCATCAATGACTTCACCACCTTGGTGGCTCGACATCGTGTCTCGGCCTTGATTTCCCGGATTTGCCTAAGAAATCAGCCTACGCACTTGAACCTGGACAACCATCGCCAGGCCCACCTAGCCTTCTCCGTCCCCCCATCGCAGTAAGTAGCAGTACGGGAATATTAACCCGTTTCCCATCGACTACGCCTTTCGGCCTCGCCTTAGGGGCCGACTTACCCTGCCCCGATTAACGTTGGACAGGAACCCTTGGTCTTCCGGCGAGGAGGTTTTTCACCCCCTTTATCGTTACTCATGTCAGCATTCGCACTTGTGATACCTCCAGCAAGCCTCTCAGCTCACCTTCAACAGCTTACACAACGCTCCCCTACCCAATATCCATAAGGACATTGCCGCAGCTTCGGTGTATCGCTTAGCCCCGTTACATCTTCCGCGCAGGCCGACTCGACCAGTGAGCTATTACGCTTTCTTTAAATGATGGCTGCTTCTAAGCCAACATCCTGGCTGTCTGAGCCTTCCCACATCGTTTCCCACTTAGCGATAACTTTGGGACCTTAGCTGGCGGTCTGGGTTGTTTCCCTCTCCACGACGGACGTTAGCACCCGCCGTGTGTCTCCCGGATAGTACTTACTGGTATTCGGAGTTTGCAAAGGGTTGGTAAGTCGGGATGACCCCCTAGCCTTAACAGTGCTCTACCCCCAGTAGTATTCGTCCGAGGCGCTACCTAAATAGCTTTCGGGGAGAACCAGCTATCTCCGAGTTTGATTGGCCTTTCACCCCTAGCCACAGGTCATCTCCTAACTTTTCAACGTTAGTGAGTTCGGTCCTCCAGTTGATGTTACTCAACCTTCAACCTGCCCATGGCTAGATCACTCGGTTTCGGGTCTAATGCAAGCAACTCGACGCCCAGTTAAGACTCGGTTTCCCTACGGCTCCCCTATGCGGTTAACCTTGCTACTTACATTAAGTCGCTGACCCATTATACAAAAGGTACGCGGTCACCCCACTAGGAGGCTCCCACTGCTTGTACGTAGACGGTTTCAGGTTCTATTTCACTCCCCTCACAGGGGTTCTTTTCGCCTTTCCCTCACGGTACTGGTTCACTATCGGTCAGTCAGGAGTATTTAGCCTTGGAGGATGGTCCCCCCATGTTCAGACAAGATATCACGTGTCCCGTCCTACTCGTTTTCACGTCTAAGGCGCCGTCGGTTACGGGGCTATCACCCTTTATTGCCAGGCTTTCCAACCTGTTCACCTAACGCCTAAGCCGCTTAAGGGCTGCTCCGGGTTCGCTCGCCGCTACTGCCGGAATCTCAATTGATTTCTTTTCCTTCGGGTACTTAGATGTTTCAGTTCCCCGAGTTCGCCTCTTAGCGCTATGTATTCACGCTAAGATACCTGCTTATGCAGGTGGGTTTCCCCATTCGGACATCGATGGCTCAAATGCTTCTTACCAGCTCACCATCGCTTTTCGCAGGTTAGTACGTCCTTCATCGCCTCTGACTGCCAAGGCATCCACCGTCTACGCTTAGTCACTTAACCATACAACCCCAAAAGGTCTTGCATGAAAACAACTAAGGTTTTGTTTTTGCCGGACTCAAAATAGAGACTTTGCTTATCACTAAGACAAAGCCCAAGCACACTTGATTGTGTGAGTGACATTACATGTCACTGATTGAGAACTTTACTGTCATTCTTTAAGAATGACTTGTCAGCTTTCCAAATTGTTAAAGAGCATCTCTTTTCAGAGTAACGCCTAAAAGCGTTAACCAATGGATGACCATTAGTTAGCGCTTTTCAATATGACCGTGCAATCTGTGTGAACACTCGCAACAATAGCGTCAGTAAGGAGGTGATCCAGCCCCAGGTTCCCCTAGGGCTACCTTGTTACGACTTCACCCCAGTCATGAACCACACCGTGGTAAACGCCCTCCCGAAGGTTAAGCTATCTACTTCTGGTGCAGCCCACTCCCATGGTGTGACGGGCGGTGTGTACAAGGCCCGGGAACGTATTCACCGTGGCATTCTGATCCACGATTACTAGCGATTCCGACTTCATGGAGTCGAGTTGCAGACTCCAATCCGGACTACGACAGACTTTAAGGGATTCGCTCCACTTCGCAGCTTCGCTGCCCTCTGTATCTGCCATTGTAGCACGTGTGTAGCCCTACTCGTAAGGGCCATGATGACTTGACGTCGTCCCCACCTTCCTCCGGTTTATCACCGGCAGTCTCCCTGGAGTTCCCACCATTACGTGCTGGCAAACAAGGATAAGGGTTGCGCTCGTTGCGGGACTTAACCCAACATTTCACAACACGAGCTGACGACAGCCATGCAGCACCTGTCTCAGCGCTCCCGAAGGCACTCCTCTATCTCTAAAGGATTCGCTGGATGTCAAGAGTAGGTAAGGTTCTTCGCGTTGCATCGAATTAAACCACATGCTCCACCGCTTGTGCGGGCCCCCGTCAATTCATTTGAGTTTTAACCTTGCGGCCGTACTCCCCAGGCGGTCTACTTAATGCGTTAGCGCCGAAAGCCAAAGTCTTAAACCTCAACCTCCAAGTAGACAGCGTTTACGGCGTGGACTACCAGGGTATCTAATCCTGTTTGCTACCCACGCTTTCGCATCTGAGCGTCAGTCTTTGTCCAGGGGGCCGCCTTCGCCACTGGTATTCCTTCAGATCTCTACGCATTTCACCGCTACACCTGAAATTCTACCCCCCTCTACAAGACTCTAGCCTGCCAGTTTCAAATGCGGTTCCGAGGTTGAGCCCCGGGCTTTCACATCTGACTTAACAAACCGCCTGCATGCGCTTTACGCCCAGTAATTCCGATTAACGCTCGCACCCTCCGTATTACCGCGGCTGCTGGCACGGAGTTAGCCGGTGCTTCTTCTGCAGCTAACGTCAAGCAATGCACGTATTAAGTACACCACCTTCCTCACTGCTGAAAGTGCTTTACAACCCGAAGGCCTTCTTCACACACGCGGCATGGCTGCATCAGGGTCTCCCCCATTGTGCAATATTCCCCACTGCTGCCTCCCGTAGGAGTCTGGGCCGTGTCTCAGTCCCAGTGTGGCTGATCATCCTCTCAAACCAGCTAAGGATCGTTGCCTTGGTAAGCCATTACCTTACCAACTAGCTAATCCTAACTGGGCCCATCCCAACGCGATAGCTTACATGTAGAGGCCACCTTTGGTCCCAGCTCGTAATGAACTAAGACATTATGCGGTATTAGCCGTCGTTTCCAACGGTTATCCCCCTCGTCAGGGCAGGTTCCCAGCCGTTACTCACCCGTCCGCCGCTCGACGTCCAGCAAATCCACCGAAGCTTCAATGCTGCCGTTTCCGCTCGACTTGCATGTGTTAGGCCTGCCGCCAGCGTTCAATCTGAGCCATGATCAAACTCTTCAATTTAAGTTTTGGTGTTTACTTTCCTATAAAGGAAAGACAAACGGCTCGATAAATACTGTTTTGTTCGTCTCTTACGAGACAAACGAATTGACTGTGCCGAACAACTATAAAAGTTGTCGCTTGGTCACTCAGTTCATCGAATAAATCTTTTTGTCTATTCTCAACGAGTGCCCACACAGATTGCATAGGTCAAATTGTTAAAGAGCGTTGACTGTGCGAAGCTGCGCTTCGCTTGGTCAGGGCTGCGTATCTTACGCGCCTTGCCGTTAAAGTCAAGAAGAAATTTTATCTTTTCTTTTCAACCCAATCGGGTGAAACAAAACCTCTTTTTGACTCCCCTAACGCTTGGCGTTAAGTAGGCCGGCAATGTTAATCATTTAAAAACTGACGTCAAGCGTTTATTTTTATTTGATTTTTTGCCTCGACATGCTCGCTGAGTGCTTGCCGTGTCGATGTGGGGCGTAGTATAGCGACGCGGATCACACTGACAAGGGATTTTTACGTTTTTTATTTCGACTGAGCAATAATCCACCTAAAATGATGAATAACCAGCGGTTTGAAACATTATTGATACGAGACCTTTACCGCAAGGTAACGCTGGCTTGTTTTCTTGGTCTTTTTCACGACATGCATTGCCGAACTGTTGTCATGTCATCACTTTAATTGTTCTATTTAATGACGCTTATGAAATCACCAGTTAATTTTGCTTTAGTCATCTGCATCGCTGTCCTTGGCGCGATTATCGTCAGCCTCATGGACGTCAGCTCACCCGCTCTTTCGTTTGCTGTGGGTGCAATACTTAGTGGTCTAGCTTGCCTATATCTTCCTTTACCTAACTTTATTCAGCCAGAGCAAGGACCCTCTACATCGACTCCGTCGAGTGAAAAAGAAGAAGAGTCTCCGCAAAGCAAAACGCTATACGTCGGAAACTTACCTTATCGTGCAAATGAAAATGATGTGCGCACGCTGTTTAGCGAACATGGAGAAGTGTTTGCCGTTCGTCTAATGAAAGACAAACGGACGGGGAAACGCCGAGGGTTTGGTTTTGTGGTGATGGCCGCAGGACATGCCGACGATGCTATCAATGCGCTCAATAATAATGTTTATGGCGAGCGGACACTTAAAGTCCGTGAAGCGAATGAGCCAAAAAAGCAGGCGAATAGCTGACATCCGTAAAACCTATCGATCGGATAAAGCCCGCCAAAGCATAGGCTTTGATAGGGGTTGCCGTTGCATAAGCATAATGCTTTGACGTCGCAACGGTAGTCCTTGCTTCGCTATATAGACTGACCAGCGAGACCACGCGACGCGCTATAGCATCTCCCGAGTCAATTAAACGGACTGAGTCACCCATCACTGATTGGATGTCATCACGCAGTAAAGGAAAGTGAGTGCAACCCAGTACGAGGGTATCGACGGTTCCTTTAAACGGACGCAATATCGCCGCGAGATCTTGCTGGTTCACCGCCTCACCCCGTAGTTTGCGCTCTGCCATATGCACAAGTGCCGTGGTACCGACTGAGACTACCTGGCAATCTTTGGCAAAGTCAGCCACCAATTGTTCGGTATACGGACGAGCCACCGTGGCGGGTGTTGCTAATAAGCCAATCGCCTTTTGCTGACTCATTGCGGCCGCAGGCTTGATCGCGGGTACAACTCCCACGACCGGAAGCGCCAACTGCTGACGGAGCGTGGGTAATACCAGCGTCGAGGCTGTATTGCATGCAATGACGACGATATCAATATCATGATGCGCGCACACCGCTTGTATTTGAGCGGTCACCCGTGTGACCAAGCGCGTGTCATCTAACTCGCCGTATGGAAAAGCTTCGTTATCGAATAAATAGGTGTAGTTAGCGTCAGGAAGCTGCTCTCGCACCGACTGATAAATCGATAAGCCACCCACACCAGAGTCAAAGATCAGAATGTTAGGCTGCGCCATGAGTCACCCATACAATAAAAACGCCCTTATCATAACGATAAGGGCGTGAGGAAAGCTAGTTTCGCAGAGAAGCTATCACTAGTACTGATAGTCCAACGTCATAAAGTAGGCGCGTTCGGCCGCAGGATAACCACCCGCTGTCTCGTACTCTTTATCAAACACATTATCGACTTTGCCTTTCACGGTCAGGTGATCGGTCGCCTGATAAGAGGCAGTGACCGCCCATAAACTGTAACTATCTAAGCGGCCATTCCAATCAGTTCGCTCACTTTGATATTGCCACTGAGTACCGAGTTGTACTCGCTCCCATTGGTAGGATGCATCCCATTTCGCCACCCGTTTGGCGCGACGCTGGAGCTGCTCACCGGTTTTATCCTTTTTCGGATCTTTATACTCCAATGAAAGCTGGTTATGGAGTGATGCCACATCAAAGCTCGCAATGAGCTCAATGCCCTTAATCGTTACCTCACCAATATTACGATTTTTCTTGGCCTCATTATCCCAATCAATCATATTGTCGATATTGTTAATATAGCCTGTAAGTGACCAATCAACGTCAGCCGTCACGCCACGAAGAGCAAGTTCGGTGTTGGATGATTCCTCCGGCTTGAGCGTTGCATTACCGCCCCATCCATAAAGCTCAGTCAGACTCGGTGCCTTAAAAGCGGTACCGTAGCTGGCGACCAATTGGTATCCATCCGCTATCGCAAGACCCGCGCTTGTCTGCCACATCGTATGTTGTCCGTATTGTTCATTATCATCCGAGCGTGCGCTTGCCTCTATAGATAGTGCCTCTACTGGGCTAAATTGCGTTAAAAGGTAAGTGCCAAGGTTATCGCGCGGATTGATTGCAATATCATCGGGGTTGGAAATCAAGCTTCCTTCATTAAAGGTATCTTGTCGATAATCCACACCGCCACCAAGCAGCCAATCCTCCGTGGCTTGATACTGGAGTCCCAACGAGGTAGAGACTTGTTCCACATCTGAGGTTTTATTCTCCTTGCGCACGGTACCAGGAAAATAGTCATACTTATCTCGCTGAGAAAATTCCCCGCTCAAGGTTGCACTCCAGTGTCCTGAACGATAATTCAGATTGCCAGCCAGTGCTTGGCTTTCCAACCAACTGTGCTTTATTTGGTTAGAGTAGTCGTAATCGTATTCATTCTGGTACCAGCGCCCCGTCACATCGGCCGACCAAGATGTATTCCAGCGATGACTGTAGCCAAGTTGGGCATTGCGGCCGGTAAAACCATGCTGATCACCCAAGTTACTTGTCGTTGGATGAACATTGTATCCATCATTGGACTCATACCCAGCGATACCAGAGAAGTGACCGTTATCGCCCAACGTTGTTGACCACGTGCCACTAACAGCATGATGATCCAAACTGCCTACGGTCGCGGAAACATTGGCTCGCTCTTTATCGGTTTTAGTGATGATATTGATCACCCCGCCAATCGCGCTCGACCCATAAAGTGTGGCGCGTGCGCCGCGAATGATCTCAATCCGCTCGATACTGTTCACCGGGATCTGATTAAAATCCACCGAGCCTGTGATAGACGAGGCCATACGCACCCCATCAATCAAGACTAAAGAGTGGTCTGATTCCGTGCCGCGCATAAAAATAAAGGCACTTTGGCCACGACCACCGTTTTGAGCAATCTCGATGCTCGGCACCGTGCGCAATACATCGACAAGGCTTCGCGCCTGCAAGCGCGCAATGTCTTGACGCGTCAAAATGGTTGCTGATTGCAATACCGAGGCATCGGACTGCGCAAACCGACTGGCGGTCACCACCACCGTTTCGGTATTTTGCTCGGCCCACGTGCTCACAGGGAAAAATGACGCTGCCACTAGGCTCGCCACAATCTGTTTGTTCATTGGTTATTCCTTTCTATCGCGAGAATATGCAGCGTTATGCTGCGGGGCGGGCTGTGTTCGGACTTAAGAGCATGGCTTTCGCCGCCTACTGCTAACGACTTCCCATCGCATACTGTTAAACAGTATTGGCGACAGTGTCTGGCCTAGCGCCGAGTTAGGGTCGTTCTCTTACACCGCTGCGCGTCAGTTGCGGATTCTCACCGCATTCCGGTGACCAACAGGCTTATACTTGCTGATCGCGTACCCGCTCACGGATAGTAGCCGTCTAGATGGATATTGTCCATTGATAACCTTATTGAATAAGGGAGAATCGTGAGCAAGGGTGGACATAGCTGGGGATTTGTCTAAAATCTGCGCTCATTTTCCAATCGCTGAGGCAGCCATCATGACCAAGGCTCACACCGCCGTTGACTACGACACACAGCTTGCTGAGAAAGTCCAACGACTCAATGCACAACTCGCGCCGTTTCACGCACCTGAGCTAGAAATCTTTCGTTCACCGGAAACCCACTATCGGATGCGCGCAGAGTTTCGGGTATGGCATGAAGGTGACGACCTGTATTACATCATGTTTGACCCTGCAACCAAGCAGAAGTACCGCGTCGATACCTTTCCCGCTGCGAGCCGCCTGATCAATGATTTGATGCCACTGTTGATGGAGGCCATCAAGCCCAATGACGCGTTGCGACGTAAGCTCTTCCAAGTTGATTTCCTATCTACCTTGAGCGGTGAGATCTTGGTGTCTTTGCTTTACCATCGCCAGTTAGATGAAGAGTGGGAAAAGGCCGCGCAAGCGCTTAAACAACGTTTAAACGATGAGGGCTTTAACCTCAACCTGATTGGCCGTGCGCGCAAGCAAAAGAAAGTGCTAGACCGCGACTACGTTTTGGAAAAGCTCAATGCCGATGGTCAGACGCTGATCTACCAGCAAATTGAAAACAGCTTTACCCAACCCAACGGGCCGGTGGCGGAGAAAATGCTGGAATGGGCCATTGATTGCACCCGCGATAGCCAAGGTGATTTGCTGGAGCTGTATTGTGGGAATGGCAACTTTTCCCTCGCGCTAGCGAAAAACTTTCGCCGCGTCCTCGCCACCGAGCTGGCGAAACCCTCGGTGCAATCGGCGCAATACAATATTGCCGCCAACAACATCGACAATGTGCAGATCATTCGTATGTCTGCCGAAGAGTTCACTCAAGCGATCAATGGCGAGCGCGAATTCCGTCGCTTAAAAGACCAAGGGGTGACGCTGAGCGACTATCAGTGCGATACCATTTTTGTCGATCCACCCCGTTCGGGCATGGATGATGAAACCTGCAAAATGGTGCAAGGTTACGATCGGATTTTATATATCTCCTGTAACCCAGAAACCTTGGTCGAAAACCTAGAACGTCTAAGCCAAACACACCGCATTAGTCGCTGTGCGCTGTTCGATCAATTCCCGTTCACCCACCATACCGAAGCGGGTGTGTGGTTAGAGCGTAAGTAGTCACAGTCAACGAGTTCGGAACAACGTAAAAAGGCGTCTCTCGACGCCTTTTTTGTTTGTTTTGGAGTGCGATTCGCCCCGCGAGGCTTACACGTCAGACGCGGTATCGTTTTTTGCTTTGCGGCTGAAAAAGCCCAGCTTATGACCCACCCAAAACGCCAGTGCCATCGCGACTAGGATAGAGAAGAAGTTGCCGCCCAGCTCTGGCATTTGCATACGGATAAATGCTGAATAGCCAAAGGCTCCCACCAAGAAGCAGGCAAACGCAATCAGCGGCGTGCCTTCAGTCAGCGGCTGGCGTTCGTGAAGTTGGTAGCAAGCGTGCACGGCCAGTACAAACGCGAGAATGGGAAAAATAGAAAATGCCACACCACTGACGAACAGTGTCGCGAGAGTTGCACTTCCACAAATGCCGGTAACCAGTGCCAGCAGCAAAAATTTACGTTCTGATTTCACTTGCTCGTGTTCCATGTCTTCACCTGTTTTATGACAGTTTTTCCTGTAAGGCTCGCCGCTCACGGTCTTTTCGGTACCAGTAAGCTCCCTTGGCTATCATGCGTAATTGTAACACCATTCGCTCGGCCAATTCTGCGCGGGCGTGAGGATCGAGATCAAGCGCTTCCGCTCCCATATTAAAGACCAAGATCACACATGCTTCCGACTGATTGTACGCTTCTTCATAGGTGAGCTGCGTGCGAGATTGTAAATACTCGGTCAACTCAGCAACAAAATGTTGGATTTCTCGGGCCACTGCAGCACGGAACGCCGAAGAGGTGCCTGACCGCTCGCGCAACAGCAACCTAAACACATTTGGGCTGCTTTCGATAAATTCCATAAAGGTTTCTACCGAGGTGCGCACCACACTGCCTTCCGCGGCTATCCGCTGACGCGCCTGACGCATCAGTTGTCGGAGCAGTAGCCCGCCCTCGTCGACCATGGTCAACCCCAGCTCATCCATATCTTTAAAGTGACGATAGAAAGAGGTAGGCGCTATTCCCGCCTCGCGTGCGACTTCGCGCAGACTAAGACTGGAAAAACTGCGTTCAGCACTGAGCTGGCTGAACGCCGCATCAATGACAGAACGGCGCGTTTTTTCTTTTTGTTGTGCTCGAATACCCATCGCACTCTACTCATGGTCACCATGCTGCCACTATACGCAATTTTAGCGTTTAAATCAGCCAATCCAGGCAGAGCTCCCCATCGCTATCACGCGGATTTGAACACAGATTTGGCAGCGAAAGTTAACCTTACGGATAATAAGCGTTAAACTGGTCATAAACAGATGTTGCAATAATGAAAATAAGGTCTGAACCCTATGAGCAAGTCGAGCCCTCGCCCGCAAGATCATTTTGACGCCATCGTAATAGGCAGTGGCCCTGGCGGAGAAGGTGCCGCTATGGGCTTATCCAAAGCCGGTAAGCGGGTGGCAGTGATTGAGCGAGAAAGCACCGTCGGAGGTGGCTGTACCCATTGGGGCACCATCCCGTCTAAAGCACTACGCCACACCGTTAGCCGGATCATCGAATTTAATCAAAGCCCTATCTATACCCAAAACAGTAAGAGCATCCACAGTACTTTTTCCCAAATACTCAGCCATGCGGAGTCTGTGATAGGCAAACAAACCCGCATGCGCCAGGGGTTCTATGACCGCAACCAGTGTACCTTACTCCATGGCAACGCCGAGTTTGTCGATGCGCATACCCTAACGGTGCACCATAGTGATGGCAGCGCTGATACCTACACCGCCGATCACTTTGTGATTGCCACAGGCTCTCGCCCTTATCAGCCTGCCGATGTGGATTTTTCTCACCCTCGGATTTATGACAGTGACTCCATTTTATCGTTAGCCCATGACCCGCGCCATGTGATCATTTATGGGGCAGGCGTGATAGGCAGTGAGTACGCTTCTATTTTTCGTGGGCTCGGGGTCAAAGTGGATTTAATCAATACCCGCGATCGCTTGCTGTCATTTTTGGATAATGAAATCTCTGATGCTTTGTCTTATCACTTTGGCAGTAGCGGTGTCATGATCCGCAATGATGAGACCTATGAGCGCATTGAGGGCACTGATGATGGCGTGATTGTGCATCTGGAGTCCGGTAAAAAAATGAAAGCAGACTGCCTGCTGTATGCCAATGGCCGCGCAGGCAATACCGATAAACTCAATTTGTCCTCGGTCGGCCTTACGCCAAATTCACGTGGGCAGCTCGACGTTGATAGCGAAAGCTACGCAACAGAAGTGGACCATATTTATGCGGTCGGTGATGTGATTGGCTACCCAAGCCTTGCCAGCGCTGCGTATGACCAAGGACGCGTGGTGGCCGAAGCCATTTGCCAAGGCAATACTAACGTACGTCTGATTGAGCACATCCCCACCGGTATTTATACCATTCCTGAAATCAGTTCAGTGGGCAAAACGGAGCAGGAACTCACCGCGGAAAAAGTGCCCTATGAGGTCGGACGGTCTTTGTTCAAACATCTCGCACGGGCACAAATTGCGGGCATGGATGTCGGCAGTTTGAAGATCCTTTTCCACCGCGATACCCGCGAGATATTAGGCATTCACTGCTTTGGTGAACGCGCCTCGGAAATCATTCATATCGGCCAAGCGATCTTTGAGCAAAAAGGCGACGGCAACACCATCGATTACTTTGTGAATACCACCTTCAACTACCCGACCATGGCCGAAGCGTACCGGGTCGCGGCGCTCAATGGCTTAAACCGTCTGTTCTAAACAGCCGAAAAGAAAACGGCACCGTCAGGTGCCGTCAGCCGTTATGATGCCTGCAGTATCGACGACCACGCGAGTGATTCATCCCCCAACACAATAAAGTTGGGATTTTGTAGCGAGTCCCGCTCATTGTATGACAAGGCATTAAGCGCCGTACTCAGTATGCGCCCACCGGCTTGCTCAACAATGCACTGCGTCGCCGCCGTATCCCACTCACCTGTGGGGCCCAAGCGCAGATAACAGTCCACGGCACCCTCGGCCACTAAGCAGGCTTTCAGCGCCGCGGATCCTAATGGCACCAAATCATAGTTGATTTCAGGTGCCAGCTTTTCGGTGACCGCATGAATATCTTGCCGGCGACTGATAGCGATAGAGAGTGAGGTAATCGTCTCTTCTCGCTTCATTGTCGAGATGCGATGCATTTCGCCATCAGGGGTTATTTTCCACGCCCCTTTATCCTGACACGCATAATAGGTCACCCCCGACACGGGCGCATACACCACCCCCATCACCGGATGGTTGTCCTCCACCAGCGCGATAATAGTGGCGAAATCACCGCTGCCCGCAATAAATTCTTGAGTACCGTCTAGCGGGTCAATCAACCAATAGCGCTGCCATTGCTGACGGTCGCTTAATGGCACACCACAGTCTTCTTCCGATAACACGGGGATGTCTGGCGTCAACGCGGTGAGCTTTTCCGTGATCAGCTTATGTGCCGCCAAATCAGCACTGGTCACTGGGGTTTGGTCACTTTTGGTGATCTCTTCAAAATCACCGTCTTGGTAAATATCTAAAATAACCTGACCCGCAGAGCGAGCAATCTCAATCACCTCGGGCAACAACTCAGGCAATGCCATGCCTCACCTCTCAGATTGTAAGTACTTCAGCGCCATCATTAATGCGGTGATACTGCGCGCTTCACAGAAATCACCGTGGGTGAGTAACTCTTCCGCTTGGGCAAGTGGCCAGCGAATGATCTCAAGCGGTTCGGGTTCATCCCCCTCCAAGCTTTCTGGATACAAATCACGTGCCAACATCAGTGTCATCCGGCTGGAAAAGTAAGAAGGCGCCAGCACAACCTCTTTCAATGGCACCAACTCGCGTGCACCTTGACCGATTTCTTCTTTTAACTCTCTTACCGCCGCTTGCTCCGGTGCCTCACCGGGGTCAATTAATCCTTTGGGAAAGCCGAGCTCATAACGCTCTGTGCCTGCGGCATATTCGCGTACCAGTAAGAGGTCTCCCGATTCGGTCACCGGCACCATCATCACGGCATTACGTCCCGACGGTTTCATCCGCTCATAGGTACGCTCGACGCCATTGCTAAAAATCAGCTCTAGCGACTCCACTTTAAACAAGCGAGAAGCGGCGACGACCTGTTTAGACTGAATGTGAGGAAGTTTACGCTGCGTCATATCGTGATTTGCCACCCTTTTTGATAAGCCTATCAGGCCTTGTTAGCCGCGAAAAGAAAAGCGATAGCGTCCTTGATTATCCGGCGACCCCAGCCAAGACAGTGGTGCTTTCATCGACTCAGGGTAGGCCGGCCCCGGCTTCAGCCATCCTGACACAGAGTATCGCCCAGATGGCTTGATTGACAATGAAAACTTATTGCTCAAAGAGGGCGCCTCACCTTGGCCCTGTGCGGTGACACCTTGACCGTCACAAGCGAGAGAGGCGTGCAATGGGATATCATTGAGCTGCCCCGAGGGAAGCGTAAGCCCCGCTTGCAGCCATTGGAACTGCCCGGCTAACCGCTGACACCCTGACTCTGCCAATACCGCCTCACGGACAATCACATCAAGCCGTCCCTCAATCGCCACACTCGGCGGTAACGCTACCGAGCGGGTAAGCAAACTCGCGGGGGCCGAAATCAAGGTACGAGAAAGCTGCAGCTCGGTGCCATTAAAGCCCACCACACCTTTTCCGCTGATGCCTTGCGGGCCTTTTGCCTTTATCGCCGCTTCCAGCGTGGCGCTAGTCAATAACCGGTGCCAATGGAGATCCCACTGTACTGGGCCGACAGCCTGGTCTTGCCAACGCAGTTGCCTGACTTGCCCCTGCCACACGGTACCGTTGACCCCACTCAGCTGTAACTCTGCTGGCAAAGGCGCGAGGTGTAATAATGTGGCCGGGGCATGCACAATGACACTGACAGCAAATACCAGCGCGCACCCAAGCCCTATCAACACTTTTCTCCCCATCAACTTACCGCTCCAGCTCTAGTCGATTGACCTTCACCACACCCGCAGTCTCAGTCGCTTCGGTACTCAGCCGAGCGGCTTGAATCCCGTGCAACTGTGCCAGTTGCTCTAGCCATCGCAATAATTGGTTGAAAGGGAGAGGCTCAAGGCCCAGCTGTACGCTGTCTTCTCCTGGCTGCAACCGTGTGATAGTGACATTGAATTCGCCAGCACTGGCGGCAATGACTTGATTAAGCGGCTGATTTCGACTCGCCAACGCGTGGCGAGTGCCCCCTGATTGGGCACGCAGTTGCATGATTTGGGTGCGTTTATTTTGTAGCTCATTAAAAACACGTTGCTCACTGATCACGGCAGTACGTGCCTGCTCTGCTTGTGTTTGAATCGGCACCACGATGCCCCAATAAAGAAAACTTATCAGCAGTACACCGCCGGCGACCCCGATAAGGCGCTGCTCGCGAGCACTTATGGATTGCCATTGAGCCTGGATGCGCGCAATCATGATTGACTCCTTAGGGTAAATTCACCACTGACCGTCTCACCATCGCGGTTAAGTTGCCCCAGGTCGGTTATATAGTGCTCGTCTAATGCGCCACGCAAGCGCTCAAACTGAGCGAAATCACTGCCGGTTGCCCGTAATATCAAGGCTTCGCGATTGGCTTGATAACGCAATGCCTGAAGCTCAATACCGGGCACCTCACTCAGTAGGGGCGCCAGCTGAACCAGCCAAGGTAAGAGTGCCGCATCATGTTGTTGGCTTTCCAACCGTGCAATCTCCGCATCCATTTGACGAACCATGTATGAGCGAGTGGGAATGCGCTCATACTGCGGCAAGGTTTGACGAAACAGGGCTTCGCTTTGTGCCCGTAAAGCCTGCGCTTGCTGCTGGGTATCACGAATCGATAGCCATTGCTCACCCCCTAGCAACCCACTGATAGCCACCAGTAGACAAGCCGCTGGCAAAAAGGGTTTGAACGTCTGCTTGGTTTGACTTTGCGGTCGATACTCTCCGGTCAATATATTGGCCGTCACCGAGTGGCTGTGCGTGGCCAACACGTGCAGCGCTTCCTCTGCATGCCACTCGAGTTGAAACGGTAAGGCATGAAGGGGGTTGGCGGCTTGCAGGCCACCTTCACCATAACCGTTAATACTGAGAGCGCCAGTCTGCTCAGGTGTGTTGATGTCCGCATGCTCCTGTTGCTGCCGCCACCAAGCCTGCCCCCAAAAGGCCAGCCACTCCGCCGTGCCCGTCACGCCTTGGTTAGATCCATAACGGCACAACCACTGCTCACCCAATGCCAAGAGTGAAAGCGAATCAGACGACCAAGGTATACAAAGTACATCTGGGATCCACTGCCGTGCACTTATCTCGGCCTCGTCCAGCGCTTGTTGCCAAGCTTGCATTTGCTGATGGGCAACCACGGCCACATGTGCAGTATCCGCCTGAGTATCGATAAGGCTAACATGCACCGCTTCTACCTCTTCTGCTAGCGCTTCCTCGAGTAAGTAAGGCACTACCTTGTCGCGCTGGCGCCGAGACCCAGGAGGGAGTGTCACCGAGGTCAATGTCAGCCACGTGCTATCCACCAGCACCACCACTCGCCGCGTTTGTGCTTGCTCGGTTAACGCTGACAGGTGCTGACAACTGCCGCTCTCAACCACTTGGTTATCACTGGCACGAACCTGCGCCCAATAAATGGGCTGGCTGGCATCACTGATCCTTATTATCAGTCGCTCGCTCACGCATTCCTCCGAACCGACGGCGCACAATAGAAACTTCGCCATCGTCTTGATAGTGCAATAGTGCCTGGATGTGACGTTGGGCAGAGGCCACCTGCACATCGGCTTGTAATAAAAAGAACTCGCTGGTCACACCTAAGTGCGGCGCAATTCGCTCGCGATCAGCATCCTCAAACTCCGAGAGGCTCAGGGTATCAAGAAATGCTGCGACACTTTTCCACCCTGCCTCAGGCCGCTGCGCAATCACCTGCTGTGCTTGTTCCACCGGTAACGCCGAGGTAAACAACGCTGAAAGCAAAGGCGCTTGCTTCTCGGTTAAGGTGTTCACATTGACTTTAAGCTCAGCGCTAGGCAGCGCACAAAGCTGGGGTGAGGCACGCCGAAACACGTCACCATTAACGCCGCGCACCGCGCGCCATTCGCTGACATCGGCTAGCAAGGCATCCGCCGTCACATACGCAGGCTGTACGCTTTCATAGTGCGCGTCTTCTGCCCCGAGAGACTGATCCAGCTGATTATTCTCATCAATAAAATCTCGGCTCGCCTGAGCAATCACATCCGCTTGATAGCCATCTTCCACATACTGTCCAACCAACGCTCGCAGTACAGTGACCTCATAAGGTGTTGCCCCACCCACTTTGGCGCCGCGTAGCTGTAAACTATTGAGGTTAAAACAGGCGCTAGCATCTTGTAAGCGACCACTTACTTTTCCACCATCCAGCGGAAAGGTCCGAGCCGGCTCCGCCCAGGCTTGACTTAAATTCACCGTTTCACTCCCTGATAGGCTCTCGCGCAGTACCGATGCCGCCAAGCCCTCTACCGCATTGCCATACCAATACGCTTGCTGAAAATGCAGCTGGTTTTCGGCGCGGTGATAGTTGGTGTATAGCCGCGACGCCATGCTCCCGGCAATCGCAGTCATCAATGCCATGATCATCATCACCACCAAAAGGGCTGCCCCTTGCTGCCGCCTCATTGCGCCTCCCGCTGCAATGAGGCTGGCAAGGTTTGCCCAGCCACAAGGTAAGTGCGTACTAACTTGCCATAGCGTGGGTGGGTAAAGCGCACTTGAACCGCTTTCGGCAATGCGTGTTTGGTGTCAAAACTGTCTTGCCAGCCTTGCTTGACGTAAAAACGAAAGCTCAAATCATCAATATCACTGAGCAGCGTCGCCACCGCGGGCTCATCACTCGCCGCTTGGTCTGGGTAACGCCAGCGTAAGCGCTCAAGCTTGCCATCTCGCTGACGGTATCCAACCGCCACCACTTCACCACGCGGAAAGCGCATTTGTGGGTTAATCCAGCCGGTGCGGGTAAAGCGCACGCCCATTGCGTCACTTTGCAACACCTCAGAGCCAGCCATTAGCAGCTGCTCTGTTGGTGCTTGCCCTTCGACCCGCTGACGTCTTGCCGCCATTTGACGAAAGTCACTGTCCATGATCACCAATGCGCGCTGCAGTTGCTGTAAGGCCTCACCCACCTGCTGAGACTGCTCATCACTGCGCTGCACGGTTTGCAGCACTTGGTATGCCGTCAGGCTGATGCTGGCGAAAACCACCAACGCCAACAGCACTTCCAGTAAGGTAAATCCTCGTTCAGCGCGTGGCGACATAGGTCCTCACCGTTACTAGTGGGTTATCGGTCTCTGCAGCGGCAGCCACCGACAGCTCAACCGCACGCAACTGGCCCGTCTCTGTGGCGACTGGCACCAACTGCCATTGCCATTGTTGCCCGGCCATGTCTGTTGAGCCTTGCGTGGCTTTATCTGGCACCTTAGCGCTGAGCACTACCTCGGCGAGTTGATTATCCGCCACCATAGCGGCTAAGGTTTTTTGCTCTAAGCGGCTCAGTGAGCGGGTGTGTTGCCCAGTGGCTTTCATCACACTCAGCGCCGCAACGGCAAAGATCGCCACCGCGACTAAGACCTCAAGCAAGGTCATTCCCTGCTGCGAGTTAGCGCGCATTAACATCATCACCCTCTCCTGCACGCTGCCAGGTAAACTGCGCCAACTCATTGGCTTTGAGCTGCCAGACCGCACGGCCATCTGTTTCAATCATCAGGGTAAACGGCGTCAGCTCACCATTAGGCAGTAGCCAGATTTGCGGTGGCGCCACCGCCTGCTCATCGTCTTCGTCAAACAAATCCTCAAACAGCGGCTTATCCTCGAACAACCTGTCTTGTTGCTGCCAACCAAAGCCATCCATGGTTAAGACAAAGCGGCTTTGCTCTGGCAAGCGGCCTTGGGTCGCCCAACGGTCACTGCTGACAGGTTGCCATTGCTCTTGTCCCAACACTAAAAGCTGATAGCGCTGTGGGTCGATACGCACGCCATAGGTACGCCCTTCCAACCAACTTTGCTCTGCCCACAGCTTCATCCGCTGATACAGCGCTTGACCGGCTTCTTGTGTGCGGCTGTCAGCCGGCTCAGGCATCACCATTACCACTCCCGAGGCGCTCACCGCGACGATGACGACCACAAGCAAGATCTCGAGTAAGGTAAAGCCGGCTGCTTGACGCATATTACTGCAGCTCGTTGAGGTTCCAGTTACCAATGTCTTGGTTGACCCCTTCTCCCCCTTCTTGGCCATCGGCGCCTAACGAAAAGATATCAACAACACCGTGCTCGCCTGGGCTGACATAGCGATAATCGTTGTTCCACGGGTCTTGCGGTAAACGCTTGATGTAGCCTTGCGCCGGATAGTTACGAGGTACCGGCTCACTTTGCGGCTGGGTCACTAGCGCGTCTAAGCCTTGATCGGTGGTGGGGTACTGATTGTTATCCAATTTGTACATATCCAGCGCATTTTCAAGCGCACTCACGTCCGCCACCGCTTTTTTGACCGCGGCTTTGTCTTTGTTCCCCAGCAAGTTAGGAGCCACGAAGCTGGCAAGTAGACCAATAATGACCACCACTACCATGACCTCGAGCAGGGTGAAACCTTGTTGACGACGCATCGCTTTCTCCTTGTTTAAATTATTAAAATCACAAACCAACCATGTCATTCATGGCAATGATTGGCATCAAGGTGGCAACCACAATAAAAAGCACTAATCCGGCCATCAGTACAATCATTAACGGGCCAAACACTCCCAGGGCAACATTGACTTGCGCCTCAAAATCTTTGTCTTGATTATCCGCCGCACGTGAGAGCATCGGCTCAAGTTCACCACTGCGCTCACCACTGGCAATCATATGCAGCATCATTGGAGGGAACAGACCAGACTGGTCGAGCGCAACACGCAAACTGGCCCCCTCACGCACTTTATCGGCCGCTTCAAGCACGCGCTTACGTACATACTGATTAGTGATGACTTGCGCGGCAACTTTCATCCCATCCAATAACGGGATCGCACTGGCGGTACAAATCGCCAATGTTCGCGCAAAACGTGATGTGTTCAATCCGCGCGCCACCCGACCTAGTATCGGTAACGCGAGCTTTTGTTTATCCCAGGTAAGACGCCGTTGTGTATCTTTCAGTAACAGACGAATCCCCATACTAAAAAGCACCACACCACTGACCACCCACACACCCCACTGGGTGATAAAGTCACTGGCGTTTAAAAGAAATTGGGTTGATGCGGGCAGTGATTGCCCGGTTTGAACAAATTGACCAACGATATCAGGCACGACCGTTGCCAACAGGAAGGCGACAATCAGTACCGAGAAAAATGTCAAAATCGCCGGATAAAGCATGGCTTGTAACAAGGTTGATTGGATGCGTTGACGGTTTTCCACATAGTCAGCAAGCCGCTCAAGCACAGTGCCCAAATGGCCCGCTTTTTCACCGGCTGAAATCATCGCCCGATAGAGCTCGTCAAACACATGGGGGTAATCCGCCAACGCATCGGCGAGTGTGTATCCTTCCATCACCCGTGCACGCACACTGGTCATCATGCTGCCAATTCGCGGCTTCTCGGCCTGCTCTGCCACCGCTTTTAAGCACTCCTCCAGTGGCATCGCCGCCTCAATCAAGGTTGCCAACTGACGGGTGATCAGCGACAGCTCCTGGGTGCTAATACCGCGTCCGCGCTGACGAAAAAGTGGCTGAGAAGCCGTACTTTTTTGTGTCGCACGCTTACGGGTAGTGGCCTGAACATCGAGGGGAGTAAAGCCCTTGTCGCGCAACTGTTGCCGTGCTTGGCGTGCTGTATCGGCTTCAATCACGCCCTTGCGTTTGCGTCCTCGCGCATCCAGTGCTTGGTAGTCAAAGGCAGCCATTAACTCTCCTTGGTCACTCGCATTACTTCTTCCAGGGTGGTTTCCCCGTTCAGCACTTTGGCCAAGCCGTCATAGCGGATACTGGGGCTTTGCGCCCGCACCGCTTCCTCGATGGCATGCTCACCGGCATCATGATGAATCAACGCTTGTACATTCTCATCCACGGTCAACAGCTCATGGATCCCGGTGCGGCCGCGGTAGCCTTTGTGGTGGCAGCGCTCGCAACCGCTTGGTTTATATAACGTAATGGCATCGCCTTGGTTAGCAAGTCCCACATCCACAAACAATTGTTGCTGTGTCTCGTCTGCTTGATAGGGCATTCGGCAGTGTTCACACAGGGTACGAACCAAGCGCTGTGCTAATACCCCGAGCAACGATGACGAAAGTAAGAAAGGTTCAATGCCCATATCGCGCAAGCGCGTCACCGCGCCAATGGCAGTGTTGGTGTGCAGCGTTGACATCACCAAGTGGCCAGTCAGCGATGCTTGAACCGCAATTTGAGCAGTTTCTAAATCGCGAATTTCCCCCACCATCACCACGTCAGGATCTTGACGCAACATTGCGCGCAAGCCGCGCGCAAAGGTCATATCGACTTTGGGGTTTACCTGTGTTTGCCCTATTCCGGCCAGATCGAATTCGATCGGATCTTCAACCGTGAGAATATTGCGATCCTCACTGTTAATGGTTTGTAATCCGGCATATAAGGTGGTGGACTTTCCCGACCCGGTTGGCCCGGTCACCAGCAAAATGCCATGAGGCTTGTGAATGAGGGTGCGGAAACCTTGGTGAAGATCAGGCGCCATACCCAGCTGGGCGAGGTCGAGCTGTACCGCATTCTTATCAAGTAGGCGCATCACTACGCGCTCACCATGGGACGAGGGCATGGTCGACACCCGTACATCTACCGCACGCCCGCCAATGCGTACCGAGATACGACCATCTTGTGGCACACGCTTTTCGGCAATATCGAGTTTGGCCATCACTTTGACACGTGATACCAGCAAGGGGGCTAACTTGCGGCTCGGCGATAAGACTTCGCGCAACACGCCATCGACACGGAAGCGAATCGATAACGCATGCTCAAAGGTTTCAATGTGGATATCCGAGGCACTCTCTTTGATGGCCTCCCCCAACATCGCGTTGATCAGTTTAATGATCGGCGCATCGTCCTCCGATTCCAGCAAATCTTCGCTTTGTGGCAATTCCTCCGCCAAAGAGAAGAAATCATCACTGTCTGCATCCGCGCCAATATCCGCCATTAGCTGCTGGGCATCTGCGCTATCACGCTGATAAAGGCGAGTGAGGTGTTGGTCAAAGTCACTGTCCGAGACGATTTCAGGTGCTAAGTTAGCTCCTAGTACCCGTTGCACTTCCGCTAAGGTATCTGGCGTCACGGAGGGCAAGCACAGTAAGCGCGTGCGCTCGCTATCCTCAGTGTCATTGAGTAGTATCACCCCATGACGGCGAGCAAAACCAAATGGCAATTGCCAGCGAGCACCTGCGTCTCGGCTAAGCTCCGTCGCACGCTCACTCATCCGGCTAACTCCGCTTGCAGTGCACGGACTTCAGCAGGCATCACCGCCTCGCTATTATAATCAGGCAGCACCGGTTTTTCGGCATCCGGCATCAGTTTCACGCCATCTTGTGCCCGCAATAGCTGCTCCGCACGAATATAGTTATATTTACGTTGCGTCACACCATCGGCCGTTAAGCCCGTACGAATAATGGTCGGCTTGATAAACAGCATCAGGTTTTTCTTTTCGGTCTGAGTCGAGGTGGACTTAAACAAATGCCCCAACACCGGAATATCCCCCAGCACAGGCACCTTAGATTCGCTCTCTACCGTGCGCTCATCAATCAAACCACTTAACACAATCATTTGTTGGTCACCCACCATCACAGAGGTAGTGAGTTGGCGCTTACCAAAACGCACATCGACCGCGCCACTGGCACCCAATACATTGGACACTTCCTGCTCAATATCCAGTAGCACCGCTGAGCCTTCATTGATTTGCGGGGTCACTTTCAGTTTGATCCCGACATCTTTACGCTCAACGGTTTGGAACGGATTGTCATTGTTGGAACCGGTTTGCGATCCGGTGATTACCGGCACCTCTTCACCCACCACAAACGAGGCTTCTTGGTTATCCAGCACCATCAGATTGGGCGAAGACAGAATATTCGATTCATTGTTCGACGCCACGGCAGTCACCAAGGCGGTCCAATCGCCCATGATCACCCCGGCCGCGAGACCATTCAAACCACCCAAGACTTCATTGAGTGCTGAATAATCACCCGACTCTGTAATGGGAACATTGTAAGACGTTCCATCATCCCGATAACGAACTTCAGTTCGAGTCGTGTCTTCAGTCGCTTTTTGTCCGGTCAGATAGTTGGTCACACCAACGCCAGTGTTGTTAAACTGAATCCCGCCGTTTTCCAGCGAGCCCCACTGGATACCCAGGTTGGCACCATCCGATTCAGACATTTCCACAATCAATGCTTCAATCAACACTTGTGCGCGGCGAATATCAAGCTGAGAGATCACGCTCTCTAAGGTTTTCAAAATGTCCGGTGGCGCGGTGATCACCAGTGCATTGGTGCCTTGGTGGGCAGAGATCTGCACCGCCTGCTGCGTTGCGCCTGGCTTGCTCTTTTTCTCTTTTTCATCGAGCAGATTATCCGACACCCCTTTAAGCACATCGACCACATCATCGGCTTTGGCATAGCGCAAATAAATCACTCGGCTATTTCCGGTAGTGGCCATCTCTTTGTCCAACTGCCGGATCAGTTTTTTCACCCGCGCACGGACTTTGGGTTCGCCCGACACCAATACCGCATTTAAGCGCTCATCGGCAACAATCCTAGGTTCCAACAATTCAGGGCGCGTGTTGGCGTTATCCCGCTCATTCAGTGCCTCAACAATCCGTACCATCTCAGCGGCCGAGGCATGCTCAAGACGCACCACCTCAACCTCTTTGTCACCGGCTTGGTCAACGCGCTGAATAATGTCAGTCAAGCGGTTCACCACCGCTGCACGTCCGGTAATCATGATCACATTGGCGGGATCGTAGTGCACCACGTTCCCTGCACCAGCATTGTTGATAAGTTGACGCAGCAGCGGCGACAACTCACGCACTGACACATTTTTCACCGCCACTACACGCGTGACCACCTCATCGCCCACCACGTTGTCGGCTTCTCCCACCACAGGCACTGGGGACGTTTTGGCATCTTTATCACGCACCACCTTGACGACGCCGTTATCCATCTCAACCACCGCAAAGCCATACACCTCTAGGACATTGAGGAAAAATTGGTAGTACTGCTCCTCAGTCAAGGTGTCATAGCTGCGCACGTTGACCGTACCTCTCACGGAGGGATCAACAATGATGGTCTTTTCTAGGTTACGACCCACAATTTCAATAAATTCCTGAATGTCAGTGCCTTTAAATGATGCACTAAATTCCGCCGCGCTCGCCGACAGCCCAGAGAAAAGAAAAGTCATAGCGATAAAATAGGGGATCAGTCGTTGCCTTAAGTTCACGTCACGCTCCTACTGCCGCGCGCAGCGGTGGTTGTAATTTATAATTGAATAGAGATGTCATGTTGCTGTCCTTGCCGCTCGACCACCAGATCGAGCGCGCCCTGTTGTTGAATGCGGCTGAGAATATCGGGAAGCGCCACTGACCGACTCAGCTTGAGGCCATTAATCGCAATCGCGATATCCCCAGGCTGCAACCCGGATTGCTCAAACAGTATTGGGTTTTTGCCAGGGGTGAGGCGGAAGCCTTTAAGCTGCTTTGCATCCCCAACTTGCGCAAGCTGCACATAGTCGAGTAGGCGCTGAGGGTTTTGGTTAAGTTGCTGCGCAAGATTAGCAGGCCAGTTACCACTGGCCGTCTCACCGGGCGTAGGCTTTGGGGGCGAAACCTCGTCGTTTGATGGCGAAAAAACGGTTTGCGGCATGCTATCGGCCTCTACACCTGGCATCAACAATGCCTCTCGGCGTGTCCCCTGGCGTAAAATCACCCGATCTGACAACACCTGGTCAATACTCACTTGGGTGCCGTTCACCTGCTCACCCACACCATAGGTCGCCTGCTGCCCGCGATTGGCGATCACCGCCAACGCACGGGATGGTTGGTCACTAGCAACCACCCCCACCAAGGTTAATTGCAGCCGCGTTTCCGGCACGTCACTCACGGCTTGTTGACGCTGTGCCTTCGATGCCTGATAAGGTCCGAAAAGCTGGGCATCCATCACAGGCGCAAGAGACAGCGTGTTTCCGGTGGGTTGAGAGGCGCCCGCCTCGTGCACCACAGGCGCAGGCGTAGGCGGCGCAGGCTGATAAAAAGCCCACACCAAACGGCCTGCCAACCACGCGAGTACGCAGACTAAGCCGATATTGAGCCAAGAGGCTGCACGACGCAGTGTTTGTGGCGACATAGAGAAGCGATTATGTTGGCGTCCTGCCTGAGATATCATTCCTTTTAAACCAATTTGGGTCACCGTTAATCCATTGATGGCTGTTTTTGCCAGCAAATTCCATCATTAGATTACGAAAAGCTGGGCATGCTAGCAAAAACGCATTGTGATAGTGAGACTTTTTCAGTCATAGCCCGGTATTTTATCGAAGTCATCGGTTTGACGGGCAGTGGAACCACGATGCTGTGATACTGCTCTAAAGTAAATTTTGTGCTAATGTCGCCGATCCAGATTGCGCAGGAGTTGGATGATGAAAAACAACACATCAACGCCTTTGACGGCGGTCAGGTTAGATAAGTGGCTGTGGGCTGCCCGCTTTTACAAAACGCGCTCCGTTGCGCGCAACATGATAGATGGCGGAAAAGTGCAGTACAATGGTCAACGCGCTAAGCCGAGTAAAATGGTAGAAGTCGGGGCTGAAATCCGCCTTCGCCAAGGCCATGATGAAAAAACCGTCACGGTTATGGCTCTTTCAGAGCAACGTCAGGGGGCACCGATAGCGCAAACCCTGTACCAAGAAACCGAAAGCAGTCTCGCCAAACGCGAGCACGAGTCAGAAATGCGTCGCTTAAATGCACACAATCCCCGTCCCGATGGACGACCGGATAAAAAGCAACGCCGAGATATTCGTAAGTTTAAACAAGGCATAGACTAAGGCCGCGATCGCGCCATTGCCGGAGAGAAATTGCATGTCAAACGATCAACTACACCGTTACCTATTTGAAGATGTGTCTGTTCGTGGTGAGCTGGTCAAGCTCGATGACACCTATCAGCGCATACTGGAAAACCAAGATTTCCCGGCACCGGTCAATGCCTTGCTGGGAGAGATGCTCGCCGCAACCAGCTTATTGACCGCTACCCTCAAGTTTAACGGCTCAATCACCGTGCAACTGCAAGGCGATGGTCCTGTCTCTCTTGCGGTGATTAATGGGGATCATCATCAACAACTGCGCGGTACCGCACGCGTGAAAGGCGAAATCAAAGACGGGGCGACCTTGCCGGAGATGATGGGCAAAGGCCAACTCATCATTACCATTGAGCCTGTCGATGGTGAACGCTATCAAGGCATTGTCGGCCTTGAATCTGACAGCTTACAAGCCTGCCTTGAAGATTACTTCGCCCGTTCCGAGCAACTGATGACCCGCCTTTGGTTGCGTACAGGTGAGCACGATGGTAAGCCTCATGCGGCTGGGATGATGCTGCAAATTCTGCCAGATGGCAAAGGCGACAACAGCGACTTCGAGCATCTGGCTCAGTTGACTGAAACCATTAAAAACGATGAGCTATTTAGCCTGTCTGCTAAAGATGTGCTGTATCGTTTGTACCACCAAGAAAAAGTCACGCTGTATCCCGCGCAAGAGGTGGTATTCAAATGCAGCTGCTCACGTGAGCGCAGTGCCAGCGCGATCGCCGCTATTGAGCGTAGCGAAGTGGATAAAATGGTGGCTGAAATGGGAACAATTCATTTGCATTGTGATTATTGTGGCACAGACTACGCTTTCGATAGTGTTGATGTTGCAGCTATTTTCGAGCAAAACGCGGATTCTTCCTCACAAATGCAGTAACAGCGTGCTACATTTTTAGCGCTCCGAAGCAAATCCACCTGACGGAGTTCAAAAGCCAGCATTATGCTGGCTTTTTTCTTATTCCTACCCGACTTAACTCACATTTTTTCTCGCATTATTTTTGTACAAACAATAATAGGTCTTTGGGTAGCGCAAACGATTCACTAAGCGTTACCATGTCTACGACAGGCACCTGGTGGTCCGTACCCTACAATCACAATAACCCCAGTGTGCAGTCTTGTATGGAGTCAGTCCCTGAAGTCACATATTCAGGTTGCTAGCACAAAGACAGTTAACAACATCTTACCCCAAGGAGCACCTATGACTGTCCTGAACGTCGAACCCGAGGTCGCTGACATCGATCTTTCCCGTCATGGTCTGGAAAATGTCAAAGAAGTCATCCGTAACCCCTCTTATGAGCAACTGTTCGAGGAAGAAACCAAACCTGGGCTGGAAGGCTATGAAAAAGGCGTGGTGACCGAGCTCGGCGCGGTGGCGGTAGACACGGGTATTTTCACCGGCCGCTCACCAAAAGATAAGTACATCGTCCGCGATGACACCACCCGCGACACCATTTGGTGGTCTGATCAAGGCAAAAACGATAACAAGCCTATCGACCAAGCGGTCTGGAAAGATCTCAAAGCGCTGGTGACAGACCAGCTGTCAGGCAAACGCCTGTTTGTGATTGATGGCTATTGTGGCGCCAACCCAAACACTCGTCTACGTATTCGCGTGATCACCGAGGTGGCATGGCAAGCACACTTCGTTAAAAACATGTTTATCCGTCCAACCGAGGAAGAGCTGAAAGACTTTGAGCCCGACTTTGTGGTAATGAACGGCGCCAAATGCGTCAATACCAAATGGCGTGAACATGGGTTGAACTCGGAAAACTTCACCGTCTTCAACCTCACCGAACGCATGCAGCTCATCGGCGGCACCTGGTACGGCGGCGAGATGAAAAAAGGCATGTTCGCGATGATGAATTACTTCTTGCCACTGCAAGATATCGCGTCGATGCACTGCTCTGCGAACATGGGTAAAGACGGCGATGTTGCCATCTTCTTTGGTTTATCCGGTACCGGCAAAACCACCCTCTCTACCGACCCTAAACGTCAATTGATTGGTGATGATGAGCATGGCTGGGACGATCACGGTGTATTTAACTTCGAGGGCGGTTGCTACGCGAAAACCATCAAGCTATCGAAAGAGGCTGAACCGGATATCTATAACGCCATTCGTCGTGATGCGCTGCTAGAGAACGTCACCGTCCGCGGCAATGGCACCATCGACTTTGACGATAACACCAAAACTGAGAACACCCGTGTCTCGTACCCGATTTATCACATTGACAACATTGTTAAGCCCGTCTCAAAAGGCGGCCATGCCAACAAGGTAATTTTCTTGTCAGCGGATGCGTTTGGTGTGCTGCCACCCGTGTCTAAGCTGACCCCAGAGCAAACCAAGTATCATTTCTTGTCAGGCTTTACGGCCAAGCTTGCAGGCACAGAGCGTGGGATCACCGAGCCGACACCCGCGTTTTCTGCCGCATTTGGTGCCGCCTTCTTGACCTTGCACCCCACTCAATACGCAGAAGTATTGGTGAAACGCATGGAAGCGGCAGGCGCCGAGGCCTATTTAGTCAACACTGGCTGGAATGGCTCTGGTGAACGGATTTCAATTAAAGATACCCGTGCCATCATCGACGCCATCCTCGATGGGTCCATCGAGAAAGCGGACACCCAGGTTATCCCTGTCTTTAATCTTGAAGTCCCTGTGTCATTGAATGAAGTCAATGACGGCATTCTTGACCCGCGTGACACCTATGTCGACCCACTTCAGTGGGAAAGCAAAGCCAAAGATCTGGCGCAACGCTTTATCGATAACTTTGAAAAGTACACCGACACCCCCGAAGGTGCCGCACTGGTCTCAGCCGGTCCGAAGCTAGACTAACCCTACCCCCGTATCGCGCGTGCGATACGGGGGTCACTTCCCCACCGTAATACTGGCTAATAGTTGAAGTCACGACACTTTTGCGCCAGTCTTATTGCTACTGATTGCCTTGATAGGGTTGGTTCATGCGCATCCTGGCCAAACTGTTCGCCAGCTTCTTCATTCTCTGTGTTACCGCATTATTGGTGTTAGCAGTCCTCTTTCAAACGCGCTATAGCACAGCGCTGTTTCATCATGCCGTGTCGCCTTTGCTGCCAGGCGATCTCTCCGCCAAACAGGTTGTCTATCATTGGCGCCAACCACTTAGTTTGACCCTCACCCAGCCCAACTATCACGTTGGCTCTCAACACTGGCAAGCCGACCGGTTGCGCATACAACTTGATGCCACACGCTTGCCACGCATTCATTGGCTGCGGATTGATGGCCTATCTATCGATCTGACTGAGAGCACGCCACCACCTAGCCTAGAGATGTTGCCTGCGTCTCTGCAAATCGGTCGTGTCTTGTTCAATGACTTAGATCTCATTGGGCCAGATTGGCAAGCGCGCCAAGTGAGTGCCCAGCTTGATGAGTGGCAAAAAGGCGACTCGCCATGGGGCTCGGTCCGTGGTCGCGCGCAATGGGAAGCCAAACATATCGATTGGCACGGCCTAACGCTTTCTCATGCCCTCCTGGATGCCAAACCATCCCCTAAAGGCTGGCAACTGAATGGCCTCTCATTTCAATGGCAACGTGCTGCCTTTAACGCGCAAGGGCAATGGCAACCTGGCGCGCTCGCCTTGAGTCAGTTGACCATTAGCAATGCCATCGTGGATAGTGAGCAAACACAGCAGCGGCTCCGCGAGGCCTTGTCACATTGGCCGTCCAACACCCAACTCACCATCGATCGTGCGGACGTCCGTCAACTCAGTGCCGAGACGGATCAGCTCTCGGTCAATGCCTTGAACTTGTCAGCGGAACAGTTAGCGTTTTCTCCTCAGTCACCTTGGTGGCATCAGCCTCAGCTGCGCACCTCGTTTAATGCCGACTATATCCGTTGGCAAGGGCAAACGTGGGAGCAACCGTTGGGGGAGCTGGAACGTCGCGGAGACAATTGGATAGTCAACCAACTCACCAGCCAGTGGCATGAAGGGTTTATCGCTCTTTCCGGCCAATTTTCGCCCCAAGATTGGCAGATAGACAGGCTACGCGCCAATGGCCTCACGCTCAGCCGCGAACGGCTTAGGCCGTTGATAAGCGCATTGCCAACTTGGCCGCAACACATCTCCATCACCGATCTGTCGCTTAAACACAATGAATGGTTGGCGTTATCACCAGGTTTTCCGGTTAAGGTGGATGGCATTGACATCGACGGGCGCGATCTGCGCTTAAGCCGCGACCAACAGTGGCAACTGCGTGATGGCACGCTCACCGCAAGCGCGAGCTATGCCAGCATCAATCAACAGTGGTTAGCTGAGCCTTATTTGCGGTTAGAGGCGCACGACGGCCACGTCAACTTACGTCAGTTACTATTGGGCTTTCCCGATGGGCAATTGGCCGCCTCTGGGCAGTGGAATATCAATACACCGAGCCAGCCTTGGTCAGCACAGGTTGACGGCTTACAAGTGCCGTTATCGCTTTACCAAGCGTGGTTCGGCTGGCCACTGCCTTTGACGGGGTATCACGATCTACAAGGTCAATGGTCTGGGCTCGCCGCAGATGTAAACAGTTTCAAGGTCGGTTTAAATGGCCACCTAGCGGTCACGCTGCTCGATGCTCACGCCGCTGTTGCACCGGATAAAGGCTGGCCAGCGCGAATCGCTGGGTGGTTTCAGGACACGCCGGGCAAACAGCGTCAATCGCAGTCGTTCCCATTTGAAAAACTTTCTCTAAAAGCCGACCGTGGCGATATCACGGGTATCCTTCAGGGGGATACATCCGTGTCGATTGATTGGCCGATTTATCAAACCACCACCCCAAGGGTACGTTAACGCAGCAGTGCTAGCTGAGGAGCAGGCTGCGCGGTGGCGCCATCGTCTGATGGTAGCAACACGTAAGTGCCGGTAAACACGCCGGCTTTATCGTCGCCACTGAAAAACTCCACTTCTAGCGTGACACGCGCGCGGCGACCATTTTCCAGCCTATCCAGCTCACCGCTCAAGTTATCCAGAGAGACACTTGCTCTTGGCCGTTCAGCTACTGGACGGCGATAGCGAATATGACTGTCCGCCAGGACAATATCGGCACTGAGTTGGCGCTCTTTCATCAACAGCCATACCATCCCCCAACCCGCGAGCGTGGCAAGACTAAAAATACTGCCGGCAAACATGGTATGACGCGGATTCAGGTTGGCATTTAAGTTGGCGCACACTTCAAAGTAATAGCCGGTAAATTGGCTGATCTGCACGCCCATTTTGTCACTGATCGGGATTTGTTCTTGCCAGCGCTGCTGTAGCTCGGTACACCACTCAGGATGACGCACCACGTCAGACAAAGGATCTAAGGGTTTCACCATCTGTTGGTGACGGATAGGCCCACGTTCGTCACTTAAATCCCCCTGACGGATGAAGTCATGTTGTGCATAAAAGCTTACCGCCTCTTCTCGCGCACTGCACACAAGACGCTTGGCCCCCTCTTGCCGGGCCAATGACTCTAGTGCCATTAATATGAGCGCCCCGAGGCCACGATTACGAAAATCAGGAGAGACCGCCATGTAACGGATCTGACCATCATTGTCTGGCGTTAAGTAAAGACGCCCGATGGCGACAGGGTCATCGTCACTGTCGACAATCATTCGATGACATGCATTGCCATCGTAGGCATCGCGCTCTGAGCCGCGCGGCGCATGCCAAGGCTCTCGCAACATGCGATAACGAAAGTCGTAATAACGTGCAAGCTCCTGCTCTGTACGTGGCGTGACGATTTTAAACATGCCTATCTCTCCCTGTTAGGCGCACATTTATACTTGAAGCCAGAAAGTCACCGGCCCATCGTTAACCAAACTCACCTTCATATCGGCAGCAAACTGACCCGTTTGCGTCTCGACACCGGCTTGCTGGCAGTCTTGGCAAAACACCTCATACAAACGCTCCGCCTCGGCGGGTGAGGCCCCTGAAAAACTTGGACGCATTCCTTTTTTCGTGTCAGCCGCGAGGGTGAACTGAGAGACCACCAGTAACGCTCCCCCTGCCTGTGACACATTTAGATTCATTTTTCCTTCGTCATCTTCAAAGACGCGATAACCGCGCACTTTATGTGCCAGCTTGGCCGCTTGGCTCTCGGTATCGCCTTTTTCGACACCTAGCAGCACCACCAGCCCTTTGCCTATACAGCCCAAGGTGGAGCCATTTACCGTCACACTGGCTTCACTCACGCGTTGAATGAGGGCAATCATCGGTTTCCTCTTTTTGAGTGGTTAAAGAATGCGTCGCTGCCACTGATGTGGTCGATGCGTGTTGAGTGACTTGTCCCGCTGTATTTGCCCACCAGGTTGTCGACTCTCTCAGCGTCGCCGTTACTTGCGCGCCAAACAGCACAATACACCAACTGAAGTACACCCAGACAAAGAGAATCGGGATCACTGCCAGTGCCCCATAGATCAGTTGATATGACGGAAAGTGGGTTACATACAAGGCGAAGGCTTTCTTGCTCAGTTCAAACAAAATACTCGCTACCGCTGCCCCCACAAAGGCATGGCGCAATCGTACACGCGTATTGGGTACCAGGGTATAAAGCCCCGTAAAAGTCAACGTCGTCAGAATAAAGGGCAAAACGCGCAATAGCGTCGTGAATAGGTCATTGGCAATCCCACTTTGTAGTAACGACAGCGAGGTTAAATAGGAGCTCAACGCAATGCTAGTGCCAATAAGAATTGGCCCTAAGGTCAACACCATCCAATAGATGGAAAAGGCGATCATGGTGGGTCGCTTGGTCTGAATTTTAAAGGTGTGATTCAAACTCTTGTCGATCGCCGAAATAAGCATGATAGCCACCACAAACAAGAAGCTCACCCCTACTGCCGTCATTTTACCCGCGTTGGCAACAAACTCATTCAGATAGCGTGCCACCACCTCGCCAGCCGCCGGCACAAAGTTGTTAATCACAAACTGCTGTAGGGTTTCTCCCACCTCGGAAAAACCGGGAAAACTTGAAAAGGCGGATAGCACCACCGTCACTAACGGCACAAGGGATAGCAGCGTGACATACGCCATATGGCCCGCACTGACCGTGAGCCTATCTTCGCCCATCCGCCGCCATAAATGCGTGAGCATTGCCATCAACCAATCACGGTAATGACGCCATGCCTTCTCGTCTAGGATCCCAATTTTGCGCATCCTTCCACCTTAACCTTGTGTTAGCCTTAAGCATAATGAGTGTACATGATTTATTATTAAGGAGTTGCCTGTGCGGGTTATCTTTCTGTTTGCTATCGCCTTAACCCTACTCACCGGCTGTCAGTCTGCCTATTACTCAGCCATGGAGCAAGTGGGCATCCACAAACGCGATATCATGGTCGATCGCGTGGAAGACGCCGCTGATGCGCAGCAAGAGGCGCAATCACAGTTTAAAGATGCACGGCAAGCTTTGAGTCAGCTCACCCAGTTTGACGGCGGTGAGCTACAAGCTGCCTACGAGGCCGTGGATAGCCAGTATCAAAAAAGTCATGATGCGGTGACCCGCGTGCGCGAGCGGATTGATGCGCTTGAGTCCGTCTCTGAAGCGTTGTTTGATGAGTGGGAAGAAGAATTAGACTTGTACACGAATCAACGCCTGCAGCGTGATAGTGAGCAACGCTTGCGTCAAACCCGTGAGGAATATGAACGGTTACGTGATGCCATGCGTCGTGCCGAACAAACCATGACCCCCGTGCTAAACACGCTGCAAGATAACCGTCTTTATCTGAAACACAACCTCAACGCTCGTGCCATTGGTGCACTACAAGGCGAATTAGATGCGCTATCTGGCGAGATAGACCGTGCCGTTGCCGATATGCAACGCGCGATTCAAGCTTCAGACCGTTTTATCCAGACCCTCAATTAAACGAAACGCCACCCACTAAAAAGGCACCCGAGGGTGCCTTTTGTCAACGTCTCGCTAGAGTCTCCGCGAGATTAGCCTTTGCGGCCTGCACGCTTACGCTCCGTTTCCGTCAATAGCTTCTTACGAATACGGATGCTCTCCGGCGTCGCTTCAACCAGTTCATCATCATCGATAAACTCAAGCGCCTGCTCCAAGGTGTACTTGATCGCTGGGCTCAATACCTGCGCATCATCGGTCCCTGAGGCACGGACGTTGGTCAGCTGCTTACCTTTCAAGCAGTTAACCGTCAGATCGTTGGCGCGGTTATGAATACCGATCACCTGCCCCTCGTACACTTCGTCACCGTGCTCAGCAAACAGACGACCACGGTCTTGCAAGTTGAACAGTGCATAAGTCAGTGCTTTACCTGCCGCGTTAGAGATCAACACACCATTAATACGCTGGCCAATATCACCGCCTTTATACTTACCGTAGTGGTCAAAGGTATGATAAATCAGGCCCGAGCCAGAGGTCAGTGTTAAGAATTCTGTTTGGAAACCAATCAGACCACGTGATGGCATCACAAAGTCCATGCGCACACGGCCTTTGCCATCTGGCAGCATGTTCGTCAGTTCGCCTTTACGCAGACCGATGCTTTCCATCACGCCACCTTGATGCTCTTCGAGCACGTCAATGGTCACTGTCTCAAACGGTTCGAATTTCTCGCCGTTTTCTTCTTTGATGATCACTTCTGGGCGAGACACGGCGAGTTCAAACCCTTCACGACGCATGTTCTCGATCAGAATCGACAAGTGCAATTCACCACGGCCTGAGACACGGAATTTGTCCGGGTTATCTGTCTCTTCTACGCGCAGTGCCACGTTGTGAACCAACTCTTTTTGCAGACGCTCAAGAATGTTACGTGAAGTGACGTATTTACCTTCCAGTCCTGCAAACGGCGAGGTATTAACCTGGAAAGTCATGGTCACGGTTGGCTCATCCACAGTCAGTGCTGGCAGCGCTTCGACATTGCTTGGATCGCAAATCGTGTCTGAGATTTTCAGCTCACCCAAACCGGTAATCGCAATAATGTCGCCGGCAGAGGCTTCGCTAACATCGTGACGCTCAAGGCCCATGTAGCCTAAAACACTGCCTACTTTACCATTACGCTTGCTGCCATCGGCACTTACAATCGTCACTTGCTGATTCGGCTTAACCGAACCTCGGGTGATACGACCCACACCAATAACCCCGACATAGGAGTTGTAGTCCAGCTGAGACACCTGCATTTGCAGCGGCGTCGTGATATCAACGTCAGGCGCGTCAACGTTATCGACGATCGCGTTGAACAACGGCTCCATGTCCTCGCCTTCGGTGGTTTCTTCTAGGCTCGCCCACCCGTTCAGGGCTGACGCATAAACCACTTGGAAATCCAATTGCTCATCCGATGCACCTAAGGTGTCAAACAGATCAAACACTTGATCCATCACCCAATCCGGGCGAGCACCTGGGCGGTCAATCTTGTTGATCACCACAATCGGCTTTAGGCCATGAGAGAAAGCTTTTTGGGTCACAAAACGGGTTTGCGGCATTGGGCCGTCTACCGCATCGACTACCAGTAGTACGGAGTCAACCATCGACATGATACGCTCAACTTCACCACCAAAGTCGGCGTGTCCAGGGGTATCAACGATGTTAATGCGGTAGTCATTCCAGTTAATAGCCGTGTTCTTGGCCAAGATGGTAATGCCACGCTCTTTCTCAATGTCGTTTGAGTCCATGACACGCTCTTCCACCTCACCGCGGGAAGCCAGCGTACCGGATTGCTGCAGCAGCTTATCCACTAGCGTGGTTTTACCGTGGTCAACGTGGGCAATAATGGCGATATTTCTTAGTTTATCTGTCTGTATGTTGGTCATGGACTCTCTTTTTCACTCGATAGACGGGGCGCGCGCCGAAGTTGGCGAGCTATGCTAACACGACGGCACCGCCACCTGATTAAAAAAACGGCCGTAATGTACCAGATTTTGTCGCAAAACCCACCTTATTATGTGAATTAGCTCACCGTCACTCGGGGTTAACCCCGTCTCAGTTGGTTATTTATTGTGCAAATACAAGGGTTCATCGTGATTGGAGAAAAAATGAATTTTTAAAGACCGTCCACACTCTTGTCATGCATTGTCTGCTACAAAGAGAAGGGGCAATGCTGCACGCATCTCGTGCAAAGTGACGCACTGTCTTTGCCCCTTGCACCATATACGGTCAAACGTGCACCATAATAGTGCAAAATGCGCGTTTTTGACCAAGGCTGCACGCGATTTTATCGCGTTAAACGCGGTTTGGCGCGGCTTATAATTGTTGGCACGGTTTTCGCTTTGTCATGCAGCAAGGAGCCAACGCGCTATTTACTCAATTTGACACCGGAGGTTATTTCACATGTCAGTAGAAAACGTGCTCGCACTGATCCAAGAAAACGAGGTGAAATTCATCGACCTGCGCTTTACCGATACCAAAGGTAAAGAGCAGCATGTTTCTATTCCCTCACATCAAATTGATGATGACTTCTTTGAAGAAGGCAAAATGTTTGATGGCTCATCGGTAGCGGGCTGGAAAGGCATTAATGAATCAGACATGGTGATGATGCCAGACGCCAGCTCCGCCGTGCTTGACCCATTTACCGAAGAAAGCACCCTGAATATCCGTTGCGATATTCTTGAACCCTCAACCATGCAAGGCTACGACCGTGACCCACGCTCGATTGCCAAACGCGCTGAAGACTACATGCGTGCAACCGGCATCGCCGACACTGTACTGATCGGCCCTGAGCCAGAGTTCTTCCTATTTGATGACGTTAAGTTTGCCACTGATATGGCCGGCTCGTTCTATAAAATTGACGACGTCGAAGCAAGCTGGAACTCAGGCACCGCCCTAGAGGGGGGTAACAAAGGTCACCGTCCAGGCGTAAAAGGCGGCTACTTCCCAGTTGCACCGGTTGACTCATCACAAGACATTCGTTCGGCCATGTCCTTGGTTATGGAAGAAATGGGCCTTGTGGTTGAAGCGCACCACCACGAGGTGGCAACGGCAGGTCAAAACGAGATCGCCACACGCTTCAACACACTGACCACCAAAGCGGATGAGATTCAGATCTATAAGTACGTCGTCCACAATGTGGCGCACGCATTTGGTAAAACCGCTACCTTTATGCCAAAACCACTGGTAGGTGATAATGGTTCAGGGATGCACGTCCACCAATCGCTTGCCAAAGACGGCCAAAACTTGTTTGCCGGTGACAAATACGGCGGCTTGTCTGAAACCGCACTGTACTACATTGGCGGTGTTATCAAGCACGCACGTGCAATTAACGCATTCGCCAACGCCTCAACCAACTCGTATAAGCGTCTGGTCCCTGGCTTTGAAGCGCCGGTCATGTTGGCTTACTCAGCACGTAACCGTTCTGCATCAATCCGTATCCCTGTGGTACCAAGCCCGAAAGCACGCCGTATTGAGCTTCGCTTTGCCGACCCAACAGCCAACCCTTATCTCTGCTTCGCAGCGATGCTGATGGCTGGCCTCGACGGGATTAAGAATAAGATCCATCCTGGCGATGCCATGGATAAAGACTTGTACGACTTGCCAGCGGAAGAAGCAGCGGAAATCCCAACCGTTGCCGAGTCACTGAAAGAAGCACTGCAAGCGCTTGACGCGGATCGTGAATTCTTGACGACAGGTGGCGTATTCTCGGATGACTTCATCGATTCTTACATCACGCTGAAAGGCGAAGATGTTGAGCGTATCCAAATGACGACTCACCCTGTGGAGTTCGAGCTTTACTACTCAGTGTAAAGGCGCATACACCATAAATTGTTGCCCACCTCGCAGGTGGGCTTTTTTGTGCTTTTTACCCGCGAGACATGGCTTATCATTGCCAATATCTGCAGGAAAAAAAGGGTAAGCGATGCGCTGGCTAACCATCATCGTGTTCGGCCTCACTGTCACCTGCCAGGCTGGCACGATTTACCAATGGCGGGATCAAAATGGACAATGGCATATCAGTGATCAGCCTCCCAACACGCCCCACCAAGTGCGTCATTACGCTCCCTCGTCGCCGTCGCCACCGTTAACCCAACCATCGCAGACAACCACCCAGCCCACAAGTCAAGCAAACGTGGCGCTCACACTGGTTCACCCCAGTGATGGCGCAACGTTGCGCAGTAATCCCGGTAAGGTTTCAGTAAAAGCCATTCTTGCACCGGCTGCTTCCCCAAGCGACCACGTGCAACTGATGATGGACGGTAAACCCGTTCAGGTTCACCCTGAGCAAACGCGCAGCGCCTCACAGCTCACACTACAATGGCACCTCGGCCCGATAGACAGAGGCACCCATCACTTTCAAGTACACTATTTAGAAAGCGGCAAGGTAATTGCATCGTCCTCTGAACACCAGGTGTATTTGCATCGCGCCCATGTGAATCAGCCACATCGAACGCATGATTAACCCGCGACAACACCGATGCATTCACAAACCCAGCAGTGCAAGCTGCATCAAGCAAGGATCTCGATTACACTCAATGCACCAAATTAGTGCAAACAAGGATGCAACACGGATGACGCCCGCTCAACTGTTCGACCATCTCCTCACTGCGATTATTGTGGTGGATAGCCAATGGCGCATTCAATACGTCAACGCGGCCGCCGAGCAGCTGATGCATCAAAGTGCTAGGCGCTTGCTGACGCAACCGCTCACCGAGCAAATTCAGCACGCGAGCGTCGACTGGGCACAAATTGCCAACACCACACGTGCCGGGCAGAGCTTGACGGACAGTGATGTGACCTGGGTAGTGGACGGTCAGCCACAAAAGGTGCAACTCAGTGCCAGTCCGTTGTTTGAGCAAGCGGACGAAGGGCGACTGCTGCTAGAAGTCAATGTGGTCAGCCAACAACAGCGGATCAGTAAAGAGCTTACCCAAAAAGCACAACAACAAGCGGCAAAAGAGTTGGTACGTGGTTTAGCGCATGAAATCAAAAACCCCCTTGGCGGGCTGCGCGGCGCCGCTCAACTATTAGAAAAAATGCTCCCTGATGCGAGCTTGGCTGAATATACCCAGATTATTATCGAACAAGCCGACCGATTGCGAAACTTGGTCGACCGTTTACTGGGCCCACAGCGTCCTGGGTTGCGCCAACGACAAAACATTCACGTTGTGCTGGAAAAAGTCCGCCAATTGATTAGCCTCGATAACCACGAGGGCATACAAATCATTCGCGACTATGACCCCAGCTTGCCAGACTTTGAGATGGATCCTGAACAGCTTGAGCAAGCGATTCTCAACGTCGCCACCAATGCGGCGGATGCGATAAGTGGTCAGCCAAACGCGCGGCTCACCTTGCGTACCCGCACCGGGTTTCAAACCGTTATCCACGGCGAACGACACCGAGTGGTGGCACAAATCGAGATCATCGACAATGGGCCTGGGATCGCGCCACACCTGCAAGACACCTTGTTCTACCCCATGGTCACGAGCAAGGCCGATGGCAATGGCCTCGGACTCGCCATTACCCATCATTTAATCGATCAACATCAAGGTAAAATTGACGTGAATAGCTGGCCAGGCCACACCTGCTTCACCATCCAGTTGCCAATCATTGAAAAGGACACATCACATGAGTAAAGGGACCATTTGGATTGTTGATGATGACAGCTCCATTCGTTGGGTGATGGAACGCACCCTCAGTGCCGCCGGCCTCACCTGCGATACATTTAGCAATGCGGAAAATGTACTCAATGCCCTGCATGATCGTCGCCCTGATGTGTTGGTCTCCGATATTCGCATGCCAGGTAGCGATGGGCTGGCGCTGTTAAAAGCGGTACAAGAGCAACACCCTGACTTACCCGTGATCATCATGACCGCGCACTCAGACTTGGATGCAGCGGTCAATGCCTACCAAAAAGGGGCGTTTGAATACCTGCCCAAACCGTTCGATATTGATGAAGCGCTGGCACTGGTTGAGCGCGCGCTCGCCCACTATAAAGAGCAGCAAAAGCAACAAACGTCACAACAACCGCAAACGCAAACACCAGAGATCATCGGCGAGGCCCCCGCGATGCAAGAAGTGTTTCGTGCCATTGGCCGGTTGTCACGCTCCTCGATTTCGGTGTTAATCAATGGTGAGTCGGGAACAGGTAAGGAGCTAGTTGCCCAAGCGCTACATCGTCATAGTCCGCGGGCCAATCAAGCCTTTATCGCCCTGAATATGGCTGCCATCCCCAAAGACTTGATTGAATCTGAGCTGTTTGGTCATGAGAAAGGGGCATTTACAGGAGCCAACGCGGTCAGGCAAGGGCGCTTTGAACAAGCCAATGGGGGGACCTTATTTCTCGATGAAATTGGCGATATGCCATTGGATGTGCAAACGCGTTTACTGCGTGTGCTCGCGGATGGTCAATTCTATCGGGTCGGCGGTCACGCTGCGGTCGATGTGGATGTGCGCATTATCGCTGCTACCCACCAAGATCTCGAGCGCTTGGTGACAGAAGGCAGCTTCCGAGAAGACTTGTTTCACCGCTTGAACGTGATACGTGTTCACCTGCCCTCACTCAAAGATAGGCGCCAAGATATTCCCCAGCTGTGTCAGCATTTTCTGGCCCGCGCGGCCAAAGAGCTGGATGTCGAAGCCAAGCAACTCCACCCAGACACAGAAGCCATGATGAGCCAGTTACCTTGGCCGGGTAATGTGCGCCAGCTAGAAAACACCTGCCGCTGGCTTACCGTGATGGCCAGCAGTAAGGAAGTGCTTCCCTCCGATCTCCCAAGAGAGCTACTCAACCAGCCCAGCGCTGTGACCGACAGTGAAGCACATGATTGGCAGCAGGCGCTTACCCAATGGGCCCAAGATGCGATAACACAAGGACAACATGGCATTTTGCAACAAGCGCTCCCCAGCGTCGAACGCATCTTATTGCAGTCAGCGCTCAAGCACACTCATGGACACAAACAAGAGGCGGCTAAAATCCTAGGATGGGGGCGTAATACCCTGACACGCAAACTCAAAGAGTTAAATATTGAGTCTTAACTCATTATTGAAACTGACACTCTTTGAACCTCTGCTAAATTTAAGTAGAGAGATTGAGGTAAAATACAACAATCGTGTTATTTTTTTGATAAGAGTGAAGTTGCAGTCCTGATGAGAAACTTACGCCCATTGTCGATACGCGCTGCCGTTATGCTCCCCGTGTTTCTCGTCCTAACACTGACGTTGATAGTGATCATTATTACCATCAACAACCACTATCGCTCCAGCTCGCAATTTGTCGGCAAGTTATTACTCGAAGATTACTCTGTCGGTATTGAGCGAGACTTGCGCCAGTATCTTGCTCACCCATTCAATGCCAACATCTTTGTTGCTGACAGCCTGGCCGCCCGGCTTACCGATGCGCCAATCACTGACTCAGGGCTACGTGATTACCTTCTCAATAGCTACACCTCTCTCTATCAAGCCATGCCTTACATGCAGGTATTAAGCATTGGCGTCGATGCCGAGGGCGAATATTTCGGCTACCGTCAAAGCCAAGCAGGTCAGTATATTTTGATGGAGCAGAGTGAGGCGACACAAGGTACGCTGCGTATTTTTGATGGTCGCACCCCCAATGCCAACGTCGTTTACCAAGACAACCATTACGACCCGCGTGTCCGCCCTTGGTATATTCCTGCCTTTAACCGTGAACAACCACGCTGGACAGATATTTATCGTGATGCCGACGACGTCGGGGACGTGTCTTTATCAGCCATCGCCCCAGTAATGGTCAATGATAATGTGTGGGGCGTGGTCGCCAGCGACATCAAGCTCAATGCCTTTAATCGCTTCCTCAGTGAGCGTCAACAAAAACTCGGAGGGGCATTATTTATTGTCGACGATGAGGGCCGAATGGTCGCCCACAGTGGCAAAGAGAGTCCCAGTAATATCTTACATTTTCCCGATATTACCCATAATCCAGTCCTCGACAGTACGATTAGCCAGGTAGCAAACGCGTGGCCGCCCGACCCCAACCGTTTAGGCAGACCCTTTAATTTCGATATTGCCGACAAGGGCCATTTTTATGGCACCATTAAAAAAGTGGCGATGCCCGCTCCTTTTCAGCATCAATGGTATGTGGTGGTCGCACTACCTGACCAGCTATTGTTAAAAAACCTTCTTAGCCAGCAAGAAATCAGTATTTATCTGGTGATGACCATGGCACTAATAGGGCTAGCGGTGGTGTATTTCATTATACGCCAACTGACTCGCCCGTTGAGAGACACCGCTGAAGCGGCAGCCAAACTGGCATCCGGCAACTTGACTTACCGCATCAATACGCCAGCAAGCCTACGGGAAATCGCGATACTCAAAGAAGCGTTTAATAATATGTCGGTCAAATTGCAGCACTCTTTCAATGCGCTGCGCCAACAAGTCCGCCAAGACAACCTCACGCAACTCTATACGCGGGAAGGCTTGATTGAACAGGCCGCAGGCCTACGCTATCACGCCCCTAATACCTTGGTCATTTTGGGGATCAATGGCTTTCGTAATATTAATGATAGCCTTGGACAAGAAGGCGGGGACACCCTTTTATGCGCGATTGCCGATCGACTCAGCGCCCTCTCCGATGGTTCAGGCATGCTACTGGCACGTGTGCGTGGCGATGAGTTTGCCGTTCTCGCCCCCAATACCACTAACCGCACGCAGTCCGAAGCATTGGTCGATCAGTTACTGAGTTTGTTTAAACGCCCCGTCACCATTGGCAACGATGATGTCCTGGTCGACGCATGTGCTGGCGTGGTCTTTGGTTACACCTTTGGCGATGCCATCTATGAAGGCCTTGATCACGCCGGTCTTGCATTGAGCGAAGCCAAACGCAGTGAAACAGAGATGTACGTTTACTTTGAAGCCAACATGCAAGCACGGATTCAAGAGCAATCAAGGCTTCTCCTCGAGCTTCATCACGCCGTTCAACATCACCAGTTTGAGGTCTATTACCAGCCCTTTATCCGCTTGCTTGATGGCCGCTTCTGCGGCGCGGAAGCCTTAGTGCGCTGGCGCCACCCGACACGCGGCATGGTCTCCCCTGCTGAATTCATTCCCGTCGCCGAACAAAGTGGCTTGATTAATCAAATCGGCATGCAGGTGCTCGAGCAAGCCGCTTATGACACCGTGGCGCAGATTCAAAAAGGCTTATGGCCAGCCAATTATCAACTGCACGTGAATTTATCTGCACGTCAGCTGCTGTCAGCCGACTTTATCGACAAATTGCAAAGTGTGCTGGATCGTACCCAACTGCCAGCGGAGAATTTAACCTTGGAGATCACTGAGTCACAGCTGATGAGCCACGAACACTTGGCTACCTCAGGGTTAACCAAAATTCGCGCGCTGGGGATTAGAATTGCCATTGATGACTTTGGCACCGGCTATTCATCGCTAGCATACCTTCACCAAATGGCGTTCGACAGCCTTAAGATTGATCGCAGCTTCGTTCACTCGATGACAGAAAACAGCACCAACCAGCGCATCATTGAAGCCGTGGTCGCGATGACACGCGGTATGAATGTTCACCTGGTGGCCGAGGGCATAGAAACTCAAGAAGAAGCCGAGCGACTGCGTGACATCGGTTGCCACTTTGCGCAAGGTTTTTTGTTTGCTAAGCCCCTCCCCTTGGCGGAACAACCAACAGAACGGGTAACGGACAAGCTCCCCACGCGATAGCTGTCACGCCATCCACATACTGACTACTGACGATGAAGAGGTCACTCGCTATACTGAGCCCCAACTCACCTGCTGGGAACCGATGATGATAAGAAAAGACTTACCCGTGACGGATTTACACCGCCACCTAGACGGCAATATTCGTATCGAAACCATTTTGGCATTAGGGCAAAAATTTGCGATGCCGCTGCCCGCCACTGATATCGAGTCATTGCGCCCACATGTGCAAGTGGTTGAGACCGAACCCGATTTAGTGGCATTCCTGTCTAAGCTCGATTGGGGCGTGGCCGTATTAGGCGATTTGGATGCTGTTCGCCGCGTCGCCTACGAGAACGTAGAGGACGCCTTAAACGCTCAAATTGATTATGCTGAGCTACGCTTTTCGCCTTACTACATGGCACTGAAGCACCAATTACCGCTAGAAGGCGTGGTTGAAGCGGTTGTGGATGGTGTGCAAGCAGGTAGCCGTGATTTTGGCGTAAAAACCAACTTGATTGGCATCATGAGTCGTACCTTCGGCATAAAAGCCTGTATGGCGGAGTTGGATGCGCTCCTAACGCAAAAATCGCACTTAGTCGCCATCGATCTCGCCGGCGATGAACTCGGCCAACCGGGTGACCAATTCACCGAGCACTTTGCCAAAGTGCGCGCCAGCGACCTGCAAGTGACCGTGCACGCAGGCGAAGCGGCAGGCGCCCCCAGCATGTGGCAGGCCATCAATGAACTCGGCGCCACCCGTATTGGTCACGGCGTCAAGGCGATAGAAGACCCAGCGCTAATGGATTATTTGGCTCAACACCAGATTGGTATCGAAACCTGCCTGACCTCCAACATCCAAACCAGCACCATCGCTGATCTCGCACAGCACCCTGTGCGCCAGTTCCTCGACCACGGCATTCTGGCCTCGTTAAATACTGACGATCCCGCCGTCGAAGGCATTGAACTGCCTTACGAGTACGAAGTGGCCGCCCCTGCCGCCGGCTTAAGCCCAGCGCAGATCAGCACACTGCAAGAAAATGGCCTCTCGATTGCTTTCTTGTCTGATAGCGAGAAAGCGGCACTGAAAGCCCACGCAGCAGCACGCTAGTTCGTCGTAGAGTCGAACCCGGCGAGCCTCAATCCAAAAAAACCGCCAACGGGCGGTTTTTTTGTGCTTATATCACACGGGAGAACTGCTGTTGTCGGGCCCTATCACGCAAATAGACATCAAAGCTCATGCAGATATTACGGATTAACATCCGCCCCGTTTTGGTCACTGAAATCGTGTTATCAGTCACCCGGACCAAATCATCATCGATAAAGCACTGGAGCAGGGCAAGGTCTTCAGCAAAGTACTGATCAAAGTCGAGCTGATAGCGCGTCGCTATCTCCGCTTTCTCTAGGGTGAAGTTACACATCAGTGCTTTAATCACATCACGACGAATTCGGTCGTCCGGCTCAAGCATCACGCCTTTAAACAGAGCATGGCGCTCAGCATCCACTTGCTGATAATACGCTTTCATCTCTTTTTGATTCTGCGCATAACAATCACCAATCATCGAAATCGCCGACACGCCGAGTCCGAGCAGATCACAGTCACCTTGGGTGGTATAGCCCTGGAAGTTACGGTGCAAGCGCCCTTCCCGCTGCGCGACGGCCAGCTCATCATCAGGCAGAGCGAAATGATCCATGCCGATAAACTGATAGCCTGCGCCCGTTAAGGTATTGATGGTGTCTTGCAACATGGTGAGCTTGGCGTCCGGTGACGGTAAATCCTCTTCTTTGATTTTGCGCTGCGCAGCAAACAAGTTGGGCAAGTGGGCATAATTAAACACCGACAGCCGACCTGGACGCATGGTAAGGACTTGCTCAAGGGTGTTGGCAAATCCGTCAGGCGTTTGACTGGGCAAACCATAGATCAAATCAAGGTTAGTAGAACGAAAACCTAGATCACGCGCGCGTTCAACCAATGCACGAATAAAATCTTCATCTTGCTCGCGATTAACCAGCTGCTGCACTTTTTTATCAAAGTCTTGCACCCCGATACTGATGCGGTTGAAGCCTTCGCTACGCAGGTGATCGAGCATGTCGAGTGGAATTTCGCGCGGGTCGACTTCGATGCTGATTTCGGCATCGTGCTCGAAATCAAACTCTTGACGCAACAACCCCATTAAGCGTGAAATTTGCGTCTTGGTAAGAAAGGTAGGCGTGCCACCGCCCCAATGCAGCTGAGTCACTCGACGTGAACCCAGTAAGAAAGCGCGCTGACGAATCTCGTGCTCAAGCGCATCCAGATACTCATCCGCCTTGTGTTGGTGCCGTGTCACCACTTTATTGCAGCCACAGTAATAACAAAGTTTGTGGCAAAACGGGATATGCACATACAACGACAAAGGACGCTCAGGGTACTGACTACACGCCATATCAAATTCCGCGGGCGCAAACGCCTCATGAAATTCAAGTGCCGTCGGATACGACGTATAACGGGGCCCTGAGTAGTTGTACTTATTGATAAGGGCTTGATCCCAAATGATTTGTGGTGATGACATGGCTTACATTCCGCAAAAGCGCTTAGGAAAGGAGTAACAGCGTCTAGTGTGCCACAGCCTTGAGTAAGGTGTTTAGCACTACCCGCACTGGTGTTGCGAAAGTGTCGGTGAGATCGATTTTCGCCCAATAATTATAAGGGTATTGAGGCAAAATAACAGTGGAAAGCAGCTCTTATCGGCTGCTTTCCAGGCAGTCACGCTCAGTGTGTGAGGATATGATCGGGAACGTGGCGCCCCCCGGTAAAGGCAAGAATTTCTGCAAGCTCCACTTTTATCGCCTCTTCCAAGCGCGCTTCATGTTTGGCTCGGTCTAGGTCGAGTCGCATGCGCTCATTCTTTTTCAATCCCTTTCTTGCCTCACCGCGAGGGGTATCTTTTACCGCCTCATACAGTTCAAACAAGGCTGGATAGCGGCTATCAAATTCAACCCGTTTGTCGCCTTGTAAGTGGTCCATGATCATGTAAAGACGGATGGCGGCCTCCGACAAATCACATTGATCTTGCAGTGCTGCAAATGCAATCACGTCAACACTCTCAATGATTTTGTCGTTACGCTTGTTGATCGCCGCCTCTTGTATCTCGGCTTGCAACTTGGTTTGCCGTCTTAATTTGGCGAGCAATACGCCCGCATAAACGGATAACGCTAAAATTATTAGCGCGCCAAACCCTGCCAGTATCCAGATCCACTCCTGCACCGATTACTCCTTATTGATCGTCCTGTTGCTCAAATTTAGCCAGCAGGTCGTCCTCATCATCCAGCGCGTCATCGTCGGCAAGCAGGCCCAGTTTATCCATCAGCACCTCAATCCGATCCAGCTTCTCATCCACGTAAGCTTGCAAGCCCGCCCCTAATTTCTCGCCATTTTCAATGCGATCCAGCAGCACGTTAAGCTGTGGGTCTTGTTCAAGCTTCGCAAGCTCTTGCTCTGGCGTGAGCTTCGGTTGCTTCGGTTTTACTGCATCCGAGCCCAATGGAATCGGCTTTTTGCTACCAATACGTGGGTCTTTTTTGCCACCGCTGCGACGCACTTGCTTGTTGTCTTCTTCTGAATGACGCGAGCCGGCTTTCTTACCTTTGCGCTTTTTCTGCTTTTTCAGCATTCGCGCAATGCGGTCTTGCTCGTTCTGATTTTTATCTACGTATTGCGCCGGGCCTTCCGATCCTACGCGGCGCGTTTTCTTTTTACGCGTCATGTCTGTGGTTTCCTCATTAATATTACGTCGTTGCCGATAAACGTGAGCTCCAAGCCAGCTTGGCAAGCAAGAAACTGGAACGTGTGGCGACTAAAAAAGCTAACGTGGGTCAGATCGTTCTTATAGTGCCAACGTGAAAATGCATCTCTATCCTTAACCAACTTGGTCATAATACCCAAATAGCCGCCCAGCTTAAGCATCGTTAACCATTGATGCCACTGCTCCTTCGGCCAATAAAAATGTTCGATCGCCTCCGTACAGGTAATAAAGTCATACTGTGCATCCAGTACGTCGGTCTGTGGCGCATAGAAAGGATCATAGCAGGCGACACCATGTCCTGCGTCTCGCAACATACTCGCCAAGACAGGCCCCGGGCCACAGCCAAAGTCTAACCCGTCCGCTGGCACCGCAAGTCGCTCAAGCAAAGGCGTGGCTAAACGCGATAAAAAACGCTGGTAGCCTTCGTCTTCAGGGTGATTTTGGTGCAAATCATAAATGGCCTTTTCGTCCTCTGGCGCGAGCAGCGTTTGGCGATCAACAAATACCAACGCGCAATCCGTGCACTGAAAGTACGCACGGCGTTTGTCGGTATGATAAAGATGGGTTGTTGTGTGCTCACATAAAGGGCAGTGCTGCATGTCATTCATCTATGCCAAAAGCTGGCGCGAATGTAGCAGAAAGTGGGTCAATAAAAAAGCGACAGGCATAAAGCCTGTCGCGTATCGCGCTTGCGATAATAAGCGGATAGTGTCCGTCCTGGTACTCTGTTCATCCCTGAGAATGGCGCTTTGCGCCTTAGTATCAACGTCCTGTCATTGTGGGTAGCATGCTTGCCTGTCAGTCGCTTCCTGCGTCCTTGTCATTCGACACCCACCACACACCCTGTGTAACGTCGTCCTTGCCGGCCAACCTTGGCTGCATCCACACCCTGTGGTAAGACCGTCCTGGTCGTCGCACCCTTCTTGGCGCAGTCATGTGTCCCTAACACCAACTTCCTGTTGATGTTGATAGCATATCGCAGTGAGCGAGACTGCCTAGAATGTCAGCCAATAAAAATAAGAATAAAAAAAGGAAATCCCAGTTAATTAACTGATTTTAAATAAGTAAAAAATATGTCTTTCAAAAAATGACGTATTTTTCTTGCTAGCAAATAGCCAATCTCTCACATAGAAGGTCGCCGTTATCGCTATCGGTGTGATGTGATGCTAAAGCGCGAGCCAATTGCCATGGACAGGTGAATAAATGGGAGGGATAAAAAACGGCGGCGTCTATCACACCGCCGTTTTCGCAGAAAGGCTCGGTTATTAGTGCAATCCGCCTAAGTAGTTAGACAGCGCATCAATTTCCTTGTCCGTCAGTTTCGCGGCCACCGATCGCATCATTTTATTCATATCGTTATGACGCTCTCCAGCGCGGAACATTTTCAGCTGACTAGCCAAATACTTCGCGGGCTGGCCAGAAATTTTCGGGAAGCCAGAAGATGGGGTGCCGTTACCGCGAGGACCGTGACAAGCTGTACAGGCTGCAATACCGCGCTCAGGATCGCCGGCCATATAGAGCTGGCGGCCCACTTCGATAGCACCTTCAGGCGTGGTGCCTGGCTTGGGTGTTAAGGTTGCGTAATACGCTGCTAAGTCTGCCATGTCTTGCTCAGAAAGCGGAGCCACCATGCCAGCCATTACAGCGTTATATCGCCCTTGCTCACCGCCGCTTTGCGCGCCAAGCTTAAATTCTTTCAGTTGTTTCTCTAGATAGTTGGCGTGCTGACCCGCCAAGTTTGGGTAATCAGGCAAAACACTGTTACCGTCAGCACCGTGACAGGCGACACAGGTATTGGATTTTGCTTTGCCCGCTTCAGCATCTCCTTGGGCCCAGACTGAAGTGCTGGCGAGGAGAGTCAATATTAGCGCTAATTTCTTCATGACATTCCGTTTATAATTATCAAGCTTCCAGTACCACTACTTAGTTACCGTCATGGTACAATTACCGATCAAAAACCGAGCACGGTTATTTTACACAAATTCACACAAAAGTAATCAGTCTACTACACCAAGACGAGACGGAGTTAACAGTGGAGCAATCACTTAATTACCGTAACACCCAGTTTGTTACCAGCGCACCCGACATTCGCCATCTTCCTGATAATACGGGAATAGAGATTGCGTTTGCTGGCCGTTCCAACGCCGGTAAGTCTAGCTCCCTTAACCGTCTTTGTGACCAAAAGAGCCTAGCAAAGACCAGTAAGACCCCCGGGCGCACACAATTAATTAACCTCTTTAAGGTGGACGAAGGTTGTCACATTGTCGACCTACCTGGTTATGGTTATGCCCAAGTCCCTTTGGAAATGAAAGAGAAGTGGCAGCGTTCGCTGGGAGAATATTTACAAAAACGTGATCAACTTGGCGGATTAGTGGTCTTAATGGATATTCGTCATCCGATGAAAGACTTGGATCAGCAACTGATTTACTGGGCGGTAGAGTCTCACTTGCCAGTGTTAGTACTACTGACCAAAGCCGATAAGTTGAAATCAGGAGCACGTAAGCAGCAACTGATGAAAATCCGCGAAGCGTCACTGGCTTTTTGCGGTGATGTTGAGGTCGAGTTGTACTCATCGCTTAAAGGTATGGGCGTCGATAAACTACGCCGTAAGCTAGACGGCTGGTATCAACAAACACCCCCAGTCATCGCAGACGACGACGCACAACCAACCGAGTAACTCTCTCTAACGGAGAGATCCTACCTGCCACTCACGCAGATAAAAAAAAGCCGACCCTCAATACGAGGGCCGGCGAATCTTTGTGCGTAAGCGATCTGATAAGACCCCGTAGACACATAAAGAACAAGAAGCTGCACGCATTATAACCAAGCTTATCGCCAAAATTAAAGTAATTACTCTAATTTTTTTGATGAGAATGGGGATAAGCGAGTCAGCGAAACATAAAAAGGCAGTGGCAGGGTGTCTTCATCGGTTGGGAAATGGCCAATAAAAAAAGCCCCAGTCAGTATCCTGACTGGGGCTGCTGAATCAGCCAAATCCAATAACGTGAAACAAAAGGTCTGAAAGATAGAACATCTTACCTCTGTACCCTACGCTGCTAACTGTATATCAATCACTCAGTATTGAAAAGTATCTTACGTAATTTTTTTTCATAAAAATAAGGCTATTTAGCGTAAAAACGCCACATATCAGGTGGATAGTGTACAAAAAAAAGCCGATAAAAATATCGACTTTCGGTATAAAACGACATAAAGGTCAATAAAAACCCTTAACTTAGTGGGCTTCTCCCCAGTTATCCCCGAACCCAGCTTCGGCAATCAAAGGAACATCCAAGTCAGCCGCTGACTCCATCAATTTCCGTACTTTGCTTTCAACTTTGGACATTGATGACGTTTTAACTTCCAACACCAGTTCATCGTGAACTTGCATCACCAGACGGGAGTCATCCGCAGCATTGGCTTGAATCCATTGATCAACCAGTATCATCGCACGCTTGATAATATCGGCTGCCGTTCCTTGCATCGGCGCATTGATTGCCGCGCGCTCGGCCCCTTTGCGACGCATGCCATTGCGTGATTTTATTTCAGGCAGATAAAGGCGACGGCCAAAAATGGTTTCTACATAGCCTTTTTCCGCCGCTTGCTCACGGGTACGGTCCATGTAGGCCTTCACGCCTGGGTAGCGCTCAAAGTAGGTATCCATGTAGCTTTGTGCTTCTTGACGGCCAATCCCTAACTGACGAGACAGACCAAAAGCACTCATGCCATAAATCAGACCAAAGTTGATCGCTTTGGCGCGGCGACGCTGTTCACTGGTGACCTCGTCAAGACTCACCCCCATCACTTCCGCGGCGGTGGCGGCGTGAATATCTTTGCCGTCACGGAACGCTTCTAGCAAGGCTTTATCACCGGATAGGTGCGCCATAATCCGCAATTCGATTTGCGAGTAATCGACCGCCAAAATCGTATGATCCGGTTCCGCGGTGAAGGCTTCACGAATACGACGACCCTGTTCGTTACGAATGGGGATATTTTGTAAGTTCGGATCGGTGGACGATAAGCGCCCCGTCGCAGTAACGGCTTGATGATACGAGGTGTGCACACGGCCGGTTTGTGCATTGATCATGCGCGGCAATTTGTCCGTGTAGGTCGATTTGAGCTTTGCCAGCCCACGGTATTCCAAAATCCGCGCTGGCAGCGGGTAATCGAGTGAGAGCTCTTGCAGCACTTCTTCATTGGTTGAAGGGCTACCTGATGGGGTTTTCTTCACCACCGGCAGGCCCATTTTCTCAAACAAAATCGCTTGTAGCTGCTTGGGCGAGCTTAAGTTGAACTCTTCGCCGGCAATCTCAAACGCTTCACGCTCAAGCTCAATCAAACGAGTATGTAACGCTTCTGATTGGGTCGCCAACTTGTCTTTGTCAATTAGCACACCATGACGCTCCATACGCGACAACACGCTGACTAGCGGCATCTCATAGAACTCAAAGATGGTTTTCAGTTTCTCGTCACTGGTGACTTTACCAATCAGGTATTGGTGCAAACGCAACGTAATATCGGCATCTTCCGCCGCATAAGGTGCCGCCTGCTCAAGAGGGATTTGGTTAAAGGTCAGTTGTTTCTTGCCTTTCCCAGCAATCTCTTCAAAACTGATGCAGGTGTGCTGCAAGTAGCGTTCAGCGAGGCTGTCCATGTCATGGCGTCCCGCCACACTGTTATAGACATACGATTCCAGCATGGTGTCATAGGCAATCCCTTTTAAAGTGATCCCGTGACGCGCAAACACACTGGCATCATATTTCAGATTCTGGCCGACTTTCGCGGCTGAAGGATCTTCCAACCAAGGACGCAACACCTCCAGCACCTCATCCAGCGATAATTGAGCCGGCGCTTCCAGATAATCATGCGCTACCGGTACATACGCCGCTTCACCCGGCGCGACGGCAAATGAAATACCAACCAGATTGGCTTCCATATAGTTGAGGCTATCGGTTTCGGTATCGACCGCAACTACCTCAGCGTCACGAATTTTCTTCAGCCAAGTGTCCAGTGCGTCCCGCGTTAATAGCGTCTGGTAGCCACTCCGGTCAATCGTGGTCTCTTGTGGGATAGGCTCATCAGACACCGCCTCTTCCGGCGCATCACCTTCATCCAGCTCTTTGAGCCAGCGGCGGAATTGCAAGTCACGATACATGGCCACCAAGGTGTCATTATCAGGTTCTTGCTTGACCAGCTGTTCAGGGGTGAAATCCAGTTCAACATCCAATTTAATCGTGGCGAGTTGATAAGACAGGTAGGCCGCGTCTTGATGCTCAGTCAGTTTTTTCGCCATGCTTTTCGCGCCGCGGAAGCTGAGCTCAGCAATCTTGTCGAGGTTGGCGTAAATATCGTCCAAGCCACCTAGATTGGCTATCAACGCGGTCGCGGTTTTATCACCGACGCCGGGTACGCCAGGAATGTTATCGACTTTGTCGCCCATCAGGGCAAGGTAATCAATAATATGCTCAGGGCCAAAGCCATACTTCTCACGCACTGCCTCAGGATCCATCACCACATTAGTCATGGTGTTGATTAAGGTGACATGCTCATCCACCAGCTGCGCCATGTCTTTATCACCCGTGCTGATCAGGACCGGCATTCCCGCTTTTGAGGCCTGAGTGGCGAGTGTGCCAATCACATCATCGGCCTCCACCCCTTCTACCGCGAGTAAAGGCAAGCCCATCGCTTTAATAATCTTATGCAAAGGTTCAATTTGCCCGCGTAGATCATCTGGCATCGGTGGACGGTTGGCTTTGTACTGCTCGTACATATCGTCACGAAACGTCTTCCCTTTGGCATCAAAAATCACCGCCACATGCGAATGGGGAAATTGTCGCAACAAACTGCGCAGCATGTTCACCACCCCAAACACAGCCCCGGTGGGTTCACCTTGGCTATTAGTAAGATTAGGAGACGCATGGTATGCCCGGTAAAGGTACGAAGAGCCATCCACGAGGATTAACGGATTGTCGGGAAGAGTTGCCATATCAGAATCTTGATCGCCAGTTAAACACGTTAGCCGTTAAGCATGCCACGAGTCTCGACCCCTGTTAACCATGGTTTTTCCCACAAAGCCGCCAATCTGTGGATAACTTTGTTGGTAATTATTTTATAGGGTTTTGATTTTGTCTAAACAAACCTAAGAAATGAATTTTTTATCAAGTAAAAACATAAACTTAAATCAAGAGCTAGGATCTTGATCTTGATCGAAAAAGGATCCTGTGGTGTGGAAAAAGAAATCGCTATAGCCGTCAAAGGTTGCAGAGAAAGTCATCACAAACTGCGGAGATAATCACCAATTTCTCTTGCGATCTTGACTACTATTTCGCATAAACCCTTGGCCAATGCGACACTGTCAAACGCAATTAAGCGTAGACGACGCTTTATGCATTGCCCACTCTAATTGCAATATTGTAAATGCCGATACAAGGAGAGCGTCATGAAAAAGGTTGCTGTGATCTTATCTGGCTGCGGCGTGTTTGACGGTGCCGAGATCCAAGAAACTGTGTTATCCCTGCTGGCCCTTGAGCAAAACGATGCCCAATGGCAGTGCTTTGCCCCAGATATCGATCAGCACCATGTCATTAATCACCGTACCGGTGAAGCGATGAGCGAAACGCGTAACGTGCTCACTGAGGCGAGCCGCATTGTACGTGGGGATATTCTTCCGCTAACGGATTTGAACGCCGATGACTTCGACGCCTTACTGGTTCCCGGCGGCTTTGGTGCCGCGAAAAACTTGTCGGACTTTGCTTACAATGGCGATCCCGTTCAGGTACACCAGGATATGTTTGCGGTGTGTCAGGCCTTTGCCCGTACCGAAAAACCTGCAGGCTACATGTGTATTGCCCCCATCATGATCCCGCAGATCTACCCGAAAGGCGTCAAAGGCACTATTGGTAATGAGCCCGATATCGCCGCCGCCTTTAACCGTATGGGCGGTGAGCATATCGACTGTCCAGTATCGGATTATGTGTTAGACCAACGTCACCATCTGCTATCCACACCGGCCTATATGCTCGCGACATCCGTCACTGATGCGGCCGTTGGCATCAATCGTATGGTGAAAAAATTGGTGGAGCTCGCCTAACCCCTTCTAATCAACAAAGAGACAGAGAGACAAAGAAGAGAAAAGAAAAAAGCGACGCCGAGATGGGCGTCGCTGTAACAGGTGAGCGCAAAAACAAAGCTGTTATCAGAACAGTTTGCTGGCCCCAATACACTGGAAGCAATGTGAGCAATGTCGTGCCTTCAGCGCTGAGCATGTGGGCTTGGCCCTGAAGACAAGTTAACAATAACCATTCTCATTACCATTTTCAATACTTAATTGAGAATCTTTTTCATTTGTTGATCTTGTGCTCAGACTTACTCGCTGTCATCAAACTGTTATTGCACCCAAAGTCATCACGCCAACAACTTTGGTTCGAAAAGCCAGTGCCCAGAAAAGAAAAAAGCGACACCCCGAGAGGTGTCGCCTAGCAAAAATAGGCTAACTTAATCACTGTCTGATAAGCGCCCCGCTAATACACTGGAAGCAATGTGAGCAATGTCGTGCCTTCAGGGTTGAGCATGTGGGCTTGGCCCTGAGTGCAAGTTAATAATAACCATTCTCATTATCGCTTATCAAGAAAAAAATACGCTTATTTTTCACTCGCTGTACATTTATTGATCTGCTTCTCAAAATAAAGCCGGTAATCGGCAGGCTGACCTTTTTGCTCCAACGCAACCACCTGATAGCCATGCCGCATCAGCATGCACACCATCGCGGTAAAGCGGTTGCGTGATTTGACCGCAAGTGTTTGATAGCCAGAAGCCGCGACCCACGCTTCTTGCGCTTGTAACAAGGCTTTCGCCACCCCTTGACCTCGAGCCGCTTTGGTCACCCCGCCCAGCCAGCTATAAAACTGCGTCTTACTGGTGGCATAGCCTATTTTGGCACCGACAGGCTCACCGTTTTGATACGCCACCAATACCAATGCAGTACGTCCCGCTAATCGCGCGTGGCATTGCTCCAAGGATATACCCGCATCCAACTCGGGCACGCTGTTAAGCACCGTTACCGCTTCCTCTAAGTGCCCAGCACGAATTTCCATTTGACCTCCCGCTGACGTAAAAAAAGAGCCGCGATGCGACTCTTTATTCTGCTATTGATTAGGACGTTTGCTGCACCGTCGCCGACGGGGTCACCTGTGTGATACGCCGGATAATCAGGTTGAGCAACACTCCATACATAGGAATAAACAGCCCCAAGCTAATAATCAGCTTAAAGGCATAGTCTACCAAGGCGATTTCGACCCAGTGCTCGGCCATAAAGGCATCTTGGCTTTGGTAAAACGCAATCGCGAAAAAGGCGAGCGTGTCTGACGCATTGCCAAACAGGGTAGAACAACTTGGCGCGACCCACCATTGGCGCTGCTGGCGTAACCGATTAAACACATGAATATCTAGGATCTGGCCAAGCAGGTAAGCCATAAAGCTGGCAATCGCAATCCGTGCGACGGTGAGATTAAACGTGCCCATCTCCGCTAACCCTTGATAGCTGCCCTGATAAAACAAGACGGATAACACGTAGGAAATCAGCAGCGAGGGCACCATCACCAGCAATATAATGCGGCGTGCCAATGCCGGACCATAGATCCTGACGGTTAAATCAGTGGCCAAGAAAATAAACGGAAAGGTAAACGCCCCCCAGGTGGTGTGGAAACCCCAAACCGTAAAGGGGATCTGCACCAAGTAGTTGCTGGAGGCAATGATCAGTAAATGAAAAATCACGAGGTAACCCAGCGCTTTACGCTGCTGAGCAAGAGAAAAGTGGCTCATAGTGCACCTTTTTGTTATTGGGGGCGAGGGAACCCAAAAAACTTAGCTACCCGTCCACAGGCAGCGCGAGGTGGCGAATTATACAGCAATCAATCAGCGGTGCCAGCGCAATTTAGAGGGGCGGATGACGCAACCACCAGCGGCGCAAAAAGGCAATTACCTCATCGCCCTCCTCATCCAGCGCTTCTAACCACACGCTCTGGGTGTAATGTGCTGCTTTGAGCATCAAACGCGTGCCTTCGAAATCAATCAGCCAGGTCATCATGTCCGCGTCTTGTTGGCACTCCAGCACAGAGGCTTCGAGAGCTTGCAGCAATGGCCGACAGATTTCTTTGCCATTATCCGCATCCAGCTGCGGCTGATAAAACGCCAAGGTGTTGTCGGACGCTATCAATTGCCAATTACTCGGTGCCATAGCCGTACTCGCTCAAACTCAAGTGATCGTCAATCAAGTCCAAAAACGCATCGCCGAATTTTTCGAGCTTGCGCTGCCCCACGCCACTCACCGCCAAGAGCTCCGCTTGCGATGACGGCAGCATCTCGGCCATTTCCATCAAGGTTGCGTCGTTAAACACCACATAAGGTGGAATATCTTCTTCATCAGCAATGGCTTTACGTAACTTACGCAGCTTGGCGAACAGTTTTTTATCGTAATGACGCTGGCTCAGCTTGTTGGCCTTGGTGCGAGGGCTGAGGCCAATACGCGGTACCGCCAGCTCAAGGGCAATCTCGCTGCGCAGTAATGGTCGCGCTTGTTCAGTTAACTGCAGCACCGAGCTACGGGCAATGTTTTGCACCAGATAACCGCGATGGATCAATTGGCGAATAATGCTTACCCAGTATTCATGGCTCCACTCTCGTCCGATGCCGTAGGTAGAGAGCTTGTCATGGCCATGATCTTTAATGCGCTGATTTTGCATCCCGCGCAACACTTCCACCACGTATCCAACCCCGAAACTTTGGTTAACACGGTACACGCACGACAGCGCTTTTTGTGCTTGTTCGGTGCCATCAAAATGGGTGGGCGGGTCGAGGCAAATATCACAGTTGCCACACGGGGTTTGCCGATGCTCACCAAAGTAGTTTAGGAGCACTAAACGACGACAGGTTTGTGCTTCGGCAAATGCGCCCATCGCGGTCAGTTTATGGCTTTCGACCTGCTTTTGGGGCCCATCCGGCTTTTCTTCCAAGCAGCGATGGAGCCATCCCATGTCGGAGGGGTCATACAACAACACCGCTTCAGCCGGCAGTCCATCTCGCCCTGCTCGGCCGGTTTCTTGGTAGTAAGATTCAATATTGCGCGGCACATCATAGTGCACCACAAAGCGAACATTGGGCTTGTTGATCCCCATTCCAAACGCCACGGTCGCCACCACAATGTTAACATCGTCACGTTGGAACGCCTCTTGGACTGATCCGCGCGCCTCAGTGGTCATCCCTGCATGGTAAGCGGCGGCGAGCATATTGTTATCACACAGTTTTTGAGTAACCTGCTCAACCCGCTTACGGCTATTGCAATAGACAATCCCTGATTGGCCGCGTTGACTGCTCAAAAACTGCACCAATTGGGCCAAAGGTTTGTGCTTTTCTAGCAAGGTGTAGCGAATGTTAGGGCGGTCAAAGCTACCCAGATGCACCAGCGGATCATGCAGGGCAAGGCGGGACAAAATATCCTCGCGCGTGGTGGCATCCGCGGTGGCTGTCAGCGCCATCACCGGCACATCAGGAAAGTGCTGTTTGAGCTGGCCTAAAGAGGCATATTCGCGACGAAAGTCATGCCCCCACTGGGAAATACAGTGCGCTTCGTCGACCGCAATCAACGCCAGTTGCCACTCCGTTAAGCGATGGATAAAGTCACGCCCTAGCGCGCGCTCAGGCGACACATAGAGTAGTTTCACCTCCCCCTGATTTAGCGCACGCAAAGTATCCGCTTGCGCCTCAGGCGTCATCGCTGAGTTTAAGCACGCCGCCGCAACCCCATTGGCATTAAGCTGGTCAACCTGATCTTTCATCAATGAAATCAAAGGTGAAATCACCACGGTCAAGCCGGTGCGCACCAACGCGGGGATCTGATAGCACAGTGACTTCCCTCCCCCGGTCGGCATAATCACCAAGGCATCACGCCCCGCAATCGCTGCATCGATGACCGCTTGCTGACCCTCGCGGAACTGGTGATAACCAAACACCGCTTTGAGTACCTGATGGGCAGGACTCACGGCAGGATCAGCGGTAGCGGCGTCAGTTTCGGTTGACGCATCGGCATGGGCGGGGGTGGCGGACATAATCAAGCTCATTACTCAAACTGGCGCTCATTCTACCGACACCCCGTAAGCGATGAAACCCTGAGCACAGAGAAAGGTGCTTGCGCCCGCCCTTACAACTTGTTACATCTAGGCAACATGCACACGTTCGTGTTCATCCCTGACCGACACTTATAACGAGACTGCGCTGTGATTCCTGATCCAAAACGCACACGCCAAGGCGTGTTACTGGCCCTTGCGGCCTACATTATGTGGGGTATCGCTCCCATGTACTTTAAAACGGTCAACCATATTCCGGCGCCCGAAATTTTAGCGCACCGGGTATTGTGGTCGTTTGTCTTTTTGGCATTGCTGCTTTTTTTCACCCGTCGTTTTTATCAGCTCAAGCCGATTATCCGCGAGCCGAAAAAGCTGTTGATGTTGATGCTCACCTCTTGCTTTATTGGCTGTAATTGGCTGATTTTTATCTGGGCGATTGTCAATAACCGCATGCTAGATGCCAGCCTTGGCTACTACATTAATCCACTGGTGAACGTGGCGCTGGGGATGATCTTTCTTGGTGAGCGTTTCCGCCGTCTACAGTGGCTTGCGGCCGCGCTAGCGTTGGTGGGGGTATTAGTACAACTGATCACCTTTGGCTCACTGCCTTGGATTGCGTTAGTGCTGGCCACCAGTTTTGCGATTTACGGATTACTGCGCAAAAAAATAAACCTCCCTGCGGTGCCGGGGTTGTTTGTGGAAACCTGCACACTCTTGCCCGTTGCGCTGATTTATCTGTGGCAGTTTGCCGATACCCCCAGCGCCAACTTGCTCGATAATCCCATCAACCTGAATATGCTACTGGCCGCTGCCGGTTTGATCACCACGGTGCCTTTACTGTGCTTTACGGGTGCTGCCACTCGCTTACCCTTAACGGTATTGGGCTTTTTCCAATATATCGGCCCTAGCTTAATGTTTTTACTTGCCGTCGGCTTGTATGACGAACCCTTTACCCCAGATAAAGCCACCACCTTTGCCTTTATTTGGGCCGCCTTGGCGATATTTAGCTTTGATGCCTATCGAGCGAAGCGCCAGCAAGAGGCCAAGATAGAGACCACGCCTTTGTCAGCAGGAAAATCAGGATGAATGAGTTCGCTATTCTCGCCACACTGGCGGGGGTGCATATGATTGCACTGCTCAGCCCCGGGCCCGACTTTGCCTTGGTGCTCCAAAATGCGACCCGTTATGGCCGTGCTACTGGTTTGGCGATTGCGCTAGGGTTATCGCTCAGTATTTTGGCGCACACAATACTGAGCATTACCGGCATCAGTCTGTTGGTGCATCAGCACCCACAACTCTTTATGTGGGTGCAGGTGGCGGGGGGCAGTGTGCTGATGTATTTAGGCCTTAGCGCGATTAAAGGCTTGCTCGCCGCCACTGCGCCGGCGCAAACCACCAATGATGCGCCTGCGGTACACGGCCAAAAACAGGCCTTTTGGAAAGGGGTACTGACCAACCTTTTCAACCCTAAAGCTTTGGTGTTTTTTATTTCGTTGATGAGTACCTTGGTGCCGGCCAGCATGTCTGCCAGTGGCAAAGCCATGGCCGTGGCGGTGGTGTTCTTACTCTCATTAGGCTGGTTTTCTTCGCTCGCCTGGCTGCTATCAGGCAGTCGCGTACAACAAGTGCTCACCAAGGTCGCCCCAGTTATCGATGGCCTGTGTGCGCTGTTGTTTTTGCTGTTAGGTGGCGCGGTCGTTTGGCAAGCCGGCGTGTTCGGCTAACGCCGCGGCTGAAAAAATGCAGGCAATCGAGTCAATACCAATACGCCCAGCCAAGGCTGGGCGTATGTGACGTTTTTTGGCGTTAAGCAGCCGAGATTAAAGCGCTTCCAGTTTGGCGTACTGAGTCACCAACCACTTAATCCCTTCCCCATTAAAGGCAACTTGCACGCGGCTTTGTCCGCCACTGCCTTCAAAGTTGATGATGGTGCCTTCACCAAACTTAGGGTGTTGAACCCGCTGACCCAAACTAAATCCGGTTTGGTTAAAGTTCTCCTGAGTCTGCGTTTTGGAAAAACGACCACCGCTTGCAGCAGGGCGTGAGACATTGGCACGCATACGCACTTCTTCCAAGCAGGCCTCGGGCAGCTCACGTATAAAGCGCGAGATCTTATGGAACATGTCTTTGCCGTAAACACGGCGCATTTCTGCGTAGGTCAGATAGAGTTTTTCCATCGCTCGCGTCATGCCGACATAGCAAAGGCGACGCTCTTCTTCTAAGCGGCCCGCTTCTTCAGCTGACATCTGACTGGGGAACATGCCCTCTTCCACCCCGACCATAAAGACTAAGGGGAATTCGAGGCCTTTGGCACTGTGCAAGGTCATCAATTGGACCGCATCATCAAACTCGTCCGCTTGGCCTTCACCGGCCTCAAGGGCGGCGTGGGCCAAGAATGCCGACAGTGGTGTCATGCCTTCCGCTTCCGCCTCTTCTGGCGGCGTGAATTGGCGCGTGGCGGTCACCAACTCTTCCAAGTTATCAACGCGTGCTTGCGCCTTTTCGCCTTTTTCTTGCTCGTACATGGCGCGCAAGCCGGAGTGACGGATCACTGCATCGGTTTGTTGATACAGTGCCATGTCACGGGTGTCATCTTCTAGCGCATTGACCAGCTCGATAAACCGGCCCAATGCATTGGCCGCGCGCCCTGCCAGCGCTTTTTCTGCCAAAATTTGCTCGGCAGTGTGCCATAAGGTTTGGCCGCGATCGCGCGCCGCGCCACGAAGCGTCTCAAGGGTGCGATCACCAATCCCTCGAGTGGGCGTGTTTACCACCCGCTCGAACGCCGCATCGTCATTGCGGTTGGCCATCAAACGTAAATACGCCAGTGCATCTTTGATTTCCTGACGTTCGAAAAAGCGCATGCCACCGTAAATACGATAAGGCAAGCCAGCTTGAATTAAGGCTTCTTCCAGCACCCGAGATTGGGCGTTGTTGCGGTATAAAATCGCGCTATCAGTGAGTGCGCCGCCTTCGTCTTGCCAAGTTTTGATTTTACCGACCACAAAACGCGCTTCATCCAGTTCATTAAAACCGGCATACACAGAGATGGGCTCACCCTCTTTGCCCTCGGTCCACAGGCTTTTGCCCATCCGGTCGGCATTGTTTTCAATTAGGGTGTTCGCCGCTTGCAAAATCGTACTGGTTGAGCGGTAGTTTTGCTCCAAACGAATGGTCTGAGGGGTGGTGAAATCGTCCAGAAAACGCTGAATATTCTCGACTTTCGCGCCACGCCAACCGTAAATGGATTGGTCGTCGTCCCCCACAATCATCACATGCGCCTGTTGGCCGGCCATCATACGCAGCCACGCATATTGGATGTTGTTGGTATCTTGGAACTCATCCACCAAAATGTGCTGGAAACGTGCTTGATAGTGTTCGCGGATCACCGCTTTATCGCGCAATAACTCTAAGGTTCGCAGCAAGATCTCGGCAAAATCCACCAAACCGGCGCGGTCACAGGCTTCTTGATAAGCCTGATAAATCCGCAGCCAAGTGCTTTCAACCGGATCATGGCGGGTATCAATGTGCTTGGGACGCAAGCCTTCGTCTTTTTTGCCATTGATGTACCAACTCGCTTGCTTGGCGGGCCAATGTTTTTCATCCAAGTTTTGCGCTTTAATTAACCGGCGTAGCAAGCGCTGCTGGTCATCTGAATCAAGAATTTGGAAGTCTTGTGGCAGGTTGGCGTCTAAATAGTGGGCACGGAGAATACGATGGCAAATGCCGTGGAAGGTGCCGCACCACATGCCAGAGGCGGTGCCTTGCATCAATTGCTCGATACGGCCGCGCATTTCCGCTGCCGCTTTGTTGGTGAAGGTTACCGCCATCACCGAGAACGGCGACGCCTCTTCCACCCGCATTAGCCAAGCCATACGATGAACCAGCACTCGGGTTTTACCACTGCCAGCACCTGCCAGCACCAAATGGTTGCCGAGCGGCGCGGCCACGGCTTCACGCTGTTTGTCGTTGAGTCCGTCAAGAAGAGTTGATACGTCCATCGCCACCTGCCATTTTACTGGGTATTTATACACTGGTTAGCGATTATACCAGCTCGCCACTAAATTGCGCGCCCGATCCCGACGCAACTTTTTTAAACAAACATTCAGCAAGTTAGCCCTCACCATGCAAAAAAACCGCTTTAGTGGTGAAAGATTGCGCAGTGTTTTCCTATCTTGGTTTATATGCCCACCACGAATCAGTGGGCTGATAACACCAATACGGAACAAGAAGAGGAAGCATGATGAAACACACTAACCTAGCGGTTGCCGCTGCTGTGACAGGATTACTGGCTGTAGGCGCGACCACACTCACTAGCGCACCGGCCCACGCGGCAGAAAAAGAAAAATGCTATGGCGTCGCCAAAGCCGGACAAAATGACTGCGCCACCAATACCAGCTCCTGCGCGGGCACCTCCACCGAAGACGGCCAAAAAGATGCGTTTGTGATGGTACCAAAAGGCTTGTGCGATCGCTTAGCCGGCGGCAGTACCTCGTCATCCTGATATGGCGCGCCCGGGCTTGTCCCGGGCTTTGTCACTTGATCACAAGGAGCGACCATGGATGAGGCAACCGTTTTGACCGGCGTGGGGCTCAGACAACCCCATCTCGCCTACTTCGACCAATATCGCCCAAAGCTTGGCTGGCTAGAAATTCACAGTGAAAACTATTTCCGCCCTCACCGTCCTGCTTTTTCAACCCTGATGCGATTACGTGAGGATTACGCCATCAGCTGTCATGGCGTGGGATTATCGCTGGGGAGCGACGAGCCGCTTGATCGGGCCCATTTAGACAAACTGTGTACACTGGTCAAACACGTCGAGCCACTGTTTGTGTCTGACCATTTAAGTTGGAGCCGGATAGACGGGCAACACTTTCACGATTTACTCCCCCTCCCTTACACCGAGCAAGCGTTGCGAGTATTTTGCGCCAATGTGCAACAGGTTCAAGATGCGCTACAGCGCCCCCTACTGATTGAGAACCCATCGAGCTATTTATGTTTTGCTCAGGGTGACTACCACGAATGGGAATTTATCGCCGAAGTGCACGCTCGCACGGGCTGCGATTTGCTGCTCGATTTAAATAACGTTCATGTCAGCGCGTTTAACCATGATTTTAGCGCCAGTACCTACCTTGACGCGATTCCCGCCCATGCGGTGAAAGAAATTCACCTTGCTGGGTTTACCGTCAAACACACCCCCGCAGGAGAAATTTGGATAGACACCCATAACCAACCGGTTAGCGAGGCGGTGTGGACGCTCTATCAACAGTGGATTGACCGCCACGGCCCTCGCCACACCCTCATTGAGTGGGATAGCGACTTGCCCGCGCCCGAGCGATTGTTAGCAGAAGCGGCCAAAGCCCGCCACCGACTGGCTCGACACAAGGAGGCGGTATGACGCTGGCAACCCTGCAGCAGGCCTTTGCTGATACATTGCGAGATGATCCACAACCGCTGCCGATAAAAGACGGTCGTGTTGCCGCTGACAAGCGATTGCAGATTTATCGCAACCATTATGTGGTCACCCTCACTGACACCTTAAAATGCGTGTATCCCAAGACCTGTGCACTATTAGGTGAGGCGTGTTTTGATGCGGTAGCGCGTCATCATGCGATGATGCATCCCCCGCAAACTGGGGTGATGGAAGACTATGGCGCACAGTTCGATGCGACCTTGCGCGCCCTACCCAATATTATCGAGCCCGTGCCGTGTTGCGCCGAGCTGGCCCGTTTTGAGTGGGCACAAGTGGTACTCACCCTCGCCCCTCCCTCTCCGGCGTTTGAAGGCAGCGCGCTCGCGTTGCTAAGCCCTGAGCAACAAACGCAAGTTTGTTTACCGCTCAACCAGCAAGCCCGTTTATTTGAAAGCGACTACGCGGTCAGTGACGTATGGCAAGCGATCGCCACCGAGCAGTTCGAAGGCTTGGTGGTCGAGAAGCCGCAATCTTTGTTATTGGTTGCTCACCAAGACAAGGTGCATTGGTACACGCTCAATACCCATCATGTCAGTGTGCTCAAAACCTGCCCCCACACACCATTAGGCGACCTGTCAGAAGTGCAACTGGCGTGTGTGTCTGAGCTCGCGGCCATGAACGCGTTTACCACCCCAACGACTGCCTGCAATGCTAAGGAGTAAGCCATGTGGCTAACCATAATCAATCACACCTTCACCCGCGCGCTTACCCCACTGCAACCGCTACTTCTTCTGGTGGGCCGCGTCTATGTGGCATGGATTTTTTTTCAATCTGGGCTAATCAAATACCAAAATTGGGACAGCACCCTATACCTGTTCGAGTATGAGTATCAGGTTCCGTTGCTGCCGTGGCAGCTGGCCGCATATTTAGGGACCACGGCGGAGCTGATTTTGCCGGTATTTGTTGCTTTGGGCCTGCTCGCGCGTCCCATGACCTTGGCGTTATTTGTGTTCAACATTGTCGCGGTCGCTTCCTACCCACTGCTATGGGAGCGTGGCTATGATGACCACATTATGTGGGGCGTGATCTTATTGGTGGTCAGTGTGTGGGGGCCGGGTTGGCTTAACCTCGATAACTGGCTAGCCCGCAAACAAAGCGGCACCGATTAGCGGTGCCACTGCTGAATAAGGGTATCGAGCTCAGATAAATCGTCGATCGCCACATCCGGTAAGGTGCGTCCTTTGCGCATCATCGGAGATTGGCGCTCTGGGCGGATCCAACAGGCTTGCATGCCCACTTGGCGCGCGCCAGCCACATCCGAACTTAAGTGATCGCCCACATGTAAAATGCGCGCCGGGGCGATGCCCAAGGCCTGCGCCGCCTTATCAAACATCTCCGGGTTCGGCTTGGCCGCACCGTGTTCACCGGCACGGAAAATATGCTGGAAAAACGGCGTCAGGCCAATCGCATCGGTGTCGACATTACCGTTAGTGATGGCCACCAATGGCAGTTTCTCGGACCAAGCTTTTAAGTAAGCCACACTTTGCGCCGGCGGAGTAAAGTCACTGCGATATCCGCAAAAGAAGGTCGTCGCCGCTTGAGCTTGTGCACGCGCCTTCTCCGCAGTTAAACCCACATGTTCACCGGCAAGCGTCAGCTGGGCAACCCGCATCGCGGTAACATCAAAGCGTTGGGCAGGGTTCTCATCACGGGCTTGGCGACGAAATCCCGCAAGGGTGGCTTTATCAAGCGCGGCGAGCGGTGGGCAGTGCTCACTCAAATAGTCGCTTAGCGCCGCCTCCGCGCGTGCGATCACCGGCCAGTTATCGTACAAGGTATCATCCAAGTCAAAACTCACCGCATCAAACGCGTTTAAGCGACGATAAAATTTCATATCACGACTCCGAGTTGTTTTTTTTGCCTGCGCTGGGTTTACGAGCCTCTGTGCTGCGGGCGCGGGGATGCGCCGCGTCATACACTTTCGCCAAGTGTTGAAAATCCAAGTGGGTATAAATTTGTGTGGTGCTTAAATCGGCATGGCCAAGCAGCTCTTGCACCGCCCGCAAATCCCCAGACGATTCCAGCATGTGAGTGGCAAAGCTGTGGCGCAGTTTGTGAGGATTAATATGGCTGTTCACCGCCTGCTTTTGTCCCCACTCCGCCATACGTTTTTGCACGCTACGGTGCGAAATTCGCTGGCCCAGTTTAGAGATAAATAGCGCTTCTTCTGGCCCTTTGAGGAGCTGGTTGCGCACTTTTAGCCAGTTCATCACCCAGGTTTTCGCCATGCCGGAAAAAGGCACGATACGCTCCTTTTCCCCTTTACCGGTGACACGCAAATCCCCTTTACGTACCGAGACATCACGCACGTTGAGATCCACCAGCTCGGCTAAACGCAACCCTGCGCCATACATCAGCTCCATCATCGCCCGATCCCGTACCGACAGCGGGTCGTCTTGATCCACCTCGAGCAGCTGATTCATTTCATCCACATCGAGGTTTTTCGGCAACTGGCGCCCTTGCTTGGGCGCGGCGACCCCTTTGGCTGGGTTGGCGGCAAGCTGTTCGGTTTTTACGAGATAGTCGAAAAAGCTGCGCAGTGCGGACAGCCGCAACGCAATACTGCCCGGTTTGAGGCCATCGCGTTTGGCTTGGCTCGAAATTTGTCGCACCCAGTCGGCATCTACATCTTGCCAATAAGCGATGCCCCGCGCGCTCAGAAAGTCGACAATCTTATCTAACTGGCGCTGATAATTACGTTGCGTATGGGCACTGAGGCCCCGTTCGCTGAGTTGATATTGATAAAAGCGATCAAGAGGGACCGTCAGTGAACGGGGAGCCGCTTGGTCAGACGTTACCGCTGTCACTGACGCTCACCCTTGTTCGTCCACTGGCTACATAAGATGGCCAAGTGTGCCGCCAGCTGTTCGATAAAAAGGGTGTCCATTTCTGGCTGAAAGTGCCCGCCATCTGCGCTCGCAAAGCTCAACAGTCCCCACTCTTTGCCTTCCCCTTTAATCGGTATCAGCGCAAAAGAGCCTAGCTCCGGTGGCGTTGCCATCACCGCTTCCGCATCCACACGGCGCAAGCGTCCGAGATAACAACGACGTCCGGCAAAATGATGACTCTTTAATTGATCCACCGCCTGACGTGAGATGCTCTGCAGCCCGTCGATAGGCGCATACACCCGTAAGCTGACGCTCAGTTGCAGTTGCTCGCTAAGCGTCGTCAATGCTTTTTGCACCGCCTGCGGCGTATTAGCACGCAGCAGCGCCTGATGCGCCTCGGCAAAGGCACGAAACAGGGCATCGTTTTTTGCCCCTAGACTCATCAGTTGGGTAATGTCTTCTTCCAGCTCCGCCACCCGCTCACGCAGGCGCTTAAGTTGAATTTCCACCAGCGATACTGCACCTTGCTCGCCGTGTGGCACGGTCAGCTGCGTCAGTAAATCGCGATGGCGAATAAAAAAATCTGGATTATCTTTTAAATACGCTGCCACCGCCTCATCGCTAAGAGGCATGGTTTCCAGTGTCGAGGCTTCTACCCCATCATTCATAATTGCAATTGTCCATCAAATACATGTGTCGCTGGGCCTGTCATTGATAAGGGATGACCCGGCCCACGCCAGCGAATGCGGAGATCTCCACCGGGTAAACTCACCGTTACTTGCTCATCAAGCAGGCCTTGTATAATCCCGACCGCAACCGCGGCACACGCGCCACTGCCACAGGCTTGGGTTTCGCCGGCACCGCGCTCGTACACTCTAAGCTTAATCGCATTGCGGGAAAGGATCTGCATAAAGCCGGCATTGACCCGTTCAGGGAAGCGTTCGTGACTTTCAAGTAGCGGTCCCAAGGTGTCCACGTCGGCATGGTCAACATCCTCGACCACAGTCACTACATGCGGGTTGCCCATGCTCACGGCACCCACAAACAAGGTCTGCTCCGCCACCCGCATCAAGTAGGTTTTCTCTTGTGAGTTGGCACGAAACGGAATTTTCCCCGGTGTGAATTCCGGCTCGCCCATGTTCACGCGCACCTGATTGTCGTTTTCAATGTGCAGCAGCATTTTACCGGCTTGGGTGCTCACGCTGATCTGATGCTTATTGGTCAGCCCTTTCATTCGCACGAAGCGCGCAAAACAGCGCGCACCATTGCCACATTGAGAGACTTCCGATGCGTCAGGGTTAAAAATGCGATAGTGGAAATCCGTCTCGGGATCGTAAGGCGGTTCAACCACGAGTAACTGGTCAAACCCGACGCCACGCTGGCGATCAGCCAGACGCCGAATCAGATCCGGCGAAAAGAACGCGTTTTGCGTGACACAGTCAACCACCATGAAGTCGTTGCCCAGTCCGTGCATTTTTGCAAACTGTACCTGCATGCCAATCCTTATTCTGGTAGGCGCTGTTCAAGCTGCCATAACGACGCCAAGCTCTCGCGCTCGCGCACAAGATGCGCTTGGTCACCATCGACCATCACCTCGGCCGGGCGGCAGCGTGAATTATAGTTTGACGCCATCACAAAGCCATATGCGCCCGCCGAGCGCACCGCCAGCAAATCGCCCGCTTCTAGCACCAACGAGCGGTTTTTGCCCAAGTAATCACCGGTTTCGCACACTGGGCCTACTAAATCATAGGTTTGTGGCTCCCCTTGGCGCGGCACCACAGGGATGATTTCTTGATAGGCTTGATACAGTGACGGACGAATTAAATCGTTCATCCCCGCATCGATAATGGCAAAGTTTTTGTGCTCACTGTGCTTGAGGAATTCGACCTTGGTCAGCAACACTCCTGCATTGGCAGCAATCGCACGGCCTGGCTCAAAAATCAGCTCAAGATGACGATGATTGTCCAAACGCGCCATCAGGGCTTTAGCGTACTCAGAAGGCTGAGGCGGCTTCTCGTCACTGTAGGTGACCCCCAGTCCGCCACCGACATCGAGATGACGAATCGCAATGCCTTCATCGCCTAAGGTATCAATCAGCGCCAACAAACGGTCGGTAGATTCAATAAAAGGCGCGAGTTCGGTCAGCTGCGAGCCGATGTGACAATCAATGCCTTCCACATTCAAATGTGGCAAGCTGGCGGCATAGCGGAAGCTGCTCAATGCTTGGTCGAACGCAATACCAAACTTATTGTCTTTCAGCCCGGTTGAGATGTAGGGGTGGGTGTTGGCATCAACGTCTGGGTTAATGCGCAACGATATCGGCGCTTGCACACCTAACTCACCCGCCACTTGGTTTAAGCGGTCGAGTTCAGAGTGTGATTCTACGTTAAAGCATTTGATACCTACTTCCAGTGCGCGACGCATCTCTGCGGCCGTTTTCCCTACGCCAGAAAACACCACTTTCGCGGGATCACCACCGGCGACGAGCACGCGCTCGAGTTCACCTTGAGAGACAATATCAAATCCTGATCCCAGGCGTGCTAGCACATTTAACACACCGATATTGGCGTTCGCTTTGACGGCGTAACACACCAAATGCGGGTGGTCGCCCACGGCATGATCAAACGCATGCCAATGGCGCTCAAAGGTGGCTCGCGAGTAAACGTACAAGGGTGTGCCGTGCTCATCGGCAAGCTGGGTCAAGGGCAGTGATTCGGCCCACAGCTGGCCGTCGTCCTGATAGTTGAAATAGTCCAAGGTGCTCTTCCCTGTTGTGGTTGATTATTGATTTTGCGTCGGTTGTTCGTCCGGATAGTACAGGGGCCCTTGTTGGCCACAGCCGGTCAGTGTCATGATGCCAGTGAACATCAGTAAAATGACGAGTTTTCGCATAGTGAATGCCAGTGATTATCGAGTCAATGCCCTCTATAATCGCATCACAACCATGAAAAGCAATAGGATGTAACGGGATGAACACAACGGAATATCATCAGTTGGTCGATTTACAAATGCAGGCCATTGAAGAAGGTATCGATGACTCAGGCGCCGACATCGATTATGAGAGCGTTGGCAACGTGATGACGCTGGAATTTGATGATGGCAGCCAAATCATCATTAACCGCCAAGAGCCGATGCAAGAAATATGGGTGGCGTCAAAAAGTGGTGGATTCCACTTTGGCCTTAAAGACGGTAAATGGACTTGCAGCAAAACAGGCCTGGTGTTGATGGATTTAGTGCAACAAGAGTGCAGCAAACACGCGGGTGAGCCTGTTTCTTGGTAAGCAATTACAGGGAAAGCACACATGGGATCCCGAGCATCGGGATCTCATGTTTATTTAAATGAAGCGACTTGTCCGGCAAACCCACCCTGAGACGGTGGCCGTGGCGGCTGCATCTGGCCATCACACTTAAAGGGCAGCGCATGTGTGTCGCCACCATCATCGGTAACGATTTGATAAAACTGTGGCAAGTTAAAGTTGATAAAGTTAGCACTGTAACTATAGCGGTCGTGTGAGGAGGTATAGAAGCGGTTCACGCCCTGTACCATCTCGGTTTTATCACCGCTACACTGGCGATACACTTCCACCCGGTTGTTCTCATCAAGAATGTACAGGTTGTAGCCGTTGGTACAATCTTCAAAGAAAAACTGTACTAAGCCCTCGCTGGCATACGCATCCACGACTTCCGGCGGATGCACATCCTGCGGATTATCCACCACCATCACTGGCGTGCCGTTTACCTTGTTGGTGGAAATACAGCGATAAAAATCGACTGAGTTTTCTAACCGCTGTACTGATACGCCACGACGTTCGAAAAACAAACCATGGGTTTGCTTGCCAATTCGCAACGCCTTAAAGCGGCGGCGTTTTTCTTTCTCAACCGGTTTAAGACGTAGCTCAATACATTCTGCGACCAATTGGTAAACCAGGTTACGAATTAAACCACGCATTTTGCTGGAATAGCAGAATACATCCACTGACTCAGGCGGCACCGCATCTTGGTGCATTTTACCCAACATGGTTTTTAGCGCTTCCAAAATGGCATCGTCGCCGCGGTAATTGAGTGTGCGCACTTCGTTCCATGAGTTGCGGTAAACGAGGTCAACACTCCCCACCAAGCAGGTTTGTTCAGGGCCATAACTGAATATGTCGCTATTTTTAAAATCAAAGCGCATCGACGGCTTTTTGTACGCTGATGTTGGATCGTGCTCCAAGTTGACAAACAAAGCGAGCTGACGGATTTCGCATGGGCTCGACAACGCATCCAGCGTTGGACGTGGAGGATTGAGCGAGAAGGTATTACGAATATCACTGACCAGCTGATACAGGGTATCAATATCAACGTCGGCATCGCGCACCACGGTATCCAAGCGGGTTGACTCAGTCAGCAGCCCATTAAAAAACGCCCAGGCGACCAGTTTGGATAAGTAACTGTTATGCTCCAGTGGGGCGCGACCGATGATGTCCGCTGGTGCTAGTGAATGCTTATACAAATACCATCCCGGCGCATTGGTACGCCCTTCTGGCACTTGAATAAAGGTGAGATCCGGCTCGTGGAGATCCGGTGAAATCTGTGGATTCAACAGAGTGACCTTACCCGGCAATTCCTCGAACGCCGCGTACAGTTTTCGGGCCAGAATACTGATGTCTTGTGGACTGATCGCCGAGGTGATGTCATTGCGACGGGCAAAGCGGATCAGGTTACGATAGCTTTGCATCAAGGCATCAAGCAACTCATTGTGCGCGTACTGCACTTCCTCGACTTTCCAATGGCGACGGTTGTCGAGGTAAGCCAATGCTTGTTCATCCCAGCCCCATTCACGCGCCAACAGGCGCAACACTTCGCGGCGCCAGGCGACCGAGCCAGTCGCAGGGGACTGCGTTAATTTCTCATGGGTTTTAAGATAAAAACAACGACGAACCAAATCTAAGCGGCGGGTGTCACCAATTGACTCCAAATAGCGGGTGACTTTTTCCAGCATCAGATAATAGGCGTCAGATTGATACACATCGACCCAACCGGCGTAAAAACGGCGTTTACCATCGACGCTGAGCAGCTGGGTGCCAGGATACTGCCACGAGTAAGCTTCAAGCAAAATCGCTTTGAGTACCGACTTATACGGTGAATCTATGCTTTTATACAGCTGCCACAAACTCGAGCCAAAGTACTCTTCGGCCGGGATGGTCGGCAAGCCGCCAAAATCAACCCAATCACGACGGTCAAGGCCATGTTCGGCCACCAACGTATCAACATATTCCTCGTAGCAGCCTTCCATTTCTGGCGGCACCATGTACCACAACAGTTTTTGTCCAGCGAGTCGCATCGAAGAGCGGTAGAACTCATCAAGCAGTAGGAAGTGCTGACTGGTACCACAGTTATCACTGGTCATTGCTTGGCTGAGATGGTGACGAAAACGTCCCTCACAGACCACAAAAAAGTTGGCTTCGATCCCTTGGTTTAAGGCCCACTCAGAGATTGCCATGCACTTGGCATCGAGCTTATCGCGCTGCGCCGCTGTCACTGACGCATCGATACAGACCCAAATATCTAGATCACTGGTAAGGCTTTGCCCCATCGAGCCGGTACTGCCCATGGTATACATGCCTTTGATCGGATGGCGCTCACGGCCTTCCACGCAGGCAGTTAAAGAGGAGAAGCGGGTGTTCGAGTGGATCAGGCAATCAGAGACAAACTCACGTTGTGTCTCATCGAGCTCGTAGTCAGCAATGCCGAAAGGCACGCTGTCGCCACAAAACCCGGGCAATGCGGGGTGATTAAGATGTAAAAGCACTGGCAGCACATCAAAGATGGCTTGAGCTTGACGGCTCATCGCGGACCGCGCGCGATCCATTCTCACGCGGTTAAACGCTTCTATGCGCTCAGTTTGCTGTTCTACGTATGTTTGCAAGGCAATCATCCAGATTCGTTGACATCCCGGTCAACAGGTCGACGTTACTGTCTTCACCGTATCCGCCCAATTGCAGATAACAAAACGTGATCAATGTAACACTCTCGACAACTCGGGTAAAGCCAATAACCCCGATGCCTGTGTGGTGGTATCAAAGTCGCACTATAGGTGCTTTTTGAGACCAATATCAACTTTTTCGCTCTACTACCTTAGTCGTATGTCAGCCATATTGCCGCGTTCAGATCTCATTATTTGCGCAAATATTACGCTATCGATCACATTTTTTCACCTATATGACCATAACGCCGTCATAAATCACCAAACCATATGGCAGAGATTACGAGTCGCCCAGCGCCAATGTTACGATGGGCGCTATGAACCAAGAAGGAAAACAAACCATGTACTCAACGCCTGTACGCATTGCCACGCGCAAAAGCCCTTTGGCTCTCTGGCAAGCTGAATTTGTTAAAGACGCATTAGAGCGCGCTCACCCGGGGCTAACGGTTGAACTGGTGCCGATGGTCACGAAAGGTGACGTTATTCTGGACACGCCTTTGGCGAAAATCGGTGGTAAAGGCTTGTTTATAAAAGAACTTGAACAAGCGATGCTCGACGGCCGCGCAGACATTGCCGTGCACTCAATGAAAGATGTCCCGGTTGAATTCCCCGAAGGGTTAGGGCTGGTCACCATCTGTGAACGCGGCGACCCACGAGATGCGTTTGTCTCAAACCATTACCAAAGCATTGACGATTTACCTAAAGGGGCCGTCGTCGGCACATCCAGCCTGCGTCGTGAATGCCAGTTACGCGAGCGCCGGCCTGATTTGGTCATTAACACATTACGGGGCAATGTCGGCACGCGCCTTGGCAAACTCGACGACGGTCAGTACGACGCCATTGTCCTCGCTGCCGCCGGCTTAAAACGATTAGGCTTGAATGAGCGGATCCGTAGCGAAATCCCTCCAGAAGTCATTCTACCCGCAGTCGGACAAGGTGCCGTGGGGATTGAGTGCCGATTGGATGATGAGCGCATTCGCACCTTGCTCGCGCCTCTGTCTGATGCCAGCACCACCGAACGCGTATTGTGTGAACGCGCAATGAATAACCGTCTCGAAGGCGGCTGTCAGGTGCCCATCGGCAGCTATTCAGAAATTCAAGGCGATAAAATCTGGCTACGTGCGTTAGTCGGCGAACCCGACGGTTCGACCATTTTGCGCGCCGAAGTCACGGGCCCGCTTGAAAAAGGCGAACAGCTCGGCACCGATCTCGCAGAGCAACTTCTCGCCCAAGGCGCGCGGCAAATTCTGGATAAACTTTACCAAGACGACGCATGACCATTGTTGTTGTTCGTCCCGAACCAGACTGCAGTCAGTTAGTCGATCAGCTGGCACAGCAAGGGCTGTCCGCGATCCCCTGTCCACTGTTAAGTTTTGCGCCGGGGCGAGACTTGACCACCCTCGCGACTTTGCTCCCCTCCCTGCCCACCGGCAGTGTCGTGGTCGCCGTGAGCCCACGGGCCGTCGCATTCGCCCATCACGCCTTACAGCAAAAAGGCGTGTCATGGCCAAACAATATCGGCTATGTCGCGGTGGGGCAGCGTACGGCGAGCGAGTGGCGCGCGGTGTCAAAGCAGTCAGTACAGTTTCCGCACCGTGAAGACAGCGAGGGCATGCTCTCGCTCTCTCTTTTCTCTAACGTGACCGACGCGCAAGTAGTGATCCTGCGCGGAGAAAGCGGACGCGATATGATGGGGCAAACGTTGCAGGCGCGAGGCGCACAAGTTCACTATTGCGAGACCTATCGGCGACAATGGGCCATTGAGCCTTTAGTATCGCAAGTAGTAAGCTGGCCTAAATACACGATAACGACAGTCGTGGTCACCAGTGGCCAACAATTAGCCTACTTTGATCAACTTATCACACTGAGCGAACAGCACTGGCTGCGCCAATGCCGTATACTGGTGCCCAGTAAAAGGATTCAAGATCAAGCCACTGCGCTGGGTTTTGACACGATTACGACCGTTGACAGCGTGGCCAATGATGCACTGGTCAACACGCTGCTCAGGTTAAGTAAAACGGGACTTTCGGATGACTGACAACAAAAATACCGACACCAAACAACGCCAGGCCAACACGCCATCTTCACCCAAGGCCCATGCCACAGATGCGCCAGCGCCTGAAAAAGCCAGCAAAACCTCATCGGGGGGACGTGGTGGCATACTACTTGGCGCTATCGCCATCGCCTTGGCCCTCGGCTCCAGTGGCTGGGTGTTTTACCATGGTCACCAGCAAGCGACCGTGCTACAAAACACCGTCGCCGCGCAACAATCGCACATTTCACGCCTTGAGCAAGACCTTAACCAACAACAACAAGCCGCAGAAAAAGCGCGTGAACAACTGAAAGACACCACCCAAACACGCTTGAACCAACAAGACAGTAGTCTCGCCAGCTTGCAAAAAGCCGTGGCGGAAGTGAAAGGTCGACGCCCTAACGACTGGTTATTGGCTGAAGCCGATTACCTGATCCGGATGGCAGGACGTAAAATTTGGCTTGAACACGATGCCCAAAGCGCTACCGCCCTGATGGAAGCAGCCGACCATCGCATTGCTCAGCTTAACGATCCGTCCTTAATGCCTATTCGTCAGGCAATGGCTGACGATATCACCGCATTAAAAGCCGTGAAGCGCGTCGATAGAGATGGGATTGTCTTGCGCTTAACCAGCATGCAGCAACGGGTTGAAAATCTCCCGCTTGCCAGCGCCGTGATCCCAGAAGCTGAAGAAGTGGAAAAACCCGTGGTGTCCGAGTCCGTCAATGACTGGAAGCATAACCTCACCACGTCGGTTACCGACTTTGTCGACAACTTTATTACTTACCGAAAACGCGACGGTAACGTAGTACCGCTGTTATCACCCACCCAAAGTTATTACCTACAAGAAAACCTCAAGAACAAACTCGATCAAGCGATGCGTGCGGTCTATCAAGGAAACGATGCCTTGTATCATGAGGCGCTAGGCATGGCCAAAGACTGGGCACTGCGTTTTTATAATCAAGACGCCAATGCCACACGCCGCTTTGTTGAGCAACTTGACGATTTAAACCAACAAGCCATCGGCGTCGATATGCCGCAAAAGCTAAAAAGCCAATCGCTGGTCAGTGATGAAATCGACACCCGACTGCGCCGAGACATTGCACCGCTGACAGGAGGCCAATCATGATCAGATTGCTGTTACTTGTCCTCGTGTTGGCGGCCGGGTTAGTCGTGGGCCCGCAACTGGCCGGGCAACAAGGTTATGTACTGATCTCCGCTGCCGAGCAGACACTGGAGATGAGTGTCACTACCTTGCTAGTGCTGATTGGCATTTTAATTGCCGCCCTCTGGGTGCTTGAATGGTTACTGAGAAAGCTGCTATCCATTAGTAGCACCGCAACAGGCTGGCTCTCTGGGCGCAAACAACGTAAAGCGCGCCAACAAACCCAAACCGGCTTAATGAAGTTACGTGAAGGGGAGTGGAAAAAAGCCGAAAAGCTTCTCGCCAAAGCGCGCGCGCACAGTGATGCACCGATGCACAACCTATTGGCGGCCGCTGAGGCGGCACAACAACGACAAAACCTGCAGGCTCGCGACCAATACCTGCAGCAAGCCGCTGATCTGAATGCCAATAGCTTGGCCCTTGCCCTGACCCGTGCCCAACTCCATAGCCAAAGCGGTCAGCACGAAGAAGCCCTCGCCTCCTTGCGTGCGATTAAACGCCAGCACCCGCGTAACCCGGTGATGTTGTCGCTACTTAAAGAAACCTATATCCAACTGGAAGATTGGTCAGCGCTTCTTAACCTGCTACCCACGTTGAAAAAGACCCAGTTACTCGATAGCGACCAGTTTAATGCCCTGCACGAGCGTGCCGAGCTGGGCGTGATGGCGCATGTTGCCAGCCAACAAGGAACAGAGGGGCTGCTAGCGCATTGGAACCAATTACCAAAAGCCAAACGCAACCAGCCTTCGTTATTAGCTGGGTTAGTCAAGCATCTGGCAGCACGTAATGCAGACTCAGAAGCCTATATTCTGCTGCGTGAGGCATTGAAAAAGCGCACTGACGATCGCTTGATTGCGCTGATCCCAACCCTGAACCTGCCTGATAGCTACCCTGCTGTGGTGATGCTGGAAGAGTTGCTCACGCAAGATAATCGTAACCCAGTGCTTCACAGCGCATTGGGGCAGTTACTGATGCAAGCCGGAAAGTGGCAAGACGCGCGTAGTCACTTTGAAAAAGCACTGGAGTACCGTGCCGACGTCACCGACTATGCGTATTTGGCGGATGTGTTGGATAAGCTTGATCAAGGTAAAGCGGCCAGTGATGTCTCACGTACTGCACTGAAGTTAGCACTCCCCGAGCAGCCTTCCGCCGCATCACTGTCAAGCGGCAAATAGCGGCCCGCTGGCAGCGCGAAACAGCCAAGAAAAACGCCCCGCATGGCGGGGCGTTATGTTTTCCGTTCCTCTTACCGCTTTTTACACAGCACATTAAGCGCCGCATCGGCGTTACGTGTCACCACTTTACCACTTCGAGCATCTACCCCCTTGGCGCCTTGCACCCAGTACGGTAAGCGCATGGGGAGCTGGTCAGTCGCTTTTGCCACTTGCACTAACTCCTGCTGGGAGGCCAACACCATCCCTTCACGTTGACATCGGGGCGCCGCCTGCGCATAAGGGACACGCAACCAACTCATGGATTTTTCGGTATATTGCTTATCGCCAGCTTCTGGCTCTGGTAAACCAAAATGGCTCAAGGTGATCGCTGTCTCCATCGACGTCGGCTTCTCGCCATTGTGCGAAGGCGATGTCGTTTGTGATAGCGGTGGTAAGCGGATCACGGCCGGTTGCGACAAAGGCTGACGGGTTTGTCTTAACACCGCCTGCTTGGTGGGACCAAATTGACGAACCCGCTTTAGCACCAACAGGGCCACGTCCAAGTTAGGGTAAGGACCAATCAAGCAGCGCCCTCGACCTTCTCGCACCTGTACTTGAAACGGTAAGTCCGGCAAGCCTTGGCGCAGAGACTGATAAAATTGACGCGGCGGCACACCTTGCGTAGCGCCGCATTGCACCCAGAACGCTGCACTTTTGGGATCAGGAGCTTGGTTGCCCCACAGACCTTGTCCGATATCACATGTCTCGCCAATGATTGGCCAGCCTTGCTGGCGGTCAACTATGGCGCAAGGGCTCTGTTCTGCGCGCACTGGCGCACTGATTGCCCACATTGCTACCACACTGACAGCCAAACCTCGCCACCGCCCCATGAGTCGCTCCCTTGATAATCTAATCTGCTCAGCTTAAGCAAAGAGACACATCGACTCAAGCCACTGATCACCAAGCTGTCAGACAGCCATCAAAAAAATGGCTGCATTCGCAGCCATTTTTCTTACCCTTTGTAGATTTTGGGGTTGAAGACATCTCGCAACCAATCGCCGAGCAAGTTGATCACCAGTACCAGTAAAACCAACACGATGCCAGGGAAAGCAGTGATCCACCATGCCCCTGAGAAGATGTAGTTAAAACCGATGCTGATCAATGAGCCCAGTGATGGCTGATCGACAGGCATCCCCAGTCCTAGGAAAGACAGTGCCGCTTCCGACATGATTGCGTTAGCCACCTGCACGGTCGAAATGACCAAAATGGGCGATAAGCAATTGGGAAGAATATGGCGGAACATGATCCGTGGCGAGCGGAAACCCATCACCCGCGCCGCTTCTACATATTCCTTTTTCTTTTCTGCCAGGACAGAGGCACGAATGGTTCGCGCATACTGTGGCCACTCGGCAATCCCGATAATCACCACCAGCATTAAGATGGCATATTGGCTGTAAAACTCACTGCCAAAGCTGGCCTTAAAAATCGCTGAAACAATAATGGCGACCATCATGGTCGAGAAAGACAGCTGAATATCGGCGATACGCATAAAGAAGCTATCAATGCGGCCACCAAAATACCCGGCACTTAATCCAATCACTGTCCCCAGAATCAACTGTAGGCCGACGGCACACAAACCTATGGTCAAAGAGATCCGCAGACCATAAATAATAGTCGACAAGATATCTCGCCCTTGGTTATCGGTACCGAGCAAAAAGCGCGGATCGCTCCACTCCATCCAGACGGGCGGGAGCTCAGAGTCCATGATATCAATCGCCATTAAATCATAGGGATTGGTCGGGGACACTAAGGGCGCAAAGAGCGCCAGCAATAAGAACACCATAAAAATGGTGAAGCTTGTGATCGCCACTTTATCGCGCTTGAAGTGATAAAAGAAATCCGAGTCTAAGAAGCGCTGCCAGCGACTTGGTGTCGTATTCGTTTGTGTCATCGCTTACGCCTCCTTGCCGGTTAAGTTAACCGTTGGGTTAATCAAGCCATAAAGCAGATCAACAATGGTATTGGTCACCACAAAGATAAGCCCAACGAAAATCACGTAAGCGGTAATCAACGGTGTATCTACACGGTTAATCGCTTCAAGGAACAAAAAGCCCGTCCCCGGCCATTGGAAGACAGTCTCGGTCAAAATGGTATACGCAATCATAGTACCGATTTGCACCCCGCCAACCGTTACCACCGGCAGCATGGTGTTTTTCAACGCGTGTTGATAATAAACTTTGTTTTCGGGTAACCCTTTAGCACGTGCAAATTTCACATACTCGGTACCTAACGCTTCTAGCATTTCAGAGCGCACCAAGCGAATAAACAAAGGCAACATGATGGACGCCAGTGACACCGAAGGCAGCACCAAGTGTGCTAAACCATCCAGGGTGAAAAAGCCGGACTCCCAACCGAGCCAATTGGCGGTCTCTCCGCGTCCATAAGAAGGCAACCAGCCTAATTCAATCGAGAACACATACATGAGCATGATCGCGGTTAAGAAGACAGGTATCGAAATACCCACGATGCTAAAGCCCATGATTATCTTGGTGAGAATGCTATTGGGGTGAATCGCCGAGTACACCCCGAGTGGTATCGACACCACGACAATGATCAGTGCCGCCCCCGCCACGAGTTCTAGCGTTGCCACCAATTTATCTAAAATGACGTCCACCACTGGACGCTTAAAGAAATACGAATTGCCTAAATCCCCTTGTAGGGCCTTGCCTACAAAGCGGGTATATTTGGTTAAGAAGGGATCGTTAAGCCCCATTTCATCACGCAGCGCATCACGCTCTGCTTCTGATACTGATTGCCCCACCAGCTCCCGCAAGGGGTCGCCGAGGTTGTCTTGGATAGCAAACGCCACCAGACTGATGACAAACATCACAATCAGTGCCTGTACCAGACGTTTGACTAAAAACGTTACCATGTGTGCCTCTAAGCGATTGGATAATCAGGGGCCCCAGTGGTTGGGGCCCTGTTTTAGTCCATTACTCGACCACTAGATCGCCGAAGTAAGGGAAGTTCATACCGTTAACGATCGGCTCGATGTTAACGTTATTTTTGGCTGCCCATGATGGGTCTTGCCAATGCAGGGGTAAGAAGGCTGCTTCGTCATACAGGATCTTCTCAACCTTTTGCAGCATGGCACTACGCTTTTCCAGATCCGTCTCTGAGTTGGCTTCCATCACCAGCTTGTCCACTTCGCTGTTCGAGTAGTGACCACAGTTGTATTGGCCCTTACCGGTGTCCGCATCACGGGTCATGGTGAGGAATTCAGTGAAGTTGGCAGAATCTTCTGTATCTGGGTGCCAACCGATCATCTGCATGCCGGCTTCGCACTTATCGAACTCAGGCCAGTACTGCGCTTTTGGCATGGTTTGCAAATCAACCTTAATACCAATTTTCGCCATCATTGCCGCCACCGCTTGTGCGATTTTTTCATCGTTTACGTAACGGTTGTTCGGCGCAATCATGGTGATTGAGAAACCATCAGGGTAACCGGCCTCTTCCATCAGCTTTTTCGCTTTCGCCAAGTCATAACGCGGCTCTAAATCTGCGTTATAGCCTGCGTAACCAACCGGGCTTTGCTGACTCGCGGGCGTGGCCGCCCCTTTCATGATCTTCTGCGCAATACCTTCATTGTTGACCGCATAAGCCACCGCTTGACGGACGCGCGGGTCTTTAAACTCATCCACCACACTCTGGTTCATTTGGAAGGTGATCACACGCGTCCCTGGCATGGTGACCAGTTGCAGCTCGTCGGCACGTTCGATACGGCGATAATCATTTGGCGAGACAGGGGCAATCATATCGACGTCACCAGACAGCAGCGCTGCGACACGGGTGGCATCTTCTTTGATCGGACGCAGTGTGATGTTATCCACATTGCCTTCGCTGTCTTTGTCCCAGTAATTCTCATTACGGTCAAACTCGACCACCACGCCTTGTTCACGCTCGTCGACCACATAAGGGCCTGTGCCTGATAGGTGTGTTGACGCATAGGTTGAGCCATTTTTCTTCAGCTCAGACTTATCACGACCGTCTTCTGTTTTACCACTGTAGAACTTGCTGTCCATCGGGAACACGTAGGTCATGACGTTTTCTACCAGCGGGTAGGTACCGTCTGTGACCACATCAACGGTGTGCTCGTCGACTTTTTTGATATCAACGATGGGGGTGAAAATCCCTTTAAAATCGGGTGATGACTTCAAACGGTCAAAGGTCCAGACAACATCATCAGCAGTAAACGCGTTACCAGAATGGAACGTCACGCCTTCGCGAAGGTTAAAACGTACGGTTTCATTGTCGATACGCTCCCAAGACGTGGCGAGACGCGGCTCAAAGTCCATTTCTTGGGTAAAACGGACCAAGGGGTCGAAGACCATATGTGATAGCTGTAGCGTACCACCGGAAAGCTGCTCATGAGGGTCCAGTGATACCGGATCCGCATCATACGCGACGGTGATATCCGCAGCCGCGGCACTAAAGCTCAGGCCGGCGGCCATAAGCGCCACGGCAATCTTGCTCTTCATTGTTTTCATTGCATAGCTCCTTTATGCGTAGGGGTTGCCCCCTGCTGTGTTTGCATCATGGATGAGGTGCGGCGCATTGCCGCGTCGACATAGCGTGCTATGCCGGTTGCAAACCTTCCGTGCTCATTCCCTTAAACTCTGGCATCAATGAGATAAGCTGACGGCTATATTCGTGTTGTGGGTTAGTAAACAGTTGCTCTGTCGGTGCCACTTCTAACAGCTGGCCTTTGCGCATCACACCAATGCGGTCACACATTTGTCGAATCACCGGCAGATCGTGACTGATAAACAACATGGTGAGATTGAGCTCGTCCTGCAGATCTTTAAGCAGGTTCAAAATCTGCGCTTGTACCGACACATCCAACGCAGATGTCGGCTCATCGCAAATTAGCAAGCGCGGGCGCGTCGCCAGTGCGCGAGCAATCGAAATGCGCTGACGTTGTCCCCCAGAGAACTCGTGCGGGTATTTAATCCCTGCCCCGCGGCCTAAACCCACGTGGTCGAGCAAATCACCGACGATTTGGCGGATTTGTGACTCACCTTCGGCTAAACGGTGAAAGCGAATAGGCTCAGCGATAATGTCATAGATTTTCATCCGCGGGTTCATGGACGAATACGGGTTTTGAAACACCATCTGCATCTGGCGACGGATTGGGCGCCGGGCGCGTTCGCTTTTAATCGCGGTCAGATCAATGTCTTCAAAAATGATTTGCCCCGTATTGGGCGGATAAAGGCCGGTGATTGCCCGTGCGATGGTCGATTTTCCTGAGCCTGACTCTCCGACAAGACCAAAGGTTTCCCCTTCAACCACGTCAAAGCTCACATGATCAGAGGCTTGGACGTATTCGCGGCGGCTGGCAAATAAGGAATCTTTGGTAATAAAGCGCAAAGACACATCTTTCACCTGCAGCAATGGCCCACTGTAAGCACGCTGATCTTGGCTTTGCCCCAGCCAATGGTTTTTGACATCAAGCTCTAAGGTTTCACCCGCTTCTTCGATGTAATTGACCAGCGGAAAGCGGTCTAACTTGATGTCAGAGCGTGGCACTGCTGAAATAAGGCTTTGCGTATAGGGGTGTTGAGGCTCACCTAACACTTGCTGGGTGGTGCCCAACTCAACCAAATCACCACGATACATCACAGCAACACGGTCGGTCACGTTGGCGACCACGCCCATATCATGGGTGACCAGCATACAGCCCACGTTTTTCTTTTGGCATAAGTCGCGGATCAGGGTGAGAATCTGGTCTTGGATAGACACATCCAACGCCGTGGTCGGCTCATCAGCAATGATTAAATCTGGCTCCCCAGCCAGTGCAACCGCGATCACCACGCGCTGACGCATCCCGCCAGAAAACTGGTGAGGGTACTGCTTGATGCGCAGCTCTGGCTCCGGGATCCCCACCTGCTCCATTAAATTAAGCGCGCGCTGATAAGCCTGTTGCTGCGTGACATTCAAATTCGTCAAAATGGTTTCGGTCAGCTGTTGCTCGACCGTAAACAGCGGGTTCAGGGAGGTCATCGGGTCTTGAAAGATAAACCCGATTTTGTCGCCACGCACTTTGCGCATTTCATTAGGGCTAAGGCCGGAGATTTTTTTACCATCAAGGTACACATCGCCACTGGCAATACGCCCTGGCGGACTGAGCAAATCAATCACGGCATTACCCACCGTTGACTTACCGGCTCCAGACTCACCCACCACGCCAACAATCTCACCGCGCTCAATCGTTAATGACAACGACGTCACGGCAGCATGAACGCCATGGCGAGACGGATACTCAATTCGTAGGTTATTTACTTCTAGCAGTGACATTTTTCATCCTTGATATCGTCCTAGATGACGATCGACTTCCTGACCAAAACAAGGTGATATGATCTTGCCTCGGAGAGATGCGGATTTAATCTGGCAAACATTTCACAAAAAATCAACATCACAGCAGAAAATGCCATAATGACACAGTCGGCTCGAATATTCATTCACTTGGCTACGATTGCGCACCCAAGTGTCAAACAAAAAATACACTTCATATCATAAAGATATAAGGTATTACGCTTTCCCCTGTTTTAAAGCAAATCGCGCATAGAATAAAGCAAAGTTATTTAACAGCGCGTGAACAATGATAGCGATAAACTCCAAAAAAATAGCAATTAACAACCTAAATAATTAGTTAGTCATTTGAATGCAGGTTTTTAAACCACTCATCAACAGGTATAGCAGTCACATCAAAAGGTGTGGTTTTTATTGCTAATTGGTGACTTTTTATCTATCAGAATCTTGATAGAGCTCTAATTTCTGCATTTTATCCTCTCTCAACGTCGCCACGTAGAGAAAAGACTCACCAACACGTACTCGGCAAAGCGATATAAAACCGCCCGACAGTAGTGACAATTTGAGGGGGAGAGAAATGTCCAGAGGGGGGAGGGTGAAACGAAAAAACCCCAGCCGTTAGGCTAGGGTTCGTAATAGTGGTCGGTGAAGAGGGATTCGAACCCCCGACCCTCTGGTCCCAAACCAGATGCGCTACCAAACTGCGCTATTCACCGACATATTCGCTATGAGCGAAAATAATGGGGTGGCTGACGGGACTTGAACCCGCGACAACTGGAATCACAATCCAGGGCTCTACCAACTGAGCTACAGCCACCACTGATTTTTTGCCAATTTCCTTTATCCCCGGAATGGCGCGCCCGACAGGATTTGAACCTGTGACCTTTGGCTTCGGAGGCCAACACTCTATCCAACTGAGCTACGGGCGCTTGCCCCGTTGGCGGTGACGAATATTACGGATATCACCACCAGCCGTCTAGCACTTTTTTTAATTTTTTTACTGACTGGTCTCTTTTTCAACAAATTGCGTAGAAAACGTCAGTAAGGTCTCTACTATAACGGTTTAACGTAACAATCTAAAGCGCTATAATCACCTAATCTTTACACGGAGTTAACCCAGCAACGTTGGCCAATCCGTTAAGACGAGACTGACAGGCCGCAACCGAATCACTCTTTATTGATTCGCCCCCTTAGGTTGACGGCAAATAAGATAAAAAAGGCGTTAAGCCACCAGTAATGTGGGAGTGTCATTGTGAGCGCAAAGGGAAAAAGTCTAGGTCATATTATGGTTGCCACTGTGGCGGCCCTTTTATTTGCTTCTGCTGCGCAAGCACTAGAAGTGTCTGAGCAAGAAAAAGCCGCCATCGCTGAGCGCATTGCCCCGGTTGGTGATGTTTACATTGACGGCGAAGCGCCAACGCAAACCGCCGCCGCAGAGCCAAGTGGCCCACGCAGTGGCGAGCAGGTCTACAACACCTACTGCACTGCCTGTCATGGCACAGGTGCAGCCGGCGCACCCAAAACAGGTGATGCCGCGGCATGGGGACCACGTGTCGATAAAGGCATGGAAACGCTAACCAAGCACGCTATCAACGGCTTTAATGCGATGCCTGCCAAAGGGACCTGCATGGATTGCTCGGACGATGAAATAGTGGCAGCCATTGAGCACATGCTCGACGCCCTCTAATCGCGCCGCTCAATGTCTATGTAACGATAACGCCGCCTTCCGCGGCGTTATTTGTTTTTATCCAGCATGGCCTTTAGGTTAGCGATCGCCGCTTGCCCTTTTTCCATTCGCTCTTCTTGCGATACCGGTTTTTTTTGCGATTCCCATTCGACATCGTCAAATGGCAATTCATCTAAGAAGCGGCTCTGCTGTGGCTTAATCAATTCGCCAAATTGGCGTCGCTCTTTACACACCACGAACGTCAACGCCTTTTGCGCACGCGTCAGCCCGACATAAGCCAAGCGCCGCTCTTCATCGATGTTGTCTTCATCAATGCTCGATTGATGGGGTAATAAACCTTCTTCCATACCAATCAAGTAGACGTAAGGAAACTCAAGTCCTTTAGAGGCATGTAGGGTCATCAACTGGACTTGGTCTGCGTCATCATCATCTTCACCCCGCTCCATCATGTCACGCAGTGTAAGGCGCTGAACCACTTCTCTTAGCGTTCGTTCAACCTGATCGGGGTTGTCACCTTCTAAATCAGCCACAATCCAACTATAAAGCTGTGAGACGTTTTTCATCCGCATTTCGGCGACTTTGGGGCTTGAAGAGCTTTCGTACAGCCACTCCTCGTAGTGAATATCACGCAAAAGCGCTCTAACCGCCGCCACGGTATCGCCTCGTTCGGCTTGATCGGATAATTCCACCACCCAACGGGTAAACGCTTGTAACGACGCCAAACCACGTCCCGATAAATGTTGGCTGAGCCCGAGCTCAAAGCTTGCCGCAAACAAGCTTTTACCTCGCTGGTTGGCATAGCTACCGAGTTTTTCTAACGTCACCGGACCAATCTCACGTCGTGGCGTGTTAACCACCCGCAAGAATGCATTGTCATCATCAGGGTTCGTGAGAAGGCGCAGGTAAGCCATGATGTCCTTGATTTCTGCGCGTGAGAAAAATGAGGTGCCACCGGAGATCTTATAAGGAATGCGGTTTTGCATCAGCGCTTTTTCGATCAAACGTGATTGGTGGTTTCCGCGATAAAGGATGGCGTAATCTTTGTATTGGGTACGTCCCAAAAAGCGATGACCAATCAGCTCGCCGACTACGCGCTCCGCCTCATGCTCTTCATTGTTGGCGGTCAGTACTTTGAGCATGTCGCCATCCGGTAAAGCAGAAAATAAGGTTTTTTCGAATACATGGGGGTTATTGGCAATCAAGATATTCGCGGCACGCAGAATGCGACTGGTTGAGCGGTAGTTTTGCTCCAGTTTCACCACATGCAAACGCGGAAAGTCTTGCTGCAGGTAAACCAGGTTTTTCGGCTGGGCCCCTCGCCATGAGTAAATCGACTGATCGTCATCGCCCACCACGGTAAAGCGCGCGCGCTCACCGACCAGCAGTTTTACCAACTGATATTGACTGGTGTTGGTATCTTGGTATTCATCCACGAGCAGGTAGCGAATGCGCGCTTGCCAGCGCTCACGCACGGCTTGATTCTGGCTAAGCAGCGCCACGGGCATCAAAATCAAGTCATCAAAATCAAGCGCATTGTACGCACGCATTTGTTTTTGGTAGCGCGCATAGCAAGCGGCAAACAGCTGATCCCGTTCGCCTTGCGCTTGAGCAAGGGCTTCATCCGGCCCCAGCATGGCATTTTTCCAGTTGGAAATGGTGTGCACCAGCTGACGCAATAGATCTTTGTCGTTATCCAGCTCTTGTTCGGTCAAGGCTTTTAATAGCGCCAGTTGGTCTTGATCGTCAAATAACGAAAAGCCCGCCTTGAGCCCCAAGGTTTTGTACTCGCGACGAATGATATTCAGCCCTAAGGTATGAAAGGTCGATACCATCAAGCCTCGCGATTCTTGCTTGCCTAGGCTTTGTGCCACTCGCTCTTTCATCTCGCGCGCGGCTTTATTGGTAAACGTGACTGCGGCGACATGACGTGCTTTGTAGCCGCACTGCTGAACCAAATAGGCGATTTTGTGCGTAATGACCCGTGTTTTGCCCGACCCTGCCCCGGCCAAAACCAGGCACGGCCCAGAGATATGTCGAACAGCATCTGATTGCGCGGGGTTAAGTTTCATGGTGACAACACCTCATTAGTGGCTGAATGAGCATTGTAGAGCGAATCTAACTGATGTCTATCTCACCCAAGCTGGAGGTTTTTTTTCTTGCTACTCTTTATGCTTGTCATTTGCACAAAAAGCGCCCTAAAATGAATGAATGTTCATTCATTGCTTGGTGCATTACCTATGGACAAACGTACGCAAATCTTTGCCGCGACCGAGCAATTAATCGCGACGGTCGGGCTCGATAAAGTCTCAATGCAACAAGTGGCGACACAAGCACATGTCGCGGCAGGGACCATTTATCGCTATTTCAAAGACAAGGATGATTTGCTTCGCCAACTGTCTTCACACCTGATGATGCAGTGTGCGACCCATATCCAGCAAGGGGTCAAGGATGAACCGACACTCAAACGTCAGTTTGAACGCTTATGGCGCAATACTTGGACCATGATGCTACAACGCGATCATCTGCTATTGTCTCGAGACCAGTTTGATGCGCTGCCACGGGACGACCAGTTACACGCTCAGCGGGAGCGAGAGGCCTTCTCTGACCTTTATCAAGTCTTTCAAGAAGGTAAGCAACAAGGTGTGCTCAAGTCCCTAGATGATGAGGTGTTAATCACCTTGGGACTCGAACCCGCTTTTTGTTTAGCTCGCAAACAGGTTCGGGGTGTTATAACCCTGGACAGTCATGCTATCGCAGATGCGATCCACGCTTGCTGGGATGCAATTTCTCTTCACTAACGACGTTCGGAGCTTACTTCGATGAAAAAATGGTTTTTCTTTATGGTTATCCTCGCACTGCTGCTGTTTGGCAGTGTGATTGGCTTCAACCTGTTCAAGCAGCAAAAGATTGCAGAGTATATGGCAAACATGCCAGAGCCCACCCACCCAGTCACCGCGGTGACGGTTGAGGCTGAGCCTTGGACACCAACGCTTGACGCCATTGGGTTTGTTGAGCCTAACCAAGGGATCACCTTAACCACCCAAATTGCCGGTGTCGTCGATGTGATTAATTTTGAGTCTGGCCAAACCGTTGAGCGTGGACAAAACCTGGTCGAGCTCGACTCGAGTGTTGAAAAAGCTAATTTAGCCAGCACGCAAGCGCGCCTACCGGCGGCGGAAGCCAAGTTTAAACGCTACCAAGGACTATTTACCAAAGGGTCAATTTCTAAAGAAGCATTGGACGAAGCCGAGGCGAATTATCGCTCGCTACAAGCGGACATCAATGCACTGAAAGCCACCATCGCCCGTCGTAATATCCAAGCCCCCTTCGATGGCGTGATTGGTTTGCGTGATGTTTTCTTAGGTGAATACTTACAACCAGGTACCGATATTGCTCGTTTAGAAGATACCTCGGTGATGAAGCTGCGCTTTACCGTGCCACAAACGGATATCTCCAAAATCCGTCTGAGCCAGCCGTTACGCATTACTGTCGACGCGTATCCTGAAAAGGAATTCATCGGCTCTATCAGTGCCATTGAGCCTGCGGTCAACAGCCAGAGCGGCCTGATTAAAGTGGAAGCCAATATCCCCAACAACGACGGCCAGTTGCGCTCAGGCATGTTTGCCCGTGCCGATATCGTTCTGCCCACCATTGACGAGCAAATCGTGATCGATCAAACCGCGATTAACTTTAATTTGTACGGAGAAAGCGTCTACGTCATCCGCGAAGAAGAAGGGGAAAAGCGCGCTTATCAGCAAGTACTCAAGGTTGGTGAACGTCGTGGCCATCAAGCGCGCATTATCGACGGTCTCGAGCCTGGTGATCAGGTTGTGACCTCTGGCCAAGTGCGATTGAGCAATGGCTCCAAAGTGAAAATCGTCGAAAACGACGCTCTCACACCACCAGAACAATTACCTCAATTGTAAGACGAGGATGTGATGCGCTTTACTGATATTTTTATCCGGCGCCCCGTACTAGCCGCGTCAATCAGTATTCTGATTGCGCTGCTTGGTCTGCAATCTTTATTCAAGATGCAGGTTCGGGAATACCCGGAGATGACCAATACCGTGGTCACCATCACAACCAGCTATTATGGTGCCAGCGCCGACTTGATTCAGGGCTTCATCACGACGCCGCTGGAACAAGCCGTGGCCCAAGCTGATAATATTGATTTTATGACCTCAGAGTCGGTGCTTGGCTCCTCGACCATTACGGTCAACATGAAGCTCAATACCGACCCTAACGCCGCCTTGGCCGATATTCTGGCCAAGGTAAACTCGGTGCGTGCTCAGCTTCCTGCCGAGTCCGAAGATCCCTCGGTATCCATGTCGACAGGGTCAACCACCGCGGTGATGTATATTGGCTTCACCTCACCCGAACTCGACTCCAGTCAGATCACTGACTACCTCGAGCGCGTGGTCAAGCCTCAGCTGTTTACCGTGGATGGCGTCTCCAAAATCGACCTGTACGGCGGGGTCAAATATGGCCTACGTGTCTGGCTCGACCCTGAAAAAATGGCGGCATTTAAATTAGCAGCCACCGACGTGATGTCCGTGCTCGATGCCAACAACTACCAGTCAGCTACCGGTCAGGCGATTGGTACCTTTATGATCTATAACGGTAGCGCTGACACCCAGGTGTCTACGCCCGAAGAGCTGCGTAATTTGGTGGTAGATACTCAAGATGGCCGCGTCGTGCGTCTTGGGGATATCGCTAACGTCTCGCTCGAGAAAAGCCACGATCGGGTACGCGCACTGGCCAATGGCTCTGAAGCCGTTGTCGCCGCGATCAATGCTACCCCGTCGGCCAACCCCATCAATATTGCTGCTGACGTCATGGACATGTTGCCGGAAGTTGAGCGCAACATGCCAAGCAATATCGAGATGAATGTGCTGTATGACTCATCCAATGCAATCAATGAGTCCATCAATGAGGTAATCAAAACCATCATTGAAGCGGCACTGATCGTTTTGGTGGTGATTACCCTGTTCTTAGGCTCGTTCCGTGCGGTGATTATCCCCATTATTACCATCCCACTGTCCCTGATTGGTGTGGCACTGGTGATGGAAATGATTGGCTTCTCGCTCAACTTGATGACCCTGTTGGCGATGGTATTGGCTATCGGCTTGGTGGTCGACGATGCAATCGTGGTATTGGAAAACATCGACCGCCATATCAAGCTGGGAGAATCGCCTTTCCGCGCGGCCATCATAGGGACACGCGAGATTGCTGTGCCCGTGATTTCAATGACCCTGACGCTGGCGGCCGTGTATGCCCCTATCGCGATGATGGGCGGGATCACCGGATCGCTGTTTAAAGAGTTTGCGTTAACCCTTGCCGGGGCGGTGTTTGTCTCTGGGATTGTCGCGTTGACACTCTCACCGGTAATGTGTTCAACCATGTTGAAAGCCAACGCCAAGCCAAGTCGCTTTGAGCTTGCCGTGCACCGCTTCTTGGATGGCATGACCGACAAGTATGCGCGCATCCTCAGTAAGGTGATGCAACGCCGTCCTGTGGTGGTGTCCTTTGCGGTGATCGTCTTTGCCTCTTTGCCTGTGCTGTTTAACTTTATCCCCAGTGAGCTTGCGCCATCGGAAGATAAAGGCGTGGTGGTAATGATGGGTACCGCCCCCTCTACAGCCAACCTGGATTATATCCAAAACAGCATGGCGGAAGTGAACCAAAAACTTGACGAGCAACCAGAAGTGGCTTTTTCGCAGGTCTTCTCTGGTGTACCCAAGTCAAATCAAGCGTTTGGTATCGCCTCGCTGGTACCTTGGAGTGAACGGGAAGCCAGTCAGTCCGAAGTGGTAAAACGCATGGCTAACGAAGTGAAAGACATCCCTGGCATGAAGGTCACTACCTTTGAAATGCCAGAGCTACCCGGTGCTTCGTCTGGCTTGCCAATCCAGTTTGTGGTGACGACACCGAACAATTTCGAAAGTCTCTATCAAGTGACCGCCGAAATTATGTCAGAGGTACAATCTAGCCCGAATTTCGTCTATTCGGAGCTTAACCTCAACTTTGATTCGGCCACCATGAACATCAGCATTGATAAAGACAAAGCTGGGTCGTATGGCGTGACCATGCGTGATATTGGCGCCACCATTGGCACCATGATGGCCGATGGCTACGTCAATCGTATCGACTTTGATGGCCGCTCGTACGAAGTGATCCCACAAGTTGAGCGTAAATATCGCCTCAATCCTGAATCGATCGAGAACTACTACGTGCGTGCGGCCAACGGTGATTCCATTCCATTGGGCTCACTGATTGACATTGAAGTGACAGCGGAGCCTCGCTCACTGCCGCACTTTAATCAGCTAAATGCTGCCACTATCAGCGCGGTATCTGCACCAGGGGTCACCATGGGTACGGCGGTGGATTGGTTTGAGAGCAAAGCGGCAGAGTTGCCTAAAGGCTATCAGCACGATTACCTCGGTGAGTCTCGTCAATACGTAACCGAAGGCAGTGCGCTGTATGCCACCTTCTTATTCGCGTTGGCGATCATTTATCTGGTCCTTGCGATTCAGTTTGAATCCTTGCTCGACCCACTGGTGATCTTGGTCTCTGTGCCGCTCGCCATTTGCGGGGCTTTGATTGCGCTCGCATGGGGGCTGTCATCCATGAACATCTACTCACAAGTCGGGCTAATAACCTTGATAGGTCTGATTACTAAACACGGTATTCTGATCTGTGAGGTCGCCAAAGAGCAGCAACTGCATCATCAAGCCAGCCGAATGGACGCAGTGAAAGAAGCGGCCAAGATTCGTCTGCGTCCGATCTTGATGACCACTGCCGCGATGATTGCAGGCCTAATCCCGCTAATGTTTGCCACCGGCGCAGGCGCCGAGCAACGCTTTAGCATCGGGGTTGTGATCGTAGCAGGTCTCGCTATCGGTACGTTATTCACGCTATTCGTTCTGCCAGTGATTTATACCTATCTGGCCAGCAAGCACAAACCACTGCCTGTGTTTGTCGAAGACGATGAACTTGATAAGCTCGATGAAGACTATCGCGCATCACACTAACCCAAAGGGCCTTCGGGCCCTTTTCTTTTATCATCCTTTCGACAAGCTGTGCGTATTTACATAGAATAAAGACAGTTAATAAAGGAGTATTCCATGTTTGACCCCAAAAAACTTGAGCAAATGGCCAAGCAAATTCACGACGCCATGCCTCAGCCTGTTAAAGAGTTAGGCACGGATATGGAAAGCCGTGTGCGCCAAGCTATTCAAGGCCAGCTCACCAAGCTCGACGTGGTAAGCCGTGAAGAGTTTGATGTGCAAACTCAGGTGTTGCTACGCACCCGTCAAAAGCTCACCGAGCTCGAAGCCAAGCTTGAAGCCATGGAAGCAAAAGTGGATCAGTCGGCAGATAATCAAGAGTAAACTGCACGTACACAAAAAAGCCTGACCCTCAGGCCAGGCTTCTCTTTCCACTTTGTGTCGAACGCTAAGCGTTATGCGTTATCGAGCGCAATCTGCTTCATATCGGTCATATAGCCGCGCAATTCCTCGCCGATATACTCAATCGGGTGGTTACGGATACGGTCATTGACCTCGATTAAGGTGGCGTTGTCGACCTGATTGGAGGTTTCTCCAAGTCCTTTACCAATCACATCAGCACCCACTGTTGGCATAAAGTGCTCGCGCAGCAGCGGTGTCGCGACGTTTGCAAATAGGTAGTTACCGTACTCAGCCGTGTCTGAAATGACCACGTTCATTTCATAAAGACGCTTACGCGCAATGGTATTGGCAATCAAAGGCAGTTCGTGCAATGACTCGTAATACGCTGACTCTTCGATAATGCCGGATGACACCATCACTTCAAAAGCGAGCTCAACCCCTGCACGCACCATCGCGACCATCAAAATACCGTTATCAAAGAACGCTTGCTCACTGATGCTTACATCCGACTCGGGATAATTTTCAAAAGCAGTCTGTGCCGTTTCTTCACGCCAAGTGAAAAGGTCTTTATCGTCGTTATCCCAATCGGCCATCATGGTTGCAGAGAAATGACCAGAGATAATGTCATCCATGTGCTTGTTATAAAGGGGACGCATCAGTTCTTTAAGCGACTCTGACAGCTCAAAAGCTTTGACTTTCGCAGGGTTAGACAGGCGATCCATCATATGGGTGATACCACCGAACTTCAGCGCTTCCGTAATGGTTTCCCAGCCATACTGAATCAGTTTGCCCGCATAACCTGGCTCAACACCCTCTGCGATCATTTTCTCATAACAAACGACGGATCCAGCCTGCAGCATGCCACACAGGATGGTTTGTTCGCCCATCAGATCGGATTTCACTTCTGCTACGAATGAGGATGCAAGTACGCCAGCACGGTGACCACCGGTAGCGGCTGCCCAGGCTTTCGCAATCTCAAAGCCTTCACCTTTAGGATCATTTTCTGGGTGAACAGCAATCAGGGTCGGAACACCAAAGCCGCGTTTGTATTCTTCACGCACCTCGGTACCCGGGCACTTTGGCGCAACCATAACCACAGTAATGTCTTCACGGATACGCTGACCGACTTCGACAATATTAAAGCCATGTGAGTAACCAAGCGCAGCACCCTCTTTCATCAGTGGCATCACGGTTTCAACCACGTTGGAGTGCTGTTTATCTGGCGTAAGGTTAATCACCAAGTCTGCCTGTGGGATCAAATCTTGGTAGCTACCTACTTCAAATCCATTTTCGACCGCGTTCTGATAAGAAGGACGTTTTTCATCAATGGCAGCCTGACGTAGTGCATAAGCCACATCAAGGCCCGAGTCGCGCATGTTTAAGCCTTGATTGAGCCCTTGCGCACCGCAGCCTACAATCACCACTTTCTTACCTTTGAGGAATTCAGCCTCAGACGAAAATTCGTCACGATCCATAAATCGGCATACGCCTAATTGTTCCAATTGTTGACGCAAATTCAGGGTATTAAAGTAGTTCGCCATGGTGTGCTCCATTGATTCAAATCCGTGATTGGGTGTGTTTTCACCGCCTATTTTTGATACTACCCTAACCACTATATTGCCTAAAGTGATATATTCACAACATAACATTGCAATTACAGCAACGTGAAATCATGAATGCAAAGCAACTCACGGGCTTTCTCCACCTCTGTGACACCAAAAGCTATACCCGGGCCGCACAAGCAATGCACGTCAGCCCTTCTGCGCTGAGCCGAATCATCCAACGTCTCGAAGAAGATATTGGTCAGCCGTTGTTTATTCGTACCAATAAAGCGGTCGATCTCACCCCAGCAGGTAAAACGCTGCTTCCCGTCGCACGCGATATCCTGCAGCTTTGGCACACCACGAAGGCCAGTATCAATGAACATGCCTCCTTGCTCGGCGGTAAGCTCACGCTCTTTTGTTCAGTCACGGCAAGCTATAGCCATTTACCTGAGCTCCTCGCGCGGTTTCGTCAGCAATACCCAAATATCGAGCTACAACTGCTGACCGGCGACCCCGCTCAAGCAGAAGAGAAGGTGCAAGACAACAGCGCCGACATTGCTATTGCCGCTAAACCCAAGCGCTTGTCATCCAGCTTGGTGTTTCAACCGATTGATACAGTCAGTTTGTCAGTTATCGCACCGGCAATGGCCAGTAGCGGCATTGACCTACAAGCCATTGACTGGCAGCACACACCGTTAATCTTGCCCGAAGCAGGGACAGCGCGCGAACTCGCTGATCAATGGTTGACCAGTAAAGGTATCGAGCCAAACGTCTACGCACAAATAGCAGGCCATGAGGCGATTGTCAGTATGGTGGCATTGGGCTGTGGTATTGGTGTCGCGCCAGATGTGGTGATTGATAACAGCCCAGTAAAAGACAAGGTTGAGCGCTTACGCCAAGAAATTGTGCAACCTCTCGAACTGGGCCTTTGTTGTAAAGCTTCCCGCTCAAAAGAGCCTTTACTCAACGCCCTACTCGATGTCATGCGATAAACACAAAAAGCCCCAACACAATGATGCTGGGGCTTAAACGCAAAAAACCCCAGCTTTTCAGCTAGGGTTTCTAAGTAGTGGCGGAGTGGACGGGACTCGAACCCGCGACCCCCGGCGTGACAGGCCGGTATTCTAACCAACTGAACTACCACTCCGCACCAATTCTGTATGATTAAAGGCTTATATCTCTTTGCTTTAATCAATTGTAATCAAAGCCTGGCGATGTCCTACTCTCACATGGGGAGACCCCACACTACCATCGGCGCTGCTTCGTTTCACTACTGAGTTCGGCATGGAGTCAGGTGGGTCCAAAGCGCTATGGTCGCCAAGCAAAATTTTGTTTTGTCTTCACTTTTCTAAAAGTGAAAACCATCAACCTAGAAAGCTGTTCGTTCTCGCCACAATCAACTGGCTTTATTTTAAGTCCAACCCAAAACCTCTTGGGTGTTGTATGGTTAAGCCTCACGGGCAATTAGTACAGGTTAGCTCAACGCCTCACAGCGCTTACACACCCTGCCTATCAACGTTCTAGTCTAGAACAACCCTTTAGAGAGCTCGAAGCTCTAGGGATGACTCATCTCGGGGCCAGCTTCGCGCTTAGATGCTTTCAGCGCTTATCTGTGCCGAACTTAGCTACCGGGCAATGCGTCTGGCGACACAACCCGAACACCAGCGGTTCGTCCACTCCGGTCCTCTCGTACTAGGAGCAGCTCCCCTCAATCATCCAACGCCCACGGCAGATAGGGACCGAACTGTCTCACGACGTTCTAAACCCAGCTCGCGTACCACTTTAAATGGCGAACAGCCATACCCTTGGGACCGACTTCAGCCCCAGGATGTGATGAGCCGACATCGAGGTGCCAAACACCGCCGTCGATATGAACTCTTGGGCGGTATCAGCCTGTTATCCCCGGAGTACCTTTTATCCGTTGAGCGATGGCCCTTCCATTCAGAACCACCGGATCACTATGACCTACTTTCGTACCTGCTCGAGCCGTCACTCTCGCAGTTAAGCGGGCTTATGCCATTGCACTAACCTCACGATGTCCGACCGTGATTAGCCCACCTTCGTGCTCCTCCGTTACGCTTTGGGAGGAGACCGCCCCAGTCAAACTACCCACCAGGCACTGTCCTCACCCCAGATAATGGGGCTAAGTTAGAACATCAAACATACAAGGGTGGTATTTCAAGGATGGCTCCACAGCAACTGGCGTCGCCGCTTCAAAGCCTCCCACCTATCCTACACATGTAGGCTCAATGTTCAGTGCCAAGCTGTAGTAAAGGTTCACGGGGTCTTTCCGTCTAGCCGCGGGTACACAGCATCTTCACTGCGATTTCAATTTCACTGAGTCTCGGGTGGAGACAGCGTGGCCATCATTACGCCATTCGTGCAGGTCGGAACTTACCCGACAAGGAATTTCGCTACCTTAGGACCGTTATAGTTACGGCCGCCGTTTACCGGGGCTTCAATCAATGGCTTCTCTTGCGATAACCACATCAATTAACCTTCCGGCACCGGGCAGGCGTCACACCGTATACGTCATCTTTCGATTTTGCACAGTGCTGTGTTTTTAATAAACAGTTGCAGCCACCTGGTATCTGCGACTGCCCATAGCTCCATCCGCAAGGGACTTCACCGCGGGCAGCGTACCTTCTCCCGAAGTTACGGTACCATTTTGCCTAGTTCCTTCACCCGAGTTCTCTCAAGCGCCTTGGTATTCTCTACCCGACCACCTGTGTCGGTTTGGAGTACGGTTCCTACTTACCTGAAGCTTAGAGGCTTTTCCCGGAAGCATGGCATCAATGACTTCACCACCTTGGTGGCTCGACATCGTGTCTCGGCCTTGATTTCCCGGATTTGCCTAAGAAATCAGCCTACGCACTTGAACCTGGACAACCATCGCCAGGCCCACCTAGCCTTCTCCGTCCCCCCATCGCAGTAAGTAGCAGTACGGGAATATTAACCCGTTTCCCATCGACTACGCCTTTCGGCCTCGCCTTAGGGGCCGACTTACCCTGCCCCGATTAACGTTGGACAGGAACCCTTGGTCTTCCGGCGAGGAGGTTTTTCACCCCCTTTATCGTTACTCATGTCAGCATTCGCACTTGTGATACCTCCAGCAAGCCTCTCAGCTCACCTTCAACAGCTTACACAACGCTCCCCTACCCAATATCCATAAGGACATTGCCGCAGCTTCGGTGTATCGCTTAGCCCCGTTACATCTTCCGCGCAGGCCGACTCGACCAGTGAGCTATTACGCTTTCTTTAAATGATGGCTGCTTCTAAGCCAACATCCTGGCTGTCTGAGCCTTCCCACATCGTTTCCCACTTAGCGATAACTTTGGGACCTTAGCTGGCGGTCTGGGTTGTTTCCCTCTCCACGACGGACGTTAGCACCCGCCGTGTGTCTCCCGGATAGTACTTACTGGTATTCGGAGTTTGCAAAGGGTTGGTAAGTCGGGATGACCCCCTAGCCTTAACAGTGCTCTACCCCCAGTAGTATTCGTCCGAGGCGCTACCTAAATAGCTTTCGGGGAGAACCAGCTATCTCCGAGTTTGATTGGCCTTTCACCCCTAGCCACAGGTCATCTCCTAACTTTTCAACGTTAGTGAGTTCGGTCCTCCAGTTGATGTTACTCAACCTTCAACCTGCCCATGGCTAGATCACTCGGTTTCGGGTCTAATGCAAGCAACTCGACGCCCAGTTAAGACTCGGTTTCCCTACGGCTCCCCTATGCGGTTAACCTTGCTACTTACATTAAGTCGCTGACCCATTATACAAAAGGTACGCGGTCACCCCACTAGGAGGCTCCCACTGCTTGTACGTAGACGGTTTCAGGTTCTATTTCACTCCCCTCACAGGGGTTCTTTTCGCCTTTCCCTCACGGTACTGGTTCACTATCGGTCAGTCAGGAGTATTTAGCCTTGGAGGATGGTCCCCCCATGTTCAGACAAGATATCACGTGTCCCGTCCTACTCGTTTTCACGTCTAAGGCGCCGTCGGTTACGGGGCTATCACCCTTTATTGCCAGGCTTTCCAACCTGTTCACCTAACGCCTAAGCCGCTTAAGGGCTGCTCCGGGTTCGCTCGCCGCTACTGCCGGAATCTCAATTGATTTCTTTTCCTTCGGGTACTTAGATGTTTCAGTTCCCCGAGTTCGCCTCTTAGCGCTATGTATTCACGCTAAGATACCTGCTTATGCAGGTGGGTTTCCCCATTCGGACATCGATGGCTCAAATGCTTCTTACCAGCTCACCATCGCTTTTCGCAGGTTAGTACGTCCTTCATCGCCTCTGACTGCCAAGGCATCCACCGTCTACGCTTAATCACTTAACCATACAACCCCAAGAGGTTTTTTTTGCGCGAGATTGTCTAAAAAAGAAATCTGCGTCGCAAAACCACTGAGTGTTGAATCATCAACTAATTAAGGTTTTGTTTTTGCCGGACTCAAAATAGAGACTTTGCTTATCACTAAGACAAAGCCCAAGCACACTTGATTGTGTGAGTGACATTACATGTCACTGATTGAGAACTTTACTGTCATTCTTTAAAGAATGACTTGTCAGCTTTCCAGATTGTTAAAGAGCATGTCGTTTATTGCTAAATAAACCACGTTCTAAAGATTCTTAAGTAAAAACCTTTAAAGCGTGGTGGGCGATACCGGGCTCGAACCAGTGACCCCCTCCTTGTAAGGGAGGTGCTCTCCCAACTGAGCTAATCGCCCACAATAGTGTGGTGGGTTGTACAGGATTCGAACCTGTGACCAATTGATTAAAAGTCAACTGCTCTACCAACTGAGCTAACAACCCAATGGCGTCCCATAGGGGAGTCGAACCCCTGTTACCGCCGTGAAAGGGCGGTGTCCTAGGCCTCTAGACGAATGGGACACACTGATATGTTTGGGAACATATCCTCTTTAATACTTCAACCTATACAATCTGTGTGAACACTCGCAACAATAGCGTCAGTAAGGAGGTGATCCAGCCCCAGGTTCCCCTAGGGCTACCTTGTTACGACTTCACCCCAGTCATGAACCACACCGTGGTAAACGCCCTCCCGAAGGTTAAGCTATCTACTTCTGGTGCAGCCCACTCCCATGGTGTGACGGGCGGTGTGTACAAGGCCCGGGAACGTATTCACCGTGGCATTCTGATCCACGATTACTAGCGATTCCGACTTCATGGAGTCGAGTTGCAGACTCCAATCCGGACTACGACAGACTTTAAGGGATTCGCTCCACTTCGCAGCTTCGCTGCCCTCTGTATCTGCCATTGTAGCACGTGTGTAGCCCTACTCGTAAGGGCCATGATGACTTGACGTCGTCCCCACCTTCCTCCGGTTTATCACCGGCAGTCTCCCTGGAGTTCCCACCATTACGTGCTGGCAAACAAGGATAAGGGTTGCGCTCGTTGCGGGACTTAACCCAACATTTCACAACACGAGCTGACGACAGCCATGCAGCACCTGTCTCAGCGCTCCCGAAGGCACTCCTCTATCTCTAAAGGATTCGCTGGATGTCAAGAGTAGGTAAGGTTCTTCGCGTTGCATCGAATTAAACCACATGCTCCACCGCTTGTGCGGGCCCCCGTCAATTCATTTGAGTTTTAACCTTGCGGCCGTACTCCCCAGGCGGTCTACTTAATGCGTTAGCGCCGAAAGCCAAAGTCTTAAACCTCAACCTCCAAGTAGACAGCGTTTACGGCGTGGACTACCAGGGTATCTAATCCTGTTTGCTACCCACGCTTTCGCATCTGAGCGTCAGTCTTTGTCCAGGGGGCCGCCTTCGCCACTGGTATTCCTTCAGATCTCTACGCATTTCACCGCTACACCTGAAATTCTACCCCCCTCTACAAGACTCTAGCCTGCCAGTTTCAAATGCGGTTCCGAGGTTGAGCCCCGGGCTTTCACATCTGACTTAACAAACCGCCTGCATGCGCTTTACGCCCAGTAATTCCGATTAACGCTCGCACCCTCCGTATTACCGCGGCTGCTGGCACGGAGTTAGCCGGTGCTTCTTCTGCAGCTAACGTCAAGCAATGCACGTATTAAGTACACCACCTTCCTCACTGCTGAAAGTGCTTTACAACCCGAAGGCCTTCTTCACACACGCGGCATGGCTGCATCAGGGTCTCCCCCATTGTGCAATATTCCCCACTGCTGCCTCCCGTAGGAGTCTGGGCCGTGTCTCAGTCCCAGTGTGGCTGATCATCCTCTCAAACCAGCTAAGGATCGTTGCCTTGGTAAGCCATTACCTTACCAACTAGCTAATCCTAACTGGGCCCATCCCAACGCGATAGCTTACATGTAGAGGCCACCTTTGGTCCCAGCTCGTAATGAACTAAGACATTATGCGGTATTAGCCGTCGTTTCCAACGGTTATCCCCCTCGTCAGGGCAGGTTCCCAGCCGTTACTCACCCGTCCGCCGCTCGACGCCCAGCAAATCCACCGAAGCTTCAATGCTGCCGTTTCCGCTCGACTTGCATGTGTTAGGCCTGCCGCCAGCGTTCAATCTGAGCCATGATCAAACTCTTCAATTTAAGTTCTTTTGTTCGCTTTCCCAAAAGGAAAGACAAACGGCTCGATAAATACTGTTTTGTTCGTCTCTTACGAGACAAACGAATTGACTGTGCCGAACAACTATAAAAGTTGTCGTTTGGTCACTCAGTTCATCGAATAAATCTTTTTGTCTATTCTCAACGAGTGCCCACACAGATTGCATAGGTCAAATTGTTAAAGAGCGTTGACTGTGCGAAGCTGCGCTTCGCTTGGTCAGGGCTGCGTATCTTACGCGCCTTGCCGTTAAAGTCAAGAAGAAATTTTATCTTTTCTTTTCAACCCAGCTGGGTGAAACAAAACCTCTTTTTGACTTCCCTAACGCTTGGCGTTAAGTAGGCCGGCAATGTTAATCATTTAAAAACTGACGTCAAGCGTTTATTTTTATTTGATTTTTTGCCTCGACATATTCGCTAAGCGCTTGCCCTGCGTGCCGTGTCGATGGAGGCGCATTATAGAGAAGCTGATCAGGTTGGCAAGTCCTTTTTAGGCGTTTTTTAGAAAAAAACTGTCACTCGCTGTTTTTTTACTCGCTAGGGTGTAAAACTGGTATCAAACTCGCCGCTATTTAACGCTGTTAAGAGATAAAAGAGGGATTTGTGATGGCAAAACAGTTGCGCACTTATAAAGGCATGACGCCTCAGCTTGGCGAACGCGTCTATATTGATGAATCCAGTGTATTGGCTGGCGATATCACGCTAGGTGATGATGTGAGTATTTGGCCGCTGGTTGCGGCACGTGGTGACGTGAACCATATCCAGATTGGCGCACGGACCAATGTACAAGATGGATCAGTCCTTCATGTCACCCATAAAAATGCCGAAAACCCACAAGGTTACCCGCTGATCATTGGCGAAGAAGTGACAATCGGCCACAAGGTCATGTTACACGGCTGCCGGATTGGCAACCGAGTTCTAGTGGGAATGGGGACGATTATTCTTGATGACGCTGTGATTGAAGATGAAGTGCTAATTGGCGCAGGCAGTTTAGTCCCGCCCGGAAAACGCTTAGAGAGCGGCTACCTGTATGTTGGCTCACCGGTCAAACAGGTTCGCCCCCTCACTGACAAAGAGCGCGCCTATTTTGCACGCTCAGCGCAAAACTATGTCGACACTAAAGACATCTACCGCTGCGAGCACTAGATCACCAAGCTGCCATCGGGTTCAAACGCTTCTGATTCGATGGCCGCTTCCATTTGCTCTTCAATATCAAACCAAACCTGTTCGACAATCGCCTGCGCATTATCCGAGTCCACCGCACAGCCGGCGAGCGCAGATAAGGTGGCAAAGCGGACAGCGCATGTTAATAACGCACCATTAAGTTGGCCGTAGAAACAAACACGCGCCTTTGCGGTATCGACCTGCGCTTCGTCCGCAGCCAGAATAAGGGATTGATTCATCGACTGAGTGCCTCTCTTAACTGCTCGCGCACACGTTCGGTTTGCGGCCGACAGCCACGCCATATAGCAAAGCTTTCCGCCGCTTGTTCCACCAGCATGCCCAAGCCGTCTAAACATCGCCCTGCTCCTTGGCGTTGCGCCCATTGGTTGCTAGTTGTACAGCCAGCTTGATACACCATGTCATAGACAGTGGTCGCTGGACCAATCGCTCCTTGCGGGAGAGGGGGATGGCTTTGATGTAAGCTTGCCGAGGTCGCATTAATGATCACATCAACGGGCGCCGCCATGGGTTTATCCACGGCATGACTGGCGATCGGTCCGGCCTCACCAAATGCAGCGGCTAATTGCTGGGCTTTTTGCTCAGTGCGATTCACTATCATCAGCAATGCTGGCTCTTGCTCCAGTAAAGGAAGCAACACACCCCTTGCTGCACCGCCTGCTCCCACAACCATAATGCGCTTATCGCGCAGTGCCACATGGTGGTAGTGTAAGTCAGTTACCAAACCTGCCCCGTCCGTATTATCACCCAGTAGGGAACCATCGCTTTGCTTAACCAGCGTATTCACGGCACCGGCGCGGTGGGCACGCTCTGTCAGTGTGTCAGCCCAGTCATACGCTTGCTGTTTAAAAGGCACGGTCACATTGGCGCCGCGCCCTCCTTGCGCAAAAAACGCCTGCATGGTGGTCACAAAGCCTTCAAGCGGCGCCTCAATGGCTTGATAGTCGATGTCTTGTTGAGTTTGCGTCGCAAATGCGGCGTGGATCTGCGGCGACTTACTGTGGCCAATCGGGTGGCCTACCACGCAATAACGATCGGTCATCCGTTACCACTCCCTCGGTTTAAGGTAGTCGCGATAAAGTCTCGCTTCCGGCGCATCGTCATCAGGTGACCAGTTATATTCCCAGCGCGCCATCGGCGGCATCGACATCAGAATAGATTCGGTACGCCCACCACTTTGTAAGCCAAATAGCGTACCTCTGTCATACACCAAGTTAAACTCGACATAGCGTCCGCGGCGATAAAGCTGAAAATCGCGTTCTCGCTCACCATAAGGCGTGGCTTTGCGGCGCTGTACTATCGGCAGGTAGGCATCGATAAAGCCTTTTCCAACCGCTTGGGTGTAGGCAAAGCACTGTTCGAATGGCCATTGGTTCAAATCATCAAAGAAAAGCCCGCCGACGCCACGGGTTTCATCACGGTGGGGCAGATAGAAATAGCGATCGCACCATGCTTTGTGATCAGCGTACACGCTATCACCAAAAGGCGCGCATAAGGCTTTGGCGGTCTGATGCCAGTGCTGGCAGTCTTCCTCGAACGGATAGAAAGGTGTGAGGTCAAAGCCGCCGCCAAACCACCACACAGGATCTGCACCTTCTTTTTCGGCAATGAAAAACCGCACGTTTGCGTGTGAGGTCGGCACGTACGGGTTGTGAGGATGGATCACTAACGACACCCCCATGGCCTCAAAACAGCGCCCGGCAAGCTCTGGTCGATGCGCGGTCGCCGAGGCAGGCATTTGATCGCCAAATACGTGCGAGAAGTTCACTCCCGCTTGCTCAAATACTTGACCCTGACGCAGGACGCGACTGCGGCCACCGCCCCCTTTCTCACGCTCCCACGCATCTTCAATAAAACGCGCTTGACCATCTTCTTGCGCAAGCTGTTGGCAAATATCATCTTGAAGCTGGAGGAAAAAAGCCTTCACGGCTTGCTTATCAATTGTCGACTGACCGTGTGCCACGCTCACATCCTTTGTTACTGAGACTATGTGCTTACTTTACCTGATCCACGCAGTGGGATCTTGACGGAATTTCATCCCCCACCGCCGACGCAAACGTTTTCCTTGCGATGAAATCTGGGTATAATTCGTGTCACGCTCAGCTTATCTTATTCACGCTTGTCATCAAGAAGGACGTATTATGACTGTCGGTATCATCATGGGCTCGCAATCCGATTGGCCTACCATGACACATGCAGCGGCTATGTTGGATCACTTTGCCATCCCTTACGAAACCCGTATTGTCTCCGCCCATCGCACACCACAGTTACTGGCCGACTACGCCCAACAAGCGGCCGAGCGCGGAATTAAAGTGATTATTGCCGGCGCCGGTGGTGCCGCCCATCTGCCCGGGATGACCGCCGCACACACCAGCCTGCCGGTGCTCGGCGTACCGGTCCAGTCAAAAGCGTTAAAGGGCATGGACTCATTGCTTTCTATTGCTCAAATGCCAAAGGGCGTGGCAGTGGGCACGCTCGCTATTGGTGACGCAGGCGCCGCGAATGCAGGCCTCCTTGCAGCACAAATTCTCGCAACGGCCGACCCTGATTTGATGGCAAAAGTGGATGCGTTTCGCCAAGCGCAAACTGAGGCCGTTCTCGCTCAACCCAACCCACAAGGGTAAGGCCATGAATATTCTGGTGTTAGGCGCGGGACAACTGGCTCGGATGATGGCCTTGGCCGGCGCACCGCTCAATCTTATCGTCAGCGCCTATGATGTGCGTAGTGGCGACATTATTCACCCACTGACGCTGCAACCACTGGGGCACGGCCTCAATACGGCCATCGCTGGCGCAGATATTATTACCGCGGAATTTGAGCATATCCCCGCTGATATCTTGCACCAATGCGAGCAAAGCGGGAAGTTACGCCCCAGTGCTCAGGCGATTCTAACCGGTGGCGACCGCCAAATTGAGAAAGCCCTGCTAATGCAAGCAGGCGTCGCCAATGCGCCATACCGAGTGGTGTATACACAGGCTGATTTAGAAAAGGCGGTCGACGCACTGGGGGCACCCTTGGTCCTCAAAAGCACCTTGGATGGTTATGACGGAAAAGGACAGTGGCGCTATCGTGACGGCGATGATCTTCACGCATTATGGGCAGAGCTCGACGCCTTTCTCAGCGCACCGGATCAACGCGATGGCCAAGCCATTATTGCCGAGGCTATGATCCCCTTTGACCGAGAAGTGTCACTGATTGGTGTGCGTGGCGCGAATGGTGAATTTGCCAGTTATAGCCTGACCCAAAACCACCACCATGATGGGATATTGACCTTGTCTGTGGTGCGCCCGGATGAGCATGCCTTGCAAACACAAGCAGCGGACATGTTGGAAAAGGTTGCCAGCGCGCTTAACTATGTGGGGGTGCTCGCGGTGGAATTCTTTGATGTAGACGGCAGCTTGCTGGTGAACGAGATAGCACCTCGGGTGCACAACTCCGGTCACTGGACACAGCAAGGTAGCGCGTGTTGCCAGTTTGAAAACCACCTGCGCGCCGTCAGCGGCTTACCCCTTGGCCCGACCGAGTTAATCCAGCCAACGGCGATGATTAATATCTTAGGCCAAGGCAGTGTCCCGCTTGCGACCTATCGTGATGCCCATGTGCATTGGTATAACAAAACGCCTCGTCCAGGGCGCAAAGTGGGCCATATCAATGTCACGGCTACATCGAACGCGGCGCTTGCCACCAAGTTAGCCAGCCTCGCCAGCTACCTCCCCGACGATGCTTTTCACGGTTTAAAATCGGCTGCATTGGCTCTCGCTGCGCAAACCGATTAATCCTCGCTTTCCGATTCTGCAGCCGATTCACCTTGAATCGCGCTGCAGGGTTTATCGGCACATTGATGCACCGTCTTACCGCCTTTTTTACGCTCCACCAGCAGCGCAAAGCCACATTGCTCGCAGGTGCCGGCTATCGGTTGTGCATTGACCGCAAAATGACACTTGGGGTATTGGTCACAGGCAAAAAAGCGCTTACCGTAACGCGAGGTGCGCTCCACCAGCTCACCTTTATGGCAGGCTGGGCAAGTCAACGTGGTGTGGTCAGGTTCGTCCGGTTTTTCAATATGCGTACATTGTGGGAACTGATCGCAGCCAATAAACATACCGAATCGACCTTGCCGTAACACCAATTCTCCCTGATGACAGGCCGGGCAAGCCACGCCAAGCGCTTTCACCACATGGCCATCGCCGTGGTGTAACGCTTTGGTATAGTGGCAATCAGGATAGGCTGTACAGGCCAAAAACGGGCCTCGTTTGCCCGATTTAAACGCAAGAGCGCTGCCACATTCCGGGCAGCGCTCATGGGTATTCGGGGTGTTATCTTTACTCATTCACACCTTTTACTGTCATTGATAAGCGTTAGTGCACGTATCCCTCTTGTGCGTCGTACAGCATTTCTTCCATCTGTGTATACGCACGTTCGTTACCGGGCACGTTAAACAGCACCATCAAAATGACCCATTTGAGGTCATCAAGACCAAACTCTTGGGTCTCGAGTTCCATCACCCGATCGATGACCATTTCACGCGTTTCCGGTGAAAGTACTCCAGCTTGCTCTAAGAATAAGAGGAAGCCTCGGCTTTCTTGGTCGATAAAGCGTGTTTCTTGCTCGGTATAGATTCGAATCGAGCTTTGGGCACTGCCTGATAGGTAAGGCTGTTTATCCGCATTTTGCAACTGTGCCAGCTTTTCAAGCCAGTTCAGGGCTTTATATATATCGTCTTGATGAAAACCCGCACGGGACAATTCATCTGCTAACTCGTCCTGATCGATCATCACTTCCACATCGCTATGGATGTAGGTCTCGAACAGGTACATAAGAATGTCCATCATGGCTAGCCCCTCCTCGTTCTGACATAGCCACCGGGTACTGCTGCTACAAGCCCCTGGAGTTCTAAGTCTAACAACTGCATCATGATTTCGTGAACCGGTTGGTTGCAGCGCTCAGCCAGTACGTCGACACACGTCGCGTTAGTCCCTACGTTAGCCAACAGCGCAGAAAATGGCAATCCTTCATATGTATCTAACTTGGGTGCATCACTAAATAATTCGTGTTGCTGACTCGCTGCAAACTGCACCAAGCTATCCACATCACTTATAATATCATCAACACAGTCGACTAACACCGCACCTTGTTTTATCAATTGGTGGCAACCGCGCGATTGGACTTGTCCTATGGGACCGGGAATGGCAAACACACTCCGGTTTTGCTCAAGTGCATAGCGTGCCGTGATCAACGACCCACTTTGCGGCGCGGCCTCTACCACTAATACGCCTGCCGACAACCCACTGATCAGTCGATTGCGGCGCGGAAAGTGCTCAGCCCTTGGCGGCGCGTCTGGCCAAAACTCTGAGACCAGTGCGCCTTGTGCTTCAATCCGCTCAGCCAATGCGCGATGTCGCGCGGGATACACATTGGCAAGCCCGCTTCCTAGTACCGCTAATGTCTTACCGTGACCCTCTAGTGCGCCTTTGTGTGCTCGGCCGTCAATGCCGAGCGCAAGCCCACTGGTAATCGCAACACCATGCTCAACCAGTTGTTTGGCAAATTGATACGCCGTTTCTAGCCCTTGCGGCGTCGCGTGACGACTGCCCACCATCGCCAATTGAGGCATCGCCAAGCAAGCCAGATCGCCTTGCACATACAAGACCAAAGGCGGCCGTGCGATTTCTCGAAGTAATGCAGGGTAAGCCGGGTGGTCAAAGCCAATCAGGTGGCAATTCTCTTGCCTCGCCCACTCAAGACTACGCTCAATCATGGCATGGTTGGGGTGCGTGATGGCCTGACATTGCTCAGCGGTTAAGCCAACCGCGGCAAGCTCATGAGCAGTTTGCTCACTCAACGCGTCGATGGGCATTTTAGCCAACAGCGCGCGTCGCTGAGAGACGCGCAACCGCGGCACTTGGGTCAGTATCAACCACCCTCGTAGGGATTTATCGCGCATAGGCCGGTTGAGGAGAAGGCGGCACCGCATGCATGCCGGCTTTGATCGGCTGACGCGCTTGCGTGATCACCGCCAAACTGATCCTAGGATAAGCTCGAACCACCATGGTTTGTCCCACTGTCACATCAGGCAAGGCAGTCATGGGCTGCGCAGCTTTGTCGCTCGCGTTTTGATAGCGATACTCACCGAGGCCATTTACCACGTTGGCACCGGTTTCAGTGACAGCAAACATTTGCCCGGCACTCACGCCATCGTTGGCGCCTTTATCAAGCACCACAAGCTGGCCATTCGCCACATATTCACTGCCATAAAGGTGCCCTAACAACGTGGCGTCTGTTTGAGCCGCTTGCGGCCAAAAACGTGGATGCGTGTTCTCGGGTAAAGGTAATAAAACGTCATTGGGGCGCACTTCCTGCACCACCCGTGTCAGTGTCATCACGCTACGCCCTTCACTTCGCGCTCGGATACGCCCATCAGCCACATGTTTTAAGCTCACCATCGCGGTAGGTTCGGCGCTAGCATCTGACGTCGCGGGACGTAGAAAGGTTTTCTCAACCCGAAACACTTGCCAATCCTTAGCACTCAACGACGCATCCACATACAGGGTGTCGTGTAAAGAGAGATATTGACGCCCATCCGTCGAGCCAAGAACATGTGGCAGTGCCACCAAACGTGCCTTTTCGACCAGCGTGTCCTGCTGCAAGTACGGCAGCAGCGTAGGGTCAACACTGCTGAGTGCGGACGTCTTGGGCGTATCTCCCTGCAGCGCATTCGCCCCTTCGGGCTTGTAGTTGACAGTTGGTTTTCCTGCTTGCCATGTGAGGGTGAGCACATCGCCGGGATAAATCAGATTGGGATCCTTTATGGCCGGATTTGCGTACCACACTTCAGGCCATTGCCAAGGGTTATCGAAAAAGGTAGCGGCGATATCCCACAGGGTATCCCCCCGCTCAACCACATATCGCTGACTCTCGGCAGGGCCGGCTGCCAGTACTGGTAGCGCGATAGCCAATAGCCCAGCGACGGCGAGATTGAATAGCTTTCTTGTCATCAATGTCTTCCTCAACCGACGAATGATGCTGATGCTGTCAATTGGCTGGCAAAATGTCTAGAATTAACCCAATTACCCCGTGCCGCTTTCGGCACAGTTCAATTTTTATGAGACGTTATGGCTTTACTGAACGTATTAACATTCCCAGATGAGCGCCTTCGCACCGTGGCAAAGCCGGTGGACGCTGTCACGCCTGAGATCCAAAAAATGGCTGATGACATGATTGAAACCATGTACGCCCAAGACGGTATTGGTCTCGCGGCCACTCAGGTTGATTTTCACCAACGCATGGTGGTGATTGATGTATCCGAAACCCGCGATCAACCCATGGTGCTTATCAATCCAGAAATCATCGAAAAGCGTGGTGAAGATGGCATTGAAGAAGGGTGTTTATCTGTCCCCAGTGCACGCGCACTGGTACCGCGTGCGGCAGAAGTGACCGTAAAAGCGCTGGATCGCGACGGCAACTCTATCCAGTTTGATGCCGACGACCTACTCGCGATTTGCGTTCAGCATGAGCTTGACCATTTAGAAGGTAAGCTATTTGTTGATTACCTCTCGCCACTGAAGCGACAACGCATCAAGCAGAAGATGGAAAAAATCAAACGCGCTAACCAAAAAGCAAGTTGAGGTCACTTTGAGCACACCGCTGCGTATAGTATTTGCGGGCACGCCGGATTTTGCCGCGCGCCATTTGCAAGCCCTGCTCGACAGTGAGCATGAGGTGATTGCGGTTTATAGCCGTGAAGATAAACCCGCTGGCCGAGGCAAAAAGCTCACCGCCAGCCCGGTGAAACAGCTCGCACTTGAGCATGACTTACCCGTCTACCAACCCCGCACGCTGCGCGATGAACAAGCGCAAGCCGAGCTGGCTGCCTTGAATGCAGATGTGATGGTCGTGGTCGCTTACGGGCTGATTCTCCCCAAAGTGGTCTTGGATACACCTCGATTAGGCTGTGTGAATGTCCATGGCTCCATTCTGCCACGTTGGCGTGGCGCAGCGCCTATCGAACGCGCAGTATGGGCTGGCGACAATGAGACCGGTGTCACCATCATGCAGATGGACGAAGGGCTCGACACCGGCGATATGCTTAAAATTGCGACCTTACCCATTGAAGAGAAAGAGACCAGTGGTAGCCTATATTTGCGCCTTGCTGAGCTGGGCCCACAGGCATTGACTGAGTGTCTTAATGACATGGCTAACGGCATTATTCTTGCCGAGCCACAAAACGATGCCAAAGCCAACTATGCCGAGAAGCTCAGTAAGCAAGAAGCGCAGATCGATTGGCATCAAGACGCCGCGTTTATCGAACGTTGTGTACGGGCATTTAACCCGCGCCCGGTCAGCTACTTCACCTTAGGTGAGCAAAACATCAAGGTGTGGGGCGCTAACGCACTAGATATCGACGTGGACGCGGCGCCAGGCACAGTGATCAACACTGACAAACATGGCATTCAGGTCGCGACCGGAAAAGGCGTGATCCAACTGACCCAACTTCAGCCACCAGGCAAAAAAGCCATGCAAGCGCATGAGCTACTAAATGCACGTCGTGAATGGTTTGAAACGGGTACCCAACTGTAGGTTAATCTTGCCCTGCATAACGATAAGGCCAGTACGCTGGCCTTTTTTTATCTGGCTAACATCATCGTTTGATGCCAACTTGACCTTTGTATAGGTAAACATATGAATGTAAGAGCCGCGGCTGCCCGCGTTCTGTATCACGTGGTCGATCAGGGCCAATCACTGTCACAGCAGCTTCCTCTTGCTCAACAGCAGATCGCGCCACGCGACGCCGCCTTGTTGCAAGAGATGTGTTACGGCACGTTACGCTGGCTGCCGCGCTTAGAGCACATTGTCCAAACCCTGATGGACAAGCCATTGAAAGGAAAGCAGCGTGTTTTCCATCACTTGCTACTGGTCGGTCTATACCAGATTAGCTACATGCGCATCCCTGCCCATGCAGCGGTGGCTGAAACAGTCAACGCCACCAAGCCACTGAAACGTCCGCAATTGCGAGGGTTGATCAATGCCATCTTGCGCAATTACCAACGCGATCAAGCGGCGCTAGACCAAGCCAGTCAAGCACACGATGCCGGGCTTTATTGTCACCCTAGCTGGTTACTCAAACGCCTTCAGGCCGCCTACCCATCAAATTGGCAAGACATTGTCGCGGCGAACCATCAAAAGGCGCCGATGTGGCTGCGCGTCAATCGCCAGCATCATTCTCGAGATAGTTATCAAACGCAGCTGCAACAAGCCGGTATTGGCGCCAGTGCCCACCCAGATGCGATGGATGCGCTGAAACTCGACGCGCCGTGTGATGTGTCTCGCTTACCCGGGTTTGACCAAGGCTGGGTGTCGGTACAAGATGCCGCCGCGCAGCTGGCTGTCGATTACCTCCAACCCGCGTCTGCAGAGCACATTCTCGACTGCTGTGCCGCGCCAGGAGGGAAAACCTGCCATATCCTCGAGCACCAGCCTGATGCCATCGTGACGGCCATTGATGCCGATGAAAACCGCTTGTCGCGGATCAAAGACAACCTTTCACGGTTGGGCCTTAATGCTGAGGTGAAACACGCGGATGCCCGCAAGCCGAGCGCTTGGCATCAAGGGCCTGCGTTTGATCGTATTTTGCTGGATGCCCCTTGCTCTGCCACGGGCGTGATTCGTCGCCACCCTGATATAAAATGGCTGCGTCGTGACAGTGATATTCATGCCCTGGTCACGTTACAGGCAGAGATTTTAGACGCAATGTGGCAGCAATTGGCACCAGGGGGTACGCTGGTTTACGCCACTTGCTCGGTCTTGCCAGATGAAAACAGCGATCAAATCCGCGCCTTTTTATCCCGTGAGCCATCAGCGATATTGCATACCGGCACGCAAACGCAGCCAGGCCGTCAAATTCTGCCTGGCGAAGACGACATGGACGGTTTTTATTACGCATGCCTAGAGAAGTCATCAAGCAACTAGGCAGGGAGTGACAGTAGCATGAAAATCATCATCTTGGGTGCAGGCCAAGTCGGCGGGACGTTGGCAGAGAACTTGGTGGGGGAAAACAATGACATCACTATTGTCGACCGCGCCCCTGAACGACTACGTGAACTGCAAGATAAGTACGACTTACGCGTGGTGCAAGGGTTTGCCAGCCATCCGACCACACTACAAGAGGCGGGTGCTCAAGATGCAGATATGCTGGTTGCGGTGACCAACTCAGACGAAACCAATATGATCGCCTGCCAGGTTGCGTATACTCGATTTAATACACCCAACCGTGTCGCCCGGATCCGCAGCCCTGAATACTTGGCGGTGAAAGAGCAACTGTTTAACAGCGACGCGTGTCCGGTTGACCACCTTATCGCCCCTGAAGAGCTGGTGACCCGTTATATTCGCCGTCTGATTGAATACCCAGGTGCCTTACAGGTGGTCAGTTTTGCCGATAAAAAGGTCGGCCTCGTTGCGGTTAAGGCGTATTACGGCGGCCCACTGGTCGGAAAGGCCTTGTCGGCGCTGCGTGAGCATATGCCGCATGTGGATACGCGCGTTGCCGCCATTTTCCGCCGCGATCGGCCCATTCGCCCGCAAGGTACCACCATTATCGAAGCCGATGATGAGGTCTTTTTCGTCGCTGCAAGTAACCATATTCGCTCGGTGATGAGTGAGTTGCAGCGTCTCGAAAAGCCTTATAAGCGCATCATGATTGTCGGGGGCGGGAATATCGGCGCAGGCCTAGCGATGGCGTTGGAGCGCCAATACAGTGTGAAGTTGATTGAGCGTAACCCCACGCGTGCCGAGCACCTTTCTGAGTTGCTGGAAGAAACCACGGTCTTTTGTGGTGACGCCTCTGACCAAGAGCTGCTCAGTGAAGAGCACATTGATCAGATTGATGTGTTTATCGCGGTCACCAACGAAGACGAAGCCAATATTATGTCGGCCATGTTGGCGAAACGCCTTGGCGCGAAAAAAGTCATGGTGCTTATCCAGCGCGGCGCTTATGTGGACTTGGTGCAAGGCGGGGTGATTGATATTGCCATCTCTCCTCAACAGGCAACGATATCTGCGCTACTCACCCATGTGCGCCGCGCAGACATTGTTAATGTCTCGTCACTACGACGCGGCGCCGCTGAGGCGATTGAAGCCATCGCCCATGGGGATGCGTCAACCTCGAAAGTGGTCGGGCGCGCCATCGGCGAGATCAAACTACCGCCAGGAACCACCATCGGTGCCGTGGTGCGAGGCGATGAAGTGTTAATTGCGCACGACAAAACCGTGATCCAGCAAGATGACCATGTGGTCTTGTTCTTGGTGAACAAAAAATATATTCCTGACGTTGAACGCCTGTTCCAGCCCAGCCCTTTCTTCCTTTAATCCTACCCTGCAGGCGTTGTTGCCTGCAGGCTCACGCTTTTTCGCTGTCTACTGCCGTTCCAGTCACTTTGGGTATACACTAGTAAAAGTTCTCTCGGTATCGATGACACACAAAGGAACGCCATGTCGGACGATAAGTTTCAGCAATCTACCAGCTTCCTCAAAAAAGCTGTGCCTTTGATGATGAAATACAAGGTGCCCACCACGCCCACCAACTATGCCCTGTGGTACACCTATGTCGCCAATACCGATGCCAAACTCAATGCGGATGTCGATGCCACCGTGGATGAGCACGGTACCTGTAGCCCGCTGCAAAGCGACATGCTTTACCAAAAACATATGGCCGATAAGCATAGCCGAGACATCAATGCATTAAAGCAAAGTTTAGAATCGATGATGACCGAGATGAGCCACTCAATGTCAGATACTATCCAAGATACTGACGCTTTCCATTCGGTACTCGATAACACCTTTGAGCAGCTGTCACGGGTCGAAAACGAAGGGCTATCCATTGACGAGACCATTGCCGTGGTGCGCAACGTGGTCAAGGATTCGCAAGCGCTCACCCAGTCGACCCGCTACTTTAAGCACCAGCTTAGTGATGCCCAGCAAGAGATCGCGCAATTAAAGCAAAACTTGGCAGAGATGACCGAACAAGCCACCCATGATGGATTAACCGGTTTGCTTAACCGTGCGGCCTTTGAGCGCGAGCTCACCGCCTATATTGACAGCCCACAAACGTGGCCGTTTTGCTTGATACTCATCGATCTCGACCACTTCAAGCACCTTAATGATACCTACGGTCATGTGCTCGGTGACATTGCTCTAAAGCAAGTCGCCAAGCGAATCCTCGATTATTGTCGGGATGGCGTACAAGCGTTTCGCTATGGGGGCGAAGAGTTTGCGCTATTGGTACCACAAAAAAGGTTGAGTACCGCCAAACGCACAGCGGAAACATTGCGCGCTGCGATTGACCGCATGGTGATCAAAGACCGACGTCGCGGCCGAACCCTCGATAGTATTACCGTCTCAATCGGGGTCGCAGAGTATGATGAGGAGAAAACAGAGTCGAGCGCAGATCTGATTTATCGTGCCGACCAGCACTTGTACCAAGCTAAAAACCTAGGCCGTAATCGCGTGATGCCGATTAATTAACCACCACCAGCGCGGAATTTGATCCTGGCTAAGTTTCACTTCAGTGTGGTCAGGCAAAATGGCATTTTTTACGTGCCACACTGAGGATGCCCACATGCAATGCCACCGTATTAATGAGTTGCTCGACCTACTCAATCAATCTTGGCAAAAAAACCCTGACTACTCTCTGATGCAAATGCTCATCCAGATCGCTAATGAAGCCGGTCACGGCCAGGACGTCACCACCCTGTCAGACGATACGTTGATCTATCAGCTCAAGATGCGACTAGAGGACAGTAATGCCCCTATTCCTGGGCTAGCCAAAGATTGTGAAGACGATTTTAAAGCCGCGATTTTGCGCGCGCGCGGGATCCCACCTCATCAATCGTCGTGAAAGCAGTCTGGCTAATCGTCTGTTATAGCTAGATTTCATTGAGTTTGTGGCTATGTTGCAAACTATGACTCTGGTAGCGTATTCAAGGAGTTCGCTGCGCTACAATCACAGGCAACAATGATAATCAGGGCCTGGCAATGCACCATGGACCCCTACCCCAAGGAAAGCCAATGTCATGAGCGATAAAAAAATCAACGTCAAAGACGTGACTGCAAAAGAGTACAACCCCAAAACTCACAAAGGGGCTGACGACCGATTCAATCCAAGCAATCGTATTTATGTGCGTGCGGTAAAAGGCTATTACCAGCGTATGCGACGCTATATGGGCTGGTTTTTCATGCTGGTGTTCCTCGCCATTCCCTGGATCCCTTACCAAGGACGCCAAGCCATCTTACTCGATATCGGTAATCAGAAGTTTACCTTTTTTGGCACCACACTCTGGCCACAAGATCTTACCTTGCTGGCTGCCTTGTTGATGCTCGCGGCATTTGGCCTTTTCTTCATTACCACCTTTCTTGGCCGCGTGTGGTGTGGGTACTTGTGCCCACAAACGGTGTGGACCTTCTTGTTTATTTGGTTTGAAGAAAAGCTTGAAGGCGCGGCCAATAAACGTCGCAAGCAAGACTCGTTAAAACTGACGCCTGAGCTAGCCGCGCGCAAAACGGCTAAGCATGCAGCGTGGTGGGCGATCTCCTTGATTACAGGGATGACCTTCGTCGGTTACTTTGTGCCGATGCGCGAGTTAGCCATCGATTTAGTCACCTTTGATACCAGCTTCTGGGTCGGTTTTTGGGTGATCTTCTTTGCCGCTTGTACCTACGGTAACGCCGGCTGGATGCGCTCGATTATGTGTATCCATATGTGCCCTTACGCACGCTTCCAGTCAGCGATGTTCGACAAAGACACCTTCATCGTCGGGTATGATGCCAAGCGCGGCGAAAAACGCGGCCCGCGCCCTCGCAAAAAAGATCCGAAAGAGTTGGGGCTCGGTGACTGCATTGACTGTAATTTATGTGTGCAAGTCTGCCCAACAGGCATCGATATTCGTGATGGCTTGCAATACGAATGTATCAACTGTGGTGCCTGTATCGATGCCTGCGATGAAACCATGGATCGGATGGGCTATGAGCGTGGACTGATTAGCTACACCACCGAGCACAAGCTTGAAGGCAAGAAAACCGCAGTGATGCGACCTAAGCTCCTTGGCTACGGGGTTGTCATGACTATCGTTACCGCGATGTTTATCTATTTGGCGATGTCAGTGATGCCCATGGAGCTGGATGTCATTCGTGACCGTAACCAGCTTTATCGCATCAACAACCAAGGGCTGGTCGAAAACACCTACACATTAAAAATCCTCAATAAAACCCAATCGGATGAGACCTATCAGCTATCAGTGAATGGGCTCAACGATGTGGAATGGCATGGCCCGCAAATGGTCAATGTCCAAGCAGGGGAAGTATTCTCATTACCCATCAGCCTCGCAGTTGATACCTATGAGATGGAACAGCGTATCGCTGACATCACTTTTGTGATGGAGCGAGAATCGGGTGAGGAGCAAAAAGTGGTCACGGCAGAGAGTCGCTTTATCACTGACCTTTAATGCCACCCCGTATGTAGACGAAAAGGGCGCAGGCAGCGCCCTTTTTATTTGTTACCATGGCGTTTTTCCACACAAACGGAATGCCCATGACTGACCATGGTTTTGACTTTCATGCACTAACGCCAGATGTTCAGTTAAATGCGATTGAGTCAGTAGGGATCTACCCTCAATCAGGCTTGCTCGCGCTGAACAGCTATGAAAACCGTGTTGCCCAATTTGTCGCAGATGATGGCCAGCGCTATGTGGTGAAATTTTACCGTCCCGGGCGCTGGTCTAACGCACAAATTCTCGAAGAGCACGCGTTCTGTCATGAGCTCGCCCAAGCCGATATTCCCGTGGTAGCCCCAATCTACCGCGAGGGTACGAGCCTTTTTACCACCGACGGCTTTCGCTTTGCGTTATTTCCCAGTGTCGGCGGCCGAGGTTTTGAAGTGGATAATTGGGATCAACTTGAGGCGGTCGGCCGTTACCTCGGCCGCCTACACCAAGTTGGCGCGGCGACCCCCTTCCAAGAACGGGCAAAGTTTGATCTCGACAGCCATCTTTATCAGCCTCGTCAGGTGTTAAATGAAGCGAATCTCATCCCAGAAGGCATTCAGGCGACCTTTTTCTCTGATCTTGACCGCTTAATTGACGCCATTGCCGCACGCTGGCACACAGATTGGCCGGCGATCCGCTTACACGGTGACTGCCACCCCAGCAATATTCTGTGGCGAGACGGCCCATTGTTTGTGGATTTTGACGACACACGTAACGGCCCTGCGATTCAAGACTTGTGGCTATTTTTAAACGGCAGCCGTGCCGATCAGCTCGCCCAACTCGATACCCTGGCAGAAGGCTATCGCGAGTTTCGAGAATTTCCCGCCGATCAATTGCAACTGATCGAGCCGTTGCGTGGTCTGAGAATGGTGCACTATATGGCGTGGCTAGCAAAACGCTGGCAAGACCCGGCATTTCCACGTGCATTCCCTTGGTTTGCTGATGCAAAATACTGGGAAGGTCAGGTACTTGCGTTTAAAGAGCAACTTGCCACCCTAGAAGCGCCACCGCTTACCCTGTACCCGTAAGCGATCAATCGATAACGGAGAGTCATTCAATCATGTTAAAGAAACTGTTTCCTTTGCTACTCATCCTCGGCTTAACCGCCTGCTCTGAGCCTGAAAGCGTGACACAAACGTCATCACAAACCACGCAAACAGCAGAGTCTACACAAACGCAGTCTGAATCCACCGCGCCTATGGAAGTGGCTGACGCTAAGCCGGGACGCTTTAAGGCGGGGGAAGACTACCAAGTACTGGACACGCCAGCGACGGATACGCCCACAGTCACTGAGTTTTTCTCCTTCTACTGTCCTCACTGCTATCAATTTGAACCACTGGTTCAACAGCTCAAACAGCAGGTGCCTGACAACGCCAAAGTGGTGAAAAATCACGTCTCCTTTATGGGCGGAGACATGGGCAGTGTCCTAACCCGTGCATACGCAACGGCCGTGGTACTGAACGCACAAGACACCATTATTCCGGTGATGTTTAACCGCATTCACGTGGCGCAAAACCCACCGAAATCATTGGCCGAGGTGCGCCAGCTTTTTGTTGATAACGGCATTGATGGCCAAGAGTTTGATGGTGCTTACAACAGCTTTGCCGCCAATTCAATGGCGAAGCGTTTTGACCAATCATTCGAAAAAGCGGGCCTACGCGGCGTGCCTGCCGTGGTCGTGAACGGCAAATATCACGTGACACCGAAAACAGTGGAAACCCCCGAAGAATACTTTCAGCTGATTAACTTCTTGCTTACCCAGAAGTAATCAACTGACTTGGGCGTTGAGATGGCGTAATAAGCCATCCATCGCCCGATAACCCAGCGCCTCAGCAAGATGAGAACGCTGAATCGTCTCGACGTCGGCTAAATCGGCAATGGTTCTCGCCACTTTTATAATCCGATGATACGCCCGCACAGACAGCCCCAAACGATGCAAGGCTTGCTCTAAAAATGCCGCATCGGTTTGAGCCAGTTGGCAATGTTGTTCCATTTCTCGATTGCTTAGCAACGCATTGACCTTGCCTTGACGCGCCAACATCCGCGTGCGCGCCGCTTCAACTCTGGCTTTTACCACCCTCGTAGACTCACCACGGTCACCACCACTGGAGAGGCTCCCTCTTGGCAGTGCTGGGATTTCAATCGACATATCAAACCTATCTAATAATGGTCCAGACAAACGGGCAAGATAGCGTAATATTTGCTGTGGGTTTGAACGCGCGAGCTCCCCTTCATGATGGCCTGTTGGGCTGGGATTTAATGCGCCGATCAGCTGAAAGCGCGCAGGAAAACGGGTTTTGCCATTGGCGCGAGAGATAATAATCTCCCCCGATTCTAGCGGCTCACGCAGGGCATCAAGCACCCGGCGCTCGAACTCTGGCATCTCATCGAGGAACAGCACCCCGTGGTGAGACAAAGAGATCTCGCCCGGGCGCGGTACGGTGCCGCCCCCAACCAACGCCGCCATCGAGCTTGAGTGGTGAGGGCTACGAAACGGGCGTCGACGCCAATTTCCTTCATGCAAGGGTTGCTGGGTTAAAGAGGTAACCGCCGCCGAGGCGAGTGCCTCCTCATCGTTCATGGGCGGGAGTAAATCGCACAAACGCGAAGCCAGCATGGTTTTCCCGGTGCCTGGTGGGCCAACAAAAAGGAGATTGTGAGAGCCACTGGCGGCGATTTCGAGCGCCCGCTTTCCTTGCTGTTGGCCGATAATGTCGCGTAAGCAGCGGGCCGGTGGCGGCTCTGGAGCCTCAATCTGTGTTGTATTCAAACAAAGGCTTTGTTGGCCTGTCAGGTGCTGACCCACCGCAATCAGATCAGGGGCCGACACATGACGCTCATTATCTACCAGTGCGACCTGGCTGGCGTTATCATCTGGCACCACCAGTGCACGCTGCGCTTTTTGGCTCGCCAACGCGGCGGGCAGCGCGCCTTTAACCGGACGTAACTGCCCGGACAATGCCAGCTCCCCCAAAAATTCAAACTCACCTAATCGTTTCTCTGGCAGTTGCCCCGACGCCACCAAGATCCCAAGCGCAATCGGCAAGTCAAACCGTCCACCTTCTTTGGGTAAGTCAGCCGGTGCTAAGTTCACCGTGATACGACGAGAAGGGAACTCGAAATTCGATGTGACTATCGCACTTCTCACCCTATCCCGCGCTTCTTTTACCGTGGTTTCCGGCAGCCCCACCAGCGCAAAACCAGGTAAACCATTGGATATATGCACTTCTACCGTCACACTCGGAGCTTGCACGCCGACACAGGCTCGACTGTGCACTATCGCTAATGCCATTTTCTCTCCACGTTACCCTGTTTAACCACTATGAAACTCGACTCTTATAGTGCCGAGCCATTTTATGATTAAGAGTATTTTTTTCTTGTCATGCGAGTGAGGTCTGTGATACCACTACAAATGCACAACAATTAAACACGAGACTCGGCGACAGATCGAGTTCGTGACTGACCTGTAACAAGCAGGCATAAACAAAAAAACACAATTAACAAAAAGCCCATAAAATGGGCTAACAACGACAAAAGACAGACAAATGCCTAACTTCGCTATCGTCCTAATTATTCGCCTCATCGTGGTCATTATTACGCGAGGGGTTTAGGTACGCGAAATACAGCAGCAACATCGCAACCAAGCCCCCGCAACCAACAGGTTCGGGGGCTTTTTTCATTCATGTGGCGATAGCCACGCGACAACGGAAATAACAATGATGGAGAGCGCAGAGACCGATCATTCGCCCGCCTGCCCTCCCCGTTTACTCGGGGAGGGACGAGGATGACAGGTGCACAATGGGTTGTGGAAGCCTTACGCCAACAAGGCGTTGAAACTGTATTTGGGTATCCAGGTGGTGCGATCATGCCTGTGTATGATGCCCTCTACGATGGTGGGGTTGAGCATATTTTATGCCGCCACGAGCAAGGCGCGGCGATGGCCGCCATCGGGTATGCCCGCGCCAGTGGTCGTCCTGGAGTCTGCCTTGCAACATCAGGGCCGGGTGCCACTAACTTAATCACCGGACTTGCCGATGCAATGATGGACTCTGTGCCTGTGGTCGCGATCACCGGCCAAGTCGCTAGCCCACTGATAGGCACGGATGCGTTTCAAGAGATCGATGTCCTCGGCTTATCACTCGCCTGCACCAAACACAGTTTTCTGGTCACTGATCCGGCTGAACTCACCAGCACCTTAGCGCAGGCATTCGTAGTAGCACTATCCGGCCGTCCAGGCCCAGTATTGGTGGATATTGCTAAAGATGTGCAACAAGCACTGATCCCACACACAGAGGCTCAGGTTCGAGCTGCAGACGCTGACGCTGTCGACAGTCAAGCGCTCGATAAAGCCAACACCCTCATCCGCGCCAGTCAACGCCCTATGGTCTATCTCGGCGGTGGCGTGATACTCGGGAAAGCCACCGAGGCATTACGTGATTACTTGGATCGCAGTCAGCTGCCGGTGGTCAGCACACTAAAGGGCTTGGGCACGGTTGAATCAAGCTATCCGCATTATCTCGGGATGCTCGGCATGCATGGCACCAAAGCGGCCAACCTCGCAGTGCAAGCCTCCGATTTATTGATTGTGGTTGGCGCGCGTTTTGATGACCGGGTGACCGGCAAGCTCGATACCTTCGCCCCTCATGCCAACGTGGTGCACCTTGATATTGATGCGGCCGAAATCAATAAACTGCGGCGCGCACAAGCGCCAGTATGTGCCCCACTCAATCAAGTGCTCCCTGCACTCGCATGCCCTGATACGTCACCGGCATGGCGGGAGCAAATTACCGAATGGCAGACCTCGCACGCGTGGCGCTACGACCACCCTGGCGAGGCCATCTATGCCCCCGCCTTGCTCAAAAGCTTGTCAGATAGCATGCCCGCAAGCACAGTCATCGCCACCGATGTGGGTCAACACCAAATGTGGGTCGCACAACATGTTCGCCCTTCTCAACCCGAGAACCTGCTGACCTCCGCAGGACTAGGCACCATGGGGTTTGGGTTGCCTGCCGCGATGGGGGCCAAGGTGGCACGTCCCGAGGATGAAGTGGTACTCGTGTCCGGAGATGGCTCATTCATGATGAACGTCCAAGAGCTGGGCACGCTAAAGCGTCGCGGCATTGGGGTGAAAATCATCCTACTGGATAACCAACGTTTGGGCATGGTGCGCCAATGGCAACAGCTGTTCTTCGACCAACGTTACAGTGAAACCGACCTGTCTGATAACCCGGATTTTCTCACCCTAGCGCGCGCCTTTGACATTCCTGGACACAGTATCCAGCGCAAAGACGAAGTCGAGGACGCACTCAACACCTTGATGGCACATCAAGGCCCGTATTTGCTGCATGTTGCCATTGATGAAATGGAAAACGTATGGCCGCTGGTACCACCCGGCGCGGCAAACCAACAAATGATGGAGCAAGACTTATGATGCAACACCAGTTTTCTATTCATGCGACCCACAGCCCTGAACTACTTGAGCGTGTTTTGCGTGTGATCCGTCATCGCGGCTTTACGGTTTGCCAATTCAATATGTCTCTGCCCGCGGAAAACGGCCACGTAATTTTTGATGTCACCGTCGAAAGCCAAAGAGCGATCGAGACCTTGCGACCGCAACTGACTAAGCTATGGGACGTGGCTGAGGTAATGATGTCCTCATCCCAGCAACAATCCCTACGCGCATAACCAAAAAGGAAGAAAAAAATGTCGACAAATACCGCTGATTACATTTGGTCTAACGGTGAAATGATCGCTTGGCAGGATGCCACCGTGCACGTACTCACACACGCCATGCACTATGGTACCTCTGTGTTTGAGGGGATCCGCTGCTACGACACACCGAACGGCCCAGTGGTGTTTCGCCATCGCGAGCACATGCAGCGCTTGAAAGACTCTGCCAAAATTTATCGTTTTCCGATCCCCTACAGCGTCGACGCGCTGATGGAAGCGTGCCGTGAAACCTTACGCGTCAATCAGCTACGTTCAGCATATATTCGTCCACTTGGCTTTGTGGGCAACGTGGGCTTGGGAGTTTGTCCACCACCAGAGACACAAATGGACATCATTATCGCCGCCTTTAGCTGGGGGAGCTATTTAGGGGAAGAAGCCCTCGCTAAAGGGGTGGATGCCATGGTATCGAGCTGGAACCGAGCGGCCCCCAACACCATTCCAACCGCGGCCAAAGCCGGCGGGAACTACTTATCCTCTCTGTTGGTCGGTGGTGAAGCACGCCGCCACGGCTATGCCGAGGGCATTGCCTTGGATGTCCGCGGCTATCTGTCCGAAGGGGCCGGTGAGAACCTCTTTATCGTTAAAAATGGTGTGATCAGCACGCCACCGGCCACCAGCGCCATTTTGCCGGGGCTCACGCGTGATTCGATCATCACGCTGGCGAAAGAAAAAGGGCTCACTATTTGCGAAGAGCCGATTGCACGTGAAGCCTTGTATCTTGCTGATGAAGTCTTTATGACCGGCACCGCGGCAGAAATCGTTCCGGTGCGTAGCGTCGACCAAATCACCGTCGGTGAGGGCCAGCGAGGCCCAATCACCGCTTCACTACAACACGCCTTCTTTGGCTTGTTTGATGGCACCACCGAAGACAAATGGGGCTGGCTTGACCCGGTTTACCCAGACCAGAGCGCATAAGGCAAAGGAGTCGTAATATGCCAACCTATCGTTCCAAAACTACTACCCACGGTCGCAACATGGCTGGCGCGCGTGCGTTATGGCGCGCCACCGGCGTCAAAGATGATGATTTCGGCAAACCGATTATTGCCGTGGTCAACTCATTTACCCAGTTTGTTCCTGGCCATGTCCATCTCAAAGACATGGGTCAGCTGGTCGCCAAGGAAATCGAAAAAGCAGGCGGCATCGCCAAAGAGTTCAATACCATTGCTGTCGATGATGGTATCGCCATGGGTCATGGCGGCATGCTGTACTCACTGCCTTCCCGTGAGATTATCGCAGACTCGGTCGAGTATATGGTCAATGCCCATTGTGCCGATGCCATGGTCTGTATTTCTAACTGTGACAAAATCACCCCAGGCATGTTGATGGCCTCGATGCGCCTCAATGTTCCGGTGATTTTTGTCTCCGGTGGCCCAATGGAAGCCGGCAAAACCAAGCTGTCCGATCAGATCCTCAAACTCGATCTGGTCGATGCCATGATGCAAGGTGCCAACCCAGATGTGTCCGATGAACAAAGCGAGCAAATTGAGCGCTCCGCGTGTCCCACGTGTGGTTCGTGCTCTGGCATGTTTACCGCCAACTCGATGAACTGTCTCACCGAAGCGCTGGGACTAAGTCAGCCAGGTAATGGCTCGATGCTCGCCACCCATGCTGACCGTGAGCAGCTGTTCATCAACGCCGGCAAACGGATTGTCGGGCTGACTAAGCGCTATTATGAGCAAGATGACGACAGCATCCTGCCGCGTAATATCGCCAACCGCGCCTCGTTTGAAAACGCCATGGCGCTTGATATTGCCATGGGGGGTTCTACCAATACAGTCTTGCACCTACTGGCGGCTGCGCAAGAAGGCGACGTCCATTTCGATATGGATGATATTGATCGGATGTCACGCCAGGTACCTCACCTGTGCAAAGTGGCGCCATCGACGCAGCAATATCATATGGAAGATGTGCACCGTGCTGGCGGGGTGATGGGGATCCTCGGTGAGCTTCAGCGCGCTAACTTGCTAAACGTCGAGCAACAAACCGTACTGGGCGTGAGCCTCAAAGAGCAACTGGCGCAATATGACATTGTACAAACCGATGATGAAGCGATTAAAGCTTTCTATCGCGCCGGGCCTGCGGGCATTCGTACCACCCAAGCCTTCTCGCAAACCTGTCGCTGGGACACCCTGGATGATGATCGCCAATCAGGCTGTATCCGCGCCCATGAACATGCCTTTAGCCAAGATGGTGGCTTAGCCGTGCTACAAGGCAACATCGCGCTCAATGGCTGTATCGTCAAAACCGCTGGGGTCGATGAGAGTATTCTGACCTTCGAGGGGCCCGCAGTGGTGTTTGAAAGCCAAGACCACGCGGTGGAAGCCATCCTCGGCGGTGAGGTGAAAGCTGGTGATGTAGTGGTGATCCGTTACGAAGGGCCGAAAGGGGGGCCAGGCATGCAGGAAATGCTCTACCCTACCACCTACTTAAAATCGATGGGATTGGGCAAATCCTGTGCTCTGCTCACCGATGGGCGCTTCTCTGGCGGTACCTCTGGGCTATCCATTGGGCATGTGTCTCCCGAGGCAGCGAACGGCGGCACCATCGCATTAGTGGAAAACGGTGATCGTATTCGTATTGATATCCCCACCCGTGAAATCAGTCTGCTGGTGGACGAAGCGACACTGGCCACACGTCGCGCAGAAGTGAACGCACGCGGCTGGAAGCCCAAAGACCGTCAACGCCAGGTGTCTTACGCGTTGAGAGCCTATGCCAGCCTCGCCACCAGCGCCGATAAAGGTGCGGTGCGCGATCGCAGTAAACTGGAGGAATAAGTATGCAACAGGCGCAACCCTCAACTGCACAACCGATGGACGGTGCTGATTATCTTAGGGATATCTTGCGCGCGCCTGTTTATGAAGTGGCGATTGCCTCGCCTCTTCAAACCATGAAGCGCTTATCTGAGCGCTTCAATAATCAGGTACAGCTTAAGCGTGAAGACCGCCAACCCGTCCACTCGTTTAAATTACGCGGCGCACACAACATGATGGCGCAACTGACGGAGGCGCAAAAAAAAGCGGGCGTGATTGCGGCATCAGCCGGTAACCACGCGCAAGGGGTCGCCCTATCAGGTAGCCGTCTTGGGGTGAAAGCGACCATCGTCATGCCGCGCACGACGCCAGCCATCAAAGTCGACGCGGTACGCGGCTTTGGTGGCCATGTCGTGCTGCACGGCAATAATTTCGATGAAGCCAAAGGCATGGCACAACAGCTCGCCGACGAACACGGTTATACCTTTGTGCCCCCTTTTGATCATCCCCAAGTGATTGCTGGACAGGGCACCATTGGCTTGGAGCTGGTGCAACAAAATGGCCACCTCGATTATATTTTTCTGCCCGTTGGAGGCGGAGGCATCGCCGCGGGCGTGGCAGTGCTTGTCAAACAACTGATGCCCAACATCAAAGTTATCGGGGTAGAGGCGGAAGATTCTGCCTGTCTGCGTGCGGCATTAGATGCAGGCTTCCCCGTGACCCTTGATCGCGTGGGCACCTTTGCCGACGGTGTGGCAGTAAAACGCATAGGCGATGAGTCTTTCCGGCTTTGTCAGCAGTACTTAGATGACAGCATCACCGTATCGAGTGATGCGATCTGTGCCGCCGTGCAAGACATCTTTGAGGACACTCGGGCTATCTCCGAGCCCTCCGGCGCTTTGGCATTAGCCGGCCTGAAGCAATACGTGGAAAAACACCAGCTCAAAGACAAGCAGCTCGCAACGGTATTGTCGGGTGCCAATACCAATTTCCATTCGCTGCGCTACGTCTCTGAGCGCGCGGAACTGGGTGAGAAGCGAGAGGGGTTACTGGCTGTCACCATTCCAGAACAAACCGGCGCTTTTTTCAATTTTTGTCAGATATTGGGCGATCGCGCCGTCACCGAGTTCAATTATCGGTATGGCGATGATCATCTCGCGAATATCTTCGTCGGTGTCAGATTACTCGGCGGACAAGAAGAGTTGGACAATATCTTGCGCGACTTACGCCAAGCCGGCTATCCGGTCGAAGATTTGTCCGATGATGAAATGGCTAAAGTGCATGTGCGCTACATGATTGGTGGTCGACCATTGGCCAACCTCAATGAACGGCTTTACAGTTTCGAGTTTCCTGAATACCCAGGGGCACTACTGCACTTTTTGCAAACCTTGGGCACCCACTGGAACATTAGCCTGTTCAATTATCGTAACCATGGTTCGGACTATGGTCGCGTGCTGTGCGGCTTCGAAATTGGCGACAAAGACTTGCTCGCCTTTACGGCCCATTTGCGTGAACTTGGGTATGGCTGGAAAGACGAGACATCAAACCCGGCTTACCGTTTTTTCCTGTCAAAAACCACCGATTAACCCATAACAAAAAGCCCGACATGAATGTCGGGCTTGGTTTATTCGTCTGGCGGCTCTGGGGCCAATGTGACCACATATTCGGCGATCGATAGGGCGTTATCCATCACCGTCTGTCGTGCCATTTGCGGAAGCTGACTCAGCAAGCTCGTCAATGCGGCTAGATCATCACGGTGAGAAAACGCGATATCCCGCTCGTCCGTTTCGCCATGCACGAACCAATTGAAGGGACGGCCGGTAATATCGGCAATCATGACCAGCGCGAGGATTTTCGGATCCGTCTTCCCCGACTCCATATCCAAATAGGTCTGGCGCGCGACATTCAAACGCTTCGCCATGTCTACTTGGGTTATTTTACTAAATTCCCGTGCTTCACGGATCCGTTGCGCCATGCGCGCGGTCGAAATCACCATGGTTCATGCCTCATTTCTGCTACCCGAACTGTATTAAACACAGCCCGTCACAACACCAACCCTGCATTATGCATGGCTCGGCAGGCGTATCATGGTGGCGCACACCGATAGTGTGACACTACGCTTTTGATGCCTACCTCAGTAAGCAAGCACTTACCCGCATATCTAGTCGAGCAGGCAGTACTTTTATGCGCGCTGGGCCGCCTTAGAATAGTTCACCAAGAACGAAGCCATGTTCACGCTTTGGTTTAAGATCGCGGTACGGGCTTCGTGCGGTAAGCGAGAGAAATGCTCAAGCAGGCGATTCACGTCTTGCTTATACTGAACATCGTGCATTTCGACATCTTCGTCACCGTAGACAAACCATACCAATGGGCGCTCAGTCAGCTCAGCAATGTTAGACAGCATGCGCACACGTGGCTCTGTCTTGCCATTTTCGATATCCAAGTAGGTTTGGCGGGCCACATTAAGCAGCTTTGCCATTTTTACTTGGGTGATGCCTTTCCACTCACGCGCTTCTTTGATGCGTTTTGCTACTTGGGTTTTAGAATCAATCATTGCTTCCTCTCTACAACTGGTCGATGTTAGTCGTTATACCCTGAGTATGCACAATGTAGGCCAAGTTATTGGGCACCAACAAAAACCAAACTATTCAACAACTTAAAACACAGAATGATGTTCTGTTTAATTTTCCAGACGACATGCCTGATATTAAATGCAAAATGATTTGCATTTTGCAATAAAACCTATGCAGATCGCATTTTTGTAGAAAGAGGACAGTAATTGATAAAAGATCAACCACGCTCCTGGTCAGAGCGTGGTGATTATTAGGCAGGTTTACTCAACCGTGACGGCTTTAGCAAGGTTACGAGGCTGATCAACGTCCGTGCCTTTAATCAACGCAACATGGTAGGACAACTGCTGCATCGGCACGGTGTAGAATACCGGGGCGATAATCTCATCGGCATGGGGCATGGCGATAATATTCATTCCCTCTTCAGGCGTAAAACCAGCGTCTTGATCGGCAAACACGTAAAGCTGGCCACCACGGGCACGCACTTCTTCAATGTTGGATTTGAGTTTTTCCAACAGCTCGTTGTTTGGCGCAATCACAATCACCGGCATATCGGCATCAATCAGTGCCAGAGGGCCGTGTTTTAGCTCACCTGCCGCATAGGCTTCCGCATGGATGTATGAAATCTCTTTAAGCTTAAGTGCAGCTTCAACGGCAATCGGATAGTACTCTCCGCGCCCAAGAAAGAGAGCATGGTGCTTGTCGGCAAAGTCTTCAGCGAGTTGCTCAATCGCTTTATCAAAGGTCAACGCTTGCTCGATACTCGAAGGCAGGTGATGCAAGGCATCGACAATCTCACGTTCTTTATCACGACCAATCGACCCCTGCATTTTGCCCAGCGCAGTGACCAGCATCAGTAGCGCAGACAGCTGGGTGGTAAAGGCCTTGGTCGATGCCACGCCGATTTCCGTCCCAGCGCGGGTCATAAAGGCGAGATCAGACTCGCGGACCAGTGATGAACCGGCCACATTACAAATCGCCATGGTCGCCATATAACCACGCTCTTTAGCTAAGCGCAGCGCCGCTAGGGTATCGGCTGTTTCGCCAGACTGCGATAAGGTGATCAGCACGCTATTAGGCCGGGTGACAAACTGGCGATAGCGAAACTCTGACGCGATTTCCACATCACAGCTTATCCCTGCCAGCGATTCAAACCAGTAGCGCGCCACCATGCCTGCGTTATACGAGGTACCACAGGCAATGATTTGAATATGCTGCGCTTTAGCGAGGATATCACTGGCCCCATTACCAATCGCCTCCACAATCACATGATCACTGCCCAAACGGCCTTCCATGGTATTGGTGAGCGCGGTGGGCTGCTCATAAATCTCTTTTTGCATATAGTGGCGATATTGGCCTTTGTCAGCGGCGTCATACTGAGCACTGGCTTCATGCACCTCACGCTCCACCGGTGTGCCCTCTTGATTATAAATCGTCACCTCACGGCGAGAGATATCGGCCACATCGCCTTCTTCAAGGTAGATAAAGCGACGCGTCACATTCAACAGAGCCAGCTGATCAGAGGCAAGAAAGTTTTCGCCAATCCCCAGGCCAATCACTAGCGGGCTGCCCGAACGCGCGGCAATCAAGCGCTCAGGTTGGCTTTTATCCATCACCACGGTACCGTAAGCGCCTTCAAGCTGGCTCACGGTACGTTGGAACGCCTCGAGTAAATCAGAGGTTTGCTTAAGCTCCCAATCGACCAAATGCGCAATCACTTCAGTATCGGTTTGTGAATGGAATTGATAGCCTCGCGCTTGCAGCTGTTCACGCAGCATTTGGTGGTTTTCAATAATGCCATTGTGTACCACTGCAATGGTCTCGCCAGACATATGTGGGTGAGCATTCACCTCACTGGGTTCGCCATGGGTAGCCCAACGCGTGTGCGCGATGCCGGTACCACCGGTAGGATTCGTCTCGGTCACCGCATCTGACAACGCGGCGACTTTACCAAGGCGACGAACGCGTGTGAGCTGCCCGGTTGCCGCATCGGTGATCGCGACCCCTGCCGAGTCATAACCGCGATATTCAAGGCGCCGCAGTCCCTCTACTAAAATCTCGGCGACATCACGCTGCGCGACCGCCCCTACAATTCCACACATAGTCTTTCCTTACTGGTCTTATTACTTGTCAGCACAGATCACATCTGTGCCGGTTTGTTCTATGGCGTGTTTAAGATCATCATCAAGCAAACTGTCGGTGATCAAGGTGTCAATGCTTGACCAAGCAAGCTCTAGATTAGGGATCCGACGACCGATTTTCTCTGACTCAATCATCACCACCACCTCACGCGCGACCTCCGCCATCACCCGCGTCAGGCCCGTCATTTCGTTGAAAGTTGTCGTCCCACGTGCCACATCAATGCCATCGGCACCGACAAAAAGCTGATCGAAATCGTATGCACGCAGTGTCTGCTCGGCCACTTGACCTTGAAACGACTCAGAGTGCGTATCCCAGGTGCCGCCGGTCATTAGCAGCGTAGGCTCGTGTTCTAGCTCTCGAATGGCATTGGCCACCTGTAGCGAATTGGTCATCACCACAAGGCCGCGCTTCTTATTCAGTAAAGGGATCAAGGCTGCAGTGGTGGTGCCGCTGTCAACCAGAATGCGGTTATGGTCACGAATACGTGTCGCAGCGGCATCGGCAATACTTTGTTTTTGTTTTGACACTTTGATCGCGTGTTCTGAGACCATTTCTTGTGGTACGGGCACCGCACCACCGTAACGGCGCAGCAATAGGCCATTTTTCTCCAGCTCCGCGAGATCTTTGCGGATAGTCACTTCAGAGGTTTCAAAGCGTTGCGAGAGCGCGTCGACACTGACTTGGCCTTGCTCAGTGAGCAAAGTGACGATGGTATGGCGCCGTTGCTGAGTATTTCGTTTCGACATATAACAACCAAAGTTTCGATTCGAAACTTATGGTAGAGCAAACAAAACAAAGATCAAGATAATGAGGGAAAAAGTGTGGCAAAACAGAGAAGAAGATGATTCAGCGTAGAGCAATAACGAAAAAAGCCCACCAGCGAATGCTGATGGGCTTAATATGGTGCGGAAGGAGAGACTTGAACTCTCACACCTTGCGGCGCCAGAACCTAAATCTGGTGCGTCTACCAATTCCGCCACTTCCGCAAATTTGTATGATAAGTCGGCGGGCGGGCCGAGTATCAATTGTCTTGGTGCGGGGGGAGGGACTTGAACCCTCACGTCCTTTCGGACACTAGCACCTGAAGCTAGCGCGTCTACCAATTCCGCCACCGCCGCAAATCGGTGCGATTTACTGCGTTAGCAACAAATCGGAATAATGGTGGCTACGACGGGATTCGAACCTGTGACCCCATCATTATGAGTGATGTGCTCTAACCAACTGAGCTACGTAGCCAACCTAAAGTGGCTGGGGTACCAGGATTCGAACCTGGGAATGACGAGATCAAAACCCGTTGCCTTACCGCTTGGCGATACCCCAATTTTCATGCCGCTTAATGCCACATGTTTAAATAATGGTGCGGAAGGAGAGACTTGAACTCTCACACCTTGCGGCGCCAGAACCTAAATCTGGTGCGTCTACCAATTCCGCCACTTCCGCATTCCAAGTTGTTCATCTCACTTCATGGTAGCTGAAGAAAGATGGCGCGTCCGGGAGGATTCGAACCTCCGACCGCCTGGTTCGTAGCCAGGTACTCTATCCAGCTGAGCTACGGACGCGTTGGCTGGGGTACCAGGATTCGAACCTGGGAATGACGAGATCAAAACCCGTTGCCTTACCGCTTGGCGATACCCCAACTGAGGCGCGCATAATAGGCTGGTTTTTATCGGGAGTCAACACCTGATTTTACCAACCGCACAACTTTTCGCCTTTCAAGCTAAAAAGCGGCTTGTGCGCGCTCAACAGTCAGTATTCTACTTTTTTTTCGGCCGTTGCCAAGCCTCAATTGTCCTGGGTTTAGCACGAGTGATGATAAGTTGACCATCAGCGACATCTTTGCTGATGGTGCTGCCTGCCCCGACAGTCACCCCTTCACCAATCACGACCGGCGCCACCAGCTGGGAATCCGAACCAATAAAGGCATTATCTTTAATCACGGTTTTATGTTTATTGGCACCATCGTAATTACAAGTAATCACCCCAGCACCAATATTTACCCCTCGGCCGACCTCAGTATCACCCAGATAAGTCAGATGATTAGCCTTGGAGCCTTCACCCAAGTGAGACTTTTTCATCTCGACAAAGTTACCCACATGGGCATCTCGCGCCATCTCGGCGCCCGGACGCAACCGCGTGAACGGACCAACGGTACAGTCTTCTCCGACACTGGCCCCTTCTATCACGCTGTACGGGCGCACCAATGTATTGTCATCAATCTCGCAATCAATCAGTACACTCCCGGCACCGATAGTCACGTTATCCCCTAAGGTCACACTCCCTTCGATAATCACATTGGCGTCGATGGTCACATCCTGTCCACATTGCAGCTGACCACGCAAGTCAAAACGGGCGGGATCTTTGAGCATTACACCACTGAGCAATAACTGTTCAGCCTGCATTTTTTGGTACTCTCGCTCCAGGCGCGAAAGCTGAAGGCGGTTATTCACCCCCTCCACTTCCACCGCACTCACAGGATGAACGGCTTGAATCGAGCGCCCTTGTTGATGCGCCAGAGCAATCACGTCAGTGAGATAAAACTCACCTTGTGCATTGTTGTTATCAAGCTGCGACAACCAATAACGTAAATCGCGTCCAGTGGCCACCAGCACACCGGTATTAATTTCAGTAATCGCAAGCTGGGTTTCAGTCGCATCTTTTTGCTCAACAATCGCGACTACTTCCCCGTTTTCACGCACAATACGGCCATAGCCAGTCGGATCGTCCTGATGCACCGTTAATAGACCAATCCCGCCTTCAGGCTGCCCTTCTAGCAATCGGGTTAGGGTTTGCTCTGAAATCAAGGGCACATCGCCATACAGCACCAACACCTGTTCATCATCAGCAAAATGCGGCGCGGCTTGTTGCACGGCATGGCCGGTACCAAGCTGATCAGCCTGTAAGCACCAATTTACCGGTGAGTGCGCTAAAACGCGCTGCATTGTATCGCCACCATGGCCATAAACTAGATGGATTTGCGAGGCGCCAAGGCCGTGACAGGTATCAATAACATGCTCAACCATTGGCTTGCCCGCCAGGGTATGAAGCACCTTAGGGGTTTGTGAATACATGCGCGTGCCCTTACCGGCCGCGAGAATAACTGCACTATATTGCATAGTCTTTCCGTGATAAAAGAGAGAGTTGTCTATTAAGTTGCCCTTAGTGTAACGCGTTTTAGCTTTCGCGCGAATCACAGCCTACAAGATGACCTTTGCAGATAATAAAAAAGCGACGCCGAAGCGTCGCTTTTATTCTCACCGTAAGTGCCTGATTAACGCTTGTGCTTGGTCAGCTCGATCACTCGAAGCTTCGCAATCGCCTTAGCCAGGTCACTGGCCGCTTGAGCAAAGTCGACGTCTTTATGCTGATTGTGGATTTTATCCTCAGCGCGGCGCTTCGCTTCTTCCGCCTTAGCTTGGTCCAGTTCTTCACCACGAATTGCGGTGTCAGCCAGCACAGTCACTGTGCCAGGCTGCACTTCAAGCGTGCCACCAGAGAGATAAATAATCTCCTCGCTACCGCCTTGTTTGACGATGCGAACCATGCCAGGCGTAATAGCGGTCAGCAGCGGTGTGTGTCCTGCGTGAATACCCAGTTCACCTTCGCTACCGGTCACCTGAATATGCTCAGCACGACCAGAGAACAGTTGTCGCTCTGCACTGACCACATCCAGATGGAAGGTTATCGCTGCCATATCGCCTCCTACTCAAGCCTTACAGGTTTTTCGCTTTTTCGAGCACTTCTTCAATGCTACCGCAGTACAGGAATGCCTGCTCTGGGATATCATCGTACTCACCACTTAGCAGGCCTTTGAAGCTTGCAATGGTATCTTTCAGCGAAACATAAACACCTGGCTGGCCGGTGAAGACTTCGGCGACGTGGTAAGGCTGCGTTAGGAAACGCTCAATCTTACGTGCACGTGCAACCGTCAGTTTATCTTCTTCAGACAGCTCATCCATACCCAGGATAGCAATGATGTCTTTCAGCTCTTTATAACGCTGAAGGACAGACTGTACGCCACGCGCCACATCATAGTGGTCTTGACCAACAACCAGAGGATCCAACATACGTGATGTAGAGTCCAATGGGTCGATCGCTGGGTACATACCCATCGACGCGATGTTACGTGACAATACTACCGTTGCATCCAAGTGGGCAAAGGTGGTGGCTGGTGACGGGTCAGTCAAGTCATCCGCAGGCACGTAGACCGCCTGTACCGAGGTGATAGAACCGGTACGGGTTGAGGTAATACGCTCTTGCAGTACACCCATCTCTTCAGCCAGTGTTGGCTGGTAACCTACTGCCGATGGCATACGACCCAACAGGGCGGATACTTCGGTACCGGCAAGGGTATAACGATAGATGTTATCGATGAACAGCAGTACGTCACGGCCATCATCACGGAATTTTTCCGCCATGGTCAAACCGGTCAGTGCAACACGCAGGCGGTTACCTGGTGGCTCGTTCATCTGACCATATACCATGGCCACTTTTGATTCTTCTGGGTTCTCGATGTTTACAACACCGGCTTCCTGCATTTCGTAGTAGAAGTCATTACCCTCACGAGTACGCTCACCTACACCTGCGAAAACAGACAGACCTGAGTGTTGCAATGCGATGTTGTTGATAAGCTCCATCATGTTAACGGTCTTACCAACACCCGCACCACCGAACAGACCGATTTTACCGCCTTTGGCAAACGGACAGATAAGGTCGATAACCTTAACGCCGGTTTCCAAAAGCTCGGTCGCGCTCGACTGCTCTTCATAGCTTGGCGCTTCACGGTGGATAGAGTAACGCTCTTTCTCACCGAGATCACCGCGCTCATCAATCGCGTCACCCAAGACGTTGACGATACGTCCCAGCGTGGCTTCACCCACAGGGACTTCGATTGCTTTGCCTGTATTTTCTACTTCGATTCCACGACGCAGACCATCAGATGAGCCCATCGCGATGGCACGGATGACGCCACCACCAAGCTGCTGCTGAACTTCCAGCACCAGACGCTCGCCTTCACGTTTCACATTCAACGCATCGTATACCTTAGGTACTGCGTCTTGTGGAAACTCTACGTCGACTACCGCACCGATGATCTGAACGATCTTACCTGTAGCCATCGTTATTCCTCTAAACTAGTTCGTTAACCCTTGCCTTTACACCGCACTTGCGCCAGAAACAATTTCTGACAGCTCCTGGGTGATTGCAGCCTGACGGGCTTTGTTGTAAACCAACTGCAGATCATCAATCAGATTCCCCGCATTATCGGTCGCAGCTTTCATTGCCACCATACGTGCCGCTTGCTCACTGGCGAGGTTCTCTACCACACCTTGATACACTTGCGATTCGGCATAGCGAACCAACAAGGTATCGAGCAACGGCTTCGGCTCAGGTTCATAGATATAATCCCAAGCGTGGCTGCGCTGCATCTCCTCGTCGTCTGACTTTGGCAAAGGCAGCAATTGATCGATCACTGGGGTCTGTACCATGGTGTTTTCAAATTTGTTGAAAACCAGGTACAAGCGGTCCAGCTCACCTTCATCATATTTTTTCAGCATCACCCCAACGGTACCGATGAGGTCTTCCAGTACTGGGGTGTCACCCAGGCCAGAAGTTTGTGCGACTACATTTCCGCCATAACTGTTAAAGAAAGCGGTGGCTTTCGCCCCAACCAGTGCCATATCGATTTCGGCACCTTTTTGGCTCCAGCTTTCCATATCGTTGATGACACTTTTGAACAAGTTAATGTTCAAGCCACCACACAGTCCGCGGTCAGTAGAAATGATGATGTAACCAACGCGCTTGGCTTCCCGCTCTTCCAAATAAGGATGGCGGTACTCCAAGTTACCCAGTGCAAGATGACCGATCACTTTGCGCATAGTGACAGCGTATGGACGTGACGACTCCATGGCTTCTTGCGTTTTACGCATTTTGGAGGCTGCCACCATTTCCATCGCTTTAGTGATCTTCTGTGTGTTTTTCACACTTCCGATCTTATTACGAATCTCTTTTGCGCCGGCCATAGTTACTCTCCATTAGTGGGCGACCACCTAAGTGGTCACCTACGTGTTACCAAGTCTGGGTCGCTTTGAAGTCGTCCAACAGCTTTTTCAGCTGTGCTTCAACGTCATCGTTGTAAGCACCAGACTCTTCAATTTGAGCAGCCAGGTCAGCGTACTGGCTTTTCGCAAAGGCCAGTAAGGAACGTTCAAAGTCACCGATCTTGTTCAGCTCAACATCTTCCAAGTAGCCTTTTTCAGCCGCGAAGATCACCAACGCCTGCTCGAACACAGACATAGGCGCATATTGCATCTGCTTCATCAGCTCGGTCACTTTCTGACCGTGATCCAATTGCTTCTTGGTTGCGTCATCCAGATCAGAAGAGAACTGCGCAAACGCGGCAAGCTCACGATACTGTGCCAGTGCTGTACGGATACCGCCTGACAGTTTTTTCATGATCTTGGTTTGTGCAGAGCCACCCACACGCGAAACCGAAATACCTGGGTCAACCGCTGGGCGAATACCCGCGTTAAACAACTCGGTTTGCAGGAAGATCTGACCGTCGGTGATCGAGATAACGTTGGTCGGTACGAACGCCGATACGTCACCCGCTTGCGTTTCAATGATAGGCAGGGCGGTCAACGAACCGGTTTTGCCTTTCACTTCACCCTTAGTGAACTCTTCCACATAGTTGGCGTTAACACGTGCCGCACGCTCAAGAAGACGTGAGTGCAAGTAGAAAACGTCACCTGGGAAGGCTTCACGGCCTGGTGGACGACGCAACAATAGCGAGATCTGACGGTAAGCAACAGCTTGCTTAGACAAATCATCGTAGACAATCAGGGCATCTTCACCGCGGTCACGGAAGTACTCACCCATTGCACAACCCGCGTAAGGCGCGAGGTACTGCAGGGCAGCCGCTTCAGAGGCCGACGCCACCACCACGATGGTGTTTTTCAGTGCGTCATGCTCTTCTAATTTGCGAACCACGTTGGCAATGGTCGATGCTTTCTGACCGATCGCGACGTAAATAGAGTAGATACCAGAGTTTTTCTGGTTGATGATCGCATCGATCGCCAACGCCGTTTTACCGGTTTGGCGGTCACCGATGATCAGCTCACGCTGGCCTCGGCCGATAGGGATCATCGAGTCAACCGCTTTATAGCCAGTTTGTACAGGCTGATCAACCGATTGGCGTGCGATAACACCTGGGGCAATCACTTCGACTGGCGAGGTAGTTTTTGCCTCGATAGGCCCTTTGCCATCAATCGGCTCACCCAGAGTGTTCACCACGCGACCCAACAGTTCAGGGCCAGTGGGTACTTCGAGGATACGGCCCGTACCCGTTACCTTCATGCCTTCTTGCAGGTCCGAGTATGGACCCATTACAACCGCACCGACTGAGTCACGCTCAAGGTTCAATGCAAGTGCATAGCGGTTGCCAGGCAGTTCAATCATTTCACCTTGCATCGCATCAGCAAGGCCGTGAATGCGAATGATACCGTCGCTGACTGACACGATGGTACCTTCGTTGCGCGCTTCACTCACAACGTCGAATTTTTCGATACGTTGTTTGATCAGATCGCTAATTTCCGTGGAATTAAGTTGCATGCTCCAATTCCCCAAATCAAGACTGCAATGCATCGCTCAGGCGGCGCATACGGCCACTTACTGAGTTATCGATGACCAAGTCTCCAGCTCGAATAATAACCCCGGCAACCAGGGTTTCGTCTACACTACAGTTCAGCTTTACTTTGCGCTCAAGACGCGCGGCGAGCTTGTCACTGATGGCTTGTTGTTGCTCTTCGGAAAGAGCCGTCGCTGAAATCACTTGAACTTCAACTTCTTTTTCCAGTTCCAAACGCATTGCGAGGAACTGTTCACAAACCTCAGGAAGAGCTTTTAAGCGCTTGTTTTCAGCCATCACCTTAATCAGGTTTTGACCAAAAGCATTGAGCTGATCACCGCCAACTGTGATGAACATCTCTGCCAATGTGTCAGCAGAAAAAGAAGCGTCCAACATATGTTGAACACGTTCATCACGGGCAATCTCAGCAGTAAAGGCGAGCATTTCAGCCCATTGAGCTAACTCGCCTTTTTCTACCGCAAAATCAAAGGCTGCTTTCGCGTAGGGGCGAGCGAGTGTTGTCAGTTCAGACATTGCTGCCCCTCCTTGTTACAGTTCTGCAGTGATTTTATCGAGAAGATCTTTATGAGCGTTCTCATCAATAGAGCGCTCAATAATTTTCTCGGCACCAATAACAGCGAGCGATGCAACTTGCTTACGCAGCTCATCGCGAGCACGGTTACGTTCGGCTTCTAGCTCGGCTTTACCCTGATTGAGGATATTGTCGCGCTCAGCAGCCGCTTCAGCACGCGCCTCATCGAGGATCTGTGCTTTGCGCTTATTGGCCTGCTCGATAATGTCAGTTGCGTTGCGCTTCGCTTCTTTCAATTGATCAGAAGCATTCGCCTGGGCCAAATCCAGGTCTTTGGCGGCGCGATCAGCCGCCGCGAGACCGTCAGCGATTTTTTTCTGACGTTCTTCAATCGCTTGCATCAATGGTGGCCATACATATTTCATGCAGAACCACACAAAGATAGTGAACGCGATTGCCTGGCCTAGCAGAGTTGCGTTGATATTCACAACGGCGCCTCCTTAATCATAAGCTAAAGGGTCTGTTCAGCTATTAGCCAGTTTACAGTTGACCTACGAATGGGTTCGCGAACGTGAACAGCAGTGCAATTACGATACCGATCATTGGAACCGCATCAAGAAGACCCGCGATGATGAACATCTTAACTTGCAGCATAGGAGCCATCTCAGGTTGACGTGCTGCACCTTCAAGGAATTTACCACCCAGCAGGGCGAAACCAATCGCAGTACCAAGGGAAGCAAGACCTACAATGATGCCCACGGCAATTGCAGAAAAGCTCAATAAAGTTTCCATCACTATCTCCAGTTTTCGTTGTCGGCTTTGAGCCAATAATGACTAACAAATTGCTTTCTAAAAAATGTCATCAATGATCTGAGTCTTCGTGTGCCTGCGAGAGATACACGATGGTCAACATCATAAAGACAAAGGCTTGAATCGTAATGACTAGAATGTGGAAGATTGCCCACGGCACAGAGCCCAGCCATTGCGCCCACCACGGCAACAACGCCGCGATAAGAATAAATACCACCTCACCGGCAAACATGTTACCGAACAGACGCATCCCGAGTGAAATAGGCTTCGCCAGCAGCGAGACTATCTCCAACAGGAGGTTGAACGGAATCATGATAGGGTGATTGAACGGGTGCAGAGCCAGCTCTTTGGCAAAGCCACTAACACCTTTAATCTTGATGCTATAAAAGATCATCAAGAAGAACACGCCCAGCGCCATCGCAAGGGTGATATTTACGTCTGCAGTTGGCACCACTTTCAAGTAAGGAATGCCTAACCAATGTTCCGCCGGATACGGTAGAAAATCGATAGGAATTAAGTCCATCGTATTCATCAAGAATATCCAGACGAAGATAGTCAGGGCCAAAGGTGCGATCAGCGGATTTCGTCCATGGAAGGTTTCGCGGACGTTGTCATCAACGAACTCAACCAAGATCTCGACGAAACACTGAAACTTACCCGGGACACCTGTCGATGCTTTCTTTGCCACCGATCGGAAAAGGCCTAAGAAGACAATACCGATGAGGACAGAGAAAAACAGGCTATCAATGTGAACCGCCCAAAACCCCTCACCGCTTGACAAGTGTGTCAGGTGGTGAGTGATATAGCCAGACGGTGTAAGCGCATCACCTGACGCAGCCATAACTCATCCTATTTGTTGTTGTTAATGAATAAAACTGGCGCGAGGATATTAATCCCTAATGCCAGCAAATAGGCCAGTTTGAGGGGAAGCAATTCCACCTCGACATACAGGTAAGCAAGGACAAACAAGACGACAGTCAGTGAAATTTTTAACACTTCACCGCCAAAGAAGGACGCGACTACGAATCTCGCAGCTCTTGCCCCACTAAAAAGGAAAGCACACGCCGCAAACGCAGCATTGGCAACCACAAAGATGCCTCCACCGATCAGCGCGGATTTTCCCCAGTCGACATTGATAGCAAGCGCCATCACGATTGCCGTTGCTAATACGACGCCAGCTTGCAAAAGCACCAATTTTGTCGCGATTTCACGACCCGGCCGCGCGAGCGTCGATACCATGTATTTGTTCCTCGATTCCGTTCCACTTAGCACTGTTGCCGTGCTGGGAAAACAGCAAAAATTATACGTTTCGCCCCAACTAATGCAATCGCATCGATGTAAAAAAGCGGGGAAAATTTTACAACAGAGTAACCTGATCACAGTAAGCGCTTTTATGTAACAAAAAGCGAATGGCATAGGTCACATTTCTTCGTCGAAAATTGCAAGAATTTGCGCTAATTTTTCAGATTCTTCAAAATTAATCACCAATTTCCCACTACCGTTTTTCTGTTGTGTTAACGCGACACTGGCCCCGAGCTTATCGCCAAGTCGTTGCTGGAGCGCTTCGACTTCAGGTGATAATTTAGGCTTTTCCGTTTCAACAGGAGGCGAAAGCATCTTTTTTACTAGTTTTTCTATCTGGCGAACCGTCATTTTTTTATTGACGGCGGTCAGCGCCGCATCGATTTGTGCGTCGCCTTCGAGCGCCAGCAGGGCACGTGCGTGACCCATCTCGAGTTGTTTGTTAAGCAGCAGTTGCCGCACGCCGGACTCCAACCCATTTAATCTCAGTAGATTACTAATGGTGGCCCGAGATTTACCGAGTGACTCCGCCAACTGTTGGTGAGTCAGTTCAAATTCGTCGACCAAGCGCGCGAGTGCCTGGGCTTCTTCCATCGCATTCAGGTTCTCGCGCTGGATATTCTCAATCAAGGCCACCGCACTGGCGACCTTATCACTCATCTCGCGCACCAAGCAGGGGACATTGTTGAGCCCGGCTTGCTTAGCGGCACGCCAGCGACGCTCACCGGCAATGATCTCATAGCGCCCGGCTGCCACTTGACGGACAACCAAAGGCTGAATAATACCTTGCGCGCGGATGGACTCGGTTAATTCTTCCAGCGCCTCTTCCGCCATACCTTGACGTGGCTGATACTGACCTGGCTCCAACGCAGTAACGAGCAACTGCTGTAATTCGCTGTTACTCGTATTGGTGGACTCAGGGGAAGCTTGGGTGGATGACTGTGCATGTGCACTGGTCGCCAACAAGGCATCCAGGCCCTTTCCAAGACCGCGTTTCGCTGAATTCATTGTTTTCCTCAGGCATTGACAGCGTCTGGCGAGGAGCGTGCTTGCTCTTCGCGACGCAAGATTTCACCCGCAAGGGCGAGGTAGGCTTTGGCACCGCTCGATAATTTGTCGTAGTACATGGCGGGTCGGCCATGACTTGGCGCTTCCGCTAGCCGCACGTTGCGAGGAATCACCGTACGATACACCTTATCACCGAAGTGTTTTTTGATCTGATCCGATACTTCGGTCGCTAATCGGTTACGCGGATCGTACATGGTGCGCAGCACCCCTTCCACGTGAAGCTCTGCGTTGACCACACTGGCCAGCTTGCTGATGGTATCCATCAATGCGGTTAACCCCTCTAGGGCAAAGTACTCACACTGCATGGGAACCAACACAGAATTGGCAGCGGTCATTGCGTTGATAGTCAGCAAGTTGAGTGAGGGTGGGCAGTCGATAAAAATATAATCATAGCGGTCCACCACAGGCTCTAACATGGTGCGCAGGCGAACTTCGCGAGCGAAGACTTCCATCAGCTTAATTTCCGCCGCGGTCACGTCGCCATTGGCGGCAATCAGGTGATAGCTGCCTGCCGTGTCTTCCACCACCACTTGCTCAAACGGTGTGTCTTCAATTAAGAGGTCGTAGGCGGTGGCATGGACATCGTATTTATCCACCCCACTGGCCATGGTCGCGTTACCCTGTGGGTCTAAATCAATCAGTAGCACCTTGCGATTAGTGGCAGCCAGTGACGCTGCAAGGTTGACACTGGTGGTGGTTTTTCCCACGCCGCCTTTTTGGTTTGCTACCGCGATAACTTTACCCACGTGCTCTCGACCTCTATTCGTTACTCTTTGCTCTCAAGATTACTAGATGACGCGCCCCTTCCAATCCCGGTACCTTCAAAGCTTTGATATCGGTCACAGAACAAGCAGCAGGCAAGGCATCCAGCTCCTGCTGGTCCACTTGCCCTTTCAGCGCGTAAAATTGTCCCTCTGCGTGAGGGAGATGTTGGCACCAGCTCACCATATCGTTCATCGACGCAAACGCACGGCTCAATACGCCATCAAAGCCATTATCGGGGATAAAGTCCTCGACGCGGCTTTGCACCGGCGTGACATTGTCTATCTCTAGTTCGTGCAACACTTGGCGAATGAAGCGGATCCGTTTCCCTAAACTGTCTAGCAAGGTGAAGTGTTTATCCGGATTCGCGATAGCCAGAGGAATACCTGGTAATCCTGGACCTGTCCCCACATCGATAAAATGATCACCGTCAAGATGGGGGGAAACAACCAAACTATCAAGAATATGTTTCACCACCATGTCTTCGGGACGACGGACAGATGTCAAGTTGTACGCTTTGTTCCATTTATCCAACAGGCGAACATACGCGAGAAGCTGCGCTTGTTGTTGCGAGGACAAAGCCAAGCCTGCTTTTGCAAGCCCTTGTTGTAGTTGTGATTCCATTTATGCGCCTTTCTTCAGCATGCCTTGTTTTTTCAAGTGCACGAGCAAAATGGAGATCGCAGCAGGTGTCACGCCAGAAATACGAGATGCTTTGCCGACGGTTTCCGGACGTGCATCGGCAAGCTTCCCTTTCACCTCATTGGACAAGCCTTTGATTTGCTCGTAATCAAGGTCAGTTGGCAGTGCCGTATGCTCATGACGCTGCGACTTGGCGATTTCGTCCTGCTGACGGTCGATGTAACCGGCATATTTCACTTGGATCTCCACTTGCTCACTGGCTTGCGTGTCTTGATGGGCCGGACCAAATGTTGGTAACGCCACAATATCTTGATAACGCAGCTCGGGACGACGGAGTAAATCTTCGCCATTAGCTTCACGCGCTAAGGGGGTTTTTAACATGGCGTTAAGTGCAGTGACGTCGTCCGAGTGGGGATGGATCCAAGTGCCGCGCAGGCGCTGACGCTCTTGCTCCATGTTTTCCATTTTCTGGTTGAAACGCGCCCAGCGCGCATCGTCGACCAAACCAAGCTCTCGCCCTTTTTCGGTCAAACGCATATCAGCGTTATCTTCACGCAGCAGCAAGCGATACTCGGCGCGAGAGGTAAACATACGGTAAGGTTCTTGGGTGCCCATGGTAGAAAGATCGTCGATCAGTACGCCCATGTAGGCTTGATCGCGACGTGGGCTCCAGCCCTCTTTTCCTTGTGCTTGTAATGCAGCGTTGCACCCAGCCAGCAAACCTTGCGCGCCAGCTTCTTCATAACCGGTGGTGCCGTTAATTTGCCCCGCAAAGAACAAGCCATCAATGAATTTGGTTTCTAGGGTTTGCTTGAGATCGCGTGGATCGAAAAAATCATACTCGATCGCATAGCCAGGGCGGATCACTTTGGCGTTTTCAAACCCTTTGATCGACTGGATAATTCCCATTTGCACATCAAAAGGCAAGCTGGTGGAAATACCATTCGGATACAATTCGTTACTGGTCAACCCTTCAGGCTCAACAAAAATTTGGTGTTTGTCTTTGTCGGCAAAACGCATCACCTTGTCTTCAATCGACGGACAATAACGCGGCCCAATGCCTTCAATTACACCAGAATACATCGGACTGCGAGAAAGGTTTTCGCGGATAACGTCATGCGTTCTTTCATTGGTATAGGTGATGAAGCACGGGATTTGTTGCGGGTGCTGCTGAACATTTCCCATGAATGAAAATACCGGGCAAGGTGTATCACCATGTTGGGTTTGCATCACAGAAAAATCGACCGAGCGGGCGTCAATGCGCGGAGGTGTGCCGGTTTTCAATCGATCAACGCGAAACGGTAATGCACGCAAACGATCCGCGAGTTTGTTTGATGGTGGATCCCCGGCACGTCCCCCAGAGTAATTATCCATACCGATGTGGATTTTCCCACCTAAAAAAGTTCCGACCGTCAGCACAACCGTGGTCGCGCTGAACTTCAGCCCCATTTCTGTTTCTACGCCAGTCACACGATCTTGCTCGACGATCAGGTCGACCACGGCTTGTTGAAACAAAGAAAGGTTCGGTGTGTTCTCTAGGGTATGGCGGATCGCCGCTTTGTAAAGTGCCCGATCGGCTTGAGCCCGCGTCGCGCGTACTGCCGGTCCTTTAGATGCATTCAGCGTTCTAAACTGGATCCCACCTTTGTCGGTGGCTTGGGCCATAGCACCACCCAAAGCATCAATTTCTTTTACCAGGTGTCCTTTCCCGATCCCGCCAATCGCGGGGTTGCACGACATCTGTCCCAAGGTGTCGATATTATGGGTCAACAACAGTGTTCTTTGATTCATCCGAGCCGCAGCCAGTGCCGCTTCGGTACCAGCATGGCCACCACCCACAACGATGACGTCAAAGTGATCCTGGTAAAACATGATTAAAGCCTCAACCTGGTTAAGTGTTTGCGCATGAACTAAGCAAAAGGGGCGACATTCTAGCGCTTTTTCTGCCAACAGGGAACCAAACCTTGATCCGGATCGTTAGCGTGCACTGGCTTTATATATATAAGATCTTTATATAGATCTTTTGTTAGATCTACTATTAGGGAAAGGGATCCTAGTGGATAACTCAAAAAAGATCATTGAGATCAAGGATCTTGAAACGATCACTTTTTGTGGGTGGCCTTGGATCCGATCCTGTATCACCTGGGATCAAAATGGGTAGTTATCCACATAGGGGGGCGAGCGTGAAAAGTATTAAATGGATAACTAAAGGAAGATCACTGGGTTATTCCTTAGTTATCCACAGTCTGACTGGTTGTTTTTTGTTCACTTGAGCGCGTGTAGCTGTGGCTCCCAGTCTATCAACCAGCGTTCGGCTTCATCTTCTGGGACCGGATGCGCTTGAATATCGATATCAATACGCTCACCGACTTTAATGGCGCCCAAATCTTGTAATAGCGCATCGGCTTTCATCCCGGCTTCGCAAAACGTATCGTAGCTAGAGTCACCAATTCCGACCACGCCATAGTGTACGTCGCGTAGCATCGGGCGCTCGGTAAGCAATTGCTCCATTAAGGGGGCGATGCTGTCTGGAAAGTCTCCCGCACCATGGGTTGAGGTGACGATCAGTAGGGTAGTGGCACCGAGTACATCATCAATGATCCCCTCGTTGACAACCTGAGGGTGATGGCCTTTTGCTTGCAAGAGATCCGCGAGATGATCGCCAACATATTCAGCGCCGCCTAGGGTACTGCCAGTAATAATAGTGATAGTTGCCATGCTTTCCTCATCGTTAAGGTATTCATCCCTAGTATTTAGACCTTACCTCAAGGAGTCAATCTCCGCTTAAACCGCTTGACTCGCCGTCATGTGGCTAAGCTGGCAGACACATTGATTGCCCCCCGTTTGTTTCGCTTCCGTCATCGCTTGGCAGGCTTGATCAATCAATCCGATCGCTTGACCGTTTCCGGAAAAGTGCTGAACGATGCCGATTGAGGCGGTGAATGCATGGGCACCGCCATGAAAGGTAAAGGGGGTCTCAGCAATGGCATGATGGCATTTAACCGCCCATTTGGGCGCATCGGCGCAATCATTTTCTTTTAGCATGACCAAAAACTGATCGGCGTGAGTGCGGCTAAGTAGGGCATCGCGTGGTAGGTGACGATGCAGTAAACCTGCAAGGAATTGTAAGCTTTGATCGCCAATAGAGTGACCATGTTGCGTATTAAATTGCTGAAAATGATCAATATTAATGCAAAGGATAGCGAGAGGCTTATCGGTCGATGATTGGCATTCTGCGCTCAATCGGCGATAAAACTGGGTTGCATTCCATGTTTGCGCTAAGGGCTCGCGTTGGATGTACTGCCGAGCCTGCCGGTTGAGGGTGTAGAGATCATGGAGGTAGAAGTCCATTAAAATCACAGACAAGGCAATAAATATCAGGACAACGCTAAGGTAAATGGTTTTGCTGTTTAGGCTGGAAAGATTCACTAAGGGATCGGGCGTGGGTAGCACCTGGATGGAAAACATTAAGCCGATAGCTGTCAGTGATAGCCCGTAACGCGCCAGTCGTTCATTGGGATCAAACAGCAATAATACGATCGTGGGAGAGACCAGTAATAAGAGTTCGTTCTGGCTTTGCGCCGCAAACACCCAGTAAGACATGATGAACTGCTGGGCAAAAAAAATAAAAAAAAGATAGTACCGAGCCATGTACCAGCGTCCTGACCACATCAACAGCCAGGTTGTTGCGTACAAAAAGGCGTAAATGACGTTATGCCAAGCCGCGATCGGGGTTTGGAAAGCAAGCCAGTACATAGTGGAGAAGATCAATGTACCGATAACACAAATAATCGTGAGCAGATTGGTCATCCGGATCTGATGCCGCATCAGTTGATTATGTTCGCTCAGGCCTATCGATAAGATCGGATTCAAACTTGCCAGCATATTACCTCCATCCACACCTCGTTAAAGCGTAGTTGATCATGGTGAAAACTACGTGGATAACTTATGATCGAATAATGAGGATAAAGGGGATCAGGCGAGGAATCACAAGGGATCCTCAGTAGAAGGATCCCGTGATCAGGTTGGGGATAATTACTTGCCGATACAGAATGAAGAGAAGATTTTCCCCAGCAAATCATCGGCACTGAACTCGCCGGTAATGGTGTTGAGATGCTGTTGGGTGAGGCGCAATTCTTCTGCCAAAATCTCACCGGCCATATAACCTTCAAGCTGAGCTTGGCCTACTTCTAGATGGTGAGCAGCGTTGGCCAAGGCATCCAGGTGGCGACGACGTGCCATAAAGCCGCCTTCACTGCCCCCCGCGTAACCCATACAGGCTTTGAGGTGCTGACGCAGTGCGTCTATGCCTTCTCCGGTTTTGGCACTTAAACGGATGAGTGCAGTATCATTGGTGTCACTGTGCCCCATTGGTTCACCGGTCATATCCGCTTTATTGCGAATCACTGTCATGCCCATTGCTTCGGGTAAACGAGAGACAAAATCCGGCCAGATCTCTGCAGGGTGGGTCGCGTCAGTGGTGGTACCATCGACCATAAACAGCACCCGATCGGCTTGCTCTATTTCATCCCACGCCCGTTCGACGCCAATACGTTCGACCTCGTCAGCGGTATCGCGCAGCCCTGCGGTATCAATGATATGTAAAGGCATACCGTCAATATGAATGTGCTCACGCAAAACATCCCGAGTGGTACCGGCGATATCCGTGACTATCGCACTGTCTTTCCCTGATAATGCGTTTAATAGGCTTGATTTGCCCGCGTTGGGGCGGCCTGCGATCACCACTTTCATCCCCTCACGCATAATTGCCCCTTGGTTGGCTTCTTTACGCAGTGTGGCAAGATGGTCGATGATATGGCTGAGATCGCTGGCAACCTTGCCATCAGAGAGAAAGTCGATTTCTTCATCGGGAAAGTCGATCGCCGCTTCAACATAAATACGCAAGTGAATCACTTTTTCTACCAGTGCATTCACTTGGCTGGAGAACGCACCTTGCAACGATTGTAAGGCTGAGCGTGCGGCTTGCTCGGAGCTGGCATCAATCAAGTCGGCAATCGCTTCAGCTTGTGCAAGGTCGAGCTTGTCATTTAAAAAAGCGCGTTCAGAAAACTCACCGGGACGGGCGGCACGCACGCCTGAAAAGGCACTGATACGCTGAATAAGCATGTCCATGATCACTGGGCCACCATGGCCTTGCAGTTCAAGGACATCTTCGCCAGTGAACGAATGAGGGCCTTTAAAGAATAAGGCAATGCCCTGATCGATAGGTTGACCTTCCTGATCGAGAAAAGGCAAATAATCCGCACGACGAGGCACTAACTCGCGTCCCGTCATTTTTGTACCAATCTCATGGGCGAGCGGGCCAGACACGCGGACAATTCCTACGCCACCGCGGCCTGTTGCAGTGGCTTGCGCCACAATAGTGTCGGTTTGAGCCATAATGCACACTCTTTAATTCAATAACAGGCCCGAAGGCCATAAACGACAAAAAGGCGACCGCCGGGTCGCCTTTTCATTATTACGTGACACGGCCTGAGTTACGAGCGTGAATGCAGGCCTTTTTTCTCCAACGACTTGTAAATCAGTGTCTGTTGGATCAGCGTGACCACGTTCGATACCAGCCAGTATAGAACCAGACCGGATGGGAAGAATAGGAAGAAGAACGTAAAGACCACAGGCATAAAGGTCATGATCTTCTGCTGCATCGGATCGGTGACCGTGGTCGGGCTCATCTTCTGAATCAAGAACATGGATGCACCCATTAACAGTGGCAGCACATAGTATGGGTCTTGTGCTGACAAGTCTTGAATCCAGCCAAAGAATGGCGCATGGCGCAATTCTACCGACTCCATCAACGCCCAGTACAAGGCAATGAAAATCGGCATTTGTAGGATAAGCGGCAAACAGCCCCCAAGTGGGTTGACCTTCTCACGCTTATAGAGCTCCATCATCTCTTGGCTCATGCGCTGACGGTCGTCACCGATACGCTCTTTCATCTCTTGCAGCTTAGGCTGCAGCATGCGCATCTTAGCCATTGAGGTGTACTGCGCTTTGGTCAGCGGATACATGGCACCACGGACGATGAAGGTCAGCATGATAATGGCCAGACCCCAATTCCCCACAAAGGTTTGGATGGTGGAAAGCAGCCAGTGCAGCGGCTTAGCGATAAACCACAGCCAGCCGTAGTCGACCACCAAATCCAAGCTTGGCGCCACCGCGGCCATTTGCTCTTGCAGTTTAGGCCCGACCCATAAGGTCGCTGTCAGTGTTTTACTGGTACCGGCGGCAATGGTGTCGCTGGTTTTGGTTTGAATATAACCGTATTGGGCGGTGGTACGGGTGCTCAGCACATTGTTGTCCGCCCGTGGGATCCACGCGGTGGCAAAGTAGTGCTGGATCATCGCTGCCCAACCTTGGTTAAACGTCACGTTCAGATTTTTGCTTTGCATATCATCAAAGCTGTATTTCTCGTAACGCTTGTCGTCGGTAGAGTAAGCCCCACCGCGATAGGTTGGCATGGTCAAGCTGCCACCATCGTCCAGCAAGTTTTGCTTAAGCTGGGTATACATGGTGACACTGGCATTGTTGTCGGTTTGGTTGTTGATAGTGTGTTCAACATCCACCGCATAGCTACCACGCTCAAACACGAAGGTTTTGGTGTAGGTAATGCCATCTTTCTCAACCGTCATTGGCACCCGTAAGGTGTCTTGATCGTCTGAGAGCGAGAAGTTGTTTTGCGTCACCTGGTATTGTGCGCGTCCCTCAGCCGTATCGATGCCGTCAGCACCAATTAAGCCGCTTTGTGCCACAAAGGTATGGTCAGGTTTGCTGTGCAACAGCGTGAAGGCATTGTCAGAATCCAGCTCAGCATCATATTGCGGGAGCTCGGCGTGGACAACATCACCGCCTTGCGTATCAATTTTCAGTGTTAAAACGTCAGTGTTGATGGTGACAAGCTTGTCAGAGACAGGCTGTGCATCAAGAGACGTGGTATCACCGTCATTGCTGCTTGGCACGTCACTGTGAGTGGTTTGCTGCTGCTCAACGCCCTGTCCCTGCGGTTGCGGGGAGTCTGGTTTGTTCCATTCCATGTAAAGCATGAAAGAAACGAACAATAGGGCAATCAACAGGATATTGCGTTGGGAATCCATTGTTAATTGTCTCTGTTATGGTGGTCGCAAGGCGGCACAGGATCGTAACCGCCATCATTCAAAGGGTGGCATTTTAATAGACGTTTGCCTGCCAACCAACACCCTTTTATCACACCATGGGATTGAATCGCCATGATGGCGTAGTGAGAGCAGGTTGGTGTAAACCGGCATCGTGGCCCAATTAATGGACTAATAACCAGTTGGTACCCCCGAATCAGCGCGATGAGCGCTTTTTGCGCGGCGGTCGCGACAAACGTTGCCATAACTTGTCCAATTCGTCTCGCAGCGCTTGATTGCTCAGGTTGTTAGCACTTTTTTTCGCGATCACCACAAAGTCTTTCGCCGGCAGTTGATGTTGACGTAAACGAAAGCTTTCGCGGACCACACGTTTAAAGCGGTTGCGATCAACAGCAAGTTTGATTTGCTTTTTCGGTACAGCTTGACCGAGACGTGGATGGCCGAGTGGGTTATTTCTGGCGAGTATAGTTAAGTGCGGCGAACCTGCGCGATGCGGTTGCTGGAAGACGGCACTGAAATGTTCGGGAGTTAGCAGACGTAACTCCCGAGGATAAGCGAGCTTATTCACAAATCACTGCGGATTATTTAGAAAGCTGCTTGCGGCCTTTCGCACGGCGAGCGGCAATGACCTTACGGCCGTTCTTAGTCGCCATGCGCGCACGGAAACCGTGAGTGCGCTTACGCTTTAGAACTGAAGGTTGAAAAGTGCGTTTCATGGTTTCTACCTTTATTACTGATCAGTGTTAGGTTTGTTAACCCGACGTGGGAGGGTAGCACTAGGCTTATTTCCGACGCCTCTCAACAAAGAGGGCGGATTGTAGCCATTGACTAACGATTAGTCAATCACTAACTGACGCCACTCCGGGCGGTGAATTATAAGCACTTGGGCACAGATCGCAAGGATCGATCCCCAAGCGATCGCCGACTAGGGGGCGATCCCGACTTGATTCAAAAACTTATGCAAACGAGGATCGTCACATTGGTTAAATAACCAATCCGGCGTCCCTTGGGCAATAATGTGGCCGTCGTTCATAAATACCACCCGATCCGCCACATCGCGGGCAAACTGCATTTCATGAGTGACCACCAGCATGGTTTGGTGGCGTGTGGCGAGCTTTTTCATCAACGCCAACACTTCGCCAACCCATTCTGGATCCAGAGCAGACGTGGGCTCATCAAATAGCAGTAACTCAGCCTCTAGCGCCATGGCGCGTCCAATCCCGACTCGCTGCTGCTGGCCGCCAGAGAGCGAAGCAGGGTAGTGATCGCCCTTGTCACTAAGACCGATATCATCGAGGATTTGCTGGGCACGCTCACGGGCTTTGTCTTTTGCCCATCCCTTAACGGTACGCAGCCCTTCAGCAATGTTGTCACGGGCATTGAGGTGAGCAAATAACGCATAGTTTTGGAAAACAAAGCCGGTTTGACGCCGCAGTGCCAGAATGTCTTGCTTACGGGTGGCCATGTTGCCGCTATCAACGCGTTGCTCCCCGATTTCGATGATCCCTTGCTCAGCACGTTCGAGAAAATTAATGCAACGCAATAAGGTCGATTTACCGGTGCCGCTAGGGCCAATAATGCAAACTATCTCGCCTCGGTCGATAGTGAGGTCGATGCCGTCGAGCACCGCAACGCCTTGATAGATTTTTTTAAGCTTTTCTACCTTTATCATCGTTGATACGCCTTATTGAGGTGTGCCTCTGCCCAATACTGAACGCGCGTTAATGCTACGACCACCGCCCAATAGATGAGTGCCACCGCTAAATAAGCTTCAAAGAACTTGAAGCTGGATGATGCTTCCATTTGCGCTTGTGCCATGATTTCCGCCACCCCGAGGGTAAAGGCGAGTGATGTGGCCTTAATCATATCGATGAAGTAGTTCATCAACGATGGCAGAGCGATACGCACGGCTTGTGGCAAGATGATGCGCTGCATCGCTTGGCGGGTGGTCATTCCCACCGCTAAGCTCGCCTCCATTTGACTGCGATCGACCCCAGTGATGGCGGCGCGGATTGACTCGGCCATGTACGCAGAAAAATGCAGGCTAATCCCGATCACCGCTGCGGTAAAGGCTTCCATCCCCACTAAGGCAGGGATGACCTGAGGGAGACCATAATAAAGCAAAAACAGCTGTACCAATAACGGCGTGCCGCGGAAGAAGCTGATAAAAATTTGCGCTAAGCCATTAAGTACAGGAATGCGAAAAACGCGGATCAGTGCAATCGCCACCGCTAAGGCGAGCGCGAAAATAAGGCCCAATACGGCCATTTCCATGGTGATCCCCAAATAACGCAGTAGTAGGGGAAACAAGGAGGCCATGTAATCAAAATCAAACGCCATGATTGACCTTTAAACAAAAAAGCCCGCCAACGCGGGCTTATTAAATGAAAGTAAACACTTACTTCTTAGTGATGTCGCCACCGAACCATTTGGTTGAGATATCTGCCAAAGTGCCATCCTCACGCATCGCGTTTAGCGCAGCATTGACTTCATCACGTAAGCGTTGGCCACGCTCTGAATCGACAAACGGCCATGCATTGGCAATGGTTTCAAAAGGCTGTCCAGCTAATTGTAGGGGCAGACCCGACTCTTTGATCAATTGTAGCGCGGAGAGGCGATCCATAATAAAGGCGTCCGCACGACCCAGGGCCACATCGTGTTCGATCCCGGTTTCATAGGTTTTGATGTTGATGTCATCGGCGGCTGGGTGCTCACGCAACAGCTGTTCAAAGTTAGAGCCTAAGTTAACCGCCACGGTCTTGCCCTTCAGATCGGCGACCGAGTTAATGGCATCATTGCCTTTGCGAACCGTGATTTGCGCGCCATCAACCACATACGGGTCAGTAAATAGGTACTTCGCCTGGCGCTCTTCAGTAATCGTGATTTGGTTTGAAATGGTGTCGATGCGCCCAGTTTGTAACAGACCAAACAGCCCTGAGAAGTTAGCGGTGACATACTCGACATCGTAGTCGTTGCGCTTTCCAATCTCATCCCACAAATCAACCTCAAAGCCTTGCAGTTGGTCTTGTTTAACAAACGTAAACGGAAAGTAGCGGCCAGACATGCCGACTTTGACCGTCTCAGAGGCAAAGGCGGGGGCAGTGAGAATCATGCTCACGCTGAGCAGGGCGTTGATGAACCATTTAGTCATGAAAAGCTCCGTAGTAACCACATCGATATTGATAAGTTGCGTAATATAGAGGGTGGCAGCGGCTCGCGAGAAATACCATCTTGTTATGAGTAATAACTTATTCACCGCATTTTTGGCCAATACAGGCGATCATCGCGCTATACAAGCAAATTATGCACAAGGAAAGAACAGGATCATGAGTGCATTGATCCAAATCTTGTGAGTAAAACATGGGTTTGCTGTGGCGATCTCGCCATTATCTGTGGGATCAATGTGAATAACTCGGATCTTATTCACTGATTTCGGGATCTTGTGGGTGGCGATCTGGGCGCGACAGGAGTACCATTGTGGCCTTTCTCTTTCGGTACAACTGCGTGGAGTCAAACGTGTCATCATCGCTTTGGTTGCAGTGTCTTGAACGTCTTCAAGATGATTTACCTGCGACAGAATTCAGT